>NZ_CP119520.1:0-1240769 GCF_029223865.1 Telluria mixta
CACCTGGAGCACGAGGTCAACCACGACCCGCTGACGGGCCTTGCCAACCGCAACCTCCTGTGGGACCGGCTGGAGCAGGCGCTGCACCTCGCGCAGCGCCACAAATCGATGGTCGCCACCGTGTTGATCGACCTCGACAACTTCAAGACCATCAACGACACGTTCGGCCACGAGGCGGGTGACGTCGTGCTGAAGGTCGTCGCGCGCCGCCTGCAGGCGTCGGTGCGCGACAGCGACACGGTGGCGCGCATGTCCGGCGACGAGTTCGTGCTGATCCTCGCCAACCAGCCATCGCTGCGATTTACCCTGCGCATGGTCGAACGGCTGCGCCAGAGCTTCGCGATACCCGTCGCCTTCAACAACCGCGAGATCCGCGTGGGCGCCAGCGTCGGCGTGTCGCTGTATCCGCACGACGGCGCCACGGCGGCGGAGCTCGTGCGCGCGGCCGACCTCGCGATGTACCACGGCAAGGGCAGCGGCAGCAACGACGTCCATTTCTTCTCGGCCGACATGAAATCGAGCACGGAAGCCAAGCACCGCATCGAACTGGCGCTGCGCGACGCGCTCGATCACGACCAACTGTTCCTGCTGTACCAGCCCCGCGTGGCCATCGCGACCGAACGCGTCGCCGGCTTCGAGGCGCTGCTGCGCTGGCGCCACCCGGACCAGGGCGTGCTGTCCCCTGCCCGCTTCCTCGCCGAGGCCGAGGAAAGCGGCGTGATCGTGCCCATCGGCCAGCGCGTGCTCGACCAGGCCTGTGCTTTCGCGGCCCGGCTGCGTGCGGCGGGGTACGTGGACGTGCCCGTGACCATCAACGTCTCGCACCGCGAATACACCCAGCCGGGCTTCCTCGCCTGCCTGGCCGACCGCCTGACGCGGCATCGGCTGCCGCCGCGCAGCCTGCAGATCGACCTGCGCATCGATGCCCTGATCCGCAATCCGGCACTGGGCCAGGAATTGGCGGAGCAATTGCGTACGCTGGGCGTGGACTTGTCCGTCGACGGTTTCGGCGCGGGCCTGTGCGACCTGGGCTTTTTGCAGCAACTGGCGGCCACGCAGGTCAAGCTGGCGCACACGACGGTCCAGGCGCTGACCGACGGCGGCCAGGCCGTGGCCAAGAGCCTGATCGACATCGGCCACAACCTGAACATGAAAGTGGTGGCCGAGGCCGTGGAAACGCAGCCCCAGCTGGACTTTCTCGCGTCGCATGGCTGCGACCAGATCCAGGGTATCTGGATCAGCGAGCCGCTCCCGGCGGAAGCGGCGCAGCGCATGCTGGAGGAACAGCAGCCGGCGTGATCACCCCTCGCTGGTGATCCGCTTGATTAATGCGCCGAGCACGTCTTCCGCCATGTCGTTGGACACCTGGCACGTGCCCGCATTCTCGTGCCCGCCGCCGCCGTACTCGAGCATCAGCGCGCCGATATTCGTTTTCGACGTGCGGTTGAGAATCGATTTACCCGTCGCGAACACCGTGTTCTGGTTCTTCAGGCCCCACAGCACGTGGATCGAGATATTAGTCTCGGGGAACAGCGCATAGATGATGAACCGGTTGCCCGCATAGATCACGGGTTCCTCGCGCAGGTCGAGCACGACGAGGTTGCCGTGGACTTGCGCGCAGCGCAGGATCTGTTCCTTGCACAGCTCGCTGTGCTCGAAGTACAGCCGGGTGCGTTCCTGCACGTCCGGCAGCTGCATGATCTGGCCTATCGTGTGATTACGGCAGTAGTCGATCAGGTCCATCATCAGCTGGTAGTTCGAGATGCGGAAGTCGTGGAAGCGGCCCAGCCCCGTGCGCGCATCCATCAGGAAATTCAGCAGGTTCCAGTCCTGCGGATCCAGTACTTCCTCGTGCGAGAATCGCGCTGCATCGGCCTTGTCGACGGCATCCATCATGTCGCGCCAGGCGGACGGGAACGCGCGCGTGGCGCCGTAATGGTCGTAGACGACGCGGGCGGCGGACGGTGCCTTCGGGTCGATGACGTGGTTGTCGCGCCGCCCCGTGTTGCGGATCGTTTCCGACAAGTGATGGTCGAATGCCAGGTGAGCACCAGCAACATACGGCAGATTCGTCGTGATGTCGCGGGCACTGATCGCGATCTTGCCGTCCTGCATGTCCTTCGGGTGGACGAACAGGATCTCGTCGATCAGATCCAGGTGCTTGAGGAGGACGGCGCACACGAGGCCGTCGAAATCGCTGCGGGTTACGAGGCGGTAACGCTTGGGAACGGCAGACATCGGCAAACCCCTTTCATGTCGAGAATGAAGCATGGGCTGGCGCAGCCAGGACGTCGTTCATCATACCGCGCAACATTGCCAATTGACAGTTTTTCTATAGGTCATCACGGCGTCATCAACCTGTGCATTCCAGGGCCCGAAACGTGCAGGCTGTCGCAAAGGGATGGCCGACGTTCATGCCAGCGGTTACACTCGCCGCACCTTTTGAAAAAGATAAGTTTTCATGCAAACACGGCGTTCTACCCAGCAAACTTTCTCGAACACCCTGTCGGCGCTGTACCGGGCCTTCGACGCGGTCGCGACGTGGGTGACGCAGCTGTCGTGGTGGAAATTCTTCCTGTTCGCCGCACTGATGCTGGTCGCCGGCAAGATCCTGCAGGACGAACTGTTCTCCGGCGGCGAGGAAGAGATCGCCCGCACGGAACACAGCGCCCGCCGGCCGGAGCCGACCGTCACGATCGACGACAGCGGCATCCACATCAATCCGGGCAAGAACAGCCGGCGCGGCACGATCACGATCAATCCGGAAATCGAGGCGGCCAAGGCGGAAGCGGCTGCCAAGGCTGCGGAAGCGGCGCACGCCGAGGCCGCCGGCAAGGCCGAAGCGGCGCAGGCGAAGGCCGACGCCGCGGAACAGATGGCCGAGGAGGCGCAACATGCAGCCGACGCCGCCGAACCAGCCCCGCCCGCGCCGCCGGCACCGCCCGTCCCGGCCAAGGCGCCGGTCACGAAAACCCTGCGCGGCGCCAACGGCGAGGAAGTCCACATCGACCTGCCGCCGCAAATCGGCGAAGAACTGTCCAACGCCATCGAGGCGGCCGTCGACGACGCGGCCGAAGCCAAGGCGCGCAGCTACCACAAGCAGGCATCGACATGGTTCACGAGCTTCGTCTGGCTGTTGATCCTCGCCCTGTTCGGCACGAAGGCTCTTGTGGGCGGCAAGAAGCGCGCGGAGGCCGAGATGCAGTCGGCCACGGCCGCCGCCGAGCGCGAGTCGATGCAGCGCCAGCTGTCCGAAGCGAAGATGCAGGCCATGCAGGCCCAGGTCGAGCCTCACTTCCTGTTCAATACGCTGGCTTCCGTCGAGCACCTGATCGAAACCAATCCGCCGCGCGCGTCCGCCATGCAGCGGACACTCATCCAGTACCTGCGCGCCGTGCTGCCGCAGATGCGCGACAACAACCTCGTCACGAACCTGGGCCGCGAAGTGGACATGGTCAAGTCCTACCTCGACCTGCTCAAGATGCGCATGGAAGAACGCCTGACGGTCGAGCTGAGCGTGCCGGACGGCCTGCGCAGCGCGGCGTTTCCCCCGATGATGCTGCAATCGATGGTCGAGAACGCGATCAAGCACGGCCTCGAATGCAAGCCCGAGGGCGGGCACCTCGCCGTCAGGGCGGAAGTGGTCGACAGCAAGCTGCGCGTGACCGTCGCGGACGACGGCGTCGGCTTCGGCGTCATGCCCAGCAAGGGGACCGGCCTGGGGCTGTCGAACATCCGCGAGCGCCTGAAACTCCTGCATGGCGAGGCCGGTCAATTGCACATTGCGGCCAACAGCCCAAGCGGCGTCATCGCCACCATCGAGGTCCCGTATCAACTTGCACCGAAGTAAGCATTTCGGGTATTGCTAGTAATGACAATTCGTTGAATAATCGACACTCCTTCACTGCCTGACCCCGACCATGCCTACCGCTATCATTGCCGACGACGAAAGACTGATGCGCGACCTGCTGCGCACCCGATTGTCCCAGGTGTGGCCGGACCTCGAGATCATCGGCGAAGCGAAGAATGGCGACGAGGCCGTGCAGCTCGTCGACGAACTGAAACCCGACCTGACCTTCCTCGACATCCGCATGCCGGGCAAGACGGGCATGGAAGCGGCGCGCGACATCGGCGACGCCAGCCAGGTCGTGTTCGTCACCGCCTACGACCAGTACGCCGTGGAAGCGTTCGAACGGGGCGCCATCGACTACGTGCTGAAACCGCCCGAGCCCGAGCGCCTGAAGATCACCGTCGAGCGCCTGAAGGAACGCCTGGCAACGCCGGCGCAGGCGGCCACCGCGTCCGTCAACGTCAGCGACACGGTGACGGCCATGCTGTCGCAGCTGGCCGAAAAGATCGCGGCGCCGAAGCCGAAATACCTGCAATGGATCCAGGCCAGCATCGGCCAGGACCTGCGTATGATCCCGGTCGAGGAAATCCTGTTCTTCCGTTCCGACGAAAAATATACTTGCGTTCAGACCGAGAAATTCGAGGCGCTGATCCGCAAGCCGGTGCGCGACTTGGCCGAAGAGCTCGATCCGTCGCTGTTCTGGCAGATCCACCGCGCCACGCTCGTGAACGTCAACGCCATCGAAGGCGTGACGCGCGACATCCGTGGCCGTCATTTGGTGCTAATCAAGGGCCGCCAGGAAAAACTCGAAGTCAGCCGCAGCTTCCTCCACCTCTTCAAGCAGATGTAAGTCAAGCCAGCAGTTTGCACTGCGGGTAAGGTAGATGCCGGACCCGCACAGCGGGTTGTTTTCCATCAAGCAAGTTCGATGAAATACCCGCGCCGCTCCCGCGCTTCCGGCAGGTCCGCAGCCTGGCTTCTAGCCGGGTTCGCGGCCGGCTATTGGCTGGGCCGGCGCTTCCGACAGGAGCTTGAAACCGTGCAGGCCAACCGCCAGATCGTCAACCACGTCAGCGAAGCCATCATCTCCGCCGACCAATCGAATACCATCGTCATGGCCAATCCGGCCGCGGCCGCCCTGTTCGGCACGACCGTCGAGCAGATGGTGGGGAGTCCGCTCGAGCGCTATATCGAGTCGCCGGACGGCGACGAACCCATCGATGTCTTCCGCCCCGGCAGCGGCCGCGCCGGGCGCCGCGCCACCGACTATACAGTCATCGGCCTGCGCGGCGACGGCGAACGCTTCCCCATCGAAGGGTCCATCTCGCGCACCAATGACGGCGCGCCGTTCTACACCGTCGTCATGCGCGACGTCAGCGAACGGCGCGGCGTGCAGGAAAAGCTCACGCGCTCGCACGACCAGTTGCGCCAGCTGTCCGCCGCCCTGCAGACCATCCGCGAGGAAGAACGCACCCACATCGCGCGCGAGCTGCACGACGACCTCGGCCAGCTGCTCGCGTCGCTGCGCATGGATCTCACCCTGCTGCAGCATGCCGACGGCACGCCCAGCGAGAGCCTGCGCCTGATGCGCGGCATGGAAGACAATCTGCTCACCGCCATCACGTCGCTGCGCCGCATCGCGACCAATCTGCGTCCGCGCGCGCTCGACGAAGGCGGCCTGTATTTCGCCCTGCTGGGCCTGCGCGACGATTTCATCGAGCGCTACGCCATCCCGACCACCCTGCTGGCCGACGAAGCCGAGCTGCGCCTGGACGACACGGCCAGCACCGCCATCTTCCGCATCGTGCAGGAAGCGCTGACGAACATCGCCCGCCATGCGCAGGCCACGCGCGTCATGATGAACCTGTTCCGGCTGAACAGCGACCTGCTCATCACGATCCGCGACGATGGCCGCGGAATCCGTCCGGAAGACATGGAAAAGGCGGAATCCCTGGGCCTGATCGGCATGCGCGAACGGGTCTGGGCAATGAAGGGCGAGATCACGATCGGGGCGGACGAACCGCACGGCACCCGCATCGACATCGTGCTGCCCTTGCACGATCACCTCGTGTAATCCTGCCGTCACACATTGATGACAATACAAATGTGGTAATCACGCAACATTTCACTGTGTCATCAAACCGACATATCGCTTCGATAAGATGCGTGCCAATCAAGCAATAGACAACATCGCTTGAGTCGTCCGACATCTTATTGGAGAAACCTGAATGCAAGTCAAACGCCTGGCCGCAGCCGTGGTCGCCCTCACCCCCCTGTTCGCCGCCGCCCAGACCAACGTGACCCTGTACGGTGTCGTCGACGCCGCCATCGAGTCCGGCGACGCCGGCAATCCGGATGGCCGCCATACCAACGTCCAGTCGGGCAACCAGTCGGGCAGCCGCTTCGGCTTCCGCGGTTCGGAAGACCTGGGCAACGGCCTGAAGGCCATCTTCAACCTGGAAGCGGGCGTTGCAGTCGACACCGGCGCGCAGGATTCCGCCGGCCTGTTCCAGCGCCGCGCCGTCGTCGGCCTGGAAGGCGCCTTCGGTACCGTGACGCTGGGCCGCGAATACTCGCCGATCGCCATCGTCGCCGCCGCCTCCGACGAATTCGGCCAGGGCTTCTACGGCACCAACCTGTCGGCCTTCGGTTCGGGCAAGGTGACCCGCCGCCTGGCCAACTCGGTCAACTACAAGAGCGCATCGTTCAACGGTTTCGACCTGCTGGCCACCTACTCGGCCGGCGAAAAGACGACCGGTCCGTCGGGCGACCTGAAGGGTATCGGCGCCGAATACAAGCTGGGCGGCCTGTACCTGGGCGCGGCCTACCACACGCTGAAGCGCGTCTCGTCGGGCAACGACAAGGAATACGGCGCGGGCGCCGCCTACACGTTCGCGGACGTCGGCGGCCTGGAGATCAAGGCCAACTACCTGTCGGCCGATCCGGACGGCGCGAACAACAAGTTCAAGCAGTACAACCTGGGCGCGGGCTACCCGTTCGGCGCGAACAAGGTCTATGTCAACCTGCAGCAGAACAAGCTGGAAAACGGCGCCAAGGGCAATGCCTGGGCACTGGCCTACAGCTACTCGCTGTCGAAGCGCACGAATTTGTACGCGTCGTACGCCAACCTGAACAACAACGGCCTGGCCACCTTCGGCCTTAACTCGGGTTCGAACAACCTGACCCCGGCCGCGACGTCGCTGGGCGGCGATCCGTCGGTGTTCACCGTCGGCATGCGTCACACGTTCTAAGCAAGCTGCCGTTCGCGTGGGCTCGGGGAGCCCACGCGTTATTTCAGCCGGCAGGTGAGCAGCCAGTAATAGGTCAACCGCTCGATGCGGATCTCCCGCACCTCGCCGCCGAGCCGCTTGCGCAGCGCGCTGTCGGCCGGATAATTCTTCGGCAACTCGAACCGCTCGCCATCCGGCGCCGCGACGATCTCATACGTATTGCCCTGCGCATCCGTGCGCGCGATCGTCGTGCTGCTGCCCTCCACGTAGGCGTCGTCCAGCAGGATCAAGGTGACGTCACGGCCGAGGCGGGCGCGCAGCTGGACCAGCAGCGCGTCCTGCTCGTCGCGCTTCAGGTGCGACCACCAGAAGCCGATGAACACGCAGGAAAACGTGCCCAGGTCTTCGGGGAGGTCGAGGCCGTCCACGGTGCGGAACGCGACCTTGCCCTCCGGGAAGCGGCGGGTTGCAGCGCGGGCGATCATCTCGTCGAGGATGTCGGTCGCCAGGACCTTCTCGGCCGTCGCGGCGATCACTTCGGTCCAGTAGCCCGTGCCGCAAGCCAGTTCCAGCACGGTCTGGCCGCGCACCAGTTGCGCGATGCGTTCGCGCACCTTCGATAAATCGTTGGCGCGTTCCGCCCGGGACAGCGCGGCGTCCGCGGCCTGCGTGCTGGTCGCGTAGTAACGCGCGACGGGGTCATTCTGTCGATTCATAGTCTTAAAGCTCGTAATTTTCACTGGTGCCGCGCATCGCCGACTCGACCATCTTGCGGTTGAGCGTGGGGGCCAGCAGCTCGATGAACGTATAGATATAGCTGCGCAGGTAAGCGCCCTGCTTCACCGCGACGCGCGACACATTCATGCCGAACAAGTGGCCGACGGGAATCGCGCGCAGGTTGCGGTCGCGTTCCTGGTCGAAGGCCATGCCGGCGATGATGCCGATGCCCATGCCCAGCTCCACGTATGTCTTGATGACGTCGGCGTCGATCGCTTCCAGCAGGACGTCCGGCTTCAGGTTGCGCAGTTCGAACGCATGGTCGATCTTGCTGCGGCCGGCGAACGCGGCGTCGTACGTGATCAACGGGTAGCCCGCGATTTCTTCCAGCGAGATCGCCTTCGACTTCGTCAGCGGGTGCTCGTGCGGCACGACGAGGACGTGTTCCCACTGGTAGCACGGCAGGGTGATCAGGCCGTCGACCGCGGCGATCGATTCCGTCGCGATGGCGAGGTCGGCCTGGTCGTTCTTGACCATGTCGGCGATCTGGCGCGGATTGCCTTGCAATAAGGACAACCTGACTTTCGGGTAGCGCTGCATGAAGGCCTGCACGATCTTGGGCAGCATGTAGCGCGCCTGCGTGTGCGTGGTGGCGATGGTGAAGCTGCCGCTGTCCTGGGCGGCGTATTCCTTGCCGATGCGCTTGAGGCTGTCGATCTCCTGCATGATCAGCTCGACCGAATGCAGGACGAGGCGGCCCGGCTCCGTCAGGCCGCGGATGCGCTTGCCGTGGCGGGTGAAGATGTCGACGCCGAGCTCTTCCTCCAGCTCGATGATGGCTTTCGACACCCCGGGTTGCGACGTGAACAACGCCTTGGCGGCGTCGGTCAGGTTGTAGTTCTGGCGGACCGCTTCGCGCACGAAACGTAGTTGGTGTAGGTTCATTGCCCTTATCTTGTCAATCTGATGCCGCATTTTACAAGGATGCTTATACCGCAGGCTCATATAAGCAAATAAATTCTCCGTCGTTTGGAATATAGCTGGATTTTATTAATATTCGGGATAGTTTGGGTCAGGATTGGCCCGCCCCTAAGGATCTTGCCCATGTACCGTTACGACCAATACGACCATCTCATCGTACGTGAACGCATCGCCCAGTACCGCGACCAGGTACGGCGCCGTCTCGCCGACGAGCTGACCGAAGAAGAATTCCTGCCGCTGCGCTTGCAGAACGGCCTGTACATGCAGCGTCATGCCTACATGCTGCGCATCGCCGTCCCGTACGGCCTGCTGTCGACGGCGCAGATGCGCATGTTCGCCCACATCGCCCGCAAGTACGACCGCGGCTACGGCCACTTCACGACGCGCCAGAACATCCAGTTCAACTGGATCGAGCTGGAGCAGACCCCGGACATCCTGACCGACCTGGCCTCGGTCGAGATGCACGCGATCCAGACGTCGGGCAATTGCATCCGTAACACGACGACGGACGAGTACGCCGGCGTCGCGGCCGACGAGATCATCGATCCGCGTCCGTATGCCGAACTCATCCGCCAGTGGAGCACGTTCCACCCGGAATTCATCGCCCTGCCCCGCAAGTTCAAGATCGCGATCAATGGCGCCGTGGAAGACCGCGCCGCGATCGCCGTCCACGACATCGGCCTGACGGCCGTGCGCAACGACGCCGGTGAAGTCGGCTTCAAGTTCATGGTGGGGGGTGGTCTCGGCCGTACGCCGATCATCGGCAGCGTGATCAACGACTTCGTGCCCTGGCAGCACCTGCTGACGTACACGGAAGCGATCATGCGCGTGTACAACCAGTTCGGCCGCCGCGACAACAAGTACAAGGCCCGCATCAAGATCCTCGTGAAGGCCGTGGGCGCCGAGGAATTCGCGCGTCTGGTCGAGGCGGAATTCGCCGACCTGAAGGACGGTCCGGAAACGCTGACCCGCGAGGAAGTCGAACGCGTGGCGCAATGGTTCAATCCGAAGCCCTACCTGACCCTGCCGAGCATCGACCCGCGCGCCGAGCACGCCGGCGATAAAGCGTTCGCCAACTGGCTGCAGCGCAACGTCAAGCCGCACAAGGTGCCGGGCTATGCCTCCGTCGTGCTGTCGCTCAAGAAGACCGGCGTGCCGCCGGGCGACGCGACCGCCGAGCAGATGGATTTCGTGGCCGACCTGGCCGACAAGTACAGCTTCGGCGAACTGCGCGTGACGCACGAGCAGAACCTCGTGCTGGCCGACGTCGAGCAGTCGAAACTGTTCGAAGTGTGGCAACAGGCCAAGGCACGCGGCCTCGCGACGCCGAACATCGGACTGCTGACCGACATGATCTCGTGCCCGGGTGGCGACTACTGCTCGCTGGCGAACGCGAAATCGATCCCGATCGCGGCCGCCATCGCCGAGCGTTTCGACAACCTGGACTTCCAGCACGACATTGGCGACATCGAGCTGAACATCTCGGGCTGCATCAACGCCTGCGGCCACCACCACGTGGGCCACATCGGCGTGCTGGGCGTGGACAAGGACGGTGCCGAGTGGTACCAGGTGTCGATCGGCGGTGCCCAGGGCAACGAGTCGGCCATCGGCAAGATCATCGGCCCGTCGTTCTCCGCACCGCAGATGCCGGAAGTCGTCGGCCGCCTGCTCGAGGTGTACGTGAAGAACCGCGTCGAAGGCGAACGCTTCGTCGACGTGGCGCAGCGCCTCGGTGTCGCGCCGTTCAAGGAACATGTGTATGCCACGCCGATCCCGGCCGGCGCCAAGGTTGGGGAAGACGAATATGCCTAATTTCGAATTGCACTCGCACAAGCAGATCATCAAGCACCGCGAAGTCGTGGATGACGACTGGAGCGTCCTGAAACTGGTGGAAGACGGCACGCCGGACACCGTGGAAGTCCCGGCCGGCAAGATCATCGTCCCGCTGAAAGTCTGGCAGGCGCAGCGTGAGCAGCTGCTGGGCCGGGCCGCCCGCAAGGAACTGGGTATCTGGTTCGCGTCGGACGAGCTGGCCAACACGGTCAAGGACGACCTCGACAAGTTCGCCGTCATCGCCGTCGACTTCCCGAAGTTCAGCGACGGCCGCGGCTACTCGATCGCCTACAACCTGCGCAAGCGCCTGGGTTACCAGGGTGAGCTGCGCGCGATCGGCGACGTGCTGCGCGACCAGCTGTTCCAGATGTACCGCTGCGGCTTCAACGCCTATGCGACGCGCCAGGACCGCAATATCCATGACGCGCTGAAGGGGCTGACGGTGTTCTCGGAAACGTACCAGGCATCCGTCGATAACGAACTGCCGCTGTTCCGCCGCCACCCGCGCGGCGCGCTGCCCGAGCACAGCGATCTCGGCGCCGGCATCTGACGAGCAAACAAGGAAACCCATGAGCGACCTGAACGCGCGCGTGAATGAAACCCGCGGCATCCTGGAGCGCATTGCACGCGATTTTTCGCCTGCCGTGTTCGCTTCCAGCCTGGCCGCCGAGGACATGGTCCTCACCGACCTGATCTTGAAGGCCGGCCTGCCGATCACCATCTTCTCGCTGGAGACCGGGCGCCTGCACAAGGAAACCGTGGCCATGATCGACAAGGTCAAGGCCCACTACGGCTACGACATCGTCGTGATGCGTCCGAAGCAGGAACTGGTCGACGAGTACGTCACGAAGAACGGCCTGAACGCGTTCTACGACAGCGTCGAGATGCGCAAGGGCTGCTGCTACGTGCGCAAGGTCGAGCCGCTGGGCCGCGCCCTGGCCGGCAACAAGGCGTGGATCACCGGGCAGCGCCGTGCGCAGTCGACGACACGTACCGACCTGCCCGTGCAGGAAGACGATACGGCGCACGGCCTGGCCAAGTTCAATCCGCTGGCCGACTGGAGCGAAGAGGACGTGTGGGAATACATCCGCGGCAATAACGTGCCGTACAACGACCTGCACGACCGCGGCTACCCGTCGATCGGCTGCGAACCCTGCACCCGTGCTATCCAGCCGGGCGAGGACGTGCGTGCCGGCCGCTGGTGGTGGGAAAACGCCGACTCCAAGGAATGCGGCCTGCACCTCGTGGACGGCAAGCTCATTCGAATCAAATCCGTAGCCCCGGCCTAATTGGCCACCCAAGACATCACAGGCTCAGCAAAATGACGACTTTTAGTGACACCCCGCTCGCCCTCAGCGACGTGAATGCGCGCCACCTGGACGCGCTCGAATCCGAAGCCATCCACATCCTGCGCGAGGTCGCGGCGGAATGCTCGAACCCCGCGCTGCTGTTCTCGGGCGGCAAGGACTCCGTCGTGCTGCTGCGCCTGGCCGAGAAGGCGTTCCGTCCGGGTAAATTCCCGTTCCCCCTCGTCCACATCGACACGGGCCACAACTTCGACGAAGTGATCCAGTTCCGCGACGCGCGCGTGGCCGAACTGGGCGAGCGTCTGATCGTCGGTTCCGTCGAGGACTCGATCAAGAAGGGCACCGTGCGCCTGCGCAACCCGCAGACGGATTCGCGCAACGCGGCCCAGGCCGTGACCTTGCTGGAAACCATCGCCGAATACGGCTTCGACGCCTGCATCGGCGGCGCCCGCCGCGACGAAGAAAAGGCCCGCGCGAAAGAGCGCATCTTCTCGTTCCGCGACGAATTCGGCCAGTGGGATCCGAAGGCCCAGCGTCCGGAACTGTGGGACCTGTATAACACCCGCGTGCACCCGGGCGAGAACATGCGCGTGTTCCCGATCTCGAACTGGACCGAGCTCGACGTCTGGCAATACATCGCCCGCGAAAAGCTGGCCCTGCCGCCGATCTATTTCGCGCACGAGCGCCAGGTGATCCCGCGTAACGGCCTGCTCGTGCCGCTGACGCCGCTGACCCCGGCCCGCGACGGCGAGGAAGTCGAGACCCGCGTCGTCCGTTTCCGCACCGTGGGCGACATCTCGTGCACGTGCCCGGTCGCATCGGATGCGGCGACCGTCGACGCCATCATCGCCGAAACGGCGATCACCCAGATCACCGAGCGCGGCGCGACCCGCATGGACGACCAGACGTCGGAAGCCTCGATGGAAAAGCGCAAGAAACAAGGATATTTCTGATGAACGCCCTGAACGAACAACTGAACCACGATAACGACCAGAGCGGCCAGGCCGGTCTGCTGCGCTTCATCACCGCCGGCTCCGTCGACGACGGCAAGAGCACGCTGATCGGCCGCCTGCTGTTCGACAGCAAGGGCATCTTCGCCGACCAGCTGGCCGCCGTGTCGCGCTCCAAGCACAAGCGCACCGTGGGCGACACGATCGACCTGTCGCTGCTGACGGACGGCCTGGAAGCCGAGCGCGAGCAAGGCATCACGATCGACGTCGCGTACCGCTACTTCGCCACGCCGAAGCGCAAGTTCATCATCGCCGACACCCCGGGCCACGAGCAGTACACCCGCAACATGGTGACGGGCGCGTCGACCGCGGACGCCGTCATCATCCTCGTCGACGTGTCCAAAGTGAAGCTGGGCGATGACGGTTCGGTGGAACTGCTCGTGCAGACGAAGCGCCACTCGACCATTGCGAAACTGCTGCAGATCGAGCACGTGATCGTCGCCGTCAACAAGATGGACCTCGTGAACTACGACCGCACCGTGTACGACCGCATCGTCGCGGAATACACGAAGTTCGCGGACACGCTGGGCCTGAAGGACATCACGGCGATCCCGCTGTCGGCACTCGCGGGCGACAACGTCGTCGAGCGCGGCGACAACATGCCGTGGTACGAAGGCCCGACCCTGATCGAGCTGCTGGAAGGCCTGTCGGTCTACGACGAGACGCACGCCGCCCCGTTCCGCTTCCCCGTGCAGCTGGTCGCGCGCCATAACGGCCACGAAGCCAACGACTTCCGCGGCTACATGGGCCGCATCGAGTCCGGCAAGGTCGCGGTGGGCGACAAGATCGTCGTGCAGCCGTCCGGCCACAGCGCCACCGTGAAGGAAATCCTGACGTTCGACGGCCCGCTGCAACAGGGCGTCGCCGGCCAGTCCGTCACGATCACCTTGAACGAATACGTGGACATCTCGCGCGGCGACGTGCTGGCCCCGGCCGAGCAACCGGCCACCTTGCTGAAGCAGGTGAAAGCGGACGTGTGCTGGATGGCCGACGAACCCCTGGACGTGCGCCGCAAGTACTGGATCAAGCACGGCACCCGCCAGACGATGGCCAAGGTGAAGGCGATCGATTCCGTCCTGGACGTCAACACGCAACAACGCCGCACGGTCGACAACCCGGTCGAAGGCCTGAAGTTGAACGACATCGCGCAGATCGAACTGGCCGTGCAGCAGCCGCTGGCCGCCGACGCCTACGATGCGATCCGCGCAACGGGTGCCTTCATCCTCATCGATGAAGTTACCCATCAAACGGTCGCTGCGGGTATGATCCGTATTGACGCGTAACAAACGAACGAAAGGGATCCATGGCGGCGTTGGGAAAAGTTTATCTGGTTGGAGCCGGTCCCGGCGCTGCTGATCTCATTACCGTTCGCGGGGCGCGCCTGCTCGGGGAGGCGGAGGTCGTGCTGTACGACGCCCTCGTCACCCCGGAGATGCTGGCCCTGTGCGCGCAGGCCGAGCTGGTCCCGGTCGGCAAGCGCTCCGGCCAGCGCTCCACGGCGCAAACCGTCATCAATGAAAAACTCGTCGACGCCGCGCGCCGCTACCAGCGCGTCGTGCGCCTGAAGGGCGGCGATCCGATGCTGTTCGGACGCGCCGACGAGGAACTGCGCGCGCTCGAGGAAGCCGGCGTCGAGGTCGAAGTCGTCCCCGGCATCACGACGGCCGTCGCCGCCGCGGCCGCGACCCTGCAGCCGCTGACCAAGCGCGGCGTGGCACGCAGCGTCGCCTTCTTCACGTCCAGCACCGCGCCGGACGAACCCGATCACCCTGCCCTGCCGGAAACCGACACGCTCGTCCAGTACATGGGCGGCCGCGAAGCCGCGGCCACGGCGGAACGCCTGCTGGCCGAAGGCCGCCGGCCCAACCTGCCCGTCGTCGTCGTGGAAAACTGCAGCCGCGCGGACCAGCGTGTGCGCCGACTGACCCTGGCCGATCTGTCGCACGGGCTGGACGTGGCGCACGGTCCCGTGCTCGTCATGATCGGCGAGGCGATGGGGCACCGGCCGCACCAGGCCCTCTGACGCTCAGCGCGCCCGCGCCTCCAGCTCCGCTTCGAGCCGCTGCGCGGCCGCATGCGTATCCACTGCGATGCGGTTCAGGCGCGCCAGCGCGGCCGCCAGCCGCGTCCCGCACGCTCCTCCGCATTCGCGCACGTGCCAGATCGCGAGGTCGCAGCGCATGCGCGCCAGTTCCGCGCGCAGGCCGGCCAGCATGCGCCGCAGCGCGCCATCCGCATCGGATGCGGGACCGCCAGGCGCGGCAGCCCCCGTCAAATGATCCTGCATGCGGGCGATGCGCGCGTGCATGCGCTGCAGGCGGCCCGCGAGGCGGTCGAGGCGGCGGGCGCAGCGCAGCTCCACCCAGGCGCGCGGCAAGGGTGGCAAGGCCGCGCGCAGGCGGGCGAACAGGGCGGTGAGCTTGGCGGACATCGAAGCAGTGTGGCGCTGCCACCGCCGATGGCAATGATGCGCGACAAACTTCCGTCGACTCAGCCCCAGTGCAGGTAATCGATGCCGTTCTGGATGCTGCCGATGACCTGCGTCTGGTTCTCGGCACTCTCGCTGAAGTGAGCCAGCACGTCCGCGCGCGACACCGACGATTGCAGCGCGTGGAGCCAGAAATCGGCACCGCCACTGTCGCCCGCGCGGTGCAGCACGTTCTGGTACAGCGCCTGGACGAATTGCGTGTCGGTCGCGTTGGCGCCGTACAGGCTCGCGAATTCGGCGCTGCCCGCAAAACCCGCCGCCGCCTGCGTGAGAGTCATGCCCTTGTCCAGCGCAGCGATCCAGTAACCGAGACCCGCCTTGTCCGGCGTGCGATCGAACGCGGCCTGGTACAGGCGGTACGCTTCGCCCGCCGTGCCGTGGACGTCCAGCGCCACCATGCCGTCGCTGAATTTCAGGCGCTCGACGTTCGAGAGGGTCGCGTGGTTGCCCGCAGCATCCGTCACCGACACGCCGGTGCCCTGGTTGACGATGGTCGCGGCGGCGCGCGCGCTCGCGTACACGAGCGTATCGAGGCCGGACTGTCCTGTCACCTTGCTCTCGCCCGCGACGGCCGCCATCGCATGCGTGGCACCGCTGAACGCGAGGCTCGTGACGGTGGGTGCCGGAGCCGGTGCGGGTGCGGGTGCGGGTGCTGGGGCCGGTGCGGGTGCCGGCGCGGGTGTGGGTGCCGGTGCCGGTGCTGGTGCGGGTGCCGGAGCCGGTGCCGCGGTACCGCCTTCGATTCCCGCCATGGCGCCGCTGCTGCCCACCAGCGTGCGCATCTCGATGGCCGCAACGCCCGCTGCGGACGTGTCCACCCACGCGCCGGCGAAGCCGCCGTTCGCGAGGGCCGTGACGTCCGGGCTGGCCTGGTCGCCGCTGCGCAGCTGGCTGATGCCGAATTCCTGGCTGTCGATGGCGTTGCCGTCCGCGTCGAAGCGGCGGCCGAAGATGCCGTTGCCGTCGTCGTCCGCGCCCTGCCACGCGACGAGGAAGGTACCGTCGGACAGTGCGGCGACGTCGGCGTCGAAATGGCCGCCGCCCGACGCGACGTTGGCCTGCGTGACCGCACCTGCCGCGTGACCGGCGGCGTCGAAGCGCTGGAAGAAGATGTCGCTGTTCGTAAAGCCCCACGGGTCGTTCGCGTAGCTGTCCCACGCGACGACGAAGCCGCCGCCCGCGAGCGCCGTCACGTGCGGCAGCGGCGCGGCGGTCGTGATGCTGGCCGCGTAGCCGTCGCCGCTTGCGACGAACACCGACGCCGGTGCCTTGCTCAGTGCGGCGTAAACGTTGCCGTCGTTGATCTCGCCCCACGACACGACATAGCCGCCGTCCTTGAGGCCCGCCAGCGCCGGGCTGTAGGCGGAACCGAGCGCGCTGTACACCTGCTGCGTGCCGGCGGGGGTCCCGTCCGCCGCCGCCTGCTGCACGTGCACGGCCGCGCCGCTGCGCCAGCCGACGGCGAACGAGCCGTCGGCGAGCGTCGTTACGGTGGGCATGGCCGCGTCGCCGCCCGCGCCCGTGTCGAGCACATGTTCCGCGCCGGCGCTGCCGCCCGCATCGACGACGCGGTACGCGATCCTGTTCGCGCCGCCGTCGTTCAGGGTATAGGCGACGACGAAGGCGCCCCCGGCCAGGGCGCTGACGGCCGGCTGGCCTTCGACGCTGGCGTCGCCGCCCTGCGTGAGCGCGAACGCGGCGCCCAGCGGGTTGCCCGCCGCGTCGCGCACCTGCGCCCACAAGCCGGTGTCCGCGCCTTGCCAGACGGCGACGATGCCGCCGCCCGACAGGGTCGCCAGCGCCGGGGCCGAACTCCAGGCGTCCAGCGCCGCGCCGGCTTTCGATTCGTTGTTCAGGCCGGGCAGGTCTCCCGTCGCGCCGTTTTCCACGGAATAGGTGAGGATCTGCGTGACGCCGGTATTCGGCAGCGGGTTGCCGTTGGCGTCGACCTGGTAGCGGTCGTAGTAATGCACGGTCACCGCGGCGGCCAGGCCGTCGGCCGGGATCTGGCTCGCGTCGGCCACGACGAGGCGCCCGCTCGTGTCGACCGCGGGGTTGTAGCTGATCCCGAACAGGCCCGGTTGCGACTGGCTGTCGATCACCCAGCGCCCGCCCGTCTGGGCACCGGTATCGATCGGGGTCAAGACGTCGACGATGTCGCCCGCATGCGCCGTCGTGAACACGATATCGTTGCTGCCGACGGCGCCCACGGGCTGGTTGTCCGCGAACATCGTGATCTCTGCCGTGACGACGCTGCCGTCCGCCAGCTTGTAGTGGACGCCGAACGTGTCCGGCGTCGTCGCGTCGCCCGCCACGCGGTCCTGGAAGCGCCACAGCGTCCCTGCCGTCGCCACGTACGCGCCCTGGCCATCCACCGGCATCGTGTAGCCGATCCAGGTCCTGCCGTTGTCCTGGCTGTATTGCACGTCGCCGCGCGAGAATGCCTGGCCCAGCGCGGTCGTTGCATCGAAGGCAACGGCGGCGATGCCGGATGCGGCTGCATAGTTCCAGGTGGCGCTGGCGAGGCCGGGACGGACGTAACAGGAATTGGTGGGCAGGGTCATGGCGTTGAGTGTTCGGTTATCCCAGAAGCATATTTTTCCTCACGGAAAATTTAAATTCAATGAGGAAATTGCTTATCGCACGTAAAGACCACCGAAAACCAACGGAACGTTAATGCCGCGTCAACGGAATTGACACGAAGAGATTCATCGACAACAACACAAATAACGAACCCGCCACCTTGGCAGATTTGCCATTCAGCACCACCGCACCTTTATAATCGCTGGATTCCATTTGAAGGTTCATCATGCGTTTTCCGACCCACCGCATCGCCCGGCTGGAAGCCTGGTTCGATCGCCGTACCGCATTCCTGCGGCACGAGCGCGCGCCGTTCTTCGTCGCCGTGCTCGTCCCAATCCTGTTCGGCCTGCTGTCCATCGCGCTCGGCCAGGACGACAACTGGGACTTGAGGAACTATCACTGGTACAACCCTTACGCCTTGCTCAATGGTCGGTTGGCTGTGGATATGGCGCCGGGTAACTGGCAAAGCTATTTCAACCCGCTGATCGACGTGCCCTACTATGTGCTGAACCAGTGGCTGCCGGGACCGGCCGTCGGTTTCGTGATGGGGTTCGTGCACGGCTTGAACTTCATCCTGCTGCTGGCGCTCGTGCGCCTCGTCCTGCCGCGAGACAAGGCCGACATGCGCCTGTGCATCCTGCTCGCCGTCGCGGGAATGTGCGGCGCCGGGTTCCTGTCCGAGGTCGGCAACACGATGGGCGACAACTTCAGCGCCCTGTTCGTCCTCGGCGCGCTGTGCCTCGTCCTGCGCGGGTGGGACCGGTTGCAGGCGTGGTCGGGACGCACCGCCGCCATCCTGCTGCTGGCGGGCCTCGTGATGGGCCTGGGCGCCGGCCTGAAGCTCACCAACACCGCGTATGCGATCGCGCTGTGCGTCGCGCTGCTGGCGGTGCCCGCGTCGCTCGGCCTCGGGGTCGTCTCGGCCTTCGTCTACGGGTGCGGGGCCATCGTGGGCGTCGCCATCACGGCGGGACCGTGGTGGTGGCGCATGTGGCGCACGTTCGGCAATCCGCTGTTCCCGCAGTTCAACAGCATCTTCAAGAGTCCCCTCGCGGCGCAGGTGGCCGTCATCGATGCCTTCCACCTGCCGCAGACCGCGGTGGAAGCGTTGTTCTGGCCGTTCGTCTTCACCGCGCATTTCACGCGGGTGTCGGAACTCGTGCTCCGCCAGGCGATCGTGCCGGTGCTGTACGCGCTGGCGCTCGTGTTCGTGGGCCGCTGGCTGTTCGAAAAGCTCACCAACCGCGCGCCCGTCACGCGCCTGGCCGCGCGTGCCCGCTTCATGCTGTTGTTCGCCCTGGTCGGCTATCTCGCGTGGATGAAGCTGTTCAGCATTTACCGCTACCTGATCCCGATCGAGATGCTGGCGCCGCTGCTCGTGTGGATCCTGATGGAGCGCATGGCCGTCCCACGCCTCGGCGGCTGGGTCGTCGCGCTCGCCACGCTCGTCGTATTCCCGTTCGGCACATGGGGCCATGCCGGCTGGGGCGACAAGGCGTTCAGCGCGCAACTGCCGAGGTTCGAGCACCCGGCATCGACGCTCGTGTTCACCGCGCACGGCAATCCGCCGATGGGCTGGCTCGCCACCTTTTTCCCACGCGACGTGCGCATCCTGTCGCTTGCCTCCGGTTTCCCGGAGTCGCCCGCGTATCTCGACCGGATCCAGGCCGTCATCGCCGGCCGCCCCGGACCCCATTACGCGATGCTGGCGGCCAGCCGCAACGAGAAGGACAGCAGCCTGCGCCGCAAATTGTCAGCCTTCCAGGCACTCGGCATGACGGCGACGCCGGCACGGTGCGCGCAGCTCGACCGGCTGCTGCACAAGGTGCGCTTCCAGGTGCAGGTCAAGGTGCCGGCTGCGGACGGCCAGGCGTGCACGCTCGAACTGCAGCCGCAATACGTGACCGACCTGGCGGCGCAGGACCGCGCGATCGTGCAGGCGGCGCAGCAGAGCCTGGAGCGCTACGGCTTGAAGCTGGATGCGGCCGGCTGCCGGACTTACCAGGCTGCGGTGGGCACGGACCCGTACCCGATCCAGATGTGCCCGGTGACGGCCGGGCAGTAAGTCAGGATCAGGCGGGCTGGCGTTCGTCCGCGCCCGCGCAATAGGCGGCCATGGCCGCCAGCACGCCCGGGTCCTCGCCGACAGCGGGCACGGTGCGGAAGGCGACTTGCGGATGGCTGGCACGCAACTGGTCCAGCAGCAGCGGCAGGTCGCGCAGCAGATGGCCGCCCTGCCCCAGGAACACGGGAACGATGGTGATGTCGCGCGCGCCGAGCGCCACCTGGGCGTTCACTTCGTCCGGCAGGCTCGGCGTCATCAGCTCCAGGAAGGCCAGCGACACGGCACAATCCGGGCGCTGCGCCGCGGTCAGGTCGCGCAGGCGCTGGAACGGTGCGGCCCAGGTGGCGGCACGGGCGCCGTGGGCGAACAATACGAGTGCTTTTTCCATCAGTGTCTCTCCACCCAGCGCAGGGCGCCGATCGCCAGCAGCAGGAACAGCAGGCTGGGCGCGGCCGCCGTCACGAAGGCCGGCCAGGTCGACAACATGCCCACGTGCGAAAACAACGAGTTAATCAACAGGAAGCTCACGCCGATCATGATGCCGATGAAGATCTTCAGGCTCACGCCGCCGCTGCGGGTGTGCAGGTAGCCGAACGGCAGCGCGAGCGCCATCAGCACGAAGATCGACAGCGGGTCGAACAGCTTCTTCCAGAACGCGATCTTGAAACGCTCCGTCTCCTGGCGGTTCTCGGCCAGGTGGCGCGTGTACACAGCCAGTTCGTTGGCGGACATGCGCTCCGGATCGGAACGCGACACGGACAGGATCTTCGGCGTGATCTCGGAGACCAGGTCCAGGCTCGCGACCTTGCGCGTGGAAACGGACGCCGTGTCCTGGCCGAACGTGCTCTGGATCGTCTGGCCGGCAGGGATCGGCGTGCCCGGCGCGGGCAGTTCGCGGCTATTCGAAAACAGCGTCTCGGTGACGTCGTTCAGGCGCCACGTGCTGTTGCCGCTGAACGTGGCGCTGGCGGCCGTGATCAGCGAGCGCATGCGCATGCCGTTGTCGAATTCGTACAGGCGCAGGTCGATCAGCTGGCCGTCCGGACGGATCTGGCGCGCGTTGAAGAAGCGCGAGCCCGTCACGGGGCCCTTCAGGCCGCCCGTGTGGATCGTGTCCTTGGTCCACATGCCGGAGCGGAATTCGGCCGACACCGTCGCGCCCTTCGCGGACAGGCGCACGCGCTCCGCGATCGGCGCCGTGCGCGGCGTGATCAGCTCGCCGAACAGGAACGTGACGGCGACGAACAGCACGCCGATCTTGGCGAGCATGATGCCGGCCTGCTGCGTCGACATCGACGAGGCGCGCATGATCGTGAATTCGGAGCTCTGCGCGAACTGCGCCATCGTGTAGATGGTGCCGATCAGCGCGGCCACCGGCATCACCTCGTACACGTGGCCGGGGAGGAGCAGCAGGACGTACAGGATCGCGTGCTGCATCATGTAGCCGCCCTTGCCCACCGACGGCAGTTCCTGGGTCAGGTCCATGAAGGAAATGAGGCCCAGGAAGGCGACGAGCACGAACACGACGGCCTGCGCGATATTGACGAAGAAGTAGCGCTGCAGGATCTTCATTGCGCGCCCTCCTGCGCCGCTTCGCCGCCGCGCAGCAGGCGGCGCCGCTTGAACGCGCCCAGCAGCGCGAGCGGATGCCACGGGTGGTTCACGTTCAGGCGCCACGCGAACAGCGCGGCCACGACCAGCAGCGCGAACAGGTGCAGCGGCCACCACGCCATGCCGAAGCCCATCTTGTTCTGCTTGACGCTGTTCTCGAACACCTTCGACAGGTTACTGTAGGTGAAGAAGATCAGCAGCGCGAGGATCAGGTTCGCGGAACTGCCGGCGCGCGGGTTGACGAAGCCGAGCGGGATTCCCAACAGGATCAGCACGAGGCAGGAGATCGGCGCGGAGATGCGGTACAGCAGTTCGGCGCGCGTGAGGCGGTCCTGGGGGACGGCCAGCAGCGTGGCCGTCGACATGGCGTCGACCGGCGTGTCGGTGCCGATCATGGGCACCTGGCTGGAGACCCGCATGCGATAGCGCTCGAATTCCATCGACTGGAAATCGGCCCGTCCCGGATGACCCAGGTAGCGCCGGCCGTTCTTCAGCACGAGGTACTGGCCGCCCTTGCCGTCCGGCTCGATCACGCCTTCCTTGGCGACGACGATGGAATTGCCGTCGGCATCGACGGAATTCACGAACACGTTCTGCACGACGGTCGCGCCGCTCGTGCTGCCTTCGACGAAGAACACGCGGTTGGTCGACGGCGACTCGCGGAACTGGCCGGGCGACACGCGCTTGAGGTCTTCGCGCTTCTCGAAGCGCTCGACGAATTCCGCGCTCTTCATCTTCGCCCACGGCGTCGCGACGAACGACAGCGCGGCGACGATCGCGACCATCGGCAGGCCGAACACGAGCACCGGCGGCACCCACCGCATCAGCGACTGGCCGGACGCGAACCACACGACCATTTCGGAGTCGCGATAGCTGCGCGTCACGGTGGCGATGACCGCGATAAAGCTGGTAAGAATGATGATTGTTGGCAGATAATTCAGCACCGAAAAGCCGATCAGCGCCAGCACGTCGCTCGAGGCGACCTTGCCGCCGGCGGCCTTGCCGAGGATGGAGATCAGGGTCCAGGTGACGAAGATCGTAAACAGGACCGTGAAGGTGGCACCAGCCACGCTGGCCAATTCACGCTGTAGGGCGCGTTGGAAAATCATTCGATAGTTATAATTGCTGGTTTGAAGGAACCCCAAGGAACCGTCACGAGCGGGCGCCATATGGAAGGTTCCTCGGACAGCACGCGCGTCAAAAACTCGAAACGGAGAATCAAATGGACTTTAGCATAAAAGCATTCGACACAAAAAACACGCTGGCCGCAGCCAAATCGGGCTGTGTGGCAGTCGCGGTGTTCGAAAACAAGAAACTGTCGGAGGCGGCGAAAGCCCTCGATCTGAACGGCGAGATCAACGCCGCCGTCAAGTCGGGTGACATCTCCGGCAAACCCGGCTCCACCCTGCTGCTGCGCGGCGTGGCCGGCGTGACTGCTGCCCGCGTGCTGCTGGTCGGCATGGGTGCCGATGAAGCCGTCAGCGAGAAAAGCTTTGCCGGTGCCGTGACCGCTGCCCTCAAAACCTTCGCTTCGCTGGGCGCGCAGGATGCCATTATCGCATTCCCGCTGGAGAATGTGAAAGCGCGCGACCTGAACTGGGCCATCAAGAGCATCGTCATCGCCGCCAACGAAGCCGAATTCCGTACCGACGCGCAAAAGAGCAAGAAGGATCCGGCACCCACCGGCGTGCGCAAGCTGGCCATCGCCGTCCCTGCAACGACGCCGCAGATCAAGGCCGCGCTGGCGCAGGCGCAGGCCGTCGCCAACGGCATGAACCTGACGAAGGAACTGGGCAACCTGTCGCCGAACGTCTGCACCCCGACCTACCTCGCGAACACCGCGAAGAAGCTGGCGGGCGACTATGGCTTCGACATCGAAGTCCTGGACCGCAAGCAGCTCGAAGCCCTCAAGATGGGCAGCTTCCTGTCCGTCACGCGCGGCAGCGAAGAGCCGCCGAAGTTCATCGTCCTGAAGCACAACGGCGGCAAGAAGAACGACGCGCCGGTGGTCCTCGTCGGCAAGGGCATCACGTTCGACACGGGCGGCATCTCGCTCAAGCCCGGTCCGAACATGGACGAGATGAAGTACGACATGTGCGGCGCCGGCTCGGTGCTGGGCACCTTCCGCGCCATCGGCGAGATGGGCCTGAAGCTGAACGTCGTCGGCATCGTCGCCGCCTGCGAGAACATGCCGTCGGGCCGCGCCACCAAGCCGGGCGACATCGTCACCGCGATGAACGGCACCACAATCGAGATCCTGAATACGGATGCCGAGGGCCGCCTGATCCTGTGCGACGCCCTGACCTACGCCGAGCGCTTCAAGCCGGCCGCCGTCGTCGACATCGCGACCCTGACCGGTGCCGTCATCGTCTCGCTGGGCCACCACACGTCGGGCGTGTTCACGCGCCACGACGACGCCCACGACGCCCTCGCCCAGGAACTGCTGGACGCCGGCAAGCAGGCGGGCGACCCGGCCTGGCGCCTGCCGATCGGCGAGCAGTACAACGAGCAGCTGAAGTCGAACTTCGCCGACCTGGCCAACATCGGCACGCCGGGCGGCGCGTCGATCACGGCGGCCTGCTTCCTGGAGAACTTCACGCGCAACTACACGTGGGCGCACCTGGACATCGCCGGCACCGCGTGGAAATCGGGCGGCGCCAAGGGTGCGACCGGCCGCCCGGTGCCCCTCTTGACCACGTTCTTGCTGAACCGCGTGTAAGCCTTCTTCGGCCCCATGCACAACGGACGCCCGCGGGCGTCCGTTTTTTCATGGGCGTCAGAACACGACGTTGCCGGGCGCCGGCGAATCGCCCGCCCCCGCCCGCGGCGCGGCCGGCCGCATCAGCACGGTCAGGGTCGACTGGTAGGCGACGCCGCTGCCGTCGTACGGGTTGACGTAGCCGTCGCCGCCGGCGCTGACGATGATGTTGCCGATCAGCCGGTCGGTGTCGAAGAACGAGGTGGCGTGCGCGTCGGCGACTTCGCGCGCGCTGCCGGTGCCGTCGCGCGCGCAGTCGATCGTCAGGGGGCTCCTGCTGCGCTCGACCGTGACCCGTCCCGGCGCCACGACGAACCAGCGTCCCGCCGCGTTGGACAGCACGCAACCCACGCCCGTCACCTCGCGGTGGCCGAGGATGGTGTGGACTTCCAGCTGCTGCGTCGGCGCCTCGGCCGGCGCGGTCACGCAGCCGGTCACGGCGACGCACAGCGCGAGTGCGCAGGCGGTACGGAAATAAAGAAGGGACATGTCTTCACCGATAATACATACCCATCCGTTTACGGCGGCAATCGGAAAGACATGAGGCGAAGCGCATCCCGGGATCGCCGGGATGGCGTTGCTATGCGGCGGCCGGCACCGGGTCGATGGGCGCAAAGCGCGGCATGCGCTCCCCGTCCACGTCGACCAGTCCGAAAAATGCATCACGCGGGCGGACCCAGGTCTTGCCGTCCTGCCCGCGATACACGACCACGGCCGTGTGGTCCGCCTCAAGGACAGCCTCGCAGACCACCTCGTACACGCCGCCCTTGTAGTGGCGGTAGCGCATCAGGCCTTTTCTTCGGCCGCGGTGCGGTTCCTCTTCTTGAGGTTCTGGATGACCTTGACGATGCCTTCGACACCGGCGTTGTCATCCAGTTCGCTGAACGCGTCCAGCACCTCGTTGAGGACGCGATTGCGCACGCTCGCCTCGTCCGCCTGCATCTTCTGCGGCGGGTTCTCGGACGGCGCGAATTTCTGCGGCGCTTCGGCCGCAGTCTTCTGTCCGTGTGCCAGCGCGGCCTGCCAGATCAGCCAGCGGCGTTGGGTTTCGTACACGAGGTACTCTTCCGGCTTGTCTTCACGACGCCGGACAATGTGGCCATCGCGTTGGGCCCATGCTTCAAATGCTTGGCGCATTGTTGTCCTTTACAAAGCTGTGTGCAAATCCTGCTCTCGGATCCGCGATCGTTACACACCTGCCTAAGCCGGCCGCTCGACCGACCACGGCAACCATCTAATCAATGCAACGGATTGCCATTGAATACTTGGTTCCAGAGCAATATGCCAATAGTACAACCAAAGTTGGCCTACTGCAATTTTTTTCTTTCGAGAAGGAGACAATACGGAAATGTCTCTTGTCTTGCTGCGATTGTTACATCTTGTCACAGTTCGGCGCAACTTTCCAGCCTCGTTACGATTTTTTACTCCGTGGACAATAATTTTACGACATCTTTGTTGCAATCGAAACAAATAATGACAATCGTGTCATGGCTTGAGAGGCCAATCTATGTTGCAAGAATGGCTCAGAGCCACGATACTGCCCGGATTGTGCCGGACGGTCCGGCCTTCGCAACCCGATAGATCCATGAAAATCGTAACCTGGAACGTGAACTCGCTGAAAGTGCGCCTGCCGCACCTGCTCCAGTGGCTCGCCGCCAACCCCGTCGACGTCCTCTGCATCCAGGAGACCAAGCTCACGGACGACAAATTCCCCGTGGCCGAGATCAACGCGGCCGGCTACGAAGTCGTATTCAGCGGCCAGAAGACGTACAACGGCGTGGCGATCCTGTCGCGCCTCCCCATCGCCGACGTCGTGCGCAACAATCCGCATTACCAGGACGAGCAGCAGCGCCTGATCGCCGCCACCATCGGCGGCGTGCGCTTCATTTGCGCCTATGTGCCGAACGGCCAGGCCGTTGGCTCCGACAAGTATGCCTACAAAATGGGCTGGCTGGCCGCGCTGCGCACCTGGGTCGGCGAAGAACTGCAGATCCACGAACAGTTCGCCATCCTGGGCGACTACAACATCGCGCCCGAAGACCGCGACGTGCACGACCCGGAACTGTGGGCCGGCCAGATCCACTGCTCCGACCTGGAACGCGAGCAGCTGCGCGAACTGTGCGGCCTCGGCCTCGTCGACGCGTTCCGCCTGTTCGAGCAGCCCGAGAAGCAGTACAGCTGGTGGGACTACCGCCAGATGGCGTTCCGCCGCAACCGCGGGCTGCGCATCGACCACATCCTGCTGTCGCAGGCGCTGGCGAAACGCTGCGAGGCGTGCGTCATCGACCGCGAACCCCGCAAGTGGGAACAGCCGTCCGATCACACGCCGGTGATCGCGACGCTCATCTAATCCAGCAGGACCGGCACGGCGGCCGCATCGACCGGCCGCGCGAACAGATAGCCCTGGGCATACTGGCACCCGTGCCGGCGCAGCAGCGCCAGCTGCGCCTCGTTCTCGACGCCCTCCGCCACGACGGCCATGCCGAGGCTCCCCGCGAGCGCCATGATGGCGGCGACGATGGCCTGGTCCTCGCTGCTCGTTTCCAGGTCGCGCACGAACGCGCGGTCGATCTTGATCTTGCGGACCGGGAAGCGCTTCAGGTAGGCCAGGCTCGAATAGCCGGTGCCGAAGTCGTCGATCGACAGGCGGATGCCCATGCGGTAGATCTGGCCCAGCGTCTCCAGCGTCTGGCCGCCGTGCTGCATCAGCGCCGTCTCCGTGATCTCGAATTCCAGCAGGCCCGGGTCGATGCCGGTGTCGTCGACGATGGCGCGGATGGACTGGATCAGGCCCCGGTGCATGAACTGGCGCGCCGACAGGTTCACCGCGAGCGGCAGCGCCGGCAGCCCGGCCCGCTGCCAGGCCATCGCCTGTTCGCAGGCGCGCCGGATCACCCATTCGCCGACCGGCACGATCAGGCCGTTCTCTTCCAGGATCGGGATGAAGTCGTCGGGCGCCACGAGGCCCTGCTCCGGATGACGCCAGCGCAGCAGCACTTCCAGGCCGTGCACGCGGCCGTCCTGCACGCCCACGATGGGCTGGTAGAACAGCACGAATTCCTCGCGCAGCAGCGCGCCGCGCAGGCGCGTCTCCATCTCGAAGTGGCGCGCGGCCGCCGCGTTCATCGGCTCCGCGTAGTATTGGTAATTGTTGCGGCCCGCCGCCTTCGCGTAGTACATCGCGGCATCGGCCTTGCGCATCAGGCCCGCCGCGTCCGCGCCGTCGTCCGGATACAGGCAGATGCCGATCGACGGCGAGATGTGCAGGCTGTGGCCTTCGAATTCGACAGGCGCGGCCAGCGCCTCGATGATCTTGTCGCCAACGTGACTGCACTCCTCGGGCACGCGCACGCCGGGCACCAGCACGACGAATTCGTCGCCGCCCAGGCGCGCGACGGTGTCGCTGGCGCGCACGACGCGGCACAGGCGCTGCGCCACTTCCTTCAACAGGTGGTCGCCCGCCAGGTGGCCGAGCGAATCGTTGATGGTCTTGAAGCGGTCCAGGTCGATGAACAGCAAGGCCAGCTTCGCGCCGTCGCGCTGCGCCGCCAGCAGCGTGCGATCGAGGCGGTCGGACAGCAGCGCGCGGTTCGGCAGGCCCGTGAGCGCGTCGTGGTACGCCATGTGGTGCACGCGCGCCTCGGCCTGGCGCCGCTCGACGATCTCGGCCTGCAGCTCCGCCGTGCGTTCCTGCACGCGCACTTCGAGTTCGTCGCGGGCGCGGCGCAGCGCGTCCGCCGCTTCACGCTGGGCGGTGACGTCGTCGATCAGCCAGACGCTGCGCCCGCCCCGGTCCGCCATGTCGAACGGGCGGCCGGACAGGCGCGCCCAGAAGCGCTTGCCGTCGCGCCGTACAAGTTCGTACTCGGCCATGTGCACGCGGCCCGCCTCGAAATCGCGCCGCGTCTGGTCGCGCGCGGCGATCCAGCCGGCGTCGTCGGGATACAGTTCGCGCACCGGCAAGCCCTCGATGCTGCCGCCCTGGTGGCCGAACAATTCTTCCATCTTGCGGTTGCAATGGAGGGTCCGGCCCTTCTCGACGACGGCGATGCCCAGCACGGCGTTGTCGAGGATCGCCTGGTTTTCCAGCAGCGCGTTGCGCAGCGATTCCTCGGCCGCCTTCTGGCCGGTGCGGTCCTCGATCATCCAGATCATCGTGCCGGTGCCCAGCTCCTCCGGGTTGACGGCATAGCCGATCATGTTCACCCACATGCGCGTGCCGTCGCGGCGCACCATCGTCGTCTCGGTCTTGAACGACCCGCCCTGCCCCAGCACGCCGTATGCGGTACGGCCCATGTCGTCGAATGCCGCGTCGTCCGCATACAGCATGCGCGTCGAGCAGCCCAGCGCCTCGCCGGGCGCATAGCCGAACATCGAGCCGAAACAGTGGTTGTAGCGGGTGATGGTGCGGGCGCGCGTGAAGAAGATCCCGATCGTGGCATTGGTCATGATCGACTGGATCTCGGTGAGCGCCTGGCGCGCTTCCGTGACGTCTTCCACGATCCACACCGTCCCCGCCTCGCGCGCGCTCATGTCGACGGCCTTGGCGCGGATGCGGCACCAGATCGTGCTGCCGTCGCGGCGGCGCAGCGGCACTTCGCTCTTTTCGAACAGGCTTCCGGTCGTCAGCACGAGGACGGCCTCGCCGATGAACGCCTCGTAGTGGGCGCGCGTGGCGAAGACCTGGGCCGGACTGTGGTTGATGAGTTCTTCCGGCGCATAGCCTAGCATCTCGGCCATGCGCGGATTGCAGGATTTGACCAGGTCGGGCAAGGTGACGGCGATGCCGACCGGCGCATGCTCGACGACGGCAGCCTGTTCCAGCAGGCGGCCGCGCAGCGCCGCCTGGCCGTCGCCGAACGTGAGCACGTCGCCGAACACGAAGGTGGCGCCCCCCGCGGGGAACGGCTTCGCACGCACCTCGACGGGCCGGCCCGTGGTGCCATGCTCGATCAGGCCGTCCCAGCGCCGTTCGCCCGATAGCGACAGGCGGATCTCGACCGCCATCTCCGCCGCCGTCCGGGGGCAGAACAGCGACACCAGCGGCCGCCCTTCCAGCGCGCCGCCCGCCAGTTCGACGAGTGCCGCGTTCGCGGCCCGGATGGTCCCTTCGCCATCGCAGGCGCAGGCCGGCGCGGCGATCAATGCCAATGCGTCGGCCACCAAGGCCGCAGTGCTCGTTCCCCGATCCATCCCTCTTCCAGTGCGCCTGCTGACGAGGCGCTTTGTCGATTTTTGGATGGATGATAGCTGAAAATCAACGTAATTTAACGTTATGGAAAGACGAAATTCAGCGGGTGACGCGGCGCAGCAACGGTCTCAGAACGCATCGCCCGGCACGCGCACCCAGCCCTCCATCAGCACCCGGGCGCTACGGCTCATCACCGCCTTGGTGACGACCCAGTCGCCGCCCTCCTGGCGCGCCTCGGCACCCACGCGCAAGGTGCCGGACGGATGGCCGAACCGCACGGCTTCATGTGCCCGCCCGCCGGCGGCGAGGCTCACGAGCGTGCCCGGAATCGTCGCCGCCGTGCCGATGGCGACGGCCGCCGTGCCCATCATCGCATGGTGCAGCTTGCCCATCGACAGGGCGCGCACGAGCAGGTCGATGTCGCCCGCCTCGACCCGCCTGCCGCTCGACGCGGCATAGCCCGCGGGCGGCGCGACGAAGGCGACCTTCGGCGTGTGCTGGCGCCGCGCGGCCTCCTCCACGTGCGCGATCAGGCCCATGCGCATGGCGCCGTAGGCACGGATCGTCTCGAACATCGCCAGCGCCTTCGGGTCGCCGTTGATCGCGTCCTGCAGTTCGGTGCCCGTGTAGCCGATGTCGGCCGCGTTCACGAAGACGGTCGGGATGCCCGCGTTGATGAGCGTTGCCTTGAGCGTGCCGACGCCCGGCACCTCCAGGTCGTCGACCAAGTTCCCGGTCGGGAACATCGCGCCGCCGCCGTCTCCCTCTTCGGCTGCCGGGTCCATGAATTCGAGCTGCACCTCGGCCGCCGGGAACGTCACGCCATCGAGCTCGAAGTCGCCCGTCTCCTGCACCTGCCCGTCCGCGACGGGCACGTGGGCGACGATCGTCTTCCTGATGTTGGCCTGCCAGATGCGCACGGTGACGATACCGTCGTCCGGGATGCGCGCAGGGTCGATGAAGCCGTTGGCGATGGCATACGGGCCGATCGCGGCGGACAGGTTCCCGCAATTGCCGCTCCAGTCGACGAACGGCTTGTCGATGGCGACCTGGCCGAACAGATAGTCGACGTCGTGGCCGGGACGGGAGCTGGGCGCGACGATCACGGTCTTGCTCGTGCTGGACGTGGCGCCGCCCATGCCGTCGATGTGCTTGGCGTACGGATCGGGGCTGCCGATCACGCGCAGCAGGAATCTGTCTCGCGCCTCGCCGGGAACCTGCGCCGCTTCGGGCAGGTCTTGCAGGCGGAAGAACACGCCTTTGCTCGTGCCGCCGCGCATGTAGACGGCGGGGATTTTGATTTGGGGTACGTTTGCCATAAGTGTTATCCCTAGCCCGTCGTCCCCGCGGAGGCGGGGACCCAAGTTCTGTATGCGCCTTCGAGATGCATGCAAAATTGGGCCCCTGCCTGCGCAGGGGCGACGGTGTTTTTATGCTGCCACTTTGGAAGACGCGAGGAAGTCCTGCGCAAACCGCTGCAGCACCCCACCCGCTTCGTAGATCGACACTTCCTCGGCCGTGTCGAGACGGCAGATGACCGGCACCTCGACGGTCTCGCCGCTGCGACGATGAATCACAAGCGTCAAAGTCGCGCGCGGCGTCCGCTCGCCCACGACGTCGAACGTCTCGGTGCCGTCGATGCCCAGCGTGAGCCGCGTGGTCCCCGGCTGGAATTCCAGCGGCAGCACGCCCATGCCGACGAGGTTCGTGCGGTGGATGCGCTCGAAGCCTTCGGCCACGATGGCTTCCACGCCCGCCAGGCGCACGCCCTTCGCGGCCCAGTCGCGCGAGGAGCCCTGGCCGTAATCGGCGCCGGCGATCACGATCAGCGGCTGCTTGCGCTCCATGTACGTCTCGATCGCTTCCCACATGCGCGTCACGGTCCCTTCCGGCTCGATGCGGGCCAGCGAACCGGCGCGTACGCTGCCGTCCGGGTTGCGCACCATCTCGTTCTTCAGCGTCGGGTTCGCGAACGTGGCGCGCTGCGCCGTCAGGTGGTCGCCGCGGTGCGTCGCGTACGAATTGAAATCTTCTTCCGGCAGGCCCATCTTCGCGAGGTATTCACCCGCCGCGCTGTTCAGCATGATCGCGTTCGACGGCGACAGGTGGTCGGTCGTGATGTTGTCGCCCAGGACCGCCAGCGGGCGCATGCCGGCCAACGTACGCTCGCCCGCGAGGGCACCTTCCCAGTACGGCGGACGGCGGATGTAGGTGCTCATCGGGCGCCAGTCGTACAGCGGCGACACGGGAGCGTCCCCGGCTTCGCGGCGCGCGAACATGATGTCGTAGACCTTGCGGAACTGCTGCGGCTTCACGGCCTTCTCGACGACGGCGTCGATCTCCGCATCGCTCGGCCAGATGTCGGCCAGGCGCACCGGATTGCCGTCGGCGTCCGTCCCCAGCACGTCCTTCTCGATGTCGAAGCGGATCGTGCCCGCGATCGCATACGCGACGACGAGCGCCGGCGACGCGAGGAATGCCTGCTTCGCATACGGGTGGATGCGGCCGTCGAAATTGCGGTTGCCCGACAGGACCGCGGTCGCGTACAGGTCGCGCTCGACGATCTCCTGCTGGATCGCCGGGTCCAGCGCACCGGACATGCCGTTGCAGGTCGTGCAGGCAAAGGCGACGACGCCGAAGCCCAGCTGCTCCAGCTCCGGCAACAGGCCCGCCTCTTCCAGGTACAGCGGCACGGCCTTGGAGCCCGGCGCAAGCGAGGATTTCACCCACGGCTTGCGCGCGAGCCCGCGCGCGTTCGCGTTGCGCGCGAGGAGGCCCGCGGCGACCATGTTGCGAGGATTGTTCGTGTTCGTGCAGCTCGTGATGGCGGCGATGATCACGGCGCCGTCCGGCATTTTGCCGGGCTCGTTTTCGACGGGCCCCGTGATGCCGTGCTGCGCCAGTTCCGACGTGGCCACGCGCTTGTGCGGGTTCGACGGGCCGGCGATGTTGCGCACGACGGTCGACAAATCGAAATGGAGTGTCCGCTCGTACTGCGCGTCCTGCAGCGTGTCCGCCCACAGGCCCGTTTCCTTCGCATACAGCTCGACCAGTTTCACGAGGTCGTCGTCGCGGCCCGTCAGCCTGAGGTACTTGATGGTCTGCTCGTCGATGGCGAACATCGCCGCGGTCGCGCCGTATTCCGGGGCCATGTTGGAAATCGTCGCGCGGTCGCCGAGCGTGAGGTTCGCGGCGCCTTCGCCGTAGAACTCGAGGTAGGCGGACACCACTTTCGACTTGCGCAGGAATTCCGTCAGCGCCAGCACGAGGTCGGTCGCCGTGATGCCGGGGCCCGGCCTGCCGGTCAGCTCGACGCCGACGATGTCCGGCAGGCGCATGTACGACGCGCGGCCCAGCATGACGCTCTCCGCTTCCAGGCCGCCGACGCCGATCGCGATGACGCCCAGCGCATCGACCATCGGCGTGTGCGAGTCGGTGCCGACGAGCGTGTCGGGGAACGCCACGCCATCCTTGACCTGCACGACGGGGCTCATGCGCTCCAGGTTGATCTGGTGGAGGATGCCGTTCCCGGGCGGGATCACGTCGACGTTCTCGAACGCCTTGCGGGTCCATTCGATGAAGTCGAAGCGGTCTTCGTTGCGGCGGTCCTCGATGGCGCGGTTCTTCGCGAAGGCGTCCGGATCGAAGCCGCCGCATTCGACGGCCAGCGAGTGGTCGACGACGAGCTGCGTCGGCACGACCGGATTCACGAGGGCCGGATTGCCGCCCTCTTGCGCGATGGCGTCGCGCAGGCCGGCCAGGTCGACGAGGGCCGTCTGGCCGAGGATGTCATGGCACACGACGCGCGCCGGGAACCAGGGGAAGTCGAGGTCGCGCTTGCGTTCGATGATCTGCTTCAGCGACGGCACCAGCGCCATCGGCTCGCAGCGGCGCACGAGGTTTTCGGCCAGCACGCGCGAGGTGTACGGGAGGGTGCCCCAGGCGCCGGGCTGGATCTCCTCGACGGCGGCCTTCGCATCGAAGTAATGGAGATTGGTGCCGTGCAGGGGCTTGCGATATTGGCTGTTCATGGCGTGACCTGTGAAACGAGAGGGAGATGCAGGTGGTGGATCGCACGGTACCCGCCCTCATGATAAATGGCGTCCGGCTCGACGCCGAAGGACTGGAAGCCGAACGCATCGTACAGGCGCCGCGCGGGCGCGTTGCCGTCGATGAGCGTCAGCGTGAGGCGGCGCAGGTGGCCCAGCGAACGGGCGTGTTCGATCAAATGGGCCGTCAGCAGGCGCCCGATACCGGCGCGCTGGTGGCTCTGCGCGACCATCAGGCTGTTCAGGCTCGCCGAATGGCGCAGCCGGCTCCCCGCCTTGGCGCGCAGGCAGATGGCGCCGACGAGAAGCGTGCCGTCGAAGGCGCCGAACCACGTGTAGTCGGGCCGCGCCAGCCGGTCGGCATGCCACGCTTCCGACTGCGCGAGCGCGTCGTCGTACGCGGGACCGTGCGCGAACTGGAAGTTGCGCAGGCTTTCCAGGCGCAGCGCGCGGTAAGGCACCGCGTCGGCGGCGCCCAGGGGACGGATATGGATGCCGCCGGCGTCCATCTTTACTTGCGCTCGGCCAGCGGCACGAACTTCAGGTCTTCCGGACCGACGTAGTTCGCGCTCGGGCGGATGATCTTGTTGTCGATGCGCTGCTCGATGACGTGCGCCGACCAGCCGGACGTGCGCGAGATGACGAACAGCGGCGTGAACATCGCCGTCGGCACGCCCATCATGTGGTACGAGACGGCCGAGAACCAGTCGAGGTTCGGGAACATCTTCTTCACTTCCCACATCACGGATTCGAGGCGCTCGGCGATGTCGAACATCTTCATCGAGCCGGCTTCCTGCGACAGCGTGCGCGCCACTTCCTTGATCACCTTGTTGCGCGGGTCGGAGATCGTGTAGACCGGGTGGCCGAAGCCGATGACGACTTCCTTGTTCGCCACGCGGTTGCGGATGTCCGCTTCCGCCTCGTCCGCGTTCTCGTAGCGCTTCTGGATGTCAAGCGCCACTTCGTTGGCGCCGCCGTGCTTCGGACCGCGCAGCGCGCCGATCGCGCCCGTGATCGCGGAATAGATGTCGGAACCGGTGCCGGCGATGACGCGGCCGGTAAAGGTCGACGCGTTGAACTCGTGTTCCGCGTACAGGATCAAGGAAGTGTGCATGGCCTTGACCCACTCGTCCGACGGTTTGAAGCCGTGCAGCAGGTGCAGGAAGTGGCCGCCGATCGAATCGTCGTCCGTCTCCACGTCGATGCGCTTGCCGTTATGGCTGTAGTGGTACCAGTACAGCAGCATCGAGCCGAACGACGCCATCAGGCGGTCGGCGATGTCGCGCGCGCCGGCGATATTGTGGTCGTCCTTTTCCGGCAGCACGCAGCCCAGCACCGACGCGCCCGTGCGCATCACGTCCATCGGGTGCGCGCCGGCCGGCAGCGCTTCCAGCGCGGCTTTCACGGCGTACGGCAGGCCGCGCAGCGATTTGAGCTTGGCCTTGTAGCCGCGCAGTTCGGCCTCGTTCGGCAGCTTGCCGTGCACGAGCAGGTAGGCGATTTCCTCGAACTCGCTGTTGCCGGCCACGTCCAGGATGTCGTAGCCGCGGTAATGCAGGTCGTTGCCGGAGCGGCCCACGGAACACAGTGCGGTATTGCCGGCGGCGACGCCGGACAGCGCGACGGATTTCTTCGGCTTGAAGGTGGGCGTATCGGTCTTCACATCGGTCATCTCTTGGTCTCCTTTTATTTGGCTTTATTCTGGGCGAACAGCGCGTCGAGCTTCTGTTCGTAGCTGTGGTAATCGATGCGCTCGTACAGTTCGGCGCGGGTCTGCATCGTGTCGACGACGTTCTTCTGCGTGCCGTCGCGGCGGATGGCCTCGTAGACGTTTTCCGCGGCCTTGTTCATCGCGCGGAACGCGGACAGCGGGTACAGCACGATGTCGACGTCGGCGCCGCGCAGCTCGTCCACGGTGAACAGCGGCGTCGAACCGAATTCCGTGATGTTCGCGAGGATCGGCACCTTGACCGCCTTCTTGAACTGGGCGTACATCTCCAGGCTCGTGATGGCTTCCGGGAAGATCATGTCGGCGCCCGCCTCCACGCACGCGACCGCGCGCTCGACGGCTTTATCCAGGCCCTCGACGGCCAGCGCGTCCGTACGCGCCATGATGACGAAGTCGTCGTCCGTGCGTGCGTCGACGGCGGCTTTCACGCGGTCGACCATCTCGCCCTGGGTGACGATCTCCTTGCCGGGACGGTGGCCGCAACGCTTGGCGCCGACCTGATCCTCGATGTGGCACGCGCCCGCGCCGGCCTTGATCAGCGAGCGCACGGTCCGCGCGACGTTGAAGGCAGACGCGCCGAAGCCCGTGTCGATGTCGACGAGCAGCGGCAGGTCGCACACGTCGGTGATGCGGCGCACGTCGATCAGCACGTCTTCGAGCCCGGAAATGCCGAGGTCCGGCAGGCCCAGCGACCCGGCCGCGACACCGCCACCCGACAGGTAGATCGCGCGGTAGCCGGCCCGCTTGGCCAGCAGCGCGTGGTTGGCGTTGATGGCGCCGATAACCTGCAGCGGATGTTCTTCCTGGACGGCCTGGCGGAATTTGGCGCCGGCGGATTGTTGGCTCATGTCTACCCTTTCATGATGCGTTCTGTGATGGTGGCCCATGGGTTTGCAAGGACCGTGCCAGTCGTCCGGCACCGCAGACAGCCCGGATATTCAAGGGGTTGGGTAGTTCTCCCTGCGATGCCATGTTTCACATCGTTTCAGAATGAAACATCGTTGACACATGAAAGGAAACGGAACAGACTGCGCGCGCCCCTTCATGACGACAAGGACACACCATGTTCCAACGCTCTTCCAGGCTGTGCGCCGCGCTGCTGGCCGGCCTGTCCATCACCACGCTCGCCGGCGCCGCCGGCCCCGACAGCCGCGCGGACGCCGTGAAAATCATCGCCGACATGCGCCGCATCGTCACGCCGCAAGGCGTCGAGCAGACGCGCGCCGTGCGCATCGGCGGGATCGACCAGTGGATCAGCGTGCGCGGCACGGACCGGCGCAATCCGGTACTGCTGTTCCTGCACGGCGGCCCTGGCTATGTGGCGATGCCGACGAGCTGGTATTTCCAGCGCGGCTGGGAAGAATATTTCACGGTCGTGCAATGGGACCAGCGCGGCGCCGGCAAGACGTATGCCGCCAACGATCCGGCCAGGGTCGCGCCCACGATGACGCGGGCGCGCATGCTGGCCGACGCCGAAGAGATGGTGGCGTTCCTGCGCAAGGAATTCGGCAAGGACCGCATCTTCGTGCTGGGCCACTCGTGGGGTTCGTCGCTGGGCATCCAGATCGCGCAGCGCCATCCGGACTGGCTGCACGCCTACATCGGCATCGGCCAGGTCACGGATGCGATGGAGAGCGAACGGCGCAGCTGGCAGTACACGATGGATGCGGCGCGCAAGGAAGGCAACCAGGACGCCATACGCGAACTGGCCTCGATCGCACCCTACGCCGCGCCGGGCAAGCCGCTCGTGCTGAAGGATCTGTACCTGCAGCGCAAATGGCTCGCGCGCTACGGCGGCGCCGTGTACGGCCGCACCGGGACCGACGCCGAATCGGCGGCCGCGAAGCTGGCGCCGGAATATACGGATGCCGATCTGAAGACGATGTGGGACGGCACGGAGTTCTCGTCGAGCCGCATGCTGACGGACGTACTGACGCAGGACTTCAGCGTCTACACGACCTTCCGCTGCCCCATCGTCATCTTCAACGGCCGGCACGACTACAACGTGTCGGCGTCGGCCACGGCGGAGTGGTTCGCGAAGGTGAAGGCGCCTTCGAAGCAGCTCGTGTGGTTCGAGGATTCCGCCCACGAGATCTTCAACGAGGAGCCGGGCAAGACGCTGGTCTCGCTGGTGCGGTATGCGCGGCCGTTTGCCGAGAAGGCCGGCGACGTGGCGCCATAAAAGAAAAAACCCGCACGCGGGTGCGTGCGGGTTTCATGGATCGGGGTTCGATCAGTGTGCCGACGCTGCGGCAGCGCCGATACCGGTTTCCGAACGCACTTCCTGTGCTTCGTAGCCGGCCTTGTCGATGGCGGCACGCGGGCTCTTGTCGGTGATCGAGAACAGCCACACGCCGACGAAGCCGACGGTCATCGAGAACAGCGCCGGCGACGTGTACGGGAAGATCTCGTGCGCATTGTGGAAGACGTCGACCCACACGGACTTCGACAGCAGCGTCAGGATGACGGCGGTCGCCAGGCCCAGGAAGCCGCCCACGGTCGCGCCGCGGGTGGTGCACTTGCTCCACAGGACGGACATGAACAGCACCGGGAAGTTGGCCGAAGCCGCGATCGCGAAGGCCAGCGAGACCATGAAGGCCACGTTGATCGTCTCGAACACATAGCCCAGGAAGACGGCGACGATGCCCAGGCAGACCGTCGTGATCCTCGACACGCGCAGTTCGCTGCCCGGAGCCGGCTGGCCCTTCTTGATGACGGTGGCGTACAGGTCGTGCGACACGGCCGAGGCGCCCGACAGGGTCAGGCCGGCCACGACGGCCAGGATCGTTGCGAACGCGACAGCCGAGATGAAGCCGAGGAAGACGTCGCCGCCGACGGCGCTCGCCAGGTGCACGGCCGCCATGTTGTTACCGCCCAGCAGTTTGCCGGCAGCGTCCTTGAACGCCGGATTCGTACCGACCAGCACGATTGCGCCGAAGCCGATGATGAAGGTCAGGATGTAGAAGTAGCCGATCCAGGTGGTCGCCCACAGCACCGATTTGCGTGCTTCCTTGGCGCTCGGGACGGTGAAGAAACGCATCAGGATGTGCGGCAGGCCGGCGGTACCGAACATCAGCGCCATGCCGAACGAGATGCCGGAGATCGGATCCTTGATGAAGCCGCCCGGGCCCATGATCGCGTCTTTCTTGCTGTGCACTTCGACGGCCTTGGCGAACAGCGCTTCCGGGCTGAAGTTGTACATGGCCAGCACGGAGAACGCCATGAACGAGGCGCCAGCCAGCAGCATCACGGCCTTGATGATCTGCACCCAGGTCGTCGCGGTCATGCCGCCGAACAGCACGTAGACCATCATCAGCACGCCGACGAGCACGACGGCGATGCCGTAGTCCAGGCCGAACAGCAGCTTGATCAGCTGGCCGGCGCCGACCATCTGCGCGATCAGGTAGAACAGCACGGTGACGAGCGTGCCCGAGGCGGCGAACATGCGCACCGGCTTCTGCGCGAAGCGGTAGGCGGCCACGTCGGCGAATGTGAAGCGGCCCAGGTTGCGCAGGCGCTCGGCCATCAGGAACGTGATGACGGGCCAGCCGACGAGGAAGCCGATCGCATAGATCAGGCCGTCGAAGCCGTTCGCGAACACGGCGGCGGAAATGCCGAGGAACGACGCGGCCGACATGTAGTCGCCGGCGATCGCCAGGCCGTTCTGGAAGCCGGTGATGCCGCCGCCGGCCGTGTAGAAGTCGGAGGCGGAACGGGTGCGGGCGGCGGCCCACTTGGTGATGAACAGCGTGAAGATCACGAATGCGGCGAACATCGTGATCGCGGTCCAGTTGGTCGCCTGTTTCTGCGCCTGGCCCAGGTCGGGTGCGGCGATGACGGCGCCGGCGGCGGCCAGCAGCGCCGCGGCGGCGGCGCTCTTCATGAGGGTCGTGTTCTTCATGCGCGCACCTTTTCCTTGCCGGAGGCAGCGTTGCGTTGGATGGCGTCGGTCAGCGCGTCGAATTCGCTGTTGGCGCGGCGCACGTAGATGCCGGTGACCGCGATGGTGAACAGGATCACGAACAGACCCAGCGGCACGCCCCACGACATGACGCCGTCGCCGATCTTCGAGGCCATGAACTGCTTGTCGAAGGCGTTCAGGCAGGTGAAGCCGTAGTACGCGATCATCACGAGCCAGGTCAGCGTCCAGCCGTAGCGGGAACGTGTCTTGACGAGCTTTTGGTAATTCGGGTCTGCTTTGACCCGCTGGACGATGTCATCTTCCACTTTTGTCTCCAATCTTCTAGTAATGCGCCGCTCAGGTTGACGGGCTGGTATCGATCCTAAGTGGGCCGCCTTACCCGATTCTTACGGCTCGCGTAAATGTTTGCGCCCAACCGTTTCAGCGTGAAACCGGATTGAAACATGCGTTGCACATTCATGTACACTTGCAACATGAGTTACCCGACCCGTCCCGCACCCGCGCCGGACCAGGGCGCCGGCAAGCCCGTCATCTGGACGGTCTCCGTGTCGCGCCTGTCCGACCTGTTCCGCCACATCACGCCCGAGTACGACCACCTGGCCCAGATCGAACCGCTGCACCTGGGCTTCGACGAGGCCGCGCGCCACATCCGCGAGCGCATGGCGACGGAACACTGCGACGTCGTCATCGCGGCCGGGTCCAATGCGGCCTACCTGAAAGGACGCGTGTCGGTGCCGGTCGTCGTCGCGACCGCGAGCGGCTTCGACGTCATGCAGGCCCTGTCGCGCGCGCGGCGCATGTCCGTGCGCATCGGCCTCGTCCATTACCAGCGGCCCGTGGCGGAACTGGCCGAGTTCGCGGCCACGTTCGGCCTCGCCGTCGAGCAGCGCACGTACGTCACGGAAGACGATGCGCGCGCCAGCATCGCCGAGCTGAAGGCGGCCGGGGTCGAGGTGATCGTGGGCGCCGGACTGATCACGGACCTGGCCGAGGAAGCGGGCCTCAAGACGGTGTTCGTCTACTCGTTGGACTCCATCCGGCGCGCGTTCGACGACGCCCTCGAGATGGCGCGCCTGACCCGCCTCGAAAGCGGACGCGGACGGCGCGTGGCCGCCGCCGACAGCCGGCGCGCGCGCCGCGGCCTGGCCGACCTGCGCGGCGAGTCGCCCGCGATGGAACGGCTGCGCCAGACGGTCGTGCTGTACGCGCGCTCGCCGGCGACGGTGCTGATCCAGGGCGAGACGGGCAGCGGCAAGGAACTCGTCGCCCAGGCCATCCACCGCGAAAGTCCGCGGCGCGGCGCGAACCGCCCGTTCATCGCCGTCAACTGTGGCGCGATCGCCGAGTCGCTGCTGGAATCGGAACTGTTCGGCCACGAGGAAGGCGCGTTCACGGGCGCGCGCCGCGGCGGCCACGCGGGCCTGTTCGAGGCGGCGGACGGCGGCACCCTGTTCCTCGACGAGATCGGCGAAATGCCGCTCGCGCTGCAGACGCGCTTGTTGCGCGTGCTCGAGGAGCGCGAGGTGATGCGCGTGGGCGGCACGCGTCCCGTGCCCATCGACGTGCGCGTAATCAGCGCCACGCACTGCGACCTGGAAGCGAGAGTGCGCGAGGGGCGCTTCCGCGCAGACCTGTTCTATCGCCTGGCCGTGCTGCGCCTCGCCCTGCCCCCGCTGCGCGCCCGCCCCGAGGACGTCCCGCAACTGGCCGAGTGGGCGCTGAAGAACGCTCTCGCCGCGCTGAGCGCCCGGCCGCATCCGAACCTGGCGGCCGAGATCGCGGCGTGCGCCCCGCTGTTGCAGGCCTATGCCTGGCCGGGCAACGTGCGCGAGCTGCGCAACCTGATGGAACGGCTCGCCCTGTTCCTCGCCGCCGAGCCGCTGCAGGCGCTGACGCCCGCGTTCCTGTTGTCCGTGGCGCCGGAGCTGGGGGCGCTGCCGGCCGTCCGTGCGGTTGCGCCACCGACGCAGGCCCAGGAGAGCCTGGCCGACGTGCTGGCGCGCTTCGACGGCCAGCGCGACGCGGCCGCCCGCTACCTCGGCATCAGCCGGACGACGTTGTGGCGCCGGCTGAAGGCGGGTGGCTGACGCCGGGTCGATCTTTAATTCCGACCAACCCACACATCCGCGAAAAGCCGTATTATTATTTTTTTACTACGGCCTGGTGCCCGACCGGTGCCAGCTTTCCGATGCGCCACCCATGAGGTAGCGCACCGCCCGTCCGCACGGAGGCAATATGCAAGACTTGTCGCAAGCTGCACTGTTTTCGCTGATCGGCAACACCCCCATGGTGGAAGTGACCCGCATGGACACGGGCCCCTGCCGCCTGTTCCTCAAGCTCGAATCCCAGAACCCCGGCGGTTCCATCAAGGACCGCGTCGGCCGCGCCATGATCGAGGCGGCGGAGCGCGACGGCCGCCTGCAGCCCGGCGGCACCGTCGTCGAAGCGACGGCCGGCAACACGGGGCTGGGCCTCGCGCTCGTCGCGCGCATCAAGGGTTACCGCGTCGTGCTCGTCGTGCCGGACAAGATGGCGTCCGAAAAAATCCTGCACCTGAAAGCCCTCGGCGCCGAGATCCACCTCACCCGCTCCGACGTGGGCAAAGGGCACCCCGAGTACTACCAGGACTACGCGGCGCGGCTCGCGCGCGAGATTCCCGGCGCCTGGTTCGCCGACCAGTTCAACAATCCCGCCAACCCGACCGCGCACGAGACCACCACCGCGCCCGAGACCACCACCGCGCCCGAGATCTGGGACCAGATGCGCCATGAACTGGACGCCATCGTCGTGGGTGTCGGCTCGTCCGGCACGTTGACGGGCCTGTCGCGCTTTTTCGCGCGCGTGCAGCCGGACCTGGAATTCGTGCTGGCCGATCCGCAGGGCTCGATCCTGGCCGACTATATCAAGACGGGACAAGTCAGCGACGTCTCCGGCTCCTGGGCCGTCGAAGGCATCGGCGAGGATTTCATCCCGTCCATTGCCGACATGTCGCGCGTGAAGACGGCATATTCCATCAGCGACGAGGAAAGCTTCAACACGGCGCGCGAACTGCTGCGCCAGGAAGGCATCCTGGCCGGTTCCTCGACGGGCACCCTGCTCGCGGCCGCGCTGCGTTACTGCCGCGCGCAGACGACGCCCAAGCGCGTCGTGACCTTCGTCTGCGACACGGGCACGCGCTATTTGACCAAGGTGTACAGCGACGGCTGGATGGTCGACCAGGGCCTGCTGCACCGGCCCCGCATGGGCGATCTGCGCGACCTGATCGGCCGCCGCTTCGACGACGGTGAAGTCATCACCGTGTCCCCGACCGATACCCTGCTGACCGCCTTCAACCGCATGCGCAGCGCCGACCTCGCGCAGATGCCGGTCATCGACAAGGGCAAGCTCGTGGGCCTGATCGACGAGTCCGACCTGCTGCTGCACGTGACCAGTGACAGGGAACACTTCAAGGCGCCGGTGTCCGGTACGATGACATCCGACCTGCAGACGCTGGCGCCCTCCGCGAGCATGCAACAGCTGCGCGACATCCTCGACCGCGGCCTGACCGCCGTCATCGTCGACGGCGACCGTTTCTACGGCCTGATCACCCGCTTCGACCTTCTCAACCATCTGCGCAGGACTCTCACGTGAGCCATTCAGACGACAACCAGCAACGCCACATCGCCACGCGCGTCATTCACGGCGGCCAGGCGCCCGACCCCACGACGGGCGCCGTGATGCCGCCCATTTACGCGACATCGACCTTTGCCCAGGAAAGCCCGGGCGTGCACAAGGGACTGGACTACGGCCGCTCGCACAACCCGACCCGCTGGGCGCTGGAGCGCTGCGTGGCCGACATCGAAAGCGGCGGCGCCGCGTACGCGTTCGCATCCGGCCTCGCGGCCATCGCGGCCGTACTCGAACTGCTGCCGGCCGGCTCGCACATCGTGGCCGGCGACGACATGTACGGCGGCACCTACCGGCTGTTCGAGCGCGTGCGCCGCGCCAGCGCCGGCCACGATTTCACGTACGTCGACCTGACGGACCCGCTGGCGCTCGCGAACGCGCTGCGGCCGGAGACGAAGATGGTGTGGGTCGAGACACCGACGAACCCGATGCTCAAGCTGGCCGACCTGCATGCGATCGCGCAGCTGTGCCGCGAGCGCGGCGTGATGACGGTGTGCGACAACACGTTCGCGAGCCCCATCAACCAGCGGCCGCTGGAACTGGGCATCGACATCGTCGTGCACTCGACGACGAAGTACATGAACGGCCACTCGGACGTCATCGGCGGCGTCGCCGTCGTCGGTGGACACGCGCACCAGCAGGCGTGGCGCGAGCGCCTTGGCTTCATCCAGAATGCCGTCGGCGCCATCCAGGGACCGTTCGACAGTTTCCTCGTCCTCCGCGGGATCAAGACGCTGGCCCTGCGCGTGGAACGCAGCAACAGCAACGCGCTCGACCTGGCGCAGTGGCTGCAGGGCAAGGCAAGGGTGCGGCACGTCTACTACCCTGGCCTGGCATCGCATCCGCAGCACGAATTGGCAAGACGCCAGATGCACGGCTACGGCGGCATCATTTCCATCGATCTCGACACGGACATCGCCGGCGCCCGCCGTTTCCTGGAACAGTGCGAGATCTTCACCCTGGCCGAGAGCCTGGGCGGCGTCGAGAGCCTGATCGAGCATCCGGCCATCATGACACATGCGACCATTCCGGCGGACCAGCGGGCGCGGCTCGGGATCGGCGACGGGTTGATCCGGTTATCCGTCGGGATCGAGCACGTGGAGGACCAGCGGGCTGACCTGGCGCGGGCGTTGGCGGCGATTTAAGACGAGGCGCACGCACGTCGTCCCCGCGAAGGCGGGGACCCAAGTTCTGCATGCGCTGTCGAAACGCGTGCACATTGGATTCCCGCCTTCGCGGGAATGACGTTGATAAGAGTTGCCGGCTCCTCAGACGTACGCCGGTGCCGGCAGCGCAAGACCCGGCTCGTCCTGGCTGTCGTCGACGAGCACGTGACGCGTCATCTCGCCCCCGCGCACACGGAACGTGGACACCACGTCCGTCAACTCTTCCGCCTGCGCCCGCATCGTGGCCGCCGCGGCGGCCGCCTGCTCGACCATCGCGGCATTCTGCTGCGTCGCCTCGTCCATCTCGGCGATGACGCCGCGCACGCGCGCGATGCCGGCCGCCTGTTCCGAACTGGCGCCGTCGATCGCGTGCAGCAGGTCGGCCACCTGCTGGACACGGTCGAGGATCTCGCGCATCGTGTCGCCCGCCGCGCTGGCGATGCCGGCGCCGGACGCGATGGCCAGCGTCGACTCGCCGATCAGGTGCTTGATTTCTTTTGCTGCCGATGCGGAATGCTGGGCCAGGTTGCGCACCTCGCCGGCAACCACCGCAAAGCCGCGGCCCTGCTCGCCCGCACGCGCCGCTTCGACGGCCGCGTTCAGCGCCAGGATATTCGTCTGGAACGCGATCCCGTCGATCATCGCCGTGATGTCGCCGATGCGTGCGGCCGACTGGCGGATCGTCTCCATGCGCTCGACCATCTGCCCGACGGCGCCGGCACCGTCCTTCGCCACGCCGGACGCGGCCAGCGCGAGCTCGTTGGCGTCGTGGGCGTTCACGTGGTTCTGTTCGACGGCCTCGGTCAGGTCGGCCATCGCCTGCACGGTCGCATGCAGGCTGCGCGCCTGCGCTTCCGTGCGGTGCGACAGGTCGCGGTTGCCGGCCGCGATCTCGGCCGACGCGCCGTCGATCATGCGGGCGCTGTCCAGCACTTTCACGACGGTGGCCGACATGCCGTCCGTCATGTGGTTCAGCGCATCGAACAATCGGCCGATCTCGTCGCCTCTGGCGTGGTCGATGGTGGCGGCGAGATCGCCCGTCGCGACGCGCTCGGCCAGCACGACGGCATCCTGCAGCGGCGTCACGATGCTGCGCGTGAGCAGCCAGCCGGCGGCACAACCGACGAGCAGCGCGGCCACGCCGAATGCGGGCAACAGCACGCGGCTGAGGGCGAATGCCTGCGCGGACGTGGCGGCCAGCGCATGCGCCTCGCGGGTCTGCCAGGCCAGCAGCGCATCGAGTGCGCCCGTGTAGGCGTCGAAGGTCGTGGCCATGTCGCCGGCCGCCAGCTGCTCGACCTCCTGCGTCTTGCCGAGATCCTTTGCCTGGAACACCTGCCGGCGGACGTTCATGTAGGCGGCCTTGCGCTCGACGGCGGTGTCGATCAGCGCGCGCTCGCCCGGCATGGTCGGCAACGCCGCCAGCTTCGCTTCGAGCGCGGCCACGTTCTTTTCGCCCTGCACGAGCATGGCCTGGAAATAATCGCCCGCCTCGAGGCTGTCGCTGCGGGCGATGGCGACCGCGCGCACGCCGTTCAGGCGCGTGACGCCCAGCAGCTCGGCCGTCAGCTGTTGCCGGGCCAGTTTATTGTTGACGAGGTCGTTCGTGATGGCGTCGGCGGCATGCATGCGCCACAGCGCGACGAGGGAAATGATGACGATGGCAAGGGACACCACGGCAAAGGCGCCGATGATCTTGGTGCCGGTGGAAAGCTGTGCGAGTCGCATGGGGCTATGTCCGGATGGGAGGGATGCGACCGATTATAGAAATGCCTTATGACAACAAAATGACGATGTGTGACACCCATGCATTCTTTTGTGACATGAGAATGACGAAAAAAAAGCCCGCACAAGGCGGGCTTTTCTGCAGCGATACGGGATCGCTTATTCGATCTCGACGGTCTCGACAGGCTCCGGCGGCGGCGGGACGTCGCCTTCCGGGAACTCGAGGAACACATCGTCCTTCTCGTTCAGGTCGACCGTGACGCGGCCACCGTTCACGAGACGGCCGAACAGCAGTTCGTCGGCCAGTGCCTTGCGGATCATGTCCTGGATCAGGCGCGACATCGGACGGGCACCCATCAGCGGATCGAAACCTTTCTTCGCGAGGAACTTGCGCAGTTTCTCGGTGAAGACGGCTTCCACTTTCTTCTCGTGCAGCTGCTCTTCCAGCTGCATCAGGAACTTGTCCACGACGCGCAGGATGATGTCCTCGTCCAGCGCGCGGAAGCTGATGATCGCATCCAGGCGGTTGCGGAACTCAGGCGTGAACATGCGCTTGATGTCGGCCATCTCGTCGCCCTGCGCCTTCGAATCCACGAAGCCCACCGAACGCTTGGTCAGGCTTTCCGCACCTGCATTCGTGGTCATGATGATGATCACGTTGCGGAAGTCCGCCTTGCGGCCGTTGTTGTCGGTCAGCGTGCCATGGTCCATCACCTGCAGCAGGATGTTGAAGATGTCCGGATGAGCCTTTTCGATCTCGTCCAGCAGCAGCACCGCATGCGGCTTCTTGGTGATGGCCTCGGTCAGCAGGCCGCCCTGGTCGAAGCCGACGTAGCCCGGCGGCGCACCGATCAGGCGCGACACGGCGTGACGCTCCATGTACTCGGACATGTCGAAACGCACCAGCTCGATGCCGAGGATGAACGCCAGCTGCTTCGCGACTTCCGTCTTGCCGACGCCGGTCGGACCGGAGAACAGGAACGAACCGATCGGCTTGTCCTGCTTGCCGAGGCCGGCGCGGGCCATCTTGATCGCGGCCGACAACGCTTCGATGGCCGGGTCTTGCCCGAACACGACGTTGCGCAGGTCGCGGTCGATGGTCTGCAGCTTGCTGCGGTCGTCCTGGTTGACGGTCTGCGGAGGGATCCGCGCGATCTTCGCGATGATGTCCTCGATCTCGGTCTTGCCGATGGTCTTCTTCTGCTTCGACTTCGGCAGCACGCGCTGGGCCGCGCCCGCTTCGTCGATCACGTCGATCGCCTTGTCCGGCAGGTGACGGTCGTTGATGAAGCGAGCGGCGAGCTCGGCCGCGGTCGACAGCGCCGACGCCGAATACTTCACGCCGTGGTGCTCTTCGAAGCGCGACTTGAGGCCGCGCAGGATCTGCACGGTCTGCTCGATCGACGGCTCGTTCACGTCCACTTTCTGGAAGCGGCGGGACAGCGCATGATCCTTCTCGAACACGCCGCGGAATTCCGTGAACGTGGTCGCGCCGATGCACTTCAGCTGGCCGTTCGCGAGGGCCGGCTTGAGCAGGTTCGACGCGTCGAGCGTGCCGCCCGATGCCGAGCCGGCGCCGATGATCGTGTGGATCTCGTCGATGAACAGGATGCCGTTCGGCGTGTCCTTGAGCTGCTTCAACACCGCCTTCAGGCGCTGCTCGAAGTCGCCGCGGTACTTGGTGCCCGCCAGCAGCGCGCCCATGTCCAGCGAATACACGACGGCATTCTGCAGGATCTCGGGCACGTCTTCCTGGACGATGCGCCATGCCAGGCCCTCCGCGATCGCGGTCTTGCCGACGCCGGCCTCGCCCACGAGCAGCGGATTGTTCTTGCGGCGGCGGCACAGGATCTGGATCACGCGGTCCACTTCCTCTTCGCGTCCGATCAGCGGATCGATGCGGCCATCGGCGGCAGCCTTGTTCAGGTTCGTGGTGAACTGATCCAGCGGGCTTTCCTTGGTCTGGCCTTCGACCTGCGCTTCTTCCACGCCTTCCGACGCCTTCTGGCTGTCGATCTGCTGGTCCTTGCGCACGCCGTGCGAGATGAAATTGACCACGTCGAGACGGGTCACGCCCTGCTGGTGCAGGTAGTAAACGGCATGCGAGTCCTTCTCGCCGAAGATCGCCACGAGCACGTTCGCGCCGGTGACCTCCTTCTTGCCGTTCGACGCCGACTGGACGTGCATGATCGCGCGCTGGATCACGCGCTGGAAGCCCAGCGTCGGTTGGGTGTCGACTTCGCCGGTACCCGGCACGGTCGGAGTGTTATCGCCGATGAAATTCGTCAAGGTCTTACGCAGGTCTTCGATATTGACCGCGCACGCACGCAGGACTTCAGCGGCCGACGGGTTGTCGAGCAGCGCCAGAAGCAGGTGTTCGACCGTGATGAACTCGTGTCGAGCCTGCCGCGCTTCGACAAAGGCCATGTGTAGAGATACTTCCAATTCCTGCGCAATCATACTTCCTCCATCACGCACTGCAGGGGGTGGCCTGCCTTGCGCGCATGCGTTAATACAAACTCCACTTTGGTACACGCTATATCTTTGGAAAACACGCCGCACACCCCTTTACCATGGCGGTGTACAGAAAGCATGATCTGCGTCGCCGTCTCGCGATCCTTGTTGAAGTACTCCTGAATGATGGCGACCACGAACTCCATCGGCGTGTAGTCGTCATTGAGCAACGCCACCTGATACAACGGAGGTGGCTTGACTGTCTGCCGCTCCAGCAGCTGTTCGGTATCGTGCTTGGTTGCCATAGGGGTATTCTAAATTGCTTTCGATCTTCGTGTGTGCGGAAACTAACGCTCAAGGTAATCCCATTTGCTTTCCATCTTACGCGTTTTCCAGTTGGAGCGCAGATGGCGGTTCCATTGCGAAAATCAAGAGCTTGATTTTCAGCCACTATGTAAATTTTTACAACGCGTGTTCAAAACCGCTTGACTTACGAGATTCTTGCGCCAACAATGCAGTTATTGACATGTACTTATGTACTTGTTGATAAGAAGTGAGCAGGCTGAGGAGGGGGCAAGAAGCTTCTTGCTTTTATGGCTCGTGTGATTTGTTTTTAATCGAAGGTTATTTTATGGCAACAGGTACTGTTAAGTGGTTCAATGATTCCAAAGGTTTTGGCTTCATCACCCCTGATGACGGCGGCGAAGATTTGTTCGCGCACTTCTCCGCGATCAATATGAACGGTTTTAAGACCCTCAAAGAAGGTCAAAAAGTCCAATTCGAAGTCACGCAAGGCCCGAAAGGCAAGCAAGCTTCCAACATCGTCGGCGCGTAAGCACCCTCCGGAAGCAAAGAACCCCGCTTCGGCGGGGTTTTTTTTATGGTCCCGCCACCACGCATCATCCCCGCCTGCAAACAAAAAAGCCCCGTACGCATACGGGGCTTGATCTGCGTCAATAAGACCGCGCTTACATATTCTCGATCATCACGTCGCCGAAGCCCGAGCACGACACCTGGGTCGCGCCTTCCATCAGGCGCGCGAAGTCATAGGTGACGCGCTTCGACGCGATCGCCTTTTCCATCGAGCTGATGATGAGGTCGGCCGCTTCCGTCCAGCCCATGTGGCGCAGCATCATCTCGGCCGACAGGATCAGCGAACCCGGGTTCACGTAGTCCTTGCCCGCATACTTGGGCGCGGTGCCGTGGGTCGCTTCGAACATCGCGACGGAGTCGGACATGTTGGCGCCCGGCGCGATGCCGATGCCGCCGACCTGGGCCGCCAGCGCGTCCGAGACATAGTCGCCGTTCAGGTTCAGGGTAGCAATCACGCTGTACTCGGCCGGACGCAGCAGGATCTGCTGCAGGAACGCGTCCGCGATCGAATCCTTGACGACGATGTCCTTGCCCGTGCGCGGGTTCTTGAACTTGCACCACGGCCCGCCGTCGATCAGCTCGGCACCGAATTCACGCTGCGCCAGCGCATAGCCCCAGTCGCGGAAGCCGCCTTCCGTGTACTTCATGATATTGCCCTTGTGGACAATGGTGACGGACGGCTTGTCGTTGTCGATCGCGTACTGGAGCGCCTTGCGCACGAGACGCTCCGTGCCCTCGCGCGACACCGGCTTGATGCCGATGGCGGACGTCTCCGGAAAGCGGATCTTGCGCACGCCCATCTCGCGGGTCAGGAATTCGATGACCTTCTTCGCCTCGGCCGACTCGGCGGCCCATTCGATGCCCGCGTAGATGTCTTCCGAGTTCTCGCGGAAGATGACCATGTCCGTCTTGTGCGGTTCGCGCAGCGGCGACGGCACGCCATTGAAATAGCGCACGGGGCGCAGGCAGACATACAGGTCGAGTTCCTGGCGCAGTGCCACGTTCAGCGAGCGGATGCCGCCGCCGACCGGCGTGGTCAGCGGGCCCTTGATCGACACCACGTACTCGCGCACGCAGTCCAGCGTTTCGGTCGGCAGCCAGACGTCCGGGCCATACACCTGCGTCGACTTCTCACCGGCAAACACTTCCATCCACGCGATCTTGCGCTGGCCGCCGTACGCCTTCGCGACGGCCGCGTCGACGACCTTCAGCATCACCGGGGTGATGTCGACGCCGGTGCCATCGCCTTCGATATAGGGAATGACCGGCTGGTCGGGGACGTTCAGCGAGAAGTCCGCGTTGACGGTAATCTTTTGACCATCGGTAGGTACTTTGATATGTTGATACATCATGTTCTCCGAAGTGGGCACGCGGCGGCGGCGGACCGCCAGGTCTGCGATCTCCATTAGAATAGTGGGCTGGCCGTCGTCTTGTCTAAGACGCAACACTGGCACAACATTATGCACCAGTATTGATCGCGACGGGCCAGAGGCTCGCTATTTTGCTCCAAAATCCATCCTTCATGTCCCTCATCCTGTTCAACAAACCCTTCCAGGTACTGTGCCAGTTCTCGCGCGAGGACGAGCGCGAGACCCTCGCCGACTACCTCGACATCCCGAACATCTACCCGGCCGGCCGGCTCGACGCCGACAGCGAAGGCCTGATGCTGCTGACGGACGACGGCCGCCTGCAGCACCAGATCGCCCATCCGGACCACAAGGAAGCGAAGACCTATTTAGTACAACTGGAGGGCGTCGCCGACCGCGCCAGCCTGGACCGCCTGCAGGCCCCGATCGACCTGGGCGACTTCATCACGAAACCGTGCCGCGCGAACCTGATCGCGGCACCGGAATGGCTGTGGCCGCGCAACCCGCCCATCCGCGTGCGCCACGACAAGCCGACGAGCTGGATCGCGATCACGCTCGAGGAAGGGAAAAACCGCCAGGTGCGCCGGATGACGGCTGCCGTCGGCCTGCCGACGTTGCGCCTCGTGCGCTCAGCCATCGGGCCGTTTTCGCTGGCGACGCACCCGCTGATGCCGGGCGAATGGATGAAGGTGCCGGCCGCTACCGTGGGCGCCAAGCGGTGATCGCTTGAGGCAGATCAACCTTTCCAAACGTTAATGTAGGGCGGGCAAAAGACTGTCAACCAGCAATTCCGGGCTGCCGTTAAGGGGGCAGATTCACCGTTGTGGATCATCTTCTTCTTTAAAGGAACCCGAAATGTCCAAACTGATCGCTGGCCTGGTTGCTTCCCTGTTCGCCGTTTCCGCTTTCGCCGCCCAGGCTCCGGCCCCGGCCGCCGCTCCGGCTGCAACGGCCACCGCCGAGCCGGCCGCCGCTCCCGCGAAGAAAGTGAAGAAGCACCACAAGAAGGCCAAGAAAGCCGCCGCAGTCGACGCCGCCGCTCCGGCCGAACCGGCAGCCAAGTAAGCCTACTTGGCACATCCAGGCAGCCTGCGGGCTGCCTTTTTTTATGTCAATTTCCCAGAACCGGGGTCAGACCCTAATGCCAGTCAGTTAAGCGGGGCTGGCATGTTTTGTTGGGTACTTGGATTTCCTGGATTTTATTGTTCTCGGATATGAGCGTGTTCGTCGCTCTGGTAGAAGGTAGGCACGTGCTTGTTCACGTAGCCATGCCAATCGCTTGGGGAAGGTGCCGGGTGTTTCGAGCGGCCAGTGGTACAGCGCGGTAACGATGGCCAGGGCCAGCCATTGGAAGCTGAGGCGCTGCGGTGGCACGTTCAGTTCAGTGGCCATCTGGGCAATTTCATGGCGCAGCAGGTTGTAGGCGATCAACATTCCCCATACTTCCTGGCGCACGAGTTCCGGCAGCCTGCTGCGCAGGACAGGCGCTTTTTTCAGCATGCCTTGCTTCATTTCCCTGAAACCGAGTTCGATCTCCCATCGCTGCACGTAGTGTGCGGCGACGTCACGCGCGGGGAAACGATGCGCATCGCACAGCGAGGTGAGAAATCGTCGAGGCTGTCCGCCCACCGTGCATTCGATCAGTCTAGCCTGCCAGTGCGAGGGAAGATCCGGATGCTGCCGACGCGCCTGAGGTGAGACGGGAAGCCGTACCAGACAGTCACCGGGAGCCACCTGGCAGACTACCTCATAACACAGCGAGGTTTTGGTGCGTATCAGCCAATGCTTTTGCAGGCCCGACCGTTGCCAGTCCAGTAGAAACGCGGCCGAGAAATAGGCTCGATCAAAAATCGTGAGCGAGTTATCAGGCGCAGCCTGTATCAGTGTCTTTGCATAGCTCAGCTCACCTGTCTGGCACTCTCCGAAGTCGACGGCGCGCAGCAGGTGACTGTGGGTATCCATCAGGCAGACGGCACGCAATTGCGGCCAAGCGCCATCACGTCCGTCACCTCCCCGGGGCCGGCCAAACTCCCTTTCGTTTTCTGGCGTGCTCGGCACCGACCAGACCACGCCATCAACAGCATAACTGCGCAGGCCATGAAACAGCGCACTCTCCGCTGGGGCACGCTCACCCCAGCAGCTTGCCGTCCGCTTGAACAGCCATTCCAATGGGGCTTCGCCTAAACGCTCACGCCCCGCCACTGAAGCACTGGGGACAGGTGTGCTGGCTGCCGGGCCATCGGCAAGATCGAGCTGTTTGACGATATGCCAGATCGGCTCGTTTCGAAACAATGCCAGTCCAATTACCAGCCAGACCATCCGATCGGCCGGTAACCGACGACGACGCACCGACACAGTGCCAGTCTGTTGCAAAGCCTCATCGATCCACGCCGGATCGATAAGGCTGGCGAAACGGTCAAATTCCTGCGGCGTCAGCGAGGCCGAGTAATCCAGGTCAAGTTGCAGAGCCATGATAGAAAACGGATTTACGTTGAACATAAATCCGTTCTAGCCCTTGGATCGCGTCGGTCAAGTCCTTAAGTGACCGGCATTAGGTCAGACCCCGGTTTTGGGCAACAGGTCATAGGCAACGGGTTTTGGACAACAAAAAACCCGCCGGACGCAAGTCGGGCGGGTTTCTCATCCACGCTCAGCGCGCGACCAGGGCCGCGCGGGCGTTACCGTCGGGTGTATTAAGCCGACAGGGCCTTGATGGCGGCAGCCAGGCGGCTCTTGTGGCGAGCGGCCTTGTTCTTGTGGATGATTTTCTTGTCAGCGATGCTGTCGATGGTCGACACGGACTGCTGGAAGATTTGCGAAGCAGCGGCCTTGTCGCCAGCCTGGATGGCCTTTTTGACGGCCTTGATTGCGGTACGCAGGGTCGAGCGCTGAGCCGAGTTGTGTGCGTTTTGCTTGACTGCTTGACGAGCGCGCTTGCGCGCCTGTGCGGTATTTGCCATGGAATTTCCTAATCGGGGTCAAGTTGCGTTTGCAAACATTCAAACCGGCCCATTCCAGTGCCTGCCAAACGAGTGTCTGCTAACAGAATTCAATACAGCCCTCGATTATAGCGAAGGTTTCATCGAAGGGCAAATCCTGGTTCGTTTTTGTGCAATAGCCCAGCTATAATCGCGGGCTATGAACCTACTCAAGACCCTGGCAGCCATCTCGAGCATGACGATGCTGTCCCGTATCACCGGCCTGTTGCGCGACTCCCTGTTTGCCCGCGCGTTCGGCGCCAGCGACTATACCGACGCCTTCAACATCGCCTTCCGCCTGCCCAACCTGCTGCGCCGCCTGTTCGGCGAAGGCGCGTTCTCGCAGGCGTTCGTGCCGATCCTGGCCGAATACAAGAGCCAGAAAGGCGACGCCGCCACCCGCACCCTCATCGACCATGTCGCCAATACCCTCGTGTGGGCGACGCTCGTGACGAGCGTCATCGGCATCATCGGCGCGCCCGTCGTCCTGTACGTGATCGCCAGCGGCCTCGAAGGCCCGGCATTCGACGCCGGCGTCGTCATGACCCGCCTGATGTTTCCGTACATCCTGTGCATGTCGTTCGTCGTGCTGGCCGGCGCCGTGCTGAATACCTGGCGCGAATTCAAGATCCCCGCGTTCACTCCCGTCCTGTGGAATTTGTCCTCGATCTTCTTCTCGCTGTTCATGGTGAAGTACTTCGACGTGCCCATCTATTCGATGGCCGTGGCCGTGATGGTCGGCGGCGTGCTGCAGGTCGGCATCCAGATCCCCGCGCTGAAGCGCATCGGCATGCTGCCGCGCCTGTCGATCAACCCGTTCGCCGGCCTGTCCGATCCGGGCGTGCGCCGCATCCTCAAGAAGATGGGGCCGGCCGTGTTCGCCGTGTCGGCCGCACAGATCAGCCTGCTCATCAACACGAACATCGCGTCGCGCCTGGGTGCCGGCAGCGTCTCCGTGCTGCAGTACGCCGACCGCCTGATGGAATTCCCGACCGGCATGCTGGGCGTGGCGCTGGGCACGGTGCTGCTGCCCAGCCTGTCTAAGGCGAATGCCGATGGCGACCCCGTCGAATACTCCGCCTTGCTCGACTGGGGCCTGCGGTTGACGTTCCTGCTCGCGCTGCCGGCCGCCGTCGGCCTCGCGACGCTGGCTGAACCGCTGATCGCCACCCTGTTCAACTACGGCGCGTTCAACGCCCGCGCCGTCACGGCCGCCACGGCACCGCTGATGGCGTATGCGGCCGGCCTGCTCGGCATCATCCTCGTCAAGATCCTGGCCCCGGCCTTCTATGCGCGCCAGGACATCCGCACGCCGGTCAAGATCGCCGTCGGCGTGCTCGTCGCCACGCAGCTGATGAACCTCGTGTTCGTGCCGGTGCTGGGCGTGGCGGGCCTCGCGCTGTCGATCGGTCTCGGTGCCTGCATCAACGCGAGCTTCCTGTTCACGGGCCTGCGCCGGCGCGCGATCTACGTGCCGCATGCGGGCTGGCTGCCGTTCTTTTCGAAAGTCGTCGTGGCCGTCGCGCTGATGGGTCTCGTTGCGTGGTTCAGCCAGGCGCAGCTCGACTGGGCGGCGCTGCGCGCCCATCCCCTGCTGCGCGCGGGCGCCCTGTTCCTCATCATTGGCGTGTCCGCCGCCGTGTATTTCGCCGTGCTGCTGGCGCTGGGCTTCCGGCCGCGCCACTTCATGCGCCGCGCTAAGTAGCCGGGGCGGCCTCGCGGTTCTGCGCCGCGGGCTCGCCCTCTTTCTCTTCCTTCTCCGGCGGCGCATCGGCGCCCGGCGCCTGTTCGGCCGGCGCAGGCGGCGTCGCGTCCCGCTCGGGAAACAGCGACGGCTGCTGCGGCGGCGTGCCCGCGGACGGGTCCTGGAACAGCGACGGCTGGCCGGGCATCTGCGGCTTGCCCTGCGCGAGTATCTCGCCCTGCATCAGCGCCTGCCCGGTCGCCACGAACTTCCAGTCCGAGACGTATTTCTTGTTCTCGAACCCGGAAAAGCGCTTGTCGAAATTCGCCACCTTCAGCGGGGTCGCCTTCGACAGGCTGTACACGGCCAGCACGCCGCGCCGGTCGCCTGGATTGGCCCAGACGACGCCCCACTCGGCCTTGCCCGTCAGCGGGTCGACGAAGATCTTGCGCAAATGCCGGCGCACGCCGGGAAAGCGCGGATCCTTCAGCAATTCCTGCAGCGACGGCGGCTGCGGCGGCTGGCCCTTCGGCGTCGCCTCGGCATAGGTACGCAGGGCTTCGCCGAACGCGGCGCCGATATCCAGCAGTTCTTCCTCGGCGGCCGCGCGCCGCAGCAGCGCGTCGACCTTCAGCGTGGCCGCGCCGACGAGGCCGATCACGGTCACGAAGATGATGAGGCCGAGGTACGTGAAGCCGTCCTCGCGCCCGGGCGCCTTACCATTCCGCATAGGGTGTGCCGTTGCGGCCCGTGCCCGGCGCGCCGCTGCGGATATTGTAGATGCCGCCCTTGTCGCCGTCTTCCGGGGGGACGACGATCCACGCCGAGTCGCTGTCCGCGATCGGGTCGAACGGCAGCGCCGGCAGGTATTTTTTCTCGACGAGCTGCTGCAGCGATTCCGGATAGCGTCCCGTGTCTTCGTGAAACTGGTCGATGACGGCGCGCGTGTTGCGCAGGTTCTCGGCCAGGATGGTTTCCTTGGTGCTGTCGACCTTCGGGAAGAAGCGCGGCGCCGCGAGCGTGAGCAGCAGCGCCACGATGCCCAGCACCACCAGCAGTTCGATCAGCGTGAACCCCCGCGTACGTTTCATGGTCATCTCTTCACCAGCGGTTGTAGGGGATGCCGTTCAGTCCGACCTTGCCGGAAGTCGAGAAGACGTCGTACACATCGTCGCCCTCCTTCGGCTCGTCCGGCTCGCTGGCGTAGCTGCGCTTGCCCCACGTCTCGGCATCCTTCAGATCCGGGTCCCCGTTGAACGGGTCGCGCGGCAGCCGACGCAGAAAATAGATCTTCGCCTTCTTCGGGCTGCGCTGGTCCGGCACGCCCTCGACCAGCACCTCCAGCTTCGACGGATAGCCGCTGGCGCCGGCCTGGCGCGCCACGCGGCCTTCGTCGCCGGCCTTCTTGTACGCGTCGAGGGCGGCGCGGATCTCGCGCAGCGCCACGCGCAGTTCCTGTTCGTGGCGGCGCTGCAGCGCGATCTGCGCGGTCGGCACCACCAGCGTCCCGAGCAGCGCCAGGATCGCGAGCGTGACGAGCAGCTCGATCAGGGTAAAGCCGCGCGCGCGCCGGGTACTCATCGAACGCTTACTTCTGGTTCGGGAACGCGGCCTGCGACGCCGGCACGCGGTTGCCCGCCGGCTGCACGGGCGTGACCTCCGGCTGCGGCAGCGGCGTGATGTCGATCGGCGGCGCGGACGGCAGTTCCGACGGCGACGCGGACGGCGGCGCCGGCGGCAGCGTGCCGGTCGCGCCGACGCTGGTGGCCGGCACCATGCCGGTTTCCCCGATCACGGGCAACGGTGCCGGCGGCTGCGCGGCTGCCTGCGGCTGTGCGGCTGCGGCGGGCGGCTGCCCTGCCTGCGCCTGCGGGGCGCCGGCGGCCGGCGCGGGCGCGCGCGCCGGCGCAGCTCCCGGCACCGCACGCGCACCCTGCGCCGGAATCTGCACCGGCGTGCGCACGTTCGTGTCGGGACGGCGCCGGAAGCTGGCCTCCGTGCCGGCGCTGAATTCCGAGCTCGATGCCGGCGGGCGCTGCAGGTTGCGGATCAGGTGCGGCGTGATCGACAGCACGACCTCGGTCTTGTTGCGCGTGTCCTGCTGGCTGCCGAACAACCGGCCCAGTATCGGCAGGTCGCCCACGCCCGGCAGCTTCGTGCTGCTGGAACGGTCCTCGTTCTTGATCAGGCCCGCCAGCACCTGGTTCTCGCCATCCTTCAGCTGCAGCATCGTGGACGCCGAGCGCGTGCCGATGCGGTAGGCCGTCGTGCCGCCCTTCGTCGTCACGGTGTCGACGAGGTTGCTGACTTCCAGCGAGATGCGGATGCCGACTTCGTTGTTCAGGTAGATCGTGGGCTCGACGTCCAGCTTCAGGCCCACGTCGACATAGTTCACGGATTCGGAGGCGAAGCCGCCCACGCCCGACGAGATGGTCGTCGTGATGGTCGGCAGCTTGTCGCCGATGACGACCTTGGCCTTTTCCTTGTTGCGCACGCGGATGCGCGGCGCGGCCAGGGTGTCGGAATCGCCGTCCGTCTTGCTCGCGGTGACGGAGCCGGCGACGCCCGTCACGCCGATCGTGCTGCCGTTCAGGTGGCGCAGCTGGTCGATCGTGATCGCGCTGCCGGCCGTCGACTGCAGCGGCGTGAACGACAGGCTCGTGGGCCAGTCGACCCCCAGGTCGAGCAGGCGGTTGCGCTGCACCTCCAGCACTTCGACGTCCAGCATCACCTCGGCCTCCGGCACGTCCTGCAGCGCCACCAGCTGCGACGCCAGCTTCACGGCTTCCGGCGTGTCGCGCAGGATCACGAGGTTGAGCTTCTCGTCCACGACGACGTCTTTCGATTTCAGGATCGTCTTCAGCGTGTTGCCGATGGACTTCGCTTCCGCATTGGCCAGGTAGAAGGTCTTCACCGTCATCTCCTGGTATTCCTTCTGCTTGGCCGCGATGTTCGGGTAGATCAGGATCGTGTTGCCGTCCATGACCTGGCGTTCCAGCTGGTTCGTCATCAGCAGGTAATACACGGCCGCTTCCACCGTGCTGTTCTTCAGGAAGACCGACGCACGCTGGTCCGTCTTGACGTCCTTGTCGAACAGGAAGTTCAGGCCTGAGTGGCGCGCGATGACTTCGAAGATCTGCTTGATGGGCGCGTCGCGGAATTCCAGGTTGATGGGCGTGCGGAACGCGGCCGCCAGCGCCGCCTCGGGCGAATTCGCGGCGATCTTCTCGTTCACCTCGACCAACAGCCGCCGCGCGGGCTCGTAGGTCGGGCGCTCCGTCAGGATGGCGGTCAGCTTCGCCTTCGCCGTGTCGTAATCCTTGCGCTCCAGCGCGGCCTGCGCTTCGCCCATCAACACACCGTGGCGGCGGTCCGCGTCGACCTGGCGCAGGCCGGCGCGGGCGCGGTCGTTGAGCGGATCGAACGCCAGCACGCGCCGGTAGTCGGCGACGGCCAGATCCACCTTGCCGTCGGCCAGCTCACGGTCGGCCTGCGGCAGCAGGCGGTTCGTGGCGGCGTCGCGCGCGCGCAGGAACGCGGTCTTGTACTGGACGTTGGACGGATCGGCGGCCAGCGCTTCCTGGTATTTCGTGAGCCCGGCCTCGACCTTGTCCTGGGCCACGAGCTCGTTTCCTTCGCGGTAGGCCATTTGGGCCGCGCAGCCGGACAGCAGGATGGCGAGTAGCGCCGGGAGCAGGCGGCGGGCCAGAGTGGGGCGAGCGATCAATCGAATACTCCAATATTGAGCTGCTGGATTTGATTCAGCGGCAGGTAGGTCAGGGTCAGGACCGGCGGCGCGATGGACTCGACGCGGTACGTCCCGTCGATCACGGCCCCCTTCTCGCGCACGACGTACGTGCGGTCGCCGCGCGCCAGATAGACTTCCCAGGCGCCGTCGCCGACGGACTTGCCGATGAACGTGAACGGCAGCGGCGGCGCGGTCGGCGGCGGTGGCGGCGGCGCGGGTTGCGGCGGCGGGGGCGGAGGCGGCGGCGGTGTCCAGTCCTGGTGCGCGAACGGACCGGCACCATTCTGCCCCTGGCCGAACGCGGCCTCGCTGTCCCCGATCAGCACGTCGCGCGGCACCAGCGCGAGGATCTGTTGTCCCGCGGGCGCTTCGCCCGCCTTCGCCGCGGCGACGACCGGCACGGGCGCCGAGGTGGGAGCAGAAGCGGCGGTGTGCACGAGCGCCGCCTTCGCGGCGGGACGCTCGACCGGCTCGGCGATGCTGCCCTCCGGCGACCGGTCGCCGAACAAGGCCAGCAGCGCGGCGCCGACGAGGGCCAGCGCGAGGATCGCGTGGCGCGGCTTGATATCGGCCTTCTTCATGACGGGTCCGTCCCGTCGCGCAGGTACAAGGTCAGCTTCAGGCGCGCGTCCACCGTCGCGTCGCCGATGCCGTCGCGGCGGAAGGTGATCTCGTCCAGCGACGCGAACGGGATCGTGCGCAGCGCCGCCATCGCGAACTGCCAGATCGCCGCATAGCTGCCTTTCACGGGCAGGTTGACCTGGTACGTGTATACCTTCGCATTGCGGTCGTAGCCCGGCTTGTACTCGCCCTGGCGCAGCACGAGGCCCGACCTGGTCGCGAGGCTGAACAGCGTTTTCACCTGCTGCTCCGCGGTCCCGCGCGCGCCCAGTGCGCCGTAGAAGGCGGTGAGGTTGTCCAGCGCCTGCACGGGCGCGGGTGCCGGCACGGGTTCCGGTGCGGTTGCCACCTGCGCCTTTTGCTTCGCCTGCGCGGCGCGGGCGGCCTGTGCCCGTTCCATCGTCCACACGGCATTCAGGGTCCACGCCAGCGCGCCCGCCATGACGAGCACGAGGATGCCGGCCGCCAGCACGAGCGGATTCGCGCGCAGCAGCACGATGCGCAGGCGCAGCAGCGGTGAGGTCAGCGCCGTCTTCATCGTGCGGACCTCCACTGCGCATCGATCTGGAAGCGGATCGGCCGGTTCGCATCCTGTTCGTTGATCTCGTGACGCGCCAGCAAAACGGTCGTGAACCACTCGACGCGCTGCAGCGCCTCGACGTAGGCGATCATGTCGTCGCTGTTCTTCGCTTCCGCCGTGATGCGCACGCTGCTCTTCCGCGCGTCCGGTTCCAGCGCCAGCAACGCGATGGTGGCGGGCGTCGCCGCCTGGACGGCGTCGTGCAGCCCGCGCCACGGCAGGTTGAGCTGCTGCACGGACGCGTTCACGGCGCCGGCCTGCGCGGGCGGCACCGTGCGCGCCGGCGCGGCGACGGGCGTGCGCGCCACGGCGCGTGCCTGCGCCTGCGCGACCTGCGCCGTCCGCTCTGCCTCCACGCGCTGCAGGCTGCGGTATTGCGCAACCCCGCTCGCGAGCGGCCCCGCCAAAGCCAGAGCGACAAGCAACAGGCTCCACGTGCCGCGCGGCGCGCGGTGCCACGTGCGCGCGAGGCCGGGCGGCGCGAAATCGATGCGGACCTTCTTCATGGCGCCCTCCCCGTCAGCGCGAGCCGAGCGCAATCCGGCCACAGCGGATCGGTCTCGTCCTCGAACAAGGTGCAGGCGAATTTCAGCCGGCCCGCGCTGCTCGCCCAGCCCTTCGGCGCCGGACCGCAGACCTGCAGGCGCTCCGGCCGCGACAGGCCGACGCGCAGCGCCTCGCGCGCCACATGGCCCTCGAGCCAGTCGCGGTCCGCGCCCGGCGGGATCGGCGCCGTGCGCACGGCCGCGAGCAGGTCGCCGTCGAACGCGGCAATACTCAATACGCCACCGTGCACGACGCCGAACCACGCGCCCGTACGGCGCACGCGGCGGTGCTGGTTCAGCGCCGCGACGAATTGCGGCACGATCTCGACCAGTTTGAAGCGTTGGGAGGACGCGGCCGTCGTCAGTTGTTCGAGCAGGGACAGGGGCAACGCGGCCGCGAGGAACGGGCGCGCGGCATCCCAGTCCGCGCTGATCGTCCACCCGGCAGCGCCGCCGAACAGCGACTGGAAGCGCAGCATGGCCGCCGCTTCCAGGTCGGCGAGGCGCGTCGCGCCTTCCGGCGGCGTCACCTGCCACAGGCGCGCGAGGTCGTCGGCCAGCACCACCGTCGCCGGCAGGCCGGCCACGTCGTGTTCTCCCAGCAGCATGCCCAGCGCCGCACCGAGCGACACGGGGTCGGCGCCCGTCGCGGCCACCTGGCCGAGCAGGCGTGCGCGCTCGTGCGGCCAGATGCTGGTGCGCACGAGCGCCAGCGCGTCCGGCGCGATGCCGATGCGCAGCGACTGGCCGAAGCTCGACTTGAAACCATTAAGCATGCAGCGTGACCCTCCGGATTTCCTCGATCGTGGTGGCCCCGCGTTTCACGAGGTCCAGCGCCGCCAGGCGCAGGCTGCGCGTGCCGTTGGCGGCGGCGGCCGCCTTGATGCGGCGGATCGGCTGTTTGTCGACGATCAGTTCGCGGATCTCGTCGTTCAAGGTCAGGATCTCGGCGATCGAGCGGCGGCCCTTGTAGCCGGTGCCGCGGCAATCGCCGCATCCCAGGCCGTGCATGAACTGGTAATCGTGGACGTCCGCACGCGTCAGGTGCGCAGACGCCAGCTCGTCATCGGAAGGCGTGTACTGGACCACGCAGCGGGGGCAGTTCATGCGGATCAGGCGCTGGGCCCAGATGCCGTTCAGCGCCGACACGAACGCGTACGGATCGATGCCCATGTGCGTGAAGCGGCCGAACACGTCGAACACGTTGTTGGCGTGGACCGTCGTCAGCACGAGGTGGCCCGTCAGCGCCGACTGCACCGCGATCTCCGCCGTCTCGCGGTCGCGGATCTCGCCGACCATGATCTTGTCCGGGTCGTGGCGCAGGATCGAGCGCAGGCCCTTCGCGAACGACAGGCCCTTCTTTTCGTTGACGGGGATCTGCAGGATGCCGGGCAGCTGGTATTCGACCGGGTCCTCGATCGTGATGATCTTTTCGCGGCCGTTGTGGATCTCGGTCAGCGCCGCGTACAACGTGGTGGTCTTGCCGGAGCCCGTCGGTCCCGTCACGAGCAGCATGCCGTACGCCTCCTGCGCGAGCATCCTGAGCGTGGCCAGCGACGGCGCGTCGAAACCCAGCGCTTCCAGGGTGAGCGAGCCGTAGGCTTCGATCATCGCGCGCTTGTCGAGGATACGGATGACGGCATCCTCGCCGTGGATGCTGGGCATGATCGACACGCGCAGGTCGATCTCGCGCCCGGCCGATTCGACGCGGAAGCTGCCGTCCTGCGGGACGCGGCGCTCGGCGATGTCCAGCTCCGCCAGCACTTTCAAACGCGAGATGATGTGCTCCGCCAGTTCGATGCCGCCGACGGACGCGGCGTGATCGAGCACGCCGTCCACGCGGTACTTGACGGCGAGGCCGCCCGCGGTGCTCTCCAGGTGGATGTCGGAGGCGCCGGCCTTCAATGCGTCGTACAAGGTCGAGTTCACGAGCTTGACGGCGGGGCTCGCGGCTTCCGACACGGACGCGAACGACAGCACGGTCGCGCTCTTGCCGTCGCGCCGGCCTTCGCCGCTGTCGCCGACCAGCGTGTCGACGGCGCGCGCGGATTCCTCCTGCTTGCCGAGATAGGCCTGGATATCGGATTGCAGCGCCAGCCGCAGGTGCAGCGGAGCAGCCGCCGTCGCGCCGGCCTGCGCCTGCAGCCACGTCTGCAGGTCGAGATCGAACGGGTCCGCGATCACGCCCGTCAGGTTCTTGTCGTCGTCGCGCAGCAGCACGCAATGGCGCGCCAGCGCCTGCGCCAGCGGCAGCAGGTCGAACGCGGGCTGCTGGCCGAACATCTCGGGCGTTTCCATCGTGGCGAGGCCGAAAGGCTCGGCCAGCAGGCGCACGATTTCGCGCGGCTCCAGGCCGGACAGGCCTTGCAGTTCTTCGACGAGGGAGCGGCGCGATTGCCGGCTCTGCACGCGGGCGCGCGCCAGCAGTGCGCCGTCCAGCACTATGGGTAGCGCGTTCACGACATGTCTCCGGCAAGGTCGAAAATAGGCATGTACAGCAGCACGACGATGGCGCCGACGACGAGGCCGATGGCCGCCATCAGCAGGGGTTCGAAGGTCCGGGTGAAGCGGTCGATCCAGCGGCCGATCTCGCCGTCGTAGAAGGCGGCCGAGCGCGTGAGCATCGTGCCCATCGCGCCCGTGCGCTCGCCGACGCGCAGCATGCGCAGCGAGATCGGCGTCGTCAGGCCGTTTGCCTCGAACGCGTCGGACATCGGCCGTCCCGCCTCGATCGCGGCGCGCGCCGCCTTCAGGCCGCCGGCGATACCGGGCGATACCATGCCCTGCACGGTATCGATCGCGTTCACGAGCGTGATGCCGCCTTCGTTGAGCATGCCCAGCGTGAGGTAGAGGCGCGACAGTTCGTAGATGCGGGCGCGCTCGCCGATGCCGGGCAGTTTCGCCAGCAGGCGCGCCGCACCGCCCTGCTTCAGCGCGCGCCGGATGGCCCACGCGGCCAATGCGACGAAGGTCACGAAGCCGATGAGGAGTCCGCCCGCATGCCTGCCTGCGAACTGGCCCCAGTCCAGCATCAGGCGCGACATCCACGGCAGGTTGCGGCCCGCGCCCTGGTACACCTCGGCGAAGCGCGGCACGACGTACGACATCAGGAAAATGCTCACGCCGCCGCCCACGAGCAGCAGGATCGCCGGGTAAATGGACGCGCTCACGACCTTGGCGCGCACGGTGTCGATGCGCTGCTGGTATTCGATATAGCGTTCGAGCGCGCGCGGCAAATCGCTCGTCCCCTCGGCAGCGCGCACGATGCCCACGTACAGGGGCGGGAACAGCGCGGGCTGCGCCGCCATCACGGTGGACAGGCGCTTGCCTTCGCGCAGGCCGGCCAGCAGCCGTTCCAGCACGCCGCGCGTGGCGGGACTGGTTTCCTTTTCCAGCAGCGCTTCCAGCCCTTCGACGATGCCCAGGCCCGCCGTCAGCAGCGCCAGCAGCTCCTGGCTGAACAGCACGAGCGACAGCTTGCCGCCGCGCTGGCGGCGCAGCAGCGGCGCCTGCACGGGTTCGATCGCGCTGACGAACAGCCCGCGCGCCTCGACTTGGCGGCGCGCGTCCGCCTCGTCGATGGCGTCGACGAGCACGCTGGCGATGCGCATGTCGGGCGCAAGGGTGCGAACCGCGAACTGCATGGGAGCGACAGGCGGGAAGCGTTATTGGGAGCTGATGTCGGCGTTCTCGCCTTCGCCGCCCGGCTGGCCGTCCTTGCCGAGCGAGACCACTTCATACTCGCCCTTGGTGCCGGGCGCGCGGTACTGGTAGGCGTGGCCCCACGGATCGAGCGGGATACCCTTCTTCAGGTACGGGCCGTTCCACTTGCCGGACGCCGTCGACGGCGCCGTGAGCAGCGCGGCCAGGCCCTCTTCCGTCGTCGGATAGCGGCCGACGTCGAGGCGGTAGGTGTCCAGCGATTTTTCGAACGCTTCGATCTGGGCCTTGGCGACGGTGACTTCGGATTTGCCCAGTTGGGAGAAATATTTCGGCCCGACGTAAGCCGCCAGCAAGCCGATGATAACGATAACTACCAAGAGTTCAAGCAGGGTGAAACCACCCTGGCGGACCCGCGCGGCGGTGTCCTGGTTCTGCACACGATACATCCAACCGACTCCTCTATTGCTTTAGTGTAAAGCCTTGCGTGAAGGCTACCATGGCCCCGTCATGGCGACAAATCATTTTCCCGCATCGATCGTCGGTCGAATTCGCAAACGGATTTTCTTGTTCGCAAAATTTTAACCTTGTTCTGCTCGCCTGAACACTGTTCCGCAATTGTTCCCCCATCCCTGGGGTCGGGGATGTTGGAACGCCTAGCATACCCCGTTATCTGTGTGAAATCCTTTATGTTTTTTCGTTAATAGGGGAAGGATTTCTGTCGTTTTTGCGCGAATTTTTCCTCAGATGCATTTAAAGTTTCCGCGAGGATATTTCCGTACATCATCGCCCATCTTCGCTTATTTCCACGCGAAAATCTTTCGAAATGATAATATTTGCACGAAATTAACGACAAAAATATTGAGCTGCGGAAAAACTGAGGTTACAGTGACGCATCGATGAGTTTTGCGTTGCCTTAAATCATGAAAATCTCTGTTCTCCGTACCGTTTTCGCCGTCAGCCTCGCCACCCTGCTCGCCGCCTGCGGCAGTGGCGCCCAGATCGACCAGCCGGTCCAGACCGCCGCGATGACGGGTAGCGCCGCCCAGGTCGCCTCGGCCAACTCGCCGGCACCGGATTGCGCGGCCGACGGTTGCAAGGGCCTGCGCATCATCGACGCGAACGCCGAAGCCTACCGCTACGAAGCCATGCGCCGCGCCGCGGCCGAGACACCGCAGTCCTGATCGTCCTCCAGCAATCGCAAGTCCATGCAGCGCGCCAGCGCATGCGCCCGGTTGTTGACGCCGAGCGTGCGGTAGATCCGCTGCAAATGGTTCTTGACGGTCAGCGCGCTGATCCCCAGGAGCCTCCCCATCTCGTCATTGCTTTTGCCTGCCCGCAGCCAGCCGATGATCTCGGTCTCGCGCGCTGACAGCGCACGTGCCGGTGCCCCGTCCACGGACGTCCGCGCCGCCGGCAGCCGCCCGAGCGCCAGGTGCAGGTGCGGCAGCAGCAGTTCCAGGAAATAGGCGTGACGGGCGGTCGGCCGCAGCGCCAGCCCGAACAGCAGGAACACACTCCCCCCGGCACTCGTCGGCCCCGTGCCGTGCACAAGCACGTTGTCGAATCCCGCCCGCAGGATCTCGTCGCCCAGGCTGTCGGGCGCCTCGTGCGCGTCGATCACCACCGGCAACCGTGCACCCCGCGCGATGCGCAACGCCAGGTCCATCAGCGCCTGCCGCGCCCCCGGCGCCAGCACGGTGCCGTGCAGGCATTCGAGCCGCGTCAATGCGCCGCCGTGACCGGATTGCAGGCACACGAGCACCTGGTGCGGCAGCAGCGCCTGCACCTGCCCCTGCGTCCACAGGAAGAACTGGTGTGGGCTGGCCACGCGCAAGCCGGATTCGATCGCGCACAGCAGGTATTCCTGCTCCTGGCGGCTGAGGATGACGACGGGGTCCACGGTCAGGCGACGAAGCGGTAGCCGGTGCCGCGCACCGTCTCGATATGCTCCTGGTGGCCGCTCGGCTGCAGCGCGTGGCGCAGGCGGCCCACGTGGGCGTCGACCGTGCGCTCGTCGAGGACCGCGTGCCGGCCCCAGACCTTGTCCAGCAGTTGCGAGCGCGTGTGCACCCGCTCCGGATGATGCATGAGGAAGTTTAGTAAACGGAATTCGACGGGCCCCAGCGCGACCGGGCTCGCCCCGGCCACCACGCGCTGGGTGTACGGGTCGAGGTGCAGGCCCGCCATCTGCACGGCATCAACGGACGCATGCGGCGCGCGCCGGCGCAGCACGGCCTGCATCCGCGCCAGCAGTTCGCGCGGGTTGAACGGTTTCGTCAGGTAGTCGTCGGCGCCGGCCTCCAGCGCGAGGATCTTGTCGTGCTCCCCTGCCCGCGCGGACACCATGATGATGGCGATTCCGCGCGTGCGCGCCTGCGCGTGCAGGCGCCGGATCAGCGCTTCGCCCGATTGGCCGGGCAGGTCCCACTCCAGCAGCAGCATGTCGGGGACGGCGGTGTCGAGCAGGACGAGTGCCGACTCGGCGTCCGCGCACAGGCGGACGTCGTGACCGGCACGGGTCAGGTTCAGTTCCAGCAGCTGGCGGACGGCCGGGTCGGGGTCCGCCACGAGGACATGTGCGCGCATATAAGATCCTTGTCTCGGCGACAACAGGATCGAATATGCACTAAGCAAAGTCCTCTGAACAATATGATTTCTATTAGGAATTCATATGTTTAGCGAATAAATCGACGGCGCTGCATCGCCCCCAGCAAGACCAGCCCCGTCGCGACGATCAGCCAATCCGCCGGCTCCGGCACCGGATTCACGGTCGCGAAGCCAGGATCGACGGCCACCACCGCCGGCTCGCCCGCCACGAGGCTGATCTGCGCCGCCTGGAACGACAGGTAATCCCCGACGCTGTCGAGCAGGCTGACGGACAGCCCGATGCTGCCGCCGTCCGTCGGCGCGCCGCCGAACATCACGTCGAAGCCGAATTTACCGCCCAGCGTGATCGACTGGAAGAATTCCGAGAACGCGTCGCTCGAGAACGTGTACGAACCGCCCGACTGGACCACGTTGTCGAGGGACGGCGTGCCCGTGAAGGCGCCGTCCAGGCCGCTGATCGTCGCCGTCAGCACCTCGCTCGTGGCGAACGGCAGGAAGTCGATCTGCATGTAGCCGTCGCCGCTCGTGCCCGTCGTGTCGAGGGCCACGTGGTAGGCCGGGTTCGCGCTCGCGGCGCCGGCCAGCAGGGACAGCGCCAGCAGCGCGCGGGAGAAGAAGGTTTTCAGGTTCATCATGTGCTATCTCTCAATCAAAAGGTGCCGGAATACAGTTTCGACGTGAACGTGATGGCCGTCTTGGACGGGTTCGTGAACGTCAGCGCCACGGTCACGGTCGCGCCCGGTGCCAGCGTGGTGCCCGGCAGGGTCACGTAGGGCGCGCCGTTGAAGTCGCCGCTCTTGTTGTCGAGCGTGACGCCGGCCGGCAGGCCCTGCAGCACGTATTGCAGCGGGCCGGACAGCGCCGCGCCGCTCGTGTTCGTGAACGTCACGTTGCCGCTGAATTTCCCGGTGACGCGGTTGTAGCCGAGCGTGCCCGGCACGATCTTCACGCCGGCCGTGACGTCGGCATAGGCCGGCGCCAGATTCAGGCTCACGACGACCGGATCGTGGTCGGAGGCACGGAACGGATTGTTCACGTACGGATCGTCGGCCGTGTCGCCCAGGTTGTAGTCGATGGCATCCGGCTCGTCCGCGTTGTTGTGCCACTCGGTCACGCCGGCCACCTGCGGGTTCAGGGCGCTGCTGGCCAGCGCGTGGTCGAGGTAGCCGCTCTGGCCGTCGAACACGTACGAGTACGGGGTGCCGTTCGGCCGCACGAAGCGCTCCAGTTCGTTGACCATGCCGTTGTCCGTCAGGTACGCGATCGGGTCTTCATGGCCGTATGCATTGAAGTCGCCCACGGCCAGCACGTCCGGGTCGCCCGCGGCCGCCACGACGGTCGGGATGAAATACGTGAACAGGCGCTTGGCCTGCAGGACGCGGGTCGCGGTCCAGCACCCCTGGCCGTCGCCGCTGTCCGTGTCGCCGGCACCCGCGCCGCCGCAGCTGCCCTTCGACTTCAGGTGGTTGACGATCAGCGAGAACTTCGCGCCATTCGCGTTGACTTTAAAGGTCTGGGCCATCGGCGGACGGTTGTTGACGGCGTCGCCGTCCGACAGCGCGCCGCCCACCGGCGTCAGCACGGCCGGCTTGTAGATCATCGCGACGCGGATTGCGTCCGTGCCCGTCGCGGCCGGTTTGGCCACATACGCGTACGCCTTCGAGCCGATTGCCTGGTTCAGCGCGTCGACGAGGTAGCTCACCGTGATGTCGCCGTCGTTCTGGATTTCCATCAGGCCGACGGCGTCCGCGTTCATCGCTTTCAGTTCATTGACGATCTTGTCGCGCTGGCGGTTGAACTCGGCGATGTTGTCTGCGCCTCGGCAATTGCTCTTGGACGGTGCGGACGAGCCGATCAAGCAGCCCTGCCCCGTGCGGCCCCACGCGTCGGTGCCGTCCGTGAACGTCGTGAAGAAGTTCAGCACGTTGGCGCTGGCCACGCGGACATTGCCCGCGACGACGGTCGGCGCATCTTCGCGCGCGTTCGTGCGGCTGAACACGGGCGTCCCGGTCGGCTGCAGCTTGTACCAGCCGCCACCACCACCGATGGCGCCGAAGTCGAGCACGCCGACGAGGTCCGTCACCGTGTCGCCCGCGCGCACGGTCTTGTCCGCGGCGAGGTAAGGGATATGCGGCGGCACCGTGAAGATGCCGTCGTCCAGGATCACCATGTTCTGCGCGTTGGCGGCGATCAGGGCGTTCGCTTCCGCCGTGCCGGCGCGGTAGCGGTTCGTCGGCGTCTCGCGGCGGCCGTTGGCCAGCACCAGTTCGCCGCGGTCGCCCAGGTAGCTGTTGCCGTTGACGGTCAGCGGATTGGTGAAGCGCACGAGCATGCCTTCGTAGTGGCTCAGCTCGGTCGGCAGGTCGATGTTGACGGGCTGGATGGTGTTGCCGGTGCCGAGGACCGTCGCCGCGCTGACATCCTTCAGTTCCGTGTACGAGCGCTTCGAACCGTTCGGCGTGAACTCCGTCACGGTGCCCGTTACACGCACGAGGTCGCCTTCGTTGACGGCGGCTGCCGCGGTGGCGCCGAACACGAAGATCGCGTCGGACGTGTTCGGGTCGCCGTCGCCCTGCGGGTCCTGGATGTAGAAGCCGCTGCCCAGCTTCTTCGTGACGACGCCGGACGTCGTCTGCACCGTGTTCACGTACGGGCTAGCCAGGCCGCTGCCCTGGATCTGCGGGATTTTGACGAGGCCGCTGACAGCCACGTTGACGGTGCAGCTCGCGCTCTGGCTCGCGTCGTTGGCGAACGTGATCTCGACCGGATACGTGCCGGCCGGCAGGCTCGCGTCGACGACGAGGTTCGCGGTCGCCGTGCGGTTGTCGGTGGTCGCGGCCGTGAAGCCCGTCAGGCTGATGCCGGCCACGGCCCCCTTGCTGATGACGGCGCTGTTGACAAGGCTGTCGGCGTCGCTTGCCTGCAGCGGCGCGGTCGTACCGGTACCGACGTCGATGCCCACGCTGCCCGGGCACGCCAGCACGATCGGCTGCGGCAGCGGTCCGCCGCTGCACGACACGCGCTCGCTGGCCGTGGTGCGCGGGCTTGCTGCGCCGGTGACGAAGTCGCTGCTGTTATCGTTAGAGTCCAGGCAGCCATTGTTCTTGCGGATCACGGCCAGCGTGTTCGACGGGGCCGGCGTCGCGCCCGAGCCTTCGTAATAGCCGGCGGTGGTACCGAAGCCGACGAGGTCGACGACGTTGTCGACCGGCTTGGTGCCCGACAGTGCCGTGATCGAGTTGACGAGCGCGACCTTGCCGGCCGTCGCGCTCATCGGGATGGTGCCGGTGGCGTCCGGCACCAGCGCATCCGTGCCGCCGCTGCCGGCCGCCTCGTGCACGAGGTAGTACTGGCCGGCGGCCAGCGTCACGCTGGCGGGCAGCTTCGTTACCTGCCAGGTCGACCCCGTGGCCGACGCGTATTGCACGCTCCAGTTGGTCAAGGTGACGGCCGTGTCGCCCGTGTTCAGCAGCTCGATGTAATCGTTCTTGTACGTGGCGCCGGAATTGCCGCCGCCACCATAGACCTGGCTGATGACGACGCCGCCCGGTGCGGCGAACACGGGTGCCGACAAGCCGGCCAGCAGAGCGGCCAGCACGGTCAAGCGACCTGGAGAGTGCAGATGTGTCATGGGGTATCCTGGAAATGATTTGTCAATGCAACACTTAACAAATGTATATTAAATGCGCTAATTGACAACATCATGACCACGCATTAGTCCGAACGGACCAATAACTGGACGAACTCAGCGCTTGCGATAGGGCGCGGCCAGCGGCTCGCCGATGAACAGGCCCTGGGTGGGCCAGGCGACACTCTTCCAGTAGGCTTCGATCGCGCTGTTTCCCTGCACATAGTGCTTGAGCAGCACCGTCGGATTCGGGAATTTCTGCCAGTGGTTGCACGGCTCGCTGACGGTGCCGTAGCTGGCCGTCGCGCCCGCTTCCAGCCAGCGCAGGCTGCTCATCTGGCCGCCGCCGAGCAGGTCGCCGCCCAGCGACGTCAGGTGATCGGCCAGCGCGCCGGGCAGGAAGTGCAGCGTGTCCAGTTTTGCGACCTCGGCCATGCCCGTCTCGTAGATCATGACGTCCTGCGCGCCTTCCAGCACGTCGGCCTGCATCGTCTTCGTCGTCAGTTTGCGTGCGGCGATCCTGCCGGCCGGCGGGAAAAACTGGGCGCGGGAATTGCGCGCCTTTTCGGACGTCGCCAGGAAGTAGGCGGTCGCCGGCGCGATCCGGAAACCCGCGCCGGCGCCGCGGTCGATGAGCGCCTTCGCCTGCTCCACGGATTCCGTCGGCAACAGCATCGAGATGCGGATGTTCAAATCCGTGTAAGGTCGCGCGGAACTGGAATTGAAGTAAGGACTCGGCCGCCCCGGCAGGCACGTCTTGATGCACTGGTCGGGATCGAATCCGAGGCTGTAGGCGCCCGTGATCGAATTGCACGCGACCTTGTACGGCGCCGTCCACACCATCAGCACGGCCTGCACCTCGGGCCGCAGGTGTGCATCGATCTCTTCCTTGAGTTGCGCGAAGCGTTCCGGGCTGATCTCGTGCGGCTTGCCGGGAATGCGCACGTGCACGACATTGGCCGCCGGGATACCGCGCCGCTTGCGGTAGTACTCGCCGACCTTGACGCTGTTCGGCTCGGCATCGTTGATGACGATGGCCAGTTGATCCGGCTGGAGGCGGGGTGCGCTGACGAATTGGGCGTGAGAAGGTGCCGCAAGGAAGACAGCGAAGAACAGGGACAGGCAGAGTCTCGGGATCCGGATCATGGGCAGTCGTAACATGGATGAAAAGCGGGAGCGCGAGGCTCCCGTTCATCATGCCACAGCTTGCAAGGCGGACAACTTAGGCACGGCTTAGTGTGCGCTTGCGCACGGTGATGCCCAGGATGCAGACGCCGGCCAGCAGCATCGCCACATTGGCGGGCTCCGGCACGGGCGAAATCGCGAACACTTCCAGCGCATTCAGCTTCACGATCTCGCCGTGCAGGCTGCCGTCGATGATGCTGAGCCCTTCGTTCGCCGGATTTCCATAGCTCAGTTGCCATGACGTGGCCGCCGTCAGCTCGTCGTTGACGTACAGGTCCGGCCCGGAACCGAAGATGGGACCGTAGCCGGCCTCGTTATACGTCTGGCGCAGACCCTGGCTCGGCAGCACGTAGTCGGTAAGGACCTGGCGGTACACGGCCGGGGTCGTCATATTGAACAGGAAGGCCGTGCGCTGCCAGTCGCGCTGGGTTTCATGCCAGCCCTCGTCCGACGCCCAGCTCTGCGGGTTGTAGCCGCCCACGAGGTAGCTCGCACCGGCGCCGTTCGTCACTTCGAACAGGGTGAAGGTCGCGCCCTTCCCGTCCGCGCCCGCGTGGAAGGCGTCCGACGTATCGCCGGGGCGCAGGGTGTACACATTGTTGAGATTGAATTCGCCGGCGCCGAGCCAGCGTTCGAGTTGGGCGTGGCTGTCCGCGTCCAGCAGAGCAGATCCACCGATGATATCGCCTGCCGCCGCCGTGCCGCCGATGCCGGCAAGCGCGCATGCCGCGATGATCGTCTTCATCTTCATGATGTTCCCCCGATGGGTTTCGACGATGCATTGTATGCCGCATGCGCGCGGCCATTCGCACTGTAGACCTGGGGAAAAGAGGCGTCCGCGTTGGCAACGCGGACGCGGGGATGCGGGCTTACGCCCTTTTGTAGATGTCCTCGAAGCGGACGATGTCGTCCTCGCCGAGGTAGCTGCCCGACTGCACTTCGATCAGGTGCAGCGGCAGCTTGCCCGGGTTTTCCAGGCGGTGCGTCATGCCGATCGGGATGTACGTGGACTCGTTCTCGGACAGCAGGGTGACGTTGTCGCCGCACGTGACGCGTGCCGTGCCCGACACGACGATCCAGTGCTCGGCGCGGTGGTGGTGCATCTGCAGCGACAGCTTTTCGCCGGGCTTCACGCAGATGCGCTTGACCTGGAAGCGGTCGCCCGCGTCGATGCCTTCGTAATAGCCCCACGGACGGTACACCTTGGTGTGGTACAGGTGTTCCGTGCGCTCGTTGCCCTTGAGGTGGTCGACGACATTCTTGACGCGCTGGACCATGTCCTTGTGCGCAACGAGCACGGCATCGTTCGTCTCCACGACGACGAGGTCCTTCACGCCCACGACGGCCACGATGCGGCTCTCGGCGCGCACGAGGGTGTTGCTCGTGCTGTCGAGGTAGACGTCGCCGCGCACGGCATTACCGCTGGCATCCTTGTCCTGCACGTCGGCCAGCGCCGACCAGGAACCGACGTCGCTCCAGCCGATGTCGGCCGCGACGACGACGCCGTCGCGCGTGTGTTCCATCACCGCATAGTCGATCGAATCGGACGGGCTCGCGGCGAACGCGGCTTCGTCCAGGCGGCAGAAGTCCAGGTCGCGGTAGGCCGACTGCACGGCGGCGCCGGCGGCCTGGGCGATCGTCGGGGCGTGCTTCTCGATCTCGGCCAGGAAGCGGTCGGCACGGAACATGAACATGCCGCTGTTCCAGTAAAAGCCGCCGTCGGCCACGAAGCCTTCGGCCGTGTTGCGGTCCGGCTTTTCGACGAAGCGCTCGATCTTGTAGCAGTCGTCGCAGCCCGGCAGCGGTTCGCCGCGGCGGATGTAGCCATAGCCCGTTTCCGGGGCGCTCGGCACGATGCCGAACGTGGCCAGCGCGCCCTGCTCCACCTGCGCCGCCGCACGTTCCACGGCGACGCGGAACGCTTCGTTCTTTTCGATCACGTGGTCGGCGGGCAGCACGAGCATCACGGCGTCCGGATCCTGCGCCTTCAGGAAGGCGGCCGCTGCCGCCACGGCCGGGGCCGTGTTGCGGCCCGCCGGTTCGAGCAGGATGCCGTGCGGCGTGATGCCGACGCCGCGCAGCTGCTCGGCCACGAGGAAACGGTGCTCATTGCCGCAGACCACCAGCGGCGCCATCAACCCCGGCCAGCCGCGGACCCGCAGCGCGGTTTCCTGCAGCATCGTCTTGTCCGTCACCAGCGGCAGCAGCTGCTTGGGCATCACTGCCCGCGACAGCGGCCACAGACGGGTACCGGCACCGCCGGAGAGGATGACTGGGTAAATTTTCATGCGTTGGCTTTCTCTAATGTCGAATCTGTTTCTTCCGCCTGTTCTTTGCGCCGGCTGCGGCGGCGGTCGCGCGCGTTCAGCCATTCGGACGAGCTGTACTCGGAGGAATGCTTCATCTCGCCGGCACGGTCGATACTGTAGTCTTTGAAAACGATCATTTCATGTAATGTCACGTCGTTCAGCACGCGAGTGTACTCGAAAAGCACACTACGGACGACTTCGGCACCCTCGCAGATATGGCTGCCGTGGCCGATCCACGTGGGGCCGATGATCGTGGCGCCGGCCTCGATCTTGACGCCCGAACCAATGTAGACGGGGCCCTTGATCGTCGTGCCCCGCCAGTCGATGCTCGTGTTCAGGCCGGTCCACAGGCCGGGCTCGATCTGGATGCCCGGCACATCCATATGGTTGACCTCACCAGTCAGCACGTTCTGCAGCACTTCCCAGTAATCGCTCACGCTGCCGATGTCCAGCCAGTTGAACGGACGGCCCTGGGCATAGAACGGCATGCCCTTTTCGGCCAGCAGCGGGAACAGCTGGGAACCGATGTCGAATTCCACGCCCGACGGGATCAGGTCGATCACTTCCGGTTCGAAGATGTAGATGCCGGTGCTGATGAAGTTCGACAGCGCGTCTTCCTGCTTCGGCTTTTCCTGGAACTGGGTGATGCGGCCATTCTTGTCGGTCACGACGACGCCATAGCTCGAGACCTTGTCCCACGGGACTTCCTTCGTGATGACGGACGCCATGGCGCCCTTGCGGCGATGCTCCGCCAGGGCAGCCTTGAGGTCCAGGTCGATCAGCGCGTCGCCGCACAGGACGATGGTCGTGTCGTCGAAGAACCCGCCGAATTCCTGGATCTTCTTCATGCCGCCGGCCGAACCGATCGGCACGGCAACGACTTCGCCATCTTCCTTCGTGTAACCCTCGAAGGAATAGCCGATCTGGACGCCGTACTGCTCGCCCTCGCCGAAGTATTCCTCGATCTTTTCGTGCAGGTGGCTGACGTTCACCATGATCTCCGTCACGCCGTGCTTGCGCAGGTGCTCGATCAGGTAGGCCATCACGGGCTTGCCCAGCACGGGGATCATCGGTTTCGGCAGGTCATAGGTCAACGGACGTACACGCGTACCTTTGCCTGCTGCAAGAATCATCGCTTTCATGGTTCGGTCCTCATACGTTTATTTTGGGGTAGTCTGGTAGCGCCAGGAATCGGCACACATTTGCGCGATGTCACGCTGTGCGGTCCAACCGAGCTCCTCGCGGGCTTTCGTCGGGTCGGCGTAGCACTTGGCAATGTCGCCGGGGCGGCGGTCGACGATCTGGTAGGGAATCGGCTTGCCGCAGGCCTTCTCGAAGGCATGCACCATTTCCAGAACGCTGTTGCCATTGCCGGTGCCGAGGTTGTACGTGTACAGGCCGTCGCCCTTGGCCAGCTTGTCCAGGGTCTTGACGTGGCCGATGGCCAGGTCGACGACGTGGATGTAGTCGCGCATGCCGGTGCCATCCGGCGTCGGATAGTCGCCGCCGTACACGGACAGCTTTTCGCGCTGGCCGTTGGCGACCTGGGCGATGTATGGCACCAGGTTGTTGGGGATGCCGTTCGGCTCCTCGCCGATCAGGCCGCTTTCATGGGCACCCACCGGGTTGAAATAGCGCAGCAGTGCGATGCGCCAGTCCGGCTCGGCCTTGAACAGGTCGCGCAGGATGTCTTCGATCATCAGCTTGCTGCGACCATACGGGTTGGTGGCCGACAGCGGGAAATCCTCCTTGATCGGCACCGAGGCCGGATCGCCATACACCGTGGCCGACGACGAGAACACGAGCGTCTTGCAGCCGAACTTGGCCATCGTCTCGAACAGCGCGACGCTGCCGTAGACGTTGTTGTCGTAGTAGCGCAGCGGCTGCGCCACCGATTCGCCGACCGCCTTCAGGCCCGCGAAGTGGATCACGGCATCGATCTTGTGGGCGCCGAAGACGGCTTCCATGGCCGCGCGGTCGCGGATGTCGCCTTCCACGAATTCGAAGGGTTTGCCGGTGATCTTTTGCACGCGATCCTGCACCGAACGCACCGCGTTGTAGAGGTTGTCGTACACGACCACGTCGTGGCCGGCGTTCTGCAGTTCCACGACGGTGTGCGAACCGATGTAACCCATGCCGCCAGTAACAAGAATCTTCATGAATGCTCTTCTTTCTCAAAAGTGTTGCCGCCGCCGTGCCCTTTCCTCGAGCCGGCGCGCATCGTTATGTTGTGGCGCCGGCTCGGTGCCGGCGCCATCCCTGTCTGGTGTTTTGGTGTACTGCAACCTCGTGGGCGCTATCGTGCGCCCTTCAACTTCAACTCTTTGAGGAACAGCCAGATGAAGGCCATGTCCTCGATAAAATATCTGCGAAACATACGGCGCGGCTCCTGCAGGAAACGGTAGAACCATTCCAGCCCGGATTTCTGCATCCAGAGCGGCGCGCGCTTGACGTGGCCGATCGCCACGTCGAAGGTTCCACCGACGCCCATGGCGAACGGGACCTTCATCTCGGCCTGCCAGCGGCCGAGGAACTGCTCTTTTTTCGGCGAACTGATCGCCACGAACAACAGGTCGGGCCGCGCGGCGCGGATCTGCTCGACCACCTCCGCTTCCTCCGCTTCTCCCTTCCAGTAACCGTTGCGATAGCCGGCCAGTACCAGGTTCGGATATTTATGCCGGTACGTGGACGCCACCTTGCTCACCACGTCTTCCTGCGCGCCGAGCAGGAACACGCGCCAGCCCTTCTCGCCCGCGCGCCGCATCAGCGCCTCGAACAGGTCGCAGCCCGCGACCCGCTCCTTCAGCGGCCGGCCCAGCAGGCGCGACGCCCACACGACCGGCATGCCATCGACATTCACGAGCGCGCAATCGTTGATGATCCGGCGCAGTTCCGGATCGCGGCTGGCCTTGACCAGCTTGTCGACGTTGACCACCACGTGTTGATGGGGCCGTCCTGTATGGATGAACCCCTCGACCGTCTGCAATGTCTCTTCCATCGTCAGGTTGTCGATGGAGCACCCCATCAGCGTGATGCGCTCGTTCATGTTCCTTACCTCATATTGTTACCCGCGGATTTCCTTCGTCAGGATCTCTTCGAAGCCGATCATGATCTTGGCCGTCTGCTGGGCGTGGCTGCCGCCGCCGGCGGCCATGAACACGTCCGGCTGCGGGATGCCCAGTTCTTCGAAGAACACGTCGTTCATCTCGCGGTCGTAGTGCTGCCCCGTGTGGATGATCTTGAACGCCGGCGCATCCGCGCGTGCCTGCAGCGCGCGCACGATTGGCGCGATCTTCATGAAGTTGGGGCGGGCACCTGCGACCAGATAGATGAGCATTTGAAACAATCCCTTTAGTTATGGAAAAACGCTGTTAGAAAAACGTTATTGTAAACTTGCACTCGACCGGAACGGCGGACGATACGGTGCTGATCTTCAGAACGTCGCACGGCTGCCTGCTTTCATAGCAGCGCGAGTACCAGCCGAGCGGCGGATTTTCGTTGCCGCGCACCAGTTCCAGCTTCAGGTCCGCGCCGTGCGCATGCATCTGCATGGCGAAGCGCCTGCCCCGCACGTGCAGGCCGGCACTGTTCAGGCGCACGTCCAGGCCGGGCGCGAAATGCCAGAACAGCTCGACCTGGTGATGTTTCTTGGCGGCGATTTCGTCGCGCACGGTGAGGGTCGCGCTCGCGGCGTCGAACCGGACGCTGCGCATGTGCCGGACGGGGTCCGCCAGCCGCTCGTAGCCATCGTGCGCGCCGCGGAAATCGAATTCGTGCGGCGATTGCGGCATGCGGTCGATGGACGCCCGCGCCTTTTTCAGCCACATGAAGCGCCCGCCGGACACCGACTGGTCGAGACCGTCGATACGCACCGTGTTGTGCGCCGACGTGCCGCGGAAATAATCGCGCCACTTGTGTTCCTGCCAGTACGAATACGTGCCGGGATCGACGAGACACTCTTCCCCGCCCACGGACAACGTCAGCGCCAGCGCGTCCGCGTGGCCATGCGCGGCGATGCCGAGATAGCCCAGCGGGCCGCAATCGACCATGCCCTTGATCTCGTTGGGCTCGCCGAAATGCGAGCCGAACAGCAGGTAGCCGCCGTCCGGGAACGCCCACCCCGTCTCCGATTCGTGCGGATCCGCTTCCGGCCGCTTGCCGGGCAAGGTGTGCAGCAGCCAGCGCACGCCCGGATGCGTGGGCGGCATGCGGCGCAGCACGGCGTCGCCCAGCGCGAGCAATTGTTCGGCACGGTCGCTGCCGGGAGAATCCAGCCGGAACACGATGCCGTCGTCGGCGTCACCGACCATCGGCACGTTGCCGCCCACGTCGCGCACGGAGCGCAGGAAACGGAGCGCGCGCAGCAAGGCGGTCCAGTAGGCGCGCGAGAACGGGTGATCGCAGGCCTGGCCGACGAGGCCCGCCACGAACAGGAATTCGCTTGAGAAGATGTGGTACGCGAACGCCTGCTCGCGGTTCACGCCGTCGCGCGAGAACTGCGCCTGCGCCTCGTGCTCCAGTTCGCGCCGGGCCTGCTCCAGCCACGCACCCGACGCCTTCCAGCACGGCCAGATCGACGCGCCCACGTACAGGCCGGCCAGTTCGCCGATCAGGTGATTGTTCGCGGAGGAGTGTCGCGACAGGTGGCGTGCGATCGCGCTGCAGTGGGCGTGGATGGAATCCAGCCAGTCGGCGCGCAGGCGCTGGCCCTCCTCGCCCGCGAACAGGCCGCTGCCTTCGCCGCCGATCATCTGCCACACGAGGCCCCAGTTGATGAGGCGGATGCCCAGTTCCAGCGAGCTCGTCCAGTTGGGGCCGACGAGCGGCGGGCACTGGTCGAGCCAGCTGCGCAGCTGCGTCTGCAGCGCGTGCAGCCAGGCGACGTCGTTCGTCACGGTCCACGCTTGCGCGAGGCGCACGAGGTGCAGGTGGCGGTTCAGTTCCCACACGTGCTTGATGTCGCCGACCTGTTCGCGGTTCGTGATCGTGATGTCGCCCGCGTAGATGTTCGGCCCGACGACGCCGCTGTCCGGATCGCGGTTCCACACGGGCGGCAGGCCCACGTCGAAGCGGCGGTTGGCGAACAGGACGACGTGGCCGGCGCAGATGCTGTCGGCGTCGGCCAGCAGCGCGTCGCGCTCGGCCTGCGACAAGGTGGGGCTACCCTGGACGTTGAACATGCGGGCACGGGGCAGCGGCGGCGCGGCGGTCACCCGCATGCGTTTCGCCACGCGCGTGACCGCCGCCTGCTGGATCCGGTAGCCGACCTCGGCCACGGACATACAGCGCAATCGGTTGACCAGCCAGACCATCCCTGTCGCTTCGCTCATCATCGTGTCCCCGCCAGTTCACGGTAGATCGCGGACAGCTGCCCGCACACTACCTCGGTTGAGTATTGTTGTTCGATGGTTGCGCGCGCACGTTCCGCCAGCCGGTCGCGCAGGGCGGTATCGCCCAGGAGTCGTGCAAGCGCCCTGGCGAGCGCCCGTTCGTCGCGCGGCGGCACCAGCAGGCCGTTGTCGCCGTCGCGCAGGGTTTCCGGAATACCTCCAACATGTGTCGCGACGACGGCCTTGCGCGCCGCCATCGCCTCCAGCATCGACATCGGCAAGCCTTCCGCGTGGGAAGGCAGGCAGAACACGCTAGCCTTCGCCAGCTCGGCGTCGCGCGCCTCGGGGCCGACCCATCCCGGCAGTTCGATGCGGTCGGCGATGCCCAGCTCGGCCGCGCGCCGGCGCAGGCCTTGCGCGTCGCCTTCGCCGCCGAACACGAGGCGCAGCGGCGTGGGGCCGGACGCCTCGCGCACGAGGCGCGCGCCCGCTTCCAGCAATTCGTATACGCCCTTGGCCGCTTCCAGCCGGCCCAGGAACAGGATGCGGCCGGGCACGGCGGCATCCATGGACGACAGCATTGGCAGCGGCACGGAATTCGGCACGACGGCCACGCGGGCGCGCGGCGCGAACGCGTGCACGAACTGGGCCCAGCCTTCGGACAAGGTGATCACGAGGGAACTCGCTTCCAGCGTATGGCGGATCCAGCGCCGCAGCAGGGAGCCGGCTTCCTCGGTGGCGAAGGTGCGGAAGCCGCCGCCGTGCAAATGAAAGATGGTCTTGCAGCCGGCCAGCCGCGCGATCAGCAGCACGACCGACTTGCGCAGGAAGCTCGCGTGCGATGCCGCGTGCACATGGACGACGGCCGGATGCCCGCCGACGCAGGCGACGAGCGTCTGCCAGAACCCGGAAAGAAGCAAGCGCGCCTTCACGAGCGGCGAGCCGTCGCGATGGGTGGCCACGTAGCGTACGGACTCGCGCTCGAACAGACCATGACGGCGCAACACGGACACGACCGCCGCCACCCCGCCCCTGCCTTCGAGCGCGGTGCCGACCATCAGGACCCGTGGCGGGGCCTTCGTCCGCATCTGTGCTGGTCGTTCCAACGCTCAGGCCCTTATAAATTGGACAATATTTCGATAATACATCATGATTTTCCCGCTGTGCGCACGCTTCAACTTTCGATCGCGATGAATTCGAACTTGCCGTTCGGTCCGCGCGGAATCGCCGCCACCCGCTCGACGCGCACTTTCACGCCGGGCACGCGCAGCAGGAATTTGTCGACCAGCGCCCGCTCGTCCGCATCCGAGAAGCCGTCGGCCGTCACGACGCGCAGTACGAACTCGCCGTCGCCGCGGTACAGCACCTGCCCTTCGACGAGGTGCCGGTCGTGGCCCTGGAAGATGCGGTCCAGGCGCGCGATGATGCGGCCGTCCGGCAAGGTGACGATCTTTTCCTGGCGCCCGATGACGGCCTTGATCGTCGGGAACACCCGGCCGCAGGGGCAGGCGTCGCCGTCCGGGATCACGGTGTCGCCCGTCCGGTAGCGCACGAGCGGCATCGCGGCATTGTTCAGCGACGTGCCGACCAGTTCGCAGGCATCGCCTTCGGTTTCCAGCAGCGCGACGCCGGAATAATCGGTGAGCACGTGGTACCGCCCCTCCTCGCACGTGCCGATGGCGGCCACGCGCTCGGCCTGGCCGTACCAGTCGAACACTTTGACGCCGAACGCCTGCTCGACAGCCGCGCGCACGCCTGGCTCCAGCGTCTCGGACGACGTCATCACGCCGCGCAGCGCGCGCCCGCGATAGCGTCTACCGGCCGCGTTCAGCCAGGCGGCCAGCGCCGCGATCGACGACGGGTACGCGTGGATCACGACGGGGTCGAAATGTTCCAGCTCGGCGATGTAGCGGCCGATCGTCTCGTTCGACAAATGGTATGACGACATCATGAGCATATTGCCCACCCAGTCGCGGCACCAGTAGCGCCCATCCGCGGGATGGTCGGGGCAGACGATGTCGCCGCGGATCCACGCGCGCGGCTGGCCCTTGCGCCAGCCTATCCATTGCAGCTGGCGGTGTACGAAACCTTCCTCGCGCACGAGGTTGCCGAGCGACTGGACGATGGTCAGCGGCGAGCCGGACGTGCCGCTCGTCCTGATGGTCGTGCGGATCCAGGAGCCGGGGCCGCGCGGGCGCACCAGTTTTTCCGGCTGCTGGCGCACGTCGGCCTTCGTCAGCATGGCGCTGCCGGGGGACAGGCGCGGGAGCACGGTGCCGTCGCCGTCCAGCGGCACGCCGACCTGGCGGGCACGCCGCGCGACGTAGGCGGCCAGCGCCTCGCGCGACCGTTCGTTCGCGACGAGATCGGGATACACGAAGGCCCTGCCCCAGACGTTACGCACTGCTTCGCGCACGAGCGAACGCAGCGAGCACTTCAGCGAGTAGGTCCACATCGGCATCGTTACGTCGACTCCGTCAGGATTTTCTTGTAAATTTTTGCAACATTGTTACCGAGAATATCATACGTCCGATGGCTTGTAACGTACGGTGGCCCACGTAACGCGAACTCGGCAGCAAGCGCCCCGTCGTTTAACAATTGCAGGACGGCGTCGGCAAAAGGCCCCGCTTCCATCGGCACGCACAGCCCGGCCCCGCTCTCGGCGATGACCAGTTTCTGGTCGGGAATATCGTTCGCGACGCTGGGGATGCCCAGGGCCAGGTATTCCACCAGCTTCGTCGGCGACGACACGTCGAACAGCGTGCCGCGCGGGATCGGCGACAGGCCCACCTCGGCCCGCACCGCGTAACCGAGCGCCGTGCGCTGCGGCAGCCAGCCCGTCAGCAGGACGTGGCCATCGAGGCCGCGCCGGGCGATCTCGCGGCGCATCCACGCCATCTCGTCGTCGGACGGGGCGTCGCCGGCGATCACCAGCAGCACGTCGGGATTTTTTTCGCGCAGCTTGTCCGCCACGTCGAGCAGGAAGTCGGACCGGCGCGAGCGGGCGATGCGGCCCAGGTACAGCACGACGCGGCGGCCGTCCAGGCGCGGGTCGTCCACGGGATCCACGCCGGCGCGGTCGAATAACTGGGCATCCACGCCCATCGGCACGGCCGTCATGGTCGAACGATCGAACCCTTTCGCGGCGAGCCAGTCGGCCATCGCAACGCTCTGCACGAACACATGGCGCGCGCCGGGCAGCACGAAGCGGTAGATGGCCACGCGCGACGCCCACGCACGCAGCGCATGCCCCATCCATTTGACGCCGCGGCCGGCGCGCCCGATGTCGTCGCGCCGGACCTCGAAGCCTTCCACGATGGGGAACGACATCCAGTAAATGAACGGCACACGCAGCAGCGCGGCGGCGACGCGTCCGAGCACGCCGCTGGCGATCTTGTCGCGCACCTGGATGCAGTCCGGTCGGCCATGGCGCAGCGCGCGCACGAGGCCCAGCATGTCCCACAGCGGCGCGCACACGCTGGCGAAGCGGCTCTTCAGCGAACCGACGACGTGCATGCCCCCGGCCGGCCACGGCGACGCATCGCCGCTGCCGCCCTGCCCCACCAGCTCGGTCGCCACGCCGTAACGGGGCATCTCCGTGCCGAACAGGGTGCGCACGTCGGCGCGGATGGGGGGCAATGGATCGCGGACGACAAAGAGGATGGAGCGCATGGATTCCTTGCTTTATGAACAACGCATGGAATCCGATTCTAGCTTACTCGTCAGCGCGCACAATTGCGCGAGTCTTAAGCCGCCCGGAGCGCGTGCAGGCGCGGCAGCAGCGCGGCGCTGGCCTCGCTGTCGATCTTGCGGCAGAAGTGCGCGCGCGACGCGGCAATGCGCTCGAAGTCGCCTTCGTCGAGGATCTTGGGGTTGCGGGCGCCGTGTTCCGGCCACTGGACGTAGCGGAAGTTCTGGCCCAGCACGCGGGGCGCGAACGGCGAATTCATCACGAGGGTCTGGAAGAACATCTCGTCCGGACACGCGCAGCGGCGGAAGAAGCGCACGAGGCCGGGGTCGCGCGCGACGCGTGCGAGGATGTCCTGCACGCAGGCCCGCGACAGCGCCCACCACGACGAGCCGCCGTAAGGCCGCATCCCGCCCGGCAGCCGGCGCGTGATGCCCGCCGCGCGCATCGCGCGGTTGGCGATGCGGCAGGCCGTGCGCAGCAGGCGCGGGCCGTCGTCGCGGTAAAAATACTGGTAGCGGAAGCCGGCGGCCCACTGGCCGGGTTCGGTGCCGATGGCGACCGTGTCCAGCAGTTCATGGTGGGCGTGTCGCGCGAGGGCCTCTTTCAGGCGCGCATTCGACAGCAATGGAAAATCCTGGGCGGACAGGAAGATGACCTTGTCGAATTCGGGCACCTCGGCCACGATCTGGTGCAGGGAGTTGAGCACGGCCTGCACCTGGCTGAACGTGCCCCAGTGGACGTCGACGCGGTCCTGCACGAGGCGCGCGGCGGGGTGCACGGCGGCGGGGTCGAGCGCGCATTTGCGGTCGAGGTTCACGTACACGCGAAAATCGTCGTCGCGCAGCTGCTCGACCAGCGCATTGAGCTGGTCCAGGTCCTTGTGTGCCTGGATCAGGAATACCTGTGTCGTCATCGCGCCGAGTCTAGCACGGCGCGTGACGACACCAGGTGACGATACGCCTGAGTTAGTTCAGGTTCACCGACTGCGTACCGACCGTCAGCGTGCGGGTCGTGCCCGACGTCGCGACCTTGGTGGCCGGACGCTTGCAGCCCACGTCGATCAGCACGAGGAACTCGGCCACCGACTTGCCGTCGTTCTTCAGGTAGAACGCGCCATGGTCTTCCGTCACGCCGGACTTGGGCGCCGGGCCGGTCCACTTGGCGAACGGCGCGTTGCCGTTCAGGTCGCGCAGGCACACCGACTGGCCGCCGGCCGCGATCTTCACGCTCGACGGGCTCTCGACCGTCATCGCCACCGGCGCGTGGAAGTTCCACTCGTAGGTGTGGGCGACGACCGCCTGCAGCTTGTCGCGCACGACCATGGCGTCCTGGCCGTGCAGGTACCAGATCTGGCGCTTGGCCATCGTCAGCTGGCCGCCATACGACGGGGTCGCGTCGCCTTCGGCATAGTCGTAGGACGACTGGGCCGAGAAGCCGGCGACGCGGCCGTTGCGCTGCAGCTGCTCGCGGTAGCCGCCGACCAGCTGGCCCTTGCCGCCGTCGAACGTGACCGCGTTCTGCGACTTGGTCTGGTGGTACCAGTCGGTCCACAGCGGCGAACCGTACCAGTCGTACCAGCCGGCCTTGACCAGCAGCGGCTGGCCGGCCACCGACAGCAGCAAGCCGTTCTGGTCGCCGTGGCTGTGGTTGAACGAGCCGTACGGGCTGGACTTGAAGTAGAACGACGTGCGGGCCGTCGAGCCGATATCGCTGTGCATCGCGACCCAGCCGGTGCTCGGGTAGTAGGCCGAGTTCGACGGCGGGATCTTCATCGACGTGCCGGTCACGGGCATCGGGTACGGTGCTTCGACCACGGACAGCGAGTCTTCGATGCCCGGCAGGTTGGCGACGTACCAGGCGGCGCGCGGCGACACCATGCGGTTGGCGAAGGCGCGGAACACGCGCGGGTCCGGCTTCGTCTCGGAACCGTCGCCGAACGCGTGGATCTTCGAGCCCGGCGGCGTGAACTGCGTCGCGAAGTCGAGGAAGCCCAGCGTCCACGGCTTGGCGTACAGGTTCACGCCGGTCGCCTGGACGATCGGATCCCACAGCGCCGTCATGTAGCCGGCCGCGTACTCGGCGTAGGCGGTGCCGTTGGCATAGCCGCCTTCCGCACCCGACCACGGCGACGGGGTGTTCACGTAGGAGCGGAACGCGAAGTCGAACCACGTCTGCGCTTCCGGGATGTCGCCCAGCGCCAGGGTCGAGATCAGCGCCATGTAGATCATCAGCGTGTTGCCGTGCGAGTCGAACGGGTACTGGTCGAGGCGGCCGTTGTCGCCCGCGATGCTGCCGTACATCTCGGTCACGCGCGTCTTGACGACGGCGAGCCACTTGGCCTTGCGGGTCGAATCCAGGTCACCGGCCAGCAGGTCCATGCCCTTCAGCAGCGACAGCGCGATCTGGCGCGTGGCCTGGTCCTGGTTGGCGTAGCTGGTGGGGCCGGTCGGGTTCAGCGATGCCAGCTGGTCGCCGCGCTTGAGCGCTTCCGCCAGGTGGATCGGGTCCTTCTTCAGGCGCCACAGCACCGCGGCCGCTTCCAGCTGGCGCGACGATTCGTTGATGCGGTTGCGCACGTCGGTCTGCTGCGACGCCATCTGCGCCGTCAGCGGCGACGAGATCACGATCGGCCAGCGCGCGTCCGACAGGTCGGGCAGCGCCGTCGTCTGGAGCTTGACTTCGTTGATCAGGCGGCTGACGTACGGATCCAGGTCGCTCTTCTTGGCCGAGCTCCACGTCGAGTACGCGGTGAAGGACGGGGCCAGCGAACGGGGACGTGCCTTGTTCAGGATGCGCGAACGCAGGGTGGCGTTGTCGGGCACTTCGAACACGGTCGACTTGCTCGTGATCGCGAACGCGCGCGGGGTCGACCATTCGGTCGAACCGGCCGGACGCACGCGCCACGTGTAATTGCCCAGTGCCAGTGCCTTGGTCGGCAGGTACCAGTTGCGTTCGACCGTCGCCTTCACTGGCGAGCCGCCGTTCGGCGTGATCTCGATCTCGTAGCTGGCCGGGCCGGTCGGGTGACGCGCCCACGCAAAACCCGGCGGGTTCTGTGCCTGCACGGCGCCATTGGCCGGTGCCGGCTGGACCACCAGCGGATCGGTGGATTGGGCCCAGTCGGCGTGTGCGCTGAACGACATCAACAGCGACGACAGTGCGGCGATGGCGACAACGCCCTTCCGGTGAAATTTCATGTGGTTGCTCCGAGAAATATTAACTGGACGACTAGAGAGTCAGCCCGTTGGCAGGAAGCCAGGGCCCGATTTGCTTGAAGCGCTCCGCTGATGCAAATGAGCGCTGTTCGATACGAGAAATAGTACCGCAAATAAATTTTCTTGCGGAAAAATCCCCTTAGAAATCAAAGATTTTTCTCGTATACCCCACAAATCGGACGACCCTATAGACCCCTTATCAACGGTAATATTTCCAGGCAGCTAAAAGCCGTTTTTTTACAGAAAAGACTTTTTGAAAACTGTGCAGCTATTTCGGCAAAGTTAATCGATTCGCCATCGTTCGAATGGCTTCGACAACCATGTTATTTATTTAATCCGATATAAAGATTACGAACATTACGATTGCATTACCGGTACGCCGGCATGGGCCTCGGCGCGCAGCGTGCGCATGCGCTTGTAGTAGCGCAGGCAATAGATGCCGAAGGCGAGCGGCGCCTGCTTCAGGTAGCGGCGGCGAACCTGGAACTCTTCCTGCCGCGCCTTGATCTTGTTGGCGGACGAGACGCTGCCCGCATGGTCGCGGAACACAGTCAAGGGCCGGGCTATGGTAGCCGGCTGTGCCACCTTGCCCAGGCGCAGCCACAGGTCGATGTCCATCGCGTATTTCAGCTTTTCGTCGAACATGCCAACGCGGTCGAACGCGCTGCGGCGGATGAAGACGGCCGGATGCGGTACGGACGCGCGGCCCGCGGCGAAAGCCTGGTAGCTGAACGGCACCATCTTGTACGGCGGAATCAGCTGGCCATCCTTCAGGACCTGTACCGTGCCGAACACCCAGTCCACGCGCTCGCTCGCGAAGCGTTCGGCGACGGTTGCCAGCACGTCGTCGCTGGCGTAGTAGTCGTCCGAATGCAGGTGCGCCACGTACTCGCCGGTGGCCGCTTCGATACCCTGGTTCATGGCGCGGCTGATGCCGCCGCCCACGTCGCGCAGCACGCGCTTCCTGCCCGGGTACGCTGCGATCATCTCCAGCGTGCCGTCGGTGGAGCCGCCGTCGACGAAGATGTGCTCGACGTCCTGGCACGTCTGCCGCTGGACGGACGCGAGGGTGTCGGCCAGGGTGGCGGCGCTGTTCCAGGTGCAGGTGACGATCGAAAAGGTCGGTTTATTCATGGGTCACTCGTGATAGAAGTCCAGGATCTGGGGGACGGCGTGAAACACGTCCATCGGGAAGGCATCGGGCAACGGCACCGTCACCGGCGCGCGGCCCAGGGTGTGCGCCAGCCGCTCCACGAGCCGCGGCATGGTCTCGGCCAGTTGCAGCTGGCCGTCGTAATACTGGTACGCGGCCAGCTCCGGCGTGCCGCCGCGCGCCAGCGCGAGACACTGCTTGCCGAGGGCCAGCGCTTCCAGCACGGTGGTGCCGCACGGTTCTTCCCACACGGACGGGATCACGAGCACGTGGCTGCGCGCCGACATGCGGATCACCTCGTCGTACGGCAGCCAGCCGAGGAAGCGCACCTGCGGTCCCGCGTAGCGGCTCTCCAGCTGGCCCCGCAGCGGACCGTCGCCGACGATGGAGATGCGCGCATGCTTCGGCAGCCAGCCCTGCACCTGCGCGAGGAATTCGCCGAAGCCCTTGCCGGCATCGATGCGGCCGACGAGCAGCACCTCCCCGCCTGCACCTCGTCGGGCCGCGCGGCCCGCTCGCGCAGGTACGGGTAGCGGATGAAGTTGTGGATCACGCGTGCCCGCGACAGGTCCGCGTCCGGCACCGCGCGCAGGAACGCCTGGCGCAGGAAATCCGACACGAAGATCGTCTTGTGGCGCGAGAAGGCTTCCGCCGTCTCGGACCGGTAGCGGCGCACGGCCAGCCCGGACATCTCGCGCCGCACCACGTTCGGCGCGGGGTGGATGCAGGCGGCGCAGTCGCGCGCGTCGAGCGTCGTGCACACGTGTTCCTGCCTGAAGCGCAGGTGGATCACGCATTCGCTGCCCTGGTCGTGGCGGGTCTGCACGAAGTTGACGCTCCGCGGCACGTAGCGCCCCGCCATCGGCAGGTGGCCGTGGTAGTGCACGACGTCGTACTTGCCCGCCTCGCGCAGCAGCGCGCGCGCGATGCTACGCGCGAACCACGGCCGCTTGACCGGGTTGAAGAACCCCAGTTGCGATTCCTTCCACCCGGGCCGGGAAAAATCGAAGCCGGGCAGCACACGGCCTTTAAAACCGATCTCGGCCGCGCTGCCACCGTGGCACCGGTCGCTGCGTCCCATGATGTCGACCTCGTGGCCCAACTCGAGCAGCGCGTTCGACAATGTCACGACATGCTTGCCCAGCCCGCCCACCTGCGTGCCCGGCAAGTCTTCCGAAACCATCAGGACTTTCAAGCCGCTTTCCTCATCGATAACAACCCTTTGACCCTCGTCCATGCCGTGCTCATGTCGTCCCGTTCGATCACGAACAGGCTGCCGTACGCGAGAAGCAGGCCCGCCGTCAGCAGCACGAGCAGGAGCAAATCGACCGGGCCGCCGTCGAACAGGCGGTTGCCCGCGTTGGCGACGACCGCGACGACGGCGACACCCGCCACGCTGGGCAGGTAGGCTTTACGGACGAGCTCGCCCAGCCGCGCGGGCACGGTGCGGCCATGCACGGCGACGAGGAACGCGCACGTCAGCAGTACCGATGCGATCAAATGCCCCCACGCGGCGCCGTCGATGCCCCAGCCCGCGACGCCCAGGTACACGACCAGCAGGCCGAACGCGGCGCGCGCCAGCGCGAACATGCCGGAAAAACGGGGGTGGCCCATGCCGTCGTTCACAAGCGACGGCAGGCTCGTCAGCGAATCGATGAATTGCGACAGGGCCATCACGGCCAGCACGACCTGCCCCGCACGCGCGAACTGCGGGTTCATCCAGTAAAACAGGATCTGGTACGAAAACACCGCGACGAGCACCAGCACGGAGGCGTTGATGAACACGACGTAGCGGCTCGCCTTCAGGTACAGCCGGTTCAGACGCTCCAGCTCGCCGCGTGCCGCCAGCGCGCTCGCGGCCGGGAAAAAGACGCCGGACAGGCGGTACGTGAGGCTGAGGATACGGTTCGCGAGCGTGGAGGCGACGGTGAAATACGCGAGCCCCGTCACGCCGACCAGCGCACCGATGATGAGCTTGTCGGCATACGCGTAAGAGAGTGTCGCGAAGCGGCTCAGGAACGAGTACGCGGAAAAGCCCAGCAATTCCTTGCGGATCGCCGCGCCGGGCTTACGGTAGCGCAGGTCAGGCAGCAGCCGGCGGATGCAGCGCCACAGCACGGCGCAATTGATCGCGCTCGCGATCACGCGCAGCAAGATCACTTCGAACAAGCCATAGCCGAGCATCAGCACGGCCACCGTCAGCAGCGGCACGCCGGTGCCGAACAGCATCTCGATGCGGCTCGCGATGTCGTAGCGCATCAGCGATTGCGGCACGCTTTGCAGATAACTTTGCAACTGGCCGAGGAAGAAGCCGAGCGCCGCCAGTTGGAGTGTCACGACGGCCTCGTGTTCGAGCGCGGCCGGCACGGAAAATACGCGGGTGACGAAGAAGTGGGCACCGAAGTACAGGCCGAGCCCGCCGACAAGGCCCAGCAGCGAATACACGGACAGGCCGAAGAACACGGTCTCGTCGATGCGTTCCTGATCCTTGTGGGCGTTGAATTCCGCGATGTATTTCACGGAACCCGCCGTGACGTTGATGTCGATGACGGCGAAATAGCCGACGATTGCCGTCACCAGCGAGTACACGCCGTAGTTCGCATCGCCCAGCCCTTTCACGACGAGCGGCACCGTACCCAGCGCCACCAGCGCCGGAATGACGGCGCCCAGCAGGTTCGAGAAGGCGTTGCGGACGAGGCTGAGGTTCATACGTGCGCCGGCACCAGGTTGACGTGGCGGCGCTTGCGGGTCTCGACGGGCTGCACGGCCGGCTGCGCGCGCGCCACGGCCATTGCCACGTACGGCAGCGCGAGGCAGATCGCCAGCATCTGCGTCGTGCGCACCTGCGGGAACGGCGTGCCGATGAGCAGGTCGGGCAGCATGAATGCCAGGCCCGCGGCGCCGGCTGTCGCCAGGCCCAGCAGGTCGGGCGGCAACGTGCGCAGCGCGTGGCGCGCGAGGCGGGTGAACGCCCAGATGGTCCCACCCAGCAGGATCAGCCCGGGCAGCCCGGCTTTGAGGGCGATGTGCAGCACGCCGCTGTGCAGGAACAGGCCGCCGTCCTGCCCCGCCTGCCATGAGATGTGCTGATAGCCCGTGTACCGCCCCCACGTGCCGATGCCCGTGAGCGGATGCGAGATGAAATCGGCCAGCGCGAATTTCAGTTCGAGCACGCGCTCGCTTTCGGCGCCGAAGCGCTTCGATTCCATGTCGTAGAACAGGCTCGACAGGCCGCCGCCGGCGCCTTTCGTGTGGCCCAGGCGCTTGAACGCCGCATACAGCAGCCCGGCGCCGAGGACGGGCGCGCCCAGCGCCATCATGTGGATACGGCGCTGCAGCGGGAAGCGCATCATGATGATGAGGAAGGCGAGCACGAAGCCGATCCATGCGCTGCGGCGGTACGACAGCACGATGCACGCGGCCGTCGTAAGGAGCGTGGCCCAGTCGATCGCGGTCCAGAACAGCGAGCGCTTGTTCCTGACGACCTGGAACAGGTTCACGGCGGCGATGGCAAAAGCGATCGTGCACAGCAGGCTGTCGTTGATGTCGAAGAACGTCAGCTTGATCTTGATGGCGTTCATGTTCGCATACACGTTGTTCGGGTCGCCGCCGAGGAATGCCCAGCGCGCGAGTCCGAACAGCGCGCGTCCGAGCCCGGCCAGCAGGATGAAGCGCGACAGCTCGACCGCGTGCTCGCGGGTGCGGAACGACAGCAGCATCAGCGAGACGAGCGGCGCCATCCAGACGATGTTGGAAAAGCCGGAAGGCGCCAGCGCTTCGGCCAGGGTCACGCTGGAGAACAGCGCGACGGCTACGTGGCCGCCCAGCAGCAGGATCCAGGCGAGGAACCAGGGCCGCAGGTTGCACGGCGGCGCCGGATAGCGCTGGAAGCCGGCCGACACGCGCGCGCAGCACCAGGCCCCGGCCATGCACCACAGCAGCAGCGGGAAGAACAGCACGCCGGAGCCGCGGCTGTAGATGCCCGGCGCGGCCGCCGCGGCCAGCGAGCCGTAGCTCGTCGAATTCTTGAAGAAGAACACCGCGATGTAGACGTAGGCGAGGAAGCGCGGCCACACCATGCCGACGCCCATCCCGACCACGGCCATGATCGCCAGCACCACGACGGCGATGAACGGCAGCGATGTATAGAAGTACAGGAGAAAGTTCTGCATCGACCGTCAGCCCTTGTTGGTGGAGGCGCCCAGCAGTTTCGTGCGGTTATGCGGCGACATGGCGTCCAGCATCTGGTTCACGAAGCGGTCCTGCACGCGGTAGGCGCTGTTCTGGTCGGCCTCGATGGTCGACACGCGCACGAGCATGCCGTCGGGGATCTTGCCCGTCAGGCCGTACAGGAAACGCTGGTATTTCTGGCCCAGGCCGGACATCACGGCCTTGTCGCCCACCGTCACCCAATACGTGATCGGCTCGTTGCGCGCATTCTGGCGCGCAACCAGGCGTTTCACGGGCACGCTGCCGTAATGCGTGGCGAGCTCGGCCTTGTGGTCCTGCACCATGTCGAAGCCTTGCGCCACGTAGCAGACTTCCGGCAGGTGCAGCTGCAGCTGCTTGCTCTGGTCGCCGCCGTACGCGATCGACAACATCACGCGCTGGCCGGCATCGTTGACATAGGTGCGCGCCAGCGTCTGGTCGTACAGGGTGGCGATGAGTTCCTTCTGCGTCTCGTCGGGCGTCAGCGGCACGACGGTGTTGTCGACCTTCCAGTTGCCGAAGCGCTGAGGAATCATCGCGTCGAGGTCGAACCGTTCCTGGACGGCGGCCACCTTCTGCTTCGGCGTGAGCGCGCCCGTCAGCGCGGACGTGCCCGCCATCGCCACGCCCAGGATCACGCTGGCCATGAATTTGCGGTTCATGCCGCCCCCCTGCGCCGGGCCCACCATTGCAGCGCCGAGTCGATCGACAGGATCAGCACGAGTGCCGTGACGAACAGGACCATGCCGGCGAAGCCATGCAGGAAGCCCTGCCCCGCCGCGTCGCCGAAGTAATACGTGATCAGGGTGAGCACGATCACGCGGATCACGTTGGCGGAGAACGAGATCGGGATGATGAACAGGGCCAGGCCGATGTTGCGGAACGCGGACGGGTGGCGCATCAGGTTCAGGTAGAACAGGCCCAGCGCTTCCAGGGTCAGCAGGGTCTGCAGGCCGGCGCACGCGTCCGCCACGAGCAGCTGGTACTGGCCGATTTGCAGGATCACGCCGGAGCGGCTGATCGGGTAGCCGAACGCGAACAGCAGGTGCTCGGTCGCCCACGACACGGCCATCTTCATCGGCATCGTCACCGCCGCGACGAATTCGCTGGGCAGCGGCACCATGAACAGCATGAAGAAGAACGGGAACCACAGCACGCGCAGCGCGCGGCCGCCCCGCTTGACGAGCAGCACGGCCGCCATCACGAGGATGATCGCCACGATCTGCAGCATCAGGATGTTCTGCGACCGGCCCAGCAGATGCGCCATGAGGCCGACGGCGAGGATGGGCCAGCCGGCCCAGCTGGTGCGCGGGGGCGTCGTCGCCTCCAGCACGTCCGGCCACTTGCGGTAGATGAGCCACAGCGCGAGGCCGAAGATGATCGGCCCGTGGCCCTGCTCTTCTCCGACCCAGGCGCCGGTGAACAGGTCGTAGAACGTGGGGACGAACAGGATCGCCAGGCCCAGGAAGACCGGCCACCATTCCGGCAGGACGCCGCGCAGCGCACGCAGGTCCGGTGCATGCTGCCGCACGGTGCTGGCGCGTGCTCCGGTGTCCATGTCAGAACTCCATCACCACCGAGCCGAGGACTTCGCAGCCGGCATCGACGAGTTGCTCGGCAGCGCGGCCGATGTGCGAGATCCGCGTGTAGTTCTTGCGCGTGACCAGCAGCGCACCGCCCGCGCGGCTCGCGACCGCGACGGAGTCCATGCCGTGCTGGAATGGCGACACGTCGTACAGCACGACGTCGTAGCGGCTTTCCAGCTGGGTGTTCAGGTTGCGGAAGCCTTCGCGCGCCAGCAGTTCGCCCGGGTTCGGCGGCAGCGTCCCGGCCGGCATGATCGACAGGTCGACGAACGCCGGCACCCGCGCGATCACGTCGAGGTCGGCGCGGCCGGCCAGCAGGTCGGACAGGCCCTGGCGCGGCTTGAGCGCGAACGCATCCTGCTGGCGCGGGGCGCGCAGGTTCGCGTCCACGAGCAGGGTCTGCTCGCCCAGCTGGGAAAACACGATCGCCAGGTTCGATGCGAACAGCGCGGCGCCGTCTTCCGGGTCCACGCCGACGATGGCCAGCGCACGGCGTCCGCGCGCGAACCAGCGCAGCATCAGCTGGCTGCGGATCGCGCGCAGCGATTCGACCTGCGGGCAGAACGGATCGTAGGCCGCCAGCAGCTTGGGCGACAGGCCGGCCTGGCCCTTCTGCAGATACGGGTACGAGAACTGGCGCGCCAGCACCTGCTGGATGTCGTCCTCGCTGACCAGGCCCAGCCGCACGGCCGCTTCGCCGAAGCGGATGCCGGTCTCCTTCTGCATGCGCAGCACGCGTTCGGCGTCTTCCGGCTTGAGCTTGCCCGAGTCGAGCAGCAAGGCCCCCATGCTCGTTTCCGGCCCCGGCCCTGCAGGCAGCGTATTGAAAATCGGAGAGTTCATGTTGAAATCCAGGATCAGTTAAGACGGAGCAGGCGGCGGGGCGTCATCAGGGAGCGGATGCCACCCGTCCGTCCACGCGGCGACTTCCATTCGATCGTGCCCAGCACGGGGATGCCCAGCATGTCCTTGACGTCGCTGGCCGAGCGCACCGGACGGTTCAGCAGTTCCAGCAGCAGGGCCAGGCCGACACCGAGGATCGTGCCCAGCAGGAACGCGATCAGCGTGTTCAGCAGCACGCGCGGGCCCGACGGCTCGGTCGGCGCCACGGCCGGGTTCAGCAGCGAGATATCGGACTGCTCGGACTGCGCCTCGATGCGGGTCTGCGAGAAGCGCTGCGACGCGGAATCGAACGCGCGCTGGGCACTGTCGAGGTCTTTCAGCAGCACGCCCAGTTCGTCGCGGGCGCGGTTCATTTCCAGCACTCTCGCCTTCTGCTGGGCCACCGCCTCGCGCAGTTCCGCTTCACGCTGGCGCAGCACCTGGGCATTCGCGCCCACGCTGCGCGACACGGTGCCCAGCGCGGCGTTCAGCTCGCCCTGGACCTTGTCGAGCTCGGCCTTGGCGGCCTGGTATTGCGGGTGATTGCGGCCGTAGCGCTGGGACGTGTCGGCGAACTTGCCGCGCGCCTGGGCCACGTTGGCGCGCATCGTCTGGATCAGGGCGTTGTTCGCCACGTCCGGCGACGTCAGCGCGGAACCGGCGGCGGCCTGGCGCGAGTTTCCTTCCATCGCGGCCGTCTGCGCCGCCACCAGCTGGGCGGACAGGTCGTTCAGGCGCGCCAGTTCGACGTCCACGCGGTTGTTGTCGAGGCTGACAATGCCCTTCTCCTGCTGGTACTTGGACAGGCGGGCCTGCGCGGCCTCGACGTTGTCGCGCAACTGCTTGGTCTGTTCGTTGAAGTACGAGGCCGTCTTCTTGGCCGGATCGGTCTTCAGCTGGACGGTGATCTTCTGGTACTCGTCGGCGAACGCGTTCGCCACCGCCGCCGCGAACGCGGGGTCGGCGCCCTTGAAGCTGATCTCGACGACGGACGATTCGCGCGACGGCACGATCTCCAGTTTCTTCAGCAGCAGGTCGGCCAGCCAGTCGCGCACCGAACCCTTGCCCTCGGTCGCATCCTTGAACTGTTCGATGACCGCAGGGCTATTGGCCAGGTGCAGCGCATCGACGACCCGCAGCGCCACGTTCTTGCTGCTGATGATGTCGATCTGCGTGGCCATATAGCCCGGCAGCAGTTGCCCCGGCATCGTCAGCCCGGTCAATGGATCCACGCCTTTGTAGTTCAACAGAACGGATGCCGTTGCCTTGTACGTCTTGGCCTGGATCAGGCTGAACCCGAGGGCCAGCGCGACCGTGACCAGCAGGGTCGTCAGGATGATCTTCTTCCGTGCGAGCAAGATCAGCAGGAATTGATGGACGTTCATGATGAACCTTTTAAAACGGAGTGGAACAAAGAACCGGAGCTGCCGCTACCTTAGAACCAGGACTCTTTTACCGTGATGACGTCGTCGACCTGCACCATGTCATCCGCTTTCGCGTCGATCGTGTGCTGGGTCCCGCTCGCATCGCGGCGCGTGATGCGCAGGCCGCGCTGCGTGCCGCGCTGGGTCAGGCCGCCGCCGGCCGACAGGGCCTGCTGGACCGTCATCGCGCGTTCCAGGCGGAACGGACCCGGACGCTGTACCTCGCCCGTGATGTAGGCGCGCGGCGCGCGTTCGACGAAGATGATGTCGCCGCCGGCCACTTCGTAATCGCGGTTCAGCTCGCCCTTGCGCACCATGTCGACGACGTCGATGGTTTCGCGCGTCGTGGCACCGTTGCGGGTGCGCACCAGGCTGACCATGTCGCCGCCTTCCGGGCCGATGCCGCCGGCCAGCGCCAGCAGGTCGAGCACCTTGCGCGGACCGTCGACCGGATAGCGGCCCGGACGGTTGACCTGGCCCAGCACCGACACCTGCTGGCTCGCCAGCGTGGTGATCAGGAGGTTGACCTGGGCCTTCTTGAGGTAGCCGCCCTTCTCGAGCAGGCCGCCGATTTTCTTTTCCGCCTGTTGCGTCGTGAGGCCACCGACCTGCACTTCGCCCAGCAGCGGGAACGTCATGGTGCCGGTTTCCGACACACGCGTTTCGATGGCGAGGTCGGGGCTGCCGTAGACCGATGCCTTGACCACGTCGCCCGGGCCCAGCAGGATGGCCGCCGCGCCCGCCATGCCCGCGCTCAGCGTGAGGACTGCCGCAATCATCCAGTGTACGAGTCGTTTCATGTTCTTCACTCCTTATTGGTCGTCAATGTTGGGATTACTTCAGTCCGGCGACGCCGCGGTCCAGCGCTGCCTTGTCGGCGCCGGATGCATTGTCGGCCGGTGCATTCTCGGGCACCGGCGCGGCGGCCGGCGCACCGGCGGCGGCGGGCGCCGCGGCCGGATCGGCATTCGCCACCGCGCTCGTCGGTGCGGCACCGGCCGGCAACGCCGGCGCGGCCTTGGGATCGGGCACCATCGATTTGTTCAGGTACTCGATCTTGGCGGTGGAACGCAGGCGCTGCAGCTCGGCTGCGGCCAGTTCCTTGTTCTTGCGGTTCACGAGGAATTGCTCGATCTGGTTGGACGCGACCTGCAGCGAGACCGGCGCATCCTTGACTTCGGCGACGGAAATGAACATCGCGCGCGGCCCTTCCTTGACGACGAAGAGCTGGCCCTTGGGCATGCCCAGCAGCTTGGACGACAGTTGCGGCGGCACGTCGGCCGTCGAGCGCGTGACCTGGTTGCGGCCGTACTTGATCTTGTGCGTGTCCAGCCAGACCGCGACCTCTTCCAGCGACTTGGCGCTGTCGGCCGCGCTGCGCACGTCGGGCGTCAGGTCGTTGGCGGAAATGACGAGTTCGTTCATGCTGAACTGCTTACGGTTGGAAAAGAACTCCGGATGCTTGTTGTAGTAGTCCTCGACTTCCGCCTGCGTCGGCTTCGCCACGTTGCCGACGCGCTTCTGTAAATAGGCTTGCGCGATGATCAGCGAACGGGCGCGGTCGATCGCCTGCATGACCTTCGGGTCGCGATCGAGGTTTTCCTTGGCGGCCGCTTCCTGCAGCAACTGGCGGTCGATCAACACCTGCAGCAACTGCTTGCTTGCGGCATCCTGCTGGGCGGCGGACACGCCCGCGCGCTGCAATTCTTCGTTGAGCTGGAGTACCGTGACCTCTTCCCCATTCACGCTCGCCAGCGCCTGACCGGGTTTCTTTTCTTTCGCCTTGTCGCCGCACGCGCTCAAGGTTGCCGCAACCAGGATCAGCGCGGCGCACAGCACGCGCTTGGGAGTCGTAGGGGAGGATGTGTTCATGATGGCAGCCACGTGGTTGTTGTTCAATTGGTTTCCTGGGTGGATGGGTAAGACGCTACTGATAGCCTGCTCATTCTGGGAGCCGCACGACTCGGACTCTGTTCGTCAATTAACACTCTGCCGTACGGCTCGGCCGCGATGGTTCAGGCGGCGGCCCGCTTTTCCTGGTCGGCCATCAGGTCGACGAAGGCCGCGTACGCGCGCTGCAATCCTTCCGGCAACGGCGTGCGCGCCTGCCAGCCGAGGGATTTCAGCTTGGACACGTCGAGCAGCTTGCGCGGCGTGCCGTCCGGCTTGCTGGGGTCGAACGCGATGCGGCCGCGGTAGCCGACCGTCTCGCCGACGAGCCGCGCGAGATCCGCGATGGTGACGTCCTCGCCCGTGCCCACGTTGATGTGCGAATGCATCGGGTCGGTGGTCGACGCATAGGTGTCGTGGTCGAGGTTCATCACGTACACGCTTGCTTCCGCCATGTCGTCGACGTACAGGAATTCGCGCATCGGCTTGCCGCTGCCCCAGATCACGACTTCGGGCGCACCGGTCAGCTTGGCTTCGTGGAAGCGCCGCATCAGCGCGGGGATCACGTGGCTGTTTTCCGGGTGGTAGTTGTCGCCGGGACCGTACAGATTCGTGGGCATCACGCTGCGGTAATCCGTGCCGTACTGGCGGTTGTAGCTTTCGCACAGTTTGATGCCGGCAATCTTCGCCATCGCATACGGCTCGTTGGTGGGCTCCAGCATGCCGCTCATCAAGTACTCTTCCCTGATCGGCTGCTGGGCCAGGCGCGGGTAGATACACGACGAGCCGAGGAACAGCAGCTTGTTCACGCCATTGCGCCACGCTTCGTGCACGACGTTCGCCTGCACCATCATGTTGTCGTAGATGAAGTCGGCCGGATACGTGTTGTTCGCGTGGATGCCGCCGACCTTGGCGGCGGCCAGGTAGACCTGGTCGATGCGCTCGTTGCGGAAGAACTCGCGGACCTGGGCCTGGTCGGTCAGTTCGAGTTCCGCGTGACTGCGCGTGACGATGTTCGTGTGGCCTTGCGCGCGCAGCACGCGCACGATGGCCGAACCGACCAGCCCGTTATGGCCGGCCACGTAGATGCGGGGTTGAGTATTCAACGTTCACTCCAGTGAAATTGCAACGTTGTAGCCATGCGAGGCGAGGAGCTTGTGACGACGCGCCGTCTCGAGGTCGTGCGCCACCATTTCCTGCACCATTGCTTCGAAAGAGGTCCGGGGCTCCCAGCCGAGCCGGCGACGCGCCTTGCCCGGATCGCCGAGCAGCGTGTCGACTTCCGTCGGACGGAAGTATTGCGGGTCGACGGCGACGATCGGTTGGCCCACCACGACCCCGGGTGCCTTGTCGCCGTGGATGGCGGCGATCACGCCGCGTTCGTGCACGCCCTCGCCCTGCCACGCGATCTCGATGCCCAGCTCGCGCGCGGCCGTTTCGACGAAGTGCCGCACGGAATACTGGCGGCCCGTCGCGATGACGTAGTCCTCCGGCGTGTCCTGCTGCAGCATCAGCCACTGCATCTCGACGTAATCGCGTGCATGGCCCCAGTCACGCAGCGCGTCGAGGTTGCCGAGAAACAGCTGCTGCTCCAGGCCTTGCGAAATGTTCGCGAGGCCGCGCGTGATCTTGCGCGTGACAAAGGTCTCGCCGCGGCGCGGGGATTCGTGGTTGAACAGGATGCCGTTGCAGGCATACAGGCCATACGCTTCGCGGTAATTGACCGTGATCCAGTAGGCGTACAGCTTGGCGACGGCATACGGGCTGCGCGGATAAAACGGCGTCGTCTCGCGCTGCGGGGTTTCCTGGACGAGGCCGTAGAGTTCCGACGTGGACGCCTGATAAAAACGCGTCGTCTTTTCCAGGCCGAGGAACCGGATCGCTTCCAGCAGGCGCAGCGTGCCCAGGCCATCGACGTCGGCCGTGTATTCCGGCGATTCGAACGACACGGCCACGTGGCTCATCGCACCGAGGTTGTAGACCTCGTCCGGACGGACTTCGCACAGGATGCGGTTGAGGTTCGACGTGTCGGACAGGTCGCCGTAGTGCAGGTGGAAGCGACTGTCTTCGACGTGCGGGTCCTGGTAGATGTGATCGATCCGCTCGGTATTGAAGAGCGAGGCGCGCCGCTTGATGCCATGCACTTCATAACCCTTGGCCAGCAGGAGTTCCGCGAGATAGGAACCGTCCTGGCCGGTGACACCCGTGATCAACGCTTTCTTCATTGGCTGTTGTCCTGGCGAATTGTTATGCAAAATCAATAAAAAATTGCAATCTCAGCAATTATTCTCACGCAGCCCATCCGGCGCCGCAAGCGCCGATCCGATTGAATCCGGCTCTTTAAGTCGAACCTAAGCGACCCCACATGTGCAGGTCTTAAAACGCGTTCTCGCGCGTCAACACGACTTTTACGGTCTTGAGGACGATCCACAGATCCAGCCACAGCGACCAGTTGCGCAGGTAATCGAGGTCGTACTGGATACGCGCCTCCATCTTGTCCAGCGTGGCCGTTTCGCCACGCAGGCCGTTGACCTGGGCCCAGCCGGTAATGCCCGGTTTGACCTTATGGCGCAGCATGTATCCCTTGATCAGCTTGCGATACTGCTCGTTGTGCGCGACCGCGTGCGGACGCGGCCCGACGATGCTCATCCTGCCCTGCAACACGTTGACGAACTGCGGCAGTTCGTCGAGCGACGTGCGGCGCAGGAAGCGGCCGATGGGCGTCACGCGGTCGTCGTCCTTGCGCGCCTGCACGACGGCCGCGCCGTTTTCCGTCACCTTCATCGAGCGGAATTTGTAGACGATGATCTCTTCGCCATACAGGCCGTAGCGGCGCTGGCGGAAAATGATCGGGCCTGGCGAATCCATCCTCACGGCCACGGCGATCGCGAGCATCAGCGGCGCCAGCAACAGCAGGATGAGGCACGACAGTACGATGTCGGAGCCGCGCTTGATGGTGCTGTTCAGGCCCATGAACGGGGTCTCGCAGATCGCGATCACGGGCATGCCGCCCACGTTGTCGAAGCGGGCCTGCATCAGGTCGAAGATGTAAACGTCCGGCAGGAAATAGACGGACGCGGTCGTGTCCTGCAGCTCGTCGATGAGCTTGCGGATGCGCGGCTGCGCCGAGATCGGCTGGCTGATGAAGATCATCTTGATGCCGTTATCGCGCACGTACTGCACCAGCTCGCTCGTCTTGCCCAGCATCGGGTGCGGCAGCTCGGCCGGGTGCCGTTCGCCGTCGCGGTCGTCGAAGAAGCCGCGCACCTGCATGAACAGGTTCGGATGGCGGTCGCAGATGCCGGCGAATTTCAGGCCCACGTCGTTGACGCCGACCACCACGACGGAGCGTACTTCCTTGTTGTTGCCGGGCCGGTTCGCCATGCGCACGGCGATGTGGCTGCCCAGCAAAATCAGCGGCGTGGCGACGGCCCAGGCGAGCAGCACGCGCTCGTCGTAATAGTATTTGAGGCCGCTGGACGAACCGAGGAACATCAGCACGGCGAGCGTCACGCACCAGCCGAAGATCGTGTCGCGCGCATAGGCCCACATGCGGCCGCTGCGCCACGTGCGGTACGGATCGACGTGCTGGTACACGGCCGACGAGATGAAGAACGCCAACACCATCAACACCAGCAGGTAGCCCGAGAACGGTTCATGGAACAGCACCGCCGACAGGTACAGGGTGCCCATGATGATCAGAGGATCGAGTACGCGCTGGAAAAACGAAATCAGCGGTATGTCATTGACGGTCATAAGGACAATCAGAAACTGCGCAATCAGAACTGCGCATTGGCCGACAGCGACACGCTGTTCGACTTGAAGCTGCCCGTACCGAGCACCGGCGATCCGCTGCGCGCCTGATGCGCCAGCCCGGCCGATACCTGGATGGTCGGCCGCGGCGTCCACGTCGCGGACAGGCTCTGCGTGCGGATGGAATCGCGGATGTCGCCCGCGTTGGCGAACGTCTCGCGCGCGTTGTAGTTGCGCCGCTCGTAGACGGCGTCGGCATTCACCTTGATCTTGGCCGTCGCATCCCACTGCGCGCCCACGCTGGCGCCCTTGTTCAGCGTATAGCTCACGACCGTGCTCTCCAGCGGCGCGAAGTCGCGCCAGACGGCGGCGCGGTACGTCATCTTGCCGCGCGGCTGGTACGTGGCCTTGACCTTGCCGGCCACGCCGCTCGTCTTGCCCGTGCCGAACGAAGGCTGGTCGCGCCGTGTGTAGCCGACCAGGGCGTCGAACGTCGTGGAGCCCGTCGCGATCCACAGCACACGTGCCTTCAGTTCATCCTGCGTGAAATTGTCGTTGAGAAGGTTCGGACCGACGGGGCGCGGATAGGGATATTTGCCCTTGACCCGCCGCGCCACGAGGCCGACCGTGCTGCCGCTGCTGGGCAGGTAATCGAGCTCGACCTCACTCGAGTCCTCCGTGCGGTTGTTGTAGCGCTGGGCGAACAGCTCGTAGTCGTACTTGTCGCGCTGGAAGCCCGTGCGCACGCGCCAGGACGAGTGGAAGCGCCACGCGCCTTCCGCGAACTGGCTGCGGCTGCGGCGAAGGTTGCGCTCGTTGCTCTGGAAATCAGTGTAGGGCGCCAGCACCTGCTGGTAGGTGGTGCCGACCTTGCCTTCGAGGTGGTTGCCGAGTTGCCAGAACCAGGTTGCCTGCAAGTCCTTGCCATCGTAATTCAGCTGTTTGAAATGGTCGAAGTCGTACTTCGACAGCTTGGCCACGATGGAAATCCGCTGGCGGCTGTAGGTCTTATCGAAGATCAATCCACCCTCGCGCATCCACCACGAATCGGCGCGGGTGCCATCGAAGCCGGGCTGGCCTTCGGGGATACGCAGCAGGTTGTCGTCGTGGCCGTAGCCAACGCCGGCATAGAGGTGGAGCGCATCGCTGGGGCCGGCACCGGCGGGCAAGGTGAACAGGGTGCAGAGCAACAGGGCAAGGGGACGCACGCGGAAATTCAGCATGATGGTTTATCTTTTTCTTGAAGTTAATGGCGGACGGCTTACCAGTAAGACCAACTGCCGGTCCGAACCACCCACACACCCAGCAGGCCGTTGGTGACGGCGTGTGCCAGGATCGGCGACCACAAGTTGCGGTGACGCATGTACAGCAGACTGTAGGCCGCGCCCGCAACGATCCCGGCAAGCCAGAGGTTATGTTCGACACCGAACAGCACGACGGTGATCACGAAACTTTTGATGGTGAGTTGAGAGGGCACAACCGACTCGAAGTCGGGCGCATCGACCCATCGCATCAAGAAAGAGCGCCAGAACAACTCTTCCATGACAGGCACGACGAGCGCCGCGCCGGCGATGCGGATCGCAACGAGCAGCCAGTCGATGCGGCCATCGACGCGTGGATCGAAGCCGGATGGGGAACCGACGACCATCCAGTCAGCGTCCAGGCTGATCCACAGCACGAGCACGAGCACGCCCGTCGCCAGCGCGGTGAGCAGCTGCGACGGTGTGAGATAAAAGGGGGAAAGTTCTCGATACTGGCGCCAGAACAGCGCCAGCAACAGGGCCACGAGGGCGATCTTGGCGGGGTACAGCCAGCGCAGGGCGTCCTGCGGGACACCCAGGCGTTCGAGCACGTCGCCGATGACGATGAAGGCCAGGTAGGCGGCGAAAGGCAGGATGCGAAGCCAGGCCGCGCGGTTGAACATCGGAGCGTCGGCGGAGATGGCTGCCGTGGCGGGCACGGCGCAGCGGTCTTCATGCTCAGTCAATGTTCCTCCGTCAGCGGGCGCCTGGCCCGCGCTCAGCGATGCGCTAACGCATGGGCTATTCTCCCCGTGCGCGCGCTTCGAGGACTTCCCAACGCTCCAGGGCGTCGAGCAGCAGCTCCTCGATTTCAGCGTAACGCGCATTGATCCGGCGCGCGTCAGCGGGATTGGTCTTGTAGAAGTCGGGCGCATTCAGCTGTGCCGTGATGGCCGACTGCTCGTCTTCAAGGCTGGCGATAAGCTGAGGCAACTCCTCCAGCTCTCGCTGCTCCTTGTAACTCAACTTTACCTTCTTGCCGGGCGCGTTCTGTGCGCTGGATGACATATCCTGCGCTTTCGCCGGCGGGGCCTTTTGTGCTACCGCGGGCGCGGGCGTGGGGGTCGCTTTCACGCGTTCCCAGTCGCTATAGCCACCGACAAATTCGCGCCATGCCCCCTGCCCTTCGGACACGATGACTTGCGTGACGACGTTGTCGAGGAACGTGCGGTCGTGGCTGACGAGGAACACGGTGCCCGTGTAATCCGTCAACAGTTCTTCGAGCAGTTCGAGCGTATCGATGTCGAGGTCGTTGGTCGGTTCGTCGAGCACGAGGCAGTTGGCCGGCTTGGCGAACAGCCGCGCCAGCAGCAGGCGGTTACGCTCGCCGCCGGACAGCGATTTCACGGGCGAACGCGCGCGCTCGGGCGCGAACAGGAAGTCGCCCAGGTAGCTCATCACGTGCTTGCGCTGGCCGTTGATCTCGACCCAGTCGCTGCCCGGCGCGATCGTATCGGCCAGCGTCGCTTCCTCGTTCAGCTGCGCGCGCATCTGGTCGAAGTAAGCGACGTTCAAACGCGTGCCCAGCTTGACGTTGCCGCTGTCCACCGTCTCTTCGCCAAGAATGATTTTCAGCAGCGTCGTCTTGCCCGCGCCGTTCGGCCCGATCAGGCCGACCTTGTCGCCGCGCATGATCGTGCCCGTGAAGTTGCTGACGATCGTTTTCTCGCCATAGGCCTTCGAGATGTTTTCCAGTTCCGCGACGATCTTGCCGGAACGCTCCCCGGTCGCGACGTCGATCCGCACCTGGCCTTGCTGGTCGCGGCGCGCGGAACGCTGCAGGCGCAAGTCTTCCAGGCGGCGCACACGGCCTTCGTTGCGGGTGCGGCGCGCTTCCACGCCCTTGCGGATCCACACCTCTTCCTGTGCAAGCACCTTGTCGAACTTGGCGTTCTCGACCTCTTCGATCGCGAGCAGTTCTTTCTTGCGCTCCTGGTACTTGCTGAAATTGCCGGGGAACGACAGCAGGCGGCCGCGGTCCAGTTCGATGATGCGCGTGGCGACGTTGTCGAGAAAGCGGCGGTCGTGGGTGATGAACAGCACGGAGCCGCGGAATTCGCGCAGCAGGCCTTCCAGCCACTGGATCGACGTGAAGTCCAGGTGGTTCGTCGGTTCGTCCAGCAGCAGCACGTCCGGGCCGGACACGAGCGCGACGGCCAGCGCCACGCGCTTCTGCATGCCGCCCGACAAGGTGCCCATCTTCGCATCGCCCGCGAGGCCCAGGCGGCCCAGCGTCGTCTCGACCCGGTTGCCGAGGTTCCACGCATCCGTCGCGTCGAGTTTCACTTGCAGATCGTGCATGCGCTCCATGATGGCGTCGTCATTGCCATGACCGAATTGCCCCGTCAGCGACTCGTATTCCGCGAGCATCGCCTGCTGGTCGCCCATGCCCATGGCGACCGCGTCGAACACCGTCATCTCCGGATCGAACACGGGTTCCTGCTCGACGTACGCGATCTTGACGTTCTGCTGCATGACGAGCAGGCCGTCGTCCAGTTTCGAACGGCCGGAAATGATTTTCAGCAGCGACGATTTGCCGGTGCCGTTGCGGCCGATGAGGCCGACGCGTTCGCCGGCTTCCAGCGAGAAATCGGCATGGTCGAGCAGCGCGACGTGGCCGAATGCCAGTTGCGCGGAAGAGAGGGAAATGACAGCCATGGTGTGAGCGGCCGCGACGCCGATCGGTTCGCGGACTTCCGTAAAAAGTGTGGGAGGCGGTGGAAGTGGTGTCGCCAGCAGGAATCGAACCTGCATCTAAGTCTTAGGAGGACCTTGTACTATCCATTGTACTATGGCGACACTCTGCGTACTGCAGCCAGCTATTCTACAGCAGCCACGCCCCTCCCACAACGTTCGCCCCCTCTCCAGGCGTCCGCACGTTTATCAGAGTCGTAATTCGGGATTATTCAAAGCAATAAAAATAACCCGATAAAAACCGCTTTTATCCAAATCCATTCGGTCGAAAGAATTGTAACGTTTGATTGGACATGCTGGACGCATTTGCAAACTGCATGTTATATTTTTTCCCCGTCGTTTTAACAATCGACGTTCCTGAAAATGCATCGAAACGGTGCATTGCACCGTTTTGGTTCAATCCAAATCAAACGTTCATGAATCCGATTCATCGGCCAAAACCCGATGTAAATCGTTATATCGCCATGCGCAAAACGAATAAGCGCATTCTGACTGACAACCATCGTTCTTCCGCGAGATTCTCATGCATACGAATACCCTCAAGTACGATTTGCCGGCCGGCATAGTAGTGTTTCTTGTCGCCTTGCCCCTGTGTCTCGGTATTGCCCTCGCCTCGGGCGCACCTTTGTTTTCCGGGATTATTTCCGGCATTATCGGCGGCATCGTCGTCGGTGCCATCAGCGGTTCCCACACGAGCGTCAGCGGCCCCGCGGCCGGGCTGGCGGCCGTCGTCCTCGCCTCGATCACGAAACTCGGCGCCTTCGAGATCCTGCTCGTGGCCATATTGATTGCCGGCGTAATGCAATTGGCCATGGGTTTCGCCCGTGCCGGCTTTATCGCCAATTACATTCCGTCGAACGTGATCAAGGGATTACTCGCGGCGATCGGCATTCTGCTGATTCTCAAACAGATTCCCCATGCGATCGGTTATGACGCCAATCCGGCCGATGAAACGTCGTTCATCCAGGCCAATGGCGAAAACACGTTTTCCGCCATTGCGCACGCATTCAATGCAATCACGCCCGGCGCCATGATCATTGCACTGCTGTCGATGCTGATCCTGGTGTATTGGGACAAAACGCCATTAAAAAACATCAAATTGCTGCCGGCGCCATTGTTCGTCGTGGCATTGGGCGTTGCACTGAATGTGACATTCGATCGTTTCTTTCCTGCACTGAGCATCGATCCGGAACACCTCGTCGATATCCCGCCCATCGATATCGGCAACCTGGGTGCTTACCTGCATTTCCCGGACCTCGCCCATTTCACGAACCACGACGTGTGGATCGTCGGCTTCACGATCGCGATCGTCGCGTCGCTGGAGACGCTGCTGAACGTGGAAGCGGTCGACAAGCTCGATCCGCACAAGCGCGAAACGCCGACGAACCGCGAACTCGTCGCGCAAGGCGTCGGCAATATCTGCGCCGGCCTGCTGGGCGGCCTGCCCGTCACGTCCGTCATCGTGCGCAGTTCCGTCAACATCCAGAACGACAACCGCACGAAGGCGTCGACCATCGTTCACGGCCTGCTGCTGCTCGCCAGCGTGCTCGTACTGGCGCCCATGCTGAACCTGATCCCGCTCGCCGCGCTGGCCGCGATCCTCATCGTGACGGGCTACAAGCTGGCCAAGGTCTCGCTGTTCCGCGACATGTACAAGAAGGGCTGGTCGCAGTTCGTGCCGTTCGCCGTCACCGTCGCCGCGATCGTGCTGACGGACCTGCTGACCGGCGTGCTGATCGGCCTCGCCGCCGCCCTGTTCTACCTGATGCGCAGCCACTTCAAGAATCCGTTCTCGATGGAACAGTACCGCCTGCACATCGGCGAAGTCGTCAAGATGGAATTGCCGAACCAGGTGTCGTTCCTGAACAAAGCGACGATCAAGAGCGCGCTGTGGGAAATCCCGGAGAACGCGAACGTGCTGATCGACGCGGCCAACTCGGACTACATCGACCACGACGTGCTGGAAGTCATCAACGACTATCGCGTCGTGGCGGCGGAACGCAACGTCAAGCTGAACGTCGTCGGGCTGCGCGACGAATACGTCCTGCACGACCCGATCCAGTTCGTGCCCGCCCTCGACAAGGACACGCAGACCAGGCTGGCTCCGGAAGACGTGCTGCAACTGCTGCGCGACGGCAACGAGCGCTTCCGCGCGGGCCGCACGACCAAGAAATACTATCTGCACCAGGTCGAGGCGACGGCGGGCGGACAGCACCCGATGGCCGTCGTCGTCAACTGCATCGATTCGCGCACGTCGCCGGAAATCATCTTCGATGCCGGCCTGGGCGATTTGCTGACGATCCGCATCGCCGGCAACGTGATCAGCCGCGAGATCATCGGCAGCCTGGAGATCGCCCATAAACTGGGCGCGAAACTGATCGTCGTGAAAGGCCACTCGAGCTGCGGCGCGATCGGCCTCGCGCTGCAGAACGAAGGCGCGCACAGCATGGGGGCGATCACGGGCAAGATCCGCAAGGCGGTCGACCAGTGCAAGTGCGGCGCCCACCATCCGCTGGACAGCAAGGCGATGCTCGAGGACGTCACGCGCCGCAACATCGAGAACTCGCTGGATGAGATCATCGCCGGCAGCGCCTTCCTGCGCGAGCGCATCGCGCGCGGCGAGATGGGTCTCGTGGGCGCGTACCACGACATCGCGACGCGCACCGTGCACTTCGGTGAACTCGTCACGCTGGACGACGGCCGGAACGACCTGGCCGCCTGACGTTCAACCGACAAGCCCGAAGCCGCCGCTCAGGCGGCTTCGGCGCCCGTCTCCGCGTTCACCTCAGTACCCACACTCTGCGCCAGCATGCAGCCGACCTTGTCCACCAGCGCGTTCATGGCAAAAGGCTTGGTCAGGATTTCCATCTGCGCGGGCAGCTTCTCGTTCTTCATCACCGTGCTTTCCGCATAGCCCGTCACCATCAGTACGGGCAGTTGCGGCCATTGCACGCGCACGTGGTCGGCCAGCTGGCGGCCGTTCATGCCGTTGGGCAGGCCGACGTCGGTCACGAGCATGTCCGGCCGCGCGTCCTTCAACAGGCGCAGCGCCTGCGGCGCGTCGCAGGCGACGAGCACCGTGTAGCCCTGCAGCTCCAGCACCTCGGACATCACGGCGCGGATGTCCGCCTCGTCGTCGACGACCATCACCACGCCCTTGCGGGACCCCGCTTCCAGCGGCGGCTCGACGTCCGGGCTGGCCGCCGCCGGCGTCTCGACCAGGTGGCGCGGCAGCAGCAGGCGCACTTCCGTTCCCTGCCCCGGCCGCGATTCGATGCGCACGTTGCCGCCCGACTGGTGCGCGAAGCCGTACACCATCGACAGGCCCAGGCCGGTCCCCTGCCCCATCGGCTTCGTCGTGAAGAACGGGTCGAACGCGCGTGCGGCGACGTCCGGCGCCATGCCGGCGCCGTTGTCGCGCACGCTCACCTGCACATATTCTCCGGGCCGCAGGTCGCCGTGGCGGCGCGCCTGGGCTGGCGTGAGCGTGACGTTTTCCGTCTCGATGACGAGCAGGCCGCCTTCCGGCATCGCGTCGCGCGCATTGTTCGCCAGGTTCAGCAAGGCGCTTTCCAGCTGGTTCGGGTCGCACAGGGTCGTCCACAGCGCCGCGGCAAGACGCGTGCGCACGGCGATCGACGGGCCGGCCGCGCGCTCGATCAGGTCCGTCATCGACATCACGAGTGCGTTGACGCTGGTCGGCTTCGGATCGAGGGCCTGGCGGCGCGAGAACGCGAGCAGGCGGTGCGTGAGCGCGGCGGCGCGTTGCGTGACGCCGAGGGCGGCGTCGATGCGCGTCAGCAGATCGCCGCTCTGGCCCATGCGCAGGCGCAGCTTCATCAGTTCCAAATGACCCGTCACGCCCGCCAGCATGTTGTTGAAATCGTGCGCGAGACCGCCCGTGAGCTGGCCCACGGCTTCCATCTTCTGCGACTGGCGCAGCGCTTCCTCGGCCTGGCGCAGCGCGTCGGCCTGGTGTTTTTCCGCCGTGATGTCGCGCGCGACGCCGTACAGCAGTTCGCCTTCCGGGGAGATCGTCCACGACACCCAGCGGTACGAACCGTCCTTGTGCAGCACGCGCGTCTCGTAGCCGACGAGCGGCGTGCCGTCGGCCAGGACCTGCATCTTCCGCAGGACGTCCTCGCGGTCGTCCGGGTACACCATCTCCATGAACGGACGCGTGGTCGCTTCCTCGGCACTCCAGCCGAAGGACGCGGTGAACGCGGGATTCACGGTGAGGAAGCGTCCCGTCGCCAGCGATGCCGCCGCCATCACGTCGGGCGAGATGCGCCACAGGCGTTCGCGGTCGCTCGCGTGCGACGCCACCTGGTGCGTCAGCGCCTCGTTCAGGCGGCGCAGCGTCTCTTCCTTCTGGCGCAGGGACGCCAGCGCGCGTACCTTGCCGGTGGTCTCGACGACCGTGCACAGGATGCCGCCGACGGTGCCGTCGTCGTCGCGCACGGGACTGTACGAGAACGTGAACCAGCTCTGTTCCGGATAGCCCTGGCGCTCCATCAGCACAGGCATGTCTTCGTGGTGGCAGGCTTCGCCCGCGTAGGCTTTCGTCGCGATCGGCCCGACGGTGTCCCAGACTTCCGGCCAGACCGTGCGGAACGGCAGGCCCAGCGCGGCCTTGTCGCCGAGCAATGGGGTATAGGCATCGTTATGAAAGCTGATCAGGTCGGCGCCCCAGCACAGCAAGGTGGGGAACCGGGAATTCAGCGCCAGGCCCAGTGCCGTGCGCAGTGCGCCCGGCCAGTGCTCGATGGGTCCGAGCGCCGTGGCGCGCCAATCATGTGCGGCGATACGCGCGGCCATCTGGCCGCCGCCGGTAAGGAAGGTCAGGCTGGGGGAAACCGTGGTCTTCATAGTCCTCGCTCATGCAATCCCTGGTCGATAGTCCATCCCGACAGTTCTCTGCTGCCGTGCAAAGTCGACTATTTTAATGACAAGCTCGTGACGGACGGCGCGCGCTTGGCGCGGTCCGTACGGGGCAAAAAAGACGCCCGACAAGTTGCCGTTCTGCCTGGGATATGCTGCATGCCGGCCACGGCAAAGGATCAGTATGCCGGATTCCGCAACCGTGTGGAGGGGTGATTTACAACATTTCCGACAACAATTTTTCGCGTTTTCCAGCAGGAATTTAACGTTGCGAACAGGCGCGAAACCTTACATCGCCAGGTGCCGGGCGGCATCGGTCTGGCGCATGACGGCGCGATGCGCGGCCTCCAGTTCGCGCGTCAGGGCGGCGCCGTCGGGTGCGTCGCGCAAGGCGTCGAAACCGTTCGCGGCACCGTGCAGGCCCAAGGTGCGGCAGCCCTCGCACAGGCGCGCGAGGTGGGCGCGGGCCGCGTCGAGCTGGCTCGTGGCCAGCAGCGCGGCCAGGTCGGTGCCGGCGCTGACGAGCTGGCGCTGCAGGCCGCCGAGGTACAGCAGCAGGCGCGTGGCGTCGATGCCGAGGCGGCGCAGGGTGGCGTCGGGCTGCTCGTCGGGCGCGCGCATCAGGGGTTGCAGGTGCTGCGCGACGCGCGCAGCGTCGAACGGCTTGACGATGTAGCCGGCGGCGCCCAGCGACAGCGCCTGCTCCATCGTCGCGCCATCGGCAGCGGCCGAGACGAGGACGAACGGCAGGCCGGCGAAACGGGCATCCGCTTTCACGCGCGCCAGCAATTCCATGCCCGACAGACGGGGCATGCGCAGGTCGCAGAACAGCAGCACGGGATCCGCGCCGGCGTCGAGTTGCGCCCACGCGTCTTCGCCATCCTCCGCTTCCAGCACGTCGAATACGCCGCTCGCGGTGCTGTCGATCATATGCATCAGCATCATGCGCGACACCACGTCATCGTCGACTATCAGAACCTTCATCCCTGCCCCATTGTGTCGCAATTGTTAAATGGCAATTATACAGATAACTTGCAAGCGCACGATTCAGGCTGTTTCCGCTTCGAAACGAGCCAGCAGGTCCCACAGGCGCGGCAGGCCGGCGCGCACGGCGTCGAGCTGCCCGGCGTCCGCCAGGCCCTCGAGTTCGGCACACAGCGCACGAAGCCCGTCCTCGCCCAGGTAGCCGGCGCTGCCCTTCATGCCGTGCAGGACGCGCCCGGCCGTGTCATGGTCGCCCACCTCCAGCGCCTTCTCCAGTTCGATGCGGCGGCGCGGCAGGTCGGCCAGGAAGGCGCCGCGCAGGCGGTCCTTCAGGTCGCCCGTGCGCCGCACGATACCGGGCTCCGGCGCGACCGGCGCGACGGCGTCGGCCGGCACGTCGAACATGGCATCCAGCTCGGCCGTCGACGGCGTGCGCGCGGCCGGCGCCGGCATCGGCGCGAGCTCGATCCCGCGCTGCAGCTGGCGCTCGATCGCGCGCGTGATGTGGAAGTGCAGCTGCGCGTCGTCGATGGGCTTGGTGATGAAGGCATCCATGCCGCAGGCCAGGTAGCGCGTGCGGTCTTCCTCGCTGACGTTGGCGGTGAGCGCCACGATCATCAGGTGCTGGTCCAGCACGGGCGCGTCCAGCGGACCGCCGGCGCGGATCAGGCGCGTGGCCGTCGCGCCGTCCATCTCGGGCATGCGGCCGTCCATCAGGATCAGGTCGTAGCGCGTGCGTGCGCAGGCCATCACGGCCAGCAGGCCGTTCTCGACGACGTCGACCTGGTGGCCCAGCTCTTCCAGCATCATGCGCACGATGATCTGGTTGGTCGGATAGTCTTCCGCGCACAGCACGCGCAGGCGGTGCGTGTGCGGCGCGCGCGGCTGGTCGACGACGGAGTGCGGCTGCACGCCGTCCGCCAGCGGCAGCACGAAGCTGAACGTGGAGCCCACGCCCGGCGTGCTGGCGACGCCGATCGTGCCGCCCATCAGTTCGACGAGCTGGCGGCAGATCGCCAGGCCCAGGCCCGTACCGCCGTAGCGGCGCGTCGTCGTCGCGTCGGCCTGCTCGAATTTCTGGAACAGGCGCGGCAACGCATCCGGCGCGATGCCGATGCCGGTGTCTTCCACCGAGAAGCGGATCATGTTGCGGCCCGCGCGGTCGTGCTGGTCTTCCGGACGGCGCTCGACGCGCACGGTGACCGAGCCGCTCTCGGTGAACTTGAAGGCGTTGCCGACGAGGTTCACGAGGATCTGGCGCAGGCGGGTCGGATCGCCCACGACGAAGCGCGGCAGGTCCGGCTCGAGGCGCACGGCGAAGCCCACGCTGTGCGCGCCGGCCTGCTCCTCGAACAGCGTCCCCACGTGGGAGATCGATTCGTCGAGCGCGAAGTCGATGTTCTCGATGGTCAGCTTGCCCGCCTCGATCTTGGAAAAGTCGAGCAGGTCGTTGATGATCGCCAGCAGCGACTGCGCGTTCGCCTGGCCGCGCAGGATCTGCTCGCGCGTGCAGTCGCGCAGTGCCGTGTCGCGCAGCGCGAAGCCCAGCATGCCGATCACGCCGGCCAGCGGCGTGCGCATCTCGTGGCTCATGTTGGCGAGGAACTCGGACTTCTGGCGCGTGGCGTCTTCCGCGCGCTGCTTGGCCTGGTACAGCCGCTCCTCGTTTTCCTGCAGCGCGTCGTTGGCCAGCGCCAGCTCGTTCGTGCGGCGCCGCACCTGCCGTTCCTGCTCGCGCAATTCCTCGGTCTGGCGTTCGAGCAGGCGGTTCTGCTGCTCGATGCGCTCCGTACGCGCGCTGACCTGCTGCTCCAGCATGGCCTTCTGGCGGCGCAGGACGTCCACGCGGATGCGGTACGCGCCGTAGCCGCAGCCGATCACCACCAGCGCGCACAGGGTGCGGAACCACCACGTCTTCCAGTACGGCGGCAGGACGGTGATCTCCAGCGTGGCGGCGGCGTCGCTCCAGACGCCATCCTTGTTCGCCGCGCGCACCTGGAACGTGTAGGTGCCCGGATCGAGGTTCGTGTAGGTGGCGAAGCGCTTGCCGGCGTCGACGCCGATCCAGTCCTGGTCGAAGCCGACGAGACGATAGGCGAAGCGGTTGCGGCCCGGGGCGGCGAAGTGCAGCGCCGAGAACTCCAGCGAGAACACGGAATCCTGCGGCGTGAGCGTGATGCCGGACAGGCGCTCGATGGGGCCCGGCAGCATGCCCGGACGGACGTCCTGCCACGGCTGGCCGAAGATCTGCAGGCCGGTGATGACGGCGCGCGGCGCGATCAGGTTGTCATGCAGTGCGCGCGGATTGAACGCCGTGATGCCGTTGTTGCCGCCGAAGTAGAGCGTGCCGTCGGCCACGCGCAGCGCGGACGCGTCGAAATAGGCGCCCTCGATCGTGCCGTCGGTCGCATTGTAATTGCGCCAGGCGCCGCTGGACGGATCGAGCCGGTGCAGGCCACTCGAACTGGAGACCCAGATGAAGCCGTCGAGGTCTTCCTGCATCGCGGCCACGACGTCGTCCGCCATGCCGTCGCGCACCGTGTAGCGCTGGAAGCGCGGCGTGCCGTCGGCGCCGATGACCATGCGGTTCAGGCCCACGGCCGTGCCGACCCACAGGTCGCCGCGCCGGTCTTCCAGCAGGTAGTGCACCTCGTCGTGCGACAGGCTCGTGGGATCGTCCGGGTCGTGGCGGAAGTGGCGGAACTTGCCGGTGCCGCGGTCGAGCAGGTCCAGGCCGTCGAACGTGCCGACCCAGAAGCGGCCGTGGCGGTCTTCCAGCATCGGGCGCACGATGTTGTCGGCCAGGCTCGCGGCCGCGGCCGGGTCGTGCTGGTACGTCGTCTGCTTGCCGTCCGGTGCGATGCGGTGCAGGCCGCCGCGGCTCGCGGCCCACAGGGTGCCGTCGCGCGTGACGTGCACGTTGCGCACGAAGTTGGCGTCGACGTCGTCCATGGACAGCGGGCGCCGCGTGAACTGGCCGGTCTTCGGATCGAAGCGCGCGAGGCCATTGCGCGTGCCGACCCACACGCCGCCGTCGCGGCCCAGCGCCACCGACGTCGCCATCGCATCGCCCGTCAGCCCCGCTTCGACGGGGGACAGGCGCCATGCCTGGTCCGCGCCGGTCGCCGGATCGAACAGGTGCAGGCCGCCGTTCGTGGCGAGCCACAGCTTGCCGGTACCCTCGCCGACGATGCCGCGCACCTTGTTGTCTTCCAGCGCGAGCGGCGTGTCGTCGCCGCGCACGATGCGCGCGAAGCCGCCGCTGCCCATGTCCGCGCGCGATACGCCGCCGTACCACGTGCCGACCCAGAACGTGCCCACGCGGTCGCCGTACAGCGCCGTGACCTGGTTGTCGCCGAGGCTGTAGCTGTCGGTGATGCGGTGCGGATGGCGTTCGAAGCGGCCCGGCGCCGGCAGCCAGCGGTACAGGCCGCGGTCGTGCGAGCCGACCCAGACCTGGCGCTCGGCATCCTCGTACAGCACGTTGATCTCGCCGGGCGGCATGCCGTCATCAAGCCCGAACGTGCGGACGTCGCCTTTCTGGCCCAGCGGCAGTCGTTCCAGGCCGCCCATGCTGCCGACCCACAGGCCCTGGCCCGCGTCGACCATCAGCGCCTGCACGAAGTCGTACTTGCCGCCGCGCGGCGACGGGTGGTGGCGGAAGTGCATCCGCTCCGGATCGAGGCTGTCGAGGCCCGCCGCGGTGCCGATCCACAGGCGGCCGTCGCGCCCGCGCGCGAGGGCCGTCAGCTTGTCCGACGCGAGGCTGTCCGGCACGCCCGGCACGTGGTGCCACGTATCGAAGCGGCCGGTCGCGATGTCGAAGTGCTGCAGGCCGTCCGCGGTCGCGAGCCACAGGCCCTCCTTGCCGTCGTCCAGGATGGCGCGGATGTGGCGGTTGCCGTTGCCCCGCTTGGCCGGTTCGTCCGGCAGGAAGTGGGTGAACGTACCGGTCTTCGGTTCGTAGCGATCGAGCCCGCCGTCCGTGCCGATCCACAGCCGGCCCTTGCGGTCGACGTACAGCACGCGCACCCAGTTGTTGGCGAGCGTCTTCGGATCGCCGACGACGTTGCGGAAATTCGTGAAGCGGTAGCCGTCATAGCGCGACAGGCCGGACTGGGTGCCGAACCACATGAAGCCGTCCGGGTCCTGGACGATGGACAGCACGGATTCCTGCGCGAGGCCGTCGTCCACCGACAGGTGCTCGAAGCGCAGGGTCGGGGTCGGCGCGGCCTGGGCGAGCCCGAGCCACAGCAGCGCAACCAGCAGGAACAGCCATCGTCTCATGCTTCGAAAAACTCCAGTACGTCGTGGCGCCGGGCATACGTGTCGCGCTGGCCCAGCGCCATCAGTTCGCGCGTGTAGCCGCCTTCGAACAGCAGGTAGGACGCGAGCGCGGCGCCGCGCTTTTCCGTCGCGCCGATCCCGCCCAGCAGGGTGCGCACGGGCCCCGGCAGGTCGTGCGTGTGGCGCGCGGCGATGTCGTCCAGGCGTTCCGACGGCACGATCGCGAGCAGCCGGATGCGGCGCAGCGGCGTCTTCGCCAGCAGGTCGTCCGGCAGCATCGACAAGGTATCGTTGACTCTCTGCAGGCGTTCGATGTCCATCGCGAGGCCGTCGAGGAAGATCGACGACAGCGCGTGGCCGGCGATCTGGGCGACGCTCGGATAGTGCACGCGCGCCGGCAGGTGGTTCACGGTTTCGTTCATGCGGCCCGCCCCCACGACGAGCACGCGGCGCGCGCCCAGGTGGATCGCGGGCGCGATCGGCGCCAACTGGCGCATCGAGCCGTCGCCGCAGTATTCCATACGGCCGTCCAGGTACAGCGGCACGGCCGGGAAAATGAACGGCAACGCGCTCGACGCAAGCAGGTGGTCGACGCCGATCTGTCCCTGCAGGGCGACGCGCTGGTGCCGCTTCCATGGCGCGATCTCGCGTTCGCTCTGGTAGAACGTGACGTGCTGGCCGCCGCTGTACGACGACGCGGTGACGGCGAGCGCGTCCAGGCAGCCGCTGGCCAGCGCCGCGTCGAGGCGCGGCAGGTCGAGCATGTGGTGCAGCAGGCCGACGAGCGGCGTGTTGTCGAGCAGCGAAGCCGGCGGCGCCGCATGCCACTGGCGCAGCATCCAGCCGAACGACAGCAGCGACAGCCAGCGCGCGCCGGAGCGCAGCACGCCCAGCGAATCGGCACGATAGACCTGCGTGACATCGATGCCCTCCCACACGTCCGCCAACTGGTCGACGGCGTCGCCGAAGTCGTCGGCGCGGCAGGCCAGCCCGGCCGCGTTGAGGGCGCCGGCCGACGTGCCGCAGATGATCTCGAACGGGTTGCGCGCGGCGGGCCAGCCCGCCTCCCCCAGGATGCGGGAGATCGCCTGCAAGACCCCCGCCTGGTAAGCCGCGCGCGCGCCGCCACCGCTGAGAATCAAACCCGTTTTACATTCAATATCCACAGAGCAAGATTAGCAAACTCTGCCTAACTTGCGTTGAATAAATAGCTTTTCGACAAACACTTCGTTGTATAAGGGCCTCGACAAACGGTCAAAAGCGCGCCCGCGGCCGGCCGCCGAGACTCGGCCGGATGACATCGTACGCTACGCTTACCTGGAAACATCGGGCGAAGGACGATACCGAACACTCTGTGTTGAATCCAGCTCATCTTTGCCGACGTATTTGCGCTTAATCTCAGCGAGATCGGTGTCGACTTTATAGAAGTGATGTGTGAGATGAACACCGTTTTGCTCGGGAAAGCGGAAAGACGTTTCACGTTCTTGCACCTGCAGATCCGCCAGATGCGGCGGGTGTGCCAGATATGCGGCCAGTCCACCCCCGGCATCTTCGCTGCCCTCGTAGAACCGTAGCGACAGTTCGTGCCCGTCCGTGCGCCATTGCTTCAATTTCACGTACGAATTTTCGATATAGGCGAGCAGGATCGGAAGATCGATTACCGGGATGCCGTCGAACGCGAACCCCGTGTATATCGCGGAATTTACTAAAACACAGGAAACGATTTCAGGGCAGTCAGCGGGTACCTCCACCCCGTTCTTCGCCATCCGTTCGCAAAAATATGCATAGTTTCCCCGAACGAGCGCCGCCTTCGCCTTGATTTGTCCGGCAGCGTCCTGGATCGTGTCGAAGTAGTTAGCGAACTGCAACGCATCATCCGGCCACAGGATGCATTTCGCCTCGATGAGCAAAATCGTGGAACCGACGACGAGGACGAGATCGATATCTTCCGTGACGCCGTTCAGTTTCAACTTCAACTTGCTGTTAACCAGTTTGAAAATCCGCTCCGCGTCGCTCCGCTTGCGGGCAATTTCGATTTCCTTTCTCGCAAATCGCTCGAAGCAAGTACCTCGTACGGCCATGGCCACGCCACCCTGACGCATCCAGCCCTCGGCAATCCGAAAAAGATGAACGCTGAGAATGCATGGAAAGACAAAGTAGTACAGGTCACCGATCCTGATCAAAGGCTGGGTCCACAACTCCTGTTCGCCTTTTCCGCGAAATACGAACACGGCGAGGATGTCCCTTGCGCGTTTCGCATCCACGCGCAAGGCACGCGCGATGACGTTCGTCAGTAGGTAGCGGCTCATCGCAGGACCACCCCGTTCGCACGCCGCGATATCGTCGACGTCGTCCGTGACCGCATCTTCGTAGACACGCCTCGCGAGCGACTCGAGGACTCGCCAAGCCTGCATGAGCTGCCTGAGGGTCACGGCGCCGAATTTCGGCAACGGACGATCCATCAGCTCTTCATAGCATCCTTCCTCGACCGTCAGCGCTTCCACGGTCGCCAGAACGCCTTCGTCCATCGTCTTTTCGTTGAAGCTCAGGTCGACACGTTCCACACGGGTCCCGCCGTAAATCCTGGATACCAGCGGCACTTTGCTGACACTCGCCTTTTGCTGCGGACTCAAACCTTTCAAGTCCGCAGCCAACGACAGACTGTGCTGCAGCGCGGCGTTGACACGGCGGTAAATGGAAACGGTGCGACACCGTTCTTTGTTTGTGTCGCCGGGACGAAGTGCGACACTTCCGTCATGTTCCTCGTCAAGCAGGTAACCGTTACCCTCACACTCGCTCCAATATTCGCACGCGGTGCGGTAAGTGACGGCCACACCCACTTCATGCGCAATCTGCTCGATATCGGCCTGTGTAAGCGCTGGCTCCGGAATCCAGAGCGTGGTTTCCCTGTGTTCGTTGACCAATTCACCCAGCACATGCCTGAGTCCGTCACCGAGACCGGTCATGATTTCGTCGACAAAAAATTCTTCGCTGCCATCGCAATCCAGCGTGACATCCAATACACCGTTCAGGTTGCGACCGTCGTGGGCTGCCATCGATTGCGACATCGACAGGCCACAGATCCGGTGATAATGGTGCGTCGATATCGCCAATATCGCACGCATGAGTTGAGCAGGCCGCAGGCGCGATTGGCTTAATTTTTTCTCCGCACGTATGCGGGTGAGCAGCGTGTCGAAAAAGAGCCCGGCCGTGAACAGATTATGGAAGTCCGGCGTCCAGCTTTCCGCGTCCATCGCACTGAGCCATTTTTCCCGGGAAAACTCTTTCTTGTTCGGTCCCGGAGGGAGCTGACGACGTATTTCTTTTCTGTCTTTCGATGCCATTGCCGGGCAGTCTACGTGTGGAATGGACCTGGTCTTCAATCGCCTTTTGCAACACCTTCCCTACGCGGGTCGGCACCGCCGAGCCACAGGGGCACGCCGTGAATCTCCGTGCGCGCGATGCCCTGCAGGCCGGACGTCTGCTCGAACACGCGCACGTCGTGGCCGCGCGCTTGCAGGGCCTTCACCTCGGACAGCGGGAAGCGCCCGGCCTCCAGTTCCGTCGGGCCGTTGCGGCTGCCGAAGTTCGGCAGCGAGATCGCCTGCTGCATGTCGAGGCCCCAGTCGAGCGTGCCGACGAGGACCTTCGCCACGTAATTGATGATCAGCGGACCGCCCGGCGAGCCGACCGCTTCCACGAATTTTCCTGTCTTCTTGTCGAACACGATCGTGGGGCTCATCGCGCTGCGTGGACGCTTGCCCGGCTCCACGCGGTTGGCGATGGGGCCGTTCGCGTCGCGCGAATCGAACGAGAAGTCGGTCAGCTGGTTGTTGAGGATGAAGCCGTCGACCATCTGGCGCGAGCCGAACGCGTCCTCGACGCTCGTCGTCATCGACAATCCCGCGCCGTACGGATCGACCGCGACGACGTGCGACGTCGAATGCGCTTCGATCGAATTGTCCAGGCCCCAGTTCCACGCCATCTCCACGCCCGGCGGATGGCCCGCTTGCGCCTTGCCCATCGAGCGTTGCCCGACGAGGCTCGCACGCTGCTGGAGATAGCGTTTGTCCAGCAGCGCGGGTACGCCGCGGCCGGGCAGCGGGACGAAGTCCGTGTCGGCGGCGTAGCGGTCGCGGTCCGCATACGCAAGGCGGCCCACTTCCGAGAACACGTGCACGGCGTCCGCGCCCGGGATGCCGTTCGCTGGCGCCAGCGCTTTCATGTCGCGCGTCTCGAACATGCCGAGCATCTGCGCGACGGCGATCCCGCCCGACGACGGCGGCGGCATGCCGCATACGGTGTAGGCACGGTAGTCGTTGCAGACCGGCTCGCGCAGCTTGGGTTGATAGGCGGCGATGTCGGCCGCGGTCAGCAGGCCCGGATTGGTCGGGTGGCTTTTGACTTTCGTCTCGATGTCGCGCGCGATGCGGCCCGTGTAAAAGACGTCGGCGCCGCCGGCGGCCAGTTCGCGCAGGGTGCGCGCCAGTTCGGGATTCTTCAGCACGTGGCCGACGGGCCACGGCTTGCCGTCGGGCGCATAGAAGTAGGCGCGCGCCGTCGGGTCGTTGCGGAGGTACCGGTCCCCGGCGAGGAGGCCGTTCAGGCGCGGGCTCACCGCGAAGCCTTGTTCCGACAGGCGGATCGCGGGCTGGAACAGCGTCTTCCACGCCAGCTTGCCGTGCTGGCGGTGGGCCAGCGCCAGCATGCGCAGCACGCCCGGCGCGCCCGTCGAACGGCCGCCCACGATACCCTCGGACCTCGACATCGGCGTGCCGTCCGGACGCTGGAACAGATGCTCGTCCGCCTTCGACGGCGCCGTCTCGCGGCCGTCGAACGCCTGCACCTTCTTGCCGTCGTAGTACATCAGGAACGCGCCGCCGCCGATGCCGGACGATTGCGGCTCGACGAGCGTGAGGACCAGTTGCGTCGCGATCGCCGCGTCGATCGCCGTGCCGCCCTGCTTCAGCATCTCGTAGCCCGCCTCGACGGCCAGCGGATTCGCGGCCGCCACCATGTACTTGCGCGCCGTCCAGCCGGCCTTCTCGGTATAGCCGCTGGCGGCCTCGGGGCTCGCTGCAGCGCCGAGGCGTCCTGGGCGAGCGTGACGGCGGGTTGGAGGGCGGCGGTCAATACGCCGCCCAAAAGGAGGGTAAGCAACTTCGGGGCGAGCAACTTCGAGGTCATACGATTTCTCCGGAAATACCAGAGGGCATCGTACAGGAAATTGCTTAAGCGCTCACTTCGGCTGCATGCGGATGGCACCGTCCAGGCGGATCGTCTCGCCGTTCAGCATGACGTTTTCGATGATGGTCTTCGCCAGGTGCGCATACTCGCGCGGCATGCCGAGGCGCGGCGGGAACGGCACCATCTTGCCCAGCGAATCGCGTACTTCCTGCGGCATGCCCATCAGCATCGGCGTCTCGAAGATGCCCGGTGCGATCGTCATCACGCGGATGCCGCTGCGCGACAGGTCGCGCGCCATCGGCAGGGTCATGCCGGCCACGCCCGCCTTCGACGCGCCGTATGCGGCCTGGCCGATCTGGCCGTCGAACGCGGCGACGGACGCCGTGTTGATGATCACGCCGCGCTCGCCGTGTTCCAGTCCCTCTTCCTTGCCCATCGCATCGGCCGCCAGGCGGCACATGTTGAAGGTGCCGACGAGGTTGATGTTGATGGCGCGCTGGAAGGCGTCCAGCGGATGCGGGCCGTCCTTGCCGACCGTCTTGATGGCGGGCGCGACGCCGGCGCAGTTGACGAGGCCGCGCAGGCTGCCCAGTTCCAGGGCCGCCGCCACGACGGCCTGTCCGTCGGCTTCCGACGTCACGTCGCATTTCACGAAACGCGCCGCGGCACCCAGTTCGGCGGCCAGTGCCGCGCCGGCTTCCTGCTGCACGTCGGCCAGCACGACCTTGCCGCCCGCTTCCACGATGGTGCGCGCGGTGGCCGCGCCCAGGCCCGAAGCGCCGCCCGTCACGATGAACACGTTATTCTGGATTTGCATCTGTCTCCCTTTCGTTATTCGCTGGATGTTCCGTTTACGTAAACGTCAACCAGCGGATTCTAGCGGGATTTGGGCTGATACGTCAAAAACACGTGACCGTGGTCCCGTTCCGCGCACATGCACGGCCGGTGCTGCTGGTGCCGGCATTACCGCCGGCGTTGAACGTATTGCCGGCCCCATCCGTGCAAACGATGCCCTGGCAGCCGCGGATCACGGTGGTGCTGGGCACGGTCGGTTGCGGCGCTGTCGCCCGCGGCGGGATCGGTACGGCGACGGTGGCGGGCGGCGTCTCGCCGGACCGCAGCGGCCGCGGCGCCATCGGCCCCTCGCCCTGTGACGCCGGGTGGCGGCGTACGGCGCGGCGGCGCAGTTCCTCGAGCTGCTTGTCGCTCAGCTTCTTCTCGGGCTTCTCGGACGGCGGGGCCTGGCGGGTCAACGTATCCGCCTCGTCGTGCACCTCGGCCGGGTCCTTGCGGACGACGTCCGCGCCCTGCTGCGCGCGCGGGTTCAGCACGGGACCATAGCTCAGCGGCGCCGGCGGCGGCGTGCGCGCAGGCTTCGTCGTGCTCGCTTCGTCGGGCACGGCCGCGTCGCGGTTGGCCTGCTCCGTCCGCTGGGTCTGGTTCTGCGCGTGCGCCGCGCACGTCCACGCGAGCAGCGCGCATGCGGTCAGTACATATGGTTTCGGTTTCATGATCCGTCACTCCTCGCGTCCATTATCGGCCGCACTGCGCCGTGCCGGCGCGCTGCTGTGCGTCAGACGAGTGTCAGGTGCGCGTCAGTTTCCTGCGCCACGCTGTTAAGCTGCCACGATGCATGTTTTCAAACAAAAACATACAGGAGACGACCATGCAGACCCTGCAGGAGATGTACCGCGCCAAACGCGGCAGTGCCTTCGACGCCCTCAACCATGTCCGCGACGGCGACATGATCGTCGTCCCGACCGGTGTCGGCGAACCGCCCACCCTGCTGCACGCGCTGTCGCAGGAATGCCGGGGCTTTCACGACGTCCAGGTCGCGCAGATCCTCGCGATGCGCAAGTACGGCTATTTCGCGCCCGAGTGCCGGCCGCATGTGCGCCACGCGGCACTGTTCTTCGGCGGGGCCTCGCGCGCCGGCGGCCAGGGCGGCTGGTGCGACTTCATCCCCAATTATTTTTCCGAGATCCCGATGCTGATCGAACGAGGGCTCATGCCGGCGGATGTCGTGTTCGCGATGGCATCGCCGATGAGCGCATCCGGCCACTTCGCCCTCAGCCTCGGCACGGATTACACGATGGCGGCCGTCGCGAAGGCGCGCGCCGTCGTGCTGGAAGTGAATCCGCACGTCCCGTTCACACACGGCCAGTGTCACGTGCACATCTCGCAGGTCACCGCGCTGGTCGAAAGCGAAGACCCGATCATGGAAGTGGGCCTGCCCCACATCGGCCCCGTGCAGGAAGCGATCGGCCGCCTCGTGGCCGAGCACATCGAGGATGGTTCCACCCTGCAGATCGGCTACGGCGGCATTCCGGACGCTGTCGTCATGCAGCTGACGGACAAGCGCGACCTCGGCATCCACACGGAAATGATCGGCGACGGCATCCTGAAACTCGTGGAAGCGGGCGCCGTGACCAACCGCCGCAAGACGCTGTTGCCCGGCAAGATGGTGGCGACGTTCGCGCTGGGCTCGCGCCGCCTGTACGACTTCATGCACCACAATCCGATGCTGGAGATGCATCCGTCGAACTTCACGAACGATCCGTACATCGCTGGCCAGAACGACAAACTCGTGTCGATCAACGCGAGCCTGCAGGTCGACCTGCTGGGCCAGTGCGGCAGCGAAAGCATCGGCCACCTGCCCTATTCCGGCACGGGCGGCCAGGTGGATTTCGTACGCGCCGCGAACCGGTCGCGCGGCGGCAAGTCGTTCATCGTGCTGCCGTCCACGGCGAAGGACGGCACCGTCTCGCGCGTCGTGCCGACCCTGTCGCCTGGCACCCACGCCACCACGAGCAAGAACGACGTCAACCATGTCGTCACGGAATGGGGCGTGGCACAGCTGCGCGGCAAGTCGGCGAAGCAGCGCGCGCAGGCGCTGATCGCCATTGCGCATCCGGATTTCCGGCCGTGGCTGCGCGAGGAAGCGGACCGCATGTGCGTGTTCTGAAATGAAAAACGGGACCTCGCGGTCCCGTTCGTTGATCGACGTGACGCCGTCAGACGCGCGTCTCGTTCATGGTGCTGCGTGCGTGATCGGCGCCCAGTGCGCCGGCCACGCCGTAGACGAGCAGCGCGCGCTGCAGTTCGGCACGGTCGGCGCCGTCGGCCCGTTGCATGCTGTCCTGGCGCGGTGCGTCGGTTGGATCGAGGCCGAGGGCGTCGGTTACGCCCTTTCCTTCCAGATTGATCGTCATGGTTTTCTCCATTTGGTTAGTAAGCTGGCGCGGCTTGTTCAATAAACAAAACCGCTGATGACGCTACTGTACCGCAACGGAGGCTAACTCGTCGCCATCTGTTTTGTTTTTACACCTATCTTCTTTCCGGGTGAAAATTTACTACACAATTTAGCATGTCATGTCATCATGGCGCCTCGATGCGACCAGGAGAAAATCGATGAAGCGAGTTGACGAGATCGGAAATGACGAACACGTGCGCGGCCCGGCGGATGCCGCGCTGACGGTGATCGAATACGCGGACTTCCAATGCCCGTACAGCGCCCGCGCCCACGTCGCGCTGCGCGAGCTGGACGAGCAATTCGGCGGCATCCGCCTGGTCTACCGCCACCTGCCGCTGGCGCACCTGCACCCGCTGGCCGAACTGGCGTCGGAAGCGGCCGAGGCGGCCGGCAGCCAGGACCGCTTCTGGGACATGCACGACGCGCTGTACGAACAGCAGCGTCAGGTGTTCGACAAGCAGGACCTCGCCGTGCTGGCGGAAAGCCTCGATCTCGACATCGAGCGCTTCCGCGCGGAGGTGCTGGACCGCCGCCATCGTGCACGCGTGCAGGCGGATGCCGAACGCGCCCACCACGACGGCGCGACCGGCACCCCGACCTTCTTCATCAACGGCGTACGCTACCGCGGCGATTCGGACCGCGCATCGCTGGAAAGCGCGCTCAGCGAAGCGCTCGGGCGCTGAACCGCTGCTTTCGAGGATGCCCCTGCCGGTGCCTGCACGGTCGCCGTGGGCTTGGCGTACAGCGCCTGCGGTTCCGACACGGCCAGCCAGCCGCCCGCCGGCAGCAGCGGCACGAGCAGCAGCGCCACGATGTTGATGATCTTGATGAGCGGATTCACGGCCGGCCCGGCCGTGTCCTTGTACGGGTCGCCCACCGTGTCGCCCGTGACGGCGGCCTTGTGCGCATCGGAACCCTTGCCGCCGTAGTGATTGTCTTCGATGTATTTCTTGGCGTTGTCCCAGGCGCCGCCGCCCGTCGTCATCGAGATCGCGACGAAGAGTCCGGTCACGATCGTACCCATCAGCATGCCGCCCAGCGCCGCGGGCCCAAGCAGCATGCCGACGAGGATCGGCACGATCACGGGCAGCAGCGACGGCAGCACCATTTCGCGGATCGCGGACGCCGTGAGCATGTCGACGGCCTTGTCGTATTCCGGCTTGCCGGTACCCGCCATGATGCCGACGATGTCGCGGAACTGGCGCCGCACCTCCAGCACGACGGCACCCGCCGCCCGCCCCACTGCTTCCATCGCCAGCGCACCGAACAGGTAAGGCACGAGGCCGCCGATGAACAGGCCCACGATCACCATCGGGTTCGACAGCTCGAACGCGATATGGGTGCCATGCGCTTCCAGCGCATGCGTGTAGTCGGCGAACAGCACGAGGGCCGCGAGCCCCGCGGAGCCGATCGCATACCCCTTCGTGACGGCCTTCGTCGTGTTGCCGACGGCGTCCAGCGGGTCGGTGACGGCGCGCACCTGGTCGGGCATGCCGCTCATCTCGGCGATGCCGCCCGCGTTGTCGGTGATGGGGCCGTAGGCATCCAGCGCGACGATGATGCCGGCCATCGACAGCATGGCGGTCGCCGCGATGGCGATGCCGTACAGGCCGCCCAGCGCGTACGCGACGAGGATCGCGGCGCACACGACGAGCACGGGATACGCGGTCGACTTCATCGACACGCCGAGCCCCGCGATGATGTTGGTGCCGTGGCCCGTCGTCGACGCTTCGGCGATGTGACGCACGGGCCCGAATTCCGTCGCCGTGTAGTACTCGGTGATGTAGACCATCAGGCCCGTGAGCGCGATGCCGACCGTGGCGCAGCCCAGCATGCGCCAGCGCATGATGTCGTCCGGCCACACGAGCCACGTGACGGCGGCGAATCCGATCAGCGACAGCCCGGCCGACCACCACAGCCCCGTGTACAGCGCGTACATGATCTTGTGCCCCGGATGGTTCTTCACGAGCGAGCAGCCGACGATGGACCCGATGATGGAAATGCCGCCCAGCAGCAGCGGATACACGGTGCCGGTGCCGCCCATGCCGGGGATCACCAGCGCGCCGAGCAGCATCGTGGCGACCAGCGTGACGACGTAGGTTTCGAACAGGTCGGCCGCCATGCCGGCGCAATCGCCCACGTTGTCGCCCACGTTGTCGGCGATGACGGCGGGGTTGCGCGGATCGTCCTCGGGAATGCCGGCCTCGACCTTGCCCACGAGGTCGGCGCCGACGTCGGCGCCCTTCGTGAAGATGCCGCCGCCGAGGCGCGCGAAGATCGAGATCAGCGAGGCGCCGAACGCGAGGCCCACGAGCGGCTGGATCACTTCGTGCGGGGTCAGGGCGGGGTCCGCGCGCAGCACGAGGATCCAATAGAACAGCGCCACGCCCAGCAGGCCCAGGCCGACCACGAGCATGCCCGTGATGGCGCCGCCGCGGAAGGCGACGTTCAGCGCCTGGTCGAGCCCGGTCGCGGCCGCCTGTGCCGTACGCACGTTGGCGCGGACGGACACGTTCATGCCGATGAAGCCGCAGGCCCCGGACAGCAGCGCGCCGGCCAGGAAGCCGCCCGCGGTTGCGGCACCGAGCAGGAAGTAGATGGCGATCAGCAGGACGAAGCCCACGATCGCGATGGTACGGTACTGGCGCGCCAGGTAGGCCGACGCCCCCTGCTGGATGGCCAGCGAGATTTCCTGCATGCGGCCGTTGCCGGGATCCTGTTGCAGGACCCATCGGCGCGACCACAAGCCGTAGAATACCGCGATGACGCCGCACGCGACGGCGAAGGTGAGCTGCGCAGATGCCATGTCGTCCCCCTCGTTTTCGATCAAACCACTACAGAGTCGAAAGGCCGCGTGCGCTTAGTTGAGCTTAGTTGAGCTAACTTGAGCTTACCTGCGGTACGGCCTGCCTTGCTGCATTCGCCGCACAAGGGTGCGACAAAACTTTGATCTAAAAACCTGGACGGATGGCATGTGTCATCCGGAGCCAAAAAGAGCGGCTTGCGCCGCTCTGGAATGCTCAGCCTGCGAGTGCCGCGAATGCGGCGTCGCGTACCTGTTCGACCGGGCCGACGCCCGAGATCTTGCGGTACTTCGGCGCGCCCGGCAGGCCCGATTCCGCCCACTTGTTGTAGTAGCCGAGCAGGACTTCGGTCTGGTTGTGGTACACGGCCAGGCGTTTCTTGACCGTTTCTTCCGTGTCGTCGTCACGCTGGACCAGCGGCTCGCCCGTCACGTCATCCTTGCCTTCGACCTTCGGCGGGTTGAACTTGACGTGGTACACGCGGCCCGATGCCGGGTGGCTGCGGCGACCGCTCATGCGTTCGACGATCAGCTCGTCCGGCACGTCGATTTCCAGCACATAGTCGATCTTCACACCGCTGTCCTTCATGGCGTCGGCCTGCGCGATCGTGCGCGGGAAGCCGTCGAACAGGTAGCCGTTGGCGCAGTCGGCATCCTTCAGGCGCTCCTTCACCAGGCCGATGATGATGTCGTCCGACACCAGCTGGCCAGCATCCATCACTTTTTTCGCAGCCAGGCCCAGCTCGGTGCCGGCCTTGATGGCCGCACGCAGCATGTCGCCGGTGGAAATCTGGGGGATGTTGTATTTTTCTTTGATGAAGTTCGCCTGGGTGCCTTTACCGGCGCCGGGGGCTCCTAACAGAATGAGACGCATGAAGGATTTCCTAAAGGTATCTAATAATTTTTTTGACGCAGTTGTAGTTGGGAACAGACAACTGCATGATGCATATCTAGCTACTGATACGAAACTTACCACAAAAGCAGCAATAAAAGCCACCGGCGGCGGCCGATCTCTCAGCCGTTTGACGTGCCGCAAGCAGCCTGAAGAGTAGTTTCTACCAGGATCAAGACGTATAGAAAAGTCGCACTCGCTCCAGATCGGCCGGGGTGTCGACGCCCGCGTGGGGCGCCTCGTCCGTCACGTGCACGGCGATCGGGACGCCGTGCCACAACACGCGTAATTGTTCCAGTGCCTCGATGGATTCGAGCGGCGCGGGTTCCAGCTGCGGATAGCGCTGCAGGAACGCATTGCTGTACGCGTACAGGCCGATGTGGCGCAGGGGGACGTAGCCCGCAGGCAGTTGCTCGCGGGTGGCGGCAAAGCCGTCGCGGTGCCAGGGGATCGTGGCGCGCGAGAAGTACAGTGCGCGCCCGGACTTGTCCAGCACGACCTTCACGACGTTCGGGTTGAAGGCGTCGGCCACATCGGACAGCGGATGGGCGCAGGTCGCCATCGGCACGTCGGCCGAGATGCGCGCGGCGCACGCGGCCAGCAGCGCGGGATCGATCAGCGGTTCGTCGCCCTGCAGGTTGACGACGACGGCATCGGGCGCGAGGCCGAGCAGGTGCGCCACTTCGGCGATGCGGTCCGTGCCGGAAGGGTGATCCGAACGCGTCATGCAGGCTTCCACGCCATGCGCGGCGCAGGCGGCGGCGATGTCGGCGTGGTCGGTGGCGACGATGATGCGGGAGGCGCCCGATTGCTGCGCGCGTTCGGCCACGCGCACGACCATCGGCTTGCCGCCCAGGTCGGCGAGCGGCTTGTTCGGCAGCCGCGTGGAGGCCAGGCGTGCCGGGATGATGACGACGAAACTCATCGGGTTACAGGGCCGGCTCGACCTTGCGCGCCTCCTCGGCCCACATGATCGGGATGCCGTCACGGATCGGATACGCGAGGCGGTCCGGGCGGCAGATCAATTCCTGCGCTTTCTTGTCATATTCGAGCGGTCCCTTGCACAGCGGGCAGACCAGGATATCAAGCAGTCGGGCGTCCACGACATTTCTCCACGATTTGGGCAGCCAGCGCGGCATCGATCTGCGCGCCGACCGGCACGACCCACACGCGCGGGTCGTTGTTGATTGTTTCAAGTTGCCGACATTTTACTGCATCCTTCTCCGTCACCAGGATGACGTCGGCGTCGACGGTACGGAACGGGTCGTCGAGGAAGTCGTGGTGGTCGGGCAGCGGCAGTTCGGCGACGTCCAGGCCGGCCGCGCGCAGCAGTGCGAAAAAGCGCCCCGGATTGCCGATGCCGGCCGCCGCCAGTACCCGTTTTCCACGCAACGCGGACAGCGGCACGCGCTCGTTCGCATCCATCAGGCGCTCGGCATGGTCGCCCGCGAGGCGCATCTGCCACGGCTGTCCGCCCACCGCCGCGGCCAGCGCCGGCGTGATCTCCGGCGCGTTGACGACGGTGACATCGCGCCGGCGCGACGGCGCTTCGCGCAGCGGGCCGGCCGGCAGGGTCCAGCCGTTGCCGGTGCCGCGGCCGTCGAACAGGATGATCTCGACGTCGCGCGCGAGGGCGTAGTGCTGCAGGCCGTCGTCGGTGATCAGCACGTCCACGTCGGGATGGAGGTCCAGCAGATGGCGTCCGGCCGCGACGCGCTTGCGGCCGACGACGACGGGGCAGCCGGCACGCGCCGCGATCAGCAGCGGTTCGTCGCCGACGTCCTGCGCGCGCGACGTCACCAGTACTTCGCGCGGTGCATCTTCCGCGCCGCCATGGCCGCGCGAGATCACGCCCGGCCGCATCCCGGCCGCGCGCAGTTGCTGCGCCAGCCAGATCGTGAGCGGCGTCTTGCCCGTGCCGCCGATGAAGATGTTGCCGACGACGACCACGGGCACGGGCAGCCGTCCGGCCTTCAGCACGCCCGCGCGGTACAGGGCGATGCGCAGCGCGGTCAGCAGACGGAACAGCAGGGACAGCGGCCACAAGGCTACGGCGAGCGGCCCGCGCCGGAGCCAGGCGCGGGTGAGTGTGGATTCGAGAGAGGATGCCATGTACTAGCCAAACCGTCGTCCCTGCGAAGGCAGGGACCCAATTTGCACGCACACTGTCAGCGCTCGCAGAACTTGGGTCCCCGCCTGCGCGGGGACGACGAAAATTCTTACTTCTGCCCGCCCGTCTGCGCCGCAAACGTCAGCTTGTCATATCCCGCCATGCGCGCCGCTTCCAGCACGTTGATCACCATCTGGTGCATCGCGAACTGGTCGGCATTGACGATGATGACCGGGTCCTTCACGGGTGCCGGCAGCGGCTGGCCGTCGGGGCCGGTGCCGGCCGCGCGTTTGAGGTCGTCGGCGAGGCTCGCCACGCCGTGGAACGCGACCGGCACGTTGTTCACCGTGTAGTTACCCTTGGCGTCGACCGTGACGTTGATCTCGAACGGCTTCTCGATCGCCTTCTCGGCATCCGCAGTCGGCAGCGTGATCTGCAGTTCGGTGAACTTGCTGTACGTGGTCGTCACCATCAGGAAGATCAGCACGACCAGCAGCACGTCGATGAACGGGATCAGGTTGATTTCCGGATCCTCGCGTTTGCGGCCGCGACGGAAGTCGATCATTTGCGGGCACCGTGGACGACGTCGACGAATTTCACGGCCTGCAGCTCCATGTCGATGATGAAGCTGTCCACCAGTGCGCGGAAGTGGCGGTAGAACACGAGGGCCGGCATCGCGATCGCCAGGCCGAAGCCCGTGTTGTACAGCGCGACGGAGATACCGTGGGCCAGCTGGGCGGGATTCGTGCCGCTGGCATTCTGCGCGCCGAAGATCTCGATCATGCCGACCACCGTACCGAACAGGCCCATCAGCGGCGCCAGCGACGCGATCGTGCCGAGCGTCGTCAGGAAGCGTTCCAGCACGTGGGCAACGCCCCTGCCCGCTTCCTCGATCGATTCCTTCATCACGTCGCGCGGCGCGTCGACGTTGCGCAGCGCAGCGGCCAGCACGGCACCGAGCGGGGAATTCGTTTGCAGCTTGTCGATGATGTCCGGAGTGACCTTGCCGCTGCGATAAACCTGGATGACTTCATCGAGCAGCTGGCGCGGCAGGATCTTTTCGCGACGCAGGTAGATCAGGCGCTCGATGATCAGGGCCAGGGCGATGATCGACGCGATCAGCAACAGCCAGATGGGCCAGCCGGCGGCTTGAAGAATGGCGAGCAAATGGGACTCCTGGATAAGTAAAAAACAATGAAACAATGTAGTTGCGCAATGTAACGTGTTGCCCGGATTGCGGCAAGTAGAGTTCTGCACACTTTCTGTGGATAAAAGTGTGTGCAAGGCCGTCCGTTGGCGCTAAGTGGCTTGATTCTTAAAGGATATTTTTCCGTGCGTAAAAACTTGGCAGAACCAAAACGCGTTTCCAGCAAGGAACTTTACAGGCCCGTAGCGAGCTCCATCTGCACGTAGTTGCCCACAATTTCTGTGGATAAATTTGTGAGGAATCAGCTTTCCATGCGGTAAGTATTTGATTTTGCTCAGAGAAATTTCCAAGTCCAAAAAATAGGCACGGTTGTGCCAGACTACACATCCCCTCCTACCCTGCCCTTCTGCACATTTTTTGTGGACAAAATTGTGCGCAAGCGCCCAAACCAAACCTTAAGTCCTTGATTCTTAGAAGAAAAGAATATGCGCCCGTTTTTTGGGCAAGCGCTTGTCCCCGTGCCGGGTCTGCCCCCCGCAGGATTTTTCACACAAACTGTGGAAAAAGATGTGAGCAAGCTCATCGTTCGCCCACTAACTCGTTGATTTATCTCAGCATTCTTAGCCAAGCCCAATTTTTAGGCATACTGGACTTGTGCACAGCGCACACGCCTTGACGGCCGGCTGTTCCGGCCACGCCGCCACTGGGTTATAGTCGCGTCCCGACACAACCGGTCTTCTGCACACATTTTGTGGAAAAGATTGTGAGCAACGCACTTGATGGAAGACAAAGTCATTGAATCTAAACGGTATTTTCTCCGTGCAGATTTTTTAGGCAGTGGAAAACCGGTCGTGTATGCGCGGGTTGACGGGCCTCTGTTCACATAAACTGTGGAAAACGATGTGAGCAAGGGCCGCGACAGCGCCCTAAGTGTTTGATTGCCCAAGGAAAATATATTCAAGCTGAATTTTTGAGCAGCGCCGACTTGTCCACTTTCGCACATAAACTGTGGATAAGATTGTGGCCAAGTATCCGAAGATGCACTCAAGCCATTGATCCGTAAGGCAATTTGGTTGCTGCATCGAAATCGGGCAGCATCTTTTACTATAAAAATCAGGTGTTTACAAAAACTACTTGTTGTTTTACAGCAGATGTGTCTTACACTGCGCGCAGCCATGTTTTTGTGGACAGTTCAAACCAGCTCATCCCTATGTTCCCCACCGAAGACGCCGACCCGGCCTACGCCGCCCCGCCCGTACTGACCGTCACGGCCCTCAACCAGCAGGTCGCGCGCCTGCTGGAGCGCACCTTTCCGCTCGTCTGGATCGGCGGCGAGATCTCGAATTTCACGCGCGCAGCCAGCGGCCACTGGTATTTCACGCTGAAGGACGACGCAGCCCAGGTGCGCGCCGTCATGTTCCGCGGCCGCGCCCAGTACGCGGGCTTTACCCCGCGCGAGGGCGACAAGGTCGAGGTGCGCGCCCTCGTCACCCTGTACGGGGCGCGCGGCGATTACCAGATCAACGTGGAGGCGATCCGCCGCGCGGGCGTGGGCGCGCTGTACGAAGCGTTCATGCGCCTGAAGGAAAAGCTGGGGGCCGAGGGTCTGTTCGACGAAAGCCGCAAGCGTCCACTGCCCCTGTTCGCGCGCACGGTAGGCATCGTCACGAGCCCGCAGGCGGCCGCGCTGCGCGACGTGCTGACGGCCCTCAGGCGGCGCGTGCCGCACGTGCGCATCGTGCTGTATCCGGCGCCCGTGCAGGGCCAGCTGGCCGCGCAGAAGATCGCGGAAGCCATCGCCGTCGCATCGCACCGACGCGAAGTGGACGTGCTGATCGTGTGCCGCGGCGGGGGCTCGATCGAAGACCTGTGGAGCTTCAACGAAGAAGCCGTCGCGCGCGCGATCGCGGCGTGCAGCATGCCCGTGATCTCGGGCGTGGGCCACGAGACGGATTTCACCATCGCCGACTTCGCCGCCGACCTGCGCGCCGCCACGCCGACGGCTGCCGCCGAGCTCGCCGCCACCGCACGTGCGGACTGGATCGCGTCGCTGCAGGCGGACGCCGGCGACCTGCGCCGCGCGATGGACCGCGTCCTGTCCGACGCCGGCCAGGGCCTCGACAACCTGTCGCGCCGCCTGTTGAGCCCGTCGAGCCAGATCCAGCACCAGCGCCTGAAACTTCTGGGCATGGCCAGCAGTCTCACGCATGCCGTCCGCGCGCCGGTGAACCGCCATGGCCTGCTGTTGGCCCAGCTGCAGCAGCGCTGGGCCCGCCATCGCCCGGACTGGAGCGGCCTGCGCACGCGGCTGGAATCCGACCGGCGCCACCTGATGGCCAGCGTCGGCAACCAGTTGCGCGCGCGGCGCGAGGCATTGAACGCCCTGGCGGCGCAGCTGGAACTGCTGAACCCGCAGCGGACGCTGGAGCGCGGCTATGCGATCGTCAGCAACGCGAAAGGTAAAGTTCTACATTCGCCGGGCCAGATCAAGCCGCGCGACGTATTGCGCATCCGCCTGGCGGACGGCAGTGCCGAAGTCAGTATCGCCGGCGTACAAGACTTACTCGAATGACAATCTGATGTATTCGCAAAGCCATATCTGCAACGTTTGCTTAACCGGTTTAGAATAAGCGCCCGAATTGATGTACCGCAGAGACTATTGAGTCTCCCGTCAACTTACCAAGGAACAAGACATGGAACATACCCTGCCCCCACTGCCGTACGCTAAGGATGCCCTGCAGCCGCACATCTCGGCCGAGACGCTGGAATACCACTACGGCAAGCACCATCAGGCTTACGTCACGAACCTGAACAACCTGATCAAGGGCACCGAGTTCGAAAACCTGTCGCTGGAAGAGATCATCAAGAAATCGCAGGGCGGCGTGTTCAACAACTCGGCCCAGGTGTGGAACCACACCTTCTTCTGGAACTGCATGACCCCGAACGGCGGCGGCGCCCCGACCGGCCCGGTCGCCGATGCGATCAACGCCAAGTGGGGTTCGTTCGACAAGTTCAAGGAAGAGTTCCAGAAGTCGGCCGTCGGCAACTTCGGTTCGGGCTGGACCTGGCTGGTGAAAAAGACGGACGGTACCGTCGACATCGTCAACACCTCGAACGCCGGCACCCCGCTGACCACCGACAACGTGGCCCTGCTGACCTGCGACGTCTGGGAGCACGCCTACTACATCGACTACCGCAACGCCCGTCCGAAGTTCGTCGAGGCATGGTGGAACGTCGTCAACTGGGACTTCGTGAACAAGAACTTCGCGTAATACGTGATTGTTTCGCCATACCTGGCGTAAGTAAAACGGCCTGCTTCATGCAGGCCTTTTTTTTGCTTACTTTCGCTTATTGGCTTCGACCGAAACTATATAACTGGAAGACGCAAACCTTGCGAAACATATTGGACGCAGGCAATCTTATCTGGTCGCCATTGCCTGTCGTCAATATATTTAGCGCCATGGTCGCGTAAGCTATGACGCCGCTCAACTACCCCGCATCGCACGTTCTGCGGCCGGATTTGTCGCGAAACTGTATGTTTTTGTCATGGCTACCCACCAAACATGCTCCAACCTTGCCCACTCTTATAGAATGTCGGGCTCAAGGAGAACATCATGTATCGCGTACTGTTGGTGGAAGACGATCCGCGCCTCGCGGAACTGGTGACGGAATACCTGTCCGGCTATGAATTCTCGGTCGACCTCGTCACGCGGGGCGACGCCGCGCTGGAACACTTCAAGACGGCCACGCCGGACATCGTCGTGCTCGACCTCATGCTGCCCGGCATGGACGGCATGGTCGTATGCCGCCAGATCCGCGACGTGTCCGACGTGCCGATCCTGATCCTCACGGCGCGCGAGGATACCTATGACGAAGTGTCGGGCCTGGAACAGGGTGCGGACGACTTCGTCAACAAACCCGTGCAGCCGCGCGTGCTGCTGGCGCGCCTGCGCGCCCTGCTGCGCCGCACGCAGACGAAGACGACGACGGATACCCGCGTGCTGGAGTTCGGTGCGCTGCGCATCATGACGAGCGACCGCAGCGTCACGTGGCGTGGGCAGCCGTGCGTGCTCAGCAATACGGAATACAAGCTGCTGCTCGTGCTGGCCGAGGCCGCCGGCCGCGTGCTGTCGCGCGACGAGCTGCTCAAGAAGATGCGCGGCATCGAATTCGACGGCCTCGACCGCAGCATCGACAACTGCATCTCCAAGCTGCGCCGCAAGTTCGACGACAATTTGTCCGAGAAGATCAAGACGGTGTGGGGCGAAGGCTACCTGTTTTCGCCATCGGCCTGGAACTAAAAACGTCGTCCCCGCGGAGGCGGGGACCCAATTTTCACGCGTGATCGCGACGCACGCAGAACTTGGGTTCCCGCCTTCGCGGGAACGACGGCGGTCGTCAACGCCCGCCCGACACGTCGATGAACGTCCCGGTCGCATACGACGCCTCGTCCGACAACAGCCACAGCACGGCAGCGGCCACCTCGTCCGCCGTGCCGCCGCGCGCCATCGGCACGGACGATTGCAGGCGCTGGATGCGGCCCGGTTCGCCGCCGCTGGCGTGCATGTCCGTGTGGATCAGCCCCGGCCGCACGCCGTTCACGCGGATGCCTTCCTGCGCCACTTCCTTCGCCAACCCGATCGTCAGCGCGTCCACGGCCGCCTTCGACGCGGCGTAGTCGACATACTCATTGGCCGACCCGAGCACGGCCGCGCGCGACGACACATTCACGATCGCCCCGCCGTTACCGCCGTGGTTGGTGGACATGCGCCGCACGGCGTCGCGCGCGCACAGGAAGCTGCCCGTGACGTTGGTGGCGAGGATGCGGTTGATGCGGGCGGCGTCCATGTGTTCCACCCGCGCCTGGCGCGCGAGGATGCCGGCATTGTTGACGAGGGCATCGAGCCGGCCGCAGCGTGCGTCGATGGCAGCGAACAGGCGCGCGACGTCGTCTTCGTCGGCCACGTCGGCCGCCACCGCGAACGCGCGGCCGCCGGCCGCTTCGATGGCGCGCACGACATCGTTTGCCGCCGCTTCATTCTCCCGGTAATTCACGCAGACCGTGTAGCCGCGTCGCCCGGCCAGCAGCGCGCAGGCGGCGCCGATGCCGCGGCTGGCGCCCGTGATCAGTACTGTCTTGTCCATTCTCGTCCTCGTCGTATGCAACCGGACGAGCATACCGCGTTTATTCGAAGATCGGGACGATCGCCAGCGGCGCGTAATAGGTGACGACCTGGGCCCGTCCGGGCGCGGTGGAGAAGCGCCAGGTCACGATGGGGAAGCCTTCGTCGGGATCCCCGGTGAAGGCGGCGCCGGACGTGACGGGCAACGCCTGCTCGCCGCCGTCCGCGTGGCGCAGGCGGGCGCCGGCCGGTTCGGCCGTTCCCTTCCTTGGGAACACGAAGCGCACGCCGGCGCACTGGCGCGCGCGCTGCGACGCGTCGACGTAGCGCACGAAGCCCAGCGCCTGGGCGCAGGCCGTGCGCAGGTCGGCGGCGTCGTACTGGCCGTCGGCGCGCGGCGCGATTGTCACCTGCGGACGCAGCACGAACGGCATGCCCTTGCGGTTCAGGACGAGCGCCGCGTTCTCGTCGTACGCCGCCTTCGTCAGCGGGAACACGGTGCGGCCGAGGGCGTCCAGCGGCAGGTTCAGCTGCGTCGTCTTGCCCGTCAGCGTGAGCTGGGCGCCCTCGCCCAGTCCGGCGTGGTCGCGCGACTGCACCTGCAGCTGGCTTTGCAACAGATTCTTCGGGCCGCCGTATTTCTCGAACTGGACCATGGCCCGGTACGCATCCCGGTAGCTCACCCATTCGCCGGCCTGTGCCTGTGCTTGCGCGCCGGTCGAAACGACCGCGAGCAGCGAGGCGAAGGCAGCAATGAGTTGGCGGGATGCGCGCATCGTCAGAACCGGTAGGCGAAGGCGGTCGAAACCGTCATGTTGGTGGACCGCTCGACGAGCGGGCTCTTTGCGGCATTGCCCAGCAGGCCCTTGACCTGCAGGTTCGACGTCAGCATCCACGAGGGCGACAGGGCCCAGTTCCAGCGCACGCCGACGCGCGCCTCCTGCAGGCCGCCGCCCGCCTCGTAGTAGGAGAACCGGCTACGCACGGCTTCGTCGCGCGTGACGCCGAAATACGTCTGGTTGTAGTTGCGGTTCACGATGGAGACGCCCGCCGACACCGACACGCGATGCTGGCTGCCCAGTTCGATCGCGAGCCGCTGCACGCCCAGGTCCAGGCGCGCGCCGTCGTGGTCGTTGCCGGCGCCGTACAGGACGCTGCTCGTCAGGCGCCATTGCGGCGTCAGGTAATAGTTCGCGAACACGCCGCCCTGCAGGCGGGCGCCGATCTCGTCCATGCCTTCCAGGCGCGTGGCGACCATGTTGCGCTTGTCGATCGGGTCCGGGACCGGGCCGATCAGGCTCGTGCCCACGGTGCCGACGCCGTCGACGGACCGGCCGGTGCCGGACTCGTCACGGCCGGGCTGCACGGCCAGCAGCGGGCCGTATTCCAACGTCGGGCTGTCCGACAGGTGCATGCCGGCGCTCATGCCGGAAATAAAAAGGCCGTTGCTCCATTGAACCTGAAGCACCGGCAACGCTGATACCTTGCGGCTTCCCGTCCCGTCCCAGCGCGGCGCCGACTGCACGCCGAAGCCGACGTACATGTCGCGACTGCCGTCGGGCATGGGGTTGGTCGCCGGCGTCTGGGCCCACGTCGTGCCGCAGGCAGCGCTCAGCGCGAGGAAGAGAAGCTTGTTCATGTTCAGGGTTGAAAGATTCGGGAAGACAATATTCTACGTCCTTGTCTTCCTTCCTCCCATATCCTTTCCTGCTTTAATGCCTGGTTGCCACTTCGGAAGAGAACACCACCGGCAGATCGCTGCGCGGAATCACGGCGAGGTGCGCCGGCGTCGTCACGAGCATGGCGCACATGATGTCCGGTCCCGGCACCGAGCGCAGCTCACGCACGAGGATCTTGTCGCCCGCGCGCAGGATGCCATCGATCGCGGTCGAGTAGCAGCTGCTGGCGCCATTGCCCATGAATACGCCGACGACCATCTGCGACGCGAAATCGACGGCAGGCCTGGCGCGGCCCGGCGCGTGTTCGTCCCACAGGCGGGTCCATGCGGCCTCGTCCTTGACGACGACGGTGCGTTCCTCGTGGATGCCCGACAGGCTCGTCGCGTCCGCGGTCTGGAAGAAGATGTCCGAGGCGGCCACCTTGTTGAACGCGACGTCGGCGTCCATGCGGTCGACGGCCACGACCTGCATCGGCTGGACCACGACGGGCAGGCAGATGGCGACCGTCGTCACGTCGCGCTCGTCGATCTCGACTTCCAGCTTGCTGGCGCCCGCCGCAACGCGGCCGATGACCATGCTGCGGCAACCGCTGGCGTACTCGCCCGCGAACACGCCGATCAGCATCTTGCGCGTGAAATCGACCTTGGGCTGGGCCGGCACCGGCGTGCGGCCGGCGGTGTGCTGGGCCCACAGCTTGTCCCAGGCGGCTTGGTCCTTGATGACGACGGTCTGCGGCGCCGTCACGCCCGAGAACGTGTCTTTCGCCACGGTGTCGAACGTGACCGCCGTACCGGCCGCCGGCAGGAAGTTCAGTTGCTCGACCTTGTGACCGCTGCCCAGGCCGAGATCCGGCTGGTCGGCGTTCTTGACGATCGTTTCGAACAGCGCGCGGGCGCTCTCGTCCTGGCAATAGGTCTTCGGTCCGGCGATCGTGTCGCCATACGAGCACAGGCGGGTTTCCGGCTTGTTGCCGAACAAGACTTGCTCATAGGACGCGTCGGCGCAGCGACCGGCGTGATCCCAGAACACTTGCTTGCCATCGATGACGAACAGGCGGTTCTTCGTCTCGGCGCAGGCGGCAGTGCGCGCCATCTCGACGAACGGGGCGGTGGCCAGGGCAGCCGGGTTCGGCTCGCCGACCGCGATGCCGGGGCTCGCTTGCTGGTCATGCATCGTGCTTCCTCCACCGCAGGCGGCCAATGTCGCGCCGACGATCATGGCGCCCAGCGGCGTCATCACGCGTCCAAACATGCTCATACTCTCCCTCTCCTGGAAACGATGGCGCCATGTACCCGGCACGCATCCCGAATAAAAAAGGGTCCGCCTTCTCTCGCGCATCGGGCGGACCCAAACGGAAAACCCAATGAGGACAGGTCGCAAACCTACTGCGCGTTGCATTGCCGTCCTGCGATGCTCGCTGTACTCACGTACAGCTGCGCTTCTCGAACGGCACTGCTGCCGCTCGCGACGGTTTTCGACGTGTCCTGACGTGTAGACATCGTACGGACAAGGGGCAAGAACTTCATCCGCGGACTGTCGGGCATTTGTCCTCAATTTGTAAGGGATGGTTTTTTATATGATTGCTCCTATACAATTTCGATATGTGCAAGACCAATCCAGATCCAGACAGTAACCACGGCCGGAGGACGGCGGCGTGAATCGCCTGTTTTTCCGCTTCTTCGTGCTCGTGATGCTGTCGATTACGGCCGCGACGTTCGTCATCTACTTCGTCTTCGCCCGGCTGTTCGGCGATCCGCTCGACGACATCGCGCGGCGCCAGGCGTCGGCGCAGATCTTCCTGCTCGAACAATACGTCGACCGCGCGCCGGCCGACGAGTGGCTGGGCCGCCTGAACAAGGTGCGCGAAGTGTCGGAGGCCCACTTCGACCTCATCCCGCTGGACCAGGCGCGCGCCGCCCTGCCCGCCCGCCAGCACGAGGCGCTGGAGCGGGGCGACGTCGTGCTCGATCCCCAACACAAGGCATTCTTCCGCCGCGTCGACCTGCACGGCGACCGCTACATCGGCAGCAACGAGGAAGCGATCCGCGCCTACAACCTGCCGATCGACCTCGGCCAGGCGCTCACAATGGAAATCGTGCGCTACGTCGTCGTGGCGCTCGCGCTGCTCGTGCCGATCGCGCTGTGGTCGCGCTCGCACTGGCAGGCGTTGCAGACGCTGTCGCGCGTGGCGGATGAATTCGGTGCCGGGCAGCTGTCGGCACGGGCGCATCTGAAGCCGGCGGACGCGGTCTATCCGCTGGCCGAACGCATCAATGCGATGGCCGAGCGCATCCAGGGGTTATTGGAAGCGCAGAAGAACCTGCTGCACTCCGTGTCGCACGAACTCCGTACCCCGATCGCGCGGCTGGAATTCGCACTGGAACTGCTGGCCGAGCGCGCGGGCGACCCGGCGCTGACCAAGCGCATCGCGGCGATGGAAGGCGACCTGACCGAGTTGAACGACCTCGTCAACGAACTGCTGTCGATGAGCAAGCTGGACAACGCCCAGGGCCCGCAGCGCACCCTGTTCGAGCTGGAACCGCTGCTGCGCGAATGCACGGACGGCCTGCATCCGCGGCCGCAGCGCCTGCACGTGGACCTGGGTGAGCGCCTGGGCAGCGTCGATGGCGACCGCCGCCTGATCGGCCGTGCCATCGGCAACCTGCTGAGGAATGCGCAGAAGTATGCGGCGCACGAGGTCGCGCTGCGCGTACGGCGCGACGATTGCCGCATCGAGATCGCGGTCGAGGACGACGGTCCCGGCATCCCCGAAGAGGAACGGGAACGCATCTTCGAACCGTTCTACCGTCTCGACCGCAGCCGCGACCGCGCCACCGGCGGCTTCGGCCTCGGCCTGTCGATCGCGCACAAGGCGATCTCCCTGCATGGCGGCCATCTGAAAGTCGAGCAATCGGCGCTGGGCGGCGCCCGCTTCGTCATCAGCCTGCCGGACGGCGTGCTGTCGGCCTGAATCGCTATTGACCTTTTGCGGCCTTGTCGACGAGCTTGTCCGCCACGTGCAGCGTGGCCTTGAACACGTCTGCGCGATCGGCGCCTTCCATCTGGCGGGACAGCAGGCCTGGGTTCGTCAGGAAGCGGCCGCCGACGATGAGCGTGGGCGCGGAGTCGACCTGGTAGCTTGCCGCGATCCGTTCAAGCTGGCGCAGGCGTGTCGTCACGCCGAACGAATTCCACGCCTCCAGGAAGGCCGCGCGGTCGATGCCGTTCTTCGCCGCCCAATCGATGATGACGTCGTCCTTGTTCAGTCGAATATGATCAACGTGCACCGCCTTGAACACTTTCTCGTGCATGTCCCCGAGCCGGTCCAGCGCCTCGAGCGTCAGGAACAGGTGCGCTTCCGGATCGGCCTGTCCCGTCGACGGGTAATGGATGCGGCGCACCGTGATGCGGTCGCCTTCCTTCCTGACCCACTCCTCCAGTAACGGTTCCAGTGCATTGCACACCGGGCAGTGGTACATGAAGAATTCGATGACCTCGACCTTGTTGCCGTTCGCCTGCACGGGCTGCGGACGGGCGAGCGTAGCGTAATCGACGCCATTCTGCGGAACGGCGGGCGATGCACCGGCGAGAGACACCGACAGGGACAGCAGCAGGCCGAGGCCGGCGGCACGCAGGAAAAGCATGGGCAATCCTTCAGGTCGTGGAAAACCTGAAGGTTACCATTTCCTTAAGGAATTATCGACGGCCGACCGGCGCCGGGCGCTCCGGCTTCACGTGGCGCATGCCGTACCACAGGTGTTCCCACCAGTGTTCGCGCGAATGCACGGTCAGGAGGCATTGCCGGTCGACTTCGCCCTTGAACACGGGGTCCTGGCATTGATTCGTCATCAGCGCGTTGCGCTGGTTTTCAGCGTTCACCAGCGCAATGGCGAGCCAGAATGCAAGACCTGCGAGCACGATCACGAGTATCCAGGCCGTGTGGTTCCAGTTACTCGAATCAAACAGATGTTCCTCGTCCGGTTTGGACTTGTCGTACATCTTCAGGATCTTGCCTTCGACATCACTCATTGCGCTGTTTCTCTACCTGTTATTTTGACTTGGCCGCTTTCGCAACCAGGGCGTCCATCACTTGCAGCGTGGCTCCGAACAGGACCGGCTCGTTCTGGGTCTTGACCGAATTGTAGAGCATTGCCGGCGAGGTCTGGTACTTGCCATCGATGATGATGGTCGGCACGCTGTCGACCTTGTAGTCGCTGGTGATCTGCTGCAGGCGACGGAGCTTGGTCGTCACGCCGAACGAGTTCCAGGCTTCCAGGAACTTGTTGCGGTCGATACCGTTCTTCGACACCCAGTCGATGATGGCCGCGTCCGTGTTCAGGCGCAGGCGATCCACGTGCCAGGCCTTGAACACCTTCGGCTGGAATTCCTCGGCCTTGCCCAGCGCTTCCAAGGTCAGGCGCAGGTGCGCTTCCGGATCGTTGGGGCCCGACGACGGCAGGTGCACGCGCTTGAACACGATGTTGTCACCCTGTTTTTTGACCCACTGTTCGAGCTGCGGTTCCAGCGCGTTGCAGTGCGGGCAGTGGTACATGAAGAACTCGATCACCTCGACCTTTTTACCCGTGGCCTGCACCGGTTGCGGCTGAGCGAGCGTCACGTACTCGACACCGCTCTTCGGGTCGGTCGGCGAAGCGAAAGCGGTGCTGGCGGCGAGGACGGTGGCGAGCAGGGCAAAACGCAGGGAACGCATAGTTTTCCTTCTTGGGTTGGTTAAGCGAACGACGCGAGATTACCACTTTTTCGGTCGTCAGCCTTAGCCGGGGCTTATTTCTTGCAATTGGTTACCGTCGTAACCAACACCGGGGTCAGAGCCCGATTTTTGGCAATTTCCCAAAACCGGGCTCTGACCCCGGTTTGTTAGAAGTCGTACCGGGCCGACAGTTTCAGCTGGCGCCCATCGCTTGGGTAGATACCGCCCTTGCACGAGAACGCATTGCTGAAGTAGTGACGGTCCGCCAGGTTCAGCCCCGTCGCGGCGACTTCCCACGCACCCAGCTTGATGCTGTAGCGCGCGTCGAGCGTCGTGTAGGACGGGATGCGTGCGCCGCAGGTATTGCTGAAGTCGCCGCCGTAGCGCTGGCTGTCGACCCATTGCACGCCCACGTCCGCCGACTGGCCATTGCCCGGCACCCACGCCAGGCGCGCCGTCACGACGTTCTTCGGCACGAGCGCCAGTTCGCGGCCAGTGTTCGGGCCGTCCGTGAAGTGGGCGATCACGTGCTGCAGGTGCGCGCTCGCGCGCCAGCCTGCCGCCAGCGCGGCTTCGGCGTCGATCTCGAAGCCCTTGCGTTCGGTCGGATCGAGGTTCGTATTGGCGCCCCAGCCGCCGTTCAGCGTCGGGTCGTAGAAAATCTCGTTGTTCAGGCGATGGCGGAACACGCGCGCCGAAAGCGTGCGGCTGTCGTCGCCCGGCGCATGGCGCAACGTCGTGCCCAGTTCGAGGTCGTGCGACGTCTGCGCCTTCAGGATATCGAGGCTGGACCGGTAGCCGTTCTCGTCGACGTTCGCCACGCGGTAGCTCTGCCCGCCTTCGCATACACCTCGACGAGCGGGTGCACGCGATAGCTTGCCTGCGCCTCCCACGCGTTCTGCGATTGCGAGCGGTCTTCCGGCGCGATGCCACCCACGGCGTCCACGACGCTCTTGTCGAAGTTCTCATGGCGCGCGCCCAGGGCGATGCGGCCGTCGTGGGCCGGGTCGAAGCGCAGCTCGTCGCGCAGGTACACGGCTTTCGACGACTGGCTCGCGTCGGCGCTCGAGAACGAGGCCGTCGTCTTGCGCTTCCAGCGCGTGAAATCCACACCGCCCACCAGTTCGTTGAGCATGCCGCCGACGTCGGACAGCCAGCGGGCGCGCGGCGAGAACTGGTCCTGGCGGCCGTCGTACGCATTGTTCGAGCCGAAGGACAGGTAGTTCGAACGCACGTTGCGCTCGCGGTGCGACAGGTCGGCTGCCAGGTCGACGGCACCCAGGCGGTATTCGGCGAAGGCGTTTGCGCGGTCCGTGTTCAGCGAGCCGAAGTCGTTCGGCGTCGAGGCCTGGCGCGGGTCGGCGTCGAACTGGGCCAGCGACAGCGAACCCGGGAGACGCGAATCCTGGCGCGCGCTCTCGACGTGGATACCGGCGCGGCCGCCCGTGAAGCGGGTCTGCACGTTCAGCGAGGCCGTCGTCTGGTCGAAATCGCTGTTGCGGCGGTAGTTATTGGAGCCCTGGCGCGCGACGGCGATGTCGGCGCTGACGTTGCCCGCCGTCTGCGACAGCTGCGCGCGGACGTCGTGCTCGTGGAACGAGCCACCTTCCGCGAACACGGAACCGTGAAGGCCGCCGTCCACGTTGCGGCGCGTCGTGATCTGGATGACGCCGCCGGTGGCGCCTTCGCCATACAGCACGCTACCGCCGCCGCGGGTGATCTCGATGCGTTCGACCGTGTCGATCGGGATCGTCGACAGCACGGTGTTCGCCAGTTCGTTCTCGTTCAGGCGCACGCCGTCGACCATGATCACCATGTTCTGCGCGCTGTTGGTGCCGAAGCCGCGCAGGTCGAGCGCGAAGTCGGGCGACGAATCCAGGCTCTGGCGGCCGAACACGCCGCCGATCTTGCGGATCGCGCTGTTCACGTCGTTCACGCCGGCGCGGCGGATGTCGTCCTGCGTGATGACGGTGGCGCCGATCGGGCGCAGGGTTTCCACGCTCGGGAAGCGGGAACCGGTGATGACGACGGTCGATGGGTTGCCGTCCTGGGCGCGCACGGCGCTCGTGGAACAGGACAGGACGATGGCACAGGCCAGCGCGAGCGGCTTGATAGCCGGCGCGCCGCGGGTGGAGGCGGCAGTATGCATAGGATGTTCAGTGTTCGTTTGCGCCGGCAAGCGTCCCCGCACGCCGGCGTACACAAAAGCGCGGCATGACGCCGGCTTCCCCTGTCTGGCCGGTCTCCGGGCTCCAAGACGGACCGCCCCACCTTCCTGCGCAAGCACAGTGGTCGTCGGGGCGGCCTGTCGCCATGCGGCGACGCTTGTTTACCGTTGCGGGGGCAGCACACGTTGGCACGCCGCCGGTGGCGACGCCGCTTCGTGTTTCCCGTTTAACTGCACGCGCAGACGCGCATGCGGGCACCAGAACCCCGAGATTATAACCTGTATAGTGTGGGCACAAAAATAACAGCCACGCCAGGGGTCCCGCATGCATCCTCGTTTCAGTGTCCGCTTCGCCCTTGCCGCCGTCCTGCTGCTGGCGGGGGCGGTGTTCGCCGCACCGCAGCTTCCATCGTCACCCGACGGCATCGCCCTGGCCAAGCCCGATGCCGCCGCCGTCCGCATCCCCAGCAGCCCGGATGCGTGGGGCGGCCCGCGCACGGGCCGCGAGCCCACGCTGTCGGACCGCGTCGTCCATTACGACATCGCCGCCACGCTCGACCCGGTCAAGCACACGGTCACGGGCCGCGAGCGGCTCACGTGGCGCAACCGCAGCAACGTCGCCGTCAGGAGCGTCTACCTGCACCTGTACATGAACGCGTTCGAGAGCGCGGGCAGCACGTATTTCACCGAACGGCGCGAGCGCGACGGCACCTTCCGCTCCGGCGTCGACATCAAGGACGCGTGGGGCCACATCGCCCTGCACCGCGTCGCACAAGGCGGCACCAACGTGCCGTGGACCTTCGTCCATCCGGACAACGGCCCGGCGACGGACCGCACCGTCGTGCGCTTCGACCTGCCGCAGGCCGTGGCGCCGGGCGCATCGACGACGCTCGACATCGACTTCGTCACGCAACTGCCGCGCGTCGTCGCGCGCGCCGGGTACTTCGGCACCTTCCACCTCGTCGCGCAGTGGTTCCCCAAGATCGGCGTGCTGGAACTGCCGGGGGAACGGGGCGCGACGACGCCGCGCTGGAACGTGCACGAGTACCACCTGAATTCCGAGTTCTACGCGGACTTCGGCAGCTACGACGTCAAGCTCACCGTCCCGCGCGACTACACCGTGGGCGCGACGGGCGAACCGCATGGCGCTCCAATCGACAAGGACGGGATGCGCACGTGGCGCTTCGTGCAGGGCGACGTCCACGATTTCGCCTGGACAGCGGACAACCAGACCGCGAAACCGCTCGTCGACACATGGTCCGGCCCCGGCAGCCCGACGGTGACGGTGACCGTGCTGTACCCGCCCGAATTCGCGGCCAGCGCGGCGCCCGCGCTGAAGGCGGCCAAGGAATCGCTGACGTATTTCTCGAACACGCTGGGCCCGTACCCATACAAGACGCTGACCATCGTGATCCCGCCCTACAACGCGGAGGAAGCGGCGGGCATGGAATACCCGACGTTCTTCACGGCCGAGGCCTACCGGACCGTCGAACCGCGCACTGTGAACCAGTTCGCCCTCGCCTTCGTCACCATCCACGAATTCGGCCACAGCTATTTCTACGGCCTGCTCGCGTCGAACGAATTCGAGGAACCGCTGCTGGACGAAGGCCTCAACGAATACTGGGACAACCGCATGATGCGCGACCAGGGCCAGCTCGCGTACATCGCGACGCCGCTGCTGGCAAGGCTCGGCTTCGCGCCCGGCTATCCGACCTTCGACGCCGAACGCACGGCCACGCCGCGCCATGACCCGGCCGACCCGCCCGGCGCCAACGCGTGGCATCGCCTGCAGGACATCGGCCCCGTCTACACGCGCACGGCGATCCTGATGCGCGACCTGGAAGCGCGCATCGGCCGCGCGCCGATGGAGCGCGCGTTCAAGGAATACTACCGGCGCTGGAAGTTCCGCCACCCGAGCACCGCCGACCTGCGCGAGACGCTGGCCGAGGTGACGGGCCAGCGCGCCGTCATCGAGGACGCGTTCGACCGCCAGGTCTACGCTGTGTCCCGCGTCGACGACAGCATCGCCGACCTCACGAGCACGGAGCTGGTGCCACTCCCCGGCGCGCACGAGAGCCAGGGCGCCGTCGACAGGCGCATCGACGCCGCGCGCGCGGCATGGCGCAAGACGCATCCGGACGGCACCGGCCCGTACCCGTACCGCACGGACGTGACGGTCCGCCGCCATGGCGCGCCGGTGCCGCAGACGCTCGTCGTGAAGTTCGCCGACGGCAGCACCGAGACCGCGCGCTGGGATGCCGACGAACGCTGGCACAGGTTCACGTGGACGAAGCCGGCGAAGGCCGTCTCCGCCGAACTCGATCCGCAGCGGCTGCACTACCTGGACGTGAACAAGCTCGACGACAGCCGCACGCTCGACCCGGATGCGAGCGCATCGCATCGCTGGGGCCTCGAGTTCGCGGCCGTCGTCAACTACCTCCTTGCCCTGATCGCCACCTTATGACGACCGAAACGATCCTCGAATCCCCGTCACGCGCGCAGCGCGCGGCCGGCCCGCACGGCGTGCAAAACGCGGCACGCGCCGCGCTGCAATGGCGATTGCTGCTGTGGTGGGCCGTGCTCCTGCTGCTGCCGACCGTCGTCGCCGCGCTGCCCATGTGGGAGCTGCTGTCCGCCAGCCTCGATCACTCGGTGTACGCGGCACGTTTGGCGGGACGCCTCGACATGATCGCGTACGCCGACATCCTGCATGCCGCACGCGAACAATACGCGCCGGCGCTGGGCGCGGGCAGCCTCGTCGCGCTGGTGCTGACGTTGCTGCTGTCGCCGCTGCTGGCCGGGATGGCGCTCGCGGCCGCACGCGCACCGCAGCCGCTCGCATCCGGCACGCTGCTGGCCGCCGGCGCGCAGTTTTACCCGCGCATGGCGCGCATGCTCGCGTGGTCGGTCGTGCCGCTAGGGATGGCCGGCATGGTCGGCAGCTCGGCCCACCATCTGGCCGGCCAGGTCGCGGAGACGGCGCTGCTGGAAACCGACGCCGAACGCGCCGCGCACCTGGCCACGTTGGCGGCCGTCGTGCTGCTCCTGCTGGCCCACGCGACGGTCGACATCGGCCGCGCCATGCTGGCCGCCGACCGCCGCCGCACGTCCGTCATCGGCGCGTGGTGGCGCGGCTGCGGGCAGCTGGTACGCCGGCCACTCGCACTGCTGGGCACCTGGCTCGGCATCACCGCGGCCGGTCTCGTCGTGGCCGCCCTGCTCGCATTCGCGCGCGTGCATGTGCCGGCGCTAGGGACGGTCGGCACCGTGGGCGCGGTCGTGCTGGCCCAGCTCGTCGTGCTCGTGCTCGGGTGGATGCGGATGGCGCGCCTGTTTGCGCTGACGGCGCTCCTGCGCTGATCCGCGCGATCCGCTACCATGAATGTTTCGATTGCCGCCTGAAGGAGCCTGCCATGACCCGCCTGCCCACCTATTTCGTCTCGCACGGAGGCGGCCCGTGGCCGTGGATGAAGGACCAGTACGGCCCCACGTATGCCGAGCTGGAAGCGTCGCTGGTCGACATCAAGCGGCAGATCGGCGTGCGTCCGAAAGCGGTACTCGTCGTGACGAGCCACTGGGAGACGGACGACTTCACGGTGTCGTCAGGCACGGCGCCGGACATGATCTACGACTACGGCGGCTTCCCGCCGCACACGTACCAGATCCGCTATCCGGCACCGGGCGAACCGCAGCTGGCGTCACGCGTCGCGCAGCTGCTGAACGACGCCGGCCAGCCCGCCCGCCTGGACGCGGAGCGTGGCTTCGACCACGGCACGTTCTCGATGCTGGCACCGATCTATCCCGAGGCCGACATGCCGGTGGTGCAGCTGTCGATCCGCCACGGCTACGACCCGGCCGTGCACCTGGCCGCCGGCCGCGCGCTGGCGCCGCTGCGCGACGAGGGCGTGCTGATCCTCGGCAGCGGCCTGTCGTTCCACAATCTGCGCCAGTTCGGCCCGGGCGGCGCGCTGGCGTCGAACGCGTTCGATACGTGGCTGCAGCACGTGCTGCTGGAATTGTCTCCCGCCGACCGCGAACAGGCGCTGCTGCACTGGAGCGAGGCGCCATATGCGCGCATGGCGCATCCGCGCGAAGATCACCTCGTGCCGCTGTGGGTGGCGCTGGGCGCGGCCGAGCAGGAGCCGGCCGCGTGCGTGTATCACGAAGAGAGTTTCTTTGGGGCGTTGACGGTGTCGAGTTTCAGGTTTGGCGCCGCGGCCTGATCAGGTGCCGCGCTTCCCGCGCGCCGCCTCTTCCGCCTTGCGCGCCGCCTTCTCGGCCGCGATCCGCGCCTTCTCTTCCATCTCGATGCGGTGACGCTCCAGCGCCTCGGCGCGCGTCTGCGGGGTTTCCAGGCTGATGCGGCCCAGCGCGCCCTGGCGGTAGTCCTGCAGCAGCACGTGCGCCGCCTTTTCGTAGTCGTAGTCGCCGCCGCGCACGCGGAACGCGCGGCGCTGGGCGACGCCCTCGATCACGCCGAAGCCGTCCAGCCCTTCCGTCTTGATGCCGTAGCGCGCCGTCAGCAGTTGCGGGTAGCGCTGCAGCAGCAGGCCGCCCAGGTATTCCGCCACTTCTTCCTCGATGACGGCGTTGGTGCCGATCGCGTGGCTGGCCGCCAGCATCAGTCCGTCGCTTTCCATCGCAATCTTCGGCCACAGCATGCCCGGCGTGTCGACCAGCACCGTGAACTTGTCGAGGTAGAGCTTTTGCTGGGACTTCGTGACGGCCGGTTCGTCGCCGACCTTGGCCACGCGCTTTTTCAGCAGCGCGTTCATCAGCGTCGACTTGCCCACATTCGGAATGCCCATGATCATGATGCGCAGCGGCTTCGTCGGCACGCCGCGGTGCGGGGCCAGTGCCTTGCACAGGTCGGGGATCTTCGCCACGTCCGACGGCTTCTTGGTCGTCATCGGATACGCGGTCACGCCCTCCTGGGCGTCATACCACGCGGCCCAGGCCGCAGTGGCGGCCGGGTCGGCGAGATCGGTCTTGTTCAAGACCTTCAGGCAGGGGCGCTGGCGGAACTTGCGCAACTCTTCGACCATCGGGTTGCTGCTCGCCTGCGGCAGGCGGGCGTCCAGGACCTCGATGACCACATCGGTGTTTTCCATCTGCTCCGCGGCCTGCTTGCGGGCGGCGGCCATGTGGCCCGGGAACCATTGAATCGACATGCTCTACCTTCAAAAATTTGCGTGCAACCGGGTATTTTACCCCAGTTCACGCAAATCGCCCTACCGTGTTGCAGGCATGCACTCGCTTGGCGGCAACGGCGCGGCCGGGTCGAACGCAGCGAGTCGGCCACGCGCCTCGCGCAGATCCTTGCCGAATTCGGCGAGATAACGCGACCGTTCCTCGCTCTGCCATTCGTCATCCGAATAGCTTTTCGGCGAGTGGGCCGCCGCCGTCAGGACCTTGCCCTGCAGCCGCGGCAGCAGCGCGCGGTCGGGGTCGGTGTTTTCCTTGAGCAGGTAGCCGTCGACGTCGCGCAACGTGAGGGGCGGCGCGGGTGTCTGGTCGCGCAGCAGCTTGCCGAACATCGTCAGTTTGATGTCGTTCGGACCGGGGCCCAGCACCTCGTTGAAGGTCAGCAGTGCGACGGCATGGCCGCGGGCGTCGTCGACGCGGCCGTTCACGATGTAGCGGCCGGGCATGCGCACGTCGAGCGGCAGGTGGAACACGAGCGAGCCTTCCTCGACGGCTTCGCGCGGCGCGCCGGTCCACACGGCCGGCAGTTCGGGCGTGTAGATGACGTCGAATTGCACGACGCCCGTCTTGCCGCCCACGTTGTAGCGCACCTCGGTGCGGATCGTGCCGTTGAACGCGGCGAGCCCCGTCTGCGCGGGCGCCAGCACGCCGGCGAAGGCGCCGTCGTTCGGCACCGGGTCGGCGCCCGTGCCGTCGTCCACGAACGGGATGCTGACCTGCGGCGTCTGGCGCGTGCCGGCATACGTGATGCCTTGCGCAAGGGCGCGGGTGATCACGAGGGGGAGCGTCTTGCCGCCGGCGTCGACGGCGCGCAGCGAGAACGCCACCGATTCGCCGGACGCCATGTAGACGCGCGACTGCGACGTCTGCAACTGCACGCCGGTGTTGGCGCCGCCGCTGTCCAGGCGCATCGGGTTCGTCGAGGCGACGGGATCGTTGGGGCGGTTCTGGTCGGGATTTTCCGTCATCGGGCGCGAGCCGACCGGGTACTGGCTGGACGTACGGTAGCTGCAATATGTGTGGTCGGCCAGCTGGACGTTCTCGACCAGTTGCCGGCGCCGGTTATTGCGGTCGTCCGGCAGCGGCAGGTCGGTGGCCTGGACCTGGCCGAAGAAGTGCGGTCCGCGCGGGGCCGGGGCCTGGGCAACCGCGGCCGCGGGCACCGGCGCGCCGTGGTCCATGGCGCTCCATACGAGCAGCCCGATCACGGCGACGGCGGCCGCCGCCAGCGCCAGCCGGCGCAGACGCGGCCGCGGCGCCGCGGACGGACGTCGCGGCGGCGGCTTGTCGTTACGGTTACGGCTAGAGGGCACTGTTCACCATCGCATTGCGTACGACCGACACGATGCCCTGCCAGTTCCCGCTCGTGTAATGGTTGTAGGCTTCGCTGTCGTCGCGGAACGATACGGAGTGGTAGCTCCACTTCGCACTGCCGCCCTCGTTCGCGGCCGTGCCGAGCGCGAGGTCGTTGCACAGCCAGTCGCTGGGGTTGCAGTACGAACCGCCGGAACTGCCGGCCACGCCGCCCGAGCTGTGGTACGCGACGGCCTCGTCGTCCTGGCCGGGCAGGATGCCGGAATACGCGGTGCCCTTGGCGCCCGCGTACATGTAGAACCAGATGCCGCGCGTCGTGTTGTGGTTGTACATGGCGCGCGCGGTCGTCGTCTTGAGATCCTGCGTCAGCGGGTCGGAGACAGCCCACGAGCCGTAGTCGGCCAGCTCGGAACCGCCGCCCGCGCCGGACGCCGCGCGCACCCACTTGATGTTCCAGCCGGTCTGCGACGTCCCGTCGCTGTTGCCGCACACGCCCGACGAATTCGGCGCCGCGTTTTTCTTCATGCGCGCGGAGCCGCCGTAGTTCGCGAGCGTGTAGCCCATCATGAGGTCGCCCGCGCTGTGGGTGGCGATGTAGCACCAGTTGCTGCCGGTGCAGAAGCAGTCGAGCGCGTCGCGGATGTGGTAGCTCTGCGAGGCGATGCTGTTGTAGCCGTCCCAGTTGACGGCCTTCTTGTTGACGCCCGCCGCTGTCGACGACGGGCCCCAATACGTGAAGCTGTTGTAGTCGCCGATCGTGCCGCCGCCCGTGCGGCCGTTGATCCACAGCGTGTAGTTCGTCGCCGATGCCAGTCCCGTCATGCCGAGCAGGCACAGCGCCGTCAGCCAGCGCATCAGTTTCATCTCCACTCCTCCATATTGTCGTCGTTGGATGGTGCGCCGTACGCTGGTTCGGTGCCGATGAGCTTACGGCCGAATCGACTGTAGAGAGGGTCGGTATGTATGTCAATTGCCCGCGAGCCAGATAAGTGGCTCGCAGAGCAATGTTCAACGCGCGTTCACGGCGACCGCCGCCCGCATGACGGCGACGATGCCGCCCCAGTGCCCGTCCGTGTAATGGTTGTAGTCCTCGCCGTCGTCGCGGAACGCGACCCAGTGGTTGGCCCACTTGGCGTGCCCGCCCTCGGCCGGGCCGGCTCCCAGTGTCAGCACATCGCAGAACCAGTCCTGCGGGTTGCAATAGGATCCGCCCGACGAGCCGGCGACCGCGCCCGCGCTGTGGTAGGCCTGGACGCCGTCGTCCTGGCCCGGCAGGAAGGCCGACGTCAGGCCGCCGTCGGCGCCCGCGTACATCCAGAACCAGATGCCGCGCGTCTCGTTGTGGTTGTACATCGCGCGTGCCGTCCTCACGCGCAGGTCCTGCACGAGCGGCTCGGATGTCGTCCAGGCCCCGACGTCCGCCAGTTCCGAGCCGCCGCCCGAACCCGCGGCGGACGCGATCCACTTGATGTTCCATCCCGTCTGCGATGAACCATCCGCATTGCCGCACACGCCCGATGCGTTCGGCTGCGCGTTCTTCTTCACGCGCGCGGAGCCACCGTAGTTGGCAAGCGTGTAGCCGATGAGCAGGTCGCCGGCGCTGTGCGTGGCGATGTAGCACCAGTTGGTCCCCGTGCAGAAGCAGTCGAGGGCGTTGCGGATCGTGCCGCTCTGCGAGGCGATGCTGCTGCGGCCATCCCAGTTGACGGCTTTCTTGTTGACGCCGGCGTCCATCGACGCCGGCCCCAGTAGGAAAAGTCGGCGTAGTTACCGATCGTGGCCCCGCCCGTGCGGCCGTGGATCCACAAGGTGTAATTGGTCGCGGACGCCAGTCCGGAGACCAGGAGCAGGCACAACATCAAAAGCAGACGCAGCGGTTTCATCGAGTCCTCCACTCATCGATATGTGGAGGTTAGATACGGCCGCTCTGCGCGAAGTTCGACGGGTCAGTCGAGTTCCGCGAGCGCCTTGACGTGGGCCACGACACTGCGTCCCAGCGCCGACAGCGCGTAGCCGCCCTCCAGGCAGCTGACGATGCGTCCGCCCGCGTACTGCCGCGCGATGCCGGCGACCTGGTGCGTGATCCACGCGTAATCCGCCTCGACGAGGGCCATGCCGCCCATGTCGTCTTCCTTGTGGGCGTCGAAGCCGGCCGAGATGAAGATCATCTGCGGGCGGAACGCGTGCAGCGCGGGCAGCCATTGTTCGGTGACGAGCTTGCGGACGACGTCGCTTCCAGTGTAGGCCGGCACCGGCACATTGATACTGGTCGCAGTGATAGGTTCCGGGTCCGTGTACGGATAAAACGGATGCTGGAAGAAGCTGGCCATCAGCACGCGCGGATCGTCCCTGAACGACTCCGCCGTGCCGTTGCCGTGATGGACGTCGAAGTCGACGATGGCGACGCGCTCCAGGCCGTGCACGTCGAGCGCGCGGCGCGCGGCGATGGCGACGTTGTTGAAGAGGCAGAAGCCCATCGGCTCCGTCGGCCGCGCGTGGTGGCCCGGCGGGCGGACCGCGCAGAAGGCATTGTCGACGGTGCCGGCAATGACGGCGTCCGTCGCGGCCACGGCGGCGCCGGCCGCGCGCAGGGCGGCGCGGTAGCTGTCCCTGCACAGCAGTGTGTCGCCGTCGAGCGGATAGTGTTCGCCCGGTGCCGCCGGCAGGTTCTCGCGTACGAGGTCGAGCGCCCCCTGCGTATGGTTGCGCAGGATGTCGGCTTCGTCGGCCAGCGGCGCGCTCACCTGGTCGACGAGGCCGTCCAGGCGCGCGAGGATCAACTGGTCCTCGATGGCGCGCAGGCGCTCGGGGGTTTCGGGATGCCAGCTGCCCATCTCGTGCAGCGAGCAGTCCGGGTGGCTGTAAATGGCTGTGCTCATGATTCCTGGTTGATGCTCATCGATACCGCAAGTCCCTCCGTTCTCGCATAGAATCGATGGGAAAGGCAACCGCAGGCATGTCAAGATTGCTAACAGCGTTAATCTACCACGCCTGCGCCCACCGCCGCCCCGAACGACGACCGGAACCCATCCATGTTCAACAAATTGCACGCTAGCGCCCGCCAGGTCAGCCAGATCGTGGTCGGCAAGGACCAGCAGGTCCGCCTCGCGCTGACCTGCCTCCTGGCTGGCGGCCACCTGCTCATCGACGACGTGCCCGGCGTCGGCAAGACGACCCTCGCCCACGCGCTCGCGCTGGCGCTGGGCCTGAGGTTCAACCGCGTCCAGTTCACGAGCGACCTGCTGCCGGCCGACGTCGCCGGCATCTCCGTCTACGAGCGCGAAAAGAACGGCTTCGTCTTCCACCCCGGCCCGATCTTCACGCAGGTGCTGCTCGCGGACGAGATCAACCGCGCCACGCCCAAGACGCAATCGGGCCTGCTGGAAGCGATGGAAGAGCGGCAGGTCACGGCCGACGGCGTCACCCGCGCGCTGCCGGAACCTTTCTTCGTCATCGCGACGCAGAACCCCGCGCACCAGGTCGGCACGTTCCCCCTGCCGGAATCCCAGCTCGACCGCTTCCTGATGTGCCTGTCGCTCGGCTACCCGGACGCCGCCGCCGAGCGCGCCCTGCTGATGGGCGAGGACCGGCGCGCGATGCTGAAAACCATTGCCCCCGTGATGCGGCCGGAAGAACTGCTCGATGCCCAGCGCTCGCTGCGCGCGATCCACGCCTCCGACAAGCTCATCGATTACCTGCAGGCGCTGGCGCAGGCATCGCGCTCGGGCAAGCTGTTTGCGGAGGGATTGTCGCCGCGCGCTACGCTGGCGCTGCTGCAGGCCGCGCGCGCATGGGCTGCGCTGGAAGGCCGCGACCACGTGATCCCGGAAGACGTCCAGGCCCTGCTCGTGCCGGTGTGTGCGCACCGCCTGCGGCCGTTGCGGTCGGCGCAGGGCGTGGCGATGGCCAGCCGCGACCTCGTGCTGCAGTTGCAGAAATCGGTCCCGGTCTGACATGGCGGACGCGGCCGGCACGATGTCCCAACCGCGCGACTGGCTGAACCGCAGGCGTGCGTCGTGGCGCAGGAAGGCGACGGCCCGCGACCAGGGCAGCGTGCTGCTGAACCAGCGGCGCGTCTACATCCTGCCCACGCGCGCGGGCCTCGGCTTTTGTGCGCTGCTGCTGATCCTCCTGATCGGCTCGGTCAACTACAACCTGGGCCTCGGCTTCGGCCTCACGTTCGTCGCGGGCGCCTGCGCCATCGTCGACATGGTGCAGACGACGCGCAACCTGGCCGGCCTCGTATTGAGTCCCGGCCGCGCGCCCGACGTGTACGCGGGCGAGGACGCGCCGTTCGAACTGCGCGTCGAGAACCCGACGCGCCTCGCCCGCTACGCCGTCTGGATCGATGTCGAGCACGTGGCCGAGCCGCGGCAAGCCATCGACGTGCCGGCCGGCGGCAGCACCACGCTCGTGCTGCGCACGGCAACCGTCACGCGTGGGTGGATGCGCGCGCCGCGCGTGCGCCTGTCGACGCACTTCCCGCTCGGGCTGTTCCGCGCGTGGAGCTGGTGGCAACCGGACAGCCGCGCCCTCGTCTACCCCTTCCCCGAGCAGGACGCGCCGCCGTTGCCGATGCTCGGGCGTCCCAGTCCGGACGGCGTGGGCAGCACGGGAAGCGACGATTTCGGCGGCGTGCGCAGCTACCAGCCGGGCGACCCGCTGCGCCACCTCGCGTGGCGCCAGATCGCACGCCTCGATCCGGACCTGGGCGGCCAGCTCGTCACCAAGCAGTTCGAAGGCGGCACGGTCGACGAGCTGATACTCGACTTCGACGCGCTGCCGTCCGGGCTCGACGTGGAACTGCGCCTCGCACGCATGACCCGCTGGGTCCTGGAAGCGGAGCAGCGCGCCCTGCCCTACGGCTTTATCCTCGGCCGCATCCGCTACGATGCGGCCCTCGGCACGGCGCACCAGGCAGCATGCCTGCGCGCGCTGGCGCTGTACGGCTTGCCGGAGGAGCCGGCGTGAAGACGCCCCTGTCGCGGGACAAGCAGGACACGCTGCTGCTGATCGCCAGCAGCCTGCTCGTGCTGGCCCCGCACGCGGCCCACCTGCCGGTGTGGGTAAGCCTGCTGTGCGGCGCCACGCTGGCCTGGCGCGCCGCGGTCACCTTGCTGGGCCGGCGCATGCCCCGAATGTCGTCCTCGTGCCGATTGCGGCGGCGGCCATGTTCGGCGTGCTGGGCAGCTATCACACCCTGCTGGGCCGCGATGCGGGCGTCGCCATGCTCGTCCTGCTCGTCGCCTTCAAGATGCTGGAGATGCACGCGCGGCGCGACCTGTTCGTCGTCGTGTTCCTGTGCTACTTCCTGGTGCTCACCAATTTCTTTTATTCGCAGACGATCCCGACGGCGCTGCTGATGCTGGCCTCGCTCGTCGCGTTGCTGGCCACGCAGTTGTCGTTCCAGCTGACGGGCACGGTGCCGCCGCTGCGCACGCGCCTGTGGATGGGTGCGAAGCTGCTCGGGCTGGCGCTGCCGCTGGCGGGCGCCGCGTTCGTCCTGTTCCCCCGCATCGAAGGACCGCTGTGGGGCATGCCGGACGATAGCCACAGCGCGCGGAGCGGCCTGTCCGACACGATGGCGCCCGGGCAGATGTCGAACCTGGCGCAGTCGGAAGACGTCGCGTTCCGCGTGAAGTTCGACGGGCCCGTGCCCGCGCAGCCGCAACTGTACTGGCGCGGCCCCGTGCTGGGCAGCTACGACGGCCGCACCTGGACGCGCGTGCGCCCGTCGCGCCAGGCCCGGCCCCAGCCGCTGTCGCTGTCCGTGGGCGGCACACCGGTCGGCTACCAGGTCACGCTGGAACCGTCGAACACGCGCTGGCTGTTCGCGCTCGAGATGCCGCGCGCCATCCCCGAGCTGCCGGGGCACGGCGTGACCTTGTCCGGGGAGCTGGAATTCCAGTCGCTCGACCCGATCGCCGAGCGCGTGCGCTACGACCTTGTCTCCTTCGTGCACTACAGCCTGCAGCCGGACGCGTCGCCCGTCGACGGCCAATGGCTGATGCTGCCCTACGGTTTGAATCCGCGGACGCGCGCGGCCGGCCAGGCATTGGCGGCCGAACCCGATCCCGGACGCCGCGTGGCGGCCGTGCTGCGCCTGTTTGCCGGCGGCGGCTTCGTCTACACGCTGCAGCCGCCGCTGCTGCCGGGGCGGGACTCGATCGACGACTTCCTGTACGGCACGCGGGCCGGCTTTTGCGAGCATTACGCGGGCGCCTTCGTATTCCTGATGCGCTCGGCCGGCGTACCGGCACGCGTTGTCACGGGCTACCAGGGCGGAGAGATGAATCCGATCGACGGCTACCTCACCGTGCGCCAGTCCGATGCGCACGCGTGGGCCGAGGTGTGGCTGCCGCGGCGCGGCTGGGTGCGCATCGACCCGACGGCCGCCGTGGCGCCGGAACGCGTGCAGCGCAGCCTGGCGCGCGCGCTGCCGCCGCCCGCGCCGTTCGGCTTCGAAGGCCTGGGCCGGCTCCTGCAGCCCGATCCGGACTCGCTGCTGGGCCGCGTCCGCTATGCCATCGGCGCCGTCAACAATGGCTGGAACCAGTGGGTGTTGAATTACACGCCGCAGCGCCAGCAGCATCTCGTGCAACGCTTACAAGAAGGATTGTCCCATTGGCAAAGCCTGGCGCTCATTGCCATGCTCTGCGCCCTGTTGTTCCTGGTAAGAAAATTCTCGCAGAGGCGGAAAGCCGACCCCGTCGATGCGCTATACTCGGTCCTGTGCCAGCGCCTCGGTCAGCTTGGCCTGCCGCGTGCGCCGGACGAAGGGCCGACCGCGTATGCGCTGCGCCTCGCCGCTGCCGACCTGGCCCCCGAGACTGGCGCGGCCGCGACGGAATTCCTGCGCCGCTACAGCGCCTACCGCTACGGACCGCAGAGTCCGGGCACCGGCCTCGTTTCCATCCTGAGAGATTTGCTGTCCCGAGTTCGATGAAATCCTTCGTTCCCCTGCTGCTTGCCCTGGCCGTTGGCGCCGGGCCGGCGGCGGATGCCCTCGCCGCATCCTCGCTCCATCACACCAAGGCTGCGGCCAAGTCCGCCAAGACCGCCAAGGCGGGGCGAAAAGCCGGCAAGAAGGCGAAAGCCGTGGCGCCCGCCCGTCCCGCCATCGATTACGACGGCGAGGCCGTCAATTTCAGCGACTGGCAGGCCGTGCGCGAATTCGAGGACGACATCGTCGCCCGCAACGGTTTTGAACGCGCGCAGATCGAGGATGTGATCAAACGGGCACGTTTCATCGATTCCGCCGTCCAGCTCGTGAAACCGGCGCCGCCGGGCAAGCCGAAGAACTGGCAGGCGTACAGCGACCGCTTCATCGAGCCGATCCGCATCAACGCCGGCGTACGCTTCTGGAACGAGAACGCCGACCTCCTCGCGCGCGCCGAGGCGACCTATGGCGTGCCGGCCGAGATCATCGTCGGCATCCTCGGCGTGGAGACGATCTATGGCCGCGACACGGGCCGCTTCCGCGTCGTCGACGTGTTGACCACCCTCGCCTTCGCCTATCCGGAAGCGCCGAACCGCGCCGACCGCATGGCGTTCTTTCGCGGCGAATTGGAAAACACACTGCTGCTGGCGCGCAAGGAAAACATCGACCCGTTCTCGCTGCTGGGCTCGTTCGCGGGCGCCGTCGGCATGCCGCAATTCATGCCGAGCAATATCCTGAAACTTGGCGTGGACTTCGACGGCGACGGCATCGTCGACCTGCGCGGCTCCGCTGCGGACGCGATCGGCAGCGTGGCCAATTTCCTCGTCCAGCACGGCTGGGATCGCAATAACACCGGACCAGCCGTGTTCCCGGCCGACGTGGCGCCCAGCCTCGCCTGGCAGCCGCTGCTGGGCGGCCTGGAAGCGCGCTACCGTCCGGACGAGCTCGGCGGTGCCGGCATCGCGACACGGTCCGCCCTGCCGGATGGCCGCCTGTATGGCCTCGTCGATTTACAAAATGGAGCGGACCCGACGGAGTATTGGGTAGCAAACGCTAACTTTTTTGCTATCACTAAATACAATCGCAGTTATTTCTATGCCATGTCCGTGGTCGAATTGGGCCGTGCGGTGCGGTTGGCACGCGGGATCTAGTACCTTTGCGGCAACAACTTTGTATCAGTTTGTAACAGGATTGTCATAAATACGGCTGAGTCATGCCGTCGTGACAACCTTATACCCCCGGGGGTATGCTTATTTCTCCTAGACAGTTCTCCTGAGAAACATGGCATCCTCCCCGATACCCCCTCTCAAGTTGTCATTCCGCCACTCAATTCCTAAACGTGCGGCGGCGCATCGTTAATTGCTCTACACTTAAGTTTAAATAAAAAACAATTATGTTCTCAGTGAGTTTGTGAGAGAATTGCATTGCGGCTATTGTTGCGATGAGACAACGAACTCAACGAAAGCCACTGATCTTTATTGCTCTTAAGTACTAAATTGGAAATTAGTTGTATAATTTAGTAGAAACTTTCATATCCTTACAGGAGTGGAAGTTCCGCCGCGAGCTCTGACAAACCCTCATAGGAATAGTGAATCATGACGAACCAAGTCGGTATCGATATGAACAGCGATTCGGAAAATGACGAACTGCTGCAATACAACCCGAATCGCCTGCTCGACACCCTGATCGAGAACCTGCGCCTGAAGAACGATGCGGCCCTGTCGCGCGCTCTGGAAGTCGCGCCGCCGGTGATCTCGAAGATCCGCCACCACCGCCTGCCGGTCGGCGCTTCGCTGCTGATCCGCATGCACGAAGTCTCCGATCTGTCGATCCGCGACCTGCGTTACCTGATGGGCGACCGCCGTGCCAAGTTCCGCATCAGCGACAAGCAGTTCAAGCCGAAGGACAAGGACAACACCGCAGGCGGCGCCGAGTAATAATGGCACGCACCGGACCGGACGGCGGCCATTGACGCCGCCGCCCCGCCCGACACTGCCGGCCTCCCGAACGATCGGATAGCCGGATCAGACGTAGTTTTCCCCGCAGCGCATGCGGGATGGGGATGTCCCAGCGCCGAGCACCCGCGCCGGACAAGCAAGACAATCAGGCGGGGAACACACCCGTCGACAGATAACGATCACCGCGGTCGCAGACGATGAACACGATCGTCGCATTTTCCACCGTCTGCGAGATACGCAACGCGATTTCGCAGGCGCCGGCCGCGGAAATACCGCAGAAAATACCCTCTTCGGCCGCCAGGCGGCGTGCCATCTGTTCCGCAGCGGCCTGGGTCACGCTCTCGACCTGGTCGATGCGCGATTTATCGAAGATCTTCGGCAGATAGGCTTCCGGCCATTTGCGGATGCCGGGGATCGACGAACCTTCCTCCGGCTGCGCGCCGATGATGCGCACCGCCTCGTTCTGTTCCTTCAGGTAGCGCGACACGCCCATGATGGTGCCGGTCGTGCCCATCGCACTGACGAAGTGGGTGACGCGGCCTTCCGTATCGCGCCAGATTTCCGGGCCCGTCGTCTCGTAGTGGGCGCGCGGGTTGTCCTGGTTGCCGAACTGGTCGAGGATGATGCCCTGGCCGTCCTTCTGCATCTGCTCGGCCAGGTCGCGCGCGTATTCCATCCCGCCCGTCTTCGGCGTCAGGATGATCTGGGCGCCGTATGCGGCCATGCTCTGGCGGCGCTCGATGGAGAGGTTATCGGGCATGACCAGCACCATCTTGTAGCCGCGGATCGCGGCCGCCATCGACAGCGCGATGCCCGTGTTGCCGCTCGTCGCTTCGATCAGCGTGTCGCCGGGCTTGATCTGGCCGCGCGCCTCGGCCCCGCGCAGCATCGACATCGCCGCCCGGTCCTTCACGGAACCCGCCGGGTTGTTGCCTTCCAGCTTGCCGAGAATGATGTTGTTGCGGGCCGCCGCTTCCGGCCCGGGGATGCGCACCAGCTGCACCAGCGGGGTATTGCCGATCGTGTCTTCGATGGTCTTGTATGCCATTGCCTACTCTTTTGCGAACGCGAAACCGACATTCTAATCCGAGACGGGGCGGCACGTACGGGACCGGGTCAGAGAGCGGCCCCGCGCCAAAGAAAAACCCCGCGCGCGGCGGGGTTCCGATGGGGCGGCCGGCGAATCCGGCGTGCGGCGAATCAGGCGGCCGGTTTGGCGGCTTCCGGCTTGGCCTTCGCATCGGCCGGCTTGGCGCCCGCTTTGGCGGGCTTGGCCGCTGCATCGGCCTTCGCGTCGGCCTTGGCGGCTGCCGTTGCCGTCATCGGCGCGCCGTCCTTCGATTTGCCATCCACCTGCAGGCCCGCCTTCGACAGCTGGGCCGCGCGCTTGTCGGCCACGCCCTTCACACGCTTCTGGAAGTCGGCCCAGTCCTTGAACGGACCGGCCTTGCTGCGCTCGTCGATGATTGCCTTCGACATGGCCGGACCAACGCCCTTGACCGAATCCAGCGCGGCGGCATCGGCCTTGTTGACGTCCACCTGGGCGAATGCAAAGCCCATCGACGCCACCAGCGTGGCGACTGCAAGCATCAGCTTCTTGATCATCTCGTGTTCTCCGTTATCGTGGTGGCGGCCGGGAGGTGGCCGCCTGTTGCCATAACGGATCAATACGACGGTGGGTTGACGGCGCGGTTTGCGACGACGCAATTACGCGTGGCCGTCATCCTTGCGCCGCTGCGCGAACAGCTCGTCGCGGGTGACCGTCGCCGTACCCAGCTTGCCGACGACGATGCCGCCCGCGCGGTTCGCCGTCGCCAGCGCTTCCGGCAGCGATACGCCGGCACCCAGCATGGCGGCCATCGTCGCGATGACGGTGTCGCCGGCGCCGGAGACGTCGAACACCTCGCGCGCGTCCGCGTGCACGTGCACGACCTCATTGGCCGTGTACAGGCTCATGCCCTCCTCCGAACGCGTGAGCAGCAGCGCTTCCAGGCCGAGGTCCGTGCGCAGCTTCTGGGCCTTTTCCGTCAACTGCTCTTCCGTCTTCCAGCTGCCGACGATGCGCTTGAGTTCCGACTTGTTCGGCGTGAGCATCGTGGCGCCCGCGTACGGCGTGAAATCGTCGCCCTTGGGGTCGACCATGACGGTCTTGCCGGCGGCGCGCGCGGCGCGGATCATCTCGGCCACGTTCACGAGGCTGCCCTTGTTGTAGTCGGACAGGATGATCACGTCGTAGTCCGGCAGCAGCGCCTTGAATTGCGTGAGCTTGTCGCGCAGGATTGTCTCGGTCGGCGCGTCCTCGAAGTCGATGCGGACCATCTGCTGCTGGCGGCCGATCACGCGCAGCTTGATGATCGTGGAGATCGCCTCGTCGCGCTTGAGGTAGCTGTGAATGCTCGATTCGCGCAGGATGCGTTCGACGTGGTCGCCCGCCTCGTCGGCGCCGACGACGCCCAGCAGGCCGCAGTGCGTGCCCAGTGCCGCGGCGTTGCGCGCCACGTTGGCGGCGCCGCCCAGGCGCTCTTCGCGGCGCTCGATGCGCACGACGGGCACCGGCGCTTCCGGAGAAATGCGCGAGACGTCGCCGAACCAGTAACGGTCGAGCATGACGTCGCCCACGACGAGCAGGCGCACGCTTTCCAGTGGCGGCGCTTCGGCCTGGCGGTAGCTGTCGGTCGGCAGCAGGCGGCTCGGGATAGTTCCGGTCATGCTCGCCTCACTTGCCCGTCAGGACGGAACGGCCGATGCCGTGGTATTCGATGCCAAGGCCCGTCATCAGCGGGGGCTCGAACAGGTTGCGGCCGTCGATGATCACCGGGTGCTTCAGGCGCGCCTTGATCTGCTCGAAGTCCGGGCTGCGGAATGCCTTCCACTCCGTGACGATGACGAGCGCCTCGGCGCCGTCCAGCGCTTCCATCGGCGTCTTCCTGAAGGCCACGCGGGCCAGCTGGGCGTCGGAAAGGTCGAGCGCCAGCACGCGCTGCGCTTCTTCCATCGCGACCGGGTCGTGCACGGCGACGCTGGCGCCACGCTCGATCAGCTCCTTCAGCAGCACGCGCGACGGTGCTTCGCGCATGTCGTCCGTGTTCGGCTTGAACGCGAGGCCCCAGACGGCGAAGGTCATGCCCGTCAGGTCTTCGCCGAAGCGCTGCACGACCTTGCGGCCCAGCACCTGCTTCTGGCGGTCGTTGACGGCTTCCACGGCGCGCAGGATCAGCAGTTCCTGGTCGTACTGGCGCGCGGTGCGCTCGAGCGCCTGCACGTCCTTCGGGAAGCACGAGCCGCCGTAGCCGGCGCCCGCGTACAGGAAGCTGTGGCCGATGCGCGGGTCGGAGCCGATGCCGTGGCGGACGGCTTCGATGTCGGCGCCCACCTGGTCGGCGAGATTCGCCAGTTCGTTCATGAACGAGATGCGGGTCGCGAGCATCGCGTTGGCCGCGTACTTCGTGAACTCGGCCGAGCGCACGTCCATCCAGTAGACGCGCTCGTGGTTGCGGTTGAACGGCGCGTACAGCAGCTTCATGACGTCGCGCGCGCGCTGGCCCGCGGGGCTGTCGTCGTGGCCGATGACGATGCGGTCCGGACGCATGAAGTCTTCGACGGCTGCGCCTTCCTTCAGGAATTCCGGGTTCGAGACGACGGCGAATTCCATGCTTTCCTCGCCGCGATGACGCAGCTCTTCGCGCAGCGCCGCGGCGACGCGGTCGGCGGTGCCGACGGGCACCGTGGACTTGTCGACGATGACCTTGTAGCCATCCATGTGACGGCCGATGTTGCGCGCGGCGGCCAGCACGTACTGGAGGTCGGCGGAACCGTCTTCGTCCGGCGGCGTGCCGACGGCGATGAACTGGAGCTGGCCATGCGCGACGCTGGCGGCGACGTCGGTCGAGAACTGCAGGCGGCCGGCCGCGCGGTTGCGCGCGACGACTTCTTCCAGGCCCGGTTCGTGGATCGGGATGCCGCCGTTGTTCAGCAGGTCGATCTTGCGTTGGTCGACGTCGAGGCAAAAGACGTCGTTGCCGAGTTCCGCCAGGCAGGCGCCGGTCACGAGGCCGACGTAGCCGGTGCCGATAATCGTAATCTTCATGGTTCGCTTTAGCTTAGTTCATCACGTTCAGTTCTTCGGTGCGGCGCGGCGGGTAGGTCTCCCACTTGCTGCACCCCGGGCATTGCCAGTAATACTGGCGCGCCTTGAAACCACAATGGCTGCACTGGTAGCGCGCCAGCTTCTGCGTGTACCCGTGCACCAGGTTCTTCACCATCGACAGCTCTTCCCACACGTTCGCCGGCGCATCCATCAGGCGCGCTTCCAGCAGCTTGTCGAGACCGAGCAGGGTCGGATTGCGGCGCAGCTCTTCCACCACCAGCTGTTTGGCAGCGTCCACGCCGTTGAGTTCAATGACGGCCTTGAAGACGACCTCGATCAGGTCAATCGACGACGCTTCTTCGAGGTAGGAGCGCAGCAGGTTGACGCCTTCCTGCGGGCGGCCGACGGCGCGGTAGCCATCCATCAGGCGCGTGGCGACGAGGGCCGCGTGCGGCACGCTTTGCTGCTCCACGCGGCGCCACGTCTTCAGCGCGCCTTCGATGTCGCCTTCGGCCTTGAGGGCGTCGCCGCACAGCATCGTCGCGCGCACGCTCTTGCGGTCGGTCTGCAGGGCCTTGTCCAGCAGCGCCTTCGCTTCGTCCGAATGCATGTGCACGAGGGCGTCCTGCGCCAGCTCGCAATAGAACTGGGCGATTTCCTTGTGATACGCGCCGGCGCCGGATTCCATCAGGCCTTCGGCGGCGGCGATCGCGCGGCGCCATTCCTTTTCGCGCTGGAAGATCTCGAGCAGCGCGCGGCGGGCCTGCACGCCGTACTGCGTGTCGACGAGCAGGTTGAACGTCTCTTCGGCGCGGTCCAGCAGGCCCGCCTTCAGGTAGTCCATCCCGAGTTCGTACTGCGCGTGCACCTGCTGCTCGATCGGCAGGTCGGGACGCGACAGGAGGTTCTGGTGAACGCGGATCGCGCGCTCCGTCTCGCCGCGGCGGCGGAACAGGTTACCCAGGGCGAAGTGCATGTCGGCCGTTTCGGGATCGAGCTTGACGATCTCGATGAAGGCGTCGATGGCCTTGTCCGGCTGTTCGTTGAGGAGGAAATTCAGGCCCTTGAAATAGCCGCGCGGGAGGCTGCGCGATTCGGAGACCAGTTGCTTGATGTCGACGCGGGCGGCGATCCAGCCGAGGGCAAAAAAGACGGGGATGCCGAGCAGCCACCAGATTTCAAATTCCATATGTTGTTCTTATTGATTACTGAATAACGTTCAGGCGCGCGGCGCGACGCTGTCCGGCTGCGGCGCATTGGCGGCGGTACCGGCCGCGCTCTGCAGGGCCTGGATCGTGTGCTTGTGCTGCGAGCTTTCGCGCCGGTGCCGGAACACGGTCGGCGTCACGGCAAGGATGCCGAGGAAGGCGCCGGCGATGAAAAACGCGAGCAGCATCAGCACCAGCGGTCCCCGCACCTCGTAATTCAGGAAGAAATGCAGGTCGACCTGGTGCGTGTTCTTCAGGGCGAAACTGAAGAACAGGACGAACAGCAGGCATCCGACGATGGTGGAGACGAGTTTCATCAGCAGGTCCCGAATGAAAAGACGGCAAATGCGCAGTGTCGCATATTTGAAACGATATTCCTAGGACGGCTGACCCGGCCGTTGTGCGCTTGCGGCGTGATTATACGTGGGTTGCCCGAACGGCATCGGCCCTGCAATGCGTCGTTACATCTTTGCCAATTCCGGCGTCAAAAGGCGGCGATCGCGGCGCGCAGCCGGGACACCAGGTCCGGCACGAGGTGCAGCCGCTGCGCCTCCTCCTCCATCACGCATTCGAATCCCGCCTTCTTCAACGCATGCAGATCGATGGTGGCGCGGATCGGGTTCGGCAATGTACTGGACAGGATGTCGAACAGGCGGTCGACCGCATGCAGCCGGCCCCACAGATAGTCGTTTTCCCGCGTCGCCCGATTGAGAAAGCCGCCGAAGCCGGCGAAGGTCCCGCCCAGCAGGACACGCGGGTTGCCGGGTGGGGCCAGGCTGGGCGCGTCGTCCGGGCTGATGCGGTCGACGAGGATTTCTTCGATCGGTCCGGTTTCCAACGCCAGCGCGGTGACGGCCGGGTGCAGGATGACGTCCCAGTAAAAATAGCCGAGGTAGCCGGTGAGGATCGCCGTGCGGTAGCGCGGTTCGAGATTCTGCACGAGCCCCGACGACAATAGCGTATCGGCGTCGTCGTTCTTGCCCGCGAGGTCGCATTCGATACCCAGTCGCCGGACCAGTCCGGTCAGCTCCGCATCCCGGTCGGCGACGAACTGCTCGACGTCCATCCGCTGCGCCGTCACGGGCGCGAACAGCGTGCGGCACGTGGCAATCGCGCGCTCGCTGAGGAAATCGGCAGTGTCGTACATCGCCAGGGCATCGATAAGCTTGTGGACCTGGATCTTGATGAGATCGAGGTCTTCCGCGGCCGCCGCGTGGAGCTCGCTGGCATCGTATAGATCGCTGATCTCGTGCAGTACGAAATTCAGGCGGCGTTTCTTGTACACGACGCCGAAGTCGATCGTCATCTTGGCGAACGCGGGCATGTCGACGTTTTCATAGGCGTTTTCCGCCGCAAAGTAGGAGTCGGTGAGGAGGATGGCATGGCGCGCGGCCCACAGTTCGATCGCCTCCTGCACGCGGTGCGACGCGGTCGATTCCCGGGAAAAGCCGCATGCGCCGGCGATCAGTTCGGCGACGAAATCCAGCGCCTCCAGCACCAGCGTCCGGATGAACGAATCGTAGACGATCGGCGTGCCGGCCAGCGCATTGGTCGAGCTGAGGCGCCAATGCCGGAGGTCGTTGACGGTAAACCTGCCCCTGGACCTGCCTTCGGTGACCTCGTCGACCAGTTTCGCGACCTGCGGCCGGGCGTAGGCAATCGCCTGCTTCAGGCGCCGCACCTGCTTGTTGTAGCGCCCGACGTCCGCCAGCTCCTTGTAGGTGGGATCCGTGCGCGGCAGGTCGGACAAGGCCCCGCGCAACGTCGCAAAGAAGCCCGGCATCTCCGTTCCCGGCGGCGGCTTGTCGAGCTGGGAGTGCGGATCGACGAAGATCAGGCGGCGGTCGACCTCGCGGAACGCGCTGTGCGTGCGGATCGCGTCCAGCGTGGCCTTGATCGGCTTGTTGTCGAGGATGCTGCCATCGACCAGCACGGCATCCTCGGGTTCCTTGCGCTGATCGCGATATCCGCCAAAATTGTGTTGGATGAATTGCGCACGCGTGGGCCATGGCCGATGGCGCGCCGCCAGCAGGTCGTCCACTTCCCCGATCCGCGCCGGCGGAAACGCCCCGGGATACGACGCGGATGCGCGAGCGGCGAACGCGAGCGACGGCACGCTGTCGAGATCGAAGTCGCTGCGCAGGTGCCCGCTTTTCTCATGATAGAGCTGGAAGTGGAACGGACGTCGGTGCTCGCGCTCGGTGAGCACAGGCGGATCATGGATGAAGATCGAGCGGTCGAGGCCGCGGAAATCCGTCGCCGTGACCAGCAGGTCCAGCCGCGTGCCGGGCGGCAGCAGCGACTCGCCGGCTGTACCGGGGCGTTCCATCGACGTGAGGCCGTCGAGGATCAGGGTGGCGAGCCGGCGGCCGTCGAGCGGCGGCTTGAACCACCGCGAGCGAAGGAACATCGACGCTCTTTCCTGCATTTCGCGATCGATCGGGCCGATGATGAGGCCTTCGTGTTTCAGGCGGGACAGCAACGGTCGGACAAAGGGCCAGAAAAACCACTTGCTCCAACGCTTCGCCCTGGCATCGGCGTGCAGCAGTTGTCCGATATCCGCGTCGGCCAGCCACATGTCCGTCAACGGCGCCAGGCTCAGATCGTGCGCGAGCGCGCGGCTCAATGCGACGCCATTCATCGCGCCGGCCGAAGCGCCGGACACCACGTCGACGATCACCTGCAAATCGAATTGCTCGCCGACCGCTTCAAGGAATCGATAGTAAATGTCTCCCGTCGAATGCTGCGGCTCGTCGGGATAGTGGTCGTGCATGGAGGCGGAACCGTCGTGCCGGTGGTAATGCTTCGACGCGCGCACGAGGTTGAGGATTTCGCGGTTGATCCCATGCTGGTAGACGGCCAGCGACACGCCGCCGAAGAATACGATTGCCAGCCGTAGTTCTTTCTGTTTCATCACCGGGGTCCGCGCAACGGATGGGAGAAGGCAGGGTCATTCTATTCCCATGGGTGCCCGGCTGCAAAAAAAAAACGGCGCCCCGAAGGACGCCGTTTTGTGAGTCTGTCGCAGACGAGTCAGTCTTCGATGATCGGTTGGCCGACCATCGCATCCACCCGCTCGCGCAACTGCTTGCCCGGTTTGAAGTGGGGCACCCGTTTTTCGGGCACCATCACCTTGTCGCCGGACTTCGGGTTGCGGCCGATACGGGGCGGCCGGCTGTTCAGGGCAAAGCTGCCGAACCCACGGATCTCGATGCGCTGGCCGCTCGAGAGAGCGTTGGTCATCGCATCGAGGATCGTCTTGACGGCGAACTCGGCATCTTTTGCCACCAGCTGAGAATAGCGCTCGGCCAGGCGGTTGATCAGCTCGGACTTGGTCATCTGCTCACTCTCGGTGATTAGCCTTTATTGTCGAACTTGGCCTTCAGCAGGGCGCCCAGCGACGTGGTGCCGGTTGCTGCGCTGTTGTCCGAAGCCAGCTTCTGCATGGCTTCCTGGGTTTCAGCGTTGTCCTTGGCCTTGATCGACAGCTGGATGCTGCGTGCCTTGCGGTCGATGTTGATGACCAGGGCTTCGACCTTGTCGCCCACTTTCAGGTGGGTGCCGGCATCTTCCACGCGGTCGCGGGCGATTTCCGAAGCGCGCAGGTAGCCTTCGACTTCTTCGTTCAGCGCGATCACGGCGCCTTTCGGCTCAACCGACTTCACGGTGCCGGTGACCAGGGTGCCCTTGTCGTTCAGCGAAGCGAAGTTGTTGAACGGGTCGCCTTCCAGCTGCTTGACGCCCAGCGAGACACGCTCGCGCTCGACATCGATCGCCAGAACGACGGCTTCCAGCTCGTCGCCCTTCTTGAAGCGGCGGACGGCTTCTTCGCCGGCTTCCGTCCACGACAGGTCGGACAGGTGCACCAGACCGTCGATGTTGCCCGGCAGGCCGATGAACACGCCGAAGTCGGTGATCGACTTGATCAGACCTTTGACCTTGTCGCCCTTCTTGTGGGTCATGCCGAAGTCGTCCCACGGATTCGCCTTGCACTGCTTCATGCCCAGCGAGATACGACGACGCTCTTCGTCGATTTCCAGGACCATGACTTCGACTTCGTCGCCCAGCTGGACAACTTTGTTCGGCGCCACGTTCTTGTTGGTCCAGTCCATTTCCGAGACGTGCACCAGACCTTCGATGCCCTGCTCGACTTCCACGAACGCACCGTAGTCGGTCAGGTTCGTGACCTTGCCGAACAGGCGGGTGCCTTGCGGGTAGCGACGCGACAGGCCGGTCCACGGATCGTCGCCCAGTTGCTTGACGCCCAGCGAGACGCGGTTCTTTTCCTGATCGTACTTGAGGACCTTAGCGGTGATCTCTTGACCAACCGACAGGACTTCCGACGGGTGACGCACACGGCGCCATGCCAGGTCGGTGATGTGCAGCAGGCCGTCGATGCCGCCCAGGTCGACGAACGCACCGTAGTCGGTGATGTTCTTGACGACGCCGGTGACGACGGTGCCTTCCTTCAGCGTTTCCATCAGCTTCGCACGCTCTTCGCCCATCGATGCTTCGATGACGGCGCGACGCGACAGCACGACGTTGTTACGCTTGCGGTCCAGCTTGATGACCTTGAATTCCAGGGTCTTGCCTTCGAACGGGGTCGTGTCCTTGACCGGACGGGTGTCGACCAGCGAACCCGGCAGGAATGCGCGGATGCCGTTGGTCAGGACGGTCAGGCCGCCTTTGACTTTGCCGTTCACGGTACCGGTGACGATCTCGCCCGATTCCATTGCTTTTTCCAGAGCCAGCCACGAAGCCAGACGCTTGGCCTTGTCGCGCGACAGGATGGTATCGCCGAAACCATTTTCCAGCGATTCGATGGCCACGGAAACGAAGTCACCCACGTTGACTTCCAGTTCGCCCTGGTCATTCTTGAATTCTTCGATGGGGATGAAAGCTTCCGATTTCAGGCCGGCGTTGACGATCACGAAGTTGTGATCCAGACGCACGACTTCGGCGGAGATGACTTCGCCCGAACGCATGTCTTGACGCGCCAGCGACTCTTCGAAGAGTGCTGCGAAGCTTTCCATACCGGTATCTTGATTTGCTGCAGTAGCCATAAGTTTTGAGATGTTAGCCAGCAGATCGGCTATATGCGATCTGAACTGGGTCAAGTTGAACCACACCCGGGACACCCCGGGCACCATAAAACGCCGCTTTAACGGCAGTCCCTACCACTTCAGGGATGAATTCTTGTTAGGGGTGCGCGTACCAGGCAAGTACCTGTTCGACGGCGTCGTCCGCCGTCATCTGCGAGGTATCGAGGATATGCGCCCCTTCCGCCGGCACCAACGGGGCCACGGCGCGCTGGGTATCGCGCGCGTCGCGGGCCTGCAAATCCGCCAGCAGATCGTCCATATTAGCAGAAAATCCTTTGTCAATCAATTGCTTATACCGGCGTTGCGCACGTGCCTCAACACTTGCTGTCAGGAACACCTTCAACTGGGCACCAGGAAAGATCACGGTGCCCATGTCGCGGCCATCCGCAACGAGGCCCGGCGTCTCGCGGAAGCTCAGTTGCAAGCCATATAACGCCTGGCGCACGGCCGGCAGCGCGGCGATCTTCGATGCCGTATTGCCGACTTCTTCCTGGCGGATGGCGTTGCTCACCTCTTCCGTGCCCAGGTAGATGTGGCCGCCGTTGAAGCGGACGGGCAGGTGTTCGGCGACCTTGGCGAGCGCGTGCTCGTCGCGCAGGTCGGTACCGCGGCGCAGCGCGGACAGCGCGGTCAGGCGGTACAGGGCGCCGGAATCCAGCAGGTGGAAGCCCAGGCGGTCGGCGACCTTGTGGGCCACCGTGCCCTTGCCCGAGGCGGTCGGGCCGTCAATCGTAATGACGGGAATATTCGAGTTCGGCATGTACTTGTATGTGGTTACCAGTTATCCCATCAGGATAATGTGTCTTGTGCGATTCCGGAAAACGTTTCGAAGTAATCCGGGAACGTCTTGGCCACACACTTCGGATCGTTGATGCGCATCGCGTTGCCGCGCCGCGCCGCGCCATCCAGCGACGCCAGCGAGAAGCACATCGCCATCCGGTGGTCGTCATAGGTGTCGATCGTCGCATGCGACAGCGTGTCGGGCGGCGTGACGCGGATGTAGTCCGGGCCCTCTTCCACCGTCGCACCGACCTTGCGCAGCTCCGTCGCCATCGCGGCCAGGCGGTCGGTTTCCTTCACGCGCCAGCTGGCGATGTTGCGCAGCGTACTCGTGCCGTCCGCGTACAGCGCGGCGACGGCGATCGTCATCGCGGCGTCCGGGATGTGGTTGAAATCGGCGTCGATCGCTTTCAGGACGCCGTTGGACTTCGCCTCGATCCAGTTGTCGCCCTTCGTGATCGTCGCGCCCATCTGCTCCAGCGCGTCGGCGAAGCGCACGTCGCCCTGGATCGAATCCTTGCCCACGCCTTCCACGCGCACCGGACCGCCCGCGATGGCGCCCGCGGCCAGGAAGTACGACGCCGACGACGCATCGCCTTCGACGTGGATGCTGCCCGGGCTGCGATACGTCTGGCCCGGCTGCACGGTGAACGACGCCCAGCCGTCCTGGCCGACCGTCACGCCGAAGCGGCGCATCAGGTTCAGGGTGATCTCGATGTACGGCTTCGAAATCAGTTCGCCCACGACCTCGATCGTCACCGGCTTCGCGACCGCCATCAGCGGCGCGGCCATCAGGAGCGCAGTCAGGAACTGGCTCGACACGTTGCCACGCACGGCGATGCGGTCCGGCTGCACCTTGCCTGCACGGATGTGCAGCGGCGGATAGCCCGGATTGCCCGTGTATTCGATGCTCGCGCCGACGGCATTCAGCGCGTCGACCAGGTCGCCGATCGGACGCTCGTGCATGCGCTCGACGCCGTGCAAGGTGTAATCGCCGCCGATCACGGCCAGCGCCGCCGTCAGCGGACGGATCGCGGTGCCCGCATTCCCCATGAACAGGTCGGCCTGCGCAACGGGCAGCTTGCCGCCGGCGCCGTGCACGACGTGCGTGCGCTCGTCGACTTCTTCCCACCGGATGCCCAGCTTTTTCAGGGCGTCCAGCATGACGGACGTGTCGTCCGACGCGAGCAGGTCGTGGATGGTCGTCGTGCCTTCGGACAGCGCGGCCAGCAGCAAGGTGCGGTTGGAGATACTCTTCGACCCCGGCAGGCGTACGGTGCCCTGTACGCGCATCACGGGTTCGAGGTCGATGTGCTGGGGATAGATTTTAGCTTGTGTCATTTTCCAGATTCCTGATCGGGTGCCGGCGGTTTTTCCGCGGCTTCGATCGCTTCGGTCCACGCGCGGCGGGCGCGCTGGGCGTTGGCGTAGGTCGCCTCCAGCGCGGGTCCGTCACTGGCGGCGAGCCGCGCGCGAAGGTGAGTCAATTGAGCGAGATAGGCGTCCAGTTCGCCGAGCAGCGCGTCGCGGTTCGCGAGGCTGATGTCGCGCCACATTTCCGGAGACGAGCCCGCGATGCGGGTGAAGTCGCGGAAGCCGCTGGCGGCGTACTGGAACAGCAGGTCCGCGTGCGGCTTGTTGGCGATGTCGTCGACGAGCGCGTACGCGAGGAGGTGCGGCAGGTGGCTGACCGCGGCGAACACCTTGTCGTGTTCCTGCGGCGTGAGCATGTGGATGATGGCGCCGCACGTGCGCCACGCGGCGGCCACTTTGTCGATGGCCTCCGGCGCATTTTCCGGCAGCGGTGCGAGCACGGTCTTCTTGCCGCGGTACAGGTCGGGGATCGCCGCATCCGGGCCGTTCGATTCGCGGCCCGCGATCGGGTGCCCCGGCACGAACTGGGCGATCCTGTCGCCCAGCGCGGCACGCGCCGCCGCCACGACGTCGGACTTGGTGCTGCCCGCGTCCGTGACGATCGTCTGCGGCTCCAGGTACGGCAGCAGCGACGCGAGGATAGTCCCCGTCTGCGCGACGGGCGCCGCCAGCAGCACGAGGTCCGCACCGCGCAGCGCCACTTCCGGCGAGGACGCGGCTTCGTCGATGATGCCGAGTTCGCGCGCACGCGCCAGCGCCTGCGCGGAGCGTCCCAGACCCACGATGTGGCCCGCGGCGCCGGCCGCCTTCAGCCCCAGCGCGAACGAGCCGCCGATCAGGCCGACGCCGACGATGACGACTTTAGAGAACATCAGCCGAGCGCCTTCTTTAATGCTTCCACGAAGCGCGCATTCTCTTCTGGCAGGCCGATCGAGATGCGCAGCCACTGCGGCAGGCCGTACGCGCCGACCGGACGCACGATCACGCCCTGCTTCAGCAGCGCCAGGTTCACGCGCGCGCCGGCGCCCTCGTCCTCGCCCACTTTCACGAGCACGAAGTTGCCGTAGGACGGGACATATTCCAGGCCGAGCTCCTCGAACGCGGCGGTCAGCTGCCGGTAGCCGGCGCGGTTGTTCTCGGCACCCTTCTGCAGGAATTCTTTATCATTCAACGCGGCGATGGCGGCGGCCTGCGCGAGCGAATTCACGTTGAACGGCTGGCGGATGCGGTTCATCAGGTCCGTCACGGCCGGCTGGGCGATGGCGAAGCCGACGCGCAGGCCTGCGAGGCCGTACGCTTTCGAGAACGTGCGCGAGACGATCAGGTTCGGGTATTTGCGCACCCACTGCGTCGATTCGAACTGGTCCTTCTGCTCGAGGTATTCGTTATAGGCCTCGTCCAGCACAACGACGACCGATGCCGGCACCTTGGCGAGGAATGCCTCGATCTCGGGTGCGGAGATGAACGTGCCGGTCGGGTTGTTCGGGTTGGCGATGTAGACGAGACGCGTATCCGCATCGATGGCGGCCGCCATCGCATCGAGGTCGTGGCCGTAGTTTTTCGCGGGGACGACGATGCCGCGCGCGCCGACGCCCTGCGTGGCCAGCGCGTACACGGCGAACGAATACTGCGCGTAGACGACGGCCTGGCCCTTCTGCACGAACGCGTGGGCCGCGATCTCGAGGATGTCGTTGGAGCCGTTGCCGAGCGTGATCCAGTCGGCCGGCACGTCGTAGCGCTTGGCCAGCGCGGCCTTCAGCTCGAAGCCGTTGGCGTCCGGGTAGCGGCCGAGTTCCGCGGCGGCGGCAGCCATCGCGGCCCTGGCCGATTCGGGGATGCCGAACGGGTTCTCGTTGGACGCCAGTTTGACGATATTGGCTTCATCGAGGCCGAACTCGCGGGCGACTTCGGAAATGGGTTTGCCGGCCTGGTAAGGGGCGATGGCGCGGACGTAATCGGGACCGAATTGCGACATGGGATTCTCTTGGCTGTAGTGGGGTGATTCTGTGACTCAGAGGCCGACGGGATAGGATCCCAATACCTTGAAGAAGGCGGCGTTGTCCTTGAGTTCTTCGAGTGCGCGGCCGACCGCGGCATCGGCGATGTGACCTTCGACGTCGACGTAGAAGTAGTACTCCCACGTGCCGATGCGGGCCGGACGCGATTCGAAGCGCGTCATCGACACGCCGTGCTTCGCCAGCGGCGCGAGCAGGCTGTAGACGGCGCCGGCCTTGTTCGGCACTGCCAGCACGATCGACGTGCGGTCCTTGCCGGACGGGCCCGTGGCCTGGCTGCCGATGATCAGGAAGCGCGTGCGGTTGTGCGGGTCGTCCTGGATGTGCGCCTGCACGACGCCCAGCTTGTACTGCTCGCCCGCCATCTCGCTCGCGATCGCGGCGATGGTCGGATCCTGGCTCGCCAGCACGGCCGCTTCCGCGTTCGACGCGACGGCGCGGCGCTCGATGCCGGGATGATGCAGGTTGAGCCACACCTGGCACTGGGCCAGCGCCTGCGAATGCGCGCACACGACCTTCACGCCGTCCATGCTGCCCGTCTTCGTCATGAGGCTGTGGTGCACGGGGATCGACACTTCGCCGCTGATGATGGTCGTCGTCGCGAGCATCAGGTCGAGCGTGCGGTTGATGGCGCCCTCGGACGAGTTCTCGACCGGGACGACGCCGTAGTCGGCGGTGCCGGCCTCGGTGGCGCGGAACACTTCGTCGATCGACACGCATGGCAGGCCTTCGACGGCGCTGCCGAACTGCTGGAACACGGCCTGTTCGCTGAACGTGCCGGTGGGACCGAGGAAGGCGACCGTCACGCGCTTTTCCAGCGCGCGGCAGGACGACATGATCTCGCGGAAGATGGTCTGCACGTCCTGGTTCTTCAGCGGGCCGGGATTGCGCTCGGCGACGCCGCGCAGCACCTGCGCTTCGCGCTCGGGGCGGAACACGGGGGCATTCGTCTCGGCCTTCACGTGGCCGACTTCCTGCGCGACCTTGCCGCGGCGTGAAAGGAGTTCGAGGATTTGCGCGTCGATCGCATCGATCTGTTCGCGCAGGGGTTTGAGTTTGTCTGTCATCGTCTGCTCATGGGTTTCGGTTCGCCCGTCATCCCCGCGCACGCGGGGATCCATGCTGATCATCCGGAGTCACGGCATGGGCATGGCCACGTTGCCGACAAGGGTTCGCTCAGCATGGGTTCCCGCCTGCGCGGGAACGACGAGGATGCGGCGACTCAGCGCCCCGCGAACTCGTTCAAATAATCGACCAGGGCTTGCACACCCTCGATCGGCATCGCGTTGTAGATCGATGCCCGCATACCGCCGACGGACTTGTGGCCCTTCAGTTGCAGCAGGCCGCGCGCTTTGGCGCCGGCCAGGAATTGTTCGTTCAAGGATTCATCGCGCAGGTAGAACGGTACGTTCATGCGCGAGCGATATTCGGGCGCCACACGATTCTGGTAGAAGTCGTCGGCGTCCAGCGCCGCGTACAGCAGGCGCGCTTTCTCGATGTTGCGGCGCTCCATCTCGGCCACGCCGCCCTGTTTTTTCAGATGCGCGAACACGAGGCCCGCGATATAGATGCCATACGTCGGCGGCGTGTTCAGCATCGACTCCGCCTCGGCCACCGCGCGCCAGTTGAACACGCCGGGGCAGATCGGCAAGGCGTGGCCGAGCAGGTCCTCGCGCACGATCGTGATCGTCAGGCCCGCCGGGCCGATGTTCTTTTGCGCACCGGCGAAGATCACGCCGTATTTCGACACGTCGATCCGGCGCGACAGGATGTGCGAGGACATGTCGACGACGAGCGGGGTATCGCCCTGCACGGTCGGCACAAAGCCGATCTCGACGCCGTCGATGGTCTCGTTCGTGCAGAGGTGCAGGTAGGCCGCGTCCGCGCTCAGCTTCCACGTCTCCTGCGGCGGGACGGTCGTGAAGCGGCTCGCCTCGCCCGACGCAGCCACGTTCACGTTCGCATAACGCTGCGCTTCCTTGATCGACTTGCCCGACCACGAACCGGTGTGGACGAAATCAATCGTCGCCGGTTGTGGCTTACGACCGACCATGTTCAACGGGATGATCGCGTTCTGGCCGAGGCCACCGCCCTGCAGGAACAGGACCTTGTAATTGTCGGGTATCGCCAGCAGTTCGCGCAGGTCGGCTTCGGCCTGCTTCGCGATCGAAATGAATTCGGGGCCGCGATGGCTCATCTCCATCACGGACATGCCGCTGCCGTGCCAGTCGAGCATTTCCTCGGCGGCCTGGCGCAGCACTTCCTTGGGCAGGACGGCGGGGCCGGCGGAGAAGTTGTACACCTGGGTCATCGTCGCTCCTTCTTACTTGCCGACGATGCTTTGCGCGCTCTGCGCCATCATCTTCTGCACACGCGGCATCATCACGCGGTTGCTGATCTCCATGCTGCGGGTCATCAGCGTCGGCATGTTCGCCAGCATCTTCTGGCCCAGCGGGGACGCGTAGAACTTGGACAGCTGGCGGATCTCGTCCAGCGTATAGGTCTCGGCGTACAGCGGCACCATCTCGGCCAGCATGTCGTCGACGAGGGTCGGGTCGCTGAATACGCCATGCATCTGCGCGGTCAGCGTCGGCAGCGCTTCCTGCAGCTTCTTGTGCGCCTCGGCCTTTTTCTCTGCGCTCATGGTCGCGTCGCTGTCGATCATCGCATTCATCGACGCGGCCATCTGGGCCGGCATCTGCTGGTCCGCCTGCTTCAGCGACGCCAGCATCACGTCGCGGATCTTCATCGACGCCATCATCTGCTTGGTGGCGGCGACGACAGCCGGGTCGGCGGACGGCACCGGCGTCGCGGCAAACGCGGCGGAGGAGCAGGTGACGACGATGGCGGAGGCGATGGCGGCGAGAGATTTCTTCACGGATGTCCTTGAGTGATGGCTGGTGCGGAGGCTTGCAATCCCGGCATGACAATGCGGGTTCCTCGATTTTCGCACGAAACTTGCAAAAAATCCTCAACCGCCGTCATTCCCGCGAAAGCGGGAACCCATGCTGAAGGTCCGAAGTCGATTAATTCATCACGCAGCAGTGTTTCCGAAATACCGAATTCTGCGCCTCAGTATGGATTCCCGCCTGCGCGGGAATGACGGTTTTGGGGGCACTGGCCAGTAAAAAAGCCGCCGGGATGCAAGCATCGGGGCGGCTTTTCGCTGGGCTTGCCGGCTTATTCCGGTGCCGGCTCCAGTTCCGTTTCTTCGAGGTCGGTTTCGACCACGCGCTGCAGGCCGGACAGCTTGGTGCCGTCTTCCACCGCGATCAGGGTGACACCCTGGGTGGCGCGGCCCATTTCGCGGATCTCGGCCACGCGGGTGCGGATCAGCACGCCGCCGGTCGTGATCAACATGATCTCGTCCGTCTCCTCGACCAGCGTCGCGGCAACAACTTTACCGTTGCGCTCGGACGTCTGGATCGCGATCATGCCCTTCGTGCCGCGGCCGTGGCGCGTGTACTCCGTGATCGGGGTGCGCTTGCCGAAGCCGTTTTCCGTCGCGGTCAGCACGGACTGCTGCTCGTTCTCGGCGACCAGCAGCGCGATCACGTTCTGGCCCTCTTCCAGGTTCATGCCGCGCACGCCGCGTGCCGTACGGCCCATCGGGCGCACGTCGTTCTCGTCGAAGCGCACGGCCTTGCCGGCGTCCGAGAACAGCATCACGTCGTGCTTGCCGTCCGTGAGCGCGGCGCCGATCAGGAAGTCGCCCTCGTCCAGGTCGACCGCGATGATGCCGGCCTTGCGCGGATTGCTGAAGTCGCGCAGCGGCGTCTTCTTGACGGTGCCGAGGCTCGTCGACATGAACACGTAATGGTCTTCCGGGAACGTCGAGTTTTCGCCCGACAGCGGCAGGATCACCGTGATCTTCTCGCCATCCTGCAGCGGGAACATGTTCACGATCGGCTTGCCGCGCGAGTTGCGCGAACCCTGCGGCACTTCCCACACCTTCAGCCAGTACATCCGGCCGCGGTTACTGAAGCACAGCATGTAGTCGTGCGTGTTCGCGATGAACAGCTGGTCGATCCAGTCCTCGTCCTTCGTCGCCATCGCCTGCTTGCCGCGGCCGCCGCGTTTCTGCGCGCGGTACTCGGAAATCGGCTGCGATTTCATGTAACCCGTGTGCGACAGCGTGACGACCATGTCCTGCGGCGTGATCAGGTCTTCCGTTTCCAGGTCGGACGCGTTGTGCTCGATGGCGGAACGGCGCGTGTCCTTGCCGTTATCCGCGTAGTCCGATTTGATCTGCGCCATCTCGTCGACAATGATGCTCGTGACGCGCTCCGGGCGGGCCAGGATGTCGAGCAGGTCGGCGATGTGCAGCATCACTTCCTTGTACTCGTTGACGATCTTGTCCTGCTCCAGGCCGGTCAGGCGCTGCAGGCGCATCTGCAGGATTTCCTGGGCCTGCTCGTCCGACAGTTTATACAGGCCGTCGGTCTGCATGCCGTAGTGCTTCGGCAGGTGCTCCGGACGGAATGCCTCGATGCCGCCAGAGGCGCCGAGTTCGGTACGGTTCAACATCTCGCGCACGAGGGACGAATCCCACGCGCGCGCCATCAGTTCCGTCTTCGCGACCGGCGGCGTCGGCGCGGCCTTGATGATCGCGATGAAGTCGTCGATGTTCGCCAGTGCGACGGCCAGGCCTTCCAGCATGTGGCCGCGTTCGCGTGCCTTGCGCAGCTCGAACACGGTGCGGCGCGTGACCACTTCGCGGCGGTGCGACAGGAAGCACTCCAGCATCTGCTTCAGGTTCAGCAGCTTCGGCTGGCCATTGACGAGGGCCACCATGTTCATGCCGAACGTGTCCTGCAGCTGGGTCTGCTTGTACAGGTTGTTGAGCACGACTTCCGGCACTTCACCGCGCTTGAGCTCGATGACGACGCGCATGCCCGATTTGTCGGACTCGTCGCGGATGTCGGAAATGCCTTCCAGCTTCTTGTCGCGCACGTTCTCGGCGATGCGCTCCAGCAGCGATTTCTTGTTGACCTGGTACGGCAGCTCGTCGACGATGATCGCGATGCGGCCGCCGTCCTTGCCGTATTCCTCGAAGTGGGTCTTGGCGCGCATCACGACGCGGCCGCGGCCCGTGCGATAGCCGTCGCGCACGCCCGAGACGCCGTAGATGATGCCGGCCGTCGGGAAGTCCGGCGCCGGGATCAGCTCGATGAGCTCGTCGATCGTGCAGTCCGGATTCCTCAGCACGTGCATCGCGCCGTTGATCACTTCGGACAGGTTGTGCGGCGGGATGTTCGTCGCCATGCCGACCGCGATGCCGGACGAGCCGTTGATCAGCAGGTTCGGGATCTTCGTCGGCAGGACGGTCGGTTCTTTTTCCTTGCCGTCATAGTTCGGCTGGAAGTCGACGGTGTCCTTGTCGATGTCGGCCAGCAGCTCGTTCGAGATCTTGTCCAGGCGGCACTCGGTGTAACGCATTGCCGCGGCGGAGTCGCCGTCGATCGAACCGAAGTTGCCCTGCCCGTCCACGAGCGTGTAGCGCAGCGAGAAATCCTGGGCCATGCGGACCAGGGTGTCGTAGATCGACGCGTCGCCGTGCGGGTGGTATTTACCCATCGTGTCGCCGACCACGCGCGCGCACTTCAGGTACGGACGGTTCCACACGTTGTTCATCTCGTGCATCGCGTAGAGCACGCGGCGGTGCACGGGCTTCAAGCCGTCGCGCACGTCCGGCAGAGCACGGCCCACGATCACGCTCATGGCGTAATCGAGGTAGCTCTTGCGCATCTCTTCTTCCAGGGAAATTGGAACTGTTTCTTTTGCGAATTGATCCATTGTGCGGGTCGGCGCCTTCAGGCTGATAAGTGATATTTCAAGCCCATGATTTTACCACGGCAGCCCTATCCATAACGTATTTCAACGGCAGGCACCGGCGATGATAAACGGGCACAATTAACCCTTTGACACATGCCTGTCATAAACATTCGTCAAGCTTGCGCACGACTCCCGACACCTTGTTGCGCAGAAACAACGCGACAAATAGCATGCACGGCAATTGGTCGCCGGCCGGTCGTGCGGATGTGGCGTATGTGGCAAAATGGCCGAGACGTTAATTGCTTGTTTCACAATGCGGAACTGACGTGCTGTCTCGAGTGTTAATATTATGCTCACGTCTTATTGCCCTGAGGCAGTTTCGCTGCTAGAAGATTTTACCGAAAGGAAGAAAAAATATGAATAAATTGGCAACCCTCGTATTCGCAGCTACGGCCGCGATGGCGGGCAGCGCATCCGCGCAAAGTGCGCCTCCGTATGCGCCGCTGACCACCGATATCAAGGCGCCGACGCCGTACAGCGCTTACGTGCAGGATGCCCGTGGTGTCATCGCCCGCAATCCTTTCGGCCTGTGCTGGCGCACCGGCTACTGGACCCCGGCCGACGCGGTCCCGGGCTGCGACGCACCGCTGTGCGTGGAACCCGAGCGCCTGGAAAACGGCAAGTGCGTCGCGCCGCCGCCGCCGCCGGTCGCCGCTCCGGCACCTGCCGCCCCGGCTCCTGCCCCGGCACCGGCTCCGGTCCCGACCTCGGAAAAAGTGAGCTACTCGGCTGACGCCTTCTTCGACTTCGACAAGGCCGTCCTGAAGCCGGCCGGCAAAGCGTCGCTGGACGACCTGGTCGGCAAGCTGAAAGACATCAACCTGGAAGTCATCATCGCCGTCGGCCACACCGACTCGGTCGGCACCGATGAGTACAACCAGAAGCTGTCCGTCCGCCGCGCCGAAGCCGTCAAGGCCTATCTGCAGAGCAAGGGCGTGGAATCGAACCGCGTCTACACCGAAGGCAAAGGCGAGAAGCAGCCGGTCGCCGACAACAAGACCGCCGCCGGCCGTGCGAAGAACCGCCGCGTGGAAATCGAAGTCGTCGGTACCCGCAGCAACAAGCAGTAATCCGGCTCACGCCTGAACAACCCCGCTGCGGCGGGGTTTTTTTATGCCTGGTTTTTTTCACGATCCCAGCCGTACCCGCTACCCATTTCCGCTATCATTCCGTCCTATGACTACGACGACAAACGCCGATCCCTTAGAGATCCAGAAGTTCAGTGAACTGGCCCACCGCTGGTGGGACCCGACGTCCGAATTCCGTCCGCTGCACGACATCAACCCGTTGCGCCTGGAATGGATCAACGCGCGCGTGCCGCTGGCTGGTAAAAACGTCATCGACATCGGCTGCGGCGGCGGCATCCTGTCGGAATCGATGGCGCGCAAGGGCGCCAAGGTCACGGGCATCGACCTGTCGAAAAAGGCATTGAAAGTCGCCGACCTGCACAGCCTGGAATCGGGCGTGGAAGTGCGCTATAAACTGATCGCCGCCGAGGACATGGCCGCGGAAGAGCCGGGCCAGTTCGACGTCGTCACCTGCATGGAGATGCTCGAGCACGTCCCGGACCCGGCCGCCATCGTGCGCGCCGCGGCGACCCTCGTCAAACCGGGCGGCCGCGTGTTCTTCTCGACCCTGAACCGCAACGTCAAATCGTATCTGTTCGCCGTCGTCGGCGCGGAATACGTGCTGCGCATGCTGCCGCGCGGCACCCACGACTACGCCAAGTTCATCACGCCGGCCGAGTTGTCGAACTTCGTGCGCGACGCCGGCCTCATCGTCGACGGGCTGAAAGGCTTGACCTACAACCCGCTGACCAAGATCTACTCGCTGAACCAGGACACCGACGTCAACTACATGGTTGCCTGCAGCAAACCGCTCTAAGTACCGACCCATGACCTTTTCTTCTTCCCTGTCCGCGCCGCGCGCCGTCCTGTTCGACCTCGACGGCACCCTGGCCGACACCGCGCCCGACCTCGCGGCGGCCGTCAACTGGATGCGCACCGAGCGCGGCCTGGAGCCGACGCCGTATGCCATCCTCCGCCCGACCGCATCGGCCGGCGCCCGCGGCATGATCGGCGCCGCCTTCGGCCTGGCGCCGGGGGACGCGGGCTACGAAGAACTGCGCGTGGAGTGGTTCGAGCGCTACCAGTCCAATATGGCCGTGCACAGCACGCTGTTCGACGGCATCCCCGACCTGCTCGACGGCCTCGCGGCAGCCGGCATGGCCTGGGGCATCGTCACCAACAAGCCGGCCCGCTTCACGGACCCGCTGGTCCCGCAAATCGGCCTGGCGCACGCCGGCTGCGTGATCTCGGGCGACACGACGCCGCACGCCAAACCCCACCCCGCCCCGCTGCTGGAAGCGGCGCGCCGCCTGGACATCGCCCCGGCCCACTGCTGGTACGTGGGCGACGACCAGCGCGACATCGAAGCGGGTCGCGCGGCCGGCATGGTCACCGTAGCCTGTAACTGGGGCTATTGCGGTTCCATCGATCCGGCGACGTGGGGTGCGGACTATCTGCTGGATACGCCGCAGCAGTTGTTGCAGATGCTGCGCGAATTGGCGGGCGCTGCCGAAACGGCCGCCTGATCCGGGTTCCTTGCGCTGTCCTGACCGTGCCGCCAACTCTGGCGGCATTGTTTTTTGGTCGCCCCCGCTCGTCGGTTAGTTGCAGATATGCCGGCAGCATGGTGGTCTTCGTTAGATCGCGTCTCTGTTCGGTCAGCTCGTCATTTACATATCTTTACGATTGATACAGGGATGCGTCTATCTCTTCACGATGCCTCTGGGTAATCTACAGCCATACGACAACAACGTCTCAGGAGCAGACAAAATGGAAACGATCAAGACCGCCACCTCCCGTATCCACCCGCTGGTTGCAGCTGCAGCAGTGTCCGTCATCGTCGTCAGCCTGGCTGGCACGGCCGCGATCACCGGCCTTCTGCCGAGCTCGCACAGCGCTCCCGAGGCTGCTCCGACCCAGGTGAACCCGGCCTATGCCGCCGCCCCGGCCCTGCCGATGGCAGCGGATGCAACGGCACCGCAAGGTCTGCAGCCGGTCCAGGGCGCCTATGCACAACCGGCACCGGTCGCCTACGCCCAGCCGGCCGTCGCGAGCGCCCAGCCGGCCCCGGCACCGACGGTGATCAAGGAAACGATCATCAAGGAAGTCCCGGCGAAACCGGCACCGCGCCACACGACGCACCACACGAGCTACGCCCACAACGATGCGCCGTCGTATCGTGAACCGGCACCGCGTCCGGCCCCGCAGCCGGCACAACCGAACTACGTCGCCATCGGCACGGGCGCCGTCGTGGGCGGCCTGCTGGGCAACCAGGTCGGCAGCGGCAACGGCCGCAAGCTGGCAACGGTCGCCGGCATCATCGGCGGCGGCATGCTGGGCAACCAGATCGCCAACCAGAACCAGGGTCGTTGATCGCCCGGGCCTTGATTCTCCGCACCTCGCACCCATATCGGGTGTGAGGGCGCTTCAGGGCTCTCCGCTCACTGGCCGATTGCGGTACAATGAGCATTCCTATCTGGGGGCGACCTGGTTTCGACGTGGGTTGCAAAGCAGAACAGGGCATACCGAGGACTGGTTACCTCGTAAATACATCCAGAAATCAATAACTGCAAACGATAACTCGTACGCACTCGCAGCCTAATCGCTGCTAGCTCTACACCACCTCGCCTCTGGGGTGTGCCGCAAGGCAAGTAGAGTCATTTACAGAGGCTAGGACTCAACCGGGTTACCTGGTTGCTTCCGAAACTTTAGGTAACTCGCTTGGTTGCAGGGTGCACGTCCCCGTCAGCCAGGTTAAATTAAAAGACAGTGCTAAGTATGTAGAACTGTCTGTAGAGTGCTTGCGGACGAGGGTTCGATTCCCTCCGCCTCCACCAGTATTCAAAATAAGAGCCCCGCCAGCGCAAGCCGGTGGGGCTTTTGTTTTGTGGCCATCCCGGACGCTCACGCCTCCGCAGTTTCCGCATTGCGCATCAGCCAGTGATAACGGAATGCGTCGGCGATACTCGCACATAAGGCCTCGTCATCCCAAGGCTTCGCGTGGAACCGGAATACGGCGCCGCTATTGGTCGCTTCGATGATCGCGTCGACCGCCGTGTAGCCCGACAACATGATCCGGATAATCTTCGGGTGGATATGCTTGACGCGCGACAGGAATTCGATACCCATCATGCCGGGCATGCGCTGGTCGGAGATGACGACCTGGACGTCGTTCAAGGCAAGCAGGCTCAAACCTTCCTCTCCGCTTGCCGCGTACAGTACCCGATAGCCCTGGCGGCGCAGGAGCCGGCGCAATGCCGCGCTGACGCCAGGATCGTCGTCGACGAGGAGCAACGTCCGCACCTGTTCGTCAGGACACGCCACAGGCAGCGCCCGCTCCTCGCCCAGCAGCTGCTCGAATGCCGCGGCCGGTACCGGACGGCTGAAATAGTAGCCCTGAATCTGGTCACAACGGTAGGTCGTCAGATAGCTCAGCTGCTCCTGCGTTTCCACGCCTTCCGCAATGACTTGCAATTGCAGGCTCTGGGCAAGCGAAATGATGGACCGCGCGATCGCCGCCGCGTCCGGATCGGTGGTGATGTCCCTGACGAACGACTTGTCGATCTTCAGCACATCGATCGGGAAGCGCTTCAGGTACGACAGGCTGGAGTAGCCGGTGCCGAAGTCGTCCAGCGACAGCTGTACGCCGAGCCCCTTGAGCGCATTCATGGTGGCGAGCGCGCGGTCGATGTCGGTCATGACCAGGCCTTCCGTCAGCTCGATGTCCAGGTAGCGTGCCGCGAGCCCCGATTCCGCCAGGACCCCTGTCACGACTTCGATCAGATCCGGCTGGTAGAACTGCTTGCCCGACAGATTGACGCCCACGCGCAGGCCTTCCCAACCGGCATCATGCCAACGCTTGGCGTCCGCGCACGCGGTCCGCAATACCCACGTGCCGATCGGGACGATCAGCCCGGTTTGTTCGGCCAGGTCGATGAACCGGTCGGGCGACATCATGCCGAGTTCGGGATGCGCCCACCGCAGCAGGGCTTCCACGCCAACGACCCGGCCGGTGCGCACATCGACTTGGGGCTGGTAGTGCAACAGCAATTCGCCCCGCTGGACGGCATGCCGCAGGTCGCCCTCGATCCGCAGGCGTTCCATCGCGCGCGTTTTCATCGACGCCGTATAGAACTGCACCTCGCCACCGCCCGCTTCCTTGGCGCGCTGCATTGCGATATGGGCATTCTTGATCAAGGCGTTCGCCGTGTCGCCGTCGGCGGGAAATACCGATAACCCGGACGTGCAGCTCAGGAAATGCTCATGCTCGCCGACCTTGATCGGATCGCCCAGGGCGGCCACGATGCGCTGGACGGTATTGATGGCAGCGTGCTCGTCGGGTGTATCGGCGAGCACCAGCACGAATTCATCGCCACCGGTGCGCGCGGCCGTATCGTTCGGCCCCAATGCCATCCTCAAGCGGGCTGCTGTCTCTTGCAAGACCAGGTCGCCGGCTTCGTGGCCCAGCGTTTCGTTGACCAAGGCGAAGCGGTCGAGATCGATACAGACGAGCCAGGCCTGCTCGCCGCGGCTCACGGCCCGCCCCATCGTCTGACTCGTCCTGTCGCAAAGAAGATTACGGTTGGCAAGTCCCGTCAGGGTGTCGTAGTTCGACTGATATGCGAGCTGGTCCTCGCTTGCGCGTGCCTTGCGTTCGATGTGAAGCCGTTCGACCGCGATGCTGACCGTGTGGACGCACAGGCCCAGGATCTCCATTTCGCCTTGATCGGGCACACGTCCGGCTTCCGTGAATACCGCGAGTGTACCGAGCAGCCGGCCTTGCCCGGAGCGAATCCCATACCACCAGCAGGCACGATCCCCATGCAGTGCGGCGGCATCGTGAGCGCCAGTCCAGCTCGGATCTTCCCCCACGTCGGCAACGAAGACCGGCCCGGCTTGCAGCCGTGCGCGCCGGTCCGGCGACAATACGTCATCGACGTCGAATTCTTCCAGGATGTTTCGTAGCGACGCCGGAAGACTTGGCGCAGCAACAAGTTCGAAGGCGGCGCCGTCCGCACCCAGCAACATCACGGCGCAGTGCATGGCATTTCCGGACGACTCGACAATGTGCGTGGCGAGTTCCAGGAGCTCGGGCAGCGGCGCCCCAGCGCCATCCGTTCGAGCAATTTCATCTGCTCATTCTTGAACTTCTGCAGGCGCCGGCTTGCGCTGATGTCGCGGCAATATACCGCAAGCCCTTCCGATGAAGGATATGCACGAACCTTGAACCAGCGGTTCAGCGGCGGGAAGTAAATATCGAACTCGACGGTGCAATGTTCATGCATGGCCCGACGAAATTCGGTATCGGCGATCCCGCCGACGAGCTCAGGATATTCCGCCCATAACACTTGTCCAAGCACTTGCCCGCGATCACGCTGAAGCAGGCGCTCGGTTTCCTTGTTGACATAGGTAAATCTCCAGTCCAGATCGACTGTGAGGAATGCCTCCGTGATACTTTCGAGCGTGGTGCCGAGACGGTGTGCGAGCCTGCGGATCTCGTCGTTCGCCAACCGCGTGTCATGGTTGTCGGTGGTGGTACCGTACCATTTTACGATCGTGCCGTGTTCGTCCCGGATCGGTATGGCGCGCGCCTGATGCCAGCGATAGCTCCCGTCTGCGCTGCGAAACACGCGATATTCGGTCTCGAAGATGGCGCCCGAGGCAAGCGATGCCTTCCAGATGCGCAAGGTCGGAGCAACGTCATCCGGATGCAGTATCGTGACCCAGTTTTCGGCATTGATCTTGTCGACCAGTCCCGTGTAGGTGTGCACCCAACTGTTGGCGTAATCGATCGCACCATCGGGGTCGGCAGTCCACACGATTTGCGGCATCGCGTCGGCAAGCTGGTGGAAACGCTGCTCGCTTTGAAGCAGGGCCTGTGCGGCGTGCATCTGCTCCATGTGATGGAGCGCTTCCTCCCGCAGTTCACGATCGGCCCGGGCACGGGCACGGTCGCGCATTCCGGTTAATACGCTGTAACCGATCAGGACAATCAGAATGGACAGTCCACCGGCGCCGCCCAGCACCAGGTTCCGTTGCCGGACATACGGTTCGAGGATTTCATCGCGGCTACGGCCGACCGCCACGGCCAGGGCCTTCTTCGGCAATACCCGCCAGGCGTAGAGCCGAACGACACCGTCGATCTGCGAGGCACGTGAATACATCAGTGTTTCCGTGCCTATCGCGCCGAAGTCCGGCGTGGTCCTCAGCACGTTGTGCGGCTCGGACGACACTGCCGGCTCGCGCGCGACAATGGCGCCGTCCGGGCGAACAAGGGCGACTGTCCCGTGGTCGCCAAGTTGCAGCTTCCCTGAAAACCGGGTGAAGTACTCCGGTACCACCGACAACACGATCACGCCGGCGAAACGATTCCCACCGGCCAGCAATGGACGGGTGAACTGGATACTTCCCCGTCCGGACACCCGCCCCTTGACCGGGCGGCTGACGAACAGCTTGTCGGTCCCGCCGAGATGTGTGCGAAAGTGCTCGCGGTCGCTTAAATCGAGCCGCGGCGCCGAGCGGTCCACGCTCGAATATGCCAGGTGCCCGGTGGCGTCGATGATACTCACCTGAAATGCCACAGGCTTGTCGAGAATTGCCTGGCGCTTGCGCACGTGATCGTCAAACCTGTCCGGGTCGTCGAGCCATCGTTCGCGCAGGTCGATCGCCGCCAGGTCGATCATATTGACGGAAGAATTGACTTCTTCGGCAAACACACGCGCAATGTTATTGCTGTCCTTGGCGGCCTCGGCCAAGGTTTTCTCATAGGTACCGTGTAACGACGCGATCACGACGGCCCACAGGCAAGGCAAGACAACTGCCGCAATGAGGACGAGTTGTCCCGGCAACGAAAGTCGAAAAAAACCCTGCAACGGCAGGCCGATCGATTTGGAGCTCACTCAGCGACCTTCTTATCCGGAAGGGCATCGCCGGCGCAACGACCGCGCGATACCGTTAGATAGCCTTTGATTGGACCGGCGCTATCCAGGACGGCGGCGGCGCAGTCCAGCCAGGGACATCCATATCGTCAACAACAGCACTTTGTCCGCCAAAATCACGGCTTACATTTTACATTGATTCTCATGGGAAACATAAATACATTTCCACAAAACAATAAAATGTCGCATTTATGCTCACTGTTATTCTTGCAAAGGATGACACCGCTGGGACGGTGAGCCGGGCCTCGCTGTCGATTCAAACTCAGATCGATTTCAAATATTCCACCAACGCCGCCTACTCAGACGAGCTCGCGATAAAAATACGTCGTGTCGCACAACCCGCCTTCCGGCAACAACGCAAAACCGGGCACGACACCCAACCGCGTCCATCCCATGCGCGCGTACAAGCGCTCCGCCTCGGCGCTGGCCGTATCCAGCACCAGCAGCGTCTTGCCGAGCGACCGCGCCTCCCGCTCCGCCGCATCCATCAGCGCCGCGCCGACGCCCTGCTTGCGCGCCCGCCGCATCACGAGCATCTTGCACAGGTCGGCCCGATGCGGCTGATTGTCCGGCATCGCCAGCACGAGGTGGACGGTGCCCACGATGCCGTGCTCGTCCTCGGCGACGAGCAGCGCGCGCCGGCCAGCCTCGACGTCGCCCGCCAGAGCGCGCCACCAGGCGACCGCCTGGCCCAGCGTGTACGGCTGCATGAACCCGACGGACGCCCCGCCTTCGACACAGTCGAAGAGAACGGCCGCCAGGCCTTCGATGTCGGCATCGGTCAGCGAGTGGATACGGCGAACACGGCAACTCATGGTCAGCTCCTGGCAAGCGTGGTGAGGACGACGGCATAGCGCGCCGGCACGTCCCCGGGGTTGTGGAAGGAATTCGGTGCGTCGAGGGGAATGGCGAGGCAGTCGCCCGCCTCCAGCAGCCAGGATTCGCTGCCGTAGACGATCTCCATGCGGCCTTCGAGGATCCAGATCTGTTGCAGCACGGCGGGCGTGCGGGGGCCGGCCTCGTACGTTACGCGCGTACGCGCTGGAAACGTCACGTCGACGATGCGCGTCGGTGACTGGAACCCTTCGGGTGAGATATTGCGGCGCAGATAGCCGGAATGCGGATCCTGCCAGGTGACCTGATCGGCATGGCGCGAGACGGGCTCGTCCTTGCGCGCCGGGTCGTCGAACAGCGACGCAAGCGGCACGCCCAGGCCGGCGGCAAGCTTGTCGAGCACGACGGCGGTCGGGCTCGTTTCGCCGCGCTCGATCAGCGACAGCATCGAACGGCTGACGCCGCACTGGGTCGACAGGGCATCCAGCGACAGCCCGCGCTCGCTGCGCAGAAGACGCACCTGCTGGGCAATGCGTTCGTTAACAGTGGAGTCATCTTTCATAATGGAGGCATTCTCCAATATGAAAGATGTTTCGTCAACTATCCTGGATTATTTCTCCAGTTTGCTGGATGATGCAATCATGACGTGGGCCCCGGATCTGTCCCTGGCGCCACCAGCAATTCCTTCAGCAACATCTCGTTGAAGGCCGGCAGATCAGCCGGCTTGCGGCTCGTGATGAGGCGGGCATCGAGCACGACTTCCTCATCGGACCACTCGGCCCCCGCATTCGTCAGGTCGCGCTTCAGGCTCGGCCAGCTGGTGAGATGCCTGCCGGCGGCGATGCCCGCGTCGATCAGCGTCCACGGGCCGTGGCAGATGGCCGCGACCATCTTGTCCTCCGCATCGAACTCGCGGATGAAATCGATGGCTTCCTTGCTCATTCGCAGTTGATCCGGATTGGCGACGCCGCCCGGCAGCACGAGGCCGTCGAAGTCGGCCGGTTTCGCGTCGCGCACGTTCATCTCGACCTTGAAGCGGTCGGCCGGCTGCATGTGGTGAAAACCCTGCACGTCGTCGCCGGCGGCCTTCGGCGACAGCAGCACGACGGTGGCCCCCTGCCCTTCCAGGAAGGAACGCGGGCTCGTGTACTCGATCTGTTCCACGCCATCCGTCATGAGCATGGCGACCCGGATCCCCTGCAAAGGCTTGCTCGCAACTTGTTCCATATAAACTCCCTGTGATCGAACGTATGAAGACGATCGACCATTCTAGGCAGGGCTTCCGGGGCGCGTCGCACACGGCGACTCACGCGGAAGAAATGGGCGGGTCAGCCGAACAGCGCCTGCCACACCATCCACAGGTTGGCGGACGCGATCACGACGAACAGGAACCAGGACAGCCCCGTCGTCCACCACTTGTTGACGAACTGCCCCATCAGGTCGCCGCGGCCCGTCAGCCGGATCAGCGGGTACATGGCGAACGGCAGTTGCAGGCTCAGCACGACCTGGCTGCCGACGAGCATCTTGCCGATCGCGTGGTCGCCCAGGGTGAGCACGCCGACCATCGCCGGCCCCAGCGCCAGCCCGCGCGTGATCAGACGGCGCTGCCAGCACGGAATCCTGAGTTTCAGGAAACCTTCCATGATGACCTGGCCGGCGATGGTGCCCGTGAACGTCGAGCTCTGGCCGGACGCCAGCAGCGCCAGGCCGAACAGGATCGCCGCGGCCGCCGTGCCCGCGACGGGGGCCAGCAGGTAATAGGCCTGGTCGATGTCCATCACGTTGCCGCCGCCCGGCTTATAAAACGCGGCCGCGGCCAGCACGAGGATGGCGCCGTTGATGAACAGCGCCAGGAACAGCGACACGACGGTGTCGATGCGCGACAGCCTGATCGCTTCGGCCAGGCTTGCGCCGTCCTCGTTGATGTCGTGGCGCAGCACACGCGTCTGCACGACGGACGAGTGCAGGTACAGGTTGTGCGGCATGACGGTGGCGCCGAGGATGCCGATGGCGAGGTACAGGGCGTCGCGCTGGCCCACCTTTTCCAGCGACGGCACGAGGCCCGCCAGGACGGCGCGCGGGTCCGGATCGACGAGAAATAATTCCGTGAACAGGCAGATGGCGATCGTCGCGATGAGGCCGAGCACGATGGCCTCCAGTTGCCGGAAGCCCTTCCCTTTCAGGCTCAGCACGATGATGGTGTCGAGGGCCGTCAGGGCGACGCCGACGGGCAGCGACACGCCCAGCAGCAGATGGAACGCGAGCGCGCAGCCGAGCACTTCGGCCAGGTCGCAGGCGATGATCGACAGCTCGGCGAACGCCCACAACCCTTTCGCATGCACGGGCGAATATTGTTCGCGGCAATGTACGGCAAGGTCCTTGCCCGTGACGATGCCGAGCCGCATGCTCAGGCATTGCAGCACGATGGCCGCCAGGCTGGACAGCACGACGACGAACAGCAGGTCATAGCCGAACCGGGAGCCGCCCTGGATGGCGGTCGCCCAATTGCCCGGATCCATGTAGCCGACCGACACCAGCAGGCCGGGGCCCGCATAGCGCAGAATCTTTTTCCACAGCGGATCGTTCTCCGGCACATTCACGGTGCCGGAGACCTCCGATGGACAGAACGGCGCGGTGGCGTTGGTCGGTAGTTTGAGCATAGGCGGCACGATAGCACGGGGATGGTAACGCACTCCGTGTGCCGCCGCGCCCGCCAAAAGACCGGCGCCCGCAGGCGCCGGCGGGATCTCAGTCGATGCCGAGCACGCGCATGCGGGCGCGCAGGCGGCGGATCTCGTCGGCCATGTCGACGACGAGCGCGGCGAGGTCCTCGTTGGCGTCGAAGTCGCGTTCGACGCGCAGCAGGCGCCGGGCCCGGGCCAGGTCGCCGCTGCGGAAACGCCAGCTCGTCACCTGCACGCTGGTCTCGCCGCCCAGCACACCCGCCTGCACGTGGCGCACGACCCACTCGGTCTCCACGTTGCAGGCGCGCGCCAGTTCGTCGAGGGTCAGCGCCACGTCGTCCAGCAGCACGCCGGTGAGAATATCGTCATGCATCGTTCAGGCTCCTATGCGTTCGCGTGGATTGAAGGCAAGGTCGCGCGCCATCGCCTCGTACAGCTCGCGCGCACGGTCGCTGGTGGCGGGCGGCAGCACCACGTTCAGCATCAGGTACAAATCGCCCGGCGTCTTCGCCGGAATGCCGCGTCCCTTCAGGCGCAGCTTGCGTCCGCTCTGCGACCCCGGCGGCACCGTCACCTCGACCGTACCGGACGGCGTGGACACCGAGATGCTCGCACCCAGCGCCGCTTCCCACGGCGCCACGGGTACATCCTGGTACACGTGTGTCCCTTCGACGCGATAGCGCGGGTCTGGGTTCAGCTGGATTTCAAGATACAGGTCGCCGGCCGGCCCGCCGCCGAATCCCGGATGCCCCTGCCCCCGCATGCGCAGCTGCTGGCCCGGCGTGACGCCTTTCGGGATGTTCACGCTGAGGGTCTTGTCCTGCATGGTCGTGCGTCCCTGCGCATCGTGTTGCGGGACGCGCAGGCTGATCGTACGCGTGGCGCCCTGGTAGGCGTCGCGCAAATCGACGGTGATCGCGGCGTGGATGTCCTCGCCGGGCATCTGGAACCCGCCGCCACCGGCATGCGCGCCGCCCGCACCCGCACCCGCACGTGAGCGCCGGCCCACGTGGGCGAACAGGTCGTTGAAGAAATCGTCCGCGCCGGCACCGCCGAAATCGAACTGCGTGCCCCAGTCCGGCGGCGGCTGGAAGCCCTGGCCCGGGCGGTGTCCGCGGCCCAGTTCGTCGTAGGCGGCGCGCTTTTCGGCGTCGCCCAGCACGTCGTAGGCTTCGTTGATTTCCTTGGTTTTCGCGTCCGCGTCCTTGTGCTTGCTGACGTCGGGGTGGTACTGCCGCACCAGTTTGCGGTAAGCCTTCTTGATGTCGTCCTGGGTCGCGGTCTTCTCGACACCAAGCGTCTGGTAATAGTCCTTGTATTCCACGAGCTTGCTCCTGGATCGGTGGGATGGTTGGTTGACCGGTATGTTGTGGCGGGGGGCTTGCTTTTCAATTACTACCCATTTGGTCCGGCCCCGGAAACCATGAGCTTGTCTCCCGACGCCATGGTGTGCCGCTTGAGGCATCCGATGCTGCCCGTCAAGATGAACCCAGCAGCAATCACTCAAACAAGGAGACAGACCATGCACCGCACCTTCCTGCTCGCCGCCACGATATTGTCAGCAGCAACCGCCTCCGCCCAGACGAACTTCGCCGGCACCTACAACGGCGCCGGCACGTCCGGCGGTTCGTGTTCGATGAGCTACAGCATCTCGGGCGTCGAGCCGTCCGGCACCGGTCCGTTCCCCGTGTTCATCTACCTGGTCGGCACCAGCGAGACCTACAACAACGCGGCGGCGATGGCGGCCGTGAATGCCATGGCGAGCAAAGGCTATGTGGCCGCCACCGTCGATTACGCGGAATCCCAGTTCGGTACCTGCTCCGTGTTGAGCGGCAAGTCGAGCTGCGTGTTCAATCCGAACAGCACGCTGAGCGCCGTGTCGCAGTTGTGCTCGCGCGCGAAGGCCGATTGCAGCAAGGGCATCGTGGTCGGCGGGTTCAGCCAGGGTTCCATCCTCGCGCTGCTCGCGAAGAACTACGACGCGCGCGTGCAGGCGGCCTACGGCATCGGCATGAGCAATGTGTATTCGACGTACGACCTGTCGACCTGCGTCTCGAACGGCAATCGATCGCTGCCCAGCGACCGGCTGCGCGCGGTCGACGGCGAACGGGATAATTTCGCGGGCGGGACGCAGTCCGCCGTCCAGTCCTCGCTGCAGAACGTGACGGGGTTGACATGCGCGGCCGGCTCCACCGCCTGCATGAACGCCAACGGCAGCGGCTGGATCATCGTCAAGAACAACCAGGTCGCGGACGGCTCGGCCGATCACTGCTACATGCGCGCGTCCGGCGACTGCTTCGGCAGCCAGAACAGCCTGGACGGCAACTGGAACAACGGCACGGCAAACTGGAGCAAGGAGGCCAATCTCCAGTGGCTCACCAACTTCACAACCAAATAAATCAATGACGCATGCTTGATGCATGCCTCATCGTGTCTCTTTGGCCGTCATTAGCATTTCAACCAGTATCCGGCCATGAACGGCAGTGCTAGATTCCTCGTGTTGCCGTTCGTCCAACAAGGAGGGAGTCATGGTGAGCAAATGGGTCAAGCGCACGAGCATCGCATTGGCGGCACTCGCCCTGCTGGGGGTCGCCACGGCCGGCGTCGGCAAGGTGCTGGGGGAACGCAAGATGGCGCGCAGCATCGCGCTCGACGTGCGTCCCCTCGACATCGTGCCCGACGTCGCCCGCGTCGACCACGGCCGCTACCTGTACAACACGCGCGGCTGCGCCGAGTGCCATGGCGCGAACGGTGCGGGCAGGACGGTCGTGAGCGACGGCGGCATGCTCGTCGTCGCCCCCAACATCACGGCAGGCCCGAACGGCACCACGGCGCACTACCGCGTGATCGACTGGGTGCGCACCGTGCGCCACGGCGTCAAGCCGAACGGCAATCCTGTCATGATCATGCCCAGCGAGGACTACAGCCGCCTCAGCGACGAGGACATGGCCGCCCTCGTCGCCTGGCTCGAGCAGATGCGGCCCGTGTCCGGCGTGAAGGCCGTCATCGACGTGCCGGTGCCCGTGAAGGCGCTGTATGCGTTCGGCGTCATCAAGGATGCCTCCGAAAAGATCGACCACACGGTGGCGCCGCCGCAAGCGATGCCGGCCGCCGTCACGCCGGCATATGGCGCGTACGTCGCCGCGACGTGCATCGGCTGCCATGGCGCGGACCTGGCCGGCGGCCGCGTCCCCGGCGCCCCGCCGTCCTGGCCGCCCGCCGCGCGGCTGGCACCCGGCAAGGGCAGTGCGATGAACCGCTATCCGACGGCAGACGCGTTCATGGCCATGCTGCGGACGGGCCACCGGCCGGACGGCAGTGCGATCAGTGCCGTGATGCCGTTCGGGTCGTTCCGGCAGATGAACGAGACGGACCTGCGGGCGCTGTATGCCTACCTCAAAGCGGTGCCGGGGACGACCTTGGCGCAGCGGTGAGCACGCGTCGCGCGGTGTCGGCCATTCCTCAGTAAAATGATCGGTTTCCCCAGCAAACCGATCCATGACGTCCAACCTGTCCAGCACCGGCGCCCTTGCGGCGCATCCCGTCCGCACCGAGATCGCCACCTTGTGGCGGCTCTCGTGGCCCATGCTCGTGGGCCAGCTCGCGACGGTCGGCATGGGCGTGGCGGACGTCGCCATGACGGGCCACGTCAGCGCGGAAGAGCTCGCGGCCGTGTCGCTCGGCACGTCCGTGTGGTCGATCATCCTCGTGACCGTCATGGGCATCATGATGGCCGTGAACTCGGTCGTGTCGCACGAGATGGGCGCCGCCCGCTTCGACCGCATCTCCCATTCCGTGCGCGAATCGCTGTGGATGGGCCTGGGTGTCGGCGTCGCGGGCTGTCTCGCGGCGAACCTGTGCACGCTCCTGTTCGACCATATCGGCCTGGACCAGGCCGTGGCGGACCGCGCGTCGGCGTTCCTGCACATCATCAGCCTCGGCATGCCCGCGTTCGCCTGCTACCGCGCGCTGTACGGCTACACGACGAGCATCAACCAGACCAAGCCGATCATGATCATCGCGATCTGCGGCCTGCTGTACAACATCGGCATGAACTGGCTGTTCATCTTCGGCGAATTCGGCCTGCCGAAACTGGGCGCGCTCGGCTGTGCCGTGTCGACGGCCAGCGGCATGTGGTTGATGCTGGGCGCGATGGTCGTGTGGATCAGGTTGTCCACTGCCTACCGCCAGACGTATCCGTTCACGCATTGGGAAGGTCCGAACTGGAAAGAGATCGGCAGCATGCTGCGCCTGGGCCTGCCGATCGGCGTCACGCATTTCGCCGAGGTCAGCGCGTTCGGCATCATCAGCCTGCTCGTGGCGCGTTTCGGCGTGATCGAGGTATCGGCGCACCAGATCGCGCTGAACTTCGTCTCGCTCGTGTTCATGGTGCCGCTGAGCTTCGGCATTGGCGCGCTTACGCGCGTGGGCCAGGCGATGGGCGAAGGCAATCCGGTGCGCGCGCGCTTTGTCGCGTGGGTGGGCACGGGCATGTGCATCGCGTTCGGCCTGCTGTCGGCCATCGGCATCGCCCTCTTCCGCTGGCAGATCGCGGCCATGTACACGTCCGACGCGGCCGTGCAGGCCACGTGCGTGATGCTGCTGCTGTTCGCCGCGCTGTTCCAGTTGTCCGATTCCACGCAGGTGGCGGCCGCCTCGGCCATCCGCGGTTACAAGGTGACGCGTTCGCCGATGGTGATCCAGATGATCGCGTTCTGGGGCGTGGCGCTGCCCGTCGGCTGGATCCTCGGGCTGGCGCCGGACTGGTTCCCGTGGTCGCCGGGCAAGCCGATGGCCGCCACCGGCTTCTGGATCGGCCTCGTGCTGGGCCTGACCGTGGCCGCCGTGCTGCTGGCGTGGTCGCTGAACCGGCTGTCGAAACTGCGCATCCGCGATATCGTCTGAAGCAAAAAAAAGCCGATGGACGGGGAATCCATCGGCGTAACCCTAGGAGAGAGTTTCATCCTATTGCCGGCATTGGGGGCCGACGAAACGATCATAGTGCATCGCAGCGAAGGGCAACATTACAGTTCATCCATCATTCCTTCCTCCCTCCCCGCCATCTTTACAGCTTTTGCCGGACGACTCTGGTATCGTTCCGCCGTTGCACATCATAAATTTCTAAATCTTTACCCAAGAGCCTCCATGCGCCTTCTTCTCTGCTTTTTAGCCGCATTGTCGGCCGTTCCCGCATCGGCGGAACGGCTGACGCTGGACCGTATCCACGCCGACCCGGCGTTGGGCGGTCCGGGCGTCCGCAGCCTGCGCGTCTCGCCCGACGGCGAACGCGTCACGTTCCTGCGCGGACGCGCCGACAACCAGTTCCAGCTGGACCTGTGGGAATTCAACATGAAGGACAAGACCACGCACCGCCTGGTCGATTCCAAGCAGCTGGTCCCGAACGAGAACCTGTCGCTGGAAGAGAAGGCGCGGCGCGAGCGCGCCCGCACGGCCAGCCTGTCCGGCATCCTGAGCTATAGCTGGTCGCCAGACGGCAAGCAGCTGCTCGTGCCGATCGCGGGCGACCTGTACCTCGTCGACGTGAACCAGCCGGAAGCCGCGCGCAAGGTCGCGTCGGGCAATGTCGGCGATCCGAAAATTTCGCCGAAGGGCCGCTACGTGTCGTACGTGCGCGACCAGAACCTGTTCGTCATCGACCTGGCGACGGGCCAGGAACGCCAGCTGACGACGAACGGCAAGGACACCGTGCACAACGGCGAAGCGGAATTCGTCGCGCAGGAAGAGATGGACCAGCACACGGGCTATTACTGGGCCCCGGACGATTCGGCCATCGCCTACCGCCGCTACGACGAGGCTCAGGTGCCCGTCGCGCGCCGCTTCGAGATCTTTGCCGACCGCACGGAAGTCATCGACCAGCGCTACCCCGCCGCAGGCGCGAAGAACGTCGAGATCGACCTGATGATCGTGAACCCGGCGACGGGGGCGCAGAAGAAGGTCGACCTCGGTCCCGAGAAGGACATCTACCTCGTACGCGCGGACTGGAGCGCGGACGGCAGGACGCTCGTCTACCAGCGCCAGTCGCGCGACCAGAAGCGCCTGGACCTCGTCGCCGTCGACGCGGCCACGCTGGCCCAGCGTCCTCTCCTGAGCGAGACATCGAAGACCTGGGTCAGCATCCACGACGACCTGCGCTTCCTCGGCCGCCAGAAGGCCTTCATCTGGGCCTCGGAGCGCAGCGGCCGCAAGCACCTGTACCTGTACGACGTGTCCGGCAAGCTGCTGCACCCGATCTCCAGCGGCGAATGGGGCGTCGACAATATCCTCGCCGTCGACGAGCAGGCCGGCAAGGTCTATATCGCGTCGAACAAGGATGCCATCATCGACAAGCAGACCTACGTGCTGAACCTGGACGGCAGCAATGCGGGCAAGCCGGTCCGGCTGACGAAGCAGGACGGCTGGCACGAAGACGTGTTCGCCCGCAACGGCAAGATCTTCGTCGACACGTTCTCCGATCCGGACACGCCGCCCCAAGTGTCGATCCGCCGCGCGGACGGCAGCATGGTCGAGTGGCTCGAACATAACGAACTGAACGCCCAGCACCCGTACGCCAGCTACGCGAAGGACCACCTGCCGACGGAATACGGCAGCATCAAGGCGCACGACGGCCAGACGCTGTACTACTCGATGATCAAGCCGGCCAACTTCGACGCCTCCAAGCGCTACCCGGTGTTCCTGTTCACGTACGGCGGCCCGCACTCGCAGCGCGTGACGCGCCAGTGGGGCGCCTCCCTGTTCAACCAGTACATGGCGCAGCAGGGTTTCGTCGTGTTCGTGCTGGACAACCGCGGCTCATACCGGCGCGAGCGCGCGTTCACCGACGTCATCTACGGCAACCTCGGCGCGCATGAAGTCGAGGACCAGCTGACAGGCGTCGACTGGCTGGCGCAACAGAGCTTCGTGGATCCGAAGCGCGTGGGCGTGTTCGGCTGGAGCTATGGCGGCTTCATGACCCTGCGCCTGCTGGAAGCGGGGTCGGACAAGATTGCGATGGGTGTGTCGGTGGCGCCCGTGACGGACTGGGCGCTGTACGACACGCACTACACGGAGCAGTTCGTGGGCGCGACGCCGCAGTCGGATCCGGCCGCATACGAGCGCAGCGGCGTGTTCACGCACCTGGACGGCCTGAAGTCGCCGCTGCTGCTGGTGCACGGCATGGCCGACGACAACGTGCTGTTCACGAACTCGACGCGCCTGATCGACGCGCTCGTCAACCGCAACGTGCGCTTCGAGCTGATGACGTATCCCGGCGCCAAGCACGGCATTTCGTCGCGTGCGGGGCAGCGTCACGTGTATGGCCTGATCGAGGCGTTCTTCAAGAAGCACCTGGGCGGGACCGAGCCGAAATAAGGAAGGGGTCAGGGCCCGAACTTGCTTTTTTGGGCCCTGACCCCGAATTCACAGCCCGCGGCCGTTACTTGGTGGCGTCGTGGATCTTTTCCTTGAGATCCCCCAGCTTTTCCTGGGTCTTGCCTTCGACCTGGTTCTGCAAGCCTTTCACCTGCTGCTCCGGGCTGCCGACGATCTTGCCGGCCTCCTCCTGGATCTTGCCGCCGATATCTTGCAGTTTGCCGTTGATCTGGTCCGAATTCATGGTGCTCTCCTTTCGTTCAAAGTTCGACACCATCGTAACGCCGCATGCCATATGGCTCAGTTAGCGCACGCACATTGCCACGCGCGCGACGGCCCAGCGGCGCGGCTGATAGCATTCTGTCATGAACGACCAGTCCACCTCCCCCGCCGTCAAGCCGGCCCAGCGCAAACTGATGCGCCGCTTCGTCCTCGTCGACGGCATCGCCGTGCTGTTCCTCGCGCTCGTCGCGGCCGTCGTGCTCGCCATCGATGCGCTGCTGCTGCTCTTTGCCTGCGTCCTGTTCGCCGTGCTGTTGTACGAACTGAGCGCGATCCTGTGCCGGCGCTTCGGCTGGAACCGCAAGCTCGCGCTCGTCGTCGTCGTGCTGGGGCTGCTGCTCGTCATCGGGCTCGGCGGCTGGGCGATGGCGCCGCAGATCGCGGAGCAGTCGACCGAGCTGGCGAAGCAGATTCCGCAGTCGCTGCAGCGCCTGCGCGAGATGGTCGAGAGCCGGCCGCTGCTCGCGCGCATCGCGGCCGAGCTGCCGGATGCGAAACAGCTCATCCAGTCGATGCAGCAGTTCGTGCCGAATGCCGGGATATTCTTCGGCGGCGTGCTCGGCGCGATCGGCAATGTCGCCATCATCCTGTTCGTGGGCATTTATTTCGCGCTGTCGCCGCGCCAGTACAAGCGGGGCATCGTGAAACTCGTACCGCAGGACAAGCGCGAGCGCGCCGTGCAAGTGCTGGACGACATCGGCGACACCCTGGCGCGCTGGCTGATCGGCAAGTCGCTGTCGATGCTCATCGTCGGCGTCGCGACGGCGGGCGGGCTCACGCTGCTGGGCGTGCCGCTGGGACTCATCCTCGGCATCATCGCCGGGCTGCTCGACTTCATTCCCTACATCGGCCCGATCATGGCGGGCGTGCCGGCGGTATTGATCGCGCTGTCGATCAGTCCGGACCTGGCCCTGTACACGGTGCTGCTGTTCCTCGGCATCCAGACGCTCGAAGGCTATGTGCTGCAGCCGCTCGTGGAGGCGCGCGCGGTCGAGATCCCGCCGGCGCTCACCATCGTCATGCAGCTTGTGTTCGGCAGCCTGTTCGGCTTCGCGGGGATCGCACTGGCGACGCCGTTGACGGCGATGCTGATGGTGCTCATCGACAAGCTGTACGTGGAAGACATCCTCGGGGATCGTCCCACAGGTGAATAAAAAACGGCCGCACGAGGCGGCCGTTCGTCACATGGTCAGGTGCGTATCAGCGGTTGCCCTTGTTGATGGCGTCACGCAGATCGCCGGCTTTTTCCTGCACTTTGCCTTCGACCTGCTTGGACAGGCCCTTGGCCTGCTGTTCGCTGCTGCCGACAACTTTGCCGACTTCCTCCTGAACCTTACCGCCGATATCCTTGGCTTTACCTTTGATTTGGTCGTCGTTCATGTCGGAATCCTCCTAAGTGAATGGTACCGCTCGTTACATCAAACGGCATGCATCCAGAATAGTGACATGTCGACCTTCATTCTGTACGCAAACTAACAGTACGCGGCTTGCGCCAGACGCTGGCCAGCCAGGGCTGTTGGTCGCGCGGCAAGCCTTCCGGACGGTAATAGTGGCGCAGCGGTTCGAAACCGGCCGCGGTCACGTAGCGCTCCCACGCAGAGTAATCATGGAAGCAGCCGTAGCGCGGCCCGTTCCACCCTTCCTCGTTATGACCGCGCGGATTCGAGCTGAACAGCACGCCGCCCGGTTTCAACGTAGCGTGCAGCTCGCTCAACACTTTCGGCAGCACGTCGCGCGGCACGTGGAACAGCGAGGCGTTCGCGAAGATGCCGTCGAACGTCGCGTCCGGCAAATGCAGGTCGATGAAGTTCTGGTGCCACACCTCGCAGCCGCTGTAGTCGCGCGCCATCTCGACGAATCGTTCGCTGCCGTCCAGGCCGATGGCGTGGTGGCCCAGCGCCGTGAACGTCTTGAGGTCGCGGCCGGGGCCGCAGCCGAAGTCGAGGATGCTGTATGGCACCGGCGCCTCGATCGCGCCCAGGAGCGCATCGATGTTCTGCCTGACGTCGTGGTCGATGGTGCCGGCAAAGAACCGGCGCGCATTGTCGTCGTAGTGATGCAACGTGCGCCGGGTGATGTCTTCGTAGTCGTCGTCTTCGATCATGTGTGAATAGTAATGGAAGATGCGCCGGTCGACGTCGAGATAGTGCTGTTTCATAAGCAAAAACCACGATGAAAGAAGCCCGCCCCATTCTAGTCCGGGCCTCTTTCCGACCGGCGCCCGGTTACCAGACGCGTACGCGCTCGTCCGGCGGCAGGTACAGGGCCTGGCCAGGCTGCACGTCGAACGCCTTGTACCACGCGTCCAGGTTGCGCACGGTGGCCGTGCGGTATTGCGGCGGCGCGTGGCCGTCCGTCAGGATGCCGCGCCGCTCCGCCGCCTCGCGTGCCTTCGTGCGCCAGCTCTGCGCATAGCCGGTGAAGAACTGGCGGTCGCTCTCCGCCGTCGCGTTCTTGCCGCCGGCAACGCGGTAGGCATCGTAGGCCGCTTCCAGGCCGGCCAGGTCGGCCAGGTTTTCGGACAGGGTCAGCTGGCCGTTCACGGCGAGGTCCGGGTACGGCTTATAGGCGTTGTACTGCTCGACGAGCTTCTGCGACGCGGCCTTGAAATGTTCCATGTCTTCCTTCGTCCACCAGTCGCGCAGGCGGCCCTGGGCATCGAACTGCGAGCCCTGGTCGTCGAAGCTGTGGCTGATCTCGTGGCCGATGATGGCGCCGATCGCGCCGTAGTTGACGGCATCCGGCGCCTTCGGGTCGAAGAACGGCGGCTGCAGGATCGCGGCCGGGAAGTTCAACGCGTTCTGCAGCGGCAGGTTGACGGCGTTGACGAGCTGCGGCGGCATCGACCAGTCCGTGCGGTCCGGCTTCGCATGCAGTTTCGCGAATTCCTGGTCCGTGTGGAACGCCTCGGCGCGCAGCGCGTTGCCGAACGCATCCTTCGGATCGACTTTCAGGCCGGCATACGATTTCCACCGGTCCGGATAGCCGACGCCCACGTACAAGGTCTTGAGCTTTTCCTTCGCCTGGGCGCGGGTGGCGGGCGCCATCCAGTCGAGCTTGTCGACACGCTTGCCGAACGCCGCGACGATGTTCGCGACCATCTTCTGCAACTGCGCCTTGTTCTCGGCCGGGAAGTATTTCGCGACGTACAGCTTGCCGACCGCCTCGTCCATCGCCTCGTTCGTCGCGCCCAGCGCCCGCTTCCAGCGCATCGATTGCTGCGGCGTGCCGGACAGCGCCTTGCCGTAGAACGCGAAGCGCTGGTCGACGAAGGCCTTCGGCAGCACGTTGGCCATGCGGTTGATGGTATGGAAGGCGAGGTAATCCTTCCACGTGGCCAGGTCGATCTTGTCGACCAGCGCCGCCTCGCCTTTTACGGCGGACGGATGCCAGACGATGAACTTGTCCTGGTCGCCCAGGCGCGCGGCCTTGAAGAACGCGTCCCAGTCGAGGCCCGGCGCGTTGGCGGCGAACTCCTTGCGGGTCCATGTGTTGTCGGCCTTCAGCACGTCGGCCGAGTCGGCGCGGGTGCCGTGGGTGTTGGCGATGTCGACTTCCAGCGCAAAGATTTTCGCGGCGCGGGCGTCGGCGTCCGCATCGTTCTGCGTATAGCCCGCGAGCTTCAGCATCGCGGCGATATGCTTCTGGTACTGCGTGCGCAGGCCGGCCATGCGCTCGCTATTGTCCAGATAATAGGCGCGGTCCGGCATGCCGAGGCCGCCCTGCAACAGGTACGGCCAGTTGTGGGCCGGGTCGTGCAGGCCGGGCGAGATCCACACGCCGAAGATGTTTTCGGTCGCAAAATGCGTATTGTTCAGCGGGTCGACGTCGGCCCGCACGGACGCGCCCAGCGCGCGCACGAGGCCGGCCTTGTCCTTGATGGCACCGATCTGCGCCAGCAGCGGCTTCAGCGGCGCGGCGCCGCGCGCTTCGATGGCGGACTCGTCCATGTAGGCGTTGTAATAGTCCGCGACCTTGCGCGCTTCCGGACCGGCTTTCTTGTCGTTGCCTGCACCTTCGATCAGCTTGACGATGCGCTGGTTGGTATCTTCCGCCAGGTTGTCCATCGCGCCCCAGCGGCTGCGGTCCTCGGGGATGGCCGTTTTGGCAAGCCAGTCCTTGTTGGCCCAGGCAAAAAAATCGTCGCCCGGCCGCAACGTGGCCTGGGCCGATGGCCCGGCCGCATTTACATCCTCCTTGGCCGCGGGCGGGGTCTGCCCGGATGCAACCGCGCCATTGGTAACGAGCGCAGTGCCGCACACCGCGAGGGCGATGGCGGTCTTGATCGGCTTCCAACTGATGTTCATGATCCCCTCCTGAAAAAATTTCAAAAAAATCTTTCGAAAACCCTAAAGTTCTCCAAAACGCTGCCGTAAAAGGCAGACAACCGGCAATCCGGCCGGAGTTTGCCTCAATTGGTGGAGCGCAGTCATGACGTCCAACGAAGTCCTCGCAATGTATGAAAACATCGCCGCCCTGAGCAGCCGCATGGCTGTGGCTGCGCGCGAAGGGGATTGGGACGGCCTGGCCCGCCTGGAAACGCAGTGCGCCCTGCAGTCGAGCGCGGCGAAGAGCGGCGTCCCGCCGCTGGACGGTGCCGCCCGCAAGCGCAAGATCGACCTGCTCAAGCAGATCATGGCCAACGACCGCGCCGTGCGCGACATCACCGAGCCGTGGATGGGCCAGCTGGACCGCGCGCTGAGCCCGGCCCACTGATCCGCTTCACTCCGCCACAAGCCCCTTCGACTTCCCGTCCAAGGGGCTTTTTGCTTCCTGGTCGATGCGTGCCTTTCTCTGCGCGGCCAGGATGCCGTCGAGGTTCCCTTCGATCCACGCGGCCAGGTCGCCGAGCTTGTGCCCGATCTGCTCGCCGAGCGGCGTCAGCCGGTATTCCACGTGGGGCGGGACGACGGGATGGGCGATGCGCTGCACGAAACCGTCCTGCTCGAGCCATTGCAGGGTCTGGGCCAGCATCTTTTCGCTGATGCCGCCCACCTTGCGGCGCAGTTCGCCGAAGCGATGCGTGCCGTCCATCAACGCGACGAGCAGCAGCACGCCCCAGCGGCTCGTCACATGTTTCAGCACTTCACGCGACGGGCAGTATTCTGAGAATAAGTCCGCGCGCACGAGGTCGTTCATGTCCCCCTCCCCGATCGATGGTCTGGCCATATGGTAGCGATAACCCGAGCGGGAGGCCAACGCGCGCCGCACAAACAAAAACCGCGCAGCGACTTGCGTCATCTGCGCGGTTCCAGCGGTTTTCACGAATTGGGAGCGCGAGCACCAGGCATCCCCTGGTGTCGCCTCTTGCCGGTTGCATCCGGCGTCCACCTGCCACTGTCGGCAAGCGGACCGCTTCCGGTTTCAGGCGCTTCATCAGCGACCGTCCTAACCCGCGCCACGCTATCGGTGGTGGCTGCGGCGGACCCTGAGCCGTTGTCTTAGTATAACGCAAAAAATCGACTTGTGTAGACGACTCGCGCGCTGATCTTGAACATTATTCGAGCGTCGGCTCGGCGGCCCCATCTTTCGCCTTCGGGGCTTTCGTGCGTGCCGCGAAACGGGCCTTCAATGCCTCGAACAGTCCAGGAGTTTCGGAAGCCGCCGGCGGCGCCTTGCGGCGGCGGACGACAGCGTACGCCCCTGCCCCGCCCAGCACCAGCACGCCGATGGCGGCGCCGATCCAGCCCCACGGCAAGCCCTCGTCCGGCGGCGGCGCCTTCGGCTTGTGCGGCACGAGCGGCTTGATGGAATGGATCGGACGCGGGCCGACGGGCTTCGGAGGCGGGGGCGCGGCGGGCTTGTCCGCCTCCTTCGGCGGCTCCTCCTTCGGCGGCTCGGCCTTGGCCACGGCTTCCTTCGGCGTCTCCGGCTTGGCCTCAGGCCTAGCTTCCGGCTTGGCCACCTCGTGCGCCGCGACCGGTGCAACCAGCGCTACCTGCAGCTTCTTCATCCGGTCCTCGACCTGGCCGAGCCGGGCGCGCAACTCGTCGTTCTTCGCGCCGAGGGCCGCGCAGGCCTGCACTTCCCCGGCCGGACGCGCGCAGGCGGGCGGAGGGGCCTCCGGCGTGGCGACGGGCACCGGCTTCGGACGCTTGACCACAGGCCTGGGCGGCGGCGGTACCGGTTTTGCTGCTTCTGGCCTGGGCACCGGCGCGGCGCGGGCGGTCCGCGCACGTTCGACCTGCGCGAGCAATGCCGCATCTGCCACAGGCGCCGGCGTCGGCGCGACCGCGCGCACGGGCGGCGGCGCGGGATTCGGGTCCGGCGTCAGCCACAGCGTGGCCAGGCGCACGGTGCGCTGTCCCCTGTCGACGAGTTCCAGGTACAGGTGCACGTGGTCCGCATCGACGGGACGCAGCGACGTCACGTGCAGGAACTGACGGCCGTCGCGCCGCATCACCGACAGGTTCAGGCTGGACAGCACGGGCGGCGCGGCGATGCCCGCGCCGTTATAGACCTCCGGGCTGGCGACGCGTACCTGCACAGGGGTGGCGGCGTCGTCGAGCATCGTCAGCTCGACGTCGGCCACGAGCGGCTGGCCGATGTGCGACGACACGCGCGGGTCGCCCAGCTCGGCCGCGTGGACGGATGCAAACGCGGCAAGGGCAAGGCTGGAGAATAAAAGGCGGGTGCGGCGGGCCATGGCATGGGAAAAATGGGGGCTTCAACGTGGTTAACGGCCGTTGCGGTACACTCTTTAATTCCATTGTCAAACCAACAGGATCCATCCATGGAAAACCGGATTGAGAAGGACAGCTTCGGCCCGATCGACGTACCGAACGACCAGTTATGGGGTGCGCAGACCCAGCGTTCGCTGCACCATTTCCACATTTCGAGCGAGAAGATGGCGCCGGAACTGGTCGCGGCGCTGGCACAGGTGAAGCGCGCGGCTGCCGCGGTCAACCGCTCGCTCGGCAAGCTCCCGCAAGACAAGGCCGATGCGATCATCCGCGCGGCCGACGAAGTGCTGGAAGGCCGTCATCCATCCGAATTCCCGCTGTCCGTGTGGCAGACCGGCTCCGGCACCCAGAGCAACATGAACATGAACGAGGTGCTCGCGAACCGCGCCTCCGAACTGCTGGGCGGCGAACGGGGCGAGGCGCGCCTGCTGCATCCGAACGACCACGTCAACATGGGCCAGTCGTCGAACGACATGTTCCCCACCGCGATGCACGTGGCGGCCGCGCTGGCCGTCGCCAGGGACGTGCTGCCAGCGCTGGCGAAGCTGCGCGGCACGCTGGAAGTGAAGTCGCGCGACTTCGTCGACATCGTCAAGATCGGCCGCACCCACCTGCAGGATGCGACGCCGCTCACGCTGGGCCAGGAATTCTCCGGCTACGTGGCGCAGCTCGAATTCGCCGAGCACGCGATCAAGAATACGCTGCCAGGCCTGCTGCTGCTCGCGGCCGGCGGCACCGCGGTCGGCACGGGCCTGAACGCGCATCCGGAATTCGCCAACCGCATCGCGGCCGAGATCTCGTCGCGCACCGGCCTGCAATTCAAGTCGGCGCCGAACAAGTTCATGGCGCTGGCCGGCCACGACGCGATGGTGCTGGCGCACGGCGCATTCAAGACCTTGGCCACGGCGCTGATGAAGATCGCCAACGACGTGCGCTGGATGGCGTCCGGCCCCCGCTCCGGCCTGGGCGAGATCACGATCCCGGAAAACGAGCCGGGCAGCTCGATCATGCCGGGCAAGGTGAACCCGACGCAGTGCGAGGCGCTGACGATGCTGTGTTGCCAGGTGTTCGGCAACGACGTCGCGATCACGGTCGGCGGCGCGCAGGGCAATTTCGAGCTGAACGTCTTCAAGCCGATGATCGCCCACAACTTCCTGCAGAGCGCGCGCCTGCTGGCGGACGGCATGCGCTCGTTCGACGAGCATTGCGCCCAGGGCATCGAGCCGAACCGCAAGCGCATCGGCGAACTGATGGAGCAGTCGCTGATGCTGGTGACCGCGCTGGCCCCGCATATCGGGTATGATCGCGCCGCGCAGATCGCCAAGACGGCCCAGCACGACGGCCTGACCTTGCGCCAGGCAGCCCTGCAATCGGGCTTCGTCGACGAGACGCAGTTCGACCAGTGGATCGTGCCGATCGAGATGACGCGGCCCAGCCCGGCCTGACGATACCGCATGGAATTCACGACGTCGCCCCTGCCCGCGTGGGGGCGACGTTGTTTTTTTGAAAAGTGTTGTCTAAACGAACACAACAGTACGCCGTCCATTTTTAACAGAGGATAAAATGCAATCAACAACTTTTGAACTGACTTCGGAGTTCATCGAACTGAACCAGCTCCTGAAACTGGTCGGCGTGGTGGACAGCGGCGGCGCCGGCAAGCACGTGGTGGCGAGCGGCGACGTGTCGGTCGATGGGAAGAAGGAACTGCGCAAGACGGCCAAGATCCGCGCCGGCCAGGTCGTTACGCTGGGCGATATCCGTATTCAGGTACGCTGAGGCGCGCCCGGCGCACCCCGCGGTTGCACCGCGCGAGCCGTCCCCGACGGTAGGGTTGACGTTTGCGCGCTGACAAACTTGGGCAGTCCTCGTTCTCTATATTGAAGTCGTAACATTCGGCTAAAGGTGAGGAAGATGGAAACCCCAGAACCAAGCTCCATGACGCAGCAGCGCTTGATCGGCGACCTGCGTCTCGTCATCGAAAACGCGGAAGAACTGCTCAAGAATACCGATCACTACACCGGTGTCGTGTACCAGAACGCCCGTGCCAAGCTGGCCGTCGCGCTCAATGCCGCCAACGAGGAACTGGCCCGCTTCGAAGAGGACCAGCTGAACCGGATGATGGAAGCGACGCGTGCGGCAAACGAGCTGCACCACGACAAGACCGGCGAAGCACGCATCCTGCGCGCCTTCTACCACTGATTGCGCGGCGCCACCGTCTACGGCGCCGCCTTTGCCTCTTCATACCCCACCACGATTCCTCCCTCGATCCAGCGCCGCAGGTGCGCGGCCACGTCGACGTCCCCGTCCACATCGAATGCCGCATCGAGCGCCGCGCCGAAGGTGTCGCCGCGCACCAGGCACGCCAGCGCCGCGAATTCCGCTTCTCCGATGACTTCCACTTCCACGTCGAACCGCGGCCGCAGCACCAGCGCGTGCGTCTGCGCCTGGAGGTCATCCGGAAAGTCCGGACCGTCCGCCTGGTGCGCGCGCCACAGCGCCACCGTGGCCCACGGCGACGCGTGGAGGCGCAGCGACGGATGCAACACGGCGCGTGCCGCTTCGAATGCGTCGGGCGCGAGGCCGGCCAGCGTCGCGAGGGGCGCATCAACGCTGGACGCGAACCAGGCTTCGTGCACACACCATTCGAGGCGCGCGACGTCGGGCAGGTAAGGATGATCGGCAGCCGGCGTGAAACCGGCAAGGAAGTCGGGCAGCACGGCGCCGAAGCGATTGAGGTCCGGATCGACCGCCGGATGTTCGCGGCCGTAGACCCGCGCCAGCGCGTCGAAGAATTCGCCGCCCACGAGCTGGCGCAATACGGGGTACGCCGACGCCAGCGCGCGCGTCCAGTGCGCGTGCAGGTTGCCGCGGTAGATGCCGACGCGGCGCGGATCGCCTTTCAGCAGCGGGGCCAGGGCGGCGTCGTGCGCGCTGTCGAACAGGGCGGCGCCGAAGGTTTGCTGGAGGACGTCAAGATCGGCAGCGGGTGCCGGGTCGATGGGCGCGGCGGCGATGTCGGCGACGACGCCCTGCCCCGCCGTCGCGGCAATCGCATCCGCCTGCGCCGCCTCGTCGAGCAGCACGTCGAGCGGCGGCAAATCCGTGTCCCATTCGACGAGCGTGGGCACGGCGCCGAAGCGCGCCAGCGCCGCGCGGTACAGATCCCACACGGGCGGCGCGACCCGGGCGCCGTGGTGGTCGATCAGGCCGTCGTCCGTGACGAGATGGCCGCCCAGGTGGATCTCGCCTACGCAGCTGGGCGGCAGCGCGGCGATGGCGGCATGCGGGTCCTCGCCGTGATTGCGCTCGTTGACGTACAGGTTGTTCACGTCCAGCAGCACGCCGCAGCCCGTGCGGCGCGCGAGTTCGGCGAGGAAGTCCGCCTCGCTCATCGCGTCGCCCGCGAAGCGCACGTACGTGGAGACGTTTTCGACGAGGATGCGCCGTCCCAGCACATCCTGCACGCGCTGGATGCGTGCGGCGACGAGGGCGAGCGCTTCATGGTCCAGCCGCAGCGGCAGCAGGTCGTTCAGCTGGCGGTCGCGCAGCGCGCCCCAGGACAGGTGTTCGGAGACGAGGACCGGTTCGAGCGCACGCACGAGCGCAGCGACGCGCGCCAGGTGATCGTCGGAAAAGCCGTGCACGGACCCAAGGCCGAGGCCCACGCCGTGCAGGCTGACGGGATAGTCGCGGCGCACCGCGGACAGCACACGCCAGTCATGCCCCGCCAGTGCGAGAAAGTTTTCCGTGTGGACCTCGACCCAGCCGACAGCGGGCCGGCGATCGAGGAAATCACGGTAATGCGGCGCGCGCAGCCCAAGGCCGGCACGGACAGCGGCGGACATCGTGGTGCTTATTTACCCTGTTATTTACCCTGTTTCGGCGGATTGAGTTTGCCGCCGGCTTTTTCGCAGGTGCCCTTCGGGACGAATTTCCATTCGGCCGGGTCCTTGTCGGCCGTCGCCATGCCGGCGCAGCCGTGGGTGGCGGTGCCGCAGTCGTTCTGGCCGGCCTTGGCGACGCCGTAGCATTTTTCGTCGTTGCCGGATTGCGCATCCATCTGGCCGCCGGCCGTGGCCTGGGTGGCGCAGACGCTTGCGAGCGCGGCGGCGATCAGGGCTTGTCGTTTGTTCATTGGTATCTCCGGAATGCAGGTACGTACACGGCAGGCATTCTATCCCGGCCGGAACGTGCTGAGGGGAAAAGTACGCCGGCCGGGGCGGCCGTTGTCGGCTGCGCGCCGGACGTTGTCGTCGCTGGCGGCAGCCCGATGGTGGCGGCTGAGCGGATGGTATTGTGTGGCCGCCCCCGTCGCGCCGGGTACTGGGCCGATAACGCGGGCGGCGGCGGTTCCGTTGACTTCCGCTGCTGGTGCGCGCGCGTCAGGCGGTCGTGTTGATGTGGTTGCCCAGGTGCGGCGGCAGGTTCGGCGCCGGCGCGGCCGATTGCACCGCTTCCAGCAGCTGGGTGGCCGCGGCGGCCTGGATGTCCTGCGTCTTTTTCAGTACGGCCACGGCGACGTCCTGGCGGGTACCGGTGTCGGCGATGCTGGTGGCAAGTTTGGCGATACCTAAGGCGTCCATGTGCGCTCCTGGTGGGTGTGTCGGCGGTCGGCCGGCAGGCGGGGTTGGCCCGCACTACCGCTTATCCCGGGTTAACGACAGCGCGCGCAGGAACTTTAGGCGGGCAATCCATTGAATTGCCTGACCCAGCGCAAGACCGCGTCGGGGTCGAGCAGGTCCAGCCACGCGACGTGCGGCGCCAGCCCTTCCGGACGTGCCATCGTGGACGCGACCGCCGCGATATGCGGATCGCCCGGGAACATCGGCGGCTTGCCGACGTCCGGCCGGTACACCTCCAGCTTGGGCAGCGCTTCCCATTTATAGCCTTCCACCAGGGTCAGGTCGGCCGGCGCAAGGCGTGCCAGGTGCTCGGCCAGCGACGGCTCCGCGGCGCCGCGCAGCTCGCGCATGATGGCCACGCGGTACGGCGACGCGATCATGACCTCGGCCGCGCCGGCCGCGCGCATGCGGGCGCTGTCCTTGTGCGGGGGCTCCAGCATGATGTCGTGGTGGCTGTGCTTGACGACGTTGACGCGCAGCCCGGACGCCGCCAGCCGCGCGACGATGAGTTCCAGCAGCGTCGTCTTGCCGCTGCCGGACCAGCCGATCACGCCCAGCACCGGCCCGCGCCCGGCGAAATCAGTAGGCGACACGGTAGCGGATTCCCCGGAAATTCATGACGGCCGTCTTGGGCAGCAGCTTTTCCAGCACGAGGCCCGGCGCGACCTCCTCGCCTTCGTGGCGCAGCGCCTTGTCGACGATCAGCAGGCGGTCGGCGGCATTGGCCGAATACATATAGCCGCCGAACGTGACGCGCGGAATGTCGCGCTGCTGGGCGTCAGGCAGTTGCTGCAGGAACGGCAGGTTGTCTTCCGGGGCTGCTTTGGCGACGGGCGCGGGGGCCGGCGCGGCCACCGCGACCGGCGGTGCGGGCGCGCGTTCGCGCACGGGCGCCGATGTGGGCACAGGCGCGGGCACAGGTGCGGGCGCGGGCGGCGCGCTCACCACCAGCGGCTCCGGCGCAGGCGCGGCCGGCGCGGGCGCACGCTGCGTGACGGCCTGCGGTGCAGGCGCCGGCGCGGGCGCGGGCCGCCACAGCACCAGCGCCCCCGCGACGACGACGAGCGCCCCGGCGCCGAGGCCGATGAACAGCGGCCTGCGGCTCGCGGCGGCGGCGGCCGGCGCTGGCGTGACGGCCGGCGGCGCATGGATCGTCGGCGCGTTGCCGAGCTGGCGTTCGGCCTGGGCCTTCTTCAAAGCTTCGAGGATGTACGACATATCACTTCCCGGTGGCTGCCAGCAGGCGCGGTTCGTCGACGCCCGACAGCTGGTTCAGGCGCATGTAGGTGCGCGGACCGGCCAGGCCGTCCGCCTTCAGGTTCTGCCTGACCTGGAACGCGCGGAGCAGGCGCCGCGTGGGCTCGTCCAGGACCTGCCCGGCCGGCGGCGCCGCGCGCTTGCCGTCCAGTTCCGCGAGGCGGGCGCCGATCCAGTCGACGTCCGGCCCGCTGTCGCCCGCCCCCACCTGGTCGCGGAAACCGCGCGGCACCGTCCACATGGTCGTGTACTCGCCGTCGATGCGGGTCGCGAGCAGTCCCAGGCTCACCGTGTGGCGCTGGCCGTTGATCGCCAGCGTGGCCGTGTCGTCGTCCATAGCGGTCAGCACGGCATAGCCGACCCGGGCGCCGTCGTGCAGGCCGACGATGGCCGGCCGGTCGAGCAGGCGCAGTTCGTACAGGCCGCCGCGGCCCTGGTAGCAGCGCAGGCCGAGGCGCGGCGCGGCGTCGCACGCGGCCGCGGGCGGCAGTTGCCGGCCCCACAGCGCGCCCAGTTCGCGCAGCGCGTCGTCCTGCGTGGCCAGCGCCAGCGGCTTTGGCTGCATGGTCGCCTTGGCGGGCGCAGCCTGCGCCTTCATCGCGACAGCCGCCGGCGCCGGCGCGGGCGCCGCACGGTGCGGCACCGCCTGCCACGCCGCCGCGCTGATCGCCGCACCGGCCAGCACGCCGCCGGCCACCAACGGCCAGCGCAGCGGCTTGCGCGGCCCGCCGGCCGTCGCATCGTCGCCCGCGAACACTTCGCGCGCGGCACGGCGCAGGATCGCCGGCGTGACGTCGCGGCTGTTCTCGACATAGGCGCCGAGCAGCGCACGGTCGCACAACAGGTTGATGCGGCGCGGGACGCCGTCCGTCAGGCGGTGGATCTGCGGCGCCAGCGCGGCGGGAATCGGCCCCGAGTCCTGCACGCCCGCGACGGCCAGGCGGTGCGCGACATACGCGCCCGTCTCCGCGGCGGACAGGGGGCCCAGGTGGTAGCGGGCGATGACGCGCTGGGCCAGTTGCTCCAGCTCCGGCCGCGCGAGCATCGTGCGCAGTTCCGGCTGGCCGATCAGGATGATCTGCAGGAGCTTGCGCTCGCTCGTCTCGAGGTTCGTCAGGAGGCGCAACTGCTCCAGCACCTGGGCCGACAGGTTCTGCGCCTCGTCGATCACGAGCACGTTGTTGTGGCCTTGCGCGTGGCTGTCGAGCAAATAGGCGTTGATCGCATCCACATAGGCTTTCACCCCGGCCGCGGACGACACGGCGATGCGGAATTCGTCGCAGATCGTCTGCAGCAGCTCCTCGACCGTCAGCTTCGGGTTGAAGATATAGGCCAGGCGGCAGTCGTCCGGCACCTGCTCGATGAAGCAGCGGCACACGGTCGTCTTGCCGGCGCCGATCTCGCCCGTGAGCAGCACGAACCCGCCCCCGCTCTTGACCCCGTACAGCAGGTGGGCGAGCGCCTCGCGATGGCGTTCGCTCATGAACAGGTAACGCGGATCGGGCGCGATCGAGAACGGCGCCTGCTTTAAATGGAAATAGTTTGTGTACATGCCAATACCAAAAGCTTACCGGCGCGGCGGCAGCGGTTTGAACTTCGCGCAGTATATTTTGCTTTTGGCATTGTAGTAAGCGATCGTGCTGCCGGGGACGGATACGCGCAAAGGGTAAGGCGACGCATCGGCGGCCTGGTGGCGCACGCCGGCCGCCTTGCGGATGGCCTGTTCCAGTTCGTCCGGCGCCACTTCGGCGACGGCGCCCACGAATACCCATTCGCTCGTGTCGTCGCTGACCATCACCTCGGTGACGGGCGCGCCCCACAAGCTCGTCTCGCCGGTGCGGAACCAGTATGCGCCGCCCTCGTGCTTGTAGGCCGGGCCGAAATGGGTCTTCAGCCAGCCATAGAAATACTTGTTGTCGAGATGGTCGTGGCACAGCAGCGCCGCGCCGATGACGGGGCCGAACGTGGACGGCTGCTTGTCCTGCGTCTGCGCACGCGCCGGGGTCGCGAGCGCCAGCGCGAGGGCCAGCAGCCCTACAATTTTCCCAACCATGCGCGGTTGGCGGCGATCTTCGCCTTCACCGAGGCCGGCAGCGCCTCGTAACAGCCCGGATGCTGCTTGAGCGCGTGCTCGCGCACTTCCTTTTCCATGCCGTTGACGATGAATATATAGACGGAGGCACCTTCCGCATTCTTGCGGGTGCCCATGTAGCGAATCACGATGATCTCCTTGACGTGGCGCCCATTATGACATTCGCCCTCCGTTCCGGCCACGGCCGGGCGCAGCCGTGCGTCAGGATGGGGTGCTGGTAATGGCCCGGTAAGCCCCGTCGTTGCGCTCCAGCCACATCTGCAGCAGCTCGCGGTTGTCATGCTGCCAAGGGTGAAAGCGCGGCGACAGGTAGTGCAGCGCCGGCCGGACCAGCGCCCACGCCAAGCCGCGCCGGCCGAACCAGCTGCGCGCGGCGCTGGCCCACGTGCGCAGGGCGAACAGCTGGCCGTCGCGGTGCAGGTTGTGGGCCGTCTGCTGGAACGTGTCGAGCCAGAACACGACGCTCACGTGCAAGTACCACAGCACGCGTTTCGCATAGCCGCCGCCGGCCGCGCGATAGACGTCGTAGGCGACCGCCTTGTGCTCCGTCTCTTCCGCCGCATGCCACGACCACAGCACGCGCAGCTGCGGTTCCGCGTCTTCCAGCCACGCCGGGTTGCGCAGCACATAGTCGGCCAGCATCGCCGTGTAGTGCTCCAGCGCGCACGTGATGGCCAGGCGGTCCGCGACGGCCAGCCGCGCCGCGAACCCGACCCGGCGCCGCGTGCGCGGTTCGAGCGTGTACGGATACCCCTGCCGCGCCAGTTCGGCGTTGTATTGCTCGTGCACGAAGCGGTGGCTCGCTTCCTGGCCGATGAAGCCCTTCACTTCGGCGCGCAAGGCGGGATCCCGGATGGTCTCCGGCGGCACGGCGCGTACGCTGTCGATGAACATCTGCTCGCCCAGCGGGAAACTCATCGACAGGGCATTCATGAACGCGGTGCGCCAGGCATCGCCGCCCAGCCACAAGCGGCTAAAACCGCGCGACAGGTCGACGTTCAGCTTGCGGACAGTGAGCATGGGAGCCTCCAAAATAGACATTGGATCATGTCACACTATCACGAACCGGGTGCGCGCAATCGAGGATGTCTTCGAAAATAACTGGCATCCGTTCCACCCCCTGTTTTTCGCAGCCTGTTCCCCGTTTTCGCGCATTCGTCGAATGGCGGCTGCGCCGGTGCCTTGCCTGCCGTATCGTGCAGTCTCCCGGCGCTGCCGCAGACAACAACGACGACACCATGAAAACCGCCCTCAAGCTCACCGTCCTGGCCGCCGCGCTCGCGGCCGGCGCCCTCGTCATGACGCCCGCCTCGTTCGCCCAGCCGCAGGAAGCGGGCAATGCCGTCGCCACGGAACAGCGTGCCGTATCGGCGTTCAGCGCGATCGAGCTGGCGGGCCCGTACCACGTCGTGATCGATGCCCAGGCGAAGCCGTCGCTGGAACTGAGCGGCGAGCGCAAGCAGCTGGCCGAGATCGAGACCGTCGTGCGCGGTGACACGCTCGTCGTGCGGCCCGTGCAGCGCAACGGCTTCTTCTTCAACTTCGGCAAGCGCCGCGAGACGGTCACCGTCCGCATCGGCGCGGCCGCGCTGAAACGCCTGACGGTGGCGGGCAGCGGCGACGTCGAAATCGACCGCATCGGCGCCGACCGCTTCACCCTGGCCGGCAACGGCCCGGGCGACGTCCACGCGAGCGGCGCCGTGCGCCAGCTGACCGTGACCTCAAGCGGCAGCGGCGACCTGGAACTGCAGCACCTGAAAGCCACCGACGTCGACCTGACCCTGAACGGGCCGGGCGACGTGGAGCTGGCCGACGTGAGCGGCACGCTGGCCGTGCAGGCGGGCGGCTCCGGCGACCTGGAAGCGGACGGCCTGCGCGCGAGCAAGGTGACGGCACGCATGCGCGGGCCGGGCAGCGTCAAGCTGGCCGGCAGCGCGCGCGAACTGGACCTGGAGATGTCCGGCTCGGGCGACTTCGAAGGCTGCGACCTGCGCATCGACGGCGGCGCGCGCAGCGTGCAGCGCGGACCGGGCAACGCGTGCCTCACGGGCGCGATCCGCAAGTTCGACGCCGAAGTGGACGGCTCGGGCGAACTGGCCGTGCGCGGCCTGCAGGCCGGGACGGCCCAGCTGCGCATGAACGGGCCGGGCAACGTCGCGCTGGCCGGCACGGTGGGCGACCTGAACGTGGAACTGGCCGGCTCGGGCGACCTCGATGCGGCCGGTCTCAAGGCGGGCAAGGCGACCGTGCGCGCCCGCGGCCCCGGCGGCGTCACCCTGGCGAACGTCGGCGACACGCTGGACGCGGCCCTGTCCGGCTCCGGCGGCCTGAAGGCCAGCATGTCCGGCAAGCGCCTGCTGCTGCGCATGAACGGGCCGGGCGATGCCCGCATCGACGGGAACGTCGCGCAGGTCGATGCGCAGATCGCGGGCTCGGGCAGCCTCGATGGCCACGGCCTGACGGCAGGTCACGCGGACATCGTCGTGCACGGACCGGGCACCGCATCGGTCAACGTCGTCGACAGGAACGACCGCGCGGACACGAAGACTGTCGCGCGCGGCCAGCTGCTGCTCGTCGACCGCAGCGGTTCGCACACGACCCGGTAAGGAGGTCGCCATGCTGTCCACGATGTTGCCGATATTCGCCCGCCTGAAACGCCGCCTCGCGCCGGCGTCCGCGCCCGCTGTCCGCGTATTCCCGGACTGCTTCGCCGCCGACGACACCGTCGTGCCGTGGGACGACGTGAGCCGCGTGCTGGCCTATGCGAACGAGGACGGCATGCGCATCGAGGTGCGTGCCGCACATCTCGAGGAGGCCATCGTGCTGGCCGAGACGCAGCCCGGCTTCGACGCTTTCGTGCGCATGGCCGACCGCCGGTTGACCTTCCCGCTCGCGTGGTGGGAAGCGCTGCCGCGCACGCGCCGCGTGGTGCTGTTCGAAGCCGCGCTGCGCGAAGTCCATCTCGACCGTCCTCATTCTGCGCCCCGTACCGCCCACGGCTGAACGCCTGGTCCTTGTGCTAATGTAGCGGCGCCGCCTACGACACGCCAAGGATCCCGATGACGTCACACCTGGTTCGCCTCGCTCCCCTCGTCAGCGCCCTGGCGCTCGCCGGGTTCGCCCACGCGCAGACGGCCCCGCAATATTCCGAACTTCCTTCCGAGACCCCGGCCGAATTCAAGGCGCCCGACGCCGGCTTCAACTACGTGAAGCAAACGGTGATGATCCCGATGCGCGACGGGACGAAGCTGAACACCATCATCATCGTGCCGAAGGGTGTGCAGAACGCGCCCATCCTGCTCACGCGTACGCCGTACGATGCGTCCAGCCTCGTGAACCACTCGGACAGTTCGGACCTGGAGACGATCCTGACGGGCTACGACAACGCGGCCGACGTCATCGCCGGGGAAGGCTATATCCGCGTCGTGCAGGACGTGCGCGGCAAGTACGGCTCCGAGGGCGACTACGTGATGAACCGCCCGCTGCATGGCCCGCTGAACCCGACGCCCGTCGACCATTCGACCGACACGTACGACACGATCGACTGGCTGACGAAGAACGTCCCGGAGACGAACGGCCGCGTGGGCATCATCGGCATTTCGTACGACGGCTTCCTGCCGCTGATGGCGCTCGTGAATCCGCACCCGGCGCTGAAGGTCGCGGTGCCGATGAACCCGATGGTGGACGACTGGATGGGCGACGACTGGTTCCACAACGGCGCCTTCCGGCAGATCAATATGTCGTACATGCTCGAACAGGTCGTCACGCGCGCCAACACGGCCAAGTGGCCCATCACGCACTACGACGACTACGACATGTACCTGCGGGCCGGCTCGGCGGGCGCACTGGGCCGCGAACGGGGCCTGGAACAGAGCGGCTTCTGGAATAAGGTCGTCGCGCATCCGGCGTACGACGCTTTCTGGCAGCAGCAGGCGATGGACAGGATCCTGGCGAGTCGACCCGTCACGGTGCCGACCCTCCTGGTGCACAGTTATTGGGACGCGGAAGACATCTATGGCGCCATCGCCGTGTGGAAGGCTATCAAGCCGCACGATACGGGAAACAACGTGTTCCTGTCGCTGGGCCCGTGGTCGCATGGCGGCGCGATCGGCGACGGCGCCACGCTCGGCACTTTGAAATTCGGCAGCGACACGGCGCTGTACTGGCGCCAGCAGGTCTTGAGGCCGTTCCTCGCGCGCTACCTGAAGGGCGATGCCGGCGTGCCCGCGATTCCGACGGTCACCGCGTTCGAGACGGGCACGAACAAGTGGCGCAACCTCACGGCGTGGCCCGGCGGCGCCATCGAACCTGTCGCGCTGCGCCTGGCCGCCAACCAGAAGGCCGTGCTCGGCGGCGCGGCCGATGCGAAAGGCTACGACGAATACGTGTCCGATCCGGCCAAGCCGGTGCCGTTCCGCCAGCGCCCGATCCCGCCGTACGGCTACGACGAAGCGAAGGGCCAGACGTGGCCGCGCTGGCTCGTCGACGACCAGCGCGAGGCGTCGGGCCGCACGGACGTCGCGACGTTCGTGTCCGACGTGCTGACGGCGCCCGTGAAAATCAGCGGCGAGCCGGTCGCGCACCTCGTCGCGTCGACGAGCGGCACCGATTCGGACTGGGTCGTGAAGCTGATCGACGTGTACCCGGACCAGGTGGGATCGCAGCCGGCGCTGGGCGGCTACCAGCTGATGGTGGCGGGCGACATCTTCCGCGGCCGCTACCGCGAAGGGTTCGACAATCCGAAGGCGCTGGCGCCGAACAAGGCATTGGCGTACCGCTTTGGCCTGCCGACGGCGAACCACGTGTTCCTGCCCGGCCACCGCATCATGGTGCAGGTGCAGTCGAGCTGGTTCCCGCTGTACGACCGCAATCCGCAGACCTTCGTACCGAACATCTTCTTTGCCCAGCCGGGCGACTACAGGAAGGCCACGCAGCGCATCTACCACAGCAGCTACGTCGAACTGCCCCTCGTGAAAGCCGCGCCATGACGGACGGCCTGCGCACCTGGCACGGCAGCTGCCATTGCGGCGCCGTGCGCTTCGCGGCGGATATCGACTTCACGCGCGGTACGATCCGCTGCAACTGCTCGCTGTGCACCAAGCAGAGAAACTGGGCCGCGATCGTGCCCGCGGCTGCATTCCGCCTCCTGCAGGGCAACGGCGCGCTGACGGAATACCGCTGCAACACCCGTACGGAGCGCCACCTGTTCTGCGGCGCGTGCGGCATCCGGCCGTTCGGCACGGGGACGTCGCCGCGCTGGGGCGATTACGTCGCCGTCAGCGTACACTGCCTGGACGACCTGCCGGCCGACGCACGCGCGGCACTGCCCGTCACATACCTGAACGGGCGCGACGACGACTGGAATCACCCCCCGGCCGACGTGCGCAATATATAATTCCATTTTTTCGAAGAAATCCTTCTGTTTACTTCGCTTTTTCAAGATCTGTCATTGACCTATTCTCTTGCCTTGACAACGGCCGTCCCGGCCGCGATTCTTGTTATTGATGAGAGACGACCATGAAACGCATCCTGCTTTTCCTTGCCACTAACCTCGCCATCATGCTCGTGCTTGGCATTACGGCGAGCCTGCTGGGCGTTAACCAATACCTGACGGCGAAGGGCCTGAACTTCGGCGCCCTGCTCGTCTTCGCCGGCCTGATGGGCTTCGGCGGTGCCTTCATTTCGCTGTGGATGTCGAAGCCCATCGCGAAATGGACCACGGGTGCGCGCGTGATCGCGCAACCCTCGAACCCCACCGAGCGCTGGCTGCTCGACACCGTCGCGCGCCAGGCGCAGAAGGCCGGCATCGCGATGCCGGAAGTCGCGATCTACGAAGGCGCGCCGAACGCGTTCGCCACCGGCGCGACGAAGAACGCGTCGCTCGTCGCCGTGTCGACGGGCCTGCTGACGTCGATGACGCACGATGAAGTGGAAGCGGTGCTGGCGCACGAAGTGGCGCACGTCGCGAACGGCGACATGGTGACGCTCACCTTGATCCAGGGCGTGGTGAACACGTTCGTGATCTTCCTGGCGCGCGTCGTCGCCTACTTTGTGGACCAGTTCCTGCGCCGCGACGGCGAGGAGCGCGGCCCCGGCATCGCGTTCACGATCACGTCGGTCGTGTGCGACCTGCTGTTCGGCCTCGTGGCCAGCATCATCGTGGCCTGGTTCTCGCGCCAGCGCGAATACCGTGCCGACCGCGGCGCCGCCCAGATCATGGGCACGCCCCGTCCGATGATCGCCGCGCTCCGTCGCCTGGGCGGCCTGGATCACGCCGACCTGCCGAAGAACCTGGCCGCATCGGGCATCGCCGGCGGCGGCGTGCTGGCCCTGTTCAGCAGCCACCCGTCGTGCGAGGACCGCATCGCGGCCTTGCAGCAGGCATGACGGACCGGCGCGCGTCCAGGCTTCTCGTGCCGGCGCTGTTCGCGCTGGCGCTGGCCGTCCTCCTGCAGCACTTCCTCGGCGCGCTGGCCTGGGCCGGCCTGCTCGCCGTGATCACCTGGCCCGCGCACGTCCACCTGCAGCGCCGCGGCTGGCCGCCTTCCGCCAGCGCGGCCTTCCTCGTGGGCCTGCTGATCCTCGGTTTCGTCGGTCCGGGTATCCTGTTGCTGAATACGCTGGGCGGCGAACTGGCCGGCGTGCAGCGCCTCCTTGCTCGCGCCAACGAGACGGGCATCCCCGTCCCCGCCTGGATCGCGCACCTGCCGATGGTGGCCGAACACGCGGTCCAGTGGTGGAACGAGCACCTTGCCCAGCCCGGCGGCCTGAATCGCCTCGTCGGCAGCGCGGCCGGCGACGTCGCCCCGCACCTGACGGGCGCCGCGCGCCTGTGGGGCTCGACGATCCTCGCGAACGCGCTGTACCTGTTCCTCGCCCTGCTCACCCTGTTCGTGCTGTACCTGCACGGCCCCGCCGCCATCCGCCACGTCGACACGGCCGGCATGCGTGCGCTGCCGCGCCAGTATCCGATGCTGCGCCGCGTGTTCCCCCTGTCCGTGCGCGGCACGGCGCTGGGCCTCGTCTCCGTCGCCATCCTGGAAGGCTGCGTGCTCGGCGCCGCCTACGCCATCGCGGGCGCGCCGGCGCCGGCGCTGCTGGGCGTGCTCACGGGGTATTTCGCGCTCGTGCCGGGCGGCGCGCCGCTGTCGTTCTCGCTCGTCTCGCTGCTGCTCCTGGGCCAGGGCCATTCCGGCGCCGCGCTCGGCCTGTTCTGCTGGGGCGCGTTCGAGCTGTTCCTCGTCGATAAATTCATCCGCCCGAAGCTGATCGGCCGGCGCGTGAACCTGCCGTTCCTCGCCGTGCTGTTCGGCCTCCTCGGCGGCGTCTCGACCCTGGGCGTCATTGGCCTGTTCGTGGGTCCGTTCATGATGGCGATTCTGTTCGAATGGCTGCGCGACAATACCGCTTTTAATACCAATTCCCCGCTCGAACCGGACAGCTCAAGCAGAGCGAACGAGACCAATTCTGCACCTACCGGGCAGCGCGACAATACCAATTAAATACCTGTTGACAAGCCTATCAGTGCTGCCTATAGTGCCCTGACCTTTCCGGCACAGCACTCATATGATCGACTATCTCATCGGCGTCGACGGCGGCGGCACCGGCACCCGCGTGCGCCTCGCACGGTTTTCTCCCCAAGGTTTCGTCGAACTGGCCCAGGGCAGCAGCGGCCCGTCCGGCCTGGGGCTCGGCATCGCCCGCGCCTGGGCGGCCGTCCAGGATGCCGTCGCCCAGGCCTTCGCCACGGCCGGCATCGAACAACCCACGCTTGACCGCATCGCCATCGGCCTGGGCCTCGCCGGCGTGCACAACGGCCAATGGGCGCAGGCGTTCGTGGACGCCGATCCCGGCTACGCCGCGCTGCGCCTCGAAACGGATGCGTTTACGACCCTGCTCGGTGCGCACAGCGGCAACCCCGGCGCCATCGTCGCCATCGGCACCGGCAGCGTCGGCGAAGTGCTGCTGCCGGACGGCACGCGGCGCGAAGTGGGCGGCTGGGGCTTCCCGGCCGGCGACGAAGCGAGCGGCGGCTGGATCGGCCTCGCCGCCATCAACCACATCGAACAGGTGCTCGACGGACGCCGCCCAGGCAGCGCGTTCGCCGATGCCGTCATCGATGCCTGCGGCGGCAACCGCGCCGCGATCCAGGTCTGGCTGGGCCAGGCCACGCAGACGACGTACGCCGCGCTCGCACCCCTCGTGCTGCAGCATGCGGACGACCCGGTCGCGCACACCATCCTGACGAAGGCCGGCGAAGAAGCGGCCGCCATCGCCCGCGCGCTCGACCCGGACGGCAGCCTGCCGCTCGCGCTGTGCGGCGGCCTGGGCAGCGCCCTGCGCGATTGGCTTCCGCCCGCACTCGCGGCCCGCGCCCGCGCGCCGGAAGGCGATTCCGCGCGCGGGGCACTCCGCTTGATTGAGCTTTACCTGCGCGAGCTGCACCTCGCGGCATGAAAGGATCTACCATGCAAGGCAACATCCTGACCCCGGACGGCTGGATCCGCGGGCGCATCGTCATCGAAGACGGCGCCACGACCATCGCCGCCATCGAAGGCGACGCGGCCGATCCGGGCGCCAATGCCGACGACTACATCCTGCCCGGCTTCATCGACCTGCACGTGCACGGCGGCGCGGGACGCGACATGATGGAAGGCGGCGACGCGCCGCACGTCATCGCGCGCCTGCATGCGAAGCACGGCACGACGAGCCTGCTGGCCACGACGATGACGGCGCCGCTGGACGACATCGACCGGGCGCTCACCGCCATCGGCACCGCGTGCGCGGAGCGCGGCAAGGGCGAAGCGCGCATCCTCGGCGTGCACCTGGAAGGCCCGTACATCAACTCGGGCAAGCTGGGCGCGCAGCCGCCGTTCGCGCGCGAGGCGACGATGACAGAGGTCGAGCGTTTCAACGCGCAGGCACCGATGCGCCTGATCACCGTCGCGCCCGAGATCGACGGCCACCTCGCGCTCGTGCGCCAGCTGGCCGACGCCGGCATCCGCGTGCAGATCGGCCACACGAACGGCAATTACGACGACGGCGTGCGCGCGCTGGAACACGGCGCGGCCGGTTTCACGCACCTGTTCAACGCGATGCCGGGCCTGCACCACCGCGATCCCGGCATGGTCGGCGCGGCGCTTGCGCATGCGCAGTACGCGGAGATCATCCCCGACCTGCTGCACGTGCATCCGGGCGCCATCAAGACGGCGCTGCGCTGCATCCCGCACCTGTACTGCGTGACGGATTCCACGGCCGCCGCCGGCATGCCGGACGGCCAGTACATGCTGGGCCGCCAGGTCGTCCACAAATGCATGGGCGGCGTGCGCCTCGCGGACGGCACCTTGGCCGGCAGCACGCTGACGATGGACCAGGCGCTGCGCAACCTCGTCTCGATCGGCCTCGACCTCGCCGACGCCGCGCGGCGCGTATCGACCAACGCCGCCGACTACCTGGGCGAGACGCGCCGCGGCCGCATCGCGCCGGGCTGCTTCGCCGACCTCGTCGTCCTCGACCGCGACCTGAACCTGAAAACCGTTTATATCGAAGGAGAACAGTGTGACCTCGCTGATGCTTGAAGAAGCCGTGTCCGCGGCCGACTGCGTCGCCCTGCAGCTGGCGCACGACGCCGACCGCTACGCCGCGCTGGGCCACCACCTGCGCAACGCCTCCTTCCACAACGCGGTGACGGTGGCGCGCGGCAGTTCGGACCACGCATCCAGCTACCTCGCCTACCTGATCATGGCGCGCATGGGCCGTCTCGTGACGTCGCTGCCGATGTCGCTCCTCACGCTGTACAAGGCGCCGCTGCAGGCCGCGGGCACGCTTGCCGTATCGATCTCGCAGTCGGGCCAGAGTCCGGACGTCGTCGAACCGATCCGCTACTTCCGCCAGGGCGGCGCGACCACCGTCGCGCTCGTGAACGACATCGATTCGCCGCTCGCGCGCGAAGCCGAATGGGCGCTGCCGCTGCGCGCCGGGATGGAACAGAGCGTGGCCGCGACGAAGAGTTTCATTACGAGCCTGACGGCCGGCGCCCGCCTCGTCGCGGAATGGCAGCAGGACGCGGAACTGAAGGACGGCCTCGCCGCCCTGCCGGACGCGCTGCGCCGGGCCGCACAGGCCGACTGGTCGGCCGCGCTGGACGTGCTGGCGCCGGCGCGCAACATCATGGTCGTCGGCCGCGGCATCAGCTTCCCCATCGCGCTGGAAGCGGCGCTGAAATTCAAGGAGACGTCGGCGCTGCAGGCCGAGGCGTTTTCCGGCGCCGAGATCAAGCACGGCCCGATGGCGCTGATCGACGAGGGCTATCCCCTGCTGATCTTCGCCACGCGCGGCCCTGCGCAGGCGGGCCTCGTCGCGCTGGCCGACGAGATGCGCGGCCGCGGCGCGCGCGTGCTGCTCGCGGCGCCGACGGACATCGCCTCGCGCGACCTCGACCTGCCCGTATCGAGCTGCGCTGACCTGGACCCGATCGTCGCGATCAACGCGTTCTACGTGATGGCGGCGCACCTGTCGAAAGCGCGCGGGCTCGATCCCGACAAGCCGCGCCACCTGAACAAAGTCACGAAGACTCATTGATGCACACGAACGACCTTCTCCAACTGGCCGGCCGCCTGATCATGATCCGGCTGTTCGGCACGGAACTCGACGCCGACACGGCCGACTTCATCCGCGCCAACCGCATCCGCGGCGCGTGCCTGTTCCGCCAGAACATGCTCGATGCCGCGCAGCTGACGCGCTTCACGGGCGATTTGAAGGATGCGATGGGCGGAGACTCCCTGATCGCGCTCGACCAGGAAGGCGGCGCCGTCGTGCGCGCGCTGTGGGTGCCGCCGCCGCCGTCCGCGATGGCGCTCGGCGCGGCGGGCGACGAGACGCTGGCCCGCAACGTGGGCGCGGCCGTCGCGCGTGCGATCCTCGCCATGGGCTTCAACTGGAACTTCGCGCCCGTGCTCGACCTGAACAACAACCCGCGCAATCCCGTCATCGCCGAGCGCTCGTTCGGCGCCGATCCGGACACGGCGACGCGGCTGGCGCTCGCGTGGATGGCCGGGAGCGACAGCGAAGGCGTGGCGTGCTGCGTCAAGCACTTCCCCGGCCACGGCGACACGCACGTCGATTCGCACCGCGACCTGCCCACGGTCGACAAACCCTTGCCGGAACTGGAGCGCTTCGAATTCGCGCCATTCCGCACGGCCGCGCCGCACGCGCCGGCCGTGATGACGGCGCACATCGTCTACCCTGCCCTGGACGCCGACAATCCGGCCACGATGTCGCGCGCGATCCTGCACGATCTGCTGCGCAGGCAATGGGGCTACGACGGCGTGATCATCACGGACGGCATGGACATGCACGCGATCGCGCACCGGTACGACGCCGGCGACGCCGCCGTGAACGCGCTGATGGCCGGCGCGGACATGGTGATGGCGATCGGCAGCCGCGACACACAGGAACGCACCATTGCCGCGATCGCCTCCGCCATCGACGACGGCCGCCTGCCGCTGGCCGAGGTGCAGGCGCGCCTGGAACGCCTGGACCGCCTCGCGCGTGCACATCCGGCCGGCGCCACGCCGTATGCGACGGAAGACGCGGACCGGGCGCTGATGGCGGACGCGTGGCGCCGGGCGCTCACGGCACGCGGCAATCCGCAGCGGCCTGCGCCTGGCAGCAAGCTGCGCCTCGTCGCGCGCCAGGACGTCGTCAGCGATGGCGTGTCGGAAGCGGGCGTGCCCGCCAGCGCCATCGCGGCAATGCTGCAATCCCTGTTCGACGTCGACCTCGTCACGTTCGCGGATGCCGAGACGTTCGACTGGTCCGCGCTGCCGCACGACGGCCGCTTCACGATCCTCGCGTCGACCTCGCGCCGCCGCTACGGCCCGCACGCACGCGGCACGTGGACGCCGGACCTGCACCTCGCGCTGTGGAACCCGTACCAGGCCCTCGACTTCGCGGCGCCCGCGCTGATGACCTATGGCTTCGCACCGCCCGCGCTGGACGCGGTCCGGGCGTGGCTGGCGGGCGGGATCGACGCGGAAGGACGCTGCCCGGTGCCCGGCTTTTGACCTCAGGCGGTAACGCATTGTAACGACGCATACCGACGTCGCACGGCTGGGGCACAATTGCCACGCCCGTCAGCAGTTTGTGGGACAATGCACGCTTTGTCCGAGATCGGCTCCGGCACCGTCGGCGTATGTATTTGCAGCGACTGAGCGGTGCAACTTTATCGTCATTAAGAGAGGATTTTTCAATGTCCCAATTCCGTTTCGCCCGCCTTGCCATGATGCTGGCCGCCCTTGGCCTGAACGCCGCGCCGGCCCTGATGCACAGCGCGTCGGCGCAGGACAAGAAAGCCGAGGCCGCCGCGCCGAAGCCGGATACGGTCCGCCCGGATCTGTACAAGCTGCTCGACCCGGCCCAGATCAAGCCGCTGATGGACGCGAAGAACTATGGCGAGGTGAAGAACCGCATCACCCAAGCCGAAGCGTTCCCGGACAAGACGCCGTACGAGACCTATGTGCTGAATCGTATGAAGTTGTCGCTGGGCACGTCGACGGGTGACGACCAGATGGCGATCGGCGCCCTGGAAGCGATCCTGGCATCGGGCAAGTTGCCGGACGCGGACAAGGGGAACTTCACGCAGGCGCTGGCCACGATGTACTACAACGCCAAGAACTATCCGAAGGCGATCGAGCTGTACAAGCAGATCCAGGCATCGGGCAAGTCGACGGACCAGATCAATTCGGCGCTGATCCGCTCGTACTACCTGAGCGGCGACTTCGCGTCGGCGCTGAAAGCCCAGGAACCGGTGCTGCAGGCGGCGGAACAGGCCGGCAAGACGCCGACCCAGGAAGACCTGCGCCTGTACGCGTCGGCCGCGAACAAGGTCAAGGATGACGCCGCCTACCTGCGCGGCCTGGAAAAACTGGCCGCCTACTACCCGACCGACGATTTCTGGATGGACCTGATCAGCCGCGGCATCGTGCGCAAGCCGGGCTTCCAGGACGCCAACATCCCGGACGTGCTGCGCCTCGAATTCGCGGCCGTCAAGGCGATGTCGTCGGACGCCTACACGGAACTGGCCGAGCTGGCCCTGAAGGACGGCTTCCCGACCGAAGCGAAGAAAGTCGTCGACGCGGGCTTCGCGGCCGGCGTGCTGGGCACGGGCAGCGGCGCCGCCAAGGACCGCCAGCTGCGCGACCGCGCCACCAAGGAAGCTGCAAGCGATGCGAAAAACATCGCCGCGGGCGAAGCGGGCGCCAGCAAGGCCAAGACCGGCGCCGGCCTCGTCAACCTGGGCTGGGCCTACGTCACGATGGACCAGTTCGACAAGGGCATCCCCTTCATCCAGCAAGGTATCGCGAAGGGCGGCCTGAAGTCGCCTGACGAAGCCAAGCTGCGCCTGGGCATGGCCTACGCCAAAGCCGGCCAGAAGGACAAAGCCATCCAGACCTTCCAGGAAGTGAAAGCCGGCGGCGGCCTGTCCGACACGGCCAAGTACTGGATCCTGCTGCTGAACCACCCGGCGGGTGCGGTGGCAGCCAAGTAATTCCGCCGGATCCTCCGGCGAACGAAGCGGCGCGGACCACGGTTCGCGCCGCTTTTTTTTCGTCTGTGTGAATCAGCGTACGGGCAAGCTCGGCATGGCGTCCGATAATCGGTCCACCTCTTCTGGAAAGGCCGGCCATGACGACCGTACGCAAGGGCCAGGCGCCCGCGAAGCTGAATCGCGACGAATTCCACGTCGTCTTTTCGCGCGACTTCTACGATCCGGCCTACCAGGCCGTCGCAAAGGAACTGGCGGCCGTCGAAGAGGTCGCGTGGAAGGCCTACGTCGATTCGCACAAGGCCCCGATCACGGTGAAGGCCGGGCCCGGCTTCGCCGATCCGGACTACGATTTATCCGTCGAATGGAAGGAGGCGCACGACCGCCTGCTGGCCGCCGAAGCCCGCCAGAAAGATCCGGCGACGCCGAGCCGCGTCCTCCTGATCAATGGCGCGGCGCGCAACGACGGCAGCTGTCCGAGCGAAATCTCGAAGACGTGGCGCCTCGCGAAGCTGTGCGAAGCGACCATCGCGGCCGAGGGCGTGGAGACGGATCTGCTCGACCTGTCGCGCATCATTTCCGACTACGACCGCCACATCCACCCTTGTAAAGCCTGCGTGTCGACGGCGATGCCGATGTGCCACTGGCCATGCAGCTGCTACCCGAACCACTCGCTGAACCAGGAAAACGACTGGATGAACGAGATCTACGAGCGCTGGGTGGCCGCGCACGGAGTCATCATCCTCACGCCGACGTACTGGTACCAGTCGCCCTCCGTGCTGAAGCTGATGATCGACCGGCTCGTGTGCGCCGACGGCGGCAATCCCGATCCCAGCGCCACGCACGGCAAGGACGCGGAAAAAGCGAAGGCGCTGGAGAAGGACTGGGACTATCCGAAGCATCTCGCGGGCCGCGTCTACGGGCTCGTCGTGCATGGCGACGTGGCCGGCATCGAATCGACGCGGCGCTCGCTGTCCGACTGGCTCGACTGGATGGGCCTCATCGACGCGGGCCCGACCGCCCTGCTCGACCGCTACGTCGGCTATTACGAATCGTATGCCGGGAGCCACGACACGCTGGACAAGGACACGGCATTCCAGGAAGAAGTGCGCAACGTGGCGCGCTCCGTGTCCGCGGCCGTCGCGGCGGTGCGCTCGGGCAAGCTGCTGCAGCCGGACCGGAAGCTGGCCAATCCCCGGCCGAAGTGACAGGCGGTCTTTTTTTGGTATCATCCGGGGATCGCTTGCCAATGACCCCCGCCGCATGTCCCACCTCGCGCAGCTGATGCATCAGCTTTCCGCCACCAGCAACCTGCCGCTCTACCAGCAATTGCAGCGCGCCCTGCGCGACGCGATCGACCGCGGCGTCTACGGTCCGGCGGAAGCCCTTCCGGCCGAGCGCCAGCTCGCGGCCGAACTGGACATTTCGCGCATCACCGTGCGCAAGGCGATCGACGGCCTCGTCGAGGAAGGCCTGCTCGTGCGCCGCGCGGGGTCCGGCAATTTCATCAACACGCGCATCGAAAAGAATTTCGCCAAGTTGACGTCGTTCTCGGAAGACATGCGCTCGCGCGGGCGCACGCCGCGCAGCGTCTGGCTCAAGCGGTCGGAAGGATTGGTAACGCCGGAAGAAGCGCTGCGTCTCGGGCTGTCGCCGGGCGCCGGCGTCTACCGCTTCAACCGCATCCGCTACGCCGACGACATGCCGATGTGCCTGGAATACGCGACCATCGCGGCATCTGCCCTACCCTCGCTGGACGCGGTGGACGTGTCGATGTACGAAGCGCTGGAAGCGAACGGCAAGCGCCCCGTGCGCGCGCTGCAGCGCCTGTCCGCCCTGCTGCTGAACGCCGAGCAGGCGAAGCTGCTGCAATCGAAGGAAGGCGATGCGGGCCTGTGCGTGGAACGGCTGGGTTTCCTGCCGGACGGCCAGGCGGTGGAATTCTGCCGCTCCTATTTTCGGGGCGACATGTACGACTTCGTGGCCGAGCTGAGCGCCGGCTGATTTACTTTTAACAACAACAACGCCATGACCAACCTGACCTACGAAGCCTATCTGGACGAAGTCACCACCCTGCTGACCGAGCTGTACGACCTCGACGACGCCACCGCCATCAAGCTCGTCGTCGATGCGCAGGCCGCCGAGTATTTTTCGCCGCATGACGACCATCCGGAGATGCGGACGCTGACGCGTGCGCGCGAGGATGCCGTCACGCTGTACAAGGCGCGTCAGGCGCGCGTCGATACCCAGGCAAAGCAGCAGCGGGCCGCACGCAAGAAAACGCCTCCCGGAAGCGGCCGCAAGTAAGCGCCGGCGCGATCAGATCGCCGTCAGGCCGCCATCGATGGCCAGCTGGTGACCGGTGACGAACGACGCCTGCTCCGAGCACAGCCACAGCGCCGCGTTGGCGATCTCGGACGGGTCGGCGATGCGTCCCATCGGATGGGCCGCCTTGAGTTTCTTGTCGCGTCCCGGCTCGCGCTCGAGCATGCGCGCCAGCATCGGCGTCTTGACGGCGCCCGGGCACACGCTGTTGACGCGGATGCCGTCCTTCGCATATTCCACGGCCGCGCTCTTCGTGAGGCCGACGACGGCATGCTTGGACGCCGAATAGATGGCGCGGTGCGGTGCCGCCACGAGGCCGCCGGCGTCCGCGATGTTGACGATCACGCCGCCGCCTTCCTGCTTGAGCATCTGGCGCAGCTGGCTCTTCATGCACAGCCACACACCCTTGACGTTGACGCCCATGATGCGGTCGAACTGGTCGTCTTCGCCTTCGGCCAGCGGCAGGAACTCTTCCTCGACGGCGGCGCCGTTGACGGCGCAGTCGATGCGGCCGTAATGGCCGACCGCCTTGTCCATCAAGGCTTCGACATCCGCCGCGACCGTGACATTGGCTTTAACAAACAGCGCCTTGCCGCCCGCTTCGACGATCAGGGCCGCAGTCATGTGGCCGCCGTCGACCGACGTGTCGGCGATGACGACACAGGCGCCCGCGCGCCCGAATGCCAGCGCCGTCGCGCGGCCGATGCCGCTGGCGCCGCCGGTTACCAGCACTACCTTGCCCGCATACGAAATGCCACTCGGAGTTGGCTTGGTCATGCCCTTCATCATGCTTCCTTTTCAATATCTTGACGCAAGCTTTGCTTCCTACAAGCAATACTGCGTTCAGGCAACATGATAGCGCTGGTGCCGGACATTGACCAAGTTTCTCAGTCAATCTGCAAGATAATGAACGGCCGAGTGTTGCATTCAGGGTGCAGGTTTCACTTTTGCCTTGTCCCCAGCCATGACGACGGACATCTTCGCCGGGTCGATCGCCTTGCGGAATGTTGCGTTCAACTGGGGCAAGGTGACGGCCATCAAACGCTGTTCGAACTCGGCCGACCATTCGAATGTACGGCCGCGGTACATGTACGACGTCCAGCCTGCGGCCAGTGCACCGTCGTCGGCACGGTTCTGGATCCTCTGCTGCATCAGACCCGACTTGGCGCCAGCGAGTTCCGCCGTCGTGAAGCCATCCTTGAGCACGCGGAGGAGTTCCTCGCGCACGGCGGCATCGACCTTGGCCAGGTTCTGCGGTGCGGCGATGGCGCTGATCGCGAACATGCCGGCACGGTCGAGGTCGCCGGCGACGAGGTTCGAGCCGCCGCCATACGACAGACCCTCTTTCTGGCGGATACGGTCCATCAGGCGCGAGCGCATGCCGCCGCCGCCGAAGATGTAATTGGCCAGCATCAGCGCCGGGTAGTCCGGATCCTCGACGTTCAGGTCGACGTTGATCCGCGCCGTATAAAAGCCGTTTTCCTTGTCGGGCGTGTTCAGGAACGCATGGATGGGCGCGATGTCGCCGTTCTTGCGCAGCACGGGCGCCACGTGCATGGTCGCCTTCCACTGACCAAACAATTGATCCACGAGGGGCGCGATCGCCTGCGCATCGAAATCGCCTACGATGGCCATCTCGGCCGGCACGGTGCCGTAGTAATCGTGGTGGAATGCCTTGACCTGGTCCAGGGTCGCGCCCTTGAGGTCAGCGAGATCTTCCTCGAGCGTCGTTTCGTGGCGAATATCGCCCTTCGGGTACACATCGAAATGCTCGTTCAGCGCGCGCGACGCCACATTGGTCGGCTCGCTGCGGCTCGCCTCCAGGCCGACGATCGTTTGCTGGCGCAATTGCTCGAACTCGGCGGCCGGGAAGGCCGGTTCGCGCAGCACGTGGGCGACGAGTTTCAGGGCCTCGGGCAGGTTCTCGCGCGTCGTCTGGAAATGCGTGAGGCTGCCGGAAATCTTGAGCTTGTCGAAGGCGTCGGCCAGTTGCACGCGGTCGTACTTCGTCGTGCCGCGCATCAGCATTGCATTCGTCAGCCCGGGCAGCGCCGCCTTGCCGAACAGGTTCTGCTCGTCGCCGATGTGCTGGCGCAGGTCGACGGTGACGGTCTGGCCGCGGTTCTTCTTCGGCAGCAATGCCAGTTTCACGCCGCCCGCCGTCGTCAGCGTCGTGCGCTTCATGATGTTGGCCTGGTTCGGATCGAAATCCTCGGCGCTCAGGGTGGACGCCTGCGGCTTGAAATCCTTCAGCAGGCTCTGCACGCTGGGCGCGGGCGGGATGACGGCGCGCTGCGGATTGTCGTCCGGGATGAATTCTCCCGTGACGCGGTTATCGCGCCTGAAATAGCGTCCCGCTGCCGCCGCAACCTGGTCCGACGTGATCTTGCCGACGCGGTCGCGACCGACGAAGAACAGCCGCCAGTCGCCCAGCGCGACCACTTCCGACAGCGCGAGGCCGACCTGTTGCGGATCGTTCAGGCTGCGCTCGAATTCGTTCAGGAAGCCGCGCTTCGTGCGCTCCATCTCTTCCGGCGTCGGCGGGTTCTTCGCGAACTCTTCCACGGCCTGCGTGAGCGCGGCGCGCACGGGTTCGAGCGGCGCGTCCTTTTTGACGACGGCGCCGAAGTATTGCAGGCCCGGCGCATAGCCCGTCTGGCCGTAGGCGAACACCTGGCTCGCCTTGCCCGTCTCGACCAGGAGTTTATGGAGACGGCCCGTCGGCGAATCGCCGAGGATGGTCGACGCGAAGCTCAGCACGTCGCTGTCGTCGTGCAGGCCGGACGGGACCTTGTAGCCGAGCGCGACGATCTGCACGTCGCCCTGGCGCCGCACGGTAAAGGTACGGTCGCCGTCCTGCGTGGGCTCGACGGTCCAGAATTCCGGCAGCGTGCGCTTGGGCTTCGGGATCGCGCCGAACAGCCGGTTGATCGACAGGAGGGTCTTCGCGGGATCGAACTTGCCCGCGACGAGCAGTACGGCATTATCCGGCTGGTAATACGTGTGATAAAAATTCTGCAGGTTGGAAATCCTGACGTTCTCGATGTCGCTCTTGTTGCCGATCGTGGAGCGGCCATACGAATGCCAGTCGTAGGCCACGCTCTGCATGCGCTTCATGAGCACGGCGCCCGGCGAGTTCTCGCCGTTTTCGTACTCGTTGCGCACGACCGTCATTTCCGAATCGAGATCCTTTTTGGCGATGTTGGAATGCGTCATGCGGTCCGCTTCCATCCCCAGCGCCCAGTTGAGGTTATCGTCCGACGCCTGGAACACTTCGTAGTAATTCGTGCGGTCGAGCGACGTCGTGCCGTTGAACTGCATGCCGCGGTCCTGGAACTGGCGGGTGATGTCGGGATGCTTCGGGCTCCCCTTGAACATCAGGTGTTCCAGCAGGTGGGCCATGCCCGTCTCGCCGTAATTCTCGTGGCGCGAGCCGACGAGGTACGTGACGTTGACGGTGACGGTGGGCCGCGACGAGTCGGGGAACAGCAAGACCTTCAGGCCGTTCGGCAGGCGGTATTCCGTGATGCCCTCGACCGACGGGCCTTGCACGACGCCCTTGGGCAGGTCGAAGGCCCAGGCGTTGCCGGCCGCGATGAAGGTGAGGCCGCCCGCGACCGTATAAGCGGCGAGGCCGCGCTGAAAGAACGTCAAGCTCATGTCACTCCGTCAGTTACTTTTGTCCTCGGGACATGGTAACAGACGGGTACTTAGGACAGGCTTACCGTCATTGCCGCACGCGGCGTTCGTGCTGTTGCTGGTAGGGACTGATGCGGGCGAGGTCTTCCATTTCCTCGGCCAGGAAGCCGAGCAGGTCGTCCGCGCTGACGATGCCCGCGAGGCGCCCGCCCTCGCCCACCACGGGCACGCGCCGGATGCCGCGCAGGCGCATGCGTTCGATGGTGACCGAGACGTCGTCGTGCTCGTCGGCCGTGAGCAGGTCGTCCGTCATGATGTCGCCGACCTGCAGGCCGGCCGGATCGAGGCCGAGGGCGACGACGGAGACGACGATGTCGCGGTCCGTGACGATGCCGGCCGGCGTGCGTTCGCCGTCCACATCGTCGACGACGACGATGTCGCCCACGTGATGTTTGCGCATGAGTAAGGCCGCACCCTGCACGCTTTCATCGCGCGCGCAGCAAACGGTGTCGACCGTGCAGAGTTTTCCGACTTCCATGGCGAGCTCCAACGTCAAGCGCTAAAGCTACCCATGGTGCATCGATCAGGGTTTGAGGTAGATCAGGACTTCTTCTTTTCGTCCGCAGGGGGAACGAAACACGCCTCGACGACTTGCAGGTCGTTGTCTTTGGCGAAATTGCACACGAAGTGGTAGGCCAGCGGTTCGATGCTTTTGAGGGCGTTGTTCACGACAACCGCCTTGACACCGTTCACGACGGTCGGGTGCACGTAGGGCGAGAACTTCAGGTGGGCGTTCGGGCCACCGCTGCCGGCCGGCCGGAAACACGACATGACGCCGCATAGACGCTCGGCCCAGTCACTCGGGCGGAATTGCCTGCCCTTACTTGTCACGCCGAGAATGAAGAATTCGTCGGCGCCTTTCCCGGTTTGCGGTGAGTCGGCCATAGTGCGGCTTCTGAAACAAAGGCGTGGATGAGAACAACCCGACTATTATATCTTATAGAAGACCTGCGGACGAGCCCCATGTGCCGGCCCTCGTCGGACCGGCACGATAAATATCAGCCGAGCAGGACCGCGCCCGACAGCAGCAGCAGGAGCAGCATCCATAATAACAGCGCGCGCCAGACCAGGCCGACCGTGCTTTGCAGTGCGCGCACGCTCGGCTCGTCGCCGGGCAGCATGTCGTCCTCGCTGGCGGAGCTGTCGACCGTCGCCGCGTCGGCCGGCAGGACGTGCGGCGCGTTCTCGGCCGGGGAGCCGAGGCGCACGCCCATCGCGCCGCCGCCCGCGGCCAGGATGATGCCTTTCGATTCGTCGGTCCAACGATTGGCGAAATTGCGCCACGCATAGATCGCATCCTCGAAATTACCGACCACGGCGAACGCGATCGCCGTCAGGCGCACGGGAATCCAGTCGATCCAGTAGAACGCGCGGGCCGCGAACTGGCCAAAGGCTTCATTGCGCATGTGGTCCGGTTCGTTCCACGCGCGCGCGAGGTATTCGGACACGCGGTACATGACGGCGCAGGCCGGGCCCAGCGGCATCAGGAACCAGAAGAACACGCCGAACACGTTGCGGTGCGTCGTGATCAGGGATTTTTCCACGGCGATGCGGGCGATCTCGGTGGTGTCCATGCCGACCGTGTCGATCCTGGCCCATTCGGCCAGGAGTGTCCGCGCCGTCGCCTCGTCGCCCGCGTTGAGGGCGAACTGGATCGACGTAAAGTAATGGCTGTAGTGGCGGAAACCGAGCGTCAGGTAGACGATCAGCACGTTCCAGGCGAACGCGGCGAACACGAAGCGGTAGTACACGAGGACACCGTAGATGACGGCCGTCGGCACCATCAGCACGGCCATCATCAGGAACCAGCCCAGCCGGCCATGACTGACCTGGCCGGCATTGAACCAGCTCTCGATCTTCATGGCAAAGCGCTTGATCTCGGCGTAGATCTGGTTATCCGCGCGCAGCGGCTTCAGCTGTTCGATGAGCAGCGCGCACAGAATGGAGAAAAAAGTCATGCACGGTCCTTTGTACGTTGTTGCCTTACTTCATTGCCCGCTAGGGTAGCGCAGAGACCAGCGCGAGTCTATTCCCCATTAAGCGCGTAACAAATGAAACAAGTTGCGCAGCATACCCGCTGTCGCGCCCCAGATGAAGAAGCGTTCGTACGGCATCGCATAAAAACTGCGGCGGCCGGCGCCCTCCGGCAGGTCGAACGACATGATCTGGTGGTTCATGCCATCCATCAGGAACCGCAAGGGCACTTCGAAGATGTCCGCCACTTCATTCGATTCGGCCACGAGGTCGAACGGCGGCGTGACGAGGCCCACGACGGGCGTGACGATGTAGGCGGACGCGGTGACGTGGTCGGGCAGCACACCGATGATCTCGACGTGGCGGCGCGTGAGGCCGATCTCCTCCTCCGTCTCGCGCAGTGCGGTCTCGATGGGCGACGAGTCGTCCTCTTCCGCCCGGCCGCCGGGAAAGCTGACCTGGCCCGCGTGGTTGCTCAGGTGTTCGGTGCGCTGCGTCAGCAATACCGTGAGACCCTCCGGCCGGCGCACGAGGGGCACGAGGACGGCCGCGCGGCGCAGCGTGGGGAAGCGCTGGCGCATGTCGTCGGGCAATTCCGGCACCCACGACGGCGGATGGGCGAGGCGCTCGCGCAGCCAGGCGACCTCCAGGCGCTCGGCCGGCAAGGCGGGCTCGCCGGCGATGGCGTCGACGGGCAGGCGCTTGGGATCGATGTGCAGTTTTGCCAAGGGCTTTCTCCAAAAGAAAAAGGCATCCAACCGGATGCCTTTTCCCTAGCACAGACGCTATTACTCCGCAGCAGCGGTCGTAGCGGCTTTGCGAGTCGGCAGTTTCTCTTTGATACGTGCCGATTTGCCCGAACGCTCGCGCAGGTAGTACAGCTTCGCACGACGCACGTCACCACGACGCTTCACTTCGATCGAAGCGATCAGCGGCGAGTACAGCTGGAACGTACGCTCGACGCCTTCGCCCGACGAGATCTTGCGAACGATGAAGTTCGAGTTCAGGCCGCGGTTACGACGCGAGATGACGACGCCTTCGTATGCCTGGGCGCGCTTGCGGTTGCCTTCGACGACGTTGACGCTGACGACAACGGTGTCGCCCGGTGCGAAATCAGGGATGTTGCGGCCGAGGCGCGCAATCTCTTCTTGCTCGAGTTGCTGGATCAGATCCATTTTTATGACTCCTATGACCATCTTGCCGGCGCGTTCGATGCCCGGTAGAGGATGGGGTTGAACACGAGTGCCCTTATGGTCACCCGCCTTTATTCCGCGACCTTTTGCAAGGTTGCGAGAAACTGCTCGTCGGCCTTCGTCAGCAGACCGGCGCCACGCGCCTTGTCCAGCAGATCCGGCCGTTTCTTCGCGGTCGCCTCCAGCATACGCTGGCGGCGCCACTTCATGATCTCGGCGTGGTTGCCACCCATCAGTACCGGCGGCACGGCCACGCCTTCATAGACTTCGGGACGCGTGTAATGCGGCGAATCCAGCAGGCCGTTGACAAAACTGTCTTCGACCGCCGACGCCTCGTCGCCCAGCACACCGGGCAACAGCCGCACCACGGCATCCATCAGCGCCATCGCGGGAAGCTCTCCGCCGGACAGCACGAAATCGCCGAGGGAAATTTCCTCGTCGACGACACGGTCCAGCAAACGCTGGTCGACCGCTTCGTAGCGTCCGCACAGCACGACGAGGCCAGGCTCGTTCTTCAAGCCCATCACGCGTTCGTGCGTCAACGGTTTGCCTTGCGGCGACATGAACACGACTCGCGGTGCGGGCAAGCCCATGTCGATCTGGCGCTGCTTCGCCGCGTTGATCGTCGCTTCGAGCGGCCTGGCCAGCATCACCATGCCGGGACCGCCGCCATACGGGCGATCGTCCACGGTGCGGTGGCGGTCCGTCGTGAAATCGCGCGGATTCCAGATCGACAGGTTCCACAAGCCCTGCTCGTGCGCGCGCCGGGTCACGCCCGACTGCGTCAATGCGGCAAACATTTCGGGAAACAAGCTCACGACGTCAAACTGCATCGGGACCTCGCTTCAGGTGGACGGGATCAATAATCCAGGCCCCAGTCCAGGGTAATCAGTCGGGCTTGCAGGTCGACCGTTTTGACGTACTGGTCCACGAATGGCACCAGCCGCTCCGGCGCTTTCGCATCGGGAGCGGCGTTCGGATCGGGCACGGGCGTGATCCGCAGGATGGACTGCGCGCCGTTGTGCATCATGTCGGAGACCTTGCCGAGCGCTTCGCCCTGCAGGTTGACCGTATCCAAGCCGATCAGGTCGGTCCAGTAATACTCGTCTTCCGGGAGTTCCGGAAAGTCCGATCGCGAGACCTGCACCGTGGCACCCTTGAGCGCCTCGGCCGCTTCGCGGTCGGTCACTTCGACCAGCGTGGCCGTCACGTCGCCGCTGTGGTACTTCGCGTTCCGCACTTGCACGGTACGCAGCGACGGCTTGTCGATCCACCAGGTTTTGACGCTCAGCAGCGCATCCGCATCCATCGAATAGGGCGTCACGCGGACGCCGCCCCGGAGCCCGTAGGCGCCGGTGATGTGGCCGACCTGGATCAGGTCGTCAGGCGCGGCTTGCGCCGGAGCCGATGCCGAATGTGCTGCAGAATCTGTCAAACCGTAAAACCTTCGCTGTATTAAGCAGCAGCCTTTTGCGTGGCCACCAGGCGAGCGACAGCCGGCGACAGCTGTGCGCCCACGCCTTGCCAGTACGACAGGCGGTCAGCGGTGACGTTCAGGGCGACTTCCTGGCCCGAAGCCATCGGGTTGTAGTAACCGATGCGCTCGATGAAACGGCCATCGCGGCGATTGCGCGAGTCGGTTGCAACGATGTTGTAGAACGGGCGCTTCTTGGCACCACCACGAGCTAAACGAATAACGACCATAATATTTCCAAAAGTAAGCTGGACGGAGAAAGCCGACGATTATAGCGCGCTCTATCCTGCATCAGCAAGCATTTACATAAAAACCAAGAACGCTGGCGCGCAGTCCCGGCCGAATCCAAGATTATCGCCGATTTCGCGACACTCCGCCACTATGGAGGCTGCTTTTGGACGATACTGATGGCTTTCTTTTCAACAAACACTCGATGTCGCAACATAAGAACAAGACCTTTGCCACCGCCCTCGCCTTCCTGCTCGGCGGACTCGGCGCGCACCGTTTCTATCTCAAGGGCAGCGTCGACCGTCTTGGTCTGCTCCACATCTGCAGCCTCCCGGCGACCGGCCTCGTGTACGGCCTCGGCCATGCACCGAATCCCTTCTGGGTCCTGCTTCCGCTCATCCTGTCCTGGCTCGTCGGCTTCGGCGAAGCCCTGATCCTCGGCCTCACGCCGGACGAGAAATGGGATGCCCGCTACAACCGGAATTCCGGCCGCCGCTCCGCGTCGCACTGGTTCGTGATCCTGCTCGTCGTGGTCACGATGCTGGTGGGCACGACGGCACTCATCGCCACCATCTCGCGGCTGTTCGACCTGCTCTACACGGGCGGCGCGTACGGCTGACCAGCCTCACTGTCGCGCATCACAAGCGCGTCTCATAGCCCGGTCGCGCCCCAGTCGTACCGCGGCACCTGCACGGGCGGCGTGCCCGTCACGATCACGATCTCGCGGTGCGCGTTCAGCGCGATCGTGGCCGGATCGCCCGTGAAGCGCACCACTTTTTCCTTGTCGATCAGGTAAAAGGTCGGCTTGCCGGGCAACCCGGCCACCGCCGCGGTGGTCAGCGGCTGCCCCCACAACGCAAAGAACTGCCCCAATGTGAACACCTTGGGCATGTCGGTCTCGATGTGCAGGATGCCGGTGATGTCGTGCGTGTGCATTTCGTACGCACACCCGCTGCCGCGCCCGATCGATTCCGGCAAGCCGAGCCGTATGCCGTCCTGGTAGATCGAAAGGAGCGCGTGGATGTGGTAATCCTCGTTCTTCGCACACCCCACGCCATCGACGACCGCCGTGCCCGTATGGCTCCAGGCCGGCCAGTGCGGCGTGCTGTTCAGGGTCGTATAGAGCTTGCTGTAGCCCGGCTCCAGCACGATGTCCGTCGGCGGCGCGGGATCGCTGGGCGGCGTCGGCGCGGGCGTCGGCGCAGGTGAAGGCGCAGGCGTGGGATTCGGCGCCGCCGGCGGATCGTTCGCGGCCGTCGTAGGGGTGGAGCCGCTGCCGCCGCCGCAGGCCACCAGCGCGGACAATGCGGCACAGGCGACGACGATCGGTAACACCTTGCCAGGCTTCAGGGGAATCATGGGGCGCTCCTTCGATTGGGATGCGACGAATCGATTCTAGGAGCGCGACTTACCCAACATGCATGACGGGCGTCAAACGCAGGGCACCGGTCGGCAGCACACAACAAATCGCCTGCTGCGGCCCATGAAAAAAGCGGCCCGCAGGCCGCTTCAGAAGCACATCCCCGTCGTCAGAACTGCTCGACGTCCAGCGCCAGCACGCCGGCACTGCCCGCCACGATCGCCTGGCGCAGGCCATCCGCCTGCGACAGCACGTGGTCGGCGAAGAAGCGCGCGGTGGCGATCTTGGCGCGGCAGAACGCCGCGTCGCCGTCGCCGGCATCCAGCTTCTGGCGGGCGACGAGGGCCGCACGCGCCATCTGCCAGCCGCCCAGCACGACGCCGGCCAGCTTCAGGTACAGGACGCTGCCCGCGAACACGGCGCGCGGGTCGCCTTTCGTGTTCGCCACGACGTAGTCGACGACCGCTTCCAGTGCGGCGCTGCCGGCCACCAGCTGCGCGCGGATGGCGGTAAAGTCCGCATCCTGCACGTCGGCCAGTTGCGCCTCGGTCGCACGTACCTGCGCCAGGATGGATTTCGCCACCGCGCCGCCGTCGCGCACCGTCTTGCGGCCCACGAGGTCATTGGCCTGGATCGCCGTCGTGCCTTCGTAGATCGTCAGGATCTTGGCGTCGCGGTAGTGCTGCGCCGCGCCCGTCTCCTCGATGAAGCCCATGCCGCCATGCACCTGCACGCCGTCGCGGGCGACGTTCTCGCTCATCTCCGTCGACCAGCCCTTGATGACCGGGACGAGGTATTCGTACACGGCCAGGTTGGCCTTGCGCGTCGCTTCATCCGGATGGCTGTGCGCCAGGTCGGACAGGCCGGCACCGACGTACGCCAGCGCGCGCGCCGCTTCCGTCTGTGCGCGCATCGACATCAGCATGCGGCGCACGTCCGGATGGTGGATGACGGCGACCGGACCTGCGGAACCTTCGACGGCGCGCGACTGCACGCGCTCCTTCGCGAACGCGACGGCCTGCTGGTACGCGCGCTCGGCGAGGCCGATGCCCTGCAGGCCGACGCCGAAACGGGCCGCGTTCATCATGATGAACATGTATTCGAGGCCGCGGTTCTCTTCGCCCACGAGCGTGCCGATCGCGCCGCCATGGTCGCCGAACTGCAGCACCGCGGTAGGGCTCGCCTTGATGCCCAGCTTGTGCTCGATCGACACGCAGTGCACGTCGTTACGCTCGCCCAGCGAACCGTCGTCATTGACCATGAACTTCGGCACGATGAACAGGGAGATGCCCTTCACGCCCGGGGGCGCGTCCGGCGTGCGCGCCAGCACGAGGTGGATGATGTTCTCGGCCATGTCGTGCTCACCGTAGGTGATGAAGATCTTGGTGCCGAAAATTTTATAAGTGCCATCGCCCTGCGGCACGGCGCGCGTGCGCACGGCGGCGAGGTCGGAACCGGCCTGCGGCTCCGTCAGGTTCATCGTGCCGGTCCACTTGCCGCTGATGAGCGGTTCGATGAAACGCGTCTTCTGCTCGGCGGTGCCGGCGGTCAGCAGCGCTTCGATGGCCCCGTCCGTCAGCAGGCCGACGAGGGCGAACGCGATGTTCGCGCTGTTGAGCATCTCGATGCACGGCGTCGCGACGAGCTTGGGCAGGCCCTGGCCGCCGAATTCGGCCGGGTGCTGGACGCCCTGCCAGCCGGCATCCGCGAAACCGCGGAACGCTTCCTTGAAGCCTTTCGACGTCGTGACCTGGCCGTCGTGCCAGTAGCTCGGCTCCTTGTCGCCCGGGTGATTCAGGGGAGCGACGACTTCGCCGCAGAACTTCGCGTTCTCTTCCAGCACGGCTTCGACGGTGTCGGGCGTTGCGTCTTCGCAGCCGGGCAGTTGATTGATCTCGGACAGGTTGGCCAGTTCGTTCACGACGAACAGCATGTCCTTCAGTGGGGCGTTATAGGTCACCGCAGTCTCCTAGTTTTCTCGATTTACGTATACGTCAATCGCCGGCCGCAAAAAAGGCGGGAGGGTTCCCGCCCTTGGGGTACGACGTGGTTAGCCCAGTTCTTTGACCAGGGCCGGCACGACTTCGAACAGGTCGCCCACGATGCCGTAGTCGGCCACCGAGAAGATCGGCGCTTCCGGATCCTTGTTGATGGCGACGATGGTTTTCGAATCCTTCATGCCGGCCAGGTGCTGGATCGCGCCCGAGATACCGACGGCGATGTACAGCTGCGGCGCGACGATCTTGCCGGTCTGGCCCACCTGCCAGTCGTTCGGCACGTAGCCCGCGTCGACGGCGGCGCGCGATGCGCCCATCGCGGCGCCCAGCTTGTCGGCCAGCGGCTCCAGGATCTTGAAGTTGTCGCCCGAGCCCATGCCGCGGCCGCCGGACACGACGACCTTGGCGCCGGTCAGTTCCGGACGGTCCGACTTGGCCAGCTCGCGGCCGACGAACGACGATTTGCCCGAGTCCGCGACGGCGGCGACGGTTTCGACGGCGGCCGAACCGCCTTCGCTTGCTGCGGCATCGAAGCCGGTGCCGCGCACGGTGATGACTTTCACGTTGTCGGTCGACTGCACGGTGGCGATGGCGTTACCGGCGTAGATCGGACGCTCGAACGTGTCGGGCGCGTCGACCTTGGTGATTTCCGAGATCTGGGCGACGTCCAGCTTGGCGGCCACGCGCGGCAGCACGTTCTTGCCGAAGGCCGAAGCCGGGGCCAGGATGTGCGAGTAGTTGCCTGCGACGGCCAGGATCTGCTCGGCGACGTTCTCGGCGAGGCCGTCGGCGAATTGCGGCGCGTCGGCGACCAGCACTTTCGCTACGCCCGCGACCTTGGCGGCCGCTTCCGCGACGGCGCCGCAACCGCTGCCGGCGACGAGGATGTGGACGTCACCGCCGCATTGCGCGGCTGCGGTGACGGTGTTCAGGGTGACAGCCTTCAGGTGGGCGTTGTCGTGTTCAGCAATGACGAGTGCGACCATGGATGAAATTCCTTAATTAGATGACTTTGGCTTCGGTGCGCAGCTTCGCAACGAGGGTCGCCACATCGGGCACTTTGACGCCGGCGGAACGCTTGGCCGGCTCGGCGACCTTGACGGTCTTCAGGCGCGGCGTGACGTCGACGCCCAGGTCTTCCGGCTTGACGGTCGTCAGCGGCTTTTTCTTGGCCTTCATGATGTTCGGCAGCGTGACGTAGCGCGGCTCGTTCAGGCGCAGGTCGGTGGTGACGATGGCCGGCAGGCTCAGCGCCACGGTTTCCAGGCCGCCGTCCACTTCGCGGGTCACGGTGACCTTGCCGTCTTCCAGCACGACTTTCGACGCGAACGTCGCCTGCGGCCAGCCCAGCAGCGCAGCCAGCATCTGGCCGGTCTGGTTCGAATCGTCGTCGATCGCCTGCTTGCCCAGGATGATCAGCTGCGGCTGCTCTTCGACGGCCAGCGCCTTCAGTACCTTGGCAACGCCCAGCGGCTCGATCTCGGCACCGGTCTCGACCAGCACGCCGCGGTCGGCGCCGATCGCCATCGCGGTACGCAGGGTTTCCTGGGCCTGGGCCACGCCGCAGGTCACGGCCACGATCTCGGTGACCTTGCCGGCTTCCTTCAGGCGCGTGGCTTCTTCCACCGCGATCTCGTCGAACGGGTTCATCGACATCTTGACGTTGGCGATATCGACGCCGCTGCCGTCGGACTTGACGCGGACCTTGACGTTGTAGTCGACCACGCGTTTGACGGGTACCAGGACTTTCATAGTGTGCCTTTGAAAAATGGGTGAAAGACTAAAAATGATCCGAATTATAAAAGCAAATTCCGTTCAGGTCAGAATTAAAGCACGATCGTGCGTTTTTCGGTTAGAGGAAATGCCCTAATCGTACTTGATTGTGCGTTGACGGGTTTCCTTACGGGTGAGGTATGGGATGCCCGGCGGACCGGGCGATCAGGGGAAGGCTGTGGTTATTTCCGGCGCAGCCAGAACGTGAATTCGCCGTTGATGTGGGTGTGCGCCAGCAGGGCATTGCCCGTCTGCTTGGCGAATGCCTGGAAGTCGCGTACCGAACCGGTGTCGGTGGCGACGATGCGCAGCACCTCGCCACTGGCCAGTTCCGCGAGGGCCTTCTTGGCCTTGAGGATCGGCAGCGGGCAATTCAAGCCACGCGCATCCAGGTCCTTCTGGACCTCGATGGTGCCGGTGTCGATTATGGTTTCGCTCATCGATTGCCTGCTAGTTGGTAGGGCATGGCCCCGATAGTACTCCAATTAGCCCATTATGACGCGCCGCACCAAAATTTGGTATCCGTGTTGCGTTGTAACAACGGCAATTACTTGACAGGCAGATAGAGATTCGATGGGGACGACCGAATTGGAGGGATGTAGGGCGGCGGTTTGCCGCCCTTATGTTCAACCGAAACTACCGTTGATTCAGCTCAAATCATACGCAGATTGAGCACATGTGCCACCACAACGAGAACATTGCGGCGGCACGGTTACAACGGTTACGCAGACACGCGCTCGCCGACCCAGCCGGCAACGCCCGCCAGCGCCTGCGGCAGCGCGGCAGGATCGGTACCGCCCGCCTGGGCCATGTCCGGACGGCCGCCGCCCTTGCCGCCCACCTGCTTGGCGACGAAGTTGACGAGATCGCCCGCCTTGACCCTGGACGTCGCGTCAGCGGTGACGCCGGCGATCAGGCTGACCTTGCCCTCCAGCACAGACGCCAGCACGATGGCGGCCGTTCCGAGCTTGTCCTTCAGCTTGTCCATCGTTTCGCGCAGGCCCGCGACGTCGGCGCCTTCCATCGTGGCGGCCAGCACCTTGATGCCGTTCACGTCGATGGCCTTCGTCACCAGCTCGTCGCCCTGGCCCGCAGCCAGCTTCGACTTCAGCGCGGCGATTTCCTTCTCCAGCGACTTGACCTGGTCCTGCACCTGGGCGATGCGCGACGGCAGCTCGTCCGGGCTCGTCTTCAGCGCGCCGGCTGCTTCATTCAGCTTGCGGTTGATCGATTGCACCAGAGCCAGAGCACCCTCGCCCGTCACGGCTTCCACGCGGCGGATGCCGGCGGCCACGCCCGATTCGGACACGATCTTGAACAGGCCGATGTCGCCCGTGCGGGTGACGTGCACGCCGCCGCACAGTTCCTTCGAGGAGCCGATGTCCAGCACGCGCACGGTGTCGCCGTATTTCTCGCCGAACAGAGCCATGGCGCCATGCTTGATCGCGTCGTCCATCGACATGTGCTGGGCCTGGGTCGCGTGATTCTCGAGAATTTCGCGATTCACGATGGTTTCCACCTGGGCGATCTGTTCCGCCGTCAGCGGGGCGTTGTGGCTGAAGTCGAAGCGGGTCTTGTCCGGATCGACCAGCGAGCCCTTCTGCTGCACGTGGCCGCCCAGCACTTCGCGCAGGGCCTTGTGCATCAGGTGCGTCGCCGAGTGGTTGCGGATGGTGCGGGCGCGCTTCACCTCATCGACTTGCGCGTCGACCATGTCGCCGACTTTCAGCGAGCCCGACTGCAGCACGCCGTGGTGGCCGAACACTTCCGCCTGGATCTTCAGCGTGTCTTCCACTTCGAACACGCCGCCCTGCGCTTTCAGCAGGCCCTTGTCGCCCACCTGGCCGCCGGACTCGGCGTAGAACGGGGTCGTGTCCAGCACGACGATGCCGTCCTGGCCCGCCTTCAGTTCCTGCACGGGCGCGCCGCCCGCGTACAGCGCGAGCACGCGGCTGTTGTGCACGAGGGCGTCGTAGCCGACGAAGGTCGTCTTCTCGCCCGAATACTCCACGTTGGCGGCCATCTTGAACTTGCCGGCGGCGCGGGCGGTCTTCTTCTGCTGCTCCATGGCGGCAGCGAAGCCTTCCTCGTCCAGCTTGATGCCGCGCTCGCGGCAGATGTCCGCGGTCAGGTCCAGCGGGAAGCCGTAGGTGTCGTACAGGGTGAACGCGGTGCCGCCGTCCAGGTTCTGCGGATCCTTGGCCAGCTGCGCTTCCAGGATCTTCATGCCGTGCTCGAGGGTCTCGCCGAAGCGCTCTTCCTCGGCCTTCAGGGTCTGCATCACGCGCTCTTTGGCGTCGTGCAGTTCCGGGTACGCGGCGCCCATCTCGATGTCAAGGTCTTCCACGAGCTTGTAGAAGAACGGCTTGGTCTGGCCCAGCTTGTGGCCATGACGCAGCGCGCGGCGGATGATGCGGCGCAGGACGTAGCCGTGGCCTTCGCTGCTCGGGATGATGCCGTCGACGATCATGAAGCTCGCTGCGCGGATGTGGTCGGCGATGACCTTCAGCGAGTTGTTCGCGAGGTCGGTCGCGCCGGTTTCGCGGGCGGCGGCCTTGATCAGGTTCTGGAACAGGTCGATCTCGTAGTTCGAGTGCACGTGCTGCAGCACGGCAGCCAGGCGCTCCAGGCCCATGCCGGTGTCGATCGACGGCTTCGGCAGCGGGGTCAGGACGCCCTGTTCATCGCGGTTGAACTGCATAAACACGAGGTTCCAGATCTCGATGAAGCGGTCGCCGTCTTCTTCCGGCGAGCCCGGAGGACCGCCCCAGATCTCGGCGCCGTGGTCGTAGAAGATTTCCGTGCACGGACCGCAGGGGCCGGTGTCGGCCATCTGCCAGAAGTTGTCCGATGCGTAGCGCGCGCCCTTGTTGTCGCCGATGCGGATGATGCGCTCGGTCGGCACGCCGATCTCATTGGCCCAGATGCCGTACGCCTCGTCGTCCTCGAAGTAGACGGTGATGGTCAGCTTTTCTGCCGGCAGGTTATAGACCTTGGTCAGCAGTTCCCAGGCAAAGTGGATGGCGTCGCGCTTGAAGTAATCGCCGAAGCTGAAATTGCCCAGCATTTCGAAGAACGTGTGGTGGCGCGCGGTGTAGCCGACGTTTTCCAGGTCGTTGTGCTTGCCGCCGGCACGCACGCAGCGCTGCACGGTGGTGGCGCGCTTGTACGGACGCGTATCCAGGCCCAGGAACACGTCCTTGAACTGCACCATGCCGCTGTTGGTCAACAACATCGTCGGGTCGTTGCCCGGCACGAGCGGGCTGGAGCGGACGATCGTGTGGCCTTTGGACTCAAAGAACTTGAGAAACTTTTCGCGTATTTCGGTGGATTTCATGTCGTAGGGGCGGATTTAGGCAGCTTGCTATATAAAGAAAATCGATTATAGCGTAGCTGTCGACGGTAAATCGCATCCGCGACATTCGGCGTTGCAGAAACGGCAACAATGATTCAGCGCAGCAGGGCCAGCACCGCCCTTGGCTCCCCGTTCGCCTGCGTCAGCATGGCCGACGCCGCCTGCTGCAGGATCTGGACGCGCGTCAGCCGGACCGTGGCCCCGGCATAGTCGACGTCTTCGATACGGCTGCGCGCCGCCTCCAGGTTCATCGACGCCGTCTGGGTGTTGCTGGCCGCAAGGTCCATGCGGTTGCTGTAGGCGCCTACCTGTACCCGTTGCCCGGTGACGGACGCGAGCGCGTCGTCGATGTGCAGCAGCGCCACCGCCGTGTTGTGCATGTCCAGGTCCGCGAGGCCCAGCGCGCCGGCGTTGACGGCCGAGAACTCCATGTTGACCAGGTCGCCGGCGGAGGCGCCGACCTGGATCTGCACCCGGCGTATGGCCTCGCCCTGGCCGCCGATGTTCGGATACTCGACCTTGAAGTTGCGCAGCGGCTGTGCCGCAGTGCCAAAGCCGGCTTCCGGGACGACGCCCCGCGCGTCGCGCGACGGGCCACCGTCCGCATCCAGGCCGCCGATCGCGCCCGTGTCGGCATTCGTCAGGTCCATGCCCGCGATGAAGCTGGCACCATGGGCCGCGAAATCCGTCATGAAATCGCCGATGTCCTGGTACTGCCCGCCCGTGACCGCGTTCAGCGCCGTGTCCAGGTCTGCCGACCGGTGCTGGCTCAGGTACGTCATCAGGCCCTTCATGCCGCCGTCGACACCCATCGATTTCAACTGGTCGTGCAGGTAGCGCGACGCGACGTAGCCGCCTTCGTAGCTGAAGCCGCCGCCCGTGATCGTGTCGACGATGCCCTGCGCCGTCTGGCCGCCCGCCAGCGCGCCGGCCAGGCGCTCGTCCGCGCCATGGATCAGCTCGGCCGTGCCTTCGGTGAACCACTGCGGGAAATTGAAACTGGTCGAGCGCAGCATGATCGCGTGCACCATCTCGTGCGCGATGACGCGGTCGTCGTACACCGGACCGGTGCCGCCGTCGGGCGTGCTCATGTCGCTGAAGTCGGCCATGTCGACGTTCAGCGTGACGTCGCTGCCGGGCGCCGTCGACCCCGTCACGGAGGCAAGCACGCCGCTGGCGCCATCCGTCGTGTCGAGGTTGATCTTCAGGGTCACGCCGTCGCCCTGCAGGCCGTAATACTGCTGGACCATGTCTTCGGCGGCGCTCAGCCAGCCCGCCTTGAGGCTGTCCAGCACGGCACGCTTGCGCTTGTCCTCGTTGCCGTTCGTAGCGTCCGGAGAAAAGATTGCCTGGCCATTGAACGTGGCGCCATTTCCCGTTTGCGTGATCTGGGCGAGGATCTGGTTCGCCTCCGCCTGCAAGGTGTCGCGGTCGCTGTCCGTGTACGACCCGTTGCCGGATGCCACGGCCAGTTCGCGCAGGCGCTGCAGGTTGTCGGTGATGTTCGACAACGCGCTGTCCGCCACCTGCAGCATCGACGTCGCATCGTTGATGCTGCGCATGGCCTGGCGCATCCCCGTCAGTTGCGACCTCATGCGTCCAACCACGGCCTGGCCGGCCGGATCGTCAGCGGCATTTTCGATACGCGCGGACGAGCCGAGACGCGCGACGAGACGGGTCGCCTCGTTCGTGTGCTCCGCCAGCTTGCGCTGCGCATGCAGGGACAGGGATTGATTGTTGATCGATAATGACATAGGGCCGTGACCGGTAGCCGAATGTCATTAACGACAAGTCATTACAATTCTTGAGGGAAAATTTTTCGGCTAAGCAAAATCAGGCGGGATCAGGTCGATCCGGTCCGTGCACAACCCGTCCACGCCCCAGCCGAACAGCTGGCGCGCACGCGCCGGCACATTGACCGTGTAGCAGAACAGGCCGAAGCCGGCCGCTTTTACCTGCGCGGCCGCGGCCGCCGTCAGGCGCGTGTGGTCGGTATGGATGGCGACGGCGTCCAGCGCCCGCGCACGGGCTTCCCAATCCGGCGGCAGCGCCTCCACCAGCCAGGCGCGCGGGACCTGGGGCGCGGCGTCCCGCGCGGCCGCCAGCGCGGTCGCGCTGAACGAGGACAGCAGCGGGACCTGCTCTACCCTGCCCGCGGCGATCTCGTCGGCGAACAGGGCCGCCGTCAGGCGCGCGACCACGCTGCCGGTCTCGTCCTCATGGCCGGGCACGGGCTTGATCTCGACGTTCATCCACACGCCGTGGGCCTTGCAATACTGCGCGAATTCGACGAACAGGGGCACCGGCTCGCCCTCGTATTCCGGCCCGAACCACGAGCCCGCATCGCGGGCGGCGAGGTCGAGCGCATCGATGTCCGCCACCGATCCCGTCCCGGCCACCGTGCGGCCCAGCCTGGGGTCGTGCAGCACGACGGGGACGCCGTCGCGCGCCAGCATGACGTCGAATTCGATGGCGCGGAAACCCGCGTCCATGCCGCGGCGCAGCCCGGCCACCGTGTTTTCGGGCGCGAGCGTGCCGCCGCCGCGGTGCGCCAGGATCCTGGGATAAGGCCACATGATGACTCCTCGTGAACGAATTCAGGCCGGCGCCAGCGCGCGCGCCAGCCAGCAGAAACCGGCCAGGTTGAGGCCGACGGTCAGCCAGAACCCCTGCCGGAACGGCCGTTTGACAGTCTTGTGCCGCAACCACTGCTGCGCCAGCAAGCCGCCCGGCCAGCCGCCGGCGAGGCCCAGCAACAGCAGATGACGCTCGGGCGTGCGCCGGTCGCCGCGCCGCGCGGCCGCCTTGTCGCGCGCATACAGCGCGAAACAGGCGACGCTCGCGAGCGCATACGCGACGCCCACCGCGGCCGGCAGGCCGAAGGCCAGCGCGGCATAGGCATACAGCGCAAAGAACAGGAGCAGCGGCGAATACGTCATGGCGCCAGCTTACGCGCCGGCGGCGCGGGTGTCCACCGGGCAAGTTCGGCCGTCAGGGCGTCGCGAGGAAGTCCGTGACGTCGCGCGTGAAGCGCTCGGGCGCATCGAGGTACAGGAAGTGGCCGGCGCCCGGATATTCGACGACGCGCGCGTGCGGCAACGCCTGGCCCAGCGCGCGCTGCGCCGGCAGGCCGATCGCATGGTCTTCGGCGCCGGCCATGACGAGCGCGGGCATCGTCACACGTTCCGGATGGGCGAAGCGGTACGTCGTGAACCCGCCGCCGAACAGCGCGTTGCCGATTTCGCCCGTGTTGCGCAGGCCGCTCTTCGCATCGATCGCATCCTGGCGCTTGCTGATCGACAGGTCCGGGAACATCACCTCGTCGTTGACGCGCTGGTGCAGGTCCGGGCCGACCGTGTTGAACGCATAGAAGCACGCGTCAGGCGACTCGTTGCGCACCTTCGCATCGGCGCGCGCCTTGTCGAGCCGGTCGCCGTAGTGGCGGGCGATGTAGTCGACGCGCGCCGTGCACGCGGCCGGGATGTCCGATGCGGCGCTCACCAGCACCACCTTTGCCACGTGTTCAGGATGCTTCGCTGCGTACTCGAGCGCCAGCGTGCCGCCGAACGAATGGCCCATCAGCGCGAGCTTGTCCACGCCGAGCGTCTTGCGCAGCGCCTCGATGTCGTCGACGAGGGCGGCGATCGAATACTCGCCGCGCCAGGGGCGCTCGGAGCGGCCGCTGCCGCGCTGGTCGAGGTAGATCACCTGGAGTTTTTTCTCCAGCGCCGGACCGGCCTGGGCCTCGAAGCTGTAGCTGTTGTAGCCGGGACCGCCGTGCAGGAACAGCAGCGGCGGCGCGCCCTTCGCGCCGTGGCCGGCGACCTTGTACCACAGGCGGACGTCGCCTACGACGACCTGGTGTTCGCCGGGTTGCATGGCGCCCGCGTTGGCGGCCGAGGCGGAGGTGCACAGGAGGGCAGCGGCGAGCGCGGCCGATCGGATCATGACGGACATAGTCTCCCTTCATTGTTTTATTTATGAAATGCAATTCGGATTATAGATGCCACCCGTCCGTTAGCGAACGTACGGAGGGATCGTGCTGGAACGTCTACCCTTGCGCTTCGAGGTTTCAACGCGGAGAACATCATGAGCTTTGATTTGGGCAACCTGTTGCAGCAATACCTGGGCGGTGCCAACCCGAACGTCAATCCGGCGCAGGCCGAAAACGATTTCGACCACGTCGCGCAGAACGTGCCGCGCGCCACCGTCGCGCAAGGCGTGACGCAGGCGCTGCGCTCGGACCAGACGCCCCCGTTTTCGCAGATGGTCGGCCAGCTGTTTGGCAACAGCAATCCCGACCAGCGCGCCGGCATGCTGAACCAGCTGCTGGCCAATATTGGCCCTTCCGTGCTCGCGTCCGTCGCGGGCGGCTCGCTCGGCAACCTGCTCGGCGCCGACCAGGCCCGGGTGTCCCCGGAGCAGGCGAGCCAGGTGTCGCCGGAACAGGTGCAGGAACTGGCCGCCAAGGCCGAGCAGCAGAATCCCGGCATCGTCGAACGCATGGGCGACTTCTATGCCGAACACCCGACCCTGGTCAAGGCCATCGGCGGCGCCGCGCTGGCGATCGCGCTCGGCCACATGGCCCAGGGCATGCAGCGCCACTGACAGCGTCACTGACAGCGTCAATGAGCGCATCCACCAACATCGAGAAGGAGTCGACATGGGTATCCTGAGCAATATCTTCCACAAAATCTTCCCGGGTTCGCATCCCGCCGCGCAGAACAGCAGCCAGGCGGCCCCGGGCGCCCAGCAGCGCGCGCCGCAGCCGACGCAACCACCCGCACAGCAGCCCGCGCAACAACCGCAGGCCGCGCCCGCGGCAAGCGCACCGGCAGCCGCACCGATGCAGCAGGTCGACGTGGAAGCCGTCCTGAACGGGATGCAGCAGCAATCCGGCCAGCAGCTGAACTGGCGCACGTCCATCGTCGACCTGCTCAAGCTGCTGGGCCTCGATTCCAGCCTGCAGGCACGCAAGGAACTGGCTGCCGAGCTGAACTATTCGGGCGACACCAGCGACTCGGCCAGCATGAACATCTGGCTGCACCGCCAGGTCATGAACAAGCTGGCGGCAAACGGCGGCAAGGTGCCGGCCGACCTCAAGGACTAACCGCTTCACCCCTCCCTTCCCGCCGGCGGCGTCCATGCCGTCGGCGAATTTCATACCGCAGGTTGATGGTTTTCGGTCTGGCGAGGCCGCGACGGCACTCGCATAATCAGCTCATACATACATCCCCGATGTCGCATCACACGCTGCATTCAGCGGCTTCAACGACGGCCGGCCGTTGAAGCCCGGCCCGCCCACGCCTGAACGGGACGGGCCCGACGAGCCCGGCCTACATCAAAAAGAGAAAAACGATGGAGATCAAGAAGAGCGTACTGCTGACACTGGCAGCACTGAGCGCACCCGCATGGGCGCAGACGTGCCAGCCCAGTACCACCACCCCGTACCTCAACATCAACGGCACGACCTCATGGGCAGTGACGTCGTCGCTCGCCCTGAACACCGGCTCGACGGTCGTCCTCGGGCCGCAACCGGCATCCGGCGGCACGTGGGCGTGGAGCGGTTGCGGCACGTCGGGCTCGGCGCGCGAGCAGACCATCAAGCTCACCAATACGGGCACCAGCGCCACCACCTGCACGGCCACGGCCACGTACACGAACAGCTGCGGCGCCAAGTCGACCCAGCAGTACAACTTCACGATCTGGCCGGCCATGGCGGCCAATGCCGGCAAGTACATCATGGTCGACCAGTTCGGCTACCTGACCAACGCGCGCAAGGTGGCAGTGCTGCGCATGCCGCGCACCGGCTACGACGCCAACAGCCCCCAGTTCTGGCCCCAGCAGGTCAGCGTGGTGAACTCGGCCACCGGGCAGGAGGTGTACAAATGGTGGCCCACGGAATGGAACACCCGCGCGACCGATCCGTCGTCGGGCGACCAGGTCTGGCATTTCGATTTCAGCCAGATCACCACGCCGGGCACGTATGAAATCGTCGACCAGGGCGGCCAGCGCTCGGCCCGCTTCGAGATCGGCGACAACGTCTACCGCAACGTGCTGATCCAGGCCGTGCGCATGTTTTATTACCAGCGCCTGGGCCAGGCCCGCACCGCGAACAACGCCGGCCTGAACTGGGCTGACGGCGCCAGCAACCTCGGACCGGGCCAGGATTCGCAGGCACGGCGCTTCCTCGATGCCGGCAACGCCGCCACGGCGCGCGACCTGCGCGGCGGCTGGGCCGACGCGGGCGACTTCAACAAGTACACGAGCTGGGCGGCCGGCTATGCACAGGAACTGATGGACGCCTACGTCCAGAATCCGACCGTGTTCACCGACGATTTCAATCTTCCGGAATCGTGGAACGGCATCCCGGACATCCTCGACGAAGCGAAGTGGGGCCTGGACTGGATGAAACGCATGCAGAACAGCGACGGCTCGGTGCTGTCGGTTGTCGGCGTCGTGGGTGCGAGCCCGCCGTCCTCGTCCACCGGCCCCAGCTACTACGGCGACGCCAGCACGACGGCCACGCTTGCGACCGCCGCCGCCTTCGCGGAAGGCGCCAAGGTCTTGGGCAGCCTGAACAACGCAGCGCTGAACACGTATGCGGCCGACCTGCTGACGCGCGCGAAAAACGCCTGGAACTGGGCGCAGGCCAATCCCAACGTCCTGTTCTACAACAACGACGCGAACCACGGCACCCAGGGGCTCGCCGTCGGCCAGCAGGAAACCGACGACAACGGACGCAAGTCGCTGAAACTGATGGCGGCCGTCCGGCTGTTCGCCGCCACCGGCGATGCGACGTACAAGAACTACGTCGACGCGAACTACACCAGCGCGGCGATGTTCAGGGACTGGAACCTGTCCGGCTTCAGCGCCGGCGACGCCCGCAACCTGCTGTACTACGCGTCGCTGCCGAACGCGACGCCCACCGTGGCCGCCGCGATCCGCACGCAATTCCTCGACCTGTGGGGCCGCGCCGACTACGACGGCTGGGGCAAGGTCGATGCACAGACCGACCCGTACCGCGCCTACATCGGCTCGTACACCTGGGCCAGCAACGCGGTCAAGGCCAACGCCGGCTCGCTGTTCGCGGAAGAAAGCTATTACGGGATCAGCCGTCACACGGCCGAGCAGGATGCCAACGTCGCGGCCGACTACGTGCACTACATGCACGGCGTGAACCCGCTGGGCAAGGTCTACCTGTCCAATATGTACAGCTTCGGGGCGGAGAATTCCGTCAACCGGCTGTGGCACAGCTGGTTCACGCAGGGCACGCCGTGGAACGACGCCAAGCAGTCGCCGTACGGCCCGGCGCCGGGCTACCTGGCGGGCGGCCCGGCCGGCACGCAGTACAACTGGGACAGCAGGTGCCCGGGCGTGTCGCCGCAATGCGGCTCGGCGCCGCCGGCCCCGCCGTATGGCCAACCGTCGCAGAAGACCTATCTCGACTTCAACGACGGCTGGCCGCTGAACTCGTGGTCTGTCAGCGAGCCTTCGAACGGTTACCAGACGGCGTACATCCGCCTGCTGGCCCGCTTCGTGAAGTAAGCACCCCGCTCAGTCCGCAAGGCTGAGGTTGGCCGGCGTGCCGCACGAAAAGCAGTAGCGCGTGAAAGCGTTCTTGCGCGTCGTGCACGCCGGGCAGCGGTCGAACAGGCCGATGCCGCAGTGCGGGCAATGGGCGAGGTGTTCGTCCTTGAAATTCGTCGCGCGCTCGCACGACGGGCACACGTTCTTGGCGATGCGTTCCATCGCCACGTCGTAGCGCATCGTCGTGCGGCGCTCCGCGTCCGGCATCGCTTCGGCGGCGCGCTGGCGTTCCAGCCACGCGTGCAGCCAGCGGATGGCGTAGCGGCCGACGACGACTGTCACCACGATGCCCACGCCGTAGCGCACGTAGCCGCCGTAGCTGGGCAGGTACGGCACCAGCTCGACGAAGAACGCGAACAGCGCGAAGAAAATGAAGCCCCACGTGAACGGCCAGTACGTGCCGTTGCGCTTGTACTTGAACAGCCAGCCCGCCACCAGCAGCAGCGGCAGGGTCACCCCGAGACGGATCAGGAAGACCTTGCGCGCGGCGCGGCGTGCAGCGTCGTTCGACGCGTCACGGGCCGGTTCCAGCAGCGCCTCGTAGGCCGCCTCGGCCTTCTGCTGGGCTTGCTTGGCGTCGAGTTCGATCTGCTCCTGGGCCTGGACCGCGGCGAGCGTCGCGCGTTCCGCCGCCACGAGCTTGTCCAGCTCCCGGTTGCGGGCGATCAGTTCCGTGTCCTGGTCGGGGCGCGCCGTCACGTGGCGCGTCGCGATCCAGTTCTCGAACGCGTCGCGCGCGCTCTTCGTGTTGGCCTGCGCCACGCGATGTTTCTGCCGGGCCTGCTCCAGCGCCGCGTCCGCCTCTTCGCGAGTCTGCTGCGCCTGCTCGGCCGCGGCCCGCAGTGGGCCCGCCTTCGCGGGATCGAGAAATTGTTCGGCTGGCGGCACGGGCTCCAGGTACATCACGTTGTCGACGACCTGGTTGCCGAGTCCGATCAGGAATCCGGCGAAGACGAACGCGACGAGCCACAGTGCCCGACGCATCCATTGTTCGGTCCAACGCAAACCCTTGCTCATGGTGCGGCTCCTTCATCGATGGCGAAAGCCGCAGCTTGCCATCGATACATGGAACCGACCATCAGAAAGCGCAAGGCGGTCACCTTGCGCTACCTCAAAGCGCGTTTTCTGCTACCCGACGTGGGTTAGAAGTAGGACAATCCGAGGGCCTTGCGCACCTCGTCCGTCGTGCGCGCCGCCACTTCACGCGCCTTTATCGTGCCTTCCTTGAGGATCTGCATGACCTGGCCCTTGTCCTTGGCCAGTTCCTCGCGGCGGGCGCGGATCGGCGCCAGCATGTCCTGCAGGATGCCTTCCAGGCGCTTCTTGACGACGGAATCGCCCAGGCCGCCGCGCTGGTAATGCGCCTTCATCTCGGCGAGGCCTTCCTTGTCGGTGTCGAACGCGTCGAGGTAGAGGAACGCGACGTTGCCTTCCAGGTGGCCCGGGTCGGACACCTTCAGGTGCAGCGGGTCCGTGTAGACCATCTTGACGGCGGCGCGGATCTCGTCGGCGGACGCGCCCAGGTTGATGGTGTTGCCCAGCGACTTGCTCATCTTGGCCTTGCCGTCGATGCCCGGCAGGCGGCCCACTTCCGGCACGATCGCCTTGCACTCGACGAGGATGTCGCGACCGGCGTTGCGATTGAACTTGCGCACGATCTCGTTGCACTGCTCGATCATCGGGATCTGATCTTCGCCAACCGGCACGATGGTCGCCTTGAACGCGCTGATGTCGGCGGCCTGGCTCGCCGGATACGTGAGGAAGCCGGCCGGGATGTCGCGCTCGAAGCCGCGCAAGATGATTTCCTGCTTGACGGTCGGGTTGCGCTCGAGGCGCGCGACGGTCACCAGGTTCAGGTAATAAAAGGTCAGCTCGGCCAGTTCCGGGATCTGCGACTGGATCAGGATGGTCGATTTGGCGGGGTCGATCCCTACGGCAAGGTAATCGAGCGCCACCTCGATCACGTTCCGGTGTACCTTACCGATATCATCCATGTTGTCCGTGAGCGCCTGGGCGTCCGCGAGCATGATGAACTGGCGATATTGGTCCTGGTAAGTGACGCGATTGCGCAGGCTGCCGACGAAGTGGCCGAGGTGCAGCGGCCCGGTGGGACGGTCGCCGGTGAGGATGATGGGCGTGGTAGCGGTAGGGGTTTGCAGACTCATCGAGTTTTCCTTGGGTGTTTAACCGCCCTGCCTCGATCCTGCTGCGCCAACAAAAACGCCACCTTGGAATCGAGGCGGCGTTTCGGAATACCTATCCAATTCACTGGCCGCGCGCAATCAGCGGCGCCACCAGGTGAGAACAGGATGTGGATACGAAAAATTCATGGATGGCATGGTTGCAGGTTGACGCGTCGCTGTCAACCGCCACCGCTCGAAAGCCAAAACGCTTCCCCGACTTTTTTGCCAGTTCGGGGCCATGCTGGATTTTTTGTTGCAATAAAACTAACAACATTGGTGAATTATGGATTCTACGAAGAGCACGAACAGCCACGCCCGCCCTCTCGAACTGTGGGGCGGCCTCGAATGCACCGTCAACCGCGTCCGCGACGATTACTTCCACCAGCTCGACCGTAACGGCCACGCCACCCGGGCCGACGACATCGACCGTTTCGCCTCCCTCGGCATCCGCGCCATCCGCTACCCCATCCTGTGGGAGCGCACCGCACCGGACGGCATCCATGCCGCCGACTGGAGCTGGCCCGACGAGCGCCTGAATGCACTCCGCGCCCACGGTGTCACACCGATCGCCGGCCTGATCCACCACGGCAGCGGCCCACGCCACACGAGCCTCGTCGACCCCGCGTTCGCGGAGCAGCTGGCGGAATACGCCGGCGCCGTGGCCGCGCGCTATCCATGGATCGAGTACTACACCCCCGTCAACGAACCGTGCACGACGGCGCGCTTCGCGGGCCTGTACGGCGTGTGGTATCCGCACGGCCGCGACGACCGCACGTTCGTGCAGGCCCTGCTGAACCAGTGCCGCGCCGTGGTCCTCTCGATGCGCGCCATCCGCGCCGTCAACCCGAACGCGAAACTCGTGCAGACCGACGACCTGGGCAAGACCTACAGCACGCCCGAGATGGCCAAAGTCGCCGAGTTCTACAACGAGCGCCGCTGGCTCGCGTGGGACCTGCTGTGCGGCATGGTCGGTCCCGAGCACGCGCTGTGGTCGTATCTGACGAAGACCGGGATTCCGGCCGAGGAGTTCCTGTGGTTCCGCGACAACCCGTGCCCGCCGGACGTCATCGGCGTCAATTACTACGTCACGAGCGAGCGCTGGCTCGACCACCGTCCGGATCGCTATCCGGCGCACCACCGCGGCGTGGCCGACGGCATCCCGTGCGCCGACATCGAAGCCTCGCGCGCGCTCGCGACGCCCACGGCCGGCATCGCCCCGCTGCTGCATGAGATCTGGGACCGGTACCATATCCCGCTCGCCGTCACCGAAGCCCACATCGACGCCAACCGCGAAGATCAATTGCGCTGGCTGCTGGAGATCTGGGAAGCGGGCAAGGAAGTGCGCGCGAACGGTGTCGACCTGCGCGCCGTCACCGTCTGGTCGCTGCTGGGCTCGTTCGACTGGAACAGCCTCGTCACCTGCAACAACGGTTATTACGAGCCGGGCCCGTTCGACGTGCGCGCGCCGGAACCCCGTGCGACTGCCGTCGCGCGCATGATGCGGGAACTGTCTGCCGGCGCGCCACTGTCGCACCCGGTGCTGCGCGGCCAGGGCTGGTGGCGCCGGCCGGGCCGCTGGCTGTGCACGCCCGTCGCGACACCCGATGCGCTGACGTCGATCACGGCCGACGGCCACACGCTCGTCGGCAAGGATGCCGCACCGATTCTCATCACCGGTGCGACGGGCACGCTGGGCCGCGCGTTCGCCCGCATCTGCCGCAAGCGCAACCTCGCGTACCGCCTGCTGTCGCGTCAGGACATGGACATCACGGATCCGGCCTCCGTCGACCGCGCGCTCGATACATACCGGCCCTGGGCCGTCGTCAACACGGCCGGCTACGTGCGCGTGGACGATGCCGAGCGCGACGCGGAGCGCTGCTTCCGCGAGAACGCGATCGGCCCGGCGATCCTGGCCGCCGCCTGCGCCCGCCACGGCGTGCACCTGACGACGTTCTCCAGCGACCTCGTGTTCGACGGCGCACTGGACCGGCCGTACGTCGAGAGCGACACCGTCGCCCCGCTCAACGTCTACGGCCGCAGCAAGGCCGAGGCCGAGCTGCGCGTGCAGGACAAGCACCCGGGCGCCCTCGTCGTGCGCACGAGCGCCTTCTTCGGCCCATGGGACAAGTACAACTTCGTCACGCTGGCGCTGCAGGCGCTGGAGCGTGGCGAACCGTTCCGCGCCGCGCGCGACATGGCCGTGTCACCGACCTACGTGCCCGACCTCGTGCATGCCTGCCTCGACCTCGCGATCGACGGCGAGTCCGGTGTCTGGCACCTGGCCAACGTCGGCACGCTGACGTGGGCCGAGCTGGCCGAACAGGCGGCCGCGCGGGCCGGTGTGGATGCGAGCCGGCTGGAAGCCGTGTCGACGGAGTCGTACGGCTTCGCGGCGGCGCGGCCGCGCTTCACGGGGCTGCACAGCGAACGGGGGATCCTGCTGCCGTCGCTGGACCATGCGCTGGGGCGCTATCTGGAACTGCGCAACGAGATCGACCAGGAGATGGAGGAAGTGATCCTCATGGCGGAGAGTCGGCAGGCATAAAGGCGGGGCGCGTTAGAATTGCCGGGGTGACCATCCGATAAAGGTTCTACCCCGTGCAAGAGCAACACGCCTTCCCCTTCCTGCGCGAAATCCTGCTGTTCCTCGCCCTTGCCGGCATCCTGATCCCGCTGCTGCAGCGCCTGCGCATCAACCAGGTGCTGGGCTTCCTCGCCGTCGGCGCCCTCCTCGGCCCGTTCGGGCTCGGGCGCATGGCGCAGGATTTCGCCCCGCTCGGGCTGTTCACCTTTCCCAACAACGACAACGTCGCCATGCTGGCCGAGCTGGGCGTGCTGTTCCTCATGTTCATGATCGGCCTGGAGCTCTCGGCCGCGCGCCTGTGGGCCATGCGGCGCTGGGTGTTCGGCACCGGCAGCGCGCAGGTCGTGCTGTGCGCGGCGCTGATCGGCGGCGCGGCGTATCTGTTCCTCGACCGCCGGCTCGATGCGGCGCTCGTGCTGGGCCTCGTGCTGTCGCTGTCGTCGACGGCCGTCGTGATGCAGTTGCTGGCCGAGAGCCAGCGCACCGCGAGTCCCCTCGGCCAGGCCGCGTTCGCCGTGCTGATGCTGCAGGACCTGGCCGTCGTGCCGATCCTGATCCTGATCGGGGCGCTCGGCAACAATGACGGTGACGGCGCGAACGTGGCGGTAATCGCCCTGCTCGCGATGGCCAAGGCGGCCATCGCCATCGCCCTCATCTACCTCATCGGCGGCAAGGTCGTGCACCCGCTGTTCCGTGCGTTTGCCCGCCACCGCCAGCCGGACGTGTTCATGGCCCTGATCCTGCTGTCGACATTCGGCATCGCCGCGCTGTCGCACCTGGCCGGCCTGTCGATGGCGCTGGGCGCGCTGATCGCGGGCCTCCTCCTCGCCGAAACGGAATTCAAGCACGAGGTCGAGCTGATGGTCGAACCGTTCAAGGGCCTGCTCATGGGGCTGTTCTTCATGACAGTCGGCATGGGCATGGACGCGCTGCAGATCCTGCACGCGCCGCTGTGGCTCGCGTGCGCGGTATCCGGCCTCGTGCTGTTGAAGGGCCTCGTCATCACGCCGCTGCTGCGCCTCGGCGGCCTGCCGTGGGGCCGCGCGATCGAAGGCGGCCTGCTGCTGGGCCAGGGCGGCGAATTCGCGTTCATCGTGATCGGCTACGCGGTCGCGTCGAAGCTGCTGGACGGCGCCCTCGGCGCGCGCGTGATGCTGGCCGTCGGCCTGTCGCTGTTCATCACGCCGCTGCTGGCGCGGATCGGGCATGCGATCGGCGAGCGCTCGGCCGCGGAAGCCCAGGGCGCCGCGGCGCACCTCGCCGACGACGAACTCGAAGCGGCACGGGGCCGCGTGATCATCGCCGGTTTCGGACGCGTGGGCCAGCAACTGGCCAAGCTGCTCGCTGCCCAGGAGATCCGCTACGTCGCGTTCGAGAACGATGCGAAGCTCGTGTCGAAGCTGCACGCCGACGGGGTGCCGGTTTTTTTCGGCAACGCGGCGCGCCCGGAACTGCTGCGCCGCGTGCATGCGGACGAAGCGCCCGCGATCGTGCTGACGATGGACCATCCCGCATCGGCCATGCAGGCCGTGCGCGGCATCCGGCGCGAGTTCCCGCACGTGCAGCTGTATGCGCGCTCGCGCGACGAAAAACATGCGCGCGCCCTCAAGCGGGCCGGCGCCAACGTCGTCGTGCCGGAAACGCTGGAAGCGAGCCTGCAGCTGTCGGCCTTCGTGCTCGAAGGGATGGGACTCGACGAGCGCATGGTCGACGACATCGTCGACCGCGAGCGCGATGCGTTCGCCGCCGCGCTGGACGATGCCCGCGAGCGGGAGCGCGACGAACGCGACGTATAATCCGCGCCGAGAACAACTCATCAATCGGAGACAAGATGGCAGTTAATCCGAACGGACCACACGAAGGTCCGGACAATCGCCTGCAGGGCGCGCTGGGCCACATCCGCGTGCTCGACCTGTCGCGCGTGCTGGCCGGGCCGTGGTGCTCGCAGAATCTCGCCGACCTCGGCGCCGACATCATCAAGATCGAGCGCCCGGGCGCCGGCGACGATACGCGCGCCTGGGGGCCGCCGTACGCGCCCGACGCCGAAGGCCGGCCCACTACCGAAGCCGCCTACTACCTGTCGGCGAACCGCGGCAAGCGTTCCCTGACGGTCGACATCGCGAGCGGGCCAGGCCAGGCACTGCTGCGCGAACTGGTGCGCCATTGCGATGTCGTGATCGAGAACTTCAAGGTCGGCCACCTCAAGCGCTACGGCCTCGATTACGACACGCTGAAAGCCATCAAGCCGGACCTCGTGTACTGCTCGATCACGGGCTTCGGCCAGGACGGACCGTACGCGCACCGCGCCGGCTACGACTTCCTGATCCAGGGCATGGGCGGGCTGATGTCCGTGACGGGCGAGCGCGATGACCTGCCGGGTGGCGGTCCGCAGAAAGTGGGCGTCGCGCTGACGGACCTGATGACGGGCATGTACGCGACCGTCGCCGTGCTCGCCGCGCTGACCCACCGCGACCGCACCGGCGAAGGCCAGCACATCGACATGGCCCTGCTGGACACGCAGGTCGCGATGCTGGCGAACGTCGGCAGCAATTACCTGGCCAGCGGCAAGCGGCCGAAGCGCTGGGGCAATGCGCACGCCAACATCGTGCCGTACCAGACGTTCGCGTGCAGCGACGGCCACATCATCGTCGCCGCCGGCAACGACGGCCAGTACCAGAAATTCGTCGAAGCGGGCGGACGCCCGGAACTGGCGCGCGATCCGCGCTTCGCGACGAACCCGATGCGCGTGCAGAACCGCGACGTGCTCGTGCCCCTGCTCGCGGACATGGTGCGAGAGCGGCCGCGCGCGGAATGGATCGCGATGCTGGAAGCCGTGGGTGTGCCGTGCGGTCCGATCAACGACCTGGACGAGGTGTTCGCCAACGAGCAGGTCCGCGCGCGCGGCATGGAGATCGCGCTGCCGCATCCGACCGCCGGACAGGTGAAACTGGTGCGCAGCCCGATGCGCATGTCGGCCACACCGGCGACGAGCGCCAAGGCGCCGCCGCTGCTGGGCGAGCACACGGAGGAAGTCCTGCGCGACGTGCTGGGCAAGAGCGATGAAGAGATCGCTGCGCTGCGCGCGGGCGGGGTCGTATGAAGACCGCGGCCGCGTTGCTGCTCCTCGTGCTTGGGGCGCCGGCGCCTCTGCTGGCGCAGGTCGAAGGCGAGCTGCGCTTTCCGGACGGCACGCTGTACAAGGGCACGCTCAAAGATGGCGTTCCCGACGGGCGGGGCTATTTCCAGTACCCGAGCGGCACGCAATACGAAGGCGAAGTGCGGATGGGCGAGCGCACCGGCATGGGCGAAGCCTTGTACGCCAACGGCAACGATTACAAGGGCGAGTTCAGGAACGGCCGCCCCGACGGCACCGGCACGATGGCCTGGATACTCGGCGGGCGCTACGAGGGCGGCTGGAAGGATGGCGAGCCGAGTGGGCCGGGCAAGATCGTTTACGCGGGCAGCCCGGGGCGCGAAGTGGCCGTGCAGGACGGACGCGAACCGGGCCGGGAGCGCCCTGCCGCCCTGGACCCGTCATATACGGTCAAGCGGGATCACGCGAGCGTGGGCACGATGCTCCGGCGCGACGCGGCGCGCAATATCCCGGTACCGCCTGACCGGAGCTACAAGGAATTGTCGCCGGAACAGAAGGCAGAGGTCGCCCGGTGGTATCCGGCACTGGCGCCGGGGGACGAGCCGCCGTATCCCGTCAAGGGCCCCGCCGAGTTCTACAAGGCGATGGCGCGCGTCGTCAGCAAGACGCTCGAGCAAGGCGAAATCACCGTGTACGTGCTGGTCGGTACGGACGGCAAGGCACGCAGCGTCAGGGCAATCGGCCTGGACGACCCCGAAGCACGCAAGATCGTCGCGACGGTGGCCGGCCTCGTCCAGTACAAGCCCGCCGTCTGCGCCGGCCAGCCGTGCGAGATGATGTATCCCTATCGCCTCAAGCTGACGCTGGAACCCTGAACGCCACGGCAAGGGCCGTGGCGGTTTCAGACAATCAGTGGATCTTGTGCTTCAGGTCCGACAGTTCGGCGTGCACGCGGGTGACGGCGGCCTCCAGGTGGGCGGGCATCGTCGGCAGCGAGCGGCTGATGCGCTTGGCTTCGTCGCCCATGTCTTCCAGGCTGTCCACGCATTGCTGGATGCGCTGCTGGTCGTTCGACTGCATCACGCTCTGCGCCTGCTTGGCTTCGCGCGACAGTTTTTCGATGCAATCGCGGATCTCGTTGGGCGCATCCTGCTGACAGGCCTGCTGGGCTTCCTGAATGGTTTGCTGAATATGAGTGAATCGCTGCTGGATTTCGTTCGCTTGCAACATGACGTACTCCTTGCATTGATGGCTCGTGTCCACATCCGCTGGGGGGATGCGGGGCTGGGACGTCATGGTAGTCCTGTTGGGAATCGGGGGGCGCACGAACCGTATTGACGAGCTCAGCGCCTCGCCCCCGAATTGCCGGATTTGATGACTACGGATACTCCGCGTCGATCTCGGAGCCCGCGTAGTTTTCGAGCTCCACGAACAGCTCCTTCAGCGGCACCTTGCCCGCGATGTTCTGCAGGAGGATGCTGTTGCGGTAGCTCTGGATGCGGTCCGCGATGATGGCCTGGTGCGGTGCCGGGATATGCGCCAGCAGCGCCGCCCAGCCCGCGTCGAAGTCCGGCTTGCCCTTGCGGACGGTCTGCACGAAGCGCTCGAATTCCTTCTGCCCCGTGCGCGCGACGATGCGTCCGCCGCCCTCGACGCCGAAGATGATCGCCAGCGCGATCACGCCTTCCGCGTTCAGGTCCGGATCCTTGACGGGGCCTTCCCAGTGGTGCCGGCGCAGCCACTGCGCGGCGCGCACGACGGCCTGCACGTCCTGGCGCTGCTTCAGCTGGCCCAGGTAGCGCTCGTAGCCGGACCACGTCTCGCCCGGATCGGCCGTGCAGATGTCGACGAACAGTTCCTTCAGGCGCCGCGCCGAGTACACGGGGTCATTGTCGAACTCCCCGATCAGAGTGTCTTCCGGCAGCGCCGCAAGTTCGCGGATCAGGCGGAAGCCCTGCTGGAACACGAACTCCGCGCCCTCGTCCAGCAGCACGTCGAGCGCGTCCAGGTCGCCCTGCGCGTCGTCCGTCTCGACCAGGTGCTCTAGCCCCAGCGACACGCAGCCGATGCTCAGGAGCTGCGCGCGCTGGATGCCTTCGGCCGTGCGGTCGTTGGTGAACTTCTCGGCCACCATCGCCGTGATGCCGGCCAGTTCGTCGGCCAGGCCGGCCGCCTCGTCGGTATTGGCATTCCCGGGAATCAGCCGGATCGCGCGGATCAGCCGGGGCAGTTTTTCGATGACGATTGCCGGCAGCATCGATGCGCTCGTCCCCGTCACGAGAAGATGTCCGTGCCCATGCTGCGGCGGCCGCTGCGGCGCTGCAGGCTGCGGACGGACGGCACCTGCTTGCGCAGGCGGTACAGCAGTTCGCGCGTGCCGCGCTGCTGGAATTCCGTCTCTTCGTCCGGATCGTCCGGCAACTCGACGTCCGCGAGGTCGGCCGTGTTGCGGTATTCCGGGAACAGTTCCAGCAGCGAACGCTGCCAGCCGTCCTCGCTGGCCTTGGCCAGGTCGACGGCGAGCGGCACGATGTCGCTGTCGGACGTCGTGTGCACGTTGATGTGCGGGCCGCGGTTGTTGATCTCGCCGGCCACTTCGAGGATCTCGCGCGGCGCCAGCGACCACACGATGGCGAACGCCGTCGCGCCGTAGTCGGTGGCCGTCGCTTCTGCCAGCAGGTCGTGGCGGCGGTCCTCGTCATCCGTCGCGTAGACGATGCCGTGGATATGGTTGAACAGGTTTTCCGCGATGCGCTCGGGGTCGTCCTCGATCATGTCGTCCGGCCAGGTGGCGGCGAGGTAGGCGAGACTTTCGGCCCACGCCTTCGGCGGCACCAGCAAGGTCGCGACCGACGTCTTGGCGCCGTCGAAGCCGGCCAGGTGCAGCGCCGTCACTTGCGGGGGGAGTGTCGACAGCACCTCGGCCACGGCGTAGTCGCCATGTTCGTCGGCAGCCTGCGACAGCGCCTCTTCGGCGTGCTGCAGCGAACCGGCCAGCACGAGTTCGCCGACCTGCTTGGTCAGCGCGGGCAGGTTGGATTTGGATTCGTCGCTCATTCGCGCTCACCTCCGTCCTGGTCGAACAGCTGGGTGAAGTCGTCGCCCGCTGCCGTTTCGTCGAGTTCCTCGTCGTCGCCCTCGTCGTCCCGGGCAAGCTGGTCGAGCGACTGGTCGTCGTCTTCCCAGCGGGCCTGGTTCTTGTACAGGAACGCCGTCACGATGGCCTGGCGCGCCAGTTCCGGATGGTTGTCGCAGATGGCGGCATACATCGCCTTGCCCTCGTCGTCGCCGTCGCAGTTGGCCATGGCAAAGACCTTCGCCGGATCGCCGCCTTCGTAGTCGTAGGCTTCGCGGATCAGGCCCTTCGGGTCCGTGAAGCGGATGCGGTCGACGAGCGCGAACGCCATCATGTTGACGTCGTCGAGGCCGTCGCCGTTGGCGTATTCGGACACGAGGGCCTGCACCATCATGTCGTAGTTCTTGCGGTTGGGCGGGTCACCCAGGGTGCCTTCGATCTGGCCTTCCAGCTCGCGCGACTGGAAGGCGAACTCCGGATGTACTTTTTTCATGATTGACTCGTATTCTGTTGGATGCGTATTCAGGCGGGGAGGTTCACGCCGTTGAGGGCGAAGACGGAGCGCCACAATTCGAACGCCTCGCTTTCGGCGTCGAGCACGATGCGGTGGTTCACGCTCTGGTCGTATTCGGCGCGCTTGACGGGGTCGGACAGGACTTCGTACGCCTTCGTGACGGCCTTGAAGCGCGCTTCCGCGCCCGGCGCCTGGTTGCGGTCCGGGTGGTAGCGCATGGCGAGCGAGCGATAGACCTTCTTGATGTCGTCGTCGCTGGCATTCGGCGCGACGCCGAGGATCGCGTATAAATTTTCCACTTGGAACTCTCCGGCTGTAGCCGAAAAAACATTAAACCGAGATTATCCTATAGAAAGCGCCAACTTGACAGGCCGCTGCCCGGGACACTGTCACCCAGTATGCGGATGGCCCTCCACACGGACCGTGCGCTTGACCACATAGCGGCCCGGATGGCGTCTTCTACGGTAAAATGCCGGGAATCATACCCATTCAAGATAGGCTTCATGAGTAACGACAAGAACGCTGCGGCGGCCACCCCGTCGCCGAATTTTGTCCGCGCGATCGTCGAATCCGACCTCGCCGCGGGCACCCACACGCGTGCCGGCATGCCGTCCGTGATCACGCGCTTCCCGCCGGAGCCGAACGGTTACCTGCACGTGGGTCATGCCAAATCGATCTGCCTGAACTTCGGCCTGGCACGCGACTACCAGGGCCGCTGCCACCTCCGTTTCGACGATACGAATCCGGAAAAGGAAGACCAGGAATACGTCGACACGATCATGGACAGCGTCAAGTGGCTGGGCTTCACGTGGGAGCAAGGCGGGCAGGAATTCCTGCACTACGCCAGCGACTACTTCGACCAGCTGTACGCGATGGCCGAATACCTGATCCAGAACGGTAAAGCTTACGTCGACAGCCAGAGCGCCGAAGACATGTCGCGCAACCGCGGCAACTTCGGTACGCCGGGCACGAACTCGCCGTTCCGCGACCGCCCCGTCGAGGAATCGCTGCAGATCTTCCGCGACATGAAGGCCGGCAAGTACAAGGATGGCGAACACGTGCTGCGCGCGAAGATGAGCGAGGACGCGATGGCATCGCCCATCATGACGAACCGCGACCCGGCCCTGTACCGCATCCGCCACGCGCATCACCACCGCACGGGCGACACGTGGTGCATCTACCCGATGTACGACTTCACGCACCCGATCTCGGACGCGCTGGAAAACATCACGCATTCGCTGTGCACCCTGGAATTCCAGGATCACCGCCCGTTCTACGACTGGCTCGTGGAGACGCTGGCCGAAGGCGGCTTCTTCGAACGCCCGGTGCCGCGCCAGTACGAATTCGCGCGCCTGAACCTGACCTATGTCGTCACCTCCAAGCGCAAGCTGCGCCAGCTGGTCGACACGGGCGTCGTGAACGGCTGGGACGATCCGCGCATGCCCACCATCGTCGGCCTGCGCCGCCGCGGCTACACGCCCGAATCCATCCAGCTGTTCTGCGAGCGCATCGGCGTCTCCAAGGCCGACGGCTGGATCGACATGAGCACCCTGGAAGGCGCCCTGCGCGACGACCTCGACCCGAAGGCGCCGCGCGCCGTGGCCGTGCTGCGTCCGCTGAAGCTCATCGTCGACAACTTCCCGGAAGGCGAAACGGTCGAGTGCAGCGCGCCCGTCCATCCGCACCATCCGGAATGGGGCACGCGTTCGTTCCCGTTCTCGCGCGAACTGTGGATCGAGCAGGAAGACTTCATGGAAGTGCCGACCAAGGGCTACCACCGCTTCTACCCGCCCATCGACGACAAGCCCGGCTCGCGCGTGCGCCTGAAATACGGCTTCGTGACCGAGTGCACCGGGTTCGACAAGGACGAGAACGGCAATGTCGTCGCTGTGCACGTGAACTATTTCCCGGACTCGAAATCGGGCACGCCGGGCGCGGACAACTACAAGGTCAAGGGCAACATCACCTGGGTCAGCGCGCCCCACGCCCTGGAAGCCGAGGTGCGCCTGTACGACCGCCTGTTCCTCGACCCGCAACCGGACGGCGGCGGCAAGGACTTCATGAGCGTGCTCAATCCGAACGCGCTGGAAGTCGTCACCGCGTACCTGGAGCCGGGCCTGGCCAAGGCCGAGGCCGACCAGCGCTTCCAGTTCGAGCGCCACGGCTATTTCGTCGCCGACCGCGTGGACTCGGTGCCGGGCAAGCCCGTGTTCAACCGCGTCACTACGCTCAAGGACAGCTGGGGCAAGTAACACACCTTTGATCTAGCTCAAAAGCCCGGTTCAGCGATGAATCGGGCTTTTTCGTTTCTTCACTCGGAATCCATTCTCGTTCCCGATCGGCAACTGATCGTTCTGCTAGGTTCATCGGGCGCGCAGGCACAGTAAGTTGTAATAAATCAACAACGGCGTGCCGCCCGCGGAACCTGATGTCGACGACGCTGAGAGACGCCTTTTCCGTGACCCGGTTCTCATTCTGGACCGGGGTCATGCTGTCGACGCTGGTCGGCAGCGTGCTCTACGTCGTCACCGCGCGCTCGATCGAAAGCGATGTGCAGGAGCGTTTCGTGCGTCATGCGAAATATGCGCAGTCCGTGATCAGCATGCGCATCAAGTCGTACACGGACCTGCTGCGCGGCGCCGCGAGCGTGCTGCAGAGCGGCGACACGATCAGCCACCGCCAGTTCCACGACTATGTGCAGGGGCTGCAGCTGGCCAGGAACTATCCGGCCGTGGACACGCTGAACTTCGCGACCTGGGTGCCCGACGAGCGACGCCCGGCGTTCGAGAGGGAATTCACGAGGGAGCTGCAGGAATTCCTCGGCCCGGCGGCGCGCCCCGCCATCACGCCGCCGGGCATCCGCCCCGGCTACCTCGTCATGAACTATATCGAGCCGGACGCCAGGAACACGCGGCTGTACGGCCTCGACCTGATGGCCAACCCATATTTCCGCACGCAGCTCGCCCAATCGCGCGACGACGGCAAGCTGCGCGCGTCCGGCCGGCCGATCGCGGCCCTGTCGACGCCCAACGACAACCATCTGGGCATGCGCCTGCCGGTGTACCGGCACGGATCGCTGCTGACCAGCACGGAACAGCGCCACGCGGCCTATCTCGGCTCGCTCGGCATCGCGTTCAGCCTGCCCAAGTTGCTGCACGGCGTGATGGAAGAGATGCCGATCTCGGGCGTGCGTATGACCCTGTTCGACATCGGCCCGCGCGAAGTGATCGGAAACGATACGACGACCTGGCCCAAGATGCTGTTCGACAGCCGCGCCAGCGACCGCAACCCGGCGCCTCCGCTCGACGGCGGCGCCGACATGTTCACGGCGACCCTGCCGCTCGATTTCAACGGGCGCCCATGGCAGACCGTCTACAGCGTGCCGAAAGCCCGGCTCTACACGGATTTCGACGGGTATTATCCGAAGCTCATGATGGCGTTCGGCTTCCTCGGTTCGGTCCTCCTGTACGCCCTGCTGCACATGCTGACCTCGTCGCGCCGCGCCGCCCTCGCGCTCGCGCAGGAGATGACGAGCGAACTGCGCGAGAGCCAGACCAAGCTGCAGCTGTCGCACCAGAAGCTCAGGCGCCTGGCCGACCACGCGTACCAGATCAAGGAAATTGAGCGCAAGCGCATCGCGCGCGAAATCCACGACGACCTGGGCCAGAGCCTGCTCGCGCTGCGCATCGAGGCCGAGCTGCTGGCCGGACGCACGAAAGGCACGCACAGCCACCTGCACAAGCGCGCGCGCACCACGCTGCTGCAGATCGACACGACGATCAAGAGCGTGCGCCAGATCATCAACGACCTGCGGCCGACCGTGCTCGACCTCGGGCTGTCGGCCGCCGTCGAGTGGCAGGTCGACCAGTTCCAGAAGCGCACGGGCATCCAGTGCGACATCCGCGACGACCATGGCGAGATCGCCCTGCCCGACCACTGCGCCACGGCCTTCTTCCGCATCCTGCAGGAATCGCTCACGAACATTGTCCGCCACGCCAACGCCACGCACGTGAAGGTGGAGCTGCGGCTGCATGGCAACTGGCTGTCGCTGACGGTGCGCGACAACGGTTGCGGCCTGCCGCCCGGCGGGCGCAACAAATACGGTTCGTTCGGCCTGGTCGGCATCGAGGAGCGCATCGTCATCCTCGGCGGCACCTGTGCCGTGTTCAGCGAGCCGGACGGCGGCACGACCGTGATGGTATCGGCGCCCGTCGTCGGCGGGCCTGAACAGCCTGTTCTCGCGCAGCAGCAAGTCGGCTCGGGTTCGGCCGTCATCTAACCTTTCCCGTCGCAGCGAGCCTCGCCGTCCTCCCGGACGATGCCTGCGCACGCCCATTCCCCTAGGGTATCGCTACTTCATAAATTAAAATTCATATAGCGTTCTGAGCAACAAATGTTGTTTCTTTGACAAATATCAATATCTCGATAGATTGCCTCAACTACATTGATTACGTGTAAGGCGCACTGACGAACCCAGCAACTCGTTGGCAGATGTCATCACGAACCTTGAGGAAATACTGTCCAGCGCTGGCCCGACAAGCCAACACAACCACAACTAGGGAAAGCAGTCACAACGAGATCTTCAACAACGAATGAGGATGAACAACATGAACGCCAACAACCTGTTTAACGCCGTGATGCAACTCGACCTGGAGCCGATCAAGACGAAGCTGATGCACGTGGAGTCGGGCGAAGGCTGGAGCCTGGACAAGGCCAATGCCGTGGAAAAGGAATATCGCCGCTTTCTGTGCCTGATGAAAATGTATCCGGATGAATCCATCGCGCCCCTGGTCGATGTGGACACGTTCTGGCACTACCACATCCTCGACACGATGAAGTACGCGGTCGACTGCGAGCAGGCGTTCGGCTACTTCGTCCATCATTACCCGTATGTCGGCCTGCGCGGCGGGGATGACGAGCAGTTCCGCATCGACAGCGGCGAACGCATGCAGAGCCTGTACGAGGCCACGTTCGGCGAAGCCTATCCGGCGACGGACGCCGCGGCCTATTGCGCCGGCCCCTGGGACCAGCCGCAGGCACGCGGCGCCAAGCCGATCAGGATTGCCACCGCCTACTGCGCCGGTCCGTGGGACAACCAGGGCGCGGGCGCCGGCCGGGCCGCGACGGCCTACTGCGCCGGTCCGTGGGACAAACCGCACGCGCACAACGCCGTCAACACCGCCACCGCGTACTGCGCGGGACCATGGGACAAGGGCAGCGGCACCGCCTACTGTGCCGGTCCGTGGGACAAGAAGAAGGCGCTCGCACAGGCCGCAACGGCCTACTGCGCGGGCCCGTGGGACAAACGGGTGCCGGGCGCGGTCAATGCCGACACGGCCTACTGCGCCGGTCCGTGGCGTCCGGCTGCCGCGCTGAACATCTGACGACAGCCGCGTGCAGGCACGCCCGCCCCGATGTGAGGGCGGGCTTTTCATTGCTATGCCGGCGGCCGGCACCTGTAAAGCCGTCCATGCAATAACAGCGATATCTTTGAAGCATATCAATAACTACGTCGATTGCCCCAACTATATTGACCACGTGCAACAAGCGTCGGCAAACCACTTTTGAGCTGCGACGCACGGCAGACAGGTGCAGATGGGATTTTCATGGCAACAACGCTGAGAGACGCGTTTTCGGTCACCCGATACTCGTTCTGGGTCGGTGCACTGCTGTCCTCGCTGGTCGGCAGCGTGCTGTACCTGGTCACGGCACGCTCGATCGAGAGCGACGCGGAGACCCGCTTCGTCAGCCATGCCCGCCACGCGCAAAGCGTCATCAATGTGCGCGTGAAATCGTACACGGACCTGCTGCGTGCCACGGGCAGCATGATCCAGAGTACCGACGTGCTGACCTACCAGAATTTCCATGAGTTCGCGCGCGGACTGGATCTGGCACAGCATTTCCCCGCGGTCGATTACATCAATTATGCGGTGTACGTGCCCCACGAGCGGCGCGACGGTGTCGTCGCGGACTTGCGCAAGAACGTGTCGCGCATCTTCGGCAGACCGGTTGACGTGGATATATCGCCGCCGGGCGACCGGTCCTCCTACCTCGTGGTCGCCTTCGTCGAACCCGCACCGCCGGGTGCGCGTTACTATGGCGTCGACCTGATGGCCAACCGCTATTTCGGCAGCCAGCTGATCGAAGAGCGGGACCGCGGCGTGATCTTTTCGGCAGGCACCCCGATCCAGGTGCTGTCCCAGCCGAACAATATCTACCTGGGCATGCGGATGCCGGTCTATCGCGGCGCGGGCCCGATCAATACGGTCGAGCAACGCCGCGCCGCTTATGTGGGCTCCCTCGGCATCGCTTTCAGCGTCCGCAAACTCCTGCACGGCGTCATGGACGAGATCCCCATCGCCGGGCTGCGCATGACGCTGTACGACGTCGGCCCGGGCCTGGACGCGCAGGGCCGCGATGCATCCGACAAATTACTCACCCTGTTCGACAGCCGCGGCACCTCGGCCAACCCGACACCGGCGCTCGAAACCGGCGACGACGTGTTCACGACGACCCTGCCGCTCGATTTCAACGGCCGCCTGTGGAAGACCGTCTACAGCGTGCACAAGTCCGCGCTGTACACGGAGTTCGACACCTATTATCCGAAGCTGATGATGGCGTTCGGGTTCCTCGGCTCGATTTTGCTGTACGCCCTGCTGCATACGCTGACCTCGTCGCGTCGCGCCGCCCTCGCGCTCGCGCAGGAAATGACGAGCGAACTGCGCGAGAGCCAGACGAAGCTGCAGCTGTCGCACCAGAAGCTCAGGCGCCTCGCCGACCACGCATACCAGATCAAGGAGATGGAACGCAAGCGCATCGCGCGCGAAATCCACGACGACCTGGGCCAGAGCCTGCTCGCGCTGCGCATCGAGGCCGAGCTGCTGGCCGGACGCACGAAGGGCACGCACAGCCACCTGCACAAGCGCGCCCGCGCCACGCTGCTGCAGATCGATACGACGATCAAGAGCGTGCGCCAGATCATCAACGACCTGCGGCCGACCGTGCTCGACCTGGGCCTGTCGGCCGCCGTCGAGTGGCAGGTCAACCAGTTCCAGCGGCAAACCGGCATCCAGTGCGAAATCCGCGACGACCATGGCGAGATCGCCCTGCCGGACCACTGCGCCACGGCCTTCTTCCGCATCCTGCAGGAATCGCTCACGAACATTGTCCGCCACGCCAATGCGACGCACACGAAGGTGGAGCTGCGCCTGCACGGCGGCTGGCTGTCGCTGACGGTGCGCGACAACGGTTGCGGCCTGCCGCCCGGCGGGCGCAACAAATACGGTTCGTTCGGCCTGGTCGGCATCGAGGAGCGCATCGTCATCCTCGGCGGCACCTGTGCCGTGTTCAGCGAGCCGGACGGCGGCACGACCGTGATGGTATCGGCGCCCGTCATCGGACCTGAACAGCCTGTTCTCACGCAGCAGCAGGAACACGGTTCAGGCTCGGCCGTGATCTGACCCTCCACTTCCCCCTTTCCACGTCTTTCTCATGCCTGCAGGCTATGCCCTGTACATGGCACTACTACGTCTTTTACATTCATACCTAGACTTTTAAGCAACGAATGTTGCTTATTTGACAAATATCAATAACTTAACGAATTATTTCATTTACATTGATCACGTGTAAGGCGCTGCGGGAAATGCATAAAAAGTTGTCCGCCGTCATCACATGCATTAAGGAAATATTGTTCGTCGACAGTCGATTCACCGCTCACAACGACAACTAGGGATAGCAGTATTCAACCAACAACATGAGGATGACAATGAACACCAACGACCTGCTCAAAGCCGTGATGCAACTCGACCTGGAACCGATCAAGACAAAACTGATGCACGTGGAATCCGGCGAAGGCTGGAGCCTGGAAAAGGCCAATGCCGTCGAAAAGGAATATCGCCGCTTCCTGTGCCTGATGAAACTGTATCCGGAAGAAGACACGGCACCGCTCGTCGACGTCGACACGTTCTGGCACTACCACATCCTCGACACGATGAAATACGCCAAGGATTGCGAGCAGGCGTTCGGCTACTTCCTGCACCACTATCCGTACGTCGGCATGCGCGGCGACGACGACGACCAGTTCCGCCTCGACAGCGGCGAGCGCATGCGTGAACTGTACGAAGCCACTTTCGGCGAAGATTATCCAGGCGCCCCGGTCGAAGCCGCAGCGTCGCCGGTTTCCGGGGACGCCGCCGGCAACGGGACCGCATGGTGCGCCGGTCCGCGCATCGACGCCGCCGCCGGCAATGGCACCGCCTGGTGCGCCGGTCCGCGCGTCGAGGCCGCCTCCGGCAGCGGCACCGCGTGGTGCGCCGGTCCGCGCGTCGAGGCCGCCTCCGGCAACGGCACCGCATGGTGCGCCGGTCCGCGCGTCGAGGCGCAGGCAAAGCGCGCGGAAGGTGCCATCAGTGCCGGCACCGCATGGTGCGCCGGTCCGCGGCTCGAAGTACGGGCCAAGGGTACGCAAGCCGCCAGCGGCGTCGCGACGGCATGGTGCGCAGGCCCGCGCGTCGAGGCAAAAGTCAGATCCGGGGAAGGCGCCGTCAGCGCCGCCACGGCATGGTGTGCAGGTCCGCGTGCGGGCGGTGCCATCGGCGCCGCCACCGCATGGTGCGCCGGCCCGCGTGGGGCGTCCCGCGCCGCGTGAGGTAAGCAGACGCTACCTCGTCCCGCAGTCCTCCTGGCGCGGCCGCCTTCACCAGGCAGCGCCAGCCTGACCCGTCCGTCATCCGCGGACGGATTTTTTTGGCTCATACCATCGCCTTCCCTCGAAACAGCATAACCATCTTGCGTTCCGCGCCAGCGTCAACTGTTCGAACTGCCAGGTTCGCGACACATTATAATACGCGTAAGTTGCAAATAATTAACAATGCATAACCGGCGTGCGCCGAAGAGATGTGGAGATGGGATTTTCATGGCGACGACGCTGAGAGACGCTTTTTCGGTCACCCGCCTCTCGTTCTGGGCCGGCGCACTGCTGTCGTCACTGGTCGGCAGCCTCCTGTACATCGTGACGGCGCACTCGATCGAAGGCGACGCCGAGACGCGTTTCGTCAACCATGCCAGGCACGCGCAGAGCGTGATCAGCGTACGCGTCAAGTCATACACGGACCTGCTCCGCGCCGCGGGCAGCATGCTGCAGAGTACGGACATCATGACGCACCGCCGGTTCCACGAATACGTGCGGGGACTGGATTTGCCGCGCAATTATCCGGCGGTCGACAGCATGAATTTCGCGGCCTGGGTCACCGAGTCCGACCGCGTCGCCTTCATGGATGACCTGCGCGAGGAAATGCAACGCCATCTCGGCAAGGACGTGCAACTCGAGATCTCGCCGCCGGGTCTCCGCCCCTATTATCTGGCGATGGCCTACTTCGAACCCGACCCGAAGAACCCCGCGCTCTACGGCATCGACCTGGCCACCAATCGCTACTTCAGCAGGCAATTGATGGAGTCGCGCGACCAGGGCACGCTGTACGCGTCCGGCACGCCGATCCCGGCGTTGTCCACCCCGAACAACATCTACCTCGGGATGCGCGCACCGATCTACCGCTTCGGCATGCCGGTCAACGACGTCGAACAACGCCGTGCGGCCTATGTCGGTTCGCTCGGGATCGCATTCAACCTGCCCAAGCTGCTGAACGGCGTCATCGACGAGGTCCCGATCAAGGGCCTGCGCATGACCTTGTACGATATCGGCGCCGGCATGGATGCCGCCGGCCGCGATGTCACCGGACGCCCGCTCGCGCTGTTCGACAGCCGCGGCACGACCCGCGATCCGACGCCGGCACTCGACAGCGGCGACGACGTATTCACGACCACGCTGCCGCTCGATTTCAACGGCCGGCCCTGGAAGACCATCTACAGCGTGCACAAGTCCGCGCTATACACGGAGTTCGACACCTATTATCCGAAGCTGATGATGGCGTTCGGGTTCCTCGGCTCGATTTTGCTGTACGCCCTGCTGCATACGCTGACCTCGTCGCGCCGCGCCGCCCTCTCGCTCGCGCAGGAAATGACGAGCGAACTGCGCGAGAGCCAGACCAAGCTGCAGCTGTCGCACCAGAAGCTCAGGCGCCTGGCCGACCACGCGTACCAGATCAAGGAAATTGAACGCAAGCGCATCGCGCGCGAAATCCACGACGACCTGGGCCAGAGCCTGCTCGCGCTGCGCATCGAGGCCGAGCTGCTGGCCGGACGCACGAAAGGCACGCACAGCCACCTGCACAAGCGCGCCCGCGCCACGCTGCTGCAGATCGACGCGACGATCAAGAGCGTGCGCCAGATCATCAACGACCTGCGGCCGACCGTGCTCGACCTCGGGCTGTCGGCCGCCGTCGAGTGGCAGGTCAACCAGTTCCAGCGGCGCACGGGCATCCAGTGCGAGATCCAGGACGACCATGGCGAGATCGCCCTGCCGGACCACTGCGCCACGGCCTTCTTCCGCATCCTGCAGGAATCGCTCACGAACATCGTCCGCCACGCCAACGCCACGCGTGTGAAGGTGGAGCTGCGCCTGCACGGCGGCTGGCTGTCGCTGACGGTGCGCGACAACGGTTGCGGCCTGCCGCCCGGCGGGCGCAACAAATACGGTTCGTTCGGCCTGGTCGGCATCGAGGAGCGCATCGTCATCCTCGGCGGCACCTGTGCCGTATTCAGCGAGCCGGACGGCGGCACGACCGTGATGGTATCGGCGCCCGTCGTCGGCGGCCCCGAGCCCACCTTCTCCCAGGAGCAGGAGCACAGTGCCGGCTCGGCTGTCATCTGAATGAATCGGCCTACTCTGCCTTTCCCATTCTGTACAGCGCCTAAAGCAATAAACGTTATGTAATTGACAAATATCAATAAGTCGCTAAATTGCCTCAAGTACATTGAGCGGGTGTAAGACGCGTCTCTAAAAAATATTAGCGCAGCAGCCGATACACCACGTCCAACACTAGGGCTAGCAGCACTCAACCATTCAACGAGGATGACCATGAACACCAACGACCTGTTCAAAGCCGTGATGCAACTCGACCTGGAACCGATCAAGACGAAACTGATGCACGTGGAATCCGGCGAAGGCTGGAGCCTGGAAAAGGCCAATGCCGTCGAAAAGGAATACCGCCGCTTCCTGTGCCTGATGAAACTGTATCCGGAAGAAGACACGGCACCGCTCGTCGACGTCGACACGTTCTGGCACTACCACATCCTCGACACGATGAAATACGCCAAGGATTGCGAGCAGGCGTTCGGCTACTTCCTGCACCACTATCCGTACGTCGGCATGCGCGGCGACGACGACGAACAGTTCCGCCTCGACAGCGGCGAGCGCATGCGTGAACTGTACGTAGCCACCTTCGGCGAAGCCTACCCCGGCACGGCCAGCGCGGCGCAGCAGGACGCCGCCTTCTGCGCCGGCCCCCGCGAACAGGCAACGGCATTTTGCGCCGGTCCGCACAAGCAGGCGACGGCGTTCTGCGCAGGCCCGCACAAGCAGGAGACGGCGTTTTGTGCCGGCCCACACAAACAGGCGACCGCGTTCTGCGCCGGTCCGCGCACGACACAGGACAGCGCGGTCAAGGCCGATACCGCTTTCTGCGCCGGTCCGCACGCCAGCGACGTGGCGTTCTGCGCCGGTCCGCACAAGGCAGCGACGGCATTCTGCGCCGGCCCGCACACGGCGATGAAGGCGGCAAACGCCGCTGCAACGGCCGCCTGAGCAGTCGCTCCAGTCCGATCCGCCCCACCCGGGCGGATTGTTTTACTGTCGGCTCAGGCCAGGCCGGCGCCCGCGGCTGCGCCGTCCGTCCGCACCATCAGCGCACGCAGTTCGCGGATGCTGTAATCGGACACCTCGTGCATGCGCAGCAGGATGGTCGCGCCGATCGGCAGGGTGTTGTGGCGGATCTTGCTGATCACGGGCGGCGCCACTTCCAGCAGGCGCGACAGCGCGGCGTCGTTCTTGAGCTTGAGTTTATTGATGATGGCGTCGAGCACCCGGTTCGGGTCGTACTCGGCGCCCTCGGGTATGCGTCTGATGGGCATGTTTTTCTTTCGCTTGTGACATCCATGGGAAATTTTCCACAACCCATAGTGGGTTATGGAAAATCAGCCAGTTTCGGGAAATATAAGTTCTTTGTGTGGTCGCTCTACGGCGTACCCGAATGATACATGGATTAGTTGCGAAATGCTTAAGACGCCCTTATGCCGTCGCCCACGTGCGGATAGCGCAGCCGGGCTCGCAGTTCCTTGCCGAGGCGGCGGTTGTCCAGCTGGCGCGATTCCGACATGAACGACAGCAGCATGGGCGAGACGGCCTTCTCCAGCTCGGCGCGCGCGAGACGCGGCGGCCGGGCGAGGCCGAATGCGTCGGCCACGAGATCGAAATAATCCCCCATCTTCATGCGCGTGTCGTCGGACGCGTTGTAGACGCGCCCCGGCCATGCGCGGAACAGCGCCAGCGCGCACAGCCGCGCCAGGTCGTCCGCGTGGATGTGGTTCGTGTACACGTCGTCCGCACCCGCCAGTGCCGGCGTGCCGCGCTGCAGCCGTTCGATGGGCAGGCGGTCCGCCGCATAGATGCCGGGCGCGCGCAGGATCGCCACCTTGCCCCCGCTCGCCACGGCCCACGCACGCAGCACGCGTTCGGCGTCCACTCGGCGCCGCGCACGCGCATTGCGCGGGGCGACGGGCGTCGTCTCCGGGGTTGCCGCGCCGCCGCGGTCGCCGTAGACGCCCGTGGTGCTGACATAAACCACCCGCGCGCCGTCGGGTAGAATGGCGGTCAAATTGCGCGTGCGCAAATCGAGCGCGCCGTCCTGCTGTGGCGGCGCAAGATGAACGACCCGCTGCGCCAATCCGGCCAGCCGCTTCATTGTCCCGGGCCGGTCGAGGTCGGCCACGATGGGAATGGCGCCGGCCGCACGCAGTTCTGCGCACCGCGCTGGTTGACTCGTCACGGCGAACACGCGAAAACGCTCGCGCACCAGCGGCAGCAGACGCATGCCGACGTCGCCGCAGCCTACGATCAGGAGGCGCGGCTTGTTGAACCTGACATTGTTTTTTGTATCCATTCGAGGATTGTATGACGTTTCAGATCACTGTCCAGCCCAGCGGCCACCACTACGACTGCGAGGCCGACGAAACCGTGCTCGCTGCCGCGATCCGCTCCGGCATCGGCCTGCCTTACGGCTGCAAGAACGGCGCCTGCGGTTCCTGCAAGGGCAAGGTCGTCGAAGGCACGATCCACCACAAGCCGCACCAGGCACGCGCCCTGACCGACCAGGAAAAGCTGCAGGGTCTCGCCCTGATGTGCTGTGCCGTCCCCGAGGGCGACGTCGTGATCGAAGCGCGCGAAGTGGGCGGCAGCAGCGAGTACCCGGTGCGCAAGATGCCGACCCGCGTCACCGCCATCCGCCGCGCCGCGCCGGACGTCGCCATCCTCACCTTGCAGCTGCCGGCCAACGAAGCCCTCGCCTACCGCGCCGGCCAGTACATCGAGTTCATGCTCAAGGACGGCAAGCGCCGCGCCTACAGCATCGCCAGCGCACCGTCGCTGGGCGGCCCGATCGAGCTGCACATCCGCCACCTGCCGGGCGGGGTGTTCACCGACCAGGTCTTCTCGACGATGAAGGAGCGCGACATCCTGCGCTTCGAAGGCCCGCTGGGCACGTTCTTCCTGCGCGAAGATTCCAGCAAGCCGATCGTGCTGCTGGCCTCCGGCACCGGCTTCGCCCCGGTCAAGGCGCTCGTCGAGCACATGATCCACCTGAAGTCGGAACGTCCCGTCGCGCTGTACTGGGGCGGACGCCGGCCGCAGGACCTGTACATGCACGAGCTGTGCGAACAGTGGGCGCGCGAGCTGCCCCACTTCACGTACGTGCCCGTCATCTCGGACGCGCAGCCGGAAGACGCCTGGACCGGCCGCACCGGCTTCGTCCACGCGGCGGTGATGCAGGACATTCCCGACCTGTCGAACCACCAGGTGTATGCGTGCGGCGCGCCGATCATGGTCGATTCCGCGCGGCGCGACTACGTCGACCAGTGCGGCCTGCCGGCCGACGAGTTCTACGCCGACGCCTTCACGACGGAGGCGGACCTGGCGCAGCCCTGATGTCCCGGCGGGGTGCACATGCAGACGCGATTCCTGTATATCTCGACAAGGATTTGCGGTATGTTCCCGTTTGCCCCGGCCGCGCCGGCCGGTTCCCAAACAAGAAAGGGTCCAACAACATGCATAAGACGCTCCGCCGTGCCCCTGTCCTGCTCGCCCTGTCGGCTGCCTTGCTGACGGGCACTCTCCCCGCCCACGCTGCCGACCAGGCCGGCAACAACTGGCAAACCGTCCTCGCCAGCCCGCTCCGTACCGACGACGACCGCAAGGGCGACGAACACCGCAAATCCGCCGAGTTCCTGACGTTCGCCCAGGTGAAGCCGGGCATGAAGGTGCTCGACGTGTCGTCCGGCGGCGGCGCCACCGCGGCCCTGCTGACGGCGGCCGTGGGCAGCAAGGGCGAAGTCTGGGCCCAGAACGCCAAGCCGAACGCCAAGCTCGACGCGCGCCTGGGCCAGGCCACGCTGCCGAACCTGCACGCCGTCGTGGCGGACTTCAACGATCCGGTCCCGAAAGGCACGCCGCCACTGGACCTCATCACGATCAACATGTCGTACCACGACATCGTCAACACGCCGGCCGACCGCGCCGCGCTGAACAAGCGCCTGTACGACGCCCTCAAGCCGGGCGGCCACCTCGTCATCATCGACAACGCGGCCAGGAAGGGCAGCGGCCTCACGGCCACGAAGACGCTGCACCGCATCGACGAGGACGCGGTCGTCGACGAGGTGACGAAGGCCGGCTTCAAGGTCGACGCCCGCAGCGACTACCTGCGCGCGCCGTCCGATCCGCGCGAGCAGCCGTTCTTCGAAATGAAGGGCGCGCCGGACGACAAGTTCGCGATCCGGTTCGTCAAGAAGTAAAGCCGCTGTCAAGACAGCGCATTGCGCGGACATCAGGCACAATGAGGGTTGCATTCCCGCCATTCCCTCTCCCAACCTATGTCCGTGCTTTCTCCGACAGGCCGCCTGGCCGTCCTGCGCAACCGTAACGTCTCCTTCTACCTGTCCTCGCGTTTCCTCGGCACGCTCGCCGTCCAGATGCAGAGCGTGGCCATCGGCTGGCAGGTCTACCAGATCACGCACAGCCTGTTCGACCTCGGCCTCATCGGCCTCGCCCAATTCGCACCGTTCCTCGTCCTGATCCTGTGGGCCGGCCACGTGGCCGACACGCACAACCGCCGCAAGATCGTCATCGCCTGCATGGCCACGCAGCTGCTGTGCAGCCTGCTGCTCGTCGCGTTCACGCTCTCGGGCAGCAAGACCATATGGCCCGTGTACGCCGTGCTCGTGCTGTTCGGCAGCGCGCGCGCCTTCATGCAGCCGGCGTCGCAGGCCGTGCTGCGCAACCTCGTCTCCACGAAGGATTTCTCGCAGGCCGTCGCGCTGAGCTCGTCGACGTTCCAGGTGTCCGTGATCGCCGGCCCGGTGCTGGGCGGCCTGCTGTACGTGTTCGGGCCGAACGTCGTGTATGCCGTGTCGAGCACGCTGCTCGTCATCGCCGTGCTGCTGATGTCCGGCACGAAGAGCGCGCCGCAGGCGATGAACAAGGCCCCCGTCAGCTGGCACACGCTGCTGGAAGGCCTGCGCTTCGTGTGGTCGCGGCCGATCGTGCTGGGTGCGATCTCGCTCGACCTGTTCGCCGTGCTGTTCGGCGGCGCCACCGCCCTGCTGCCCGCCTACGCCCATGATGTGCTGCATGCCGGGCCCACGAGCCTGGGCCTGCTGCGGACGGCACCCGGCGCCGGCGCCACCTTGTGCTCGATCGCGCTGGCGTTCTGGCCCATCACGCGCAAGGTCGGCCCGTGGATGTTCGGCGGCGTTGCCCTGTTCGGCGCGGCCACCGTGACGATGGGCCTGACGCACAGCTTTTATGTCGCCCTCGTCGCGCTGTTCCTGCTGGGCGCGGGCGACATGGTCAGCGTCTACATCCGCCACCTGCTCGTGCAGTACGAGACGCCGGACGAGATCCGCGGCCGCGTCAGCGCCGTGAACGCCGTGTTCATCGGCGCCTCCAACGAACTGGGCGAATTCGAATCGGGCCTCACCGCGAGCTGGTTCGGCCTCGTGCGCGCGATCGTGTTCGGGGCGTCGCCACGCTCGTCGTCACCGGCACGTGGATGAAGCTGTTCCCCGTGCTGTCGCGCATGGACCGCTTCCCGCACCACGACGCCGAACGGGCGGCCAAGGCCGGGGCCACGTGATGGAAGAGCGGCCCGCGCACCAACAGCCCAACTTCCTGCTGCGCTTCATCCGCAGCCGCCCCTACCTGCTGGGCGCGCTGGTGCTCGGCGTGGCGGTCGGGATTCTCGTTCCCGAGCGGTACAACGAGCTGCGGCGTGCGCTGATCGGCTGGAACAGCGGCGTCTGGGCTTACCTGCTGGCGATGGCGTGGACGATGTTCCGCGCCGACCACAGCCGCGTGCGCGCGATCGCCGAAAAGCAGGACGAGAGCGGCGGCGCCGTGCTGGGCGCCGTCGTCGTCGGCGCGATCCTCAGCGTGTACGCCATCGTGACGGAACTGGCGAACATGAAGGAAGCGTCCGAGCACATGAAGGCGCTGCACTACGGATTCACGGCATTGACCGTGATCGGCTCCTGGCTGCTGGTCGGCGTCATGTACTGCCTCCACTACGCGCACATCTACTACACGGCCAGCAAGCACACGCTCCCGCTCGAATTCCCCGACCAGCACACGCAGCCGAATTACTGGGACTTCCTGTACTTCTCGTTCACTTTGTCCGTCGCCGTGCAGACGTCGGACGTGACGGTCAAGACGCGCGCCATGCGCAAGCTCGTGCTGGGTCACTGCGTGCTGGCGTTCTTCTTCAACCTGGTCATCCTCGGCCTGTCGGTGAACATCGCGGCGAGCCTCGTGAACACCTGAGTGCGCGTGCGGGACGCCGGGTTTTCTCCGGAGCGGGTAACATCGATGCAAATGTGACCATTTTTGGAGGAGTTTATGGAAGTTAATGTCAACACCGATAACACCATCCAGCGCCACTCGGGCCTCGACGAACGCGTCCGCACCCTGGTCGAGGAAGCCATTTCCCGCTTCGGCGACCACGTGCGCCGCGTGGACGTGCACCTCTCCAACGAGAACAAGGAAAAGCACGAAGACGGCAGCAACTACTGCATGATGGAAGCGCTCGTCTCGGGCTACGCGCCCGTCGTCGTGCATGCGCATGCGGAAAACCTGCAGCTGTCGATCACGAGCGCCGTGGGCAAGCTCAAGCGCGCCCTGGACAGCGCCATCGGCCGCCTGAATGACAAGAACAAGCGCGAGCCGCTGCCCGTGGATGCCCTGGCCGACAAAGACCTGACCAGCGATTCCTGATTGCCGTCGCGGCAACGGGCCGCCGCCGGTCCGTTGCCCGTCAAAAGTGTTGCAAAAATTAAAATCTGCTTGCGTCATCCGGAGCGTACAGATACGCTTCTCCGGATAACCTCAAGCACCATGGCAACCACTCCACAATCACCCCAAACCGTTCCTGCCGCCCGGACGGACAAGCTCCTGACCATCGAAGCGGCCCGCGGCATCGCCGCCCTGCTCGTGGCCTTCTTCCACGGAGCGCACGTCGTCGAACTGGCCCAGCCGGGGCGCGGCGCACCGTTCGGCGGCTTCTTCAGCTTCGGCCACGCGGGCGTGCCGTTCTTCTTCGTCCTGTCCGGCTACATCATCTATTACATCCACCACGCCGACCTCGACCGCCCCGGCAGGCTGGGCTCGTTCGCGTGGAAGCGCGTGACGCGCATCTATCCGCTGTACCTGATCGTGATGGTGCTGATCACGGCAAAGACCTGGTTCGCCGGCACCTTCGCGTGGGACTACTGGGTGAAATCCGTGCTGCTGCTGCCGCAGAGCCAGTTGCCGATGCTGGTCCAGTCCTGGACCCTCGTCCACGAAATGCTGTTCTACGCGCTGTTCGGCCTGGCCATCTGGCGCGTGCGCCTGAGCCGCTGGGTGCTGCTCGCGTGGGCGATCCTGTTCTGCGCGGCGCGCGTGGTCGATCTCCCGCTGCCGGCCGGGCTGTTCGGCGACACCGTCAAGACGCTCGCCTCGCCCTACAACCTGCTGTTCATCCTCGGCATGGGCGTCGCGTGGGTGCTGCGCCATCGCACGGTCACCTTTCCGCGCCTGCTCGCGCTGGCGGGCGGCCTCGCCTTCCTGGCGACGGGTCTCGTGGAAGACACGGGCCTCTACAAGAGCATGGCCGAGCACGGCCTGTTGCCGGTGCTGCTGTACGGCGTGAGTTCCGCCTTCATCATCATTGGCCTCGTCGCGGCCGAAACCGCAGGCACCCTGCGCATGGGCCGCATCGGCGCCCTGCTGGGCGCGCTGTCCTATCCGCTGTACCTCACGCACGGCATCGCGATCAGCATCACCGTCGACGTGGCGCGCAAGCTGCACTACGCCGGATCGGGCGCCCTGCTGCTCACCGGCGCCGTGGCCGTGGCCTGCGTGGCGGCGCTGGCCGTGCACCGCTGCGTGGAAAAGCCCGTCGCGAAGTGGCTGCGCAACGTGTGGGCCCGCCGCGGCGCGGCGCCGGCCTTTACTTGACCGCCTCCCGCAACGAGCGCAGATAACGCAGCCCGGCCAGCGCCCGGCTGCCGTACCACGACATCATCTCGCCGTCGACGAGGACCACGGGAATGCCCAGCTGTTTTTCCAGCGCGTCCGCATGGTCTTCCGTGAAACGATAGGGCTCCGTCGACAGCAGCACGGCATCGAGCCCGTCGACGAGGTCCTCCGACCATGCAAAGCGCGGATACCGGTCCGTGCCCAGGTCCGGCACGCGCCAGCCCAGTTCGGCCAGCATGCTCGCGATATACGTGTCCTTCGACACTGTCATCCACGGGTCTTGCCAGATGCAGTACAGCACCGTGCGCGCCGGACCTGCCGGTGACATGTGCAGCGCCGCGTACTCGGCCTCGAGCTCGGCGCACCAGCGCGCGGCGGCCGCCTCCGCCCCGAAGATCCCGCCCATCAGCCGCGCCAGGTGCAGGTTGTCGCGCGGCGTATTCGGATGCGTGACGACGACGTGCGGCACGAATTCAGCCAGTTTCTCCACGGTCGGCTTTTCGTTCTCGTCGATGTTGACGATGACGTGCGTCGGCGCAAGCTTGCGGATCTTCTCGATGTTGACGTCCTTCGTGCCACCCACCTTGGAGATGGCCGCGACGACGTCGCGCGGATGGATGCAGAAGCCGGTACGGCCGACGAGCTTGCCGGCCAGGCCCAGGTCGCACAGCAGTTCGGTGATGGAGGGCACGAGGCAGACGATGCGCGCATCGGGCGCGGGCACATGGCGGCGGCCGAGGGCATCGACCAGGGAATCGGGTGCGGTATTCATGCCGCCATTGAAACACTGTTGTTTATCGGCGCCAAGCATCGGCGCTGGTGTTTCGTTCAGGTATCATGCGAGGTTGTCAATATAAGTTGTCGCCTGGCAGTCAAACCCAATGATCGTGACCGGCACCTTCGGTGCATCCCCCTATCGCATCCGCGACCTGCAGCTCTTTCGCGACATCGACGATCCCGCCGTCGCGCAGGCGCTCGCCGATTGCCGGATCGTGCGGTTGCCGCAGGGCGAAGCGCTCGAGGACGGCCTGCGTGCCCGCCTGTACATCCTGCTCGCGGGCAGTCTCGCCGTGGAAGGCGCGCTGGGCGAAGGCAATGTCGAACGCATCCTGCCGGGCGAAAGCGTGGGCGAGCAGTCCGTGCTGGACGATGCCGCCAACCTCGACGCCATCGTCGCGCTGGAAGACAGCGCGCTGCTCGTTATCGAACCCGACCGTGTGTGGCAATTGATCGACGGCCATAACGGCGTGGCGCGCAACCTGCTGCGGCTGCTGTCGTTCCGCATCCGCGCGACGAACGCGCGCCTGCGCCGGCGCCAGAAGCTGGGCGAGTTCTACCGCCAGCTGTCGTTCAACGACGGCCTCACGGGGCTGTACAACCGCGCCTGGCTGAACGACGCGCTGCCCAAGCTGGTGGCACGCGCGCGCCAGGACAGTGGGCCGCTGTCGCTCGTGATGATCGACCTCGACCACTTCAAACGCTTCAACGACACGCACGGCCATATCGCGGGCGACACCGCCCTGTGCGCGGCCGCCGGCGTGATCCGCGCGGGGCTGCGTCCGACCGATTTCGCCGTGCGCTACGGCGGCGAGGAGATGATGGCGATCCTGCCCGCCACCCCGCAGGCGCAGGCCGTGACGGTCGCCGAGCGCCTGTGTGTGCGCATGCGCGAGGCCGTCGTGTTCGACGACATGCGCCTGGCGCTGCCGCACGTCACCGGGTCGTTCGGCGTCGCCACCCTGCTGCCCGGCCAGGACGAGCGCGGCCTGATCGAGGCGGCCGACGCCGCCCTGTACCGCGCCAAGGAAGCAGGCCGCGACCGCATCGGCACCTGAACTTCCCAAAGGTTCCCAAAGCCGGATTGAGCCGGTGCTAGGCCGTGCGATGCTTGCAAGTTAGAATGACGCCACGATGAGCAACCACACCTTCCTCTGGCACGATTACGAGACCTTCGGCGCGGAACCGCGGCGCGATCGTCCCGCGCAGTTCGCCGCGATCCGCACCGACGCCGACCTCAACGAGATCGGCGAGCCGATCATGCTGTACTGCCAGCCCGCACCGGATTACCTGCCCGACCCGCAGGCCTGCCTGATCACCGGCATCACGCCGCAGCACTGCCTGGAACACGGCGTGCCCGAGCACGAATTTGCGGCCCGCATCTGCGCCGCGTTTTCCGAACCGGGCACGATCGGCGTCGGCTACAACACGATCCGCTTCGACGACGAGGTCACGCGCTTCCTGCTGTGGCGCAACCTGATGGACCCGTATGCGCGCGAATGGCAGAACGGCTGCGGCCGCTGGGACATGCTCGACGTCGTGCGCATGGCCTATGCGCTCCGTCCCGACGGCATCACCTGGCCGCGCCACGACGACGGCCGCCCCAGCTTCAAGCTCGAACACCTCTCGCGCGACAACGGCCTTGTGCACGAGGCCGCGCACGACGCGCTGTCCGACGTGCGCGCCACGATCGCGCTCGCGCGCCTGCTGCGCAGCAAGCAGCCGAAACTGTTCGACTTCTGCCTCGAACTGCGCCGCAAGGACAAGGTGGCGGAACAGATGGGCCTGCACCTCGACCGCGCGCTGCGCCAGCCATTCCTGCACGTCTCCGGCATGTTCCCGGCCGAGCGCGGCTGCCTCGGCGTCGTCTGGCCGCTGGCGACGCACCCCACGAACAAGAATGAAGTCCTCGTGTGGGACTGCCGCCACGATCCGTCCGAACTGTTCAACCTGAACGTCGAGGCGATCCGCCAGCGCCTGTTCACTCGCGCCGCCGAGATGCCAGAGGGCATGACGCGCCTCCCGATCAAGAGCGTGCACCTGAACAAGTCGCCGATGCTGGTCGGTAATCTGAAAACCCTGAGCACGCAGATGGCGGCACGGTGGGAACTGGACGTCGAACAGTGTCTCGCCCACGCCCGCATCGCGGCGGGCGGGCCGGACATGGCGGCCATCTGGCAGAAGGTGTACCAGCGCGACGCGGTCGCGGGCGCCGTCGACGTCGACGAAGACCTGTACGGCGGCTTCGTCTCGAACGGCGACCGGCGCCGGCTGGAATCGCTGCGGGCGGAAGCCGCGCCGAAGCTGGCGACCTTGCGCCCGTCGTTCGAGGACGAGCGCCTGTCACATTTACTGTTCCGCTACCGCGCCCGCAACTTCCCGCACACGCTGGGCGACGACGAGCAGCAGGCATGGGAAGACCACCGCGCCGCGCGCCTGTTCGACGGCGCGGGCGGTGCGCGCACGGTCGACCAGTTGTTTGCGGAGATCGACGCACTGTCCGAGACGGCGGACGAGCGGGCTGAGGAAATCCTCGGGGCCCTGTATGATTACGCGGAGATGATCGCCCCCAGCCGGTACTAATGCCGGCATTTGCCGCCTGATGTCCCGTGCATTCCGCTCGCTAAGCAATTTCAACTACCGCCTCTGGGCCGCCGGCTGCCTGGTCTCCAACGTCGGCACGTGGATGCAGCGCACGGCCCAGGACTGGCTCGTGCTCACCGAACTGACGCACCACAACGCGTCGGCCGTCGGCACCGTGATGGCCCTGCAGTTCGGCCCGCAACTGCTCCTGCTGCCGTGGACGGGCTGGGCCGCCGACCATGTCGACCAGCGCAAGCTGATGATGGTCACGCAGGCCGCGATGGGCATCCTCGCGCTCGCGCTGGGCGCGATGACGATCACCGGTATCGTCGAACTGTGGCACGTGTACGTGTTCGCCTTCCTGTTCGGCTGTGCGTCCGCATTCGACGCGCCCGTGCGCCAGACGTTCGTCGCGCAGCTCGTCGGGGATGCCGACCTGCCGAACGCGGTCGCGCTGAATTCGACGTCGTTCAACGCCGCCCGGATGATCGGCCCCGCGGCCGCCGGCCTGCTGATCGCCGGCATCGGCACCGGCTGGGCATTCATCGTCAACGGACTCTCGTACGTGGCGGTGCTGGCGTCGCTGACGTGGCTGCGCAAGGACGAGCTCCACGCGCACCCGCGCGCGGCCGGCAGCGCGGGCGGGCGCGGGATGCTGGATGGGATGCGCTACGTGTGGAAGCGGCCGGACCTGATGGCGCTCCTCGGCATGCTGTTCCTGATCGCCACGTTCGGGCTGAACTTCCCGATCTTCATCGGCACGATGGCCGTCTCGGTGTTCCACACGGATGCGCGCGGCTACAGCCTGCTGTCGTCGACGATGGCCGTCGGCAGCGTCGTCGGCGCACTGCTCGCCGCGCGCCGCGAACGCACGCAGTTCAGCGCGCTCGTCGTCGGGGCCGGGGTGTTCGGCATCGGCTGCGGGCTGGCGGCCGTGGCGCCTGGCTACCTGTGGTTTGCGGCCGCGCTGGCGCTGACGGGCGTGGCCGCCCTCACCTTCACGAACACGTCGAACAGCCTATTGCAGCTATCGACCGAACCCGCGATGCGGGGCCGCGTGATGGCCCTGCGGCTCGGCATCGCACTGGGCACGACGCCGATCGGCGCGCCCATCGTCGGCTGGGTGGCCGACCACACGGGGCCGCGCTGGGCGCTGGGTGTCGCCGCCGCGTCGGGCTTCGCGGCGCTGGCGGTCGGGATGCGCTACCTGGCAATGGCCCGGCAGCGCCAGGCGGAGACGTAAAACGGATTCAGCCGCGGTAGCGGTTGATGGCGTCGCGCGTCTCGGCCGCCACGCGGCGCGCGGCCGCGGCGAAATCCTCGTCGCCCTGCGGCTGCGCGTAGATGATGGCGCGCGAGGAATTGATCATCATGCCGGTGCCGACGGCCGTGCGCCCCGATTTGACGGTCGCTTCGATGTCGCCGCCCTGCGCGCCGATGCCCGGCACGAGCAGCGGCATGTCGCCGACGATGGCGCGCACCTGCGCGAGTTCTTCCGGGAACGTGGCGCCCACGACGAGGGCGCACTGGCCATTCCTGTTCCACTTTTCCGCGACGAGGCGCGCCACGTGCTGGTACAGCGGCTGGCCGCCCACGTCGAGGAATTGCAGGTCGGAGCCGCCCGCGTTCGACGTGCGGCACAGGACGATCACGCCGCGGTCCTTCCACTCCATGTACGGTTCGACCGAGTCGAAGCCCATGTACGGGTTGACGGTGACGGTGTCGGCGCCGTAGCGGTCGAACGCTTCGCGCGCGTACTGGTGGGCCGTCGCGCCGATGTCGCCGCGCTTGGCGTCGAGGATCAGCGGGATATGGGGGTAATTGTCGCGCAGGTAGCGGCAGATGGCTTCGAGCTGGTCTTCCGCGCCGAGGGCGGCGAAATAGGCGATCTGCGGCTTGAAGGCGCAGGCCAGGTCGGCGGTGGCGTCGATGATGGCCTTGCAGAACTCCACGATGCCGTCCGGGCGGCCCTGCAGGTGCGCGGGGAAGCGGGCCGTGTCCGGGTCGAGTCCCACGCACAGCAGGGAATCGTTACGCTTCCAGGCGGCGTTCAGTTTGTCGATGAAGTTCATGGGCGGCCTCTCTGATCTGATTGCAAACCCTCTATTGTACCGCCCGTGCCCGTTTGTCTCGCCATCGCTGTGGCATTTCGGTTATATTTTGGCCATTCGACAACTTGTTACGGATCGTCAGATGAAACCTTCCCTGTTCACGCGCTGGGCCGGCATGCTGCTGGCCGCCGTACTGGCCGCCACCCTGCTGTCGGGCTGCGGCTACAACCAGTTCCAGTCCAAGGACGAGGCCACGAAGGCCGCCTGGGCCGAGGTCGTCAACCAGTACCAGCGCCGCGCCGACCTGATCCCGAATCTGGTGAACACGGTCAAGGGCTATGCGACGCACGAAAAGGATACGCTGGAAGCCGTGACGCGGGCGCGCGCGGCCGCGACCAGCTTCCAGATCACGCCGGAAGTCTTGAACAACCCGGAGGCCTTCCAGAAATTCCAGCAGGTGCAGGGTGAGCTGTCGAGCGCGCTGTCGCGCCTGATGGCCGTGTCGGAGAACTATCCGCAACTGAAGGCGGACGCCGGCTTCCGCGACCTGCAGTCGCAGCTGGAAGGCACGGAGAACCGCATCACGGTGGCCCGCCAGCGCTACATCGCAGCCGTGCAGGACTATAACGTGACGGTCCGCAGCTTCCCGACCAACCTGACCGCCATGATGTTCGGCTACCAGGCCAAGCCGTCGTTCACGGTCGAGAACGAGAAGGCCATCTCGACGGCGCCGACCGTCAACTTCGGCAAATAAGGCCATGCCATGAACGCCCTGCCGCGGTTGCTGTGGGCCTGGATGCTGACCTTGCTGCTGGCCGGCCATGCGCACGCGCAGCAGTTCAAGCCGGTGCCGGCGCTGCGGGCGCGCGTCACCGACGAGATCGGCATGCTGACGCCGGACCAGCGCCAGAAACTGGAAGGCGTGCTGGCCGACTACGAGGCCAAGACGGGCAGCCAGATCGCCGTGCTGCTCGTGGCATCGACGGAACCGGAAGCCATCGAGCAGTACAGCATCCGCGTAGCCGACGAATGGAAGCTCGGGCGCAAGGGCGTCGACGACGGCGTACTGCTGGTCGTCGCGAAAGACAATCCGAAGGCGCTGCGACGCCTGCGCATCGAGGCGGGACGCGGCGTGCAAGGCGTGCTGACGGATGCGCAATCGAAGCGCATCCTCGAAGATACGATCGCCCCGCACTTCCGCCAGCAGGACTGGTACGGCGGCCTCGTGGCGGGCGTCGGCGCCATCGCCACCCTGCTGAACCAGGAAAAATTTCCAGCGCCACAGGCGCAGCCGCCCGCGCAACAGCAGGAGGATGACGGCCCCAACGTCGTCGTCAGCATCTTCCTGATCCTCGTCGGCATCACGGTCCTGCGCTCGGTGTTCCGCCCGCGCCGCACGCGTCTCGCGCAGCCGGGGCGCTACGGCAGCGGCTGGGGCAGCGGCACCACCGGCTTCATCCTCGGCAACATCCTCGCCAATGCCGCCCACCAGCACGACAACGACCGCTGGCGCGGCGGCGGCGGCGGCTTTTCTGGCGGCTTTTCGGATGGCGGCGGCGGCGGCTTTTCCGGTGGCGGCGGTGGCAGCTTCGACGGCGGCGGCGCGTCGGGAGACTGGTGATGGAAGAACCGAACCGCCTGCGGCGCGCCCTGCGCCACCTGCTCAGTACACGCAACGAGGCCGAGCGCGCGTTCCCGTCCGAAGCGCTGACGGCGATCACGGAAGCCATCACGGCGGGCGAGCAGACGCACCGCGGCGAAGTGCGGCTGATCGTCGAAAAGGGCTTGCCGCTGTCGCTGGCCTGGGCCGGCGTGACGACGCGCCAGCGCGCCATCGCCCTGTTCGCCGACTATGGCATCTGGGATACCGAAGACAACTGCGGCGTGTTGATCTACGTGAATCTTGCAGATCGGAAAGTCGATATCATTGCCGACCGGGGCATCGACCGCAAGATCGACGCGGCCACGTGGCAAGGCGTATGCGACACGATGACGCGCGGCTTTGCCCGCGGTGAGTTCCACGCGGCGACCTTGGCCGCGATCGCCCAGGTGAACCAGCTGCTGCGCCAGCATTTCCCGTCCGGCGGGGCGCGGCCAAATGAATTGCCGGACCGGCCCGTGATGCTCTGACCGGCCACTGGTCCTGCAGACGGCCGCTACAATGGCGGCCTTTTCTTTTCACCGCAGCAGCGAGGACCCATGAAACTGACCCAGAAAACCGCCATCGTCACCGGAGCCAGCCAGGGCATCGGCCTGGCGTGCGCCGAACGCCTCGTGCGCGAGGGCGCGCGCGTGATGCTCGTCGACGTGCGCCCCGAAGGCGCGGCCGCGGCCGAGGCGCTGGGCGACGCTGCCCGCTTCTTCCAGGCGGACGTGAGCATCAAAGCCGAGGTCGATGCGATGGTGGCCGCCACCCTGGCCGCGTTCGGCCACATCGACATCCTCGTCAACAATGCCGGCGTGACGCATGCCGCCGATTTCCTCGACCTGGCCGAAGACGATTTCGACCGCGTCCTGCGCATCAACCTGAAATCGATGTTCCTGTGCAGCCAGGCCTGTGCGCGCGAGATGGTCAAACGGCAAGATACGCAACAACGCGGCTGCATCATCAACATGTCGAGCGTGAACGCGGAGCTAACGATTCCCAACCAGATCCCATACGTCGTGTCCAAGGGCGGGGTCAACCAGCTCACGCGCGTGACGGCGATCAGCCTGGCCCAGCATGGCATCCGGGTCAACGCGATCGGTCCGGGCACGATCCTGACGGAACTGGCGAAAAAGGCCGTCCTGGGCAGCCCGGAAGCACGCCACACGATCCTGTCGCGCACGCCGCTGGGCCGTTGCGGCGAACCGGAAGAAATCGCCGCCATCGCCGCATTCCTCGCCAGCGACGACGCGTCGTACATGACGGGCCAGACGCTGTATGCGGACGGCGGCCGCATGGCGCTGAATTATACGGTGCCGGTCAAGGAATGAATGGCGAGCTCAACCATTATCAACCGGCGTGATGACAGGTATCCGAATTCATCATTGGACACGCATATCGCGCCGCAACATAATGGCACCTGTCTCCACTATTCTCCTCCAAGAAAATAGTTTTGAAGCCCGCAACCAGCGGGCTTTTTTTTTATCCGTGTCACGCATCGTGACCAATCCCATCCGAAAACGTTCCGGCGCAAAGGGGCACACCCTTGAGATGTGTCATGGTCCTTTAACATTGTGTCTTTATACTGGGTTCATCTGCATACACGCAACCGATATGCGTGATCGCAGAAGGTGTGCCGCCCCGCGGCACACCGCACCGGATTCTGCGTCTCTTGGCCCGATCTTGGGTTGTGCCCGTCCTCCGTTGGCGGGCATTTTTTTTTGTTCCGTATTCTTGTTGTTGTGTTCGCCACGCACTGCACAATTTTTTTGTTGTCGTACTTGAATCATCTCAGGATTCCGCTATGATGAAATTCGCGCCTCGCGTTTTTTACAGTCGCGCGGGGATAAGACACAATAAGGAGCCGGTCCAATGACGTTACCCGTACCTGAAACGATGTCGCCACCCCTGCAACACGCCGAACCATCGCGCCGCCGGCACGCGGAACCGGAAGACTGTCTGGTTCTCAGCGAGCTCAATCCGCGCATGGTCATCGACCACCTCGACGATGAAGGGCAACCTCTTCACGTACTGACTTTCGGCAGTGTCCGAGAGATCTGTCCCAAATGCCAGAGCGGCCACCTGAAACTGGTCCTGCGCCAGTCCGCCGTGCGCGTGGCCCACCTGTTCTGCACCGACTGCGCCAGCTGTTTCGACGCCCATTACCCGAACGGCGCCCCCGCCCTCACGATCTGAGGCCCGGGCGTCCCGCCTCGACTGATGGGGCGTGGTACCGCACACGTGTCTTTGTGCAAGTGCACAACGAGCATGGTAAGGTGAGCGCTTTTGCGAGCCGCCTTGCCATGACGCCGCACTCATTCAATTTCCTGCAGAATCCGCGCTTGCACCTGCTGTGCCTTGCAGCGGCCATCCTGATCTACCTGACCATCATTACGGCCGGCAACGTCCCAGGCTTCCGTGCCGACGTCGGCGCCTACGCACCGGGAGCGGTCCTGCACTCGATCGCCTATGCCGTACTGGCCGCGCTGTGGTTCGGCGGCAGCCGCGGCACGCCGCTGGCACGCGCCTGCAAGGCCGTGCTGGCGATCGCCGCGATGGGCGCGGGCGACGAGTACGTGCAGAGTTTCTTTCCCTACCGCGGCGCCAGCGTGCACGACTGGGCCGTCGACGTCAGCGCCGCCATCGTCGCGAGCAGCGTGATGGCTCTGCTGGCAGCGCGCATCGCCGTCGGCGTGCGACGCTGAGCCGCCGCCGCACTTCCCCGCGCTACAACTTTGACGTGGCTCATGCTCAACGTCAGGCAGTTTGAACGCCGATACCGAACACGCCTCTTACCAAAGTGGCACGCGGCATCGTCACTCATCTAACCTGACACTATCCCCTCAGAAGGAGTTGATCATGAAGCAAAAACACCAGAGCGTCTTCCTGGCGGGCTTGCTGGCGCTCGCAGTCGGGCTGTCCGCGTGCAGTTCCTGGCGCGGCGGCACGGGCAGCAGCGGCAGCAGCGGCGCCGCCGGCGAGACGGGCAGCAGCGGCACGGCCACGGGCACGTCGACCAGCGGCGGCATGTCGGGCACCGGCGGCGGCACCGGATCGCAGGGCTCGGGCAGCTGGGGTGGCGGCAGCAGTTCCTCGGGCTCGTCCGGCTCGTCCGGTTCCTCCGGCAGCTCCGGCGCCGCGGGCAGCTCGAGCGGGTACGACACGTCCGGCTCGCAAGGCACGTCCGGCATGATGCAGGACCAGGGTGCCGCCACCGGCAGCCAGAGCAGCACCGGCGCGTCGGCCGGCGGCACGTCCGCGTCCAGCACGAGCCCGAACGCCACCGTCGCCGCCATCGAAGTCATGCCCCGGTCGAGCAGCGCCGCCACCGAAGGCGAAAGCAGCGCCAGCGCCGCCATGGGCAGCAGCTCGGGCGGCACAACCGGTTCTTCCCCCGACCGCATCTATCGCGTCACCCTGCGCATGGACGACGGCAGCACGCAGGTCGTGACCCAGCAGACGACGCCGGATTTCCGCACGGGCGACCGGGTCAGCCTCGCAGGCGGCGTCATACAGCACTGAGCAGCACTGAGCAGCACCGGGCACGGCGCTGACGGCGCGCCCGGATGCGCCCGCCTATTCCGAACTCGCCTTCTGCGCCCGCGCGCGCTTGGCATGCACGATGTCGGCGCCGCGCTTGCCGGCCAGCAGGGCGTGGTCGGAGTTGTAGTATTCCCATTCGCTGTAGCGGCCGACGAGGGTGATGTCGAACTGCTTCAGCCACGCCTTGCACGTCTCGACGTTGCGGGCGCGCGCATGGTCGTACAGCACGTAGGCGTACGGCATGTCGACCTGGTTCGCGGCCAGGATCGTGTCGCCGTCCTGGATCATGCCGACCTTGCGGCAATCCTGGATGATGTGCTCGATCAGCGCCTCGCCGTCGACGGGCAGCGGTTTATACGGCGAATACGAAATCTCGCAGGTGAAGCCGAAGCAACCCGGCGGATTACAGCCGGGGCTCGCATTGCCCTGCACGAAGATGCGGTGGAAGATCGTATCTTCCGGATAGTAGATCCAGTGCTTGTCGGTGGCGACGCGGTCGATGCCGATGTTCACGCAGCGGATCGACACGTGGCGCAGCCCCTTCGCCGCCGCCCTCACCTCTTCCGGCGCCTCGTTGCCGATCGCCTTGATCAGCTCCGGCAGCGGCATCGTGGAAATCAGGTCGTCGTAGCGGAAGCGGCGCCCGTCGCGCAGGGCGACGATGTGTTCGCGCGGCAGCACCTGCACGACGTCGGCATTCAGCTCGATCTTGCCCTTGATGTGCGGCAGGAAGCCATTCATCAGGGCCTGGAAGCCGCCCTTCAGCGGATAGCCGAAACGGGCGTTCGGGCCCAGCGGTTTCGGCGACGGTTCCAGCGCGCCCTGGATGATTTCTTCCAGGTTCGGCAAGGGCACGCGGCCGCCCAGCCATGACGTCTCCATCTCGGACAGCGGCACCGTCCAGATCTTGCGGTTGTACGGGATCGCGAAGTGTTTCGCGATCCCCTTGCCCCACACCTTGTAGATGAACTGTTCGAAGTTCTTCACTTCACCTTTTACGGAACGGTCGGTGTTGCACACGTCCGTCGTGCCGTCGGCGCAGCAGTCGTCGACGGCTTGCGCGGCGGCAGTCTTGCCCTCGGCGCTTTCGTAGCGGGCTTCGATCGCGCCCATGATGCATTCCGTGACGACCTTCGGCGGCAGGCCGTACAGCGCGCCCTGGAACGGATAGCGGGTGTAGACACCCTTGCTGTAGACCCACGCTTCGCGGTTCTGCCAGTGCACGTTATCGCCCAGCAGCACCTCGTACATCTTGAGCACGTACGGGTCGTTCGAGAACATGATGTGGCCCGCGTAATCGAACGTGAAGCCATTGTCCTCGATGGAGCGGCACCAGCCGCCGATGGACTCGTTGCGGTCCAGCAGCAGCGTATCGGCGCCGAGGTGGTAAGCGGCCGACAGGCCGGTCGGTCCGCCGCCGATAACTATAGCTCCCACGTGCGGCTCGTGCGCGCGCAGCGGGTTCACTTTCGAACCGGCGTCGGCGGCATCGAGGCTGCGCGGCGTGGCGCGCCGGTCCGTATGCGGCGGGGCCGTGTCGATCAGCTCGCGCATGCGCGCGGCCGTGTTGTCCCACGACGTGGCGGCGACGACGGCCTGCATCGCGTCGACCATGTGGCGGCGCTGCTCCGGCGTCTGCGCGAGCGCCGCTTCGCAGGCGGCGACGAATTCGTCGGCGGTGGACGCAATGGCGACCACGTGGCCGTAGGGATTGGCGACGTCGGCGATCGGCGTGCTGACGATCGGCAGTTGCGCCGCCATGTATTCGAGGACCTTGGTGGGACTGATGAATTTCGTCGCCTCGTTGATGGCGAACGGCATCAGGCACACGTCCCAGCCGGCCAGCAGATCCGGCAATGCCGAGTATGGCTGCTGGCCCAGGTAGTGGATGTTGGGGCGGCGTGGAAGACGCTCCGGATCGATCTTGACGACCGGTCCGGCCAGCACGACCTGCCACTCGGGATGGGCATCGGCAACGGCGCCGACGAGATCCGGGTCGAAGCGCTCGTCCAGCACGCCGTAGAAGCCCAGGCGCGGGCGCGGAATGGCGTCCTGCTGCGGATGCGTGCGCGTGCGGTCCAGCGCCTGCTGGAAGTGCACGACATCGACGCTGCTGGAAAAACAGTGCACGTTCGGGTGGCGGTTGCGCTTGGCCTCGTACAGGCTGGGGCCGCCGGCGAACACGAGGTCGGCGATGGAGAGCAGCGCGCTTTCACGCTGCAGCAATTGTTTGGGCGGATTCCGGAACGAGGCCAGCTCGTCCATGCAGTCGTACACGACAAGCGCGGGCCGCAGCGATTGCAGCAGCGGCAGGGCCATCGGCGTATAGAACCACGCGACGACTTCTTCTCCTGGCGGTGCCAGCTGCGCCACCATGGGCTGGAGCAGCCGCAGCTGTTCGTCGTGGAAGCCGGCCGCCTGGATCGGCGTGTGCGCACGGCACACGGTCACGTTCGGCGCGGGACTCGATCGTTCCATGAACGGTGCGCCGTCATCGTGGACCGGTTCTTCGACGAACAGGACCGGATAATGCTGCGCCAGGCGCGACAGCAGATGCTGCGGCCGCTGGAACACGAAATCCCAGCGCAGGTGACTGAAAACGACGATCGTGGACATGATGGCTCCTTCTCGCCCGCGCGGGCGTTCAGTTGATCGGTGGCGTGGGCCGGCCGCCCGCGCCGCGGCGCGGCGTCGAACGCTCTGCGCGCGGTACGGACGAGCGAACCCGTCCACAGCGCGACCATGCGTAGCCGCGCTGCGATGGGGCGGGCGCCCTGAGGGTGCCGTGCTCGCGTCGGGGTTCGGAGCGCGCCGGGCGGCGCCTGGATCAGGCTGGGCCCGGCTTGTCTCCCTCCTCTTCCACGTCCTTGGGTTCGAGGGCGACGTTGCGCGTCGCCGCGCTGATCACCTCGAACGGCAGCTTGGGTGTACGGTCCGCGTTGAGCAGGCCGTTCGCTTCCTGGAACGTGTCGGCGAACTGGGTATAGCAGAAGCCGCTGAACATGAAGGTCTCGTTGACCACCTTCAGCAGATCTCGGTACAGCGCGTGATAGCTCTCGGCCGTATGGGCACGGGTATAGCCCCACGTGCCGTCCTCGGGCGTCGCGTTCGGATCGAATGCGATGCCGCCGAATTCGGTAAGCACGATGGGCTGGCCGCGGTGCGGGAAGCCGTCCAAGGTGAGGATGCGTCCGCCAGGGCGGCGCTGGTCGAACAGCGTGCGCACGGGGTCGGAGACCTCGTAGCGCGCCTTCAGCTTGTCGGGGTTGCAGTCGTAGTCATGGATGCCGAGGATGTCGGTGGCCGACGCTTCCCAGCCGTCGTTGCCGATCACCGGGCGGGTCGAATCGAGGGTGCGCGTCAGGTGGTACAGCGCCTCGACCGCGTTGCGGTGCGCCTGGGTCAGCGTCAGGTTCGGCACGCCCCAGGATTCGTTGAACGGCACCCACACGATGATGCACGGGTGGCTGTAGTCGCGCTCGATGGCTTCCGTCCATTCCTTGACCATGCGCGTGATCGCGCGCGGGGCGAAGCGGTAGGCCGACGGCATCTCTTCCCACACGAGCAGGCCCAGCCTGTCGGCCCAGTACAGGTAGCGCGGGTCCTCGATCTTCTGGTGCTTGCGCACGCCGTTGAAGCCCATCAGCTTGGCCAGTTCGACGTCGCGCTTGAGGTGTTCGTCCGACGGCGCCGTCAGGAACGACTCGGTCCAGTAGCCCTGGTCCAGTACGAGGCGCAGCGGATACGGGCGGCCGTTCAGCAGCAGGCGGTCGCGGTTGATGTGGAACGAGCGCAGCGCCGTGTACGACTTCACGTGGTCGACGATCTTGTCGCCGCAGCGCAGGATCACCTCGGCGTCCAGCAGCGTGGGGCGCTCCGGGCTCCACAGCAGCTCGTTGCGCGAATCGTCGATGCCGGGGTCGGACAGCGCGATCTTGCGATTGGCCTCGCCCGCCAGCAGCTTGTAGTTGTCGTCCGCCAGCAATTGCTTGCCGTGCCAGATCTTGACCTCGACGAACATGTCTTCCTGGATGTCGCCGCCTGCAAACACTTCGCAGCCGATCTCGAAGGTTTCGAACAGCGGCGTCCAGCGCAGGGTCTGGATGAAGGTGCGCGACACCCGTTCGACCCACACGGTCTGCCAGATGCCGGTCGTGCGCGGATACCAGATCGAATGCGGTTCCAGCAGCCAGTCCTGCTTGCCGCGGGGCTTGGCGAGATCGGCCGGGTCGTCCTCGACGAACACGGTCACGGTCTGCTTGCCGTCCGCCTTCAGCGCGGGCGTGATGTCGGCACGGAACGGCGTGTGGCCACCCTCGTGCTCGGCCACGAGCTGGCCGTTGACCCAGACGCGGGCAAAATAATCGACGGCGCCGAAGTGCAGGATGACGCGGTCCTCCGATGGCTTCAGCTCGAAGTCGCGCTCGTACCAGCAGAAGCGGTGGAAGCCGGTGTCCTGGATGCCGGACATCTCGGTCTCGGGCGCGAACGGGACATTGATTTCGTGGGTCCAGCCGGTGACGCCCTCCGGCATCTTGTTGACCAGCTCATCGTCGAAACGGAAGCGCCATTTACCGTTCAGGTTGATCCAATTGTCGCGGACCAGCTGCGGGCGGGGATACTCAAACTGGCTCATTATTTTCCTTTCCTTGGGTCGGGACCGGGATCAAAATGCGACCCTGACGTCCTGCTTTGTTGTAGGTGGAGAGTGCAGTTTCCGCTGCCTGTCTTGCTTGTCCGGTCCGGCATAGAGCCACGGTAGCGCCGCCGAATCCGGCACCGGTCAAGCGTGCACCGAGCACGCCCGGGGCGGCACGCAACGCGGCCACCAGCTGGTCGAGCTCGGGAATCGAAACCTCGTAGTCGCCGCGCAGGCTTTCGTGCGACGCGTTCATCAGTTCGCCGAAGCGTTCGGCCGACACGCCGCGCGCCGCTTCCAGCACGCGCAGGTCTTCCAGCACGACGTGGCGCGCGCGCCGGCGCAGCGGCTCGGGCAGCGACTCCACGGCCGCGGGATCGGTCACGTCGCGCAGCGCTTTCACGCCCAGCTTGCGCGACGCTTCTTCGCATTCGGCGCGGCGTTCGTTGTACTTGCTGGCGGCCAGCGTGCGCGGCACGCCGGAGTCGACGACGATCAGCTCCGTCCCTTCCGGCATCGGCACGAGGTGATGTTCGAGCGTGCGCGCATCGATGAACAGCATGTTCCGTTCGTCGCACAGGCTCGACGCCATCTGGTCCATGATGCCGCAGTTGACGCGGGCGAATTCGATCTCGGCGCGCTGCGCAATCTGCGCGAGCTTGACGTCGTCGAGGGAGAACCCGAGCAGGTTGCGCATGGCACGCAGCATCGCCACTTCGAGCGCCGCCGACGACGACAGCCCGGAGCCGACGGGCAGGTTCGTCGTCACGAACACGCGCAGCGGCGGCACGGTGACGCCCGTCGCTTCCACGAGGCGGATGCAGCCTTCGATATAGCTGCCGAAGCCCTGCGGCGCGCTGCCGCCCTTCGCCGCGAACGTGACGTTGCCGTCCAGCGTGCCGGAATACAGGTGGTGCTGGTCGTCGTGGCTGCGCGCAAGGGCGATCTCGGTGCGCTGCGGCGTCGCGACGGGCAGCATGTAGCCGTCGTTGTAGTCCGTGTGCTCGCCCAGCAGGTTGACGCGGCCGGGGGCCGACGCGAACGCTTCCGGGGCGCCGCCGAAGAAGGTCTCGGGATTGTTCATGTCATGCCACCTCCAGCCATACGGGCCGCGCGCGGCCCTGGATTGTCGTCGCCGGCCAGTTCGCATCCAGCGTCAGGTTTTCCAGCCCGCTTGCACCGAGCAGGAATGTGTCCTCCACCTTCATACCCGCGAAGCTCGGGTTGAACGCGAACGCCATGCCCGTCTCGATGCCGGTCGCGGTGCTCGGGCTCGCGACGATCTCGCGCGCCTGGTAGCCCGTGATGCCGCCCTGGTGATGCTCGCGGATCGCGTCCGGCCGGTTGACGTGGCGGTACGCGGCTTCCAGCGCGTGGTAGACGGCCGCCAGCGACTGGCCCGGACGCACGGCATCGAGCCCCGTCGCTTCGACCTGCAGCAGGTCGGCCTGCGCATTGCGCTCGTCGTCCGTGAGCGCACCGAACGCGACCCCGCGCGACAGGTTCGCCACGAGGCCATGACGCCGTGCGCAGAACACGAGCATCGCGCGTGCGCCCAGCGGCTCGGTCGTCGGCACGGGATGGCGGAACAACGGCAGGCGCCGCGCCCCGGCGGCCAGCACCAGCGCGGGCTGGATCCCGCGCCGCCACAGGGCCTGTGCGCCTGCCGCGGCGAGTTCGAGCTCCGTCCACTCGGGCCGCGCGGCGCGCAGCGTCTCCGACATCGCGGCGGCGGCGTCAACGCCCAGTGCGCGGTAGCGTTTCTGTTCTGCCGGGAGCAGGACCATGCGGCGCAGGCGCAGGCTCGCGGGCAGCGGCTGCTCACTGGTGCCGTTGCTCAGGCGCGGGTGGTCGGACAGCACCACGCCGCCATTCGCCACGCCCAGCACATAGGTCTCGCGCAGCTCCGTCTCGGCCCACGGCGCGATGTGGAACGTGAACCCCGGCGGCACCTGTTCGAGGCGCAGGCGCTCGGCTTCGATGGCGTCCGTCAGGATCACGGCGTCGTCGCGAGTGACGAGCACCTCGGCCACGCCACAATCGGCGGCCAGCAGCACGGAAGCGTCCCCGCCCGCCGTCGCCCACGCGAACCAGTCGGCGCCGCGCAGCCGGATCGCCTGCGCGCCCGCCTCCGCCAGCGCGGCTCGCAGCAGCGCGAGCTTGTCGGCCACTTCGGCAGTCAGGGTATCGAGGGCGCTCATGCCTCGTCCTCCAGCCGCACCTCGACCTGCTGCAATTCGTAGGCGGTGGTTTCAGGCAGCACGTCCATCGCGAACATGCCGGCGCCGATCTCCGTGCCGGCCAGGTATTTCAGCCGGTCGCGCGTGCGGTACGGCGGATAGAACTGGCAGTGCAGCTGCGTCTCGGGGTGGTCCGCGCCGTCCGTCGGCGCCTGGTACCACGTCATCAGGTATGGGAACGGGCGCTCCCACAGGGTGTCGAACTTGAGCAGCACCGTCTTCAGCGCGCGTGCCAGGCCGGTGCGCTGCGCAGGTGTCAGCGCCGCGAAATCCTTGCACGGCGCCGTCGGCATCACCCACACCTCGTACGGGTAGCGCGCGCAGGCCGGCACGAAGGCGATCGCCTCGTCGTCGCGGTACACGACGCGCTTCTCGTCCGCCGCCTCGTCGCGCGCCATGTCGCACAACAGGCTCGTGCCGTGCTGCAGGTAGTACTCGCGTTCCTGCGCGAGCTGGCGTGCGGGCACGGGCGGCACGAACGGGTAGGCGTAGATCTGGCCGTGCGGGTGGTGCAGCGTGACACCGACTTCGGCGCCGCGATTCTCGAACGGCAGCACGTACTGGATGTGGTGCTGGCCGCCGATCCTGCGCGTGCGGTCGCCCCATACTTCCAGCAGCAGTTCGATGCGCGACAGCGGCAGCCGGCCAAGTGCCGCCTGCGGATCCTGCGTGAACACGACGACTTCGCACTTGCCGTTGGCGGGCGCGGTCGGCACGGTGAGTGTCGGCGGCTCGTGGGCGTCCAGCGCCAGCGACGGGAATCGGTTGTCGAACACGGCGATCTCGTAGTCGCCGGCCGGCATCTCGGTCGGGTGGTCCGGATCGCGCGTGGGGGCCAGCGGGTTGTACTGCGGCGGCGGCTGATACGTGCGGTTCTGGCGGAACGCGGCATACGTGACCCATTCGCCGCGCAGCGGATGCCAGCGCAGGTGCGGGTTCGCATGCTGCGGTTCGGCGAAGGGACTGGTCGCGACGATGCCGTCCGGGATGGGCCGGTTGCTGTACAACGTCAGGTCTCTTCCGTCAGGTTTGATCAGTTCTTGGCTGTGCATGGCATCGACAGGTCAGGCATTGCTACGTCAGGTCTGATCCTATCATGGCGTTTTCGCCACATTTTCTTGGCGCCACCTCTTGATTTTCCGACAATCAACGGGGCGTACGGAGGCCAGTCCGGCGGCCGTGGCCCGGCCTGCTGTCTCTCCTAGGGGAATGGGTATGTAGTCCCTATGAAGACCATGCCTATGTAGGCATAAACCTACAAAACTTTTGGAAGGATTTACACATTTTGGCGAGAAGCCGGCCTACATGACTGCCGGGCGTCCAAAATCGTGAAGCGCCCCCGGGAGCGGGCCCGGGCGGCGCTGGAATGTGACAATTATCTGGCGCTTATTTGGCCAACTCGGCGAGCACGGCCGTGTACATCTGCAGGTTCAGCAGGAGCTGCTTCGTGGTGATGAACTCATGCTCCGAATGGCCCGTGTAGACCGTCTTTGGCATCGCCGGGCCGAAGCTGACGGCATGCGGGAACAGGCGCGAATTCGTGCCGCCGCCGATCGCGACCGGCTTCGGATCCTTGATGCCCGTGAAGTAGGCGAACGTCTTCATCAACACCGGCAGCTGCGGTGCATCCTTCTGCACCCACGGGTCGCCGATCTGCATGTTCACCTTCGCCAGCTGCACGTGCGCGCCCTGCCACTGCGCGAGCGCGGCATTGATCTCGTTGGTCAGCTGTTCCGTGGTCTTGCCCTGCGGCCTTCTGATGTTGATCGCCACCTCGATGGCGCCGCCCTCCTGCTGGCGGATCACGGTCGGCGCGAACGTCATCGGCCCCATGAACGCATCGCGGTAGGCGATGCTGCCGAACTTCTCGCCGTAGTAGCCGGTGCCCACCATCTCGTTGAGGAAGTTCACCAGCGCGCCTGCCGTCGTGTCCGGCCACGCCTGTACGGCGAGCGCGTCGGCCAGCATGCTGATGGCGTTGACGCCGTCTTCCGGCTTCGACGAGTGCGCCGACAAACCTTTCGCCGTGACGAGCAGGTCGCCGTCCTTGCGCTCGAACCGGTAATGCATGCCGGTCTGCTTGCCGGCGCGCGCACGGATCTGCGCTTCCAGTGCCGGCGTCGCGTTGGCGATCGACGCTTGCGCATCCTCGGGAATCTGGCTGCCGAAGAAACCGCCCTTGAATGCCTTGACGAACGGGGCGCCGGCCGGCGGCGCGGCCGTGGTTGCCGGCATCGTCACGGCCAGCGTGCCATAGCCCTTCTCGGCCGTCACGGCCGGATACTCCGCGTCGAGCGTGATGTTCATCTGCGGCAGCGTGTGCGTCTTGATGAATTCTTCCAGCGGGCCCCAGTCCGATTCCTCGGCCATGTAGACGTACAGTTCGATGCGCCTGGACAGCGGCACCTGCAGGTCCTTCAGCGACTTCATCGCATACAGCGCGGTAGCGATGGGGCCCTTGTCGTCCTCTGCGCCGCGCGCCAGCAGGCGGCCCGGCTCGCTCGTGCGGTCCAGTTCGAACGGCGACTTCTTCCACTTGCTCGCATCGACAGGCTGCACGTCGCCATGCGCGACGAGTCCCACGCGCTCGTCGCCCTTGCCCAGGCCGACGATGGCCACGCAGCCGTAGTCCGCATAGTCCAGGCCCAGGCGGGTCGCTTCCTGCTTCAGGTAATCCTTGAACGCCTGGTGGCGCGGATTGCGGTCGCACGGGATGTCCTTGTCGGCCACCGTGTTGTAGCTGACCAGTTTGGCGAGCGTGTCGACGACGTCGTCGCGGTACGCCGTGACGGCATGTTTGGCCGCCTTGATCGCCATGTCGCCCGGCACGGCCTGGGCGGGTGCGCCCGTCGCGCTTGCTGCCCAGGCGAAGCTGATGGCCATCGCCAGGTTGCGTGCGCAAGTCTTCATATTCATTGTCTCCGTCTCCAGAATTGAAAGGGGGAAACGAGCATAGCAGGGATAGGTGAAATGCGCTGGCGACCCCTCCGGTCGCAATCGGTTATCGTATTTGCTGCACATTCGAACGACGACGACCATGACGCATAAAATCATCCGCCGAGTCCACCCCGCGCTGCGCGACGACATCGGCGACCTCATCACCCAACGCCCCGTGCCGGGTCCGCATCTCGACCAGGTCGATCCCTTCCTGTTCCTCAACCATCACGGCCCGCAGGTCTACCCGCCGCACAACCGCGGCCTGCCGTTCGGCCCGCATCCGCACCGCGGCTTCGAGACCGTCACGTTCATCCTCGACGGCCTGCTTGCGCACCGCGACAGCGCGGGCCACGAAAGCATCATCGGTCCCGGCGGCGTGCAATGGATGACGGCCGGCCGCGGCATCGTGCATGCGGAAGTGTCGCCGCGCGAATTCATGGAACGCGGCGGCCCGCTCGAGATCCTGCAGTTGTGGGTCAACCTGCCCCCCGCGCTGAAGATGACGGCGCCCCGCTACGTCGGTCTGCAGCGCGACGAGATACCCATCGTGGACAAGGGCGACGGCGTGCGCGTGCACCTGGTGTCGGGCACGTATGGCGGCGTGACGGGGCCCATCGAATCGCTGACGGACGTGTCGCTGTGCACGGTGGAGATGAAGGCGGGCGCGCGCCTGCACGTGGATGGACTACTCGACCGGAACGTGTTCCTGTACGTCGTGCGCGGCGTGATCCAGGGCGTGCCGGAAACGGTCAGCGCAATGCACCTTGCGGAGTTCGATGCGGAGGGCGATGAACTGGACATCCTGGCCGACCACGACAGCGTGCTGCTGCTGGGCCATGCTTTCCCGATCCGCGAACCCGTCGTGGCGCACGGGCCGTTCGTGATGAACACGCGCGAAGAGATCCAGCAGGCGATTGTCGATTACCAGGCCGGGCGCTTCGGCGCGCCGATCTGAATCGCCCCGTTTGAAAGACGCCGGCCCGCACCACATCGGCCAGGCCGGCCGTGTTCTGCGCCGCGCATCAGCGCGCGGCCTGGTTGACGACGACCTCGTCGGCGAACGGCACCTGGTTGAAGGCGACGGTGGCGCCGGTGTCGCGCGTGACGAATTTCTTCGGAGCGACCGGCACCAGTTCCTCGCGCTTGCCGTCCAGGTCGACGAACAGCTTGTTCATCCGGTTCGTCACGGTGATCGTGCGGCCGTCGGTGAGACGGAACGAACCGCGCATGTGTTCGGCTTCGTCCTGGGTCAGGCGGTAGGCGGTGTGCGTCGACGACGACACCATCACGGCGCTGGCGGTGGCCGAGGACGGCGCGACGGACGGGTCGGCGAACGCGCTCAGGGACAGGGTGGCGGCAGCGGCGAAGACCAGGGCTTGTACGATACGCATGATTGCTCCAATATTAATTTTCGATATGTATAACGGACCATGAGCACGATTTCAAAATTTTTGCCGGATGCTCATCTGGTCCACCATTTTTCATATCGCCGCGTCGTTAATGTGCGGCGAGTGATGACAGTGTAGGAAAAGCGGCCCGACGCGTCATCGGGGAGACGCCAAAGCGTCGAAAACGAGGGATGAACTGTCGAAAAACCGGACCGGAATGCAGCGGATGCATATAGTTTTTGACATCCTTCCGGGCCGCTTTTGCGCTCCCTGCATGGCCGGAATCCGTTACAGTGTCGGCGTCAAAGCCATCCAGAACGAAGGAGCAGACCGATGCATCCCGTGCCCCTGGTCGCCACCACGCGTGGTTATCCGCCCGACGGCGAGCTTGCCGGCGCGCTTGCCGGCGGTTATGCGGTCGAGAACATCCACTATGGTTCGATCGCCGTCGTCGATGTGGCCGGACGCCTGCTGTGGTCGGCGGGCGATCCCGACTTCATGACCTTCACCCGTTCCGCGCTGAAGCCGTTCCAGGCCCTGCCCTTCGTGCTCGACGACGGCCCGGCCCGCTTCGGGCTCACGCGCGCCGAGCTGGCCCTGCTGTGCGCCAGCCACTCGGGCGAAGAGAAACACCTGGTGGGCGTGACGTCCATCCTCGACAAGATCGGCCTGGACGAAAGCCACCTCGCCTGCGGCTGCGCGGCGCCGCTGTACTACGACGCCGTCGGCCTGCCCGTCCCGGCCGAACGCCGCTGGCGCACGGTCCACCACAATTGCTCGGGCAAGCACAGCGGCTTTCTCGCGTGGTGCCGCCTGCACGGCGCGCCGACGGAGGGCTACGTCGATCCCGCGCACCCGCTGCAGCGCGCGATCCGCGCCACGATCGCCGACTGCGTGCAGATGACCGAAGACACGCTGCCGATGGGCATCGACGGCTGCTCCGCGCCGAACTACGCAATGCCGCTGGCGCGCCTCGCGCACCTGTACGCGCGCCTTGCACAGGGCAGCGCGGACGCGCGCCTCGGCGCCGCGCTGGGCGACCTGTTCGATGCGATGACGGCGCACCCGGAGATGGTGTCGGGCGACGCGCGCACGGACCTCGCGTGGATGCAGGCGGGCGGCGGCGACTGGGTGGCGAAGATCGGCGCCGACGCCGTGCAGGCCATCGGCATCCGCTCGGCCGGCATCGGCATCGCGATCAAGGTGGCAGACGGCGCCGTACGCGCGCTGCATCCGGCCACGTTCGCCGTGCTCGATCAACTGGGCCTGCTGGACGACACGCGCCGCAAGCACCTGGAGCAGTACCGCGCGCCGCCCATCAGGAATGCACGCGGCATCGTGGCGGGCGACGTGCACGCCGTATTTACCTTGAACCAACCGGGGTCAGAGCCCGATTTTGGGCAATTGATTAAAAACGGGCTCTGACCCTGGTGTTGTCACTTGCGCAGTTCGGTTGCTCGTCATAAAATCGATAGGTTCCTATCTATTTCATGACTAATGATGAGTAGCCTACCCGTATCGTTGGAAGAGCGCTTCTCGGCCGCGCTGCACACGAGCGCGCGCCTGTGGCGGCTCGCGCTGGACAAGCGCCTCAAGCACCTGGGCATCGGCCAGTCCGGCTGGATGACGATCGCGATGATCGCCAAGTCGGGCGAGCCGATGTCGCAGCGGGCGCTGGCCGACCTGGTCGGCGTCGAGGGGCCGTCGATGGTGTCGATGCTGGACCGCCTCGAGCGCGACGGCTTCGTCACGCGCGCGCCTTCACCCACCGACCGCCGCGTGAAACTCGTGCAGCTGACCGACACCGGCAAGACCGTCTACGCCGAGGTGCTCGCGGAAGCCTCGCCGTTCCGCGCCGACCTGCTGGCCGGCCTCGATCCGCAGGCGCTGGCCGCCGCGACCGTCCTGCTGGAGACCCTCAGGCAGCGCCTCGAGGACGGCCTGTGACGACAGCGGCACCCATCAACCGCACCATGATCACGATCTCGATCATGCTGGCGACGATCATCCAGGCGCTCGACGGCACCATCGCCAACGTGGCCCTGCCCCACATGCAGGGATCGCTGTCGGCGTCGCAGGACCAGATCACGTGGGTGCTGACGTCGTTCATCGTGGCCGCCGCCATCGCGACACCGCTGAACGGCTGGCTCGTCGACCGCTTCGGCCTGAAGAACGTGTTCCTCGTGTCCGTCGCCGGCTTCACGCTGGCGTCGGTGCTGTGCGGGATCTCGGCGACGCTGACGGAGATCGTCATCGCGCGCATGCTGCAGGGCGTGTTCGGCGCGGCGCTCGTGCCGCTGTCGCAGTCCGTCCTCCTCGACATCAACCCGCGCGAAAAGCACGGCTCCGCGATGGCCGTGTGGGGCATGGGCGTGATGATCGGACCGATCCTCGGTCCTTCGCTGGGCGGCTGGCTGACGGACAGCTACAGCTGGCGCTGGGTCTTCTTCATCAACGTGCCGATCGGCGCCATGGCCTTCTGGGGCATCTGGCGCTACATCCACCACACGGATGCGGCGCGGCGCGTCCGCTTCGATACGTTCGGCTTCGTGACGCTGTCCGTCGCCATCGGCGCGCTGCAGATGCTGCTGGACCGCGGCGAGCAGAACGACTGGTTCGCGTCGACGGAGACGTGGGTCGAACTGATCCTGACCACGCTCGCGTTTTCCTATTTCATCGGCCACACCCTGACGCGGCCCGCCGGCCAGTCGTTCGTCGACTTCCGCCTGCTGAAGAACGCCAACTACGTCACGGGCCTGATCCTGATCTTCATCGTCGGCATGGTGCTGTTCGCGACGCGCGCGCTGATGCCGACGATGCTGCAGGGCCTGATGGGCTATCCGGCCAAGCTGGCGGGCCTCGTCACGGCGCCGTCGGGCCTTGGGACGATGGCCGCGATGATGATCGTCGGACGCCTCACGGGCAAGGTCGATTTCCGGCTGCTGCTCGGCGTCGGCTTCGCCATCACCGCGTTCTCGCTGTGGCAGATGACGCATTACACGCTCGTGCTGTCGCAGTCGGACATCGTGTGGCCCGGCGTGATCCAGGGTGTGGGCCTGGGCCTCGTGTTCGTGCCGCTGTCGGCCGCCACGTTCGCCACGCTCTCCCCGCAGATGCGTGCGGAAGGCACGGCGCTGTACAGCCTCGTGCGCAACATCGGTTCGTCGATCGGCATCGCCCTCGTGCAGGCCCTCCTCGTGCGCAATACGCAGATCGCGCACGCGTCGCTGGCCACGCAGGTGACCAACGCGAATGCCGCCGTGCGCGATCCCGTAAGCCTCTACGACATGGCCACGCAGGCCGGCCCCGCCCTCATCAACAACGAGATCACGCGCCAGGCGTCGATGATCGCCTACGTCGACGACTACTGGCTGATGATGCTGCTGACCGTGGCCGTGATCCCGATGCTGCTGCTGATCCGCCCGCCGAAGCCGTCCGCCGCGCCGGCGCAGGTGGACCATGCGGCCCTCGAATAAACCGAAAGACCATCAAGTGCGACACTTCAGACTTTTACCCATCGCGGCGGCGGCATTGACCCTGCTATCCGGCTGCATCAGCGTCCCACCGGAAGCGAACAAGGCGCAAGGCCCCGACTTCGCAAAGGCCCAGCATGCGCCGGCGATCCAGCTGCCGGCCGACGCCTGGCCCGCCGAACAATGGTGGCTCGACTACCACGACCCGCAACTGAACGCCCTCGTGGCCCGCGCCCTGCGCGACAATCCGGGCTTGAGCGTCGCCGCCGCGCGCGTCGCGAGCGCCCGTGCCGCGTTCGGCGCGGAAGTGGCCAATGAAGGCGGCAAGGTCGATCTCGCGTCCGGCCTGAACCGCCAGCGCTATTCGTCGAACGGCTTCTTCCCGCCGCCGATCGGCGGGGCGTGGTTCAACGACGCGAGCGTGTCCCTGCGCGCCAGCTACGACGTCGACTGGTGGGGCAAGCACCGCGCCCTCATCGCCGCCGCGCTGGGCGAGACGAATGCGTCGGCCGCGGAAAGCGCGCAGGTGCGCCAGATCCTGGCGGCCTCAGTCGTGCAAAGCTATCTGCGCCTGCAGATGCTGTGGGCGCGCCAGGACAACACGAACGCCCTCATCGCCGTGCAGCGCGACGTGATTGCCGGCCGCAAGGCCCGCATGGCCCACGGGCTCGTGAGTCTCGACAGCCTGCAAAGCGCGGAGCAGGATCTCGCGAGCCTGCAGGAACAGGCCGCGCGCTACGACACCGACGCCGCGCGCGAACGCGAAGGCCTGCGCGCGCTGATCGGGGGCGATGCCGCTGCATTGACTGACCTCGCCCGCTTCCAGCCCGCACCGGCGATCGACGCGGTGCCGCGCGACCTGGGCATGGAACTGCTCGCACGCCGTCCCGACCTGCAGGCCGCGCGCTGGCGCGTCGAGGCGCAGCTGGGCCGCGTGGCCGCCAGCGAAGCCGCGTTCCGGCCCGACATCAATCTCGCGGCCGCCATCGGCCTCGATGCGACGTCGCTCGGCAAGCTGCTGCGCTATCCGAGCCGCACGCCGCTGATCGGCGCCACGCTCGACCTGCCCCTGTTCGACAGCGGCCGCCTGCACGCCCAGCTGGGCCAGGCGCGCAGCAGCCGCGACGAACTGCTGGCCGAGTACAACGAGGCCGTGCTGAATGCCGTGCGCGACGTCGCACGCGAAGCGGCCACCCTGCAAGGCATCGCGAAGGAGACGGCAGCGCATGCCGCGACTGACGAAGCGAGCCGCAAGCTGGCCGCGAACGCGGAAGCGCGCATGGCGCGCGGCCTCGCCGACCGCGCCGCCGTGCTGCAGGCGCGGCTGGCCGTGCTGCGCCAGCGCGACATCGACCTGCAGCTGACGGATGCCCGCCTGCAGACGCAGGTCGCCCTCGTGAAGGCGCTCGGCGGCGGCTATCACACCCAATCGAACATCAGGTAAAACCATGAGCACCCAAGCCCAAGCCCCCACCAGCAACAAGCGCCGCGTCGTCCTGGCCGGCATCACCGTCGCCTTCCTCGCCGCCGGCGCGGCCTACGCGGCCTATTACGCGCTCGTGCTCTCCAAGCGCGTGGAGACGGACAACGCCTACGTCGGCGGCAATCTCGTGAACGTGTCGTCGCAGGTGACGGGCAGCGTCGTCGAGATCCGCGCCGACGAGACCCAGCTCGTGCAGGCGGGCACGGAGATCGTCCGCCTCGATCCGTCCGATGCGGAAGTCGCGCTGGCCCAGGCCGAGGCGAGACTGGGCACGGCCGTGCGCCAGCAGCGCGAACGCTACACGAACGTGGCGCAGTACGAAGCCCTCGTCGACCAGCGTCGCGTGGAACTGAAGGCGAAGCAGGAAGATCTCGCACGGCGCGCACCGCTGGCGGCCGACAACATCGTCTCCGGCGAGGACGTCGCGCATGCCCGCCGCGCCGTCGACGATGCGAAGGCCGCATTGGAAGTCGCGCAAAAGCAGCTGGCGGCCGCGCGCGTGACGGTGGCGGGCGTCTCCCCTGCCGAACACCCGAACGTGCTGGCCGCGAAGGCGGACTACCTGTCCGCATGGCTGGCCGCGCGCCGCAACGCGATCGTCGCGCCGGTGTCGGGCTATGTCGCCAAGCGCAGCGTGCAGGTCGGCAGCCGCATCGCGCCGGGCGCGCCGCTGCTGTCGATCGTGCCGCTGGACCAGCTGTGGGTCGACGCCAACTTCAAGGAATCGGAACTGCGCGACATCCGCGTAGGCCAGGCGGCCACCATCGAGGCCGACATCTACGGCAGCAAGGTCCTCTACCACGGCAAGGTCGTGGGCCTCGGCGCGGGCACCGGCAGCGCGTTCTCGCTGCTGCCGGCGCAGAACGCGACGGGCAACTGGATCAAGGTCGTGCAGCGGGTGCCGGTGCGCATCTCGCTGGACCCGAAGGAACTGGCCGCGCATCCGCTGCGCGTGGGCCTGTCGGCCACCGTCGACGTGGACATCGCACACAAGGAAGGCAATGCCCTCGGCACGGTGGCCACGCCTTCTCCGGCCTACGCCACCACGGTGCTGAACCAGCCGTTGCAGCAGGCGCAGGCGGCGACGGATGCCATCGTCGCCAGGAACATGGCGAATTAAACGGGTTCCACCGGCGGCTCGACGGGCGTCAATGCGCGGCCGCTGCGGAACCAGCTGCGCACATTGTCCAGCATGAGCTGCGCCATCGCCGCGCGCGTCTCGTGCGTGGCGCTGCCCAGGTGCGGCGTCAGCATCACGTTGTCCAGGGCGAAGAAGCGCGGGTCGATGTCCGGCTCGTTGTCGAACACGTCCAGCGCGGCGCCGGCGATGGTGCCCTGCTCCAGCGCGGCGAGCAGTGCCGCCTCGTCGACGAGCGAGCCGCGCGCCACGTTCACGAGATAGCCATTCGGCCCCAGCGCTTCCAGAACGCGCGCATCGATCAGGTGCTTCGTCTCGGCCCCGCCGGGCGCCACGACGACCAGGATGTCGGAGTCGCGCGCGAGCGCGGCCAGGTCGGCCTCGTAGCGCCATCCGAGTTGCTGGTCCGTGCGGCCGTGGTAGGCGAGCGCCACGCCGAACATCTCCAACCGGCGCGCGATCTCCTTGCCGATGCGGCCCATGCCGACGATGCCCACGTGCTTGCCCGCGAGGCTCGTCGCCAGCGGGAAGCCGGCCGCGTCCCAGCGCCCTTCGCGCACGTAGCGGTCGGCCTGCGGCAGTCGGCGCAGCAGCGCCAGCAGGGAGCCGATGCACAGCTCGGCAACGGCCGCGTTCAGCACGTCCGGCGTGTTGGCCACGACGATGCCCCGCTGGGCTGCCAGCGCGCGCGGAATGAGGTCGTAGCCGACGCCGCACGTCGCGATAATCTCCAGCATCGGCAGGCGCCGCACGACGTCTTCCGGTACTTCATGGTTGCTGCGCGTGACGATGGCGCTCACCTGCTCCGCCAGGCCGGGCTCGCGCTCGAGGTCCGCGAGATCCACGCAGCGGAATTCGGCGTCGAGCTGGGCCTGGATCTCGGGTGCGAAGCCGCCGATCTGCAGCACGACCCTCATGCCGCCGGGCCGATCTCGAGTTCGAACGTGGTCACGCCGTCGACGCCGCCGCGCACCTTGTCGCCCGGGTTCAACGCGTCGACACCCGCCGGCGTGCCCGTGTAGATCAGATCACCCGGCGCCAGCGCGACGAGGCGCGACAGGGCCGCGATCACGTCGGCCACGGGCCAGATCATCTCGTCCAGGTTGCCCTCCTGCTTCAGCTGGCCATTCACTTCGAGCCAGATGCGGGCTTCCTGCGGGTGTCCCGTGCGCTCGACGGGGATGAGGGGACTGCACGGCGCGGAGGCATCGAAGCCCTTGGCCATGTCCCACGGGCGGCCATCCTTCTTGGCGACGGCCTGCAGGTCGCGCCGCGTCAAGTCCAGGCCCACGCCATAGCCCCACACGAGGTCCAGCGCCTGTTCCGGCGCGATGTTCGTGCCGCCGCCTTTCAGCGCCACGACGAGTTCGACTTCGTGGTGCAGCTCGCGCGTGGACGACGGGTACGGCACGGTGCCGCTGGCCGGCACGACGGCGTCCGCCGGCTTGGTGAAGAAGAACGGCGGTTCGCGGTTCGGATCGGAACCCATCTCGCGCGCGTGGGCGGCGTAGTTGCGGCCGACGCAGAACACGCGGCGCAGCGGGAAAACCTGGTCGGAGCCGGCCACGGCGAGGGCCGGGACGGCGGGAGGCGTAATGACGAAGCCAGTCATGCGTATCCTTGTAAAGACAGTGACGGTGCAGCGGCCCTGGGCCGGATGCACCGGACAGCCTATCACAATCGCAAGCTGGACGAAGGGGGCTCGCCGTCAGCGGCTCAATATATTTCCTTCGCCGCGGCCCGCACGGCGCGCAGCAGCAGGTCGGCGCCGGGCGACAGCAAATGGTCCTGGTGGCGGATGATGCCGAACGCATCCATCTTGCACGGAATCTCGATGGGCAGGATACGCATCACGTTCAGCGACGCGTAATACTGCGCCACCTCGATCGGCATCACGTGCAGCGAATCGGTCTGCTGCAGCAACGCCGTGATCATCAGCATCGCCGTCGTGTCGACGACGTTCGCGGGCGGTTCCAGGCCGGCGCGGCGGAACATCATGTCGAAGCGGTAGCGCAGGATACTGCCGTGCGGCGGCACGATCCACGGCAGCGGCGCGATGTCCTGCAACGTGAGGTTCTTGCGCTCCAGCAGCGGATGGCCAGGGCGGACGACAGCGCAGGCCGGTTCTTCCGTCAGTTCTTCGTAGATCAGGCCGGACGTATCGCCCGTGTCGAAGATGCGGCCGATCATGAAGTCCAGCGTGCCATGCTGCAGCTTGTCCAGCAACAGGTTACTGGTTTCCAGTTGCACACCGATGCGCAGCAGCGGGGCTTCTTCCTTCACGCGGGCAATGGCGCGCGGGAGCAGCGCCATCGCGGGTGTCATGATCACGCCAACCTCGACCTGGCCCGTGAGGCCGGCCTTCAGGGTCACGATGTCGTCGTGCGCCAGCGCCAGGCTCGTCAGGGCCATGCGCGCGTGACGGATCATCGTCTCGCCGTAGATTGTCGGCTCCATCCCGCGCGGCAGACGTTCGAACAGCTTAACGTCCAGCATTTCCTCCAGATCCTTGATCTGCTTGGAGGCCGCCGGCTGCGTCATGTGCAGCTCGTCCGCCGCGCGGTGGATGTTGCGGTAGTCGTCCAGCGCGATCAAGAGCAGCAGTTGACGCGTCTTGAGGCGGGCCTTGAGAAACCAGTTGGGATTGGTCGTGTCCATCAGACAATCATATCAGTATCGATATCGGTATTGCGTAGATTTACGCAAAACTTTTATCGCTTGCAGGCTGCCGACGGATTGGCGGCAGGACCTTTTTCCGTCTGCGGCACGGGCAGGATCTTGCCGTCCGGACCGTAGTGCAGTTCTTCCATGGCGACCGAACGGCGGTACTCGCCACCCGTCGGCAGCTTGCCGTTGTGATAAATAATGTAGGACTTGCCGTTGAAGTCGATGATCGCGTGGTGGATCGTGCCGACGTTTGTGTTCTTTTCCATGATCACGCCGCCGTACGACCATGGGCCGGTGGCCGTCGGCCCCGTCATGTACACGGTCTCTTCCGGGAACTTGCGCGAGTACGACAGGTAGTACTTGCCGGCGTGCTTGTGCAGGTAGGACGCTTCCGTGAACTGGTCCAGGCCGACCGTGTGGATCGGGCCGTCCAGTTCCGTCATGTTCGGCTTCAGTTTGGCGTACTTCATGACGGTATTGCCCCAGTACAGGTAGGCCTGGCCATCGTCGTCGACGAAGATCGCCGGGTCGATGTCGTCCCAGCTGATTTCCGTCTCGTGCGTCATGTCGTTCGTGATCAGGGCCGTGCCCCGCGCGTCGACGAACGGGCCCGTCGGGCTGTCCGACACGGCCACGCCGATCGCCTTGCCGGGGATGGTCTTGTGCTCGACCGTCACGTACAGGTAGTACTTGCCGTTGCGCTTGGTGACGTCGCTCGCCCAGGCGTCCTTCGCCGCCCACTTGAACGTGGAAAACGGCACACCGGCCGGGTGCTCGGTCCAGTTCTGCATGTCGCAGCTGGAGAACACCTTCCACTCGTTCATCACGTAATCCTTGCCGCCCACGGGCGCTTCGTCGCGGCCCACGTACAGGTAGACGCGGCCGTTGTCGACGAGGGCCGCGGGGTCCGCGGTGAAGATCTTGCTGGTGAGGGGATTGGCGGCACCGGCGAGCGCCGTCGTCGCGAACAGCGTCGCGGCAAGCGTGGTCTTGAGCATGTAGTCTCCGTTGTTTTTTGTGGAATCACCGGCGTTGGCGGCGCCGGGTACAGCCGCGGCCGCGCCCGCCCCCGTGTGGCCGGGGGTCGGTGCGCGGGTCCGCCTTTATTGTTTCGAACGTCCGCCCATCACCCTCTGCACGACGCAGAAGACGAACAGCAGCGCGCCGATGACGATCTTGGTCCACCACGAGCTGAGCGTGCCGTCGAAGGCGATCAGCGTCTGGATGGCGCCCAGCACGAGCACGCCCGACAATGCACCCGCGATGTAGCCGTAGCCGCCGGTGAGGAGTGTCCCGCCGATGACGACGGCGGCGATGGCATCGAGCTCCGTGCCCTGGCCGTGCAGGCCGTAGCCCGACAGCATGTAGAAAGCGAACAGCACGCCGCCCAGCGCCGCGCAGAAGCCCGACAGCGCATACACGAGGACCTTGGTGCGGCCCACGTTCAGGCCCATCATCGCGGCCGACTGCTCGTTGCCGCCGACGGCGTACACGGCGCGGCCGAACGCGGTGAAGTGCGCGAGCCAGATGGCGACCAGCAGCACGACGAGCGCGATGATGGCGCCCGGCGACAGGAAGCCGCCGAGGATCGGCACCTGCGTCTGCGACATCGCCGTGAACACCGGGTCGTCGATCGTGATCGACTCGACGCTGATCAGGTAGCACAGGCCGCGGGCGAGGAACATGCCGGCCAGGGTGACGATGAACGGCTGCAGCTTGAACAGGTGGATGATCGCGCCCATCGCGCCGCCGAAGCACGCGCCCAGCAGCAGCACGAGCGCGACGACGGCGACCGGCGGCCAGTGCGCATGCTGCAGCAGCCAGGCCGAGATCATCGTCGACAGCGCGAGCACGGAACCGACGGACAGGTCGATGCCGCCCGCCAGGATCACGAAGCCCATGCCCACCGCGATCACGAGCAGGAACGCGTTGTCGATCAGGAGGTTGAAGATCACCTGCAGCGACAGGAAGCCCGGGTACACCGACCCGCCGATGCCCAGCATCGCCACGAGAAGGACGACGGTAACGAGGGACGTGAACCACGGCGCCGACGTGACGCCGCGGGTACCGGTTGCGACCGCGCTCATGCGGACCTCCGCAGGATGTTCTTGAATTCGCTCGACTGCGAGATGCAGACGACGAAGACGACGATGGATTTGACGACCATGTTCACTTCGGGCGGCACGCCCAGCGAATAGATCGTGTAGGTCAGGGTCTGGATGATCAGCGCGCCGATCATGCTGCCCACCAGGCTAAATTTGCCGCCGGCGAGCGACGTGCCGCCCAGGGTGACGGCGAGGATCGCGTCCAGCTCCAGCAGCAGGCCCGCGTTGTTCGCGTCCGCGCTCTTGATGTTCGACGTGATCAGCATGCCGGCCAGGCCCGCACAGGCGCTGCAGAACACGTACACGAAGGTGATCAGGGTGGCGGTGCGCAGGCCCGCGAGGCGCGCCGCGACCGGATTGATGCCGACCGCCTGGATGAACAGGCCGAGGGCCGTCTTCTTCACCAGCAGCAGGGTCACCGCGAACACGGCCGCGACGACGAACAGCGAGAACGGCAGGCCGGCCAGGTAGCCGCTGCCCAGGAAGAAGAACGGCTCGTAGTACACGGTGACGATCTGGCCGTCCGTCAGCAGCTGCGCGAGACCGCGCCCCGCCACCATCAGGATCAGCGTGGCGACGATCGGTTGCAGCTTGATGCCGGCGACGAGGACGCCGTTCCACAGGCCGCACAGCAGCGCGACCCCCAGCGAGGCCGCCAGCGCGAGCGCCATCGGCGTGGTCGGCTCGCTGCCGCCGATCAGCATCGCGGACACGGTGCCGGACAGCGCGACGACGGCGCCCACGGAGATGTCGATACCGCGCGTGGCGATGACGAGGGTCATGCCGAGCGCCGCCAGCATCAGCGGCGCGGCGCGGTTGAGGATGTCGATGATCGCGCCGTACAGGTGGCCTTCCTTGACTTCCAGGTGGAAGAAGCCGGGTACGAGGAACGCGTCGACGAGCAGCAGCGCGACGAGCGCGCCGAGCGGACGCACGAGCGGATGCTGCAGCAGTGCTGCGCGCGATGCCGCCGCCTGCGCGGACGGTTTGACGGTAGCGCCGGTCGTGCTCATGCCGTCTCCCCTGCGATCACGTGCAGCACGGACGTCTCGTCCAGTTCACCGCGCTGGTACTCGCCGCAGGCCTTGCGGTCGCGCATGACGACCATGCGGTCTGACACGCGCAGCACTTCCGGCAGCTCGGACGAGATGAAGAGAATGGACATGCCCTTGCGGCACAGGTTACTGACGTAATCCATGATTTCCTGCTTGGCGCGCACGTCGATGCCGCGCGTCGGTTCGTCGAGGATCATCAGGCGCGGATCGGTCGCGAGCCAGCGCGCCAGCAAGACCTTCTGCTGGTTGCCGCCGGAGAGCGTGCCGATCGGCGTCTCGATGCTGGCCGTCTTGATGCCCAGCCACTTGACGTAGTCGGTCGCCAGCTGCTGCTGGCGCTTGAAAGGAATGGCGCGGAAGATGCCCTGTCTCGCCTGCAGCGCGAGGATCAGGTTTTCGCGCACGGACAGCGCGAGGATCGCGCCTTCGTGCTTGCGGTCTTCCGAGCAGAAGCCGATGCCCTGCGCGATGGCGTCGCGCGGGTTCGAGAAGCTCACCTGCTTGCCGTCGATGTCGAAACTGCCGCTGTCGGCTTTATCGGCGCCGAACAGCAGGCGTGCCGTCTCCGTGCGGCCGGAGCCCAGCAGGCCGGCGAGGCCCAGCAATTCGCCGCGGCGGATTTCCAGGTCCACCGGCGACAGGACGCCCTTGCGCGCGATGCCGCGGGCGCGCAGGAAGACTTCGCCGTGTTCGTTGACTTCACCGGCGCCCGCCGTCTCCGCCGCGTGTTCCGCGTCGGCCGGCGCGCCGATCATCTTGTTGACGAGGGCAAGCCGCGACAGGTCCGCGCACGCGTACTCGCCTTCGCGCTCGCCGTTGCGCATGACCGTGATGCGGTCGGAGATCGCATACGTCTGGTCGAGGAAGTGCGTGACGAACAGGATCGCCATGCCCTCTTCGCGCAGGCGGCGCAGCACCGAGAACAGCATCTGCACTTCCGCCTCGTCCAGGCTGGACGTGGGCTCGTCGAGGATCAGCACGCGCGATTCCGTGTTCAGCGCACGGGCGATGGCAACCATCTGCTGGATCGCGAGCGGATAATCGGCGAGCGGCTTGCTGACGTCGACGTGGATCTCCAGGCGCGCGAGCAGCGCCGTGGCCTGCGACCGCATCGAGCGCCAGTCGACCATGCCGAAGCGGCGCGGATAGCGGCCGATGAAGATGTTTTCCGCGACCGACAGGTTCGGGCACAGATTGACTTCCTGGTAGACGGTGCTGATGCCGAGGTTCTGCGCATCCTGCGTGGAGCGCGGCTGGATCGCCCGCCCTTCCAGCACGATACTGCCGGCGTCCGGCTGGTAGACGCCGGTGAGGACCTTGATCAGCGTGGACTTGCCCGCGCCGTTCTGGCCCATCAGCGTGTGGACTTCGCCGGGGAACAGGCGCAGTCCGGCATCGGACAGCGCCTTCACGCCCGGGAAGGCTTTATGGATGCCGGTGACTTCCAGCACCGGCTTCTTCGAATCGATCATGCTCGACCCGATCAATACTTGCGGTTCGGGAGTTCCTTCGCCGCCACCTCAGCCGGGAACACGCCCTCGTTGACGACGATGCGCTTCGGGACCGGCTTGCCGGCCACGACGTCCTGCGCCGTCTGGATCAGCGTCGGACCAAGCAGCGGATTGCACTCGACCGTCACGTTCAGCTTACCGGCCTTCATGGCTTCGAACGCGCCTTTCACGCCATCGATCGAGATGATGATGATGTCCTTGCCCGGCTTCAGGCCCGCTTCCTCGATGGCCTGGATGGCGCCGATGGCCATGTCGTCATTGTGCGCGTACAGCACGTTGATCTTCTTGCCTTCCGACTTCAGGAAGGCCTCCATGACTTCCTTGCCCTTGGCGCGGGTGAAGTCGGCCGTCTGCGAGCGGATGACCTTCAGCTTCGGATTCGCGCCGATGACTTCGGCGAAACCGTTCTTGCGGTCGATCGCGGGCGCGGCACCGGTCGTGCCCTGCAGCTCGACGATGTTCAGCGGCTTGTCGCCGTTCTTCTTCGCGTACTCCAGCAGCCAGCGGCCGGCGCGGCGGCCCTCTTCCACGAAGTCGGAACCGATGAAGCTGACGTACAGCGACGGATCGGTGACCTTGACGGCGCGGTCGGTCAGGATCACGGGGATCTTGGCATTCTTCGCTTCGCGCAGCACGGTCTCCCAGCCGGTTTCCACGACAGGCGAGAACGCGATGACGTCGACGCGCTGGGCGATGAACGAGCGGATGGCCTTGACCTGGTTCTGCTGCTGTTGCTGGGCGTCGGCGAATTTCAGGTTGACGGCGGCCTTCTTGGCGGCGTCCTTGATCGAGGCGGTATTCGCGGTGCGCCATTCGCTTTCGGCGCCGACCTGCGAGAAGCCGATCGTGAGGGGTTTGGCGGCGAATGCCGGGATGGCGGCGGCGCACGCGATGGCGGCAGCTGCGCCCAGGAGGGTCCTGCGGGTGATGATCATCACTTAGTCTCCGGAATTGTTGTGCATGGATACTATGACAGAACTGACATATCTATCCAATCATTTTTTTGACGGTAGACATATCCATTTTGGCATCAATACAAATGACGATTGCATGGCGGCGGCGCCGCGTTATACTTGCCTTTTCATTCATTGACGAGGAGCGCCCCCATGAACCAGCCGGATATTGCCCTCTCGTCGGCCGCCTGACCGCCTTCCTTCGCCGATCACCGTCGTTGTGAAAGGGCGCGCCAGCCGCGCCGACCATCCCTGACCGAATCCATCGTTGCCGCATTCGTATGCGGCGGCGTGCCCGCGCATACGCGCATTTCGCAACAGGAACACAACGACCATGATCGACTTCGATATCGCGGCACTGCGCCGCATCGGACTCACCAACCCTATCGCCGCACGCCTCGCCTCGCACGACCGCGGCCAGCCCGCACGCGTGGCGAGCGTGCACCGCACCGCGCTCGTCCTGCACGACGGCCAGCGTGAATTCCCTGCCCGGCCGCATCCATCCCTCGACGCGTCGCCCGCCGTCGGCGACTGGGTGCTGTTCGACCTTAACGAGCAAAACGAAGCCTGGGTCCACACGCTCGTCGACCCGCTGAATGAACTGGTCCGGCGCGACGCCCACGGCACGCGCCAGCGGCTCGCGGCCAACGTCGACACGGCCCTGCTCGTGATGGGCCTCGACGGCGATTTCAATCTGCGCCGGCTGGAGCGCTACCTGATGGTGGCCAGGTCCTGCGACGTGGCGCCCGTAATCGTGCTGACGAAGGGCGATCTCGTGCCCGATGCGGACGCGAAAGCGGCGCAAGTAGGCGCGCGCCTGCCGGCCACGGTGCCCGTCGTACGCGTGCATCCGCTGCGGGACAGCGCCGCCGGGGTGCTCGCGCCGTGGACCGGAGAAGGCCAGACGCTCGTCCTGCTCGGCACGTCCGGCGTGGGCAAGTCGACCCTCACGAACACCTTGACCGGCGCGCACCAGGAGACGGGCGGCGTGCGCAAGGGCGACGACCGCGGCCGCCACACGACGACGTCACGCTCGCTGCACCTGTGCGCTGGCGGCGCCTGCGTGATCGATACGCCGGGACTGCGCAGCTGGCAGCCGGACGCGGACGAGGACGACGTCAACGCGGCGTTCGACGACATCGAGACGCTGGCCGCGCACTGCCGCTTCCACGACTGCTCGCACATCGAGGAGCCGGGATGCGCGGTGCGCGGGGCGGTGGATGCGGACCGCCTGCGCAACTACCACAAGCTGTTGCGCGAGGTGCGGCATGCGGCGGCGACGCCGCTGGACCGCATCGCGGAGCGGTCGAGGTGGAAGGTGCTGAACAGGATGGCCAGGGCGCGGGCGCAGGCGAAGCGCTAAAACGTCGTTCCCGCGAAAGCGGGAACCCATGCTGAAGTGCCGAAGTCGACCTGTTTGACAAACGCAGTATCGTCAAGTTACCGAATTCTGTGATTCAGTATGGATCCCCGCCTGCGCGGGGATGACGGGTACCTCAGCGCATCAATCGCAGCCCGTACAGCCCACCCGCCATCGATCCCTCTTTCGCGACGAATTTGACTTCCAGCTTGCCGTTCGCGCCCTGCACCAGCGCGGGCGGCAGCGCGAAGTCGCGCGTATAGAATTCCTGCGCCTCGCCGGCCGGCAATTCCACTTCGGCGATGCGCTGGCCGTCGACGACGATGTCGAATTTGCGGCCGGCGTCCCCGCGCGCGAACGTGAGGCGCAGCGCCTTCGCTTCGCGCTTGGCATCGTTCAACTGGTAGCTGAACCACTTGGTCGCATGGCGCCAGTGGCGGCCGTTGTTCAGGCCCGCGTCCGCGCCCTCGCCCTTGAAGCCGTGGTCCGATTCCGGCTGCTGCTCGCCCGGCGCCACCTGGTCGATGGTCTGCGCGTCCAGCGCGAGGCGCTCCGCTTCCTTCGCCGCGTTCTCTTCCTTCATGCGGGCGAATTCGGCCGGGGTGCTCTGCTGCCAGTAGATCATGTAGCGCGAATCGTGCAGGCGGAAGAACGGGATGAACTCCGTCGACGCCCCCGCCCCGCCCTGCACGACGCCGGGCGCCGTGAACGTGAGCGGCTTGCCTTTTACCGGCTTGAAGCGGCGCGTGAAATCCTTGCTGTCCGAGACGAAGGTCGGTGCGGCCTCCAGCGGGCACACCTGGCCGGACGGGCTGTGGCCCATGCGCGAGTCGTCCGCGAGGAAGTTCAGGTGCTCGGTCGGGAACGGGTTCGTCTTCGCGGCCAGCACGACAGGGCCGTACAGCACCGCGTAGTAATTCGACTTGTCCGGCATCTGCTCGAGGCGCATCGTCATCGGCAGGCTCACGTCGACGCGGTCGCCCTTCTTCCACGCGCGCTCGATGCTGACGTAGCTGCCCGGCTGCGCGTCGACCTTCACGGCCTTGCCGTTCACCTTCACGCCCAGCTTGCCCGGCGCGACCCAGGCCGGATAGCGGATCTTCAGCGCAAACTTGGCATCGCCGTCAACGGTGATGCGCGTGCTGGCCTGGTCGGGGAAGTTGTTTGCCTGCGTGACCTTCACGTTCTTCTCGCGCCAGTCCACCGTGGACGGGATGAACAGGTTCACGAACAAGGCGTCGCCTTCATGCGCGTAAATGAATTCGCCGTACTTCGCGTGGCTCTCGATGCCGGAGCCCACGCAGCACCACATGCCCTTGTCCACCTGCGAATACACGCGGTACTGGTTCGGGCGCATCGGGGTGAAGTACACGAAGCCGCCCGTGCCGGGACGTTCGGACGCGAGGATGTGGTTGTACAGCGCACGCTCGTAGTAGTCGGCGTAGGCGGCTTTGTCCGACGTTTCGAACAGCATCTCCGTCAGCTTGAGCATGTTGTACGTGTTGCAGGTCTCCGGCCCCTCGACCTCGTTGATCATCGGGCTGAAGTCCTTGTCGTCATGGAAGTGTTCCCTGACGCTGTTGCCGCCGATCGCCACCGTGCGGTGGTCGACGACGGTCTGCCAGAAGAACGCGGCGGCATCCGCCATGTCCTTGCGGCCCGTGAGTTCGCCGATGCGCTTGAAGCCGATGACCTTCGGGATCTGCGTGTTCGCGTGCAGGCCGGAGAGCTTGTCCTCGTGCTTTTCCAGCGGCTGCAGGATGGCCTGGTGCGAGAACTTCAGCGCCAGGTCCATGTAGCGCGAATCTCCCGTCATCTGGGCGACGTCCGCCAGCACCTCGTTCATGCCGCCGTGTTCCGCCTTCAGCATCTGCTGCATCTGCTCGTCCGTCAGGCGGCTCGTCAGGCGCAGCGTCCAGTCGGCCATGGCGATCAGCATCGCCTTCGCATCCTCGTTGCCCGCATAGCGGTATGCGTCGCGCAGGCCCGCATAGACCTTGTGCAGGTTGTACCACGGGACCCATTTGCCGTTGACGGAGAAGTTATCGGCATGGAGCTTGCCCGCCGCGACGTCACGCCACGCGGCGCGGCCGCCCGGCACGCCGCCGACATAGCCGTCGCCATTGGCCGTCTGCGCGCGCTTCAGCTCCGCGACGAAGTAGTCGAGGCGCTTCTTGACTTCCGCATCGCCGGTCGACGCATACATGAGCGCCAGCGCCGACAGGTAGTGCCCGCCCATGTGGCCATCGAGGCCCGACGATTCCCAGTTGCCGTAGCTGGGCTGCTTCGGCGTAAGCCCCGCTTCGCGCAGGAACGGCGCCAGCAGGCGGTCCGGCTCCATCGCCATCAGGTAGTTCAGGTCCGTCGTCTGGGCGTCGAGGAAGGGGCTGGCCCCCAGGCGGACGTCCTGCAGCGGGAACAGGTCGGCGGCCTGGGCGCACGTCGCGCCCAGGGTGAACAACAGCGCGGCGATGCGGATCGGCTTCATTTCAGTTCTTCGCTCACATACTTGTTGAGGTCTTTGGGGTCCACCGTGGGCCAGCCATCCTTGTCCCAGCGGATGTCCATCACTTTCAGCTTCTGCTTGTACTTGTCGGCCGTCTCGTAGGCGTGCAGCACGAGATAGTCCTTGCCGTCGAAGGTATAGGCGCTGTTGTGGCCCAGCCCCTTCCAGTCCCTGTCGCCCTTGACGACGAGCGAGCCGCCGCCCTTGGCCATGTCCTTGCCCTGGCGGTCGAGGTACGGTCCCTTGACGTCACTGGCGCGGCCGACGACGACGTGGTACGTGCTCTTCGGCCCCTGGCAGCACAGGCCCCACGAGACGAACAGGTAGTAATAGCCGTTCTTCCTGAAGATGAACGGCCCTTCGATCTCGGCCGGTGCGGCGTCCTCGTCCGGCGTGAACGCGGGACGCTCGCGGCGCGCAATCGTGTGCCATTCCTGCGGTTCGGCGATCTTCGTCCAGCTGTCGTCCAGCTTCACGAGCTTGATGCCGCCCCAGAACGAACCGAAGCTCATCCAGCCCTGCCCCTTGTCGTCCTCGACGACGTTGGGGTCGATGGCGTTCCACAGGTCGCGGCCCGGCACGGACTGCACGACCATCCCCTGGTCTTCCCAGCGGTAGTTCGGCGAGCGCGGGTCGAGCGTCGCATTGGTCGTCACGCCGATGCCCGACGTGTTCTTGCCGAAGCCGGACACCGAGTAGTACAGCAGCCAGCGGCCGTTATGGTGCTGGACGTCCGGTGCCCAGATATGGTCGTTGAACGTCGGCGCGGCGCGCTTGGCCCACGCCGGCTCGCCCGCGAACACGCGGCCTTCCGGCTTCCAGTGCAGCATGTCGCGCGACGAGTAGAACGTGATGCCGGGGCCGGTGCTGTACAGGTAGTACGTGCTGCCGTCCTTCGCCATCACGGGATCGTGGACGCCCACCTGCGCGGCGTTGGCCGCCGCAGCCAGCAGCATCGTGGCTGCGAGCGGCGCCTTCATGCCTCAGCCTTCCACGGCCACGACCAGCACCGACTTGGCCGGCACCTTGATCGTCAGCTTGCCGCCGCTGGCGTTGGCGCTGAACGGTACCGGCTTGACGGCATCCTTGCGCTCGAACGTGTTGTGGGCATCCATCGCGTCCGCGGTCAGCAGCTGGCCGCGCACGGCGCCGACGTTCTGGCCGGCGACGTTCAGGACGACGTCGGTGGCGTCATGCGGGTTGGTATTGACGAGGGCGACGTAGGTCTTGCCGTCCTTGGCCTTCGCAGCCGACGCGCTGATGCCCGGCACGCCCTGGCCGTTCGAGCCGTAGGTCGTGTTGTTCGACAGCGCCACCGGCAGCGACGTCGCGCCCTGGAACGGCACGTACATCTTGAAGGTGTAGTAGGTCGGCGTCAGCAGCATCTTCTCGTTGTCGGTGATGATCATCGCCTGCAGCACGTTGACCATCTGCGCGATGTTCGTCATGCGCACGCGGTCGGCGTGGGCATGGAAGATGTTGAAGTTGAGCGCGGCCACGACGGCGTCGCGGATCGTATTACGCTGGAACAGGAAGCCCGGGTTGGTGCCCTTCTCCACGTCGTACCAGGTGCCCCACTCGTCCACGTCGAAGCCGATCTTCTTCTCCGGGTCGTTCTTGTCGAGGATCGCGACGTTCTTGCGCACGAAGTCTTCCATGCGCAGCGTGTTGGTCATGGTCGAGAACCATTCGGACTCGGGGAAGGCGGTGGCGGCGCCCTTCTTGTCCCAGTTGCCGGTCGGGAGCGTGTAATAGTGGAAGGTGATGCCTTCCGTGCGGCCCTTCAGGTCGCGCGACAGCACTTCGGTCCAGCTGGTGTCGTCGCCGTTGCCGCCGCTGGCGATCATCTTCGGACGCAGGTGCTGCGGCGCCTTCAGGAACGTGTGCCACTGGCGGTACAGGTCGGCGTAGTACTCGGGACGCATGTTGCCGCCGCAGCCCCACGACTCGTTACCGATGGCGAAGTAGGCGACCTTGAACGGCGCCGGGTGGCCGTTCTTCGCGCGCAGTTCGGCCAGGGTCGACTTGCCTTCCGACGTCATGTACTCGATCCACTCGGCCGCTTCCTGCGGCGTGCCGGTACCGAGGTTGCCGTTGACGTAGGCGTCCGCGCCCAGCATCTCGACGAGGTCGAAGAATTCATGCGTACCCACCGCATTGTTTTCCGGCACACCGCCCCAGTTCGTGTTGACCTTCACCGGACGCTTGTTGCGCGGGCCGATGCCTTCGCGCCAGTGGTATTCGTCGGCGAAGCAGCCGCCCGGCCAGCGGACCAGCGGCACGTGCATGTCCTTCAGCGCGCCGACGACGTCGTTGCGCCACCCTTTGGTATTCGGGATCTTCGAATCCGGGCCAACCCACAGGCCGCCGTAGATGCCGGTGCCGAGGTGCTCGGCGAACTGGCCGTAGACGTCCTTGTCGATCACCGCGCCCGGCTTGGACGCGTCGACGGTGACGTTCACCTGGGCGAACGCGGCGCCGGCGCAGAATGCGGCGGCAAGGCCGAGGGCGAGGATGGTGGGTTGGAATGCCTTCATGTGGTCTCCATTAGGGTGGTTGTATTGTTGTGAAGTGCAGAATCCGTCAATCCCACAGGCTCGGGATTGACGGTTTTAGATGGGGAGGAAAAGGACAGGCGTCCTGGTCACACCCAGCCGGCATCGACGATGAATTCCTGGCCCGTGCACATCTTGCTGTCGTCGGCGGACAGGAACAGCACCATCGCGGCGATATCCTCGGGCATCAGCTTGCCCGGCAGGCATTGCGAGCGCGCGATCTCGGCCTCGCCCGCCTCGTCCAGCCACAGGTCGATCTGGCGCTGGGTCATCACCCAGCCCGGCGTCACGGTGTTGACGCGGATGTTGAATTTGCCCAGGTCGCGCGCCAGGCAGCGCGTCAGGCCGATCACGGAGGCCTTCGTGGTCGCGTAGATCGGGTAGTTCGGATTCTTGGCGTGCCACGACATCGAACTGAAGTTGATGACGGAGCCGCCGCCGCGGCGCTTCATGCCTTCCAGCGCGGCCTGCACCGTGAAGAACATCGGACGCTGGTTGATATTGATGCGCTCGTCCCAGTATTCGACCGACACCTCGCCGATCTGGTGGCGCTGGTCGTTGGCGGCGTTGTTGACGACGACGTCGAAGTCGCCCAGCTTCGCGGCCATCTCGGCCATCACGGCCTGCAGGCTCGGGATGTCGGTGATGTCGCAGTAGCGGTAGATCGGCGCCTTGTGGCCTGCTGCCGCCAGGCGTGCCACCAGCGCTTCGCTGGCATCGCGCATGATGTCGACGAAGCCGACCAGCGCGCCCTGCTCCACCAGCGCGGCGACGATCGCTTCACCGATCCCGCTGCCGCCGCCCGTCACGAATACCCGTTTGCCTTCGAGGCTACCGTACTTGGCTAAAGTACCCATCGTCGTCTCCTTACTCTTATTCTATGTGTAACGCGTGGGCTCGGGGAGCCCACCCTACTGTCGCCGCTTGCGTAGGGTGGGCACCCTGTGCCCACGCGTGACGTATGCGGCTTGTTGGCGTATCAGTCCTTGCCCAGCGCGCCGTCGCGGCGGCGCCAGATGCCGCGCGGGTTCTCGTCGCGCAGCACCGCCGGCAGCAGTGCCTGCGGCAGGTTCTGGTACGCCACGGGGCGCAGGAAGCGGAAGATCGCGCCCGTGCCCACCGAGGTGCTGCGGCCGTCGGCCGTGGCCGGGAACGGACCGCCGTGCACCATCGCGTGCGTCACTTCCACGCCGGTGCCGAAGCCGTTGGCCAAGATGCGGCCGACCTTGCGCTCCAGCGTCGGCAGCAGGACCTGTGCCGCCGCGATATCGCCCTCTTCCAGGTGGATCGCGGCCGTCAGCTGGCCTTCCAGGTGCTCGACGATGGCGCGCATCTGCTCGACGTCCTTGCAAACGACCAGCAGCGAGGCCGGGCCGAACACTTCTTCATGCAGCTCCTTGCGGGCCAGGAAGGCGTCGCCTTCCACGCGGAACAGCGCGGCGTGGCCCTGGTTCTCTTCGTGCTCCAGGCGCAGCAGCGTGGTCACCGCTTCGTTGCTGCCCAGCGCGGCGACGCCGCGGCGGAAGCTCGATGCGATACCGGCCGACAGCATCGTCGCCGGCTGCGTGTCGTTCAGCGCGGCCGTGGCCGACGCGCAGAACGTCGCCAGGCCCGGGCCGTCGATCGCCAGCACGAGGCCGGGGTTGGTGCAGAACTGGCCGACGCCCAAGGTCAGCGACGCGGCGAATTCGCGGCCGATGCGCTCGGCGTGCTGTTCCAGCGCCTGCGGCAGCAGGAACACCGGATTGATGCTGCTCATCTCGGCGTAGACCGGGATCGGCTGCTGGCGGCCCGCAGCGACGGCCATCAGGGCGGTGCCGCCCGAACGCGAACCGGTGAAGCCGACGGCCTGGATGGCCGGATGGGCGACGAGCGCCTGGCCGATGCCGTTGCCCGTGCCGGTCAGCAGCGCGAACGTGCCGGCCGGCAGGCCGCACAGTTCGACGGCTTTCACGACGGCGCGCGCCACCAGTTCCGACGTGCCCGGGTGGGCCGAGTGGGCCTTCAGCACGACCGGGCAGCCGGCCGCGAAGGCCGATGCCGTGTCGCCGCCGGCGACGGAGAATGCGAGCGGGAAGTTCGATGCGGCGAACACGGCGACGGGGCCGACGCCGATCAGGCGGCTGCGCAGGTCCGGACGCGGCGGCGTGCGCTGCGGCAGGGCCGGATCGATGCGCGGATCCTGCCACGACCCTTCACGCAGCAGGCTGGCGAACAGCTTCAGCTGGGTGCAGGTGCGGCCACGCTCGCCTTCGATGCGGCCGCGCGGCAGGCCGGTTTCAAGCATCGCGCGCTCGACCAGCGCATCGCCCAGGGCCATGATCTGCTCGGCGACGGTGTCGAGGAACGCGGCGCGCTCTTCGTCGGTCGTGTTGCGGAAGATGTCGAACGCCTTGCCGGCCAGGCTGCAGGCCTGGTCGATCTGGTCGATGTCGACCATGTTGAACGCGGGTTCGATGTGCGTGCGTGCGCCCGGGTTCCAGGCCTTGAACGAGCCGCCGGCGCCGCGCTGCGCGACGCCGCCGATGAGGGCTTCGCCGGTGATTTGTGCGATGGTCATAAGGTCTTCACTTTCGCGAATTGAGTAGATTGTACGGCGAGCTTGTTACGCAGTGCGGGGCCGAATTGCGGCGATTCGACTTCGAAGGTCTCGCCGGCCTGTACGCTGATGTTGTCGGCGAAGCTCAGGGTCGCGGTACCGAAGAAGTGGATGTGCACGTCGCCCGGGCGGTTGAACAGGCCGTACTTGAAGTGGTGGTATTCCAGGTTGCCGATCGTGTGCGACATGTTCTGCTCGCCCGACACGAACGCCTTTTCCCAGCGCACGGAGCCGTCGGCGGCGCGGATGCGCGACACGCCTTCGACGTGGGCCGGCAGCTCGCCGACCAGCAGCGCCGGACCGATGCCGCAGTTGCGCAGCTTGGAGTGCGCGAGGTACAGGTAGTTCTGGCGTTCCGTCACGTGGTCCGAGAACTCGTTGCCGATCGCGAAACCGACGCGGTATGGCTGGCCGTCGTCGCCGATCACGTACAGGCCGGCGATCTCCGGCTCTTCGCCGCCGTCCAGCGAGAAGTCCGGCATTTCCATGTCCTGGCCGCTGGCGCGCACGATCGAGCCGTCGCCCTTGTAGAACCATTCCGGCTGCACGCCGGCCTTGCCCGCTTCCGGCTTGCCGCCTTCGACGCCCATGCGGAACATCTTCATGGAGTCGGACAGCGTCTCGACGTCGCCGCCGATCTTCTTGTGCATGGCGTCGCGCGTGTCGGCGCTGCCCAGGTGCGTCAGGCCCGTGCCGGTGACGTAGGTGTGGGCGGCGTCCGGATGGTCGAGCGGGGCCAGCACGCGGCCTGCCTGCGCGATCGCTTCGTACGATTCGGTGTCGCCTTTGGCGGCGGCGTCTGCCAGGACGGCCAGGCCCTTGCCCTGCGCGATGGCGGCCTGCGCGAGTTCCAAGGTGGTGGCGTAGCCGGTGATGGCGGTGACGGTGTCACCGTTCAGGATGCCGACGCGGCGGTCGCCGGTGGCGGATTTGTATTGGATGAGCAGCATAGTGGGATCTCAAATAGCGCGTGGGCTCGGAGAGCCCACCCTACGCAACACGGTAGGGTGGGCACCCCGTGCCCACGCGAATGCCAACATTAATGGGAATGCTTGGGCACGGCCGAACCGCGGCAGCCGACGAGGAAGTCGAAGTCGCAGCCCTCGTCCGCCTGCAGCACGTGATCCAGGTACAGGCCGGCGTAACCGGTGCGCGGCGCTTCCTTCTGGTTCTCGGCGCGGTCCGCGAGACGGGTCTTGATCTCGTCTTCCGGCACGTCCAGGTGCAGGCGGCCGGCCTTGCAATCGAGTTCGATGAAGTCGCCGTCCTTGACGATGCCCAGCGGGCCGCCGGCCATCGCTTCCGGTGCAACGTGCAGCACGACGGTGCCGTAGGCGGTGCCGCTCATGCGCGCATCCGAGATGCGGACCATGTCGGTGATCCCCTTCGCCAGCAGCTTCGGCGGGAGCCCCATATTGCCCACTTCGGCCATGCCCGGGTAGCCCTTCGGACCGCAGTTCTTCATCACGAGGATGGAGTTCTCGTCGACGTCCAGGTCCGGATCGACGATGCGCGCCTTGTAGTGGTCGAAGTCTTCGAACACGACGGCCTTGCCGCGGTGCTTCATCAGGTGCGGCGATGCGGCCGACGGTTTCAGCACGGCGCCGCGCGGGGCCAGGTTGCCGCGCAGGATGCAGATGCCGCCGTCGTCGATCAGCGGGTTGTCGATCTTGCGGATCACTTCGTCGTTGTAGATCGGCGCGTCCTGGACGTTTTCCCAGATCGTCTTGCCGTTCACGGTCAACGCGTCCTTGTGCGGCAGCAGGTTGCTTTCGCCCAGGCGGCGCAGCACGCCCGGCAGGCCGCCGGCGTAGTAAAACTCTTCCATCAGGAAGCGGCCCGAAGGCAGCAGGTCGACGATGGTCGGGGTGCCCTTGCCGATAGCGGTCCAGTCTTCCAGTTCCAGCGGCACGCCCATGCGGCCGGCGATGGCTTTCAGGTGGATCACGGCGTTGGTCGAACCGCCGATGGCGGCATTCGTGCGGATCGCGTTCTCGAAGTTCTCGCGCTTGAGGATCTTCGACAGTTTCAGGTCTTCGTTGACCATCTCGACGATGCGGATGCCGGACATGTGCGCCAGCACGTAGCGGCGCGCGTCGACGGCGGGGATCGCGGCGTTGTGCGGCAGCGAGACGCCCAGCGATTCGGCCATGCAGGCCATCGTCGACGCGGTGCCCATCGTGTTGCAGGTACCGGCCGAGCGGGAGTGGCCCGCTTCGGCGGCGAGGAAGTCGTGCATCGAGATCTGGCCGCCCTTGGCCTGCTCGTGCAGCTGCCAGACGGCGGTGCCGGAACCGATGTCCTTGCCGTTCAGCTTACCGTTCAGCATCGGGCCGCCGGTGACGACGATGGCCGGAATGTCGACGCTGGCCGCGCCCATCAGCAGGGCCGGCGTGGTCTTGTCGCAGCCGACCAGCAGGACGACGCCGTCCATCGGATTGCCGCGAATGGATTCTTCGACGTCCATGCTGGCCAGGTTACGGGTCAGCATGGCGGTCGGACGCAGGTTCGATTCGCCGTTCGAGAACACGGGGAATTCGACCGGGAAGCCGCCCGCCTCCAGGATGCCGCGCTTGACGTGCTCGGCGAGCTTGCGGAAGTGGGCGTTACAGGGGGTCAATTCGGACCAGGTGTTGCAGATGCCGATGATCGGCTTGCCCTGGAATTCATGATCGGGGATACCCTGGTTCTTCATCCAGCTCCGGTACATGAAGCCGTTCTTGTCCTGGGTACCGAACCACGCTGCGGAACGCAGGGTGGGCTTCTTTTTTGTCTCGGACATTCTTCCTCCGTCGTTTTTGTAATCTGAGCGACCCTTGTCGTCGTCCAGCTCAGCGATGAAGGAAGTCTAAAGGCCGATAAGATAACTTTCCAATCAATTTTTAGCAGCAATCGATATCGTTATCGGCATCGCTGTTACCGCTATCGGCGCCGACCAGCGAATTTCACCTCTGCCAAGCCCTTAACTGGTAGCAATTTTGCAAATACGCCGCCCGATTTTGGTGCATCTGCCAGCTGGCCGGCCTGCAGGCCGACTGTTGCGGAAGTGACATACAAGACGTCCAGGCCGGGTCCGCCGAACGCCGGACACGTCGGTTGCGGGGCGGGCAGCGTCAATACGCGATCGACGGCGCCGTCCGGGGCGAAGCGCACGACCTGCCCCGCGCCCCAGCGCGTGCTCCACAGATAGCCGTCCGCGTCGATGGTCGAGCCGTCCGGATCGCCCGGCGCCGCGTCGGCCGCCGCGAATTCGCGCAGGTTGGCAATGGCGCCCGTGTCCGGATCATAGTCGCAGCAGCGGATCTCGCGCGTGCCCGAATCCGCGTAATACATCGTGCGGCCGTCGGGGCTGAAGCAGATGCTGTTGGCGATGGCGACGCCGCCCAGCGGCAGGCGCTCCAGCGACAGGTCGTGATTCAGCCGGTAGAAACCGCCGATGGGATCCTTCGGGTTCTCGGCCTGGTTGAACACGCCGAACACGAAGCGGCCCTGGCGGTCGGTGCGGCCGTCATTGAGACGCGTGGTGGGCAGGTGCGCCTCGACGTCGCAGATGCGGTCGAGTTCTCCGCTGGCCAGGTCGAAGAACGCGAGACCCGACGCGAGACCCAGCAGCAGGCGGCCGTCGTCGTGCGTCAGCGCCATGGAGCACAGGCGCTCGGGCAGCGGCCAGCGCTGCAGCGCGCCCGTTGCGGGTGCGTGCGACCACAGTTCGCTGCCTTCGATGTCGGTCCAGAACAGGCGTGCGCCCTTGTCGTCCCAGATGATCCCCTCGCCGAGCACGTGCCGGCCATCCACCACCAGTTCCATCATCGATTTTTCTCCAGTCTCCTGATTACTGCGCCACCGAGAAGCGGAAGCGCGATTCCGTTTCATAGACTTCGCCCGGACGCAGGATCGTGTTCGGGTACGCCGGCTGGTTGGGCGAATCCGGGTAGTGCTCCGGCTCGATGCAGAAGCCGCTGCGGAAAATCCAGGGATGGCCCTTGCCGCTCAGCGAGCCGTCGAGGAAGTTACCGCTATAGAACTGCACGCCCGGTTCCTGGGTGAACAGTTCCAGCACGCGGCCCGACGTCGGTTCGCACACGTGGACGGCACGCTTCAGGCCGCGCTCGCCGAGATTGCGGTTCAGCACCCAGCAATGGTCGTAACCGGTGCCGTGGCGCAGTTGCTTGTCCGGTTGTTCGATGCGCTCGCCGATGGTGCGCGGCTTGCGGAAATCGAATGGCGTACCGGTCACGGGGGCCAGTTCGCCGAACGGGATCGATTCCGCGTCGATGGGCACGAACTTGTCGGCGTCGATCGTCATCTCGTGGGCCAGGACGTCGCCCTGCCCTGCGCCGGCCAGGTTGAAATAGCTGTGCTGGGTCAGGTTGACGGGCGTCGGCTGGTCGGTCACGGCGTGGAAGCGCACGACGATCTCGTTATCGTCGGTCAGCAGATACGTGGCGGTGGCATCGAGGTTGCCGGGATAGCCCTGCTCGCCGTCCGGGCTGTGGTAGCGCAGGACGAGGCCGTCGCCTTCGACGGCGGCCGTCCACAACACCTTGTCGTAGCCCGGATCGCCGCCGTGCAGGTGGTTGTTGCCGTTGTTGGTCGTCAGCTGGTACTGCTTGCCGTCGAGCGTGAAGCGACCCTTGCCGATGCGGTTGCCGTAGCGGCCGATCAGGGCGCCGAAATACGGGCTGTCCTTGATGTAGGGCTCGAGCGTCTCGAAGCCGAGTGCGACGTCGGCAAAGACGCCGTCGCGGTCCGGGACGTGGATCTCGGTGATGATACCGCCGAAATCCAGCACCTTCACGACCATGCCGTTGTTGTTCTTGAGCGTGTACTGCGACACTTGCCGACCGTCGGGCAAAGTCCCGAACGGCGCCTGGGTAATTCCGTTTTGCACGTTGTTATATCCTCAGAGGGTGGATGGCCGCCCGAATACCGGCATGCCGTTCTCGTCCCAGCGCAGCGGTTTGACGAAGGTATGGCGGTCCGGGTTCCACAACGGATCGCCGACGATTTCCGTATAAGTGCGCGCGTGGTAGACGAGCATGACGGTGTCGCCATCTTCAGCATAGGTAAAGCTGTTGTGGCCGGGTCCGTAGATGCCGTGATCGTAGCATGTACGGAACACGGGCTCACGCGACTTTGTCCACACGGCCGGATCGAGCAGGTCCGCATTCTCGTCGGCCCACAGCAGGCCCATCGCGTAATTCTCGTCGGTGGCGCTGGCGGAATACGAGATGAAGATCTTGCCGTTGCGGCGCAGGACGGACGGACCTTCGTTGACCCAGAAGCCGCGGATTTCCCAGTCGTACTCGGGCTTCGAAAGCAGCACGGGCTTGCCTTCGATCTGCCACGGCGTCTTCATCTTCGCGATGTACAGGTTCGAATTGCCTTCGATCTCGTTGTCCTTCTGCGCCCACAGGTAGTACAGCACGCCGTTGTGGTTGAACGTGGTCGCGTCCAGGCAAAAAGTGTCGATGCCCGTGTCGACCTGGCCCATGAATTCCCACGTGCCTTCGAGCGGATTCGCGTTCGTGTTACGGATCGCGTACATGCGGTGCTGGAACAGCTTGTACTTGATCTCGCGGCTCGGCGCGGCGGCGAAATAGACGTACCACGCGCCCATGTTGAAGTGCATTTCCGGTGCCCAGATCAGCTCGCTGTAAGGGCCCGTGTCCGGCTTCACCCACGCATCGACGGTGGGCGCGGTGGCCAGCCCGGCGATCGTCTTCGCGCGGCGCAGTTCGATGCGGTCGTATTGCGGGACCGAGGCGGTGAAATAGTAATAGCCGTCCGTATGCTTGTAGATGTACGGGTCGGCACGTTGTTCGATAAGGGGTTTCAGGACGGTGTCTTGCATGTTGTTCTCGCTAGTGAATCACGCGCTGGCGCGGAGGTCTTCCTTGACTGTCGAATAGTATTCATCGCTGATGCGGTACTTGAACATCAGCGCGCCCATCAGGAAATGGAAGAAGCCGGGAATCACGGACAGCATCAGCGCGATGCCCTGCAGCGCCAGCGCGCTCTGTTCCTGGTTCGGCTGGTAGTGGAAATAATTCAGCAGCAGGCCGACCATGCCGCCCGCGAGTCCCATGCCCGCCTTCTGCGCGACCGAGATGCCGCCGAACGCGAAGCCCGACACGCGCTTGCCCGTCTTGACCTGGCCATAGTCGATGGTCTCGGCGATCGCGGACCAGAATACCGGCGCGTGCAGGTCGACGACGAGCGACAGCAGGAAGTACAGGACGAAGGCCAGTGCCGTGTCGCCCGGCTTGACCAGGAAATAAATCATCACTGACAGCACCGCCACCATCAGCTGCGTGTAGCGGAACAGTTTGACTTTGCAATAGAACTTGGTCACCCACGTCGACACGACCATCGCGATGATCGCGGCCGCGACGCCTGTCGACAGGAACGCGGACACGGTCTCGGTGTCGCCGTGCAGATAATACTTGGCGTAATAGATCGCGACGGAGCCGCGGATCACGTAGCCGATGGTGCCCGTCACGCACACGGCGCACAGGATCAGCCACTGGTCGTTCTGTGCCAGCACCGCGATCTGTTCCATCAGCGGCTGGCGCTTCGTCTTGTAGACGACTCTTTCCGTCGTCGTGAAGAAGGTGAACAGGAACAGCACGACACCCAGCAGCGCCATCAGGGCCATCGCCGCCTGGTAGCCGGCGGCCTGGTTGCCGTTGCCCCAGCGCTGCGCGAGGATCGGCACGACGATGGTGACCATGAACGCGCCGACCTTCGCCAGGAACAGCCGGTAGCCGTTGGCGGACAGGCGCTCCTGCGGGTCGCTCGTCAGGCCGCTGATCAGCGAGATGTACGGCACGCCCACGCCCGACGTCATGAGGGTCATCAGGATGTACGTGGAATAGGCCCACACGAGCTTGGCGTCATAGTTCCAGTCCGGCGTGCTGAACACGGCGTACACCGACAGGCCGTACGGGATCGCGAGGAACAGGAAATACGGCCGATAGCGGCCCCAGCGGGAGAGGAAGGTGTCCGTCATCTGGCCGACGATCAGGTCGGAAATGGCGCCCACGATCTTGACGAGCACGAACAGCAGCGCGAGGTCGGTCGTCTTGAGGCCATAGACGTCCGTATAAAAGAAAGTGATGATCAGCATCATCGATGAGATCACCACGTTGAGCGCCATGTCGCCGGCGCCGAAGCCCACTTTTTCGAGAGTGGAAAGTTTCTGGGTTTGCATAGGGACGTCCTTCCAAACGACGAGGGTGCTACCCGGATTTTCCGCGCAGCACCCTGATTATTGCCTAACGATTAGAAACCTGGATCAGTGTTTCCAACGGAGGGCAAAGCCGACGACACGGTCATAACGGCGCACGTCACGGGGCAGCAGCGGGGTACCGTGGTAATCGTGGTACTCCTGGTCCAGCAGGTTGCTGCCGTCCAGCGTCGCCGTCAGGTTGTCCGTGATCTTGTACGAGATCGAGGCATCCAGCGTCTTGATCGGGTCCACGACCAGGTTCAGGCCGAGGCCGCGGTAGTTGTACGTGTCCACGAACTTGTCGCGCCAGTTGTAGGCCAGGCGCGCCGACCACGGGCCGCGCTCGTACAGGCCGACCAGGTTGTAGGCCCGCTTGGACATGCCCGGGAACGTGTTGCGGGTGCCGTCCGGCTCCGTCATGCCGCCGTTCATGTACGTGAAGTTCGCCTGCATGCCCAGGCCGCTCAGCCAGCCCGGCAGGAACGAGAAGAACTGCTGGTACGCCGCTTCGAAGCCGTACAGCTTGGCCGTGTCCGTGTTGTACGGACGGTCCATCAGGTAGGCCTGGCCGTTGATCGTTTCCGTCGTCGTCTTGTGGCGGATGAAGTTCTTGAAGTCGTGCTGGAATGCCGTACCGGTCAGCGAACCGTCCTTCGAGAAATACCACTCCAGCGAGACGTCCAGGTTGCGGGCTTCCTGCGGCTTCAGGTTCGGGTTGCCGCCTGCACCGCCCGGCGGATTGCCGTTGGTCGTGGTGACGGAACCGAGCACGACGCCGGGGTTGTAGTCGCCGAACGCGGCGCGCTCGATCGCCTTGCCGTAGACGACGCGGCCGACCAGGTCGTTGCGGAAGTTGGCGCGCACGTTCAGGCTCGGCAGCACGTCCGTATTGCTGGTCGAGACCGACACCGGCGTGACGGGACCCGTCCCGCTGCGCGAGTTGCCGTTGACGCTCTGCTTGGTGTTCACGACGCGCACGCCGGCCGTCGCATCGATCGGCACGCCGAAGGCGTCGAAGCCGAGCTTGGCCTTGCCGTAGATGGCTTGCGACGTTTCGCGGTCCGTGTAGAGCGACAGCGGATCGTCCGGCAGGCCGTTCGGCGTGCCGAGGATGGCCTGGCGCACGACGGAGGTATTATCCAGCAGGAACTTGTAGCAGGCGGCGTAGTACTGGTTCAGGCCATAGTTGCCGTGGGTCTCCGGGCTCAGGCACGACAGGCCGGGGACGCTGCCCGGATTCTGGCCAGTGATCGTCGCCGGACGGTAGTTGCCCAGTTCGTGCGCATACGAGGCGTCGCGTTGCGCCCAGCGCAGGCCGCCGCTCAATTCCTTCAGCAGACCGTCGTTTTCCGGGGTCCACGTCACGTCGCCGCGCCAGTCGTTGGACGCGCCGTTCGCGTGGTTGTGGTTGTCGTACAGCGCGATCATGGTCCACTTGGACGGATCGGTCAGGTCCGTGCCCGGATAATCGACATAGCCGCCGCCGTCGCGGGTGCCGCCGACGACCGCATGGGGCGCCGTATAGATCGAGTCGAGGATCGGGTTTTCCTGGCGGTAGGTCGAGACCGTGCGTACGGCCTCGGTCGACAGGCGGATCGTCGGCGTCGCGTCCCACGTGCCGCCGAGGGCCAGCTGGCTGCCCTTCGACCAGTCGCGGCGCGCCTGCGTCGAGCTCAGCACCAGCGACGTGTCGCTCGGATTGCTGATGCTGTCCAGGTAGTTCTTGCCGTTCTCGGTGATCGTCTTGATCGTCGACGTCGGGCTGTTCACGGGGAAACCGCCGACGAAGAACACGCTCTGCGCGTCATGGTCGATCTTGGTGCCGAAGCCTTCCGCATAGAACTGCATGTCGCGGTTCGGGCGCCACTGGGCCGCGAAGTTCAGGGCCAGGCGCTTGCGGTCGCCCGTCGTCATCACGCGGCCGTTGCCGTCCGCGCCCTGCACGGTCTGGCCGTTGGCCTGGTACGTGGCCGGCTGGCCGGCCCATGCCACTTCGTCGCTGTAGCGGCCGCGCTGGTACGACAGGCCGCCCAGCAGGCCGACTTCGCCGATGTCGGTCTTCCAGCGGTTCGACCACAGGCCGCCGACCTGCGGATCGGTCTTGCCGGCCTTGTCGCGGTTTTCGGCGCGGGCGTTGATGGCGACCTGCGAACCCTTGAAGTCGAACGGACGGAAGGTGCGCACGTCGATGGTGCCCGCGGTGCCGCCTTCGACCATGTCGGCGCCCTGCGATTTATAGACATCCACGCGCTGCAGCATCGAGACCGGCACGTCGGCCAGGGCCAACGAACGGCTGGCGGCGGTGAACATCTCGCGGCCATTGAACAGCGTCTTCGCGCCACCCAGGCCGCGGACCACGACCGTGCTGGCTTCGCCGGCACCGCGCAGGACCTGCACGCCGGTGACGCGGGCCAGGATCTCGGCCACGTTCTTGTCCGGGAATTTACCGATGTCGTCGGCGACGATCGAATCGAGGACCTGGTCCGCGTTTTTCTTGATCGTCTGGGCGCTCTGCGCCGCCTGGCGCTGGCCGCTGACGACCACGACGTTGCTGCCGTTGGCCTGGTTGGCGTCCTGGGAGGCGCCGGCGTCCTGGGCGCGGACGGAAACACTCGTCAACAGGCCAATGCCCATGAGTGCGGCCACCGTGCCGCGCAGTGCGAAGGCGCGCGAAGCGGGTGCAAAACGACCCGATGCGATGGGTTCCATACGTCTCCTATTGCTATGTAAGTATTGTTATGTTTCAGAAAGCCTAGAAACGCTTTCAGAACTGGCATGCTTATCGGTAATGTTAGGCGCAACATCGAGAACGATCCAATCAAATTTTCGGCAACTTCGATATCGTTTTTTGTATGTGTAAAACCAGGTAAAGACACGTGACAACGATTTCACATGGCACAATCCGAGGAATTCGAACTTTTTACGATTTTCATGCTGGCTACCTTTCCCGCGTTCCGCGACCTCATCCTGGACACCGATCCGGACCTCGTGAACACGCCCGCGCAGATCCCCGATGGCTTCCTGCTGGTACGCGCAGGGACCATCAGCGCCCACTACATCCCGTTCGATTATGTGAACCACGCGGCGCGGCTCGTCCTCGTCGGCATCTCGCCCGGTTTCGTGCAATGGAAGAACGCCGTGCGCGAGGCGCGGCGGCGGCTGGCACTCGGCGCGGCGCAGGAGGAGCTGCTGCGCGCAGCCAAGTACACCGGCGCGTTTTCCGGCGCGATCCGCCCGAACCTCGTCGCCCTGCTCGACCACGTGGGCCTGCAGCGCTGGCTCGGCATTGCCAGTTGCGCGTCGCTGTTCGGCGAACACGCGCACCTGATGCACGTGACGGCCGTGCTGCGCCATCCGGTATTCGTCAACGAAAAGAACTACAACGGCGCATCGCCGAACATGCTGACGACGCCGCTGCTGCAGGCCCAGCTGCTCGACTATTTCGCGGCCGAGGCGCGCTTGCTGCCCGATGCCGTGTACGTGCCGCTGGGCCCGAAGGTCGGCCTGGCGCTCGACTGGCTCGCGGCACGCGGCGTGCTGGCCGCCGACCGCATCCTGCACGGCATTCCGCATCCGTCCGGCGCCAATGCCGAGCGCATCGCCTACTTCCTCGGCCGCAAGGATAAGGCCGCGCTGTCGCGCCAGACGAACGGCGCGCAGATCGATGCGGACCGGCTGGCGCTACGGGCGAAAATGGCGGCGCTGGGCGTGGATTGAACCGGTCCCATCCCAGAGGCAACAACATGCGGACACAGCTGTCTTTCGTGCTGCATGCCGGCCTCAGGCGGCGTTACACTGATAACGTCCAGCGCCAAGGTAGACGATCATGCAGAATTGTTCTCCTGAAGAAGTCCGCTCCCTCCTCGACAAGATCGAACAGTTGCCAGTGCCGTTCTTCAAGCGACTGATCGAGGCGAGCAACACGGGCATCATCATTTCCGACGCCAGCCTGCCGGACAATCCCATTGCCTACGTCAACCCCGCGTTCGAGAGGATGACGGGTTACGCCTTGTACGAAGTTGTCGGCCGCAACTGCCGCTTCCTGCAGCGCGACGACCGCGACCAGCCCGAGATCGCGCTGATCCGCCACTGCGTGGAAAACGCCGAGGTCTGCACGGCGCTGCTGCGCAACTACCGCAAGGATGGCAGCCCGTTCTGGAGCCGCATGCACCTGTTTCCCGTGCACGAGAACGGCAGCGCGCCCACCCACTTCGTCGCCTTCCTGCAGGACGTGACGGAAGTGGTCGAAGCCCAGCAGGCCGCCGTGCAGGCACGCGAACGCCTGAGCACCGTCCTGGAAAGCATCTCCGACGGCTGCGTGTCGCTCGACCGCGAGTGGCGCTTCACGTACGTCAACGCGCGCGGCGCGGCGTGGATAGACCGCGCGCCGGAAGACCTGATCGGGAAGAACATGTGGGACGAGTTCCCGGAAGCCGTCGGCGGCCCGTTCTACGAGGCGTACCAGCACGCGATGCACGACCGCGAAGTCGCCCGGTGCGAGAACTTCTACGCGCCGCTGGGGATCTGGCTGGAACTGCGGGTGTACCCGTCGCGCGAAGGCGTCACCGCGTTCTTCGCCGACGTCACCGAGCGCAAGGAAGCGGAGACGCGGCTCCTGCACATGGCCACGCACGACAGCATGACGGGTCTGCACAACCGCTTCAGCTGCCTGCGCGCGCTCGACGAAGCGCTGGCCCGTTCCGTCGAGGACGAGCGCCCGGTGGGCGTACTGTTCGTCGATCTCGACCACTTCAAGGAAGTCAACGACGCCCACGGCCACCGCGCGGGCGACAACGCGCTGCAGGAAATCGGCCGTCGCCTGGGCAGCCTCGCCGGCGCCGGCATCACGGTCGCGCGCATCAGCGGCGACGAATTCGTGGTCGTCCTCGAAGGCATGGACACCGAAGGCGCGAAGGGCGTGGCCGCGGCCGTCCTGCAGCACCTTGCCACGCCGATTCCCGTCGACGGCCATTACGTGTCGGTCGGCGGCAGCATCGGCATCGCGATCGGCACGGGCCGCGACTACTCGGCCGACGAGCTGCTCAACAACGCGGACGCGGCCATGTACGAAGCGAAGGACAACGGCCGCCACACGTTCGCCGTGTTCTCGACGACGGCGCGCCACCTGCTCAAGCAGCGGCTGGAGCTGCGCCAGGACGTGTTCTCGGCCCTCGAACGGCGCCAGTTCGTGCTGTTCTACCAGCCGCAGGTCAGCGCCGCGAACGGCGCCGTCGTGGGCGCGGAGGCGCTGCTGCGCTGGGAACATCCGCGCCTCGGCCTGCTCGCCCCCGACCTGTTCCTGCCGATGCTGGAAGGCTCGCCCGCCATCACGGCCGTCGGCGCCTGGGTGTGCGAGGAGGCGTGCCGCCAGGCGCGCGAATGGGAATTGCTGGGCTACCGGCTGCGCATGGCGGTGAACGTCTCGCCGCGCCAGCTGATGGACGAGAACCTGCCGCCGCTGCTGACGAACATCGTCACCCATTACGACCTCGACCCCGAGTGCATCAAGCTGGAAGTCACCGAGAGCATGCTGATGCAGGACATCGACAAGGCCGCGGCGGTGCTGCGGCTGTTGCAGCGCGACGGCTTCCGCATCGCGCTCGACGACTTCGGCACGGGCTACTCGAACCTCTCGTACCTGCGCACCTTGCCGATTACCGCGATCAAGATCGACCGCTCGTTCGTGCGCGAGATCGAGCAGGACCGGCGCTGCCTGGACATCGTCAACGGCGTGATCGCCTTCGCCAAGTCGCTCAAGCTGGACGTCATCTGCGAAGGCATCGAGACGGAGCTGCAGAAGGAAGCGATCCGCTCGACGGGATGCGACGTCCTGCAGGGTTACCTGATCGGCAAGCCGATGCGGGCGGAGGATTTCAGGGCGCTGCTGCTGGCGCAGAAGGCCGAGCCGACGCAAGCCGACCCGGGTTGCCAGCCTACGCCGTGACGACCGCTTCGGCCGGGCTCTTCTCCACCTGCCGCTTGAACCCATACAGGCTGCCCACCATCAGCACGATCGGCACGAGCGTCAGGTAGAACGCGAAATGCCCGTTCACGTGCCCGAACACATACCCCGTGATCAAGGACCCCGTGGTGCCGCCGAGCGCCGAAAAGATCACGAGCAGCCCCGTCATCGGCGCGTGCTGGTGGCGCGGCAGGGAGCTCAGCATCACGGAATTGATGCCCGGGTAGATCGGCGCCATGAACAGGCCGATGAGCGGGAACAGGAACGCGGCCACCGGCGCCGTCGCCCACGTCACGTTCGGATCGTGAGCGATGCCGTGCGTGAGCGGCAGCGACAGCAGCACCGTCGCGCCCATCGCCAGCATGCACACGGTCAGCACGGGATACCAGTTCAGGCGGCGCATCACGACACCCGCCAGCAGCCGCCCCACCGCGAGGCAGCCCGCGAAGATGCTCGTGACCTGCACGCTCATCGTGGCCGGCAGCATCAGGATCTCGTTGTTGAACGTGGGGAGCCACGAACCGATCGCCTGCTCGACGAGGACGGACAGGAATGCCGTCAGCACGAACACGTACACGAGCGGCCGCACGAACAGGCGCAGCATCTCGATGAAGTCGGCGGCCGGCCCGCGGCTGTCCGGCGGCGCGGCGCCGTATTCGTCGAACGACGTCACCAGCACGAGCAGGAACGTCGCTGCGCACAGGCCCGAGAGCAGCCAGTAGACGTTCAGCCAGCTCGTCGATGCAGGATCGTCCGCATCGATGAAGAAGCCGAAGATCCAGTACGCCGACAGCACGCCGACCATGAAGAAGCCCTCCAGCATGTTCGTGATGCCCGCATGGTGCTTGCGGTCGCGCGCGACCAGGCCGATGGTCGAGTACACGGACACCTTCACCAACGCGAACGCGACGCCCACGCACAGGAACAGCAGTTTCGCTGTCGCGAATGCCGGGATCATCGGCATCGCCAGCGTGGCGGCGGTAACGATCGCCAGCGCCACCAGCATCGCCTTCTTGTAGCCGAAGCGCGGCAGGGTCGACGCGACGAAGAACGACACGATCGCGATCGGCAGGTCCTTGAACCCTTCCAGCACGCTCGCCGCGCCCTTGTCGACGCCATAGGTGTGAATCACCTGCAGGATCACCGTGCCCACGCTGTTGAGCAGGATGGCGAACACGAAGTAAATCATGAACAGGGCGAGCATGATGCGTCGTTGGTTCATGTTGTCTCCAATATTTTTATGGTTATGTTTTAGTAGTCTTCGAGCCGGAACGCTGCCATCGACGGTATCACACGGTCCGCGCGCTGCAGCACCTCCGGACTGCCGACACCGACGGCGAACATGCCCGCATCCTTGATCGACGCGACGCCCGCGACGGCATCTTCCACGCCCAGGCAATCCTGCGGGTCGACGCCCAGGTGCGCCGCGGCGGTGAGGAAGATCTCCGGATCCGGCTTGCCGTTGACGACGGTCGCGGCATCGACGACGTCGTCGAAGCGGTCGCGGATGCCCAGGCGGTCCAGCACCGTGAACGCGTTGCGGCTGACCGACGCGAGGCCGATCTTCAATCCGGCCGCGCGCACGTCTTCCAGCGCGCGCAGGGCGCCGGGCAGCAAATCGTCCGGGGTCATCGTCGCGATCAGTTCCTGGTAATGCGCGTTCTTCTTGTCGGCCAGCGCACGCTTATCTTCAGGCGTGTACGTGCGCGGCGCGCGTGCGAGGATCAGTTCCAGGGAACCCATGCGGTCGACGCCCTTCAGCTGTTCGTTGAAGGCTTCGTCGAACGGGGCTTCGACGCTGTCCGCGAGGCGCTTCCACGCCAGGTAGTGGTAGTGGGCCGTGTCGGTGATGACGCCGTCGAGGTCGAAGATCACGGCTTTGAATCTTGAAGTCATTATTTGTTCTCCATGCGGATGTGGGTGCGCTGTGCATTCAGTTCGACCGTCTTGCCGGCGTGCGCGAAGACCAGCACGTCGCCGCGCAGCAGGCGGTAGTCGGTGCCGGTGGCGTCGACCGACACCTCGAGCAGCGTGTCCCGGACCTGCGCCTTGAAGCGGTAGCCCGTCCACTGGTCGGGGAGCGTCGGCGCGAAACGCATGCCCGCTTCGTCGAGGCGCATGCCGGCGAAGCCGTAGGCGACACCGAGCCACGTGCCGGCCATCGCGGCCGTGTGCACGCCGTACTGCGTGTTCGCGTGCGTGTTGTCCAGGTCCAGGCGCGCGGTCTCCATGAAATAGCTGTACGCCTTGTCGCGGTAGCCGATCTCGCTCGCGACGATGCTGAAGATGCAGGACGACAGCGAGGAATCGTGCGTCGTCACGCGTTCGTAGAAATCGAAGTCGCGGCGCTTGTCGTCGAGCGAAAACTGGTTCGACAGCAGGAGCAGCGCCAGCACGACGTCCGCCTGCTTGCACACCTGGTGGCGATAAATCACCAGCGGGTGGTAGTGCAGCAGCAGCGGGTAATTCTCTGTCGGCGTGTTCGCGAAATCCCAGGGCTTCTTGGACAGAAAGCTGTCGTCCTGCTCGTGGATGCCGAGGGCGTCGTCGTACGGCAGATACATCGCGGCGCTGGCGGCGCGCCACGCCTTGATCTCGGCATCGTCCAGGCCGATGGCTTGCGCCACGCGCGCGTAGTCGGCGGGACGCTCGGCACGCAGGCGCTCGGCGACATCCGCCGCGAACGTCATGTGCATGCGCGCCATCGCGTTCGTGTAGTAGTTGTTGTTGACGATGGCCGTGTATTCGTCCGGCCCCGTCACCGTGTTGATGCAGAAGCGGTGCTGCCGGTCGTAGCTGCCGATGCCGGTCCAGATGCGCGCCGTCTCCAGCACGATCTCGGCGCCCTGCTCTGCCATGAAGTCGAAGTCGCCGGTGGCCAGCAGGTATAAACGGATCGAGTAGGCGACGTCCGCATTGATGTGGTATTGCGCCGTGCCGGCCGGGAAGTACGCGGAGCATTCCTCGCCCGCGATCGTGCGCCACGGGTACAGCGCGCCCTTGTCGTGCGCCATCTGGCGTGCGCGCTCGCGTGCCTTCGGCAGGCCGTTGTAGCGGTACTGCAGCAGCGCGCGCGCGATCTCGGGACGGGAATACAGGAAGAACGGGAACACATAGATTTCCGTGTCCCAGAAATAGTGGCCTTCGTAGCCCTCGCCCGTCACGCCCTTGGCCGCGATGTTCGTCTTGCCGTCGCGGCCGACGGATTGCAGCAGGTGGAACTGGTTGAAGTGCACGCCCTGCTGCAGGGCGTCGTCGCCGGCGATGGCCACGTCGGCGTCTTCCCAGAAGCGGGACAGATAGTCGGCCTGCTCAAGCGCCAACGCATCGAAACCGGCCGCACGGGCCTGCGCCAGCTCGGCGCGTGCGTGCGGGCCGACGGCGTCCTGCGCCATGTCGCGCGAGCTCGCGTAGGCGACGTATTTGTGCACGGTGAACGTGGCGCCCTGCTCCACGTCCGCGTCGAACGCGTGGCCCAGTCCGGCCTGCTCGACGCGGGCAGCGCCCGACGCCACGGCATGCGTCGCGGTGGCCAGCGTGAAACCGCTGTGGCGCGTGCGCTGCAGCAGCAGCACATCGTGCGCGCCCGCTTCGCTGCCCACCTCGCGTTGCGCCTCGATCAGCGAGGCTCCCGTCAGCGCGGAACCGACGCGCGGGTCGTCGCCGGCCTGCAAATTCGTCACATCCGCATCGATGTCCGCGACGATGCGCACGGCCCCCGAAAAATTCAGCGGCGTGACGGCGTATTCGATCGCGGCGACGTGCTTGTGCACGAGGGAGACAAGACGGCGGCTCGCGATGCGCAGGCGCTTGCCTGTCGTGGTCTCCCACTCGACCGTGCGCACGAGCAGACCGGTGCGGAAGTCCAGCGTGCGTTCCCACGCGAGGACCTTGCCGCCGTCGAGAGAAAACCGTTCGCCGTCGATGACCGCCGCGATGCGCTTCGCGTTCGGCACGTTCAGCATGAATTCATTGATGCGCGCGAGGCCGTAGGCGTTTTCCGGATAGCGGATCGCTTCCGTGTCGTGGAAGCCGTTCAGGTAGGTGCCTTCCAGCGTCTGGCCGGCGCGCTTGAGCGTCCCTTCGTCCGGCGTGCCGCGCATGCCGATCCAGCCATTCCCCAGGGTGAACAGGGTCTCGTGCAGGAAAGCGCGCGCCGGGTCGAGCGCGTCTTCGCGGATGCACCACGCTTCGGCGGCGATGGCGCTATTGTTATCGATGTCATTTTCCACTTCAGTTTCCTCGTCTCGTGCGCGGGGCGCGTTTTCAAGCTTTTATGGTGGTGCGATCAGGTGTGGCGGACGATCAGCGTCGTCGGCAGCATTTCCGAATGCGCCGGCTGGCCTTCGATCATGGCCAGCATTTTTTTCGCGAGCAGCACGCCGCCGTCGCGCAGGTATTGGTGGACGCTCGTGAGCGGCGGCACGAAGCTGGCGGCGCCCGGCGTATCGTCGTAGCCGATCACGGAAATATCGTCGGGCACGCGCAGGCCCGCTTCCGTCAGCGCTCGGATGGCGCCCATCGCCAGCAGGTCGCTGGCGGCGAACAGGCCGTCGATGCTGTGGCCGTTCTTCTTTTTCAAGATCGACGTCACGCAATCGAAGCCCGCTTCGAACGTGAACGCCTTCGGACGCAGGATGTGCACGGTGGCGCGGCCGGACAGCGCGTCGATGAAGCCGGCGCAGCGCTCCTGTACCTCGGCATGGTCGACGTCGCCCACGAAGATCAGCTTGCGCCGGCCCTGCTCCAGGAAGCGCTCGGCGACGCTGGCGCCGCCCTTGCGGTTGTCCGAACCGACGACCGTGTACGTGGCCCCCTCTTCCGGCGCGCCCCAGACGACGAGCGGCAAGGTCGTCTGCTGCAAGGCTTTCACGGCCTCGCCGTGCGAGCCCTGGCCCAGCAGGATCAGGCCGTCGGCGCCCTGCACCGGGGCCGTGTCGAGCAATTGTTTGGACGTGAGCACGACGCTGTAGCCGGCGGTGGTGAGTTCCTGCGTGATGCCGCCCAGCAGTTCGAGCGGATACGGGTCCGACATCGGCCGGCCCTTCACGGGCGTCATCTCGACGACGACGGCGACGGAATACGACCGGCGCATGCGCAGGTTGCGGGCGCTGATGTTGAAGCGGTAGCCCTGCTCCTGCGCGATCTTGCGGATCTTTTCCCGCGTGTTTTCGGTCACGAGCGGACTGTCGCGCAATGCCCGCGACACCGTGATCGTGGAGACGCCGGCGATCTTCGCCAGGTCTTCCATCGTCACGGCGCTGTCGCCGGCCAGTGTTTTCTTCGCTTGCGCCATAGTCTTGTGAGCAATAAATCTTGGGGTATCGGTAACAGATTACTTGAGCGGGATGGATTATGACAGATTTTTTTGTCGTGTCGACAAAAAATGACATCGATAGCATTTTGATTGACATCGATGTCAATCCGATGTTTCAATGGCCGCAGTTTCCTTGTCGAACCATCAATCGCGAGGAAAACCGGGGAGGAGACGCCCCGCAGCCGGTTCCCAATCACAAGAGAGCACAAAATGAAAAACACCATGCAGTTTCCGCAACTGTCGGCAGTTGCCCTCGCTGTCCTCGCACTCGTCGCCCAGTCCCAGGCCATCGCTCAGGACAATGTTCAGAAAGAAATCCAGCAAGTCGTCGTGACCGGTACGGCATCGGCCTCCGGTACGCGCAAGATCGACACGAGCTTCTCGATCACGACCGCGACCGAAGAACAACTGAAGCAGGCGGCGCCGTCCAGCACGGCCGACGTGCTGAAGATCGTTCCAGGCGTGTACGCCGAAGCGACGGGCGGCCAGTCCGGCGCCAACATCGAGGTGCGCGGCTTCCCGTCGGGCAGCGACTCGCCGTTCGTCTCCGTGCAGATGAACGGCAACCCGATCTTCCCGGTCCCGGTGCTGTCGTTCTTCGAAGGCTCGTCCGCGTTCCGCCTGGATGACACGATCGAGCGCGTGGAAGTGCTGCGCGGCGGTCCGAGCACGATTTATTCGAGCGGCCAGCCGGGCGCCACGATGAACTTCATCATGAAGAAAGGCGGCGACACGCCGGAAGGCAGCCTGCGCTTCACGACGGGCACCGGCAGCCTGCGCCGCTTCGACGGCGTCTACAGCGGCAAGATCGCCGACGGGTGGTACGGCATGATCGGCGGCTTCTACCGCACGACGAACGGCGTGCGCGACGCCGGCTTCCCGGCCGACGACGGCGGCCAGCTGTCCGCGTCCCTCACCCGCAAGCTGGACCAGGGCGAGCTGACCGTCTACGCCCGCTCGACGTCCGACAAGAACGCGTTCTACACGGGCGTGCCGCTGATCTCGTCGAACAACGGCCACACGATCTCGTCATTCCCCGGCTTCGACCCGCTGCGCGGCACCCTGATGAGCAACGAGATGCGCAACTTCACGGTGGAAGCCGGTCCGGGCAAGACGCTCACGTACGACCTGGGCGACGGCCGCGGCCTCTCGTCGAACGTGGTCGGCGCGGAGTTCCAGCAAAAGCTGAACGGCTGGGACGTGTCGAACAAGTTCAACTACTTCAAGGGCGACCTGAACACGATCGCCATGTTCACGGGTAACAACCCGCTGAGCGCGGCCGACTACGTGAGCCAGGCCATCTCCTCCGCCAACGGCAATGCCGCCGTGCTGGCGGCGGCAGGCGGCACGGCGGCCACGAGCGGCGCGATTACGTACACGAACGGCGGCGGCACCGTCGCGGGCAACCAGCAGGTGGTGCAGGCCGGCCTGTGGGCCGTCGAGAAGAAGCTGCGCTCGTTCACCGACGAATTCCGCGTCAGCAAGGACATCGGCTACAACAACACGATCACGGCCGGCGCCTACGTGGCGAACTATTCGTCGCACGACGTCTGGTACCTCGGCAACAGCCACCTGATGACCGCGACGCCGAACGCGCGCCTCATCGACGTCAAGCTGAACAACGGCGCCGTCGTCTCCAAGAACGGCACGGACGGCAACGTGTTCTACGCGCCGATCGCCTCGTACGACGGCCGCAACACGGCGGTGTTCGTCGCCGACGAATGGCGCATCAACGACCGCATCAAGGTCGACGCCGGCATGCGCCACGAGAAGCAGCACATCTCGGGCTCGATCTCGAACCTGGCATCCAGCGACACGGACAACAATGCGCTGACCGTCTACAACAACGGCACGTCGCAGCCCACGGGCAGCTTCACGGGCCTGTCGCGCGACGACACCGCGAACTCGTTCACCGCGGGCGGCCTGTACAAGCTGACCAAGGATTCCAGCGTGTTCGTGCGCGCCAACCAGGGTCACACGTTCATCTACTTCGACGACCTGCGCAACGCCGGCACGCAGGACGTCGTGAACGACCGCAACCGCGTCCCGACGCCGAAAGTCACGCAGTACGAGATCGGCTACAAGACCGCGACGCCGTTGTACAGCGCCTACGTGAACGCGTTCTTCACGGACTTCACGGGCATCTCGTTCCAGCAGATCACGACGTCGGGCGTACTGTATTCGGTGAGCGGCTCGCACGGCAAGGGCGTGGAATTCGAATTGGCCGTGCGCCCGATCGCGGGCCTGCAACTGCAGCTGACGGGCGACTGGCAGGATTCGACGTACAAGGACAATCCGACCATCGCCGGCAACCAGGTGCAGCGCCAGCCGAAGTTCCAGTACCGCTTCTCGCCGAGCTACCGCCTGCCGGTGGGCGACTACGCACTGCGCTTCTACGGCACCTACTCGCACATCGGCGCGCGCTGGGCGGACCAGCAGAACACCCAGTACCTGCCGTCGTATAACACGCTGGACCTGGGCATCCTGGCCGAGCTGTCGGACAAGCTGGAATTCCGTGTCACGGGCACCAACGTGAACAATTCGCTGGGCCTGACGGAAGGTAACTCGCGCCTTGTCGGCGCCAGCACCGGCCCGATCAACGCCCGTCCGATCTTCGGCCGCGCGTGGGAAGCGTCGCTCACCTACCGCTTCTGATGTAACGCTTTACCTCCTCTTCTGCTGTACCCTCTTGGCGGGACTTCGGTCCCGCTTTTTTTTCTTTCAGAAGCTGACTTTCAAATCGGCCGATCAAAAGGGCGAAGGTCAGTGCTTTCATGGCTATCTGCTATTAAAATGTGAGCACACGTGCTCGCCATTTCTTCCTGCCCCGAACCGTCCTGCTGACCGTATTCGTACCTGACAAGCGTCACTTTCCCGCCTCCCGCCAACATCATCTCGGCGGCAGTGCCCGACGTTACCGTCGGACTCGCCACGGGTAGCGCAGATTGCGCCTCAAAGGCGCCGGATGCGAGCCGATGCATCATGAGCGTCAAATCGAATTCACTGTTATTCAGAAGTAAAGCGCGCTCTTGTTCGGATACCGCAAACCTGAAACAGTTTCGCTTGGTTTTTGCGAACATGGTATATCAGCGGTATCGCTCGAAGCCCATTCCATCGTCGTTCAACGTACTACTCACCCATGCCACCTTTCGACTTGAGTGAGTATAGAAAGTTCACTTAACGCCGTTGCCTACGTTAATGAACGGCACCGCCCCACCCGACACGCTCGGCAGCTTGCCATCCCACTTCTCGATGGCCGCGCGCTGGTTTTCCATTTCGCGCAGGCGGATCAGTTCCGGCGTCACCTGCTGGCGCTGCACGGCCAGCGATTCGGCTTCGGCCTTGGCCTGGGCCACCCGCTGTTTCGCTTCCACCTCGATGCGCTGCAGGTCGCGTTCCGCCTTCAGCTTGAGCTGCTCGGCCGTCGTCTTCGCTTCGATCGCCTCATTGAACGAGCGCGAGAAATTGAAGTTCACGATCGAGAACTCGTCCACCACGATGCCGTGGCGTGCCAGCCTTTCACGCAGCTGGGTGACGATCTGGTCGCGCACGTCGGTACGCTTGGCGATCAGCTCCTCGGCCGTGAAGCGCGCCGTGACGGCCTTCACCGCTTCCTGCACGGCCGGGATGATGATGCGCTGGCCCGGCTCGTTGCCCAGGTCGCGGAACACCGTCATCGCGGCATCCGGGCGGACGTGGTAGTTCAGCGCCACGCGGGTGTGCACGGTCTGCAGGTCGCGCGAGGCGGCGTCGCCGTCGCCTTCGCCCTTCTGGATCGACACGTTGACGAGGTTGAGCTTTTGCGCCAGCGGTATGCGGAAGTGGATGCCCTCGCTCAGCACCTGGTCGCTCGGGCTGCCGAACGTCGTCATCACGCCGCGGTAGCCGGCCGGCACCGTCCCGAACGGTGCCAGCGCGAACAGCAGGATCAGCACGACCACGGCGAGGACGAGCTTCACGCCCACGTTCAACGACACTCGATTCATTTCGATTCCCTTTCAGTTATTGTTGACAGCGAACAAAGTGTATAGCTGTCAGGGCAACAAGAGAATCAGAAATATCGGAAGCAGAAGTTCGGGAAAGCCGAAGCGCCTGGGTTCAGGCAGCGGCGATGGCAGCGGCGAATGCGCGATACGTGCGCAGCGGACGCCCCAGCAGCGCAGTCAGGCGTGCGACGTCGCCGGCTTCCGGCACCATGCCGTCGGTGACGAAGCGCTCGCTCATCAAACGCATGTCGTACGCCATCCAGGCCGGCATGAACTGGCGCAGGTTCTGTTCGAAGCCGGCCGTGTCGTCGTCGCCGTAGGCGATGGGACGCCCCAGCACGTCGGACCAGATGGCCGCGACGTCGTTGCCCGTCAGCGTGTCCGGCCCGACGAGATTGATGCGCTCGAGCGGCAGCGGCTGCGCGGCATCGTGGCGGCGGACCAGTTCGATGGCGGCGACCTCGGCGATGTCGCGCGCATCGACCATCGCGAGGCCCTTGCCGCCGACCGGCATCGGATACACGCCGTAGCCGAGCACCACGTCCTTGATCGTGACGTCGTTGTCCATGAAATAGGCCGGGCGCAGGATGGTGGCGGCAAAGCCCATCCGTTCGATCATCCGCTCGACGCCAAATTTACCGGCGAAGTGCGGCACGTTCACATACAGGTCGCTATGGATGACGGAGAGATAAACGATGCGCTGCACGCTCGCTTCCCGCGCCACGTTGAGCGTCACGAGCGCCTGCGTGAATTCGTCGGGCACGACGGCATTCAGCAGGAACAGGGTCGACACGCCGTCGAACGCGCGGCGCAGGGCATCCACGTCGAGCAGGTCGCCCTGGACGACGTCGACGCCGGCGGGGAAATCCGCCTTGGCGGGATTGCGGACGAGTGCGCGCACGGGGGCGCCGCGCTGCACGAGCTGGTTGACGACGTGGTGGCCGATGTTGCCGGTGGCGCCGGTGACGAGAATGGTCATGATGTGCTCCTGGGTTGGGTTCGAAAGTGTCGGTTGACGCTTAACAGCTTAGTCATCCCACAGGCGGACCGATAGACGGTAATATTGGACATCCCGTCTCACAGGTGGAACACATGGACTTGCTCGCCCTCGCCGATTTCAACCTTGTCGCCCGCCACGGCGGCTTCGGCCGCGCTGCACGCGAAACCGGCCGGCCGAAGGCGACCTTGTCGCGCCGCGTCGCGGAGCTGGAAGCGGATCTGGGCCTACGCCTGTTCGAGCGAGGCGCGCGCGTGCTGAAGCTCACGCAGGAAGGTCGCGCGCTGTACGAGCGCACGGGGGCGCTCCTCGCGGAGATCGACGAGACGGCGGCGGCCCTCGCCTCGGGCGGCGACCGGCCGCGCGGCCGCTTGCGCATCAGTGCGCCGCTGCTGTTCTCGCAGACGGCGATGGGCACGCTGGCCGCCGGGTTCGCGCGGGCGTATCCCGACGTGCGGCTGGAAGTGACGACGGAAGACCGGCCCGTGGACATGGTCGAGGAAGGCTACGACCTCGTCATCCGCGTCAATCCCGATCCGGACGAAAGCCTCGTGGGCCGCATCTTCCTGCGCGACCGGCTCGTCGTCGTGGCGGCGCCGGGACGCCAGCAGCCGGCGGATGGCGCACCCGTGCCCGCCGTCGTAAGCCGCGTCGCCGACCAGGCGACATGGAAAGTCACGGGACAGCCAGACATCGCGATCGACCCGGTGCTCCGCCTGTCCTCGCTCGTGATGGTGCGCGACGCGGTGCGGGCGGGTGTCGGCGCGGGCTGTCTGCCGGCGTCGGTGGTCAGCCACGATCTCGCGGCGGGGCGGCTGGTGCGGTGGGGCGACGTGGCCGGGCCCGAGATCGCGCTGTGGGCGCTGTACCCGTCGCGGCGGCTGCTCAGCGCGCGCGTATCCGCCTTCCTCGATTATTTGAAGGCGGCGTTTCCGAAGGGGACGCCGGACGAGCTGGCGGCCTACCTCGCGCCGTGATCAGCGCACAAGCCGCGGCGCGACGCCCTCGTTCGTCATGACCACGGGCCGGATCGTGCCGTCGTCGTTGAAGTAGAGCCGGTCGACGGCCAGCTCGCGATGGTTGCCGTCGGTCTCGCCCAGCGGGCGGCGGTGATAGGCGATGTACCACTCGTCGGTGCCGGGCACGTTGACGATCGAGTGGTGGCCGGCGCCGCGCGCGATGCGGCCATCCTGCGCGAGGATCGTGCCGATACGTTTGAAAGGGCCGAACGGCGACGGGCCCATCGCATACGCGACGCGGTAATCCGGCCCCGTCCACTCCCCTTCCGACCACATGAAGTAGTACACCCCCTTCCGCTTGGCCATGAACGGGCCTTCCACGTAGGCCGGGTCGGGCGTGATCTCCTTGTACGTCGTCCCGTCGGGGAACGGCACGACGCTCAGCAGGTCCGGCGCGAGCTTGACGACGTTGGCGTGCTTCCAGCCGCCATAGAGCATGTACGCCTGGCCGTCGTCGTCCTTGAACACCATCTGGTCGATCGGCTGCGCGCCGTTGTGGACTTGTCCGATCAACGGCTTGCCGAGCGCATCCTTGAACGGGCCTTCCGGACGGTCGCCGACGGCCACGCCGATGCCGCCCAGCTGGCCGTTGCCCTTGATGTCGTTCGCGCCGAAGAACAGGTAGTACTTGTCGCCGTGCGCGATGGCCGACGGCGCCCACACCGCGTACGCGGCCCAGGCCACGTCGGCGACGTCGAGCACGCGCTCGTGCCGCGTCCAGTGCACGAGGTCGCGCGACGAGAACGCGTCGAGGAACGTCTGCTTCAGGAACGGCGCCCAGATCAGGTCGGAGCGGGCCCGCATGCGCTGCTGGTCCGGCGTGAAGACCGATGGCCTGGCTGGCTTGTCGGCGTCGGCGGAATACGTCGGATAGATCCAGTACGTGTCGCCATAGACGCGGATTTCCGGATCGGCGTACCAGCCCTTGACGATCGGGTTGGCCGCCTGCGCTTGCAGCGCGACGGCGGCGGCAACGGCCAGCAAGGCGCGCTTCATCGTGCGAGCGTGAAGCGGAACGTGGGTTCGATGCCGCGCGCGTGCAGGACGCGGACGATGTCTTCCAGGGTGGCGTCTTTCAGCAGCAGGCCAGCGGCGGCGGGAGGCGGCGGTGCCGCGACAGGTGCCGCCGGGGCGTCGAGCCGCGCCAGCGCGTCGCTGAACTGGCCGGGTGCGATGCTGTCGAGGTGTTCCAGGAACGCGACCTGCCCCGCCGCGGGCGGTGCCATGTCGAGCCCGGACTCGTCCGCGAACGACGCGCCCATGCCCGGATGGATGAACGCGGCCCACGTCCCCGTCGCCGTGTTCGGGCACGGCGGCAGTTCGACGGGCTGGCCGATGGTGTCGGCGGGCGGCAGCGTGTCCGGCCACAACCGGCCCAGGCCGGCGACGAAGCGGCGCGCATCCGCGACCGGCACGGGGGCCTCGAGCGACAGCCACAGCATGAAGCCGCCCGTGCTGGCGACGCTCACCGCCGGGGCCGGAAAGCCGAAGTCGGCCTGCAGGCCGTTCGCGACGGTGCACAGGCGTTCCCAGTGCTGCGCGTCTTCACCGCGCACCTTGCGGAACGGGATCGCGATGGCGCGCGTAACACCCGCGGCGGAGACGAGGTCCGCGACCGGGCCGGGGCCGCCCTGCGCGGCCGGGCTGTCCGGCAGCAGGTACAGGCGGTTCAATTCATAGAGCAGTTTTTCCATGCCCGTGATTGTGACACAGGCTCAAAAACCCATCTTGAACTTGGCCTGCAGGCCGGAGTTGTTGGTGTCGCTGCCCCACTTCTTCGCGCTGTTGCCGTACTGTTCGTAGCCGGCGGAGACGGATGCTTTCTCGTTCACCTTGTAGCGCGCGCCCATGCCCACGTATGCGCCCACGTCGGTATCCGACACGGTGTTGCGGAGCGTCTTGTCGTGGGTCACACGCTCGCTAACGGCGACGCCCAGCTTGCCGTAGGCGGCGAGCTGGTCGTTGACGGGCACGTTCAGCCGCGCCGCCAGGTAGCTGTTAACCCCCTTGGTGCCGAGCGCCCCGTTCACCTCGTCGGGACGGGCATAATCGGCGAAATGGAAGCCGCGCGTGTATAGGTTCGCGTAGCCCGTCTCGATGGCGAAGTTCGGCGCCAGGTTGACGCCGGCGAACAGCTTGGGATCGGACACGTAGACGCCGAACGCGCTCTTGTCCTGGTAGCGCAGGCCGCCCGTTTCCGCCTCATTGCCCATGTACGTGCGTGGGACGGGCTGGATCTTCGCGAACGCCGGGGACAGCGTGCGGGTGGCAGACAGGTCCTTCGTCGCGGCCGCATTGTCCAGCAACTGCGCGTGCGCGGCGCCGGCCACCGACAGCCCGGCGGCCAATGCGACGTGGATGGTGTTCATGCGTTTCCCCTTTGTCATGGATGCCTTTCATTACGATAGCAGTCCGTGTTCAAAATCGCATCATCCCGCACGTAAGCGTCTGTAACTAAAAATATGCATTAATGGTCAGCCAGTTTGCCGCGCAACATGTCCAGCTGTCCCTTGAGCGCAGCCAGGTCGGACGGCGCGCACCCGGTGGCGCACAGCACGCCGTCGTAGATCGCGGCCGCTTCCTGCTCCAGCGCGCGGCCGGCCGGGCTCAGGGCCACGACAACCTGCCGTTCGTCGGCGGCGGACCGGGTCCGGCTCACCAGGCCGGCCGCCTCCAGCCGCTTGAGCAGCGGTGTCAGCGTGGCCGAGTCCAGGAACAGCCGGGCGCCGATCTCGGACACCGTCTGCTCGTCCTTTTCCCACAACACCAGCATGACGAGGTATTGCGGGTAAGTCAGGTCCAGCTTGCGCAGCAGCTTGCGGTACACCTTGTTCATCGCCAGACCGGTCGAGTACAGCGCGAAACACAACTGGTCGTCGAGCAGCGGGGTCCGCTTGCCTTGCTTGGTCGATGTGTTGTTCGCTTCCATGGTTTGCATCCCGGTTCGCGAGGCGGCCTCCACACCAGTGTAGACCTTTTATCGCCGACCAGCGCACGACATCACACCGCCGCCTCGTGTCCCTCGCGCGCGACGACGCGGTTGCGGCCGGCATCCTTGGCCTCGTACAGCAGCCGGTCGGCCACGTCGACCCAGGCCAGCGGATCGTCGCGCTCGGCCAGCGCCGGGTGACCGACGTACAGGCCCATGCTGAGGGTGACGCGGCCGGCCGGGTTGTCCGCATGGGGCAGGTCCAGGGCCGCCACGGCCTCGCGGATCGTGTCGGCCACCGCGTTGGCGCCGGTGAGATCGGTATCGGCCAGGATGACGGCGAATTCCTCGCCGCCGTAGCGCGCGGCCAGGTCGCCCGGCCGGCGCGCGCCGGATTCGATGGCGCCGGCCACCTTGCGCAGGCAATCGTCGCCGGCCGGGTGGCCGTAGTGGTCGTTGAATTTCTTGAAGTGGTCGACGTCGGCCATGATAAGGGCGAACTGCGCCCCATTGCGGCGTGCACGCTCGTATTCGCTCACGAGGCGGTCTTCGAACAGGCGGCGGTTGGCCAGGCCCGTCAGCGCGTCGCTGTCGGCCAGGTTCTGCAGCGAGGCGTTGTGGCGCCTGAGCGAGACGCCCACGCGGCGCAGGTCGCGCTCGAGCCGCTCGCGGATGCGGATCTGGCGCACGAGGACCACGCCGCCGCACGCCAGCAGGATCATCGCCGCCGCGCCCAGCACGGCCGTCTGCATCGTGGTCCGGCGCCATCCGGCGAAGATCTCTTCCGTCGCCTGGCCGCTGGCGACGAACAGCGGAAAGCCCTGCAGATGCCGGTAGCTGTACAGCCGCTCGATGTTGTCGATGCGGGGCGCTTCCACGACCGAGCCGACGTAGCCGTCACGCTGGATCCGTTGCCAGATGCTGCCGTTGCGTATGTCCATGCCGACCTGGTCGTCGCGGAACGGCCGGCGGTAGATCAGGGTGCCGTTGTCGAGCGCGAGCAGGATCGTGCCCTTCTTCCCGACGTCGAAACTCTCGTAGAAGCGCCCGAACCACGCGAGGTTCAGCGTGGCCAGCGCCACACCCGCGAATTTGCCGTCGGGCCCGTCGATGCGGCGCGAGAGCGGCAGTATCCACGCACCGGTCGACCGGCTGCGCACGGGCACGCCCACGTGCGTCGCGCGCCCGCTGTGCAGCAGGTGGAACTGGAAGTACTCGCGGTCGAAATTATTGCCCTGCATGGGGCGCGGCAGCGACGACGTCAGCCACTTGCCGTCCGGCCCGTACACGAACAGGCCGTGCAGTTCGCCGACGTCGTGCGTGAGGTCGCGCAGCCGTCCCGTCAGGCGCGCCGTGGCGGCCTCGCCGAGGCCGTCGTGCTCGATGCGCTCGACCATCTCGGCCAGCACCGCATCGCCCAGCTTGATCGACGTCTCCGCATGCGACGCGAGCGCGCGCGCCATGTTGGTCGTGGCGACGCGGCTGTCCTCCCGGATGGCCTGCCAGGCATGCCAGGCGCTCCAGCCCTGCAGGCCGGCCAGCAGCAGGCAAAAGCCGGCGATCAGCCCGACGGCCAGCGCGACCAGCGGGCGGCGCTGGCCGTCGAGCGCAGACAATCCGTGGCCGTCCCTGTCGGCGGCGCTGTGGTCGGCATCGTGCATGTGGCGGCATCCCCTCCGCCTCCAGCTTATCCGCGTCGGAGGCCGCCGTCCACATTCGCACGAGCGGCGCCGCTAGATTTCCACCTGCGTTCCCAGCTCGATGACCCGATTAGTGGGAATGCGGTAGTAGTCGGCCGCGTCGCGGGCGTTGCGCTGCATCGCGACGAACAGGTGCTCGCGCCACGGCGCCATGCCCCCGCCCGGTGTCGAGATCACGGTCTGGCGCGCGACGAAGAACGAGGTCTGCATCATGTCGAAGGCCAGCCCGTGCGCCGCGCACTGGCCGAGGATGCCGGGGATGTCCGGCTCGTCCTTGAAGCCGAACCGCACGTCGACCTGGTGGCAGCCGTGGCCAAGACCGGTGATGCGGATGCGGGATGCCGCGTCGACATAGGGCTCGTCCGCGATGTGCACGGTGAGAAACACGACGCGCTCGTGCAGCACCTTGTTATGCAGCAGGTTGTGCAGCATCGCATGGGGCACGCCATCGCTTTCGCCGCGCAGGAAGATGGCCGTGCCGGCAACCCGCGTCGGCGGCGCAATGAACAGTGACTCAAGGAAAGCGTCGAGCGGGATCGCGTGCTTCTGCAGGTTCTCGAACACCTGCGCGCGGCCGCGGCGCCACGTGAGCATCAAGGTGAACAGCAGCACGCCCAGGGCCAGCGGGAACCAGCCGCCATGCAGGATCTTGAGGACGTTCGCCGAAAAGAACGCCGCGTCGATCACGAAGAAGAACCCGGTCGCCCCCAGGCACAGCAGCAGATTCAGGCGCCAGCGGTAGCGGATCACGAAGTAGGTCAGGATCGTCGTCGCCAGCATCGTCGCCGTGACCGCGATGCCGTAGGCGGATGCCAGCGCGTCGGACGAGCCGAACCCGACTACGGCCAGCAGCACGGCGATCAGCTGCAGCCAGTTGATGACGGGCAGGTAGACCTGGCCGATCTCGCGCTCCGACGTGTGCACGGTGCGCATGCGCGGCAGGAAGCCGAGCGCGATCGCTTCCTTCGTCATCGAGAACGTGCCGGAAATCGTCGCCTGCGACGCGATGACGGTGGCGATGGTGGACAGCACGACGAGCGGATAGACGCTCCAGCTGCCCAACTGCTGGTAGAACGGATTCGCGATCGCGTCCGGCCGCGCCAGCAGCAGCCCGCCCTGCCCCAGATAGTTCAGCGCGAGCGCCGGAAACGCGACGGCGAACCACGCGAGCCGGATCGGCTTGCGGCCGAAGTGGCCCATGTCGGCATACAGCGCCTCGGCGCCCGTGAAGGCCAGCACGATCGCGCCCAGCGCCAGGAAGGCGATGCCGCGGTTGTCGAGGAAGAAGCGCAGCGCATGCCACGGATTCAGGGCCACGAGGATGCCGGGACTGCGCACGATGTTCAGCACGCCCATCGCCGCCAGCGCCGCGAACCACACGAGCATGACCGGACCGAACCAGCGGCCGATGCCGGCCGTGCCGTGGCGCTGCGCCGCGTACAGGCACACGAGGATGACGATCGTCAGCGGAACGACGTACGCTTCCATTGCCGGGGTCGCGACCTCGAGGCCCTCGACGGCGGACAGGACCGAGATCGCGGGCGTGATCACGCTGTCGCCGTAGAACAGCGACGCGCCGAACACCCCGATCAGCAGCAGCCCGAGGTGCATGCGCCGGCGGTCGCCGACGGCGCCCAGCGCGAGCGCCAGCAGCGCCATGATGCCGCCCTCGCCGCGGTTGTCGGCGCGTAGCACGAGCGTGACGTACTTGAACGAGACGATGACGGACAGGCCCCAGAAGATCAGCGACACGACGCCGACCAGGTTGGCCGGCGTGAGGGGCAGTCCGTGCGCGGGATCGAAGACGGTCTTCAGCGAATACAGCGGGCTCGTGCCGATGTCGCCGTACACGATGCCGATGGCGGCCAGCGCGAGGCCGGCCATGTTCTTGTTGTCGGTGTCCAACCAGGTTCTCCAGCAATGATCGTGGCTGGTATCGTACTGGCGGGGCCGTAAAGATTTTGTAAAAAGGTGGTGGTCAGTTGCCCACGACGAGCACGCACACCGTGTCGCGCCCGGCATGCTTGGACCGGTACAACCCGTCGTCCGCCGCATGGGCCATTGCGGCCTGCTCCGGACGCGCGCTCCACGCGATGCCGATGCTGCTCGTGACCGCCAGCGTATGCCCGTCCACCGCGAACGGCGTGCGGATCGCGTCGAGCAGCTTGGCGGCGACGCGTTCGCATTCCAGCGGCGAGCCGACCTGCTCCAGCACGATGACGAATTCGTCGCCGGCCAGGCGTGCCACCGTGTCCGTGGCGCGCACCGTGGCGCCGAGGCGGCGCGCGAACTCGCGCAGTACGGCGTCGCCCACCGCGTGGCCGAGGCTGTCGTTGATCTGCTTGAAGTGGTCGACGTCGAGGTAGGCCAGCGCCAGCGGCGTCGCGCCGCGGCGGGCGCGCGCGACGGCCTGCGCGAAGCGCTCCTCGTAGCTGCGCCGGTTCGGCAGGCCGGTCAGGTGGTCGGAGTGGGCGAGCGCATGCAGCTGGCGCTCGTATTCGCGCGCGGACGTCGCATCCGTCGACAGCACGTAGATGCCCTGCACGATGCCGTCGCGGATGTGCGGCAGATACGTGGAGCTGATGACGCGCGTGCGGCCGCGGCGCTGTTCCTCGATCTCGAGGTGCGACGCGTGTCCGCCCAGGCAGCGCTCGAGCGCGGCGCGGCGCGGGGCGTAGAACCCGTCGCCCATCGCGTCCAGCACGGTCTTGCCGACCATGTCGGCGGGCTTCACGCCGAACCATTCGCGATAGCGCTCGTTGGCGAAGCGGTAGCGCAGGTCCGTGTCGACGTAGGCGATCAGCGCCGGCACGTTGTCGGCGATGGTGCGCAGCCATTCGCCGCTCTCGGCCAGGCGGGCGCGCGACGCGTCCAGTTCCGTCACGTCCTTCATCGCGACGACGGCGCCCAGCGGCTCGCCGGCCGTCCCGTGCAGCGCGCGGCCGCTCGCCAGCAGGCGGCGCGTCGGCTCGCCCGGCACGTGGATCGTCATGCCGGCGTCGATCACGCGCTCGCCGCGCAGCGCGCGCACGAGCGGGATGTCGGCGGGCGCCAGCGGCGTGAGGCCGTCCTCGCCATATAGATCGTAGTGCGCGGGCCAGTCGGCCTGCGGCAGCGCGCTGTCCGCGTCGAGGCCGTGGAAGGCGCGCGCCGCGCGGTTGAACAGCATCAGGTGGCCGTCGGCGTCGCAGGCGACCACGCCCACGTCCACGGTTTCCAGCACGGCGTCCAGCAATTCCTGCTTCTGGCGCAAGGCCTGCTCGGCTGCCTCGCGCATGCGCATCGTCAGTTCGAGCGTGGCGTTCTTGTCCTGCAGCTCGCGCGTGCGCGCGGCGACCAGCACGTCGCGGTTCAACTCGTCCTGCACCAGTTGCGCGAGGTCGCACAGCATGCGGCGGTCGGCGTCGCCGAACGTGCGCGGGGCCGTGTCGATGATGCACAGGGTGCCGAGCGGCTGGCCATCCACGCTGTGCAGCGGCTGGCCGGCATAGAAGCGGATGCCCGGCGCGCCCGTCACGTGCGGATGCGCGACGAAGCGTTCGTCGGCCAGCGTGTCGGGCACGACCAGCATGTCGTCGAGGGCGATGGCGTGGCTGCAGAAGGCGAGCGGGCGCGGTGTCTCGCGGTAATCGAGGCCGGCGTGCGACTTGAACCATTGGCGCTCGCGGTCGACGAGCGACACGAGCGCGATGGGGACGTGGAACGCGGCCAGGGCGAGGCGGGTGAACCGGTCGAACCGGTCTTCGCGGGGCGTATCGAGCAACCCCAGCGCGTGCAAGGCCTGGAGGCGTGCTTCTTCTGCGAGATCTTGTTGACTGAGCATGAGCATCCTTGCCTGGACGGGGCGCCCTGACGCCGCAACCGTTGCATTACGGTTACATCCCGTGCCGTTGTAAAACTTTGAAAACATTCTACTTCGAAATAATTGATGAGAATTCACCTTTTATGCGAAAACCATGCGGACTGCTGCACAAATGACACACTGCGTTGCCAGATCGATCACATTGTGTGTGTGACCTAACCGAACGGCCGTCCCTGGAACCGTAAGGTGAGGGCTTTGCCCCGACAAGGACGGCCATGGACGCTTACCGGCAGTACCCCATCCGCCTGCGCATCAACGGCGAGGACCGCGCATTCGCCGTCGAATCCACGGTGACGCTGCTCGACCTGCTGCGCGAACGCGCCGGCCTCACAGGCACCAAGAAGGGCTGCGACCACGGCCAGTGCGGCGCCTGCACGGTGCTGCTGGACGGGCGCCGCATCAACGCCTGCCTCACCCTCGCCGTCATGCAGAACGGCCACGAGGTCACGACGATCGAGGGCCTGGCCGATGGCGACACGCTGCATCCGCTGCAGCAGGCCTTCATCGACCACGATGCCTTCCAGTGCGGCTACTGCACGCCGGGCCAGATCTGTTCGGCGGCCGGCCTCGTCGCCGAGGGCCAGGCGAAGACGGTCGACGACGTGCGCGAACTGATGAGCGGGAACGTGTGCCGCTGCGGCGCCTATCCGCAGATCGCGCAGGCCGTCTGCGACGTGATGGAGATCGAAAAATGAATCCGTTCGACTTCCAGCAGCCCGCCGACGTGGACGCCGCGCTGGCCGCCCTCGCCGCCCCGGGCGCGCGTCCCATCGCCGGCGGCACGAACCTGCTCGACCTGATCAAGGAGGGTGTGATGAAGCCCTCCGGCCTCGTCGACATCAACCCGATCGCGGGCCTCGCCGCCATCGCGGAAGACGGCACGGGCCTGCGCCTGGGCGCCCTCGCCCGCAACGCGGACACGGCGTATCACCCGCTCGTGCGGGAGCGCTATCCGCTGCTGGCGGCCGCGATCCTGGCCGGCGCGTCGCCCCAGTTGCGCAACATGGCGACGAACGGCGGCAACCTGCTGCAGCGCACCCGCTGCGTCTATTTCTACGACGTGGGCACGCCGTGCAACAAGCGCGGGCCGGGCACGGGCTGCCCCGCCAAGGCCGGCCTCAACCGCCAGCTCGCGATCCTCGGCACGAGCCCGCAGTGCATCGCCACCCATCCGTCCGATATGTGCGTGGCCCTGCGCGCGCTCGATGCGACCGTGCACGTGCGCGCGGCGAACGGTGAACGCTCGATTCCGTTCGCCGACTTCCACCGCCTGCCGGGCGACACGCCGGACGTGGACAGCACCCTGCAGCCCGGTGAACTGATCACGCACATCACCTTGCCCGACGCGCGCCGCTTCGCGCAGCGCTTCGAGTACGTGAAGGTGCGCGACCGGCTGTCGTACGCGTTCGCGCTCGTGTCGGTGGCCGCCGCGCTCGACCTCGCCGCGGACGGCACCGTGCGCGCGGCCCGCATCGCGCTGGGCGGCGTGGCGCACAAGCCATGGCGGGTCGAGGAAGCGGAAGAGCTGCTCACCGGCCGGCCCGCCGGCGAGACCGCGTTCGAACAGGCGGCCGAGCGCATCCTGCGCGGCGCGCGCGGCTACGGCCAGAACGATTTCAAGATACCGCTGGCGAAGAATGCCATCGTCCAGGCATTGACGAACGCCGTGCAGAAGAACGAACTGAGGGGAGCCCCGCGATGACCGACCTGATCCCCGACCTGCGCACCCCGACGGCACCCGACGGCACGGGCCGCGTGCACAGCGGCATGGCCGTGTCGCGCATCGACGGCCGCGCCAAGGTGACGGGCACGGCGCACTACGCGGCCGAGATCCCGGCGCCGGACCTGGCATACGGCGTCGTCGTCAGCGGCACCGTCGCACGCGGCCGCATCAAGACCATCGATACCGAAGCCGCCCGTGGCGTGCCCGGCGTGATCGACGTGATCACGCACGAGAACCGGCCGAAGATGCGCGGCAACGACCTCGCGTACAAGGACATGACGGCACCCGGCGGCTCGCCGTTCCGCCCCCTCTTCTCGGATCGCGTGTTCTGGAGCGGCCAGCCGGTGGCACTCGTCGTGGCCGAGACGTTCGAAGCCGCGCGCTACGCGGCCAGCCTCGTGCGCCTCACGTACGACATCGAGGAACACGACACGAATCTCCTTTCGACGTTGAACAGGGCCTACAAGCCGCGTCCGATGAAGGCGGGTTTCACGCCGCCGGGCAGCAAGGGCGATGCGGACCAGGCGTTCGACGCGGCGCCCGTCAAAATCGAGGCGGAGTACTACAACGCCGTCGAGCACCACAATCCGATGGAGATGTTCGCCTCGACCGTCGTCTACGGCGAGGACGGCCACCTGACGATCTACGACAAGACCCAGAGCTCGCAGAACAGCCGCTGGTACGTGTCGCACGTGTTCGGGCTCTCCAAGAACAAGGTCACTGTGCGCAACCCGTACGTGGGCGGCGCGTTCGGGTCCGGGCTGCGTCCGCAGTATCAACTGCCGCTCGCCGTGATGGGCGCGCTGAAGCTGAAGCGCTCCGTGCGCGTCGTGCTCACGCGCCAGCAGATGTTCAGCTTCGGCCACCGGCCCGAGACGTGGCACAAGATAAAACTGGCGGCCGACAGGGACGGCAAGTTGCAGGCCGTGTGGCACGAGGCGATCCAGGAGACGTCGCGCCTGGAAGACTACGTGGAAGTCGTCGTCAACTGGTCCGGGCAGATGTACGCGTGCGACAACATCCACCTCGGCTACCAGCTCGTCGAGCAGGACCGCGCGACGCCCATCGACATGCGCGCGCCGGGCGCCGCGCACGGCGTGCATGCGCTGGAAGTCGCGATGGACGAACTGGCGTACGCGCTGCGCATGGACCCGCTCGAGTTCCGCCTGAAGAACTACGCGGAGCACAACCACCTGGAAGACAAGCCGTTCTCCAGCAAGGAACTGCGCCAGTGCTACCGGCTCGGCGCGGAGCGCTTCGGCTGGAAGGACCGGCCCGTCGAACCCCGTTCGATGAAGGACGGCGACGAGTTGATCGGCTGGGGCATGGCGACGGGCATCTGGGATTCGCTCGTGATGATCGCGCGCGTGTCCGCCGTACTGCATGCGGACGGGCGCCTCGTCGTGTCGAGTGCCGCGTCCGACATCGGCACCGGCACGTACACCGTCATGGCGATGATCGCGGCCGAGCGCCTCGGCCTGCCGCTCGAAAAAGTCACGTTCCAGCTGGGCGATTCCACCCTGCCGCTGGCGCCTGTGGAAGGCGGCTCGTCGCACGTGACGACGGTGGGCGGCGGCGTGGCCGGCGCCTGCGACAAGCTGAAGGCCACGCTGCTGAAACTCGCGCACAAGCATCCGGCCTTCAAGGGCCTCAAGGTCAAGGACGTGGAATTCGCCGACGGCCGCATCCAGCCTCACGGGCAGCCGGACCAGGGCATCCCGCTGACAAGCCTGCTGGCGCAGGCGGGGCGCGAGCGCATCGAGGAGAAATACCTGATGACGCCGCAGATGCTCAAGCAGCGCAAGTTTTCGCGCGCCGTGCACTCGGCCGTGTTCGTGGAGGTGCGCGTCAACGAGCGGCTCGGCATGGTACGTGTGACGCGGGCCGTGTCCGCCGTCGCGGCCGGCCGCATCATCAATGCGAAGACGGCCGCGAGCCAGGTCAGCGGCGCCGTCGTATGGGGCATCAGCCAGGCGCTGCACGAAGAAACGTTCACGGACCATCGCCTCGGCCGCTTCATGAACCACAATTACGCCGAGTACCACGTGGCGGTCAACAAGGATATCCACGCCATCGACGTGATCTTCGCCGACGAGGAAGACCGCATCGTCAGCAAGCAGCTCGGTGCCAAGGGCGTCGGCGAGATCGGCATCGTGGGCGTGGCGGCGGCCGTCGCCAACGCCGTGTTCCACGCCACCGGCAAGCGCCTGCGCACGACGCCCATCACACCCGACAAGGTGCTGCTGGGCGACCACGAAGTGCCTGTCGGCAAGTAAAGATTTTCCACCCGGAATTTGAATCGTCGCATCGGCAACACTGACCAAATGAAATATCACTAAAACTCATTTTTCGCTTGCCCTGCAAAACGATCTAAACCTATTCTTCTCGTTCGCGGCTCAGCCGCGCAGAGTCTGCCCGGAATAACAACGGACGAGAAGACATGACGCATAACGACACGGGCAATGTCGAGGTGACCCTCGACGAAGTCTTGATCACGCACGAACTCGCGCGCCGCCCTGCGCGCGCGCCCGACCACCGCGCGGAGAGCCGCGCCCTCACGCTGCTCAGCCAGGAGCTCGTGACCCATCCGCGCGGCGTGTTGCAGCGGCTCGCCGAACTCGCGCTGCAACTGTGCCGCGCCGGCACGGCCGGCGTCAGCATTCTCGAACATGGCGCGAAGGGCGACGTGTTCCGCTGGCACGCGATGGCCGGCGCACACGCCGCCGCGCTGGGCGCCACGGTGCCGCGCGGGGACAGCCCGTGCGGCGTCGTCATCGAACGCAATACGACGCTGCTGTTCGACGGGCCGGCGCGCCGCTTCGCCCCGCTGCGCTGCGGCGGTCCCGCCCTGCTCGAATGCCTGCTCGTGCCCTGGACGATCGACGAGCAGCCGATCGGCACCGTCTGGGTCATCGCCCACGATCCCGAGCGGCAGTTCGATGCCGAGGATGCGCGCCTGCTGGCGGAACTGTCGTCCTTCGCGGCCGCCGCGCACCGGGTCGTGAAGGCGCTGGACGACGCGCAGTCCGCCTCCCACGTCGACCGTCATCTCGCGACGCTGCGCCATCACGTCGAAACGCGCACCAGCGGCACCGCCGAAGCCGCGCTGCTGGCCAGCCCCGCCATCCTGCGTCCGCTGCTCGAACTGCACGTGGCGCCGCCCGGCCAGGCCGACCTGCCCGCGGCGCTGGCCCCGGTGCTGAACCGCGCCTGCGCACTGGCCGGCGCCGCCTACGGCCGCATCGAACTGGCCGCCGGGCCGGATGCCGGGCGCGCCATCGTGGCCCAGCGTACGCACGGCGCCGCGGCCGGCTACCGCAACGACGTCGTGCCCATCGCCCGCGCCACGACCACGGATGCGCCGTACGCCCTTCCCCTGTCGGCCCACGACGGCACCGTGCTGGGCACGCTGCGCCTTGCCCTCGCGCGGCCGCCGGCGGCGGACAGCACCGGCCTGCTCGACCTGCTCGCGCGCACGGCGGCCGGCGCCATCGAACGCCACCGCAGCCATGCGGCCCGGCGCGACGACGAGCGGCGCCAGGCGTTCCTGCTGCGCCTGAACGACACGCTGCGGCCGCTGGCCGACCCGCGCCGTATCCAGGAGGAAGCCGCGCGCGTGCTGCGCGACCATCTCGGCATCGACCGCACCGGCTACGCGGCCGACTGCGGCGACGGCGAGCACCTGATCGTCACCCATGCCGACGGCACGAGCGCGTCCGCCTTCGGCAGCAAGCTGCGCTACGCCGACTATGGCCCCGGCCTGCTGGCCGCGCTGCGCATGGGCCGGCCCATCGTGCGACCGGACGTGCAGAACGATCCGGACCTGGATGCCGCCGCGCGGGCCGCGCATGCCGTGCTCGGCGCCGCCTCCGTGGCCGACGTGCCGCTCGTGAAGGATGGCCGCCTCGTCGCCATCCTGTTCGCGCACCACGGCCGCGCGCGCGCATGGAGCAATGCGGACCTGGCGTTGATGCAGGAGACGGCCGAGCGCACCTGGGCCGCCGTCGAGCGCGCGCAGGCGCAGGCCGAGCGCGAAGCCGCCCACGTGGAACTGATGCGCCAGTCGCGCTTCGTCGCGACGACGATGGATGCGCTGCCCGACTTCGTGTACGCATTCGACCGCTCGCACCGCTTCGTCTACGTCAACCGCGCGATGGAAGAACTGTACGGGATGGCCGCCGGGGACCTCGTGGGCCGCGGCTTCGCCGACCTGGACTTCCCGTCGGACCTGGCCGCACGCCTGGACGGCCACCTCGACACCATCTTCCGCACCGGCGTCACCATCCAGGACGAGATCTACTTCACGAGCCCGACCGGCACGAGCGCCTATTTCCAGTTCCGCTGGGGCCCCGTGCTGGCCGAGGACGGATCGGTCGAGCAGGTCGTGGGTGTCTCGCGCGACACGACCGGCCGGCGCATGCTGGAAGCGCGCCTGCGCGAGAGCGAGGAACGGGCGGCGTTCCTGCTGCGCCTGTCCGACGCGATGCGCTCGCTGGACGATGCCGACGCGATCGAGACGACGGCCACGCGCATGGTCGCCGCGCACCTCGGCGCGAGCCGCGTGCTGATCGGCGAATTCGAGGAAGACCGGATCCGCATCCGGCGCGACCACGTGGAAGGCGTCGCGTCGCTGGCCGGCACGTATCCGATGCCCGCGCTGGGCATGCGGGCGCTCGCCGCGTTCGAGCGGGGCGAGCCGTTCGTCGTCGAGGATACGGCGCGCGACCCGCACACGGACAGCACCACGCGCGCCGGCTGGATCAGCGTCGGCATCGCGTCGCACGTGGGCGTGGGGCTGTATTCCGGCGGGCGCGTCGCCGGCGTGTTCTGCGTGCATCACGCGGCGCCGCGGCACTGGAACGCGGCCGAGGTGAACCTCGTGCGCGAGGCCGGCGAACGGACGTGGGCCGCGATCGAGCGCGTGCGCGCGGAGCAGGCGCTGAAGGAAGCGGACCGGCGCAAGGACGAATTCCTCGCCACCCTGGCGCACGAGCTGCGCAACCCGCTCGCGCCGATCAGCAACGCGATCCAGCTGATGCGCCGCACCGACAACCGGGACGCGACGGACCGCCTCACGGGCATCGTCGAGCGCCAGGTGCGGCAGATCGTCAAGCTCGTCGACGACCTGATGGAAATCGCCCGCATCTCGCGCGGCAAGATCGAACTGGACCGGCGCGCACTGGCCCTGGCCGACGTCGTGCGCGACGCCGTCGAGGCGAGCCGCCCGCAGGTCGAACGCGCCGGCCACGTCCTCGACGTGACGGTGCAGGACGACTCTCTTGTCGTGGATGGCGACGCCGTGCGACTTACGCAGGTCCTCACGAACCTGGTCAACAACGCCGCCAAGTACACCGGCCCGGGCGGCCGCATCGAACTGCTCGCCCGGCGCGAAGGCCCCGCCGTCGTGCTGCGGGTGCGCGACAACGGCCGCGGCATCCCGGCCGCCCAGCTGCCGCACGTGTTCGAAATGTTCGCGCAGCCGCACCTGGGCGACCGGGGCTGCGGCGACGGCCTGGGCATCGGTCTCGCCATCGTGCGCAAGCTCGTCGACATGCACGGCGGGACCGTGGAAGCACACAGCGCGGGACCGGGCTGCGGCAGCGAATTCGTCGTACGGTTACCCCTGCTGCACGGCACGGCGCCGGACGGCGAGGCGGGGACGACGTGTGCGGCGCTGGCCGGTCACCGCGTGCTCGTCGTGGACGACAATGCCGACGCGGCCGACACGCTGGCCCTGCTGCTGGACACGCACGGGGCACGGGCACGGGCCGTGTACGGCGGCCCGGCCGCGCTGGCGTCGCTGCCCGGGTTCGCGCCCAGCGTCGTGCTGCTCGACCTGGGCATGCCGGAGATGGACGGCTTCGACGTCGCGCGGGCCATCCGCGCCGAAGGCCACGCGCACGTGCGTATCGTGGCCCTCACGGGCTGGGGCCAGCAGGCCGACCGCGAGCGCACGCGCGCGGCCGGGTTCGATCATCATATGACCAAGCCGGTGGACCTGGGCGCACTCGCCGCGTGGCTAGCGAACGGCTAGATCGCGCACCAGCTGCGCGTGCAGGCGCCGGTCGCCGCATGCCAGCACCGTGCCGCCATGCTGCACGTCGCCGCCATCCCACGCCGTGATCACGCCGCCCGCCCCTTCGATGATGGGCACCAGTGCCTGCACGTCCCACGGCTGCAGGCCCGCCTCGATGACGGCGTCGACGAGGCCGGACGCCAGCATGCAGTAGGCGTAGCAGTCGCCGCCATAGCGCAGCAGCCGCGCGCGGCCCGCGACGGCGTCGAACGCGATGCGCTGCACGGGATCGAAAATGTCGGGCGACGTGCACATCACGTGCGCGTCCGCCAGCTGCGCGCACGGGCGCGTGTGCAGCACGTGGCCGCCGTTCCAGGCGCAGTGCGCCGTGCCGACGAAGCGCTCGCGCGTAAAAGGCTGGTTCATCAGGCCCAGTACCGGGCGCGTGCCGTCGTTCAGCGCGATCAGCGTGCCCCACAGCGGCAGGCCGAGGAGGAAGGCCTTGGTGCCGTCGATGGGGTCGAGCACCCACGTCAAGCCCTCGCCCGCCTGGGCCCCCTCCTCTTCGCCGAGGATGCCGTGGTGAGGGTAGCGGGCACGGATCAGCGCCCGCATCACGCGCTCGGCGCCGCGGTCGGCCGCCGTCACGGGATCGAAGCCGTGCGCGCTCTTGTTCTCGGCGCCGCTGCCGGCGCGGAAGTGCGGCAGGATGGCGCCGGCGGCCGCGTCGGCCAGCTCGTTGGCGAACTGCAGGTACTCGTCGAATTCGGTGGCATCGATGGGCATCGGCTATCTCGCAGGAAGACGGCACGGCGCCGTCTTCCGCATACTACCGCGAAGCCGTGGCGATTTGGGTGAACATGCACGCCTCGCCGTCGTCGGGTACGAGCACCCGCGCCGCCAGCGCCTGCGTATCCACCCACGCCCGCAGCTCGGCCCGCGTCAGCATGCAATGGTTCACCGCTTCCAGGTGGCTCGCGACGATCGTCGCCCGCGGCGCCGCCTTCACCACGCTGGCCACGTCGTCCAGGTCCATGATGATGGGGCCCAGGCCCGGCACCTGCGCATCGCCGCAGTTCAGCACGACGACGTCCGGGTCGTACGTCTCCAGCGCCCCCGCCACGTGCACGTTCCACACCGTGTCGCCGGCGATGTACAAGGTCGGCTCGTCCGGATGGCGCAGCACGAGGCCGCTCACCTCGCCCATGCGCGCGCCGATCACGGCCATGACGCTGTCGCTGCCGTGCTGGCCGCGCGTCTGGGCGATGCGGATGCCGTCGAACAGCGTGTCGCCTTGTGCGCCGAGCGTGCGCACGTCGGTGAACCCGTCGGCGCGGATGGCCTGCGCGTCGGCGTCGTTCTGCGCGAACACGGGCAGCAAACGGGGCAGCGTGCGCCGCGCGGCCTCGTCCCAGTGGTCGGCGTGCAGGTGCGTGACGAGCACGGCGTCCACGTCGAACAGTGTTTCCAGCGGCACGGGCAGGTCGACGAGCGGATTGGCCAGGTGGCTGTTGGCCGTGCCGGCAAAGCCGGGGTAGGCGCCCTTGTCGGCCAGCAGCGGATCGACGAGGAAGGTCTTGCCGGCGTACTCGATGAGCAGGGTGGCGTTGCGGATCTGGGTCACTTGCATGGTGTCTCTCCTTGGTGTGTGTGACGCCATTGTCGCGGTGCGGCCGGTTCGCCGACAGCGGCCCGCAGGACATCCTTCGATATAATCGGGCCATGACCCAAAATCATCCCTCCACCTGGCGCGTGGCCGTCATCGCCTTCGACGGCATGACGCCCTTCCACCTGTCCGTGCCCTGCCTCGTGTTCAGCGGCCGTCCCGGCGCGGATGCGCGCTCCCGCTTCGCGCTGACCGTGTGCGGCGCCGACCCGGACGCCCCGCTGGCCACGAGCGCCGGCTTCGGCATCGTGCCCGGCCACGGCCTGGAGGCGCTCCTCGATGCCGACATCGTCGTCATGCCCGCCTGGTACGACGATTGCCGCCCCGCCCCGCCCGCGCTGCTGGACGCGCTGCGCGCGGCGCATGCACGCGGCGCCTGCATCGTCGCGCTGTGCCTCGGCGCGTTCCCGGTGGCCGAGGCGGGCCTGCTGGACGGCCGCACGGTGGCCACGCACTGGGCGCTCGCCGCCGAGCTGGCGCGCCGCCACCCGCGCGTGAAAGTGGATCCTGACGTGCTGTACGTGGACGACGGCGACGTGCTGACGTCGGCGGGCGTGGCGGCCGGCATCGACTGCTGCCTGCACCTGATGCGCCGGCTGTGCGGCGCGGACGCGGCGAACCACGTGGCGCGCATGCTCGTCGTCGCGCCGCACCGGCAAGGGGGGCAAGCCCAGTTCATCGAACGGCCGCTGCCCGTGTCGCCCAGCGACGGCCGGCTGTCCGCCGTGCTGGACTGGGTGACGCGCCACCTCGCCGAGGAGCATGGCATCGACGACCTGGCGCAGCGCGCTGCCATGAGCCGGCGTAACTTCACGCGCCACTTCCGCCAGGCGACGGGCACGTCGTTCAAGCAATGGCTGCTGGCCCAGCGGCTGGCGCACGCGCGCTGGATGCTGGAGACATCCGATGCGGCCGTCGAGGTGGTGGCGCAGGAGGCCGGCTTCGGCTCGGCGTTGTCGCTGCGCCAGCACTTCCGCGCCGCGCTGCAGACGTCGCCGGCGGCCTACCGCAAGGCGTTCCGTCAGCAGGCACCGCAGTTCGCGGCCTGAGTACACGGCCGCGGCGACCGGTTCGACACCGCCATCCCGGTCGCGATGACGGCATGCCGAGGGCGTGGTACGCCTGCAGCGCCTCGCCCAGCAGCAGCGCCGCCAGCAGCGCGCCGAACACCGGGATCAGGTGCAGGAACAATCCGGCGCGGGCCGCGCCCACGCGTGCCACGCCGGCCATGTACAACAGCGGCGCAAGCAGCGACGCACCCAGCGCGACGTACAGCACGGCCCCGAGTGCGGCCGGGGCGGGGTGCGCCTGCAGGCCACGGCCCCACTCCCATGCGGCGAACGGCAGCAGGCCGACCGCCGCCACGCCCAGTTGCGCGGCCAGCACGCCGATGCGGTCGACGCCGGCCGGCAGGTCGCGCAGCCACAGCGAGTACAGCGCAAAGCCGCCCATCGCCGCGAACGCGAGCAGGTCGCCGCGGGCGAAGCGCAGTTGCGCGATGCGCGCCGGGTCGCCGTGGCCGATGATGAGCAGGACACCGGCGCAGGACAGGAGCATGCCTGCGACCTGCTGCCGCGTCGGCGCGCCGCGGCCCAGCACGGCGCCGAACAGCACGATCAGCACGGGGATCGCGGCGTTCAGCAGCAGCACGTTGGTGGCCGTCGTCGTGTGCAGCGCGGCGTAGACGAGCAGGTTGAAGCCGGCCATGCCCGCCAGCGCCGTGCGCGCGATGACCCCGCGGTGGCGCCACAACGTCCCCGCGTCCGCACGCAATCCCGGCCACGCGAACGGCAGCAGCACGAGGAAGGCGAGCAGGTGGCGCGCGAACGCCAGCGTCATCGGCGGCACGGCGTCGCGCACGGCACGGCCGGCCACGAAGTTGCCCGCCCACAGCAGCGGCGGGACGGCCAGCAGGACCCAGCGCCAGGGAGTGGCAACGGCGGGGGCGGGCGTGATCTTCATGGCGGTCTCCTCGGATGGCATGTTGCGATTGTGGTCACGCACGCCTCATGCAACAATCCGGAAAAATGAAAATGACCTTTACGTAAAACGTAATAAAACCATGCGCAACAACCTCGACGCCGGCCTCGTCTGGGCCATGCAGGCCTTCCTGCGCACGATCGACAGCGGCAGCTTCACGCTGGCCGCCGAGCAGATGGACCTGACGACGGCCCAGGTCTCGCGCCTCGTGGCCGACCTGGAGCGGCGCCTCGGCACCAAGCTCCTGCAGCGCACGACGCGCAAGCACGCGCTGACCGACAGCGGCGCCGCCTACGCGGAGCGCTGCCGCGAGCTGCTGGCCCTCGTCGAGGAAGCGGAGGCGCAGGCGCGCGGGGCCGGCGCGCGGCCGCGCGGGCGCCTGCGCGTGCAGTGCATGACGAACTTCGGCCAGCACTACGTGGCGCCCGTGCTGGCGGACTTCTGCGCCGCGTATCCCGACCTGACCGTGGAGTATTCGACGTCGCAATACGTGCCGGACCTGCTGGCGCGCGGCGCCGACGTGAGCCTGTACCTGGCCGAAGCCCTCGTCGATTCGGGCATGGTGGCGCGCCGGCTCGGCACCACGTTCGCCGTCCTGTGCGCCGCACCGGCCTACCTCGCCCGCCACGGCACGCCGGCGACGCCGGACGACCTGCGCGCGCACGCCTGCCTGCGGCTGGCGAATCCGTCGGTCGGGCCGGATTGGCGCCTCGTCGAAGGCGGTGCGAAAGAAGACGCGGTGTTCACGCTGGCGCCGCGGGGGCAGGTCGTGGCGGACACGCCGGACCTGATCGTGGACGTGGCGCTGCGCGGCGCCGGCATCACGCTGCTGCCCCTGTTCTCCGTGATCGATGCCGTGCGCGCGGGGCGCCTCGTGCGCATCCTGCCGGGGTGGCGCTCGCCCGACATCGGCGTGTACGCGCTGCTGCCGTCGCGTCACTTCATGGATGCGCGCACGCGGGCGTGGCTCGACTGGGTCGATGGACACATCGCGCCGCGCGTCGCGGCCGACACGGCATATTTTGGATGATCAGTGACGGGTGCCGAGCCAGGCGTGCAGGACGGTCAGGTCGACCGGCTTGGTGAGGTGAAAATCGAACCCGGCCCCGCGCGTGCGTTCGCGGTCGCTCTCCTGCCCCCAGCCCGTCAGCGCGACGATGCGCACGCCCGACCAGGCAGGATCGGCGCGGATGCGGCGCGCGACCTCGAGGCCGTCCATGTCCGGCATGCCCAGGTCGAGCAGCACGGTGTGCGGCCGCAGGGCCGGCAACGCGGCCAGCGCGGACGGGCCGTCGTACACGGCGCGCGCCTGAGCACCGTCCGCGTCCAGCAGCATCGCGAGCGTGTCGGCCGCGTCCTGGTTGTCGTCCACGACGAGGATGCGCTGCCCCGCGAGCGGCGCCGCGCCGGCCCCCGCGGCGGTGCCGTCGTGCGCTTCGTCGGGCGGCTCGGCCAGCGGCAGGCGCACGACGAATTCGCTGCCGCTGCCCGCGCCGGCGCTCTTCGCTTCCACGGTCCCGCCATGCATCTGCACGAGGCTGCGCACCATGGCGAGGCCGATGCCGAGCCCGCCCTGCCCGCGTCCGGCCGCGCGGTGGGCCTGCGTGAACATGTCGAACACCGCGGGCAGGTTGCCGGCCGGGATGCCGATGCCGTTGTCGCGCACCGCGATCTCGACTTCCGTGCCGTCGCGCCGCGCCTCCAGGTCGATCGTCCCGCCCTGGTCCGTGTACTTGGCCGCATTGTTCAGCAGGTTCGCGAGCACCTGCGTGAGGCGCACGCTGTCCGCGTTGAGGGTGAGCGGTTCCTCCGGCAGGCGCACCTCCAGGTGGTGGTGCTGCTGGTCGATCAGCGGCCGGCTCGTCTCGACGGCGCCGTGCACGATGTCGGCCAGCAGCAGCGGCTGCCGGTGCAGCTCGATCTTGTCGCGCGTGATACGCGAGATCTCGAGCAGGTCGTCGACGAGCTTGATCATCTGGCGTACCTGGCGGCCCAGCATTTCGACGAGGCGGTCGGCGCGGCGGCGGCCGTCCGGATGGCGCAGCAGGTGCACCGCGTTGCTGATCGGCGCGAGCGGGTTGCGCAGCTCGTGCGCCAGCACGGCGAGGAATTCGTCCTTGCGGCGGTCCGTTTCCTTCAGCGCCTGCTCGGCCAGCACCGCGTCCGTGATGTCGAGCGAGGCGCCGACATGGCCCGCATAGCTGCCGTCCGGCGCGAACAGCGGTTGCGCGTAATTGTCGAACCAGCGCCACTGGCCGTCGCGGCGCAGCAGGCGGTCGAGATTGCGCCAGGGCCGGCGCGTGCGCACGGCATCCATGTAGTCGGCGATGTACGCGGGCGCGTCGTCCGGGTGCACCAGCTCGTGCCAGCGCACGCCCATCACGTCCTCGAACGTCTTGCCCGTGAAATCGAGGTAATACTGGTTGACGAACACGTTGCGGGCGTCTTCGTCGTTCTGCCAGATCAGCACGGGCACCGTGTTCGCCAGCGTGCGGAAGCGCTGTTCCGACGCCCGCAGCTCGTCCTCGACGCGCTTGCGCGCCGTGATGTCCTGCACGATGTTGACGGCGCCGGCGATGCCGCCCGCATGGTCGCGCAGCGGCGTGATGTTGAGCAGGACGTCGATGCGGCTGCCGTCCGGCCGTTCGATCGACAGTTCGCGGTCGACGACGGGCTCGCCCCGGCCAGCACCTCGCGCAGTGGCGCCGTGAAGTTTTCCAGCCGGTGGCCATTGTTGGCGCAGGCTTCCGGCCCCCAGCACGCGGGCGTCTCGCCGGGCGGGCCGCCGCACAACTCGTCGGCGCAGGCGTTGTGGAACACGACCGTCCCCGCCGCGTCGCAGGCGACGACGCCGGCCGGGATCGCGCCGATCAGGTCGCGGTAGCGCTGCTCGCTGGCACGCAGCGCGTCGTCGGCCTGGCGGCGCTGGGCGATCTCGTGTTCGAGCATACGGTTGTGGCCGGCCAGCACGCGCGTGCGCTCCTCGGCAGCCTGCACGAGCTCGCGCCGGCCCTCGGCCGTTTCCTCGAGCGCGATGATGGCCTGGTACGCGGCGGCCGCGAAATCGGCCAGGTTGCGCAGCACGCGCGCATCCTCGGCATCGAATTCCCGGTCGCGGCGATGGCTGATCACCCACACGGTGCCCACCGCGCGGCCCTCCGCCGTCCACGGCACGAGCAGGTTTTCGATCATCGGCGGCTCGAAGCCGGCCATCGCCGCGAAGCAGCGTTCGCCGTGCCGCATGAGCATGGTTTGATTGCGGTCGACCACGATGCCGCACGGACTGACGCCGAAGTCGATTGTGCCGCCCAGGTGGTCCGCGAACAGCCCGGCCGCCGCGTGCCAGCGGAAGTACCGGTGCCCGTCCTGTTCCTCGAGCAGGCTGATGCCGGCCGACCCGGCGTCGCACAAGTCGAGCACCAGCTCGGCCAGTTTCTGGGGGACGCCATGCGGATCGATGGCCAGCTGCCGGGCGAGCGCGGCCATCGCGCGGTTTTCCGCCGCGTAGTCCGGCGCCCGGCGCGGACGCCGCTCCAGTTCCGCCGTGATGAGCACGTCGTCGACGCAGGACGCGGCGGTTGAGGATTGGGTCTCCATCGACATTGAACCGATTGTATGGACACCCCATGCTACCGAAAAGCACGCCTCCGCGGCGCGCTAATGCATTGCAGCCGCAATCAAGCGGCCTCGGCTGTCACCGGCTCAGCACCCGTCGGTATTCGGCGTGACGATGGGAACGCCGGTACCGTTATAAGTGTACTGCACAGAACATTGCTTCGGATCCGGCGCACTCTCGATGCGCCATCCGGCGTCGCCGTTGGGCAGCTTGTCGTTGCCGTACCCGTAGAACGTATAGCCATCGACCTCGACCGCCGTCGACTTGAGATAGCAGCCGCCGCCGGGCACGGTCATGCCTTGCAGCACCGCGCCGATACCGTCGCACCAGCGATCCGGATAGCCGCTCCAGACACGCACCTGGGTACCGGAGTCCATGCTGACGTACGTCAGGTTGGTGATGCCGGCCGACGTGCCCGCGCCGCGGATCGCGGTCAGGGATTTGACCAGCTTGATGCCCGTGTTGACGGAGCCGGTCAGTGCCTGGATCGACGCCTTGCGGGCGTCGCCCCCGACGTCCGCGAATTTCGGCAACGCGACCGCGGACAGGATGCCGAGGATGACGATGACGACGATGAGTTCGATCAGCGTGAACCCCCGGGTCCGTGCGGCGCTGAGGGCGGTGATTCCTGTTGAGTGTCGATACATGGCGCGGGCTCGATATGAAGTCGGTTACATTCTTTTCCACAAAGAATTGTTTCAGTATATCAATACGCTCGCCACATTTCTATCATATGGTTGGCGGACCGTTGTAACCTTGCGTCTATTCCGGCTTGGTCAGCCCCATCCTGGCGAGGGTCAGCGTCTCGTCCGCCCTGCCCCAGCCGCCGTCGGCGACCTCTTCCACCAGCACCATCGAATAGGGCCGGGCCTGCTCGCCGAAAAACTCGACGAACATGGCCGTCGTGCGGTGAATGATCTCTTCCTTGCTGGCCGCGTCGACGACGCCTTCCGGGAATTTGAAGTTTGCGAATGGCATGATTCTTCCTTGTCGTGAATGGCAACGGATGTCGCCGGTGCAGGCATTGTCGGCATTCGCGCAGGCGCGATAAATGTTCAGAAATGGCGAAGTCTGTTCGGCCTGGCCCAACAATCTGGCGTCACTGACCTTGTCCGTTTGCGCTACCATACAGTCGAGAGCGACTCACGACGACCGCATGGAACTCGAACTGATCACGCGCCGCCCGGCAACGCCCCGCCCGGACAGCCCGCGCCTGCTGCTGGTGCACGGCATCTGCGTGGGCGCCTGGGTGTGGGAAGAGCACGTCATGCCCTGGCTCGCCGACGCCGGCTTCGAAGTGCATGCGCTCAGCCTGCGCGGCCACGGCGGCAGCGGCGGGCGCGAACGACTGAACGACTGGCGGCTGGCCGACTACACGGAGGACTTGCGCACGACCATCGCGCGGCTGGGCGACGGGCCGCTCGTCGTCGTCGGCCACTCGCTCGGGGGCGCCGTCGTGCAGGACTGGATCCGCAGCGGCGGCCACGCGGCCGGCGTCGCGCTGCTCGCGTCCGTCCCGCCGTGGGGCCTCGCGTATTCGGCGTGGCAGATGATGCTGTCGTCGCCCGACCTGTTCCAGCAGCTGGCGCGCCTCTCCTTCGCCGAACCGCAGACGCTCGACCCCGAAATCATGCGCCGCCACCTGTTTTCCGACGACCTGCCCGACGCCGACTATGCCCGCTTCGCGCGCCGCGTGCAGGGCGAGTCGCGCCACGTGGGCATCGAACTGCAGGGCTGGCGGCCGTTCGCGCCGATGCCCTGGCAGGCGCCGTCCATGTTCGTGCTGGGTGGCGAGGACGACCGCTTCATCCGTTCCGACGCCGTGCGCGGCACCGCGACTTACTACGGCGTGAAACCGCACGTCGTGCCGCAGCTGGCGCATGCGCTGATGCTCGATCCGCACTGGGAAGACGCGGCCCGGCCGCTGCTTGACTGGATCCTGAAGCTGCCTGCATGATAAGGACCATGGCCCACCCGCTCGACAACATCTTCTGGAACTGCCTCGACGGCCCGCACCGCCACCTCTCCTCCGGCACCGACCGTGCGCGCCGCTATGCCCCGGCTTTTCACCCATCGTCGGCTTTCCCGATCCGCAGCAGCCCGACTTCGCCGCGCTGCGCCCGTTCTGCACGCCCGGCGAACAGTTTTATTGCGACGTCTGGTCCGGCCCCGCGCCGGACGGCTGGCGCATCGAGGTCAATGCGAAGATGTTCCGCCTCGTATGGGATGGCCGCCCGGGCCCGGCCGAGGATCCCGCACCGGACGCCCTGCCGTTGGGAGCCCGCCACGCGGACGAGGCGCTGGCGCTGGCCCGGCTGACGCGTCCCGGCCCGTTCGGTCCGCGCACGATCGAGATGGGCGCATACTTCGGCCTGTTCGACGATGGCCGTCTCGTCGCGATGGCCGGAGAACGCACGACGGCGGGCCCCTATCGCGAAATCAGCGGCGTGTGCACGCACCCGGACTACCAGGGCCGCGGCTACGCGAAGCGCCTGATGCAGAAGGTCATCCTGCGCCAGCTGGCGCGCGGCGAGATCCCGTTCCTGCACGTGATGAGCGCCAACCAGGCCGCCCACGACTTTTATTTGCGCATGGGCTTCCGCGACTATTGCGAGACGGTGGTGCGGGTCGTTACGCCCCTCTGAACATTGTCTTTTTGCTGTCATCGAACGGTAGTTTTCGTTTGTTTTAATGCATGAGCACGTGCCATTCCGGCACGGCGGACCGGCCGCGAAGTGCCGGCGCAATCCATCCCTATGGAGAAAGCTCAGCATGACTCACAACGACATCTCGGCCTCCCGGCGCAACCTGCTGAAAGGCATGGGCACGCTCCCCTTCGTCGGCGCCTTCGCCGCCCTGCAGGCACGCGAGGCGCTGGCCGCCGGCGGCGTCAGCGCCCTGATCGACAGCCCGTACGGCCCCATCGCCCCCGTCAACGATCTGACCACCGGCCTGCCGCTGCTGCAACTGCCGGCCGGCTTCACGTACAAGAGCTTCGGCTGGACCGGCGACACGATGACCGACGGCAAGCCCTGCCCCGCCGCGCACGACGGCATGGGCGTCGTCCTGACGCGCAAGGTGGGCCGCAGCACGGAGCTCGTCCTGGTCCGCAACCACGAGGCGCACGCCGTCAGTCCGAACAAATTCATCAACGCGTTCGGCGCATACGACACGGGCGCGAGCAGCGCCGGCGCGACCACGGTGCTGGGCGGCGGCACGACGAACCTGCTGTTCCGCGACGGCGCCTGGGTCAGCGTGACCCCGAGCCTGGGCGGCACGGACGGCAACTGCGCCGGCGGCATCACGCCGTGGGGCACATGGCTGTCGTGCGAGGAGATCGGCTCGGACAACGTCACTGCATCGGGCAAGAAGCACGGCTATGTGTTCGAAGTGTCGCCGGACACCACGCAGACGACGGGCCAGCCCATCGTCGGCATGGGCCGCTTCGCGCACGAGGCAGCGGCCGTCGATCCGGCCACGAGCATCGTCTACATGACGGAGGATTCGTCGGGCAAGTCGGGCTTCTACCGCTACATCCCGGACGATAAAAACGGCGGCTACGGCGCGCTGGCGCGGGGCGGCGTGCTGCAGATGGCGCGAGTAAAAGGCACGCCGAACGCCAACGTGGCAGGCGCGCTGAAAGGCGACGCCTACGTGCTGGAATGGGTGCCCATCGCGAATCCGGACCAGAACCGCGGCAACGCGACGGGGCCGTCCGGCACGACGATCAACAACGCCGCCGGCCCGTTCGTACAGGGCTGGCTGCAGGGCGCGCTGCGCATGAACCGCGGCGAAGGCATCTGGTACGCGCAAGGCAAGATGTACGTGATGGATACGTCGGGCGGCAGCGTGGCGCGCGGCGCGATCTGGGAACTGGACCTCGCCACGCAGGTCCTGCGCTGCATCTATTCGAGCCCGAATACGACGGTGGGCAATATGGGCGACAACCTCACGGTCAGCCCGCGCAACGCCATCCTGATCTGCGAGGACGCGTCCACGGCCACGACCGACGCCTTCGGCTACGGCCAGCGCCTGATGGGCATCACGCAAACCGGCGACGCCTACATCTTCGCCAAGAACAACGTGCAGCTGACGACGGCACAACTGAACGCGGCCGGCAAACTGAATACGCTGGCGGGCGACCACCGCGGCAACGAGTTCGCCGGCGCCTGCTTCGATCCGACGGGCCGCTACCTGTTCGTCAACATCCAGACCCCGGGCATCACGTTCGCGATCTCCGGTCCATGGGCCAGGGGCCCGCTCTGATCCGCCATCGAAAGGATACGACATGAAGACCACACTCATCGGCGCATTCGCCCTGGCGGCCGCGCTGGCACTGCCGCAACTGTCCCAGGCCGCGATCCTGACCGCCACCTCGGGCACGAACGCCGTGACGGATTACAGCGGCGCAGGCCTGGCCGCGTTCGACCTCGACCTCGCCACGTTCACGCCGACGACCTTCAGCTTCGTGCTGGAAGCGGGCGACCTGGCGGGCCCCCTCGCCTTCAACGCGCTCGTGCGCAACCTGGCCGGCACCGCGCTCGACGAATTCAGCTTCTCGTTGAACGGCATCGCCTTCTTCGCGGCCGGCAGCGTGACGCCGGCCTTCGGCACGGTCGGCTCGACGACGTCCGGTGCGCACACGGCGAACGTCGTGTTCAGCGCACCGGAATGGGCCGAGTTCCAGTTCGGGAATGCATTGGGCATGCCGGGCGCCACCGACTGGCTGCTGGATACGCGAGGCCTGCGCGCGGGCGACACGTTCACGGTCACGGCGGCCACCGCGGCCGCGGCCGAGGTGCCGGAGCCGTCGTCCGCATTGCTCGCGATGACGGCGCTGCTGGGCATGGCGGCGGCGTACAAGCGCAAGCGCGGCTGACGTCGTATGCGCCGCCCTTGCGCGGGGCGGCGCGTTACACCAGCCCGGTCACGTAATAAAACGCGATCACGAAGAACACCGCCACCGTCTTGATGACGGTCACCGCAAAGATCTCGCGATATGATTCCTTGTGCGTAAGCCCCGTCACCGCGAGCAGCGTGATGACGGCGCCGTTGTGCGGCAAGGTGTCCATGCCGCCGCTGGCCATCGACACCACGCGGTGCAACACTTCCAGCGGGATCTGCGCGGCCTGCGCACCCTTGATGAACAGGTCGGACATCGCGGCCAGCGCGATGCTCATGCCGCCCGACGCCGAACCCGTGATGCCCGCGAGGGAACTCACCGACACGGCCGCATTCACCAGCGGATTCGGGATGCTTTTCAAGGCATCGCTGACGACGATGAAGCCCGGCAGTGCCGCGATCACGCCGCCGAAGCCGTACTCCGACGCCGTGTTCATCGCGGCCAGCAGCGCGCCGCCGACGGCCGCCTTCGACCCGTCCGCGAAACGGGCGCTCACGCGCCGAAACGCGGTCAGGATCACGACGACGATCCCCAGCAGCAGCGCCGCCTCCACCGCCCAGATCGCGACGACGGTCTTGATCGTGGCCGTCACCGGCGTGTGCACGCCCGGCAGGATCTCGGCCGGCACCGTGAACGAATCGCCATACCATTGCGGGATCATGCGCGTGAGGACGAAGTTCGCGACGCCCACGACGATCAGCGGCAGGATCGCCAGCGCCGGATGCGGCAGCGAGGTCGCCTGCGTGCGTTCCGGCTCGTTGACGAGCGACGTGCCGTAGCCTTCACCCCGCGCCAGCGCGGCGCGGCGGCGCCACTCCAGGTACGACAGGCCCACGACGATGATGAACAGCGAACCGACGGTGCCCAGCACCGGCGCGGCCCACGACGTCGTCTTGAAGAACGTCGTCGGGATGATGTTCTGGATCTGCGGCGTGCCCGGCAGCGAATCCATCGTGAACGAGAACGCGCCCAGCGCGATGGCACCCGGCATCAGGCGTTTCGGAATGTTGCTCTGGCGGTAGAGCTCGGCCGCGAACGGGTACACCGCGAACACGACGACGAACAGCGACACGCCGCCATAGGTCAGCAGTGCGCACACGGCGACGATCACGGCGTTCGCACGCGAGCGGCCGATGTAGCGGATGGCGGCGTTGACGATGGATTCCGAAAAGCCGGACAACTCGATCACCTTGCCGAACACGGCGCCCAGCATGAACACGGGAAAGTACAGCTTGACGAAGCCGACCATCTTTTCCATGAAGATGCCGGTGAACACGGGCGCGACGGCGTCCGGCGCCGTGAGCAGCACCGCCCCCAGGGCGGCGATCGGGGCAAACAGGATGACGCTGTAGCCGCGATAGGCGGCAAACATCAGGAACGCCAGCGCGGCGAGAACGATTAGAAATGACATGGGCCTCCTCTTTCTTCTGGATGCGGCCGATTATTATTGATCCGACAAATCTTTGAAATACGTAAAATTACTGTTATCAATTTACCCAGTGATGTTGCGCCGCCACATATGGAAAGGTTTGCATTTCCATTTCCCTCGTTCAGCGCCGCGCAGTCGTGTACATACATTAGGAATTTCGCAAAGGAAATGATATTTTGTGAAACGTCCATCGATGTGTTGCGGAGGCCGCCGTGCCCGTTGTCAGTGCAGAGCTCCTGTTGATGTTGATGCCGCTTGCGGCGGTCATCGCCATTCTGCTGGGATGGCAGCAGCAGCGCCTGGCGGACGCGCGGCGCGACAGCCAGGACACGCACCGCGCCATCCTGACCATGGAAGCCGCGTTCGCCCACGTGCCCGTCGGACTGGCCGTGCTGGACCTCGACCTGCGCTACGTGCGCATCAACCGGCTGCTGGCCGAGATCAATGGCCTGCCGGTCGAAGACCACATCGGCAAATCGATCCACGACGCCATCCCCGAGATCGCGCCCAGCGCCGAACTGCGCATCCGCCAGGTCATGACGAGCGGGATCGCCAGCCTGGGCGCCGTGTTCGATGGCGCGACGCCGGCCCAGCCGCACCTGCGCCGCGTGTGGCGCGAAAGCATCTACCCGGTCATCGACCGCAACGGCGCCCTGCTGGGCGTGACTGTCGTCGTCGAGGAAATCACCGAACAGCAGCGCCTCGCCGGCGCCCTGCAGGACAGCCAGCGGCGCGAGCAGCGGCGCACGAGCGAACTGGAGGGCGTGATGCAGGCGGCGCCCGCCGCGCTGTTCGTCGCCAGCGACCGGGAATGCCGGCGCGTCAAGGCGAACCCCGCGGCCGAACGCCTGCTGCGCCTGCGCCGCGGCCAAAACCCAGTGGCGGACGATCGCGGCGGGCGGGCCTTCTCCGTGTACGAAGGCAACCGGCAGTTGGCCCTCGACCAGTTGCCGCTGCAGCGCGCCGCCGCCACCGGCGAGGTCGTGCGCGACGCGTCCCTGACGTTACGCTTTGCCGACGACGACCGGCTGCACGTCGTCATCAATGCCCTGCCCCTGCGCGACGAGGCGGGCGAAGTCGTGGGCGCGGTCGCCGGCTTCGTCGAGGCACCACCTGCCGCGGCGAAGGCGGGGATTGACGGGTAAACTGCACGATGTTCAGTAAATGAAACGGCAAGCTTGCAGGGATAATACAAAGCCATGACGACCACCATTCCATCGAGGACGACGGCCACCGCCAGCCAGGGCCTGGCCGACCTGTACGGCGCCGCCGTGAAGTCGCTGAGCGCCCGCAACGCCGGCCTGCAGGGCATCGACGCGCAGATCAAACGCGACGACGCGCGCCTGTCCACGCTGGGGCGGCTGGCCAACGTGCTGGACGACGTCAGGTCCGTCGCCGGCACCCTCGCCGCGAGCGGCCTGAAACTCGCGACGCAGGTCGACGGCAAGCTCCTCGACGCGCGCATCACGGCGTCCGGCGCGGCCGCCGGTACGCACAAGATCGACGTGAAGCAGCTGGCCCAGGCCCAGCAACTGGTCACGGTCCGGGTGCCGACGGCCACGACGCCGATCGGCAGCGGCGCGCCGACCCTCATCAAGGTCGAAGCGGGCGGCAGCACGAAAACCATCCGCATCGACGCGCCCGACAATACGCCGGACGGCATCGCCGCCGCGTTCAAGGCGGCCGGCATCGATGCCAAACTCGTCGCCGACGACAAGGGCGTCGCGCTGAGCCTCACGAGCCAGCCCGGCGCCGCGAACGCCATGCGCATCGGCGTCTCCGGCGACCCGGCCCTGCAGGCGCTGCTCGCTTACCAGCCGGGGACGCGCGGCGCGGTGACGCAGGCCGGCGCCGCGCAGGATGCCATCGTCAACGTCGACGGCAAGACGGTCACCAGCGCCGGCAACAAGGTCACGGGCGCCATCGCCGGCGTCACGCTCGACCTCAAGGCCAAGGGCACCGGCACTGTGACGCTGGCCGGCGACAACGCGGCCATCGCGAAAAACGTTAAGGCGTTCGCCGACGCCGTCAATGCAATGCCGGGCCGCCTGGCCGCACTGAAGACGAACGACGTCGCCTCCGACCGCACGCTCGCGCAGATCCAGGACCAGGTCACGCGCCTCGTCGGCGGTACGGATCCTGCCGCGCTGGCGGCCATTGGCATCAGCGCGAAGAACGGCAAGCTGGCGGTCGACGAGGCGAAGCTGAACGCGGCCATCGCGCTTGACCCGGACCAGGTGGCCAAGGTGTTCGCGAACGGCGGCTCGGGCCTCGCGGACAAGGTCGGCGCCGGCATCGCGCAGCAGCTGGCGACGGGCGGTACGCTCGCCGGCCAGGCCGCGGCCGTGGCGAAGGACCGCGATGCGCTCAGCGACAAGAAAACGCAGATGACCCAGGCCGTCAACGCGCAGGCCAGCAGCCTGGTGCAGCAGTACGCGAATGCGGGCAGCAATTCGCTGTTCGGCCTGATGAACGGCGGACGACCGATGTCCGCCTTCGACTTCCTCGCCTGACGCTCAGACGACGGTGTCCAGCCTGAAATCGGCGAGCCAGTCCTGCAGCTGCGCCGCCGTCATCGGCCGGCCGATGCAGTAGCCTTGCGCGATGTCGCAGCCGTGCTCGCGCAGCCAGCGCAGTTCCGCCGGCGTCTCCACGCCCTCCGCGACGACCGTCAATCCCAGCGCGTGGCTCAGCATGATGGTCGATTCGACGATGGCCGCGTTGCGCGGCGATTCCGTGATGGCGGTGATGAAGCTGCGGTCGAGCTTCAGCTCGTCCACGGGCAGGCTTTTCAGGTAGGCCAGCGACGCCTGGCCGACGCCGTAGTCGTCGATCGACAGCTTGATGCCGAGGCCCGCCAGTTCATCGAGGTGGGCCTGCGCCAGCGCCGGATCGTCCATCAGCGCGCTCTCCGTGATCTCCAGGCACAGGCGGCGCGCCGGCACCGCGTATTGTTCCAGCAGGCCGCGCACGCGCCGGCCCAGGTGCGGATCGAGCAGGTCCAGGGTCGACAGGTTCGCCGACACGGCGATGTCCAGCCCCGCCGCATGCCACGCGGCGGCCTGGCGCACGCTTGACTCCAGCACCCACGGCGTGATCTCGCGGATGAAACCCGTCTGCTCGGCGAACGGGATGAAGCGCGCCGGCGCGATGCTGCCGCGCTCCGGATGCTGCCAGCGCAGCAGCGCTTCCACCGCCACGATGCGTCCGCCGGCCAGCGCCAGCTTGGGTTGATAAGCGAGCGTGAATTCGCCGGCCGCCAGGGCGCGCCGCATGTCGCCGATGAGGGACAGCTGCTCGTGCGCCGTTTCGCCGCCCGTCTCCTGCGCGAACGCGACACCGGCATGGCGTCGCTTGGCCGTGGCCAGCGCCAGCTCGGCGCGCCGCAGCAGCGTGGCCGCATCGAGGCCGTCGTCCGGATACAGCGCGATGCCGACGCCGGCCTCGATGTCGAGGCGCTGGCCGTCCAGCGTGACCGGGTCGCGCAGCGCGGCCAGGACGGTGTCGGCGAAGCGGCGCGCGGCCTCGAGGCCGGCGCCCTCCAGCAGGAACGCGAACTGGTCGCCCCACAGGCGCGCCAGCATGCCGCCTGGCGGCACCAGCGGTTGCAGCTGGCCCGCCACGGCGCGCAGCAGGCGGTCGCCGACGAGGTGGCCCAGCGCATTGTTGATGAGGGCGAAGCGGTCGACGTTCACGACCATCACGGCCCCGCCGCCCCCCGGCGTGAGGCGCGCGAACGCTTCCAGGAAGCGGGTGCGGTTGGGCAGGTCCGTCAAGGCGTCCACGTAGGCCAGCCGGGCGATGCGCTCTTCGCGGCTCGCGATCTCCGTGCGCATCTGCTCGAAGCTGCCGGCCAGCTGTCCGATCTCGTCGCCCTGGGCGGGCGGCAGCGGCTGCGCGTAATCGCCCTGCGCGATGCGGCGCGCGGCGGCGGACAATTCATTCAGGGGCCGGACGATGCGCGCGGCCAGCATCACGCTGCCGGCCGCGAACACCAGCACGGCCACGACGATCACCCCCAGCAGACGGCCCTGCAACTGTTCGAACGGCGCCTGCACCTGCGCGACGGGCAGCCGCAGCGCGGCCTGCAGGCCGCCGTCCAGCGGCACGCTCACGGACGCATCCTGCGTGCCGACGGGTGAGCCGGAGGACGCGAGCACGCCGGGCGTCCCCGCACGCACGACGTGCACGCCGAGGCCCGTGATGCCGGCCATGTCGGCCGCCCAGCGGTCGTCCACGTGGAAGCCCATCGCCACCCACGCGATGCGCGTGGGCGCCAGGATCGGCACGAGCACCACTTGATAAAGCTGGCCGTTGCGCATCTGGCGCAAGCCCGCGCTGCGCCCGGACGCTTCGGCGGCTGCGAGCAGGTCGGGGAACGGGAACGGATCGCCGGCCGCGCTGGCGCGCTGGGTCGTGGCGATCAGCCTGCCATCGGTGCCCGCGACCATCATCACCTGCGCGTGGATGCGCTGGCCATGGTTGCGGATCACGGAGCGCACGGTGGGCTGGTCCTGCGTGGCGATCGCCTCGCGGAACGCGAAGTCGGCAGACAACACGGCGGCCGCCGTCTCGAGCTGGCGCTGGTTCTGTTCGAGCAGGCGCTGGAACACCTTGGCGCCGACGGCCAGTTCGCGCCGCGTCTCGCGCTCCACGATCCGCGCGCTGCTGTGGTGGACGAGCGCCAGCACGAGCCCCATGACCAGCACGAGCAGGCCCACGAAGACGATGGCGATCCGATGCCGCAGCGATCTCGATGACATGTCAGTAACGGTCCGGGTCGTCCTCGGTGTGGGGCTTGGGCTGGCGCGGACGCGCGTCGACCACGAGGGCCATGCGCACCGGCGCTTCACCGTTCTCGATCTCGATGTCTTGCGGCGCCACGACCGCCTTCTGCAGCGGATGCCACGGCCGCACGCGGTAGCGCCCCGCCGGGACGCCGGCCACGGTGGCACGGCCGTCCGCGCCCGTGCGGGCAAAGTATGGCGTGTCGACGACCAGCACATGCGCCTCCATCCAGTCGTGGATGTTGCAGCCGATGTCGACCTGGCCCGGCTTGTCGAACACGACGGGCTGGCCCGGCTTGCCGGCATACAGCTTGATCTCGAAGCGCTTCGGCTCGGAGAACGAGTACACGTGGTGGCGGATCGTGTCGTTGTTGGGGAAGTCGACGCTGGTGCCGGTCTGCACGACGGTCATCCACGGGATGAATTCGCGGCCCCGCTGCTCGATGGCCGCATGGCCGCGCGCACGCGGGCGCGCAGGCGTGCCCGCGACCGGCTCGACGAGCACGGCGGCGTCGGCCAGCGGCGTGCCGGCCGGCGTCTGCACGAGCACCTCGACGGGCGCGGCGCCCGCGCCACCCGTCAGCAGCAGCGCCGCGAGCACCAGCGGACGCATTACGGATCGATCTGCAGCGCGGGCGCGATCTGCCACACTTCGGTGGTGAGATCGCCCTCCCGATAGGTCAGCGCGTGCCAGACCTTCATCGGCAACTTTCCACCGTAGCCGGCGCCGGCCTCCACCGACGTGCCGCGCGGATTGGTGAACGCCTTCAACTTGCCGAACGTCGCCGGACGCGGCTGGCCGCCGTTCGCCGCAATGAATTTCTGCCACACGGCGCGGATCTCGGCCTTGCCCCGGTAACGGCCGTCGAGCGGCCCGCCGACCCACTCCATATAAGCGTCGTCGGCATAGTCGCGCATCAGGGCGTCCAGGTCGCCGGCGGCAACGGCGTCGAGGTGCGTCCTGGCCTTGGCCTCGTCCAGCGGTCCGGCCACGGCCTGGCCGCCGCACACGGGCAGCAATGCGAATGCCAGCAGCAGGGATGCAACCTTCGTCTTGCGGATCATCGTGTCTCCTCCACGCGTAGTTATTGCCTAGGCAAAAGTTTCGTGTCTGAAAATCATGATTACACGGAAACCCGGCCGTGGCAACACGGAAGAAGAACGATGTGGCGGATCAGCTTTCGACTGTGCCCAGCTTGCCGAGGCAGCGGCGCTGGAAGTTGTCGAGACCGTCGGTGACGAAGTCGTCGTCCTCGTCGATCACATGGCTGTCGATCAGCATCCGCAGCTTGGCGATGCGGTCGCCCAGCGCGAGCGCTTGCGCCAGGTTCTCGTCGCCTGCATCGCCGGCATGCGCGATGGCGTCGGCAACCTCCTGCGGGAAGTCCCAGTGCTTCGCGATGGCGGCCGACAGCAGGCGGCCTTCGGCCAGCAACTGCGCCCCGAATTCGCTGGAACCGGGCACCTTGTTCTCTTCGCAGAGGCGATCGGCCAGGCGGAAACCGACGACGAGACCCAGGTTCTGCATCAGGCCGGAGAGATAGGCTTCGAACGCCCCCGCAGTCAGGCCGGGCGCCATCAGGCTGGCGGCCAGCGCGCATTTCTCGGACTGGGCCCAGACGTGCGGCGCCGCCAGGCGCGTGAAACCGGTCGTCTGCAGCTTGATGATCGGCCGGAACGCGACGCGCGCCAGCAGCATGCGCAAGCCGTTCTGGCCCAGCATCATGAGGGCCGCCTCGACCGTCTTCACGGGCGACATCGGCCGGTAATAGGCGCTGTTCGCCTCGCGGATGACTTCGGCCACGAGCACGACATCCTGCGCGACCTGGCGCGCCAGATCGGCATTCGACGCCTCGTCCTGCAGGCTGCGCAGCAGTTGCGGGATCACTTCGGGCACGCGCGGCACCAGTTCGGCCGCACTCGCCGGATCGCGCGCGAGCGCGCGCACCTGGTCGAGGATCGCCGTCTGGACGGCGTCCGAGGCGTCGTAGCCGGAGGACGCGGTCAGCCAGCGGTAATACGTGGCCTCGATTTCGGCGGGAATGCCACCCGGGTGTTCGTCCGCCTCCGCCGCGGCGGGAGCCGCCTTGGTGTCGGCCGTGTTGTCGGAACCGCCCCGGAGGCGGCTGATCCAGTTTTTCATAGGCGTTGGGGCTGCGCAGCGATCATGAGCCCTATTGTAGTCCTGTTGCAGGCTGCGCGCGAAGTACCTCAGGCGGAATGATGCCGCAAGGCAACAAACCGCCGGCTCGCATTGTCGGAAATGAATCAGCGCGACGCCGCCAGGGCCTCGGCATCCGCGCCCGCGGGAATGCGCATCGGCGCAGCAGGATCCGTCACGGCCCGCCAGACCGCCTGCGCGACGTCCTGCGCCTGCGTGACCGGCCCCGGCTCGCGCATGCCGTTGAACACCTCGTCCAGCAGCGGCGCGTACTCCGCCGGCACATCGCCCTGCATGAGCGCGCGGGCATTCTCGCCGAAGCTCGTGGCGGGCGCGCGGCCCGGCAGCACGAGGCGCGCCCGGATGCCCAGCGGCGCCAGTTCCAGCGCCAGCGATTCCGTGAACGCATTCACCGCCGCCTTGCTGCCCCGGTAGACCGACAGCAGCGGCATGGGCGCGAGGGTGACGACCGACGTGACGTTCACGATCACGCCCGCGTGCCGGGCGCGCATGGCCGGCAGCACGGCCTGCGTCATCGCGATCGTGCCGAGCGTGTTCGCCTCGAACACGGCACGCGCCGTCTCCATCGACACGGCTTCCAGCGGATTGATCACGCCGACGCCGGCATTGTTGACGAGCGCGTCGACCGGTCCCGCCGCGGCGATGGCGGCGCGGATGCTGTCCGCATCCGTCACGTCCAGCGCGACGATGCGCAGGCGGCTCGATGCCGGCAGCAGGTCCGTGCGCGGCGTGCGCATCGTGGCGACGACGTGCCAGTCGTTTGCGAGGAAATGGCGGGCGATTTCGAGGCCGAAGCCGGACGAGCAGCCGGTGATCATGACGGTTTTCATGGGAACTCCTGTGTGGGTTGGCGATACCAGAACGATACCCGTCGAAGTCCGGACGCGCTACAATCGCCAGTCCACGATACTTTTGTGAGAGTCCGGAATGATCGATCCCTTGACCGACGTGGTCGGCCTGCTGCGGCCGGGCGTGCGCTTCACGAAGCTCGTCGGCGCGGCGGGGCGCTGGGGCGTGCGACGCACGGAAACGGGCCAGCCGACGTATTGCGCCATACTCGACGGCACGTGTCTGCTGACTGTCGACGACATGGATCCCATCGCGCTCGAACCCGGCGACTTCGTGCTGATCCCCGCCACGTACGCGTTTGCGATGTCCAGCCTGCGCCCGCCGCCCGCACGCGACTTCGACAAGCCTCCCGCGCAGGTCGCGCCCGGCGAAGTCCGCCACGGCACGCCCGACGGCGCGCCCGACGTGCGCTTCCTCATCGGCCATTGCGAGTTCGCGGCGCCCGACGCGGCCCTGCTCGTATCCCTGCTGCCGCGCGTCGTGTACGTGCGCGGCGAGCCCCGGCTGGCCACGCTCGTGCAACTGGCGAACGACGAATCGCGCGCGCAGCGTCCCGCACGCGAGGTCGTGCTGGCGCGCCTGCTGGAAGTACTGCTGATCGAAGCGCTGCGCGGGGCAACCGGGACGCAGCCTTCGCCGGGCCTCGTGCGCGGCCTCGCGGACGCGCGCCTCGCGAACGCACTGCGCGCGCTGCATGCGGCCCCCGCCCGTGCCTGGACGGTGGCCGACCTCGCACGCGAGGCGGCGCTGTCGCGCTCCGCCTTCTTCGACCGTTTCAGCCGCACCGTCGGCATGGCGCCGATGACGTACCTGCTGACCTGGCGGATGGCGCTGGCGCAAGACCTGCTGCGCCGCGGCGCGGGCAGCGTCGCCGAGGTGGCCGAGCGTGTCGGCTACAGCTCCGCGAGCACGTTCACGGTCGCCTTCGCGCGGCACGTGGGGCAGCCGCCCGCGCGCTATGCACGCGCGGCCTGAAGGTGCTACCGTCCTGCCCGGGCGCGCAGGAACGCGACGAGCAACGGCACCGGCCGGCCGCTGGCCCCCTTGGCACCGCCCTGCTCCCACGCCGTGCCGGCGATATCGAGATGCGCCCAGGTGTAGGCGCGCGTGAAATGCTCGAGGAAGCAGGCCGCCGTGATGCTGCCCGCTCCCGGCGTGCCCAGGTTGGCCAGGTCGGCGCAGGCCGACTTGATCTGCTCCTGGTACGCATCGTCGAGCGGCATCCGCCAGGCCGGGTCGCCGCTGGCGCTTCCGGCGGCGATCAGCGCATCGGCCAGCCGGTCGTGTTCGGGGTCGGACCGCGTGAAGAGCCCCGAACGGTGGTGGCCGAGCGCAGAGACGCAGGCGCCGGTCAGGGTCGCGATGTCGACCACGGCGGCGGGCTTGAAGCGCGCCGCGTAGGCCAGCGCATCGCACAGGACGAGGCGCCCTTCCGCATCCGTGTTCTGCACTTCCACGGTCAGGCCGCTCATCGACGTGATGACGTCGCCGGGTTTCACGGCGCGGCCGGACGGCAGGTTCTCGCAGGCCGGGACGAGGCCGATCACGTTCAGCGGCAGGTGCATCTCCGCGATGGCGCGGAACGTCCCGAGCACCGCCGCCGCGCCGCACATATCGTATTTCATCTCCTCCATGCCCGCGCCGGGCTTGAGCGAGAGGCCGCCTGAGTCGAACGTGATGCCCTTACCCACCAGGACCACCGGCGCCTCGCCCGGCTTGCCGCCTTTGTGCTTCAGGACGATGAACTGCGGCGGCACCTCGCTGCCCTCGGCCACCGCCAGCAGGCAGCCCATGCCCAGCCGCGCGACCTGCGTGCGGCCCAGCACCTGCACGCCGCAGCCCCAGTCGCGGCCCAGCTGCCGTGCCGCGTCGGCCAGGTGAGCCGGTGTGCAGATGTTCGCCGGCAGGTCGCCCAGCGTCTTGCACAGGTCCACGCCATTGGCCATGGCACATGCCTGGGCCAGGGCGGCCTTCGCCGCCGCGTCAGGCGTCGCCGCGAGCACGATGCGCCGGACGCCCGCCGCCGGCGCATCCTTCCGGCTTTTCAATGCATCGCGCCGGAACACGCCCGCGCGCGCGGCCGCGACCACGCACGCGATGGCCCAGGCGCGGTCGCTCCCGGCCACGTCGTCGAACGGCAGCGCGACGGTCGCCTGCGCCGTGCCCAGTGTGGCGAACACACCCAGCATGGCACGCACCGCCGTCGCGAATGCCGCCTGCGTGAGCGCGCCCTCGTCGCCCAGTCCGACCAGCAGCACGCGCGCCGCGCCGCCGACGCCATGCAGCAACAGCGTGGAACCCGGCTTGCCGCTGATATCGCCGGAGCGCAGCGCCAGCGTGATGGCGTCGTCCCCGTCCAGCGCGCGTGCCTGCGCCGACAGGCACCGTTGCTCGAATACCCCCACGGCGATGCAGCCGCTCCGTTTGTCGCTTTCCCTGATACTGAAATCCATGCGTCCTCTCGTCCTAGATCTCGGTGCGCAGCGCGAACAGTTCCGGGAACAAAACCGTCTCGAGCATCTTGCGCAAATAGCCGACGCCGTTCGTGCCGCCCGTGCCGGGCTTCATGCCGATGATGCGTTCCACCGTCGCCACATGGCGGAAGCGCCACAGCCGCATCGCCGTTTCCAGGTCGACCAGCTTTTCCGCCAGCGCGTACAGGGGCCAGTGGCGCTGCGGGTCACCATATACGTCCTGCCAGGCGGCCAGCACCGAGTCATCGGCGACCGCCGGCGACGTCCGCTCGCCCGCCAGGCGGTCCGGCGCGATGGCGAAGCCGCGCCGCGCCAGCAGCATGACGGCTTCGTCGTACAGCGACGGCGTCCGCAGCTCCCGCTCCAGCTGCGCATGGCGCGCCGCCACGCCGGCATGCACGGCCAGCATCGCGGCGTTCTTGTTACCGAGGATGAATTCGATCTCGCGGTACTGCCACGACTGGAAACCGGACGATTTGCCCAGGTAGCCGCGCAGCGCCGTGTATTCCGGCGGGGTCATCGTCGCCAGCACGTCCCACGCGTGCACCAGCTGGTCCATGATGCGCGCCACGCGCGTCAGCATCTTGCACGCGTGCGCCAGCTCGTCCCGTTGCAGCGCGGCGCGCACGGCACGCAGCTCGTGCAGCATCAGCTTCATCCACAGCTCGCTGGTCTGGTGCTGGACGATGAACAGCATCTCGTCGTGCGCAGGCGACAGCGGCTGCTGCGCCGCGAGGATCGGCTCGAGCGCGAGATAGTCGCCGTAGCTCATCGATGCCGAGAAGTCCATCTGCGCACCGTGCCACTCTCCTGTGTTTTTCATCTCTGTCTCCAATCACGTCACCGCGCTTCGTTCCGCCGCGACGTCGTAGTCTTCATGTTCGAGGATCTGCCGCAGGATCTCGACGGCATCCCACACGTCCGCATGGCTGATGTACAGCGCATTGAAGCCGAAGCGCAGCAGGGCCGGCTCGCGGTAGTCGCCGATCACGCCGCGTCCGATCAGCGCGGCCATGACGCCGAAACCGTGCGGATGCGCGAAACTGACATGGCTGCCGCGCCGTGCGTGCTCGCGCGGGGTGACCAGATCGAGCCCGTGACCGGCGCAGCGCGTCTCCACCAGGTCAATGAACAGGTCGGTCAGCGCCAGCGACTTCGCACGCACCGCCGCCATCGTCGTCAGCGCATACACGTCCAGTCCCGTCTCGACCAGCGCCATCGACACGATCGGCTGCGTGCCGCACAGCGCCCGCGCGATGCCGTCGGCAGGCGCGAATTCGGGTGCCATCGCGAACGGCGCGACATGCCCCCACCAGCCGGACAACGGCGTCGCAAAGCCGACCTGGTGGCGCCGCGGCACCCAGATGAAGGCCGGCGCGCCGGGACCGCCGTTGAGGTATTTGTAGGTGCACCCGACGGCGAAGTCGGCGCCGTCGCGGTCGACGGCGAGCGGCACCGCGCCGGCCGAATGGGCCAGGTCCCACACCGTCAGCGCGCCCCGTTCATGGGCATGCGCACTGAGGGCCGCCATGTCGTGCTGGTAGCCGGTGCGGTAATTCACGTGCGTCAGCATCACCACCGCCGTGTCGTCGTCGATCGCTTGCGGCAGCGCGGCGGCCGAGTCCACCATCTTGACCGTATAGCCGCGCGCGAGCCAGGCGGACAGGCCTTGTGCGATGTAGAGATCCGTCGGAAAGTTGCCGCGCTCGGTGACGATGACGCGCCGGCCGCCGTTGCGCGGATGCCGCGCCTGCACGGCCACGGCCGCGGCCAGCGCCTTGAACAGGTTGATGGACGTCGTGTCGGTGACCACCACTTCGCCCGCGCCCGCACCGATCAGCGGCGCGATCCTGTCGCCCAGGCGCCTGGGCAGGTCGAACCAGCCGGCCGTGTTCCAGCTGCGGATCAGGCCCTCGCTCCACTCCGCGCGGATCACCTGCGCGGCGCGTGCCTGCGCGGCGCGCGGTGCGGCCCCCAGCGAATTCCCGTCCAGGTAGATCACGCCCTCGGGCAGGTCGAAATGCGCGCGCAACGGCGCGAGCGGATCCCGCGCATCGAGCGCGATGCAGTCTTGTCGGTTCATGGCCATCACCCCCAGACACCCGCATCCGCCGCATCCAGCAGCGCCGCCGTATAGCGCATGCCCGGCGACCGGTCCTCGCGCAGCAGCAGCGGTCCGTCCAGGTCGACGTAGGCGCAATCCTGAGCCACGAGGTGGGCGGGCGCCATCGCCAGCGATGTCCCGCCCATGTTGCCCACCATGAGGCCGAATCCCCGCGCGCGCGCGGCTTGCGCCAGCAGCAGCGCCTCGGTGAGGCCGCCGCACTTGTCGAGCTTGATGTTCACGAACTGGTAGCGGCCGGCCAGGTTGTCGAGCGACGTGCGGTCGGTGCAGGATTCGTCCGCCGCCAGCGCAATCGTGGCCGCCAGGCCGTCGAGCTGCGCGTCGGTCCCGCGCGGCACGGGCTGCTCGACCAGTTCGACGCCATGGGCCTTCAGCTCGGGCAGGATGCGCTCCAGCAGCCGGCGGTCCCACGCCTGGTTGGCGTCGATGACGAGCCGCGCCTGCGGGTGCTCCTCGCGCGCCCAGCGCACCATGTCGACGTGGCGCGTGGCATCGGCCTTCAGCTTCAGCAGCGGAAACCGGCGCGCGGCGCGGATCTTGCGGCGCACGTCCGCTTCGCCGCCCAGGCCGATGGTGTACGCGGTCAGGACACGGCCCGCCTGGGCGCGACCGGCCAGCTCCCACACGTGCCGGCCCGCCTGCTTCGCGCGCAGGTCCCACAGGGCGCAGTCGAGCGCATTGCGCGCGCCGCCGGGCGGCAGCCAGCGCATCAGGTCCGCGCCCGCCGTATCGGCGCGCAGCAACGGCCGCACGGCGTCGACCTGCGCCGCGATCGACGCCAGTGTTTCGCCGTCGTAGGAGACGCCGGCCGCCTCGCCGCGGCCGGCGCGTCCCTGCGCGTCGCGCAGCGTCACGACGAGCACGTCGACGTCGGTCATCGTTTCACGCGCGATTTCGAACGGTTCGCGCAGGGGCCAGCTTTCGATGGCGATGGTGCATTCAAGCGTCATGATGGGTCTCCTCCGGTTGAACGATGGCGGCGGTCAGCGCCTCGACGCCGCCGCGCAGCGGGTCGACGACCGGCAGTCCGAGCTCGGCGCCGGTCCGGTCGCGGTACGCAGCCCACTGCGCGTCGTCAAGCGCGGACGAATTGACGCTGATGCCGATGCAGCGGATGGCGGGGTTGGTGAGGCGTCCCGCCCGCAGGTACGCATCGATGGCGTCGGCCAGCCGCGGCGTGGGAAAGGCCGGCAAGGCATCCAGCGCGGTGCGGCCGGGTTCGTGGCACAGCACGAGCGCATCCGGCTGCGACCCGTGCAGCAGGCCCAGGCTGACGCCCGCGTAGGCCGGATGGAACAGCGAGCCCTGGCCCTCGATGACGTCCCAGTGGTCGCCCGCGTTGTCCGGCGACAGGTGCTCGGCGGCGCCGGCGATGAAGTCGGCCACGACGGCATCGATGGCGACGCCGCTGCCGGCGATCATGATCCCGGTCTGGCCGGTGGCGCGGAACGTGGCCGGGATGCCCCGCGCCTGCAGCGAACGCGTGACCGCCAGCGCCGTGTATTTTTTACCCAGCGCGCAATCGGTGCCGACAGTCAGCAGGCGGCGGCCCGCGCGTTTGCGGCCGGTTCCGGTCACGCGCGGCCAGGCGCCGTGGCGCACGTCGTGCAGCTGCACTTGCGCCGCCGTGGCCGCGCGCACGAGTTCCGGAAAATCGTTCAGGCGGGTATGCAGGCCGCTGACGATGTCGAGGCCCGCGTCGACGGCCTCGAACAGGGTCGGCAGCCAGTGCGGCGGCAGCTGCCCGCCGGCCGGGGCGATCCCGATCAGCAGCGAGCCGGCGCCGGCGGCGACCGCCTCGGCGATGCCCATGGCGGGCATGCCGGTGCTGACCGCCGCACCGGCAAAGCGCAGTTCGCCGACGACGTCGTCGGGGCACCACTGGGCGACGCCGAGCGCGGTCTTGGCATCGACCGGCGTCCGGGCGTCGCCCAGGAAGAGCAGATAAGGTTTGCGAAGTACGAGCATGAAAATTCCGTTGGGTGAGTTTGATTCAGGACCAGTCCGCGTGCGGTCGGGCCACCCGCGGCCAGTAATCGGGCTGGCGCACGCGGTAGGGAATGGCGGCGAAATCGGGCGCGACGGCGCCCGGCGTGGCGGCGTAGAACACGGCCCGCGCGATCGGCGCGCATTCGGCGTAAAAATGGACGGCGGACTTGACGACCACGAGCTTCTTGTCGGCGAGGCTCATCCCGACGCCGGTGAAGGCGTCCGGTGCGAAGATCTGGCCGCGCACCGACGCGAGCAGGAGATGCACGTCATTGGCTGCTTCGAGCCAGACGCACGTTCCCATGGGTGCCCGTCCGCCGATGGCGGCGGCGCTCTGGCTGTGATCGTCGACCACGGCCCTTACCGTCACGCGCAGGTCGACCGGCTGCCCGGAACTGGGCCCGCATTTGCCGCCGACGCGCAGGTCGAGCGTCGCGCCGACGCCGGCGTCGCGGCAGATGTGGATCGCGCCGAGGTCCCAGAACGCGCCGATGGCGACGTTGCCGATACCACGCTCGAGCAGGCGCCGCAGGATGAACGTCGCGTCGCCGGGCGCGCCGCCGCCGGGGTTGTCGGCCATGTCGGCGAGTACCAGCGGACCGCTCGCCTGCGCCACGACCTGGTCGAGCGCGGCGTCGAGCGCGATCACCGGAGCGCCGACCTGCTCCCGCAGCGCCCAGAACTCACGGGCCAGCTGTTCGGCCAGCGCGGCGGCTCGCACCGGATCATCGTCCGTGACCACCCACAGGCGCGCGCCGCCATCGGCCACGTCGCCCCAGGGGAAGCCGTGGCCGAGCGAGACCGACAGCACGCCGTCGCGCCCCTCGAACGACTGCATGCGCCGCACGAAGCTTGCCATCGGCTCGCGCGTCGTCTGCCACGTGCCGACCATCCTGCAGTCGAAGACGGCCGTGGTGGGCCGCACGCGGCCGGCGTACATGTCGACGAGAATGCGGTACAGCTCCCGCGCGCGGTCCGCGATGTCCGTATGCGGGTATTCCTTGACGGCGATGAGGACGTCCGCCGAGGTGCGCATCGATTCCGTGAAGTGGCAGTGCAGGTCGAGCTCCGCGCCGACGGGCACCTCGGGACCGACGATGGCGCGCACGCGCGCCAGCACGTCGCCTTCGCAATCGTCGTAGCCGTCCGCCACCATCGCGCCATGCAGCATGAGCTGCACGGCGTCGACCGGCATCGCGGCGCGCAGGTCGGCCAGCAGCTGGTCGCGCAAGTCCTCGTAGACGGCGCGCACGGTGCGGCCGGCCGGTTCGGCCAGCGCGCACGGGCCCTCCGCGACCTCGTGGCCGTCGGCTTCCATCAGCGTGCGGAACGCATGCAGGACGGCGCCCGTGCTGTCGGGCGCCTCCGTGCTGCCGTCGCCGCGGTAGATGCCGCATTCCTCGAACGCGCCGTAGCCGGTCGGCGTGGGCGAGAACGTGTTCGTCTCCGTGGCCAGTTGGGCAATGAAGAATTTCATCGCGACGCCTCCCGGTCGGCCACGCGCTCGAAGCGCAGGTTGCGGGTGCGCGGCGTGTTGACGCGCAGGCCGGCGACGCCCTCGGGCGACCGTTCCACCGTCAGCACGCCGCACAGGGGCGGATGTTCGCCGCCGAAGCGTATGCCGAACACGCGGTCCGAGAACGCCTCCAGCGTCATCAGGTCGCGGCCGTACGGCCCGGAGATATCGAGCAGCAGTTGCGCGCCGTCGAAACGCATCTCGGCGTCGGCGTCCAGGTCGGGGACGCGGTAGCGGCCCAGCAAAGTCGTGGCGACCGATGCCGGCGCGGGCGGCGTGGGCGGCAGGCGCTCGTAGCGTTCCGCGTGGCCCGCTTCACTCACCGTCAGCACGGCGGGCGGAGATTGCCCTTCCACGGCCAGATCGCCGGTGCGCAGTTCCAGCGGCCCCATGGCCATGTCCTCGAAGCCGAGGCGCAGCACGTCGCCGCTGGCCGTCAGCGCCGCTGGCGGGTTGTCCAGGAAGGAGATGCCCAGCTTCCCTCCCGGCGCCTCCGCGAAACCGACGACGAGGCCGGACGCCGCCGCGTGGTAGCGCGTGCCCAGCATGGGGCGGAACCGCGCCGCCTCGGGCTTTTCCGGTCGCGCGCCGAGCACGCCGTCGCCGAGCAGCATGTCGATGATCCTGTAACCAAGCTCGATGGGATTGGCCGCGACGCCGTTCGTGATGATGACGATGTCCAGCGCTTCACTCGGCACGGTGATCATCTGGCAGGTGCCGCCGACCACGCCGCCGGCATGGTGGATCACCTCGACGCCGCGGTAATCGTGCCGGAACAGGCCCAGTCCATACGGATTGACGCGCCCATTGTTCAGCGTGGCGGGCGTCAGCATCTGGCGCCAGCTCGCGGCCGTGCCGACGCGCTTGTCCGGCGCGCGCAAGTGGGCAAGCCAGGCCAGCATGTCGTCGATCGTGGACACCATCGCGCCTTCGCCCCGCAACTCGTCGGTGGGGAAGACGCCCCGGCGCCAGCCGCCGCCCTGCTCCGGCGGGCGCGCCACGTGCAGGGTGGCCATGCCCGGATGGATGTCGAAATCGCTGGGCACGGACGCGGTGTCCATCATCCCGAGCGGCACGAAGATGCGCTCCTCGAGGAACCGCTCGAACGGCATGCCCGCCACGCGTTCGATGACGAGCGACAGCAGGTGGTAGCCGCCATTCGAATAGATCATTTTCTCGCCCGGCGCGAAATTCGCGGTCCGCTGGCGCGTTTGCGCGGCCAGCACCGCGCCCGGCGGCTGGATCGCGGTGCCGTCGGCCAGCGACGCGAGGTCCACGTAGCAGCGAACACCGCTGGTATGCGTCATCAGCTGGCGCAGGGTCGGTTCGCCCAGCGGGACCGGCAGCCCGGGCAACAGGCTGCACACGCCCGCGTCGATGTCGAGGCGCCCTTCTTCCGCCAGCAGCAGCGCCGCGAGGCAGGTGAAGTGCTTGCTCACCGAGCCGATGCGCATGCGCGTCCAGGGCGTGTTGGCCACCCCCAGCTCGACGCTGGCGAGGCCGAAGCCGCGCCGGTGGATGCGCCGCCCGTGCCGGGCCACGCCCACCACCAGGCCGGGCGCGTCGCTGCGGTTGAAAGGCTGGAACAGGTCGTCCAGCGCATTGGATTCGTTCATGGTGTCTCCTGTGAGCGGTCACGCGGTCTTTGCCGCGAGTTCGGGATGGATGTCGTCGACGGTATGGAGGAACGGCTTCTCGGCGGTCCGCATGATGGCCGCGGACACCAGGAATGCCGTGGCACCGACGCCCGCCATCGCGAACAGCAGGCCGTGGGCACTGCCCTGCATCAGGTCGGACAGCCCACCGACCAGCACAGGGCTCAGCGCGCCCAGGCCGAGCGTCACGCCCGTGCCGATGGCGATCAGGCGGGAGCGCAGCGCGGCCGGCGTCATGTCCTGCAGCAGGGTCGGCACCAGCACGCTGCCGGCGATCAGCGCGGCGACCTGGAGGCCGAACAGCACGTACAGTCCCGCCACGCCGGGCACCGCCGGCATCAGCACCGATGCGAGTCCCGCCACCGTCGCGCCGACCGTGATGACGCGCACCGGCGTGGCCAGTCCCGCCCGGCGGCGCAGCAGGCGCACGCCCGCCGCGCCCAGCACCGCGCCCGCCAGCGTGCCGAGCAGGTAGGCTGCGCCGATGCCCTCCCCGACTTCCCCCGGCGTCGCGCCGAATTCGCGTGCGGCGACGATCGGTGCCCAGTTGGCGCCCGCCGCGATCCCCATCGTCAGCAGGCCGGAGCCGGCGAACACGCTGACCATCGTGCGGCGGTGGGCGCTGACGTACGCCCGTAGCGCCGGCCGGGCCGTGTCCTGCGGCGCGTCGTCGCTCCGGTGCCCGGGATGCAGCCGGATCAGCCACACGGCCAGCGCCAGCACGGGGCCCGCCAGCGCCGTGGCGAGGAACGCCAGCCGCCACAACTCGAGCGTGCGCAGGGCCGTCGGCAGCAGCGGGCGGGCATCGTCCAGCGCCTGGACCAGGGCGCCGCTGAGCGACATGCCCAGGCCCGCGCCCAGGATCGCCGCCAGCGTGTAGATGCCGTTGGCCAGCCCGCGCCGCCGTTCCGGCACGATTTCCGGAATCAGGCCATAGACGATGGGCGTCACGCCGGACTCGCCGATGCCCAGGCCGATCGCCCCGACGAACAGGGTGGAAAAATCGTGGGCCAGCCCGCACGCGGCCGTGCCGGCGCCCCACAGCAGGAGGCAGATGCCCAGCAAGGTGCGGCGGCCGTAGCGGTCCGCCAGCCAGCCGAACGGCACGGCCAGCGCGCCGGCGAGCAAGGTGATGCCGACGCCTTGCAGGAGGCCGAGCCGGGTGTCCGACAGGCCCAGGCCTTGCCGCATCGGTTCGGCCAGCAGGACGAGGATCTGCCGGTCCAGCGCGCTGAAAATCGACGCGATGACGAGGACCAGCAGGCCGTAGCAGGCCGCCAGGCCGTGCGCCCGCGACGCGGCCGGTAGCGCCGGCGTGGGGAAATGCAGGACGTGTTTATCCATGAGCGAAGCCCGATGAGAATGGAAGAGGATCCGGCGGCGCGCGGCCGTCGGCGATGGAACAGCGAAATGCCGGCGCTTAGAACGGCACGGTCAGCGTCGCGCCGATCGTGCGCGCCTGGGCCAGCGAGACCCAGGCCGGCCCACCGAACGCCTGCACCGTACTGTCGGCCGCAAGCTGGGCGCGCCGGTCGAACACGTTGCGCACGAACAGCGACACGCTGGCGCGCCTGAAATCGACGCCCGCCTGCAGGTCGGTCAGCGCGTAGGCTGGAAGGCGGTAGAACGGCAGCGCGGCGCTGCCCGCGAAACCGGCGTTGCGGGCGCCGACGTAGCGCTGCGTCGCGCCGGCATAGGCCGCGAAGCCCGCCACCTCGAACGTGTAATTGGCACTCAGGCTGGCCGAGAATCGCGCGCTGGACGGCAGGCGCGCGCCCGCCACGGCGTCCAGGCCGGGGGCGTCCTTGGTCAGCTTGGCGTCGATCCAGGCCGCGTTGCCGGCCAGGGTCCAGCGGTCATCAGGCCGATAGATCGCCGTCAGTTCGGCACCGCGCACGCGCGCCGCGCCGGCGTTGACGATCGTCGCGATGCCGTTGACGGGCCGGTACTGCTGCAAATTCTTCCATTCGAGGTCGAACACCGCCGTCTCGACGTGCAGGCGCTTGTCGAGCAGGTCGGCCTTGTAGCCCAGCTCGTAGCTGGTCAGGGTATCGGGCTGGAACGACGTCGGTCCGGTCGGCGCGCCGGTAGCCGGATCGCGCAGCACCGCATTCGGCCCGCCGGGACGATATCCGGTGGCCGCACGCGCATAGATCGAACTTCCGGGCGTCAGGTTGTAGCGTGCGGTGAGCAGCCACGTGCGGGTACTGTCGCTGGACCGGGCCTCGAGGGCCTGGGAACCGCCGGCCAGCGGGCCGTCGGACTGCTGCACGTAATGCTGCCGGTTGCGGGCCGTCCGCAAGCCTGCGGTCACGGCCAGCGCCCGCGAGAATTTCCAGGTCACGTCGCCGAACAGCGCCGCCTCGCGGTATTCGGCGGGAATCGCGACGGCGAGCGGGCTCGCGCCTGGCAGCCCACTCGACGTGGTATCGATGCGCTGCCGGTTATTGCTGTTCTCGCGGTTCAGGTAGACGCCGGCGAGCCATTCCAGCTGCTTGTCCGCCTTCGACGTCAGGCGCACCTCCTGCGTCGTCTTGTCGAGCGATACGTCGACCACGGCCACGGTGGAGTCGACGTCGATGCCGGCATCGCGCAGCAGCGGCACGTAGCCGAAGCTGAAATCGGTCCCCGCCGACGAGCGGACGCGCTGCCGCGACGTGATGGAGTTCAAACGCGCCCAGCCGAAATCGTATTCGACTTCGGCCGCCAGCACGTCGGTCTTGACGCGATACGGTTCCGCGCCGAACAGCTGGCGCGTGGGCGTCCCGCGCACCGGCCGCCCATCGCTCGCGTCGTAGTCGACGAAATCGGTGCCGCCGCGCGCGATGCGCTGGGTGGTCCCGGTGAGCCGCACGCGCAGGCGGTGGGCCGGCATGAGCAGCAGCGACACGCGCCTGCCGCTGGTCCGGCCGCCGTCGATGTCGCGACCGGGGCGCAGGTCAACGCTGTCCACGCTGCCGCCCGCATGGTCGGTGAAGGCCGACACCCGCAGCCCCGCGACGTCCTCCTTCAGCGGGGCATTCACGACCGCACTCACCATGTGGCCCGCGCCGCCGTGCCGCGTCGTGGACGCGCTCACCATCGCCTTGCCGGAGAACTCGGTCGTATCCGGCTCGTTGGTGACGTACTTGAGCAGGCCGCCCATCGCACTGGCGCCGTACAGCGTGCCTTGCGGGCCCCGCAGCAGCTCGATGTGATTCAGGTCCAGCAGGGCCATGTCCAGCGCCATCTGCGCGCCGTTGGCGGCCGCCGTGCTTGAGCCGAATGCAACATCGTCGATGTACACGCCCACCGTCGAAATGGTCTGCGTGCCGGTGCTGACGCCGCGGATCGTCAACGTGCCGATCCCGGGACCGCCGGTACTCTTGACGTCGACGCCGGCCTCGCTGCCGAGGTAATCCTGCAGGCCCCTCGCACCGGCCTGGGTCAGCCTCTCGGTGGACAGGCTGCTCACCTGCATCGGCACCTCGCGCGCCGGCTCGCGGCGCCGCGTGGCGGTGACGACCACCATCCCGGGCGTCACCTGTTCGACCTCGGAACGCTTGTCGGACGGCGGCGGTGGCGGCGCCGGCGCCGCGAAGATGACCAGCGCGCCCGACACGTCGCGCCGCACCGAAAGCGGCGTCCCGTCGAGCAGCTGGCGCAACGCGTCGTCCGGGGACAGCGCCCGTTTGACCCCTTGGGTGCTGCGCCCCTTGACGTCTTCCATCTTGTAGAGAAGCTGCGTGCCCGACTGCGCCGCATAGGCATCGAGCGCGGTCTTCAACTCGCCCGGCGCGATATCGAAGTTGCGCACCTGCGCCTGCGCGCCGGCGCCGCACAGGAGCGCGCCGACGAGCGCCATCGACGGCAGGAAGTGCGAGGGTCGTTTCGTCTTCATCGTTGGCTTTCCAGGTAAGCTGTCTCTGTCGAATAAAGACGATGGCCGCGCCATTATCCGGTATGCCGTGCGTATCAAAACATGCGAACGCGTTTTCGGTTTCATTTTTGATTCCTGTTTTGGGTGTCTCCATGAAACCTAGACGTGGGTGCCGGCACGATCCGGTATCTTTTTCGACGAAAAATAAATATCGTGGCGGCGTACCGGATTTTGTTTTCCGCTTCGTCTGAAGAGATGAGGTGATGGCCGAGTCGCACGACAGCGAAGGATCCGACGTGGAAAACGATGAATTGAGCGCCTGGTTTGTCGACCAGGTGTTGCCGCTCGAAGGTGTGCTCGAACGCTATTTGCGCCGCAACTGGCGCAATGCGAGCGAGATCGCCGACCTGCGGCAGGAGGTGTATGCCCGCGTGTGGGACGGCTGCGCGCTGCGCCGGCCGGATTCCGCCCAGGCCTTCGTCCTGGCGACAGCCCGCAACCTGCTGATCGACCGCGCGCGCCGCGCCCAGATCGTGGCGATCGACACATTCGCCGACATGGACGCCCTCGCGCCGACGGTCGACGAACTGAGTCCCGAGCGCCACCTGACCGGCCGCAGCGAATTGCGCCTGCTGCAGGTGGCGCTCGACCTGCTGCCGGCGCGCTGCCGCGAAGTCGTCGAACTGCGCAAGATCGAGGGCCTGTCGCAACGCGAAGTCGCGTCGCGCATGGGCATCACCGAAGACACCGTAGAGCGCCAGGTCTCCAAAGGCGTCCGCGCCCTGGCCCAGGCCCTGCAGGCGAGTGCCACCGCCGTCGGCCTGGCTCCTGCGGGACCGCTGCGCAAGAAAGGAACCCTGCAATGACATCCACGGATCTCCAGGAGATCGAAGCCCGGGCCGCCGACTGGATCGCCGAGCGCGATCGCTACGATGCTACCCTGCCCCCTGACCGCCAGCAGGCGCTGGACGCCTGGCTCGCCGCATCGACCGCCCATCGCGTCGCCTTCCTGCGCCTGGAACACGCGTGGCGCCGGGCCGACCGTCTCGGTGCGCTGCCGGCCTCGGGCGCGCAACGCCGGCGCACGCCGCTGGCCTGGATCGCGCATCCTGCGGTCTACCGCACCGCGGCGGCCTTCTGCACGGTGCTGGTGGCCGTGCTGCTGGTCACCCAGTTCGGCCGCTCGCCCGAGACGCAACGCTACGCGACCGCGCGCGGCCAGCGCGAGCAGGTCGCCCTGGCCGACGGCTCACATTTGACGCTGAACACCGCGACCCACGTACGCACGGCCGTGACGCCGCGCGCGCGTGAAGTGTGGCTGGACGAGGGCGAGGCGTTCTTCGACATCGCGCACGACGCACGGCGGCCGTTCGTCGTGCATGCGGGTGCGCAGACTGTCACTGTGCTGGGAACGAAATTTTCTTTACTGCGCGAAGGCGACCGGTTGCGCGTGGCGGTGCTGGAAGGCCGCGTACAGGTGAAGGCGCCGCGCGGCACTCCGACCGTGCTAACGCGCGACGATGCGGCGCTGGCGGAGCGCGATAACGTGCTGGTCACGCGGAAATCGACGCAGCAGCTGAAGGCCGGCTTGAGCTGGATGCAGGGGAAGCTGGTGTTCGACCAGGCGACGCTGGCCGATGCGGCGCGGCAGTTCAACCGGTATGGGCGCAAGCAGCTGGTGATCGAGGATGACGCCGCGGCGCGCATCGGCATCGGCGGCGTGTTCGATGCGGATAATGTGGAGGCGTTTGCGCGGTTGTTGCACGTCGGGTTCGGGCTCGATGTGAACGTCGTGGGGATGAGATCAGGGTGTCGAGTCCGGCCTCGTGAACGGACCGGATGACTTACGACATGCCCAACGCCGCTTCATCGCGCTTTTTGTGCACGAGATCCCATTGCTGCTGCAGTGCGGACAGCGCCGGATGCTGGGCGGTATGCGCTGGATGCTTGAGCGGCTGGCCCGAGAGCACACGATAGGTCGGATCGTCGACGTCGGGACTCACCCATACTTCGCCCGTACCTGGATCGACCGCCAATAAACCCAGGTCCCATAACGTATGGATGTCGGCACGCAGCAGGATGCCGTTCTTGATCGTGTTGGTATCCGGGCCAAGATAGGGCGTGATATGCGCGGCTTCCAGAAGAGGAATCACGGGACAGCCCGTGATCGCGCAGCGGCCCCCATACGCTTGGAGCAGCTCGCCCCTAAACTTCCGCTGTCCGCGTCGCTGGACGACGACGCGCAACACACGCGTACGCGCGTCCTCGAGTCCGGCCGGATCGAACGGCACGCCGGGTTCCGCTTCAAGTTTTTCGACTTGCTTTCGATACGGACCGTAGTCATTGGGCTTTCCATGGTATTGGCTCTGCACGTATTTTTGGTAGTTGCTGAGCGCGGCAGCGTACATGCCCTTCCCCCGCCCGTTCCGATTGATGAATTCGGTCGTTCGGCTCAGACGCTCGATCAAGACGGTCAGTTCATCCACATCCGAGATATCGGAAATCGGTTTCTTCGTCAGTCCGTATCGCATCGCCCAGTTGGTCAGACTGCCCTTGATGGCGTTGGCGTAGTTGTTGACCGACTTTTCGGATAGGTCGATTGATCGCATCCATTCCACGAAATCCATGTTGCCCCTTCAATAGATATTGAACAGGCAAGATAGCATTGATTTTGAACAGAGAGATCCGAACGGGGGCGCGATTTGGTGCGTGTGACATGCCGCTCTTGTACAGCCGAGAATCCTTGCTATAATAGGCGGCTTCGCGAACATCTAGTTCGTGAACCCATCAGGAGAGATGGATGAGTGGTTTAAGTCGCACGCCTGGAAAGCGTGTATAGGTTCATAGCCTATCGGGGGTTCGAATCCCCCTCTCTCCGCCAGAACACCCAAAAATAGGCCACCCTGCGGTGGCCTATTTTTTTGTATCGATCTGCCGACGCCACGGCCGCAGCACGTGCCGAACCGGATTCACCTGCGTCCCCACCTCTTCCGCACCGATCAGCCCGCGCCGCTTCAGGTGCCGCAGCGCCACCTGCACCGCCGACTTCGACAGCCCCGTCTTCACGGCGATCGTCTGCAAACTGGCCGGAACCTGATCACGCCCCAGTGCCTGCGCACTGTGCAGCAAATACAGATAGACGACAAAGGCCGCCGGGCGGCGGTCATGCCCCACCAGATCGGGCATCAGGACTTCGAACACATAGGCGTCCAGCGGGGAAACACGAGTAGTCATCGATACTATAGTTTTTAAAAGCACACCGGTGGCCATCCTGCCACGATAATGGCCGGCACCACAACTACAACAAGCCACAACATGATCACTCAACTGAAATTCGTCGGCATCCCCGTCTCCGACCAGGACCGCGCCCTCGCCTTCTACACCGAGAAGCTAGGCTTCGAGATCTCCACAGACCAGCCGATGGGCCCCGGCAAACGCTGGATCGAACTGCGCATCGCGCGCTCGGGCACGCGCGTCGTGCTGTTCACGCCGGATGGCCACGAGGACCGCATCGGCACGTTCTTCAACGGCTCATTCGCGTGCGACAACGTCGAAGCGACCTGGCGCCAGCTCAGCGCGCGCGGCGTCGAGTTCATCGAGCCGCCGACCAGCCAACCCTGGGGCTCGTTCGCCAAGTTTCGCGACCCGGACGGCAATACCTTCGTGCTGTCGTCGTCCTGATTGTTGCGGCGCCACAAAGGTTAAGTTTTTGTTAGCAAAGGTCACGCCGTTAGTGATATTGTTGCCGCGATAAAAGTTTTCCAACGCCGCCGTGAAACGCAAAGCCCTCTATCTCGTCATCTTCGCCGTCGCCGCTGCCGGTGCTGCCAGCGGCACCTGGCTGGTCAACCGCAAACCGGGGCCGCCGGCCCAGGCGACACAACAAAACCAGTCCAAAGAGGCCTCCGACATTGCTGCCGACATGCAGCAGGTGCTGGCCGCCTACCGCAAGATGATCGTGCTGACCCAGGACGAAGCCGGCCTCTCCTCGACAGGCCAGGAAGAGGTCAACCGCGTCGGCCAACAGCTGTTCCATGAAAACCAGGAGCGCATCAACAGGATCGACGATGCGCTGGCGAGCCTCGTCGGGTCGCAGAATCCGCGCCGTTTCGAGGCGGTGGGCGGCCTGCTCGATTACGTCGAGTCGGGCGAAGGCCTGTACGATGCGGACCGTCTCGCGTTCCGCGAATTGATGCAGTCGCTGCTGGCGAGCGTGGCGAAGGATTCGTCGCTGCCCGCGATCAAGCTGCACAAGCGGATCTCGGAAGACGTCGACGCGCTGGCCGAGATCGAGCGCAATTACGAGAAGGAGATCCACGCCGTCTTCGGTCGCTTCGAGACGCGCTCCATCACGCTCAAGCGCGAGAAGTGGGACGCCTACGTCGCCCACCTGAAGACGTTGTATCGACGCGACCAGATCCTCAAGGACTACGGCGTCGTGCTGCCCTACCCCGCCAAGCCGGAACCGCCGAGCCAGGACAATAGCCCGACCGCGCAAAAGGAAGAGGACGAGATCTTCGGCAAGGGCCTGCCGAAGAAGACAGTCGTACTGACCTTCGACGACGGTCCGCACCGCCGCTACAGCGAGGAGATCGCCGCGATCCTCAAGCAGTACGATGCGCCGGCCGTGTTCTTCAGCGTCGGCCGCAACATCGGCACGCTCGACGCGCACGGTGCCGCGCGCCTCAACGCGGGCGCGGAAGTCAGCCGCAAGCTGAAGGCCGCAGGCTACGTGCTGGCCAACCACAGCTTCTCGCACGCGCAGTTGTCGAAAGAGAGTGGCGACAGTTTAAAAGCCGAGATCCTCGATACGGACACGCTGCTGAAGGCCGTCGATCCGCAACGCTCCGCGCTGTTCCGCTTTCCCTACGGCGCGCGCAACAAGGAAGGCATGCACCTGCTGGCCGATGCGCATTTAAAATCCGTCATGTGGAACATCGACTCGCTGGACTGGGCCGATCCGGTGCCCTCTTCCATCGCCGACCGCGTGCTGCGTGCGGTGGACAAGGAAGGCCGCGGCATCATCCTGTTCCACGACATCCACGAGCGCACCGTGAAGGCACTGCCGGCGATCCTCGACCGGCTCGTCGCGGAGGGCTACCAGTTCGCCGGCTGGGACGGCAATACGTTCCGCGTGAGCGGCGGTGCGGGTGCGGCACCGGCACCTGTCGCGCGCGCGGCTGCGACGGGTTATGCGTCTTCGTGGGCGATCGTCGTCGGCGTCGACGGTTATCCGAAATGGCCGCGCCTGCAGTATGCCGTGCGCGATGCGGAAGGCGTCGGGCAGGCGCTCGTGCAGAAGTTCGGCTTCGCGTCCGACCACGTGATCACGCTGAAGAACGAGCAGGCCACGCGGCGCGGGATCCTCGCCGCGTTCCACGACGTCGTCGGTCATGGTTTGCAGCCGAACGACCGCGTGTTCGTGTTCTTCGCGGGCCACGGCGCCACGCGCAAGCTGAGCTCCGGGCGCGATCTCGGCTACATCGTCCCGTACGACGCCGATCCCGAGAACCTGGCCAGCGACGCCATCCCGATGACGGAAATCCAGAACATCGCCGAGAGCCTGCCCGCGAAGCACGTGCTGTTCGTGATGGATGCCTGCTACAGCGGCCTGGGACTCACGCGCGGCGGCGCCAACGCGGCCTTCCTGCGCGATAACGCGAAGCGCCTCGGCCGCCAGATGCTGACGGCGGGCGGCACGGACCAGATGGTGTCCGACGGCGGTCCGAACGGCCATTCCGTGTTCACGTGGACGCTGCTGCAGGGCCTCGGCGGCAAGGCCGACCTGAACGGCGACGGCCTGATCACCGCGACGGAGCTGGCGGCGTACGTGGCGCCGGCGGTATCCAGCGTGTCGCAGCAGACGCCCGCTTTCGGCAGCCTACCCGGTTCCGAAGGCGGCGACTTCGTGTTCGAACTGCCGGAGGAAAGCGAATTCCTGAACACGAACACGGCACAGCTGTCGAACGACGCCATCGCCCTCAACACGAAGCTGGACGCGAAGGCGTCGACGCCGACCGCGCCCGTCGTCGTGAAGGACTTGCAAGGCGGCGAGCAAACGATCAAGGCGCCCGTCGCGGTGCCGGTGTCGAGCCGCCAGCAGGCGCAGCGCGCCAACGATCACGGGCTGCAGCTGTACAAGGAAAAGCAGTATGCGCAGGCGGAGGCGCAGTTCACGGAAGCGCTGAAGCTGCGGCCGAACTTCGCGCTGGCGGCGAACAATCTCGGCTTCGTCTTCTACAAGCAGGACAAGTTCGCGGAAGCGGCGCGCTGGTTCGAGAACGCGATCAAGATGGATCCGTCGCGCGCGATCGCGTACATGAACCTGGGCGACGCGTATGCGCGCGCGGGCGATGGCGAGAAAGCGAAGGCGGCGTACAAGACTTATCTCGAGCTGGCGCCGAGCGGCGCGGGGGCCGGGTATGCGAAGGGACAGCTCGAGAAGCTGTAAAAATAATCGTCGTTCCCGCGAAAGCGGGAACCCATGCTGAGCGAATTCTGTGATTCCGTATGGATTCCCGCGTGCGCGGGAATGACGTTTAAGGTAGCGGGCCGCCCTCATACGCCGCCAACCGCCGCTGCTCATCCTCGCTGAACATGCGATTGCGCAGCGCCGCGATCTCCGCCTCGTCGCGCAGCCCCCGGCGCTCGACGAGGTAGGCCTCGATCCGCCGCTTCCACGCCGCCTCCTCACTATCCACATCCGCCAGCCGCTGCGCCGCATCCGCGCCAAACGCGTCCGCGCGCAGCCGGAAGACATCCTCCTCGTTCGCCCCGCCGGCCCGCAGCCGCTCCGCCTCCTCCTGCACACGCACGATTTTCAAAGGCGTCTCGCGCGCCGCGCGGACGTCGGCCGGCAAGCCCGCATCCAGCGCCGCCAGGCGCGTCTGCTTCTGCTGCGCGCTCAGGGTGCGGTCGTCGCGGATCTCCATGCGTGCCAGGGCCTCCGCATTGGCGGCATCCTCGCGGCCGAAGATCGCGGCGATCTCGCGCTGGCTGAAATACTGCGCGCGCAGGCCGCGCAATGCGTTCAGCCGGCGCTTGAGTGCCGCCGCATCCGGGCCGGTCAGCCTGCGGTCGGTCTGCAAACCCGCCAGCGCCTGCCGGTAGGCGATGTAGCGCGTCAGCACGCGCTTCGCTGCCGCGGCGGCGGCCGGACGCAAGGTGCGGTCCAGTTCACGCTCGATTTCCGTCCGCACCGCGGCGGGCGATTTCTCGCCCACGGTGCTCAGGTAATAGTCGAACAGCTCGATCAATTGGGCGTCCGCGACGACGCTGTCGTCCGGCGCCACGCGTACGGCGCCGTCCGGCCGCGTGCCCTGCAGCGATGGCGCGAACGGCTTGGCCGCCCGCGCCACGTGCACGGTCTGCACCGCCGGTGCGGGCCGCCCTGCCACCACGGCCAGCCACAGCGTGCCGGCCGCGCCGAGCGCAAAGACGATGGTCGGATTGCGGTTCACAGTCCCATCTCGCGCAGGCGGTTGGCGTGCTGGCGGTACAGCGTGACGGGATTGGTCTCGAACAGGTTGACGAGGCCCGCGACCTGGTTCACTTCGTCCAAGTGGTTCATTGCGTAGTCGTCGCGGATCACGCGGCCCAGGTGGCTGGAGCAGCTACCGACGAGGCCATCGTTCTTCTCGCCACGGAACGCCAGCGACACGAGGCTGAGCGGCGCATCGATCGGGTCGAGCAGGTTCGTGAACGGCTGCGCGCCGCTCCACGAAAAGTAATACACGCCTCTGGCCTGCCAGGCGCCTTCGCCGCATGCAGTCGTCGGTACGCCTTCCGGATGCGCGGCGTTGAATTTCGCGGCGCCGGCGGTGGTCAGCGAATCCAGCGCCGCCGTCGACACCTGCGCGCTGCTGTCCCCGGACAGGAAGGCGATGGTGCCGGCCAGGCCGTTCACGATGGAGCCCAGCACGGCTTCCGGGAACGTCCCCGGCGCGACGGTGCCGCGGAGGACGTCCGCCACCGCCGAACCCTTGTTGACGCCGCCGACGCTCGTCACGGAAGCGACGAGATTCGGCGCCACCGACGCGACATAGCGGATCGTCGGGCCGCCGTGGCTGTGGCCGATCAGGTTGATTTTCTGGGCACCAGTCGCGGCCAGCACCTGTTTGACGTAGGTGAGCAGCTGCTCGCCGCGCACTTCGGTGCTGTTGGCGGCGCTCACCTGGGCGACGTAGACCTGGGCACCGTCGCGGCGCAGGGCGTCCGTGATGCCGAACCAGTAATCGAAGGGGCCGATGCTGTCCCAGCCGAGCAGGCCGTGCACGAGCACGATCGGGTAGCGGGTCTGGGTATAACCGGCGGCGGATGCGGACAGCGGCAGGAACGACAGGGCGAACAAGAGTGCGGCGAACCAGCGGGCGAAACGTTTCATCTGTTAGTCTCCCATTTAATGTTTGTCGTGCGGCTGAGCCAGAGTACGTACAAGCGGAAGACGCAACAAGGCATGCACCGCCGTGCAAGGCGGCTTGGCTTGCCGAATCAGTCGAATGTCCCAATAATCCATGCATCGTTTGCGGAGGACACAACACCATGGACATGAAACGCATCAACGCGGGTAAGCTGCGCGCGATCGGTTACGACGCGCGCGAGCGCATCCTGCGCGTGGAATTCGACGACGGCAGCGCGATCGACTACTCGGGCGTCGGCAGCGAGGTATGGCGGCGCTTCTCGACGTCGGGCGCGGCCTGGAGTTTCTACCGAGACAACATTGAGGAAGAGTTTGCGGGCAAGCGCGGACGCGCGCAGGTGGACAGCAAACGGGCGGAACTGGAAGCGCTGTTCAAGAAAACCGGCGAGGAATAAAAAAACGCCGCCCCGGTCTCCCGGTGCGGCGTCAACTCTGCTGTGATCAGTGTAACCGATCACGCGCGAATGGTCAGGCAGATTCTTTCAGTTGCTCAAGGATGGCCGGGTTTTCCAGCGTCGAGATATCCTGGGTGATGGTCTCGCCCTTGGCCAGCACGCGCAGCAGGCGGCGCATGATCTTGCCGGAGCGCGTCTTCGGCAGATTGTCGCCGAAACGGATCTCCTTCGGCTTGGCGATCGGACCGATCTCCTTGCCGACCCAGTTGCGCAGCTCGGCGGCCAGCTTCTTCGCTTCCTCGCCGGTCGGACGCGCCTGTTTCAGCACGACGAACGCGCAGATCGCCTCGCCCGTCGTCTCGTCCGGCTTGCCGACGACCGCCGCTTCCGCCACGATCGGGTGCGCCACGAGCGCGGACTCGATCTCCATCGTGCCCATGCGGTGGCCCGAGACGTTCAGCACGTCGTCGATGCGGCCCGTGATGGTGAAGTAGCCCGTGTCCTTGTTGCGGATCGCGCCGTCGCCGGCCAGGTAGTACTTGCCGCCCAGTTCATCCGGGTAGTAGGCGCTGCGGAAACGGTCCGGGTTGTTCCAGATCGTGCGGATCATCGACGGCCACGGACGCTTCACGACCAGGATGCCGCCCTGCCCGTTCGGCACGTCGTGGCCGGCTTCGTCGACGATGGCGGCCATGATGCCCGGCAGCGGCAACGTGCAGGAACCCGGCACCATCGGCGTCGCGCCCGGCAGCGGGGTGATCATGTGGCCGCCCGTTTCCGTCTGCCAGAAGGTGTCCACGATCGGGCAGCGCTGGCCGCCGATCTGCGTGTAGTACCACATCCATGCTTCCGGGTTGATCGGCTCGCCGACAGTGCCCAGCAGGCGCAGGCTGGACAGGTCGTAGTTCTTCGGATGCACCTTCTCGTCCGTGTTCGACGCCTTGATCAGCGAACGGATCGCCGTCGGCGCCGTGTAGAAGATGCTGACCTTGTGCTTGGCGATCGTCTCCCAGAAGCGGCCGGCGTTCGGGAAGGTCGGCACGCCTTCGAACACGATCTGCGTGGCGCCGACCGCGGTCGGGCCGTAGCAGATGTACGTGTGGCCCGTCACCCAGCCGATATCGGCCGTGCACCAGTAGACATCGTCCGGCTTGATGTCGAAGGTCCACTTCATCGTCAGCGCGGCCCACAGCAGGTAGCCGCCGGTCGAGTGCTGGACGCCCTTCGGCGTGCCCGTCGAGCCCGAGGTGTAGAGGATGAACAGGGGATGTTCCGCGTCGACCCACTCCGGCTCGCATTGCGCGCTCTGGCCGTCGACGAGGTCGTGCAGCCACAGGTCGCGGCCTTCCTGGAAGTTGATGTTGCCGCCGGTGCGCTTGTAGACGATGACGTCGCGGATCGTCTCGCAGCCGCCCATCGCCAGCGCCTCGTCGACGATGGCTTTCAGCGGCAGCGATTTACCGCCGCGCAGCTGCTCGTCGGCCGTGATGACGGCGACGGCGCCCGCGTCGATGATGCGCTCCTGCAGCGACTTCGCGGAGAAGCCGCCGAACACGACGGAGTGCGTCGCGCCGATGCGCGCGCACGCCTGCATCGCGGCCACGCCTTCGATCGACATCGACATGTAGATGATGACGCGGTCGCCCTTCTTGATCCCGCGGGATTTGAGGCCGTTGGCGAATTTGCACACACGCTCGTGCAGTTCGCGGTACGTGGCGCGGGTGACAGCGCCGTCGTCCGCTTCGAAGATGATCGCCGTCTTGTCGCCGTTGCCGTTCTCGATGTTGCGGTCGAGGCAGTTGTACGACGCATTCAGCTGGCCATCCGCGAACCATTTGTAGAACGGCGCATTCGATTCGTCGAGGGTTTGCGTGAAGGGTTTGTGCCAGGCGACGTTTTCGCGCGCCAGGCGGGCCCAGAAACCCTCGTAGTCGCTGGCGGCTTCGTCGCACAGCTTGTTGTACGCATCCATGCCGGAAATCGCGGCATTGGCGGTGAATTGTGCGGGCGGCTGGAAGACGCGGTTTTCCTGCAGTCCCTGCTGTTGGGTCTCGTTCTCGGCCATACTAGTCTCCTATTGATAGTGTAGTAATTTTGCCTAATACCTTAAGCACCCACGCTTACTGAGCCCTTACACGGCCCAACGCGGGCTACCTGCGACATCCCCGCTGGCCATTCTATCAACCTTCCGCGTACCACGACGCCGTGCCGGCAACGCCCGGCGGGTGTAGAATGTTGAGCTGTCCTGACCGCCGCCGCATTGGAAAGCCCGCATAGATGTTCGATTCGCAACCCTCCTCCAGCGCACGCAAACGCAGCGCACTCGCCAGTTTCATGTTCGCCAGCCGCTGGCTGCAACTGCCTTTGTATCTCGGCCTGATCCTCGCGCAGTGCGTTTACGTGTTCCATTTCTGGGTCGAACTCAAGGACCTCGTGCTGGCCGCAATGGGCAACGAAGCCGCGCTGCAGCACATCTTCCAGGCCGTCGCCGTGCCGGGCGCGCCGCTGCCGGACAAATTGAACGAAACGACGATCATGCTGGTCGTGCTGGGCCTCATCGACGTCGTCATGATCTCGAACCTGCTGATCATGGTGATCGTGGGCGGCTACGAAACCTTCGTGTCGCGCATGTACCTGGAAGACCATCCGGACCAGCCGGAATGGCTGTCGCACGTGAACGCGTCCGTGCTGAAGACCAAGCTGGCGATGGCGATCATCGGTATCTCGTCGATCCACCTGCTCAAGACGTTCATCAACGCCAAGTCCTACGATGCGCAGACGATCATCGCGCAGACCTGCATTCACGTCGTGTTCCTGCTGTCGGCAATGGCGATCGCCTACACCGACCGGATCATGATGAACACCCAGAGTGACAACAAGCACCACTGATTCCTCCGTAATCCAAGACCCCCACAGCGAGACTCACATGACTGTCATTAAACAGGACGACCTGATCGAATCGGTCGCCGCCGCACTCCAGTACATCAGCTACTACCACCCCGCCGACTACATCCAGCACCTCGCGCGCGCCTACGAGGCCGAGCAGAGCCCGGCCGCCAAGGACGCCATCGCGCAGATCCTGACCAACTCGCGCATGTGCGCGGAAGGCAAGCGCCCGATCTGCCAGGATACCGGCATCGTCAACGTGTTCCTGAAGATCGGCATGAACGTGCGCTTCGAAGGTTTCGGCAGCGGCTCGATCACGGACGCCGTCAACGAAGGCGTGCGCCGCGCGTACAACTTCGCCGACAACAAGCTGCGCGCCTCGATCGTCGCCGACCCGCACTTCGAGCGCAAGAACACCAAGGACAACACCCCGGCCGTCGTGCACATGGAGCTGGTGCCGGGCGACACGGTCGACGTGATGGTCGCGGCCAAAGGCGGCGGCTCGGAGAACAAGACCAAGTTCGTCATGCTGAATCCGTCCGACTCGCTGGTCGACTGGGTCCTCAAGACCGTCCCGCTGATGGGCGCCGGCTGGTGCCCGCCGGGCATGCTGGGTATCGGCATCGGCGGCTCCGCCGAGAAGGCCATGCTGATGGCCAAGGAGTCGCTGATGGAAGACATCGACATGTATGAGCTGAAGCAGCGCGGCCCGCAGAACAAGCTGGAAGAGCTGCGTATCGAACTGTGCGACAAGATCAACGCCCTGGGCATCGGCGCGCAAGGCCTTGGCGGCCTGACGACCGTGCTGGACGTGAAGATCAACATGTACCCGACCCACGCCGCATCGAAGCCGGTCGCGATGATCCCGAACTGCGCCGCCACCCGCCACGCACACTTCGTGCTGGACGGCTCGGGCCCGTCGTACATCGAACCGCCGGCGCTGTCGACCTGGCCGGACGTGAACTGGACCCCGGACACGCAGAAGAGCAAGAGCGTCAACCTCGACACGCTGACGAAGGAAGAAGTCGCATCGTGGCAGCCGGGCCAGACCCTGCTCCTGAACGGCAAGATGCTGACGGGCCGCGACGCCGCGCACAAGCGCATCCAGGACATGCTGGCGAAAGGCGAACCGCTGCCGGTCGACTTCACGAACCGCGTGATCTACTACGTCGGCCCGGTCGATCCGGTGCGTGACGAAGTCGTGGGCCCGGCCGGCCCGACGACGGCGACCCGCATGGACAAGTTCACCGACATGATGCTCGAGAAGACGGGCCTGATCGCGATGATCGGTAAAGCGGAACGCGGTCCGGCCGCCATCGAGTCGATCAAGAACCACAAGTCGGCCTACCTGATGGCCGTCGGCGGCTCGGCGTACCTCGTGTCGAAGGCGATCAAGTCGGCGAAGGTCGTCGGCTTCGAAGACCTGGGCATGGAAGCGATCTACGAGTTCGAGGTCAAGGACATGCCGGTGACCGTGGCCGTCGATGCGACGGGTACCTCCGTGCACCAGACCGGTCCGAAGGAATGGGCTGCGAAGATCGAGTCGCTGAAGGGCATTCCGGTCGCGACGGCTTAAGCGCACGACATTGGGCCCCTGCCTGCGCAGGGGCGACGTTCGAACGATATCGCATCATTCGCACGTCGTCCCCGCGGAGGCGGGGACCTAATTTCTCCCGCAGTACCGCAACGTCTCCTGCCGGGTTACCATCTCCCCATGAACACCCAAGCACACCCCGAAGACGCCCCCGTCGGCGTCTTCGACTCCGGCCTCGGCGGCCTGTCGATCCTGCGCCACATCCGTGCAGCACTCCCGCACGAACACCTGATCTACGTGGCCGACACCGGATTCGCCCCGTACGGCGACAAGTCCGAACAAGTGGTTGCCGAGCGCTCGCTGGCCGTGGCCCGCTTCCTCGTCGAACGCGGCGTGAAAGCCATCGTCGTCGCCTGCAACACGGCGACTATCTCCGCCGTCAAGCTGATGCGCGACACCTTCCCCGACCTGCCCATCGTCGGCGTGGAACCGGGCCTGAAACCGGCAGCGGCGGCCACGCGCAGCGGCAAGGTCGGCGTGCTGGCCACGGAACGCACGCTGGCCGGCGCCAAGTTCCTGCAACTGCGCGACCAGATCACGGAAGCGACGAATGCGCAATTCCTGCTGCAGCCGTGCCGCGGCCTCGTCGACCGCATCGAACTGGGCGACACGGAAGGCACGCGCGACCTGCTGCAGCGCTACGTGACGCCGCTGCTCGACCAGGGCGCCGACACCCTCGTCCTGGGCTGCACGCACTACCCGCTCGTGCGCGCCGCGATCGAGGACGTGATCGCGTCCACCGGCGCACGTGACGTCACGCTCGTGGATACCGGCGATGCCGTTACACGCCAGTTGGTGCGGTTGCTGGATGCGGGGCGGTTGCTGCGTTCCCCTTCTGACGATGCGCCGGGTACGCTGGAGGCCTGGACCAGCGCCAGCGCCACGGCGCTGTCGGCCGCGTTCAACAGCCTGATCGGCATCGATCCGCCCGTGCACGAGGCGACGTTCGGCGGCGAGTGAGGGCCGCTCGCACTGCTGGGCAAAACTCGATTTGCCAGAATGCGAATGTGCCTATATAATCTCGTTCTGTCTCGGCAACAACGAGACAGCAAGTAAGACAGTGGTGGCTGTAGCTCAGTTGGTAGAGTCCAGGATTGTGATTCCTGTTGTCGTGGGTTCGAGTCCCATCAGCCACCCCAAGAATTCAGCAGTAAAAGCAAAGGGTTGCAAGCGTAGTCGCTGCAACCCTTTGTCGTTTTGACGTTCGATCACGCTTCCATCCTCCTGAACTCGACAACCCATATCAACGGGTTGGCGTTCCAGCTGCCAATACCGTTGATCTGCTCCCACAGCGAGCGGTAGCTGTCGACCGGGCAGCTGAACGATTCGGTAGTATTGCCGGCGTCACGCTCGATGCCCTCAGCGATTGCATCGTGATCACTGATGGCCTGCAGACGCTCGACCCGCACCGATACGACTTTCAGCAGGATACGGCTCGCCGCACGCGGCATGAACAGTGCCGGACGAGTGTGCCAGCCCGGTGTCGCGGAGCGCCCCTTTTCCACCGGCACGTCCGGGTTGTCGGCCGCGTACAAATAGGAATGGCTGCGCTCCAGGGTCATATCGACGAAGCGCCACTCGTCGCGTTGCTTCTTCTCGTTGTAGCGCTTTTCCCAGCGGCCATACGCGAAAAAGGTCTCGCGCACCCACAGCCGATCGCCAGGCCGACCGTAGGGACGAGGCGAGTCGGCGTGGACGCTGCCCTCCCGCTCTTTCACCGCGCGCCGTGTCTGGGTCTTCGTACCGGCCAGCAGCGCGCGCACCATCGGCGCACTGAATAAAATGCCGCGCTCACTCATGTTGCGATGCCTTTTCGGTCATTGTCGGCCCAACTATACCGAATGCGGCTACACCGACCAACCGTACGCCACCCTATTTCCGCTTGGATTAAAATGCACGTCAGAAATGTACTTACGTCAATCATATTTGAGCAAATGAATTATTTGCCCTATACTTGATCCCGGTACACACCTAAAAAACGAGCGGCAGGCATCACGTTGACCTCGCCGCCGCGCGGCCCCGCCGCAGCGCGGATGCATCCGAAGCATCCAGTCTTTCAACGAGTCCAGACGCCGGCCAACCGTCCCGCGCTGCGACCACTTACCTCCGCGCGCCGGACGGATCCAAGCTTCCCCCGGCCCGCACCGAGGTCTTTCAATGAGGGCCGATCTTCATGACCCCAACACGACCATTGCGCCGCCTGCTCGCAACGGCAGGCGCACTGTGCGCCATCCTGATTCCACCGGCGCACGCGGCCAGCCGCAAGCCGGTCAAGACCCCAACGACGCCGGCCATCGCCGACTTCACCCAGCTGAGCGGCGCCCAGCCGCGCGACTGCGCCGCCCCCGCCGCCCCCGCCCTGTCAGGCCTGGGCGAACCGACGATGCGCCGCTGCGCCTGGAGCCAGCGCGTGGAGATGGTGTACTGGCGCAGCATCCCGACGCCGGCAGCCACCTGCCTGCAGCCGGCTGCCATCGCATGGCACCGCCTCACGCAAGCCATCCACGCGGACGCGCCGCCGTGGAACAGCGCCTGGTCCGGCCGCACCGTGACCATGAATACGTCCGAAACCCGGCAACTCGCCGCGATCTGGCGCGGTGACGACGGCCAGTGGTCGGCAGCGCTGTGGCGCTGGCAGCCGTCGGAGAAACCGGATACGCGCACCTGGCAGGCCGGCCACTGGGACAACGTGACGAAGGCCGCGCATGCGATCGATGCAGGAAATCCGCTGCCGGCGGCCTCGAAGCTGTTCGTCGCGTGGCGCGATGCGTCGCAGGGCAAGCCGCGCGTGCTCGATGGCGATACATGGCGCTGGGTGTCCGACAAGACCTGCCTGCGCCTGGAGACCTCGGGCATCAGCCAGACGCGCATCCACCTGCCCTATTCGCGCGACGATGCGAGGCTGGAGCAGCGCAGCGGCATGCAGGTGCTGCTCGCCCGCCGCTTCCCGGATGCCGAGTGGCTGCAGCCCTTTACCTTGCTGGAGCCGGGCCGTCCCGGCGACCGTACCGGTGCGAAGTTCGTCGCCGTGTGGCGCGAAGGCGCCAGCGTCAAGGGACAGTTGTGGATTCCGCTGCGCGACGACGCGGGCATCGTCCGCGCGCGCATCGTCAGCGACCTCGCGCCGGCATCGGCGGAGCGCCAAAAGGAACTGGCGAAGCAGCGGGCCGACGTGATCGGGCGCGAACTGACCGCGCTTGCCCACGCGTGGGAGGTGCGCCATGAATGACGAACTGTACTCGCCCCTCTGGCTGCTGTCGCCGCTGGCCGTTCTGGGTGCCGGCCTGATGGTCGCGCTCGTGATCGGACTGACCCTGCAGCGTTTCCGCATCCCGAAACTGTATGGCGCCGTGATCGCGGGCCTGCTGCTCGGCGCGAACGGTGCCGGCTTCATCGACCGCGCGCTGCTGACGCAGTTCCAGGAACTCCTCAACGGCGCCGCCGCGCTCGTGCTGTTCGAGGTCGGCCGCAAGATGGACCTCGCGTGGCTGCTGCGCAGCGGCCGCCAGGGCGCCAGTCTGCTGCTCGCGACCCTGGCGCGCGGCGCCGCGGCCGCCGTCACGCTGGGCCTCTTCGGCCTGCCGTGGGGCGCCGCGATCTTCATCGGCTCGATCCTCATCGCCGTCAATCCCGTCATCCACAGCTCGATGGTGGCGGACGAAAACGCGAGCGGCACGAGCACGTTCGCGACGTCGAACATGGTCGGCCTCTCCAACTTCGTCGCGCTGCTGGCGCTCGGCATCACGCTCGCATGGACGCGCAGCCACGGCCAGGACGCCGACAGCGGTTTCTGGACGGAGCTGATGCGCCAGGGCGGCAAGCTCGTGATCGGCGCCCTGATCGCCGTGCTGTCGTACGGCGTCTATGCGCTTGCGACCCGGCTGTGCAAGGTGCCGGCGACGCTGCGCCCCGGCATGCTGCTGGCCGCGCTGCTGATCGACCTCGGGCTGTGCTCCGTGATGTCCGCGAGCGCCCTGCTCTCGCTGCTGCTGATGGGCGTCCTGCTGCGCAATGCGGAGAAGCGCGACAACGTGTTCCAGGCGCAGTTGAAGACGGCACAGGACATCGGCTACGTGCTGCTGTTCCTGATGTCGGCGGCGCTCGTCGACCTGCAGGCGCTGCTGGACGGCTGGACCATCGTGGCCGCGCTGACGGTGTTCGCGGTCCGCATCGCGGCCACGCGCCTCGCCCTGTGGCCGGGCACCGCCTGGGACATGCGCAAGCAGCATGCGATGGCCCTGTCGATGTGCTCCCTGGTCAGCTACGGCGGGCTCGTCGTCGACAACACCCTGAATGCCTACACCGGGCTCGATGCGACGTCCACCGCCGTGATGGGCGCGCTGCTGGCCCTGAACGTCCTGCTGGCGCCCGGCCTGACCTGGCTTGGTTTGCACCTTGCGGGCGAAACTTATCGAGGAGGTGCCCAATGAGCGAATTGATGAACGACGAAGCGCTGGGAAAACTGAAAACGGACGCGCAGGCACTCGCAACAAGCGGTCAGGGCCCGGCCTACCTGCCCGACTTCAAGGCGTCCACGATCGGCACGATGGGCATCGAGCTGGAACTGATGGTGCTCGACCGCCTCACGTTCGACCTGTTCCCCGCCGCACCCGACATCCTGCGCCTGCTCGACAAGCACGACAAGCCCTGGGTGCACACGCCGGAAATCACGACGTCGATGCTGGAAGTGGCGACTGCGATCCTGACCTCGTTCGACGAAGCGGCCGAGCAGCTGGAACACATCCGCACGACGGTGCAGCGGGCCGCGTTCGATGTCGGCGCGTCGATCTCGGGCGGCGGCGCGCATCCCTTCCAGAAGTGGAACGAGCAGCGCATCTACCCGAAGGAGCGCTACTTCGCGTCGGAGCGCAAGTTCGGCTATCTAGCCAAACTGTTTACGGTATTTGGCATGCACGTCCACATCGGCGCGGGCACGCCGGACGAGGCGATGCGCCTGTGTTCCTGGCTCACGCAGCGCGCGCCCTTGTTCATCGCGCTGTCGGCCAATTCGCCGTGCTGGCAGGGCGAAGTCTCGGGCTTCTGCAGCTCGCGCAGCAACGTGGTGGGCGCGTTCCCGATGAGCGGCATCCTGCCGTACGAGATCCGCACGTGGGACGACTTCCGCGCCCACTTCGACCAGCTCGCCGGCCACGGCATCGTCAACAGCATCAAGGATTTTTACTGGGACGTGCGCCCGAAGCCGGAATACGGAACGATCGAATTGCGCGTGCTGGATACGCCGTTAAAACCTGTGTATGCGGCGGCGCTCGCGTGCTACGCGCGCGAGCTGTGCCTGGAATGGGCGGACCAGCCGGGCCGCTGGCCGACAAGCAGCAGCCGCGAACTGTATATCTGGAACCGCTTCAACGCGGCACGCGACGGCGTCGACGCGACGTGGATCGATCCTGAATCGGGTGCGGCTATGCCTATCGGGGATGCGATCCGCGCCGACCTCGAACGATTAAAAAAACGCTCGAGCGACCCCGGCTTCGGCAAGGCGTGCGAGGTGATCGAACACCTCATGAAAGACGGCGGACAGGCGCGCTGGCTGCGCGCCCATCTCGCGTCCGGCGGCGGCATGAACGATCTCGCGCGGATGGCGAGCGAGATGTTCGAGGACGGCGCGCCGCTGGGCTAGTTACTCGTCACGAGCGGTGCGGGTTGTTGGGACGGTTGTCGAAGCGGTTCGGCACGCCGTCGCCGTCACGATCGACAGCGCGGTCGCCGTGGCGCCAGCCGCCGCGCTCCATTTGCCAGCCGCGGTCGCCCTGGCGCCATTCCGGACGGTGCCAGACATAGCCCGGACGCACCCGCTCCCAATGGCCGCGCACCCAGGTGTAGCGGTGGCCGTTCCAGTTCCAGTAGCCCGGCGCCCATTCGTAACCGTGGCGCGCGGCCGGCACGACTTCGTGGCGCGGCGGCGGCGGCGCGGTGCGCACGACGACGACATCCCGGGCGGACGCCTGCGCCGGCAGGACGGCGGCGGTGCTCACGATGGCAAGGGCGGTGGCAGCAAGAATGCGTTTCATGGTGGTTCTCCTTTGGTTGCGCGGTGAAGTTGCGCTGTGAGACCACTATAGCGAGAAGCCGCCCGCATTTGCCGGATTGAAGCCGGCGCTTACAACCGATACATGCCGCAACAGGCCGGTAACAGATTTTCAGATTTCACGGGGCCGGATGCAAAAAGGGCGCCCCCGCGGGGACGCCCTTTTCGAATCGTTGGATGCCGCCAGGCCCAGGTCTCGCGCGCACCCGGCCAAGATGCCGGGGACGCAGAGCCTCACCTGGGGCGCCGAGCCAGGCCGGCCGGCACCCGCCGATGGATCAGTCCAGCTTCCAGGCGTAGTCGACCTTGGTCCAGGTCTGCGCCGGTGCGCCGTCCTTGGTGCCCGGCTTGAACTTGCATGCCGACAGGCCCTTCAGTGCGGCCTTGTCCAGGCCCTTGAAGCCGCTCGATTTTTCCAGCTTCGAATCGGCCACCGAACCGTCCGCGGCGACGAGGAAGGACATCGACGTGATGCCCTGCTCTTCGTTCATCAGCGACGCTTTCGGATATTCGACCTTGCACTTGGACGGATCGAACGATGCCGGCGTTTCGCCTGCAAAAGCCGAACCAGCGATACCCGAGACCAGCAGAGCGACGAGGCTCACAGCAAATTTCTTATTGGACATTTTTATTACCCCCGAAAAACAAAGTTTTTTTTGATGCCGGCGCGTTGACCGGCGCTGGACGAGCCGTCCTGGCTCAGAATTCTTCCCAATCGTCGCTGGCGGCTGCCGCTGCGACTTTCTTCGCGGTCGATGCCGGAGCATCCGCCGCACGTTCCTGCTGGGCCGGCGCCTTGGCCTTCGCGGCGGCCGGCTTCTTCAGCTGCGGCTTGGCGGCCGGGCGGACGACGACGGCACGGCTGGCGGTCGCGGCGCTTGGCGCCGGTGCGTCCACGACGGCCTGCTCTTCGCCTTCGGCCAGCTTGAAGATGCTGACGACGCGCTGCAGTTCCGCGGCCTGGTCCTGCAGGCTCTGGAAGGCGGCGGCGGCCTCTTCGACCAGCGCGGCGTTCTGCTGCGTCATGCCGTCCATCTCGATGATCGACAGGTTGACCTGTTCGATGCCTGCACTCTGTTCGGCGCTGGCGCTGGCGATGTCGCTCATGATGTCGGTCACGCGCTTGACGCTGGCAACGACCTCGTCCATCGTCTCGCCGGCCTCGCCGACGAGCTTGCTGCCGCGGCCGATCTTCTCGACGGAGTCGCCGATCAGTTGCTTGATTTCTTTCGCGGCCGCTGCGGAACGCTGGGCCAGGTTACGCACTTCCGAGGCGACGACGGCGAAGCCGCGGCCCTGTTCACCGGCACGGGCTGCCTCGACGGCGGCGTTCAGTGCCAGGATGTTCGTCTGGAAGGCGATGCCGTCGATGACGCCGATGATGTCGGCGATCTTGCTTGCCGAGCTATTGATCTCGCCCATCGTGCCGACGACCTGCGACACCACGTCACCACCCTTGCGTGCCACGTCCGATGCGGTGGCGGCCAGGTGGTTCGCTTCGCGGGCATTGTCCGCGTTCTGTTTCACGGTCGACGTCAGTTCTTCCATCGCCGACGCGGTCTTTTCCAGCGAGCTGGCTTGCAGTTCGGTACGCGACGACAGGTCGGTATTACCGGCTGCGATTTCACGCGAAGCGGTGGTGATGGTGTGCGTGCCGCGACGAACCTGGCTGACGATGTCGACCAGGCTGTTGCGCATCTGTTTCATTTCGATCAGCAGGCTGCCGCGATCCGACGACTTGGTGTCGATAGCGATCGACAGGTCGCCTTCGGCGATGCTGCCGGCGATCTTGGCGGTGTAGCCCGGCTCGCCGCCCAGCTGCTTCAGCAGGCCGCGGGTGATGACGGTGGCGGCAAGGATGCCGAGTGTGACGGCCAGGGCCAGCAGCACGAGCATGAAGTTACGGGCGCTGGCGAAGGCGGCTTCCGCGTCGACCTGGGTCTGCGCGTTCAGCTTGTCTTCCAGCTTGCCCAGCTGGTCAAGCGCTTCCAGCCATTTCTTCTGGGCAGGACGGATTTCCTTGACCATCACGCGGGTGGCGTCCATCGCGTTATTGGCCAGGTAGAGTTCCGATGCCTTGGCGATCGCCGGCATGGCGGCGCCTTCGGCTTCTTTCACTTGATTCAGCAGGGATTTTTCTTCAGCCGACGCTTCTTCCGCGAACTTGGCGACCAGCTTCTGCTGCAGAGCATCGTACTTGGCGGTCTGTTCCTTGAAACGGTTCAGCTCCGGCTCCATGTCGGCCGGGTCCGTCATCAGGGTCAGGGTACGCAGCGAGGTGACGCGTTCGCTCACGTTGTTACGCATGTCGACGACCAGGCGGGTGACGACATTATTGACATTCACGACGTGGTCGAGCCGGTTCTGAATCTGCGCCATGCGCAGGATGCCGACGACGGTGACCATGACCAGCAGCACGAGCACGAGGGCAAAGCCCAAGCCCAGACGCACGCCGACCTTCATGTTTGCTAAGTTCATTCCTTATCTTCCCTGTTTCAAGTGATCGGACCCGCTCCGGGGTCTTTGTCTTTTGTTACGGAAAGTCCATCTTCCCGGTGGACTTGCGTATTTCCGTCAGGATAAATCAAAACGACGATTTGCAGACAGAAAACATGCCCCGCTGTAATTATGTTTCACCACAACAACAGGATTAGATGTCGTGCAAGGAGAAGAGCCCAGATTATGGGTCTATTCTTGCCTTCGGGCAAGGATAACGTTGCAAATGATTAAATAAATGCAACATTTTTTGTAGCGGATTTTGAACATCCCGGCCATTTTCATGCGGCCGGGGTAGTAAAGTAACAAAGAGTCAACCTTACGCGACGCTTACGCGGCCAGACGCAGTTTGCCGGCAGCTTCGAGGAGGAGTTCGGGATTGCCTTCGGCGAGGCGGCGGGAGTCGGACAGCATCTGGCGGTAGCCGCGCGCACCCGGCAGGCCGGCCATCAGGCCCAGCATGTGGCGGGTGATGCTGTTCAGGCGCAGGCCCAGCGGACCATAGCGCTCGAGCTCGGCGCGGATGTACGGGATCATCGCTTCAAGCACTTGCTCGCGCGTTTTCGGCGGCGTCGCGTCGCCGTAGAAGCGGGCATCCCAGCCCGCCATCACATAGGGATTGTGATAAGCCTCGCGGCCGATCATGACGCCGTCCACGTATTGCAGGTGCGTAGCGATCTCGTCATCCGTCTTGATGCCGCCGTTGATGATGATCTCGAGGTCCGGGAATTCGCGCTTCAACTGGTACGCCACTTCGTAGCGCAGCGGCGGGATCTCGCGATTTTCCTTCGGCGACAGCCCTTTCAGCACGGCATTACGCGCGTGCACGATAAAGGTACGGCAACCGGCGTCGGCAATGGTGCCGATGAAATCGCGCACGAAGCCGTATTCCTCGTTGTAATCGATGCCGATGCGGTGCTTGACGGTGACGTCGATGCTGACGGCGTCGCGCATCGCCTTCACGCAATCGGCGACGAGCTGCGGTTCCTGCATCAGGCAGGCGCCGAACGCCCCCTTCTGCACGCGCTCGGACGGGCAGCCGCAATTCAGGTTGACCTCGTCATAGCCCCACTGCTCGCCCAGCTTGGCACTCTTGGCAAGGTCGGCCGGATCGCTGCCGCCCAGTTGCAGCGCGATGGGATGCTCGACGTCGTCATAGCGCAGGTGGCGTTCGACGTCGCCGTAGACGAGCGCGCCCGTCGTCACCATCTCTGTATACAACCAGGTGTGCTTCGTGATCTGGCGGTGGAAGACGCGGCAATGGCGGTCGGTCCAGTCCATCATGGGTGCAACGCTCAGTTTTCTCTTGCTGTCTTTCATTTAATCCCTACTTTTCCCTCTGGGAGGGAGCGATACGACTTCCCGGAACTTCCCGCAGAATGCCCCTGTTTCCTCCCTCGCTGCTACGAATTTGCTACAGATGACTTCGATACTTGAGGTCGGGGACCCTGGCGGGCGCAGGTCCGCGCAGGCCGTCGCGTGGGCGCGGAAAGTCGAGGCTGAGATGGATGCCCGGCGCTTCGACGACACTCGCGGGCTAGCGAATATTACCCTAAAAGAGCTCATCAAGAAGAAGACGGCAGCGTTACGGACGTGGCGGCGGAACCACGGTGACGTTGCCTGGGCACCCGCTGCGGTTTTTAGACGAGCTTGTAGTACTGCTCCCACTCCCTGCGCGGCGGCATGCCGGCCAGCAGCGCGTTTGCCTGCTTGTGGTTGGTGATCTGTTTGGTCGCAGGATCGAAGACGAGCTTCGCGTTGACCCGCTGGGCGATCACGCCGAGCCCCATCGTCTGGCATAGCGGTCCGGCGACGGCAAAGCGCGAGCGGCAGGTTTCCTCGCCCATGCAGGCCTTCAGGAAATTGGCGAAGTGGTTGGATGGGCTCTTCGGTACGGCAGGGAGCGCGATATCCCGCGCGGCCTCGCCGACGATCTGGAGTTCAGATCCATGCGAACCACCCTTGAAGGTCAGGCCGTCGCCATAAATGACCTTCCCGGGCGGAAGCACGGCACCGGTGGCGCTGCCTTTCGATGGCGGCGGCACGCTCGGATCGACGATGGCGGCGCCGAAGTTCTTCGGCAGCGGCGGCAGATTATTTACGCCGTCGTACCAGGTCAGTTCCAGCGGTGGCAGTGCGCCGCGTTGCGGGAAGCGGAATGCCAGCGTCGACGCCTGCGGAAAGATAAAGGGGCTGTGGCCTTCCAGCCGCACGGCTTCGACTTCGGTCGGCAGGCCGAGTTGCAGGAATTCGTGGGCGGTATCGAAAATATGCGCGCCCCAGTCGCCCAAGGCACCGTTGCCGTAGTCGAACCAGGAACGCCAGTCACCGTTGACGTACCCGCGATTGAAATCATGGTAAGGACCGGTCGCGGTCCAGACGTCCCAGTCCAGCGTTGCCGGTACCGGTTGGCGCGGCAGGTATCCGGCCACCGTCATGCCGTGCCAGCGGCGCGGATTGTTCATGAACGCCGTGATGGCGCGCACGTTCTTGATGACGCCGGCATCGACCCACGATTTGAATTGGAAGTAATTGGCCTCCGAATGGCCCTGGTTGCCCATCTGGGCAGCCACCTTGTACTTGCGCTCGGCCGCCATCATCATGTCGATTTCGCGGAAGCTTTGCCCCATCGGTTTCTCGCAATAGACATGCTTCCCTTGCGACATGGCCAGCATCGCGATGGGAAAATGCGAGAAATCGGGCGTGGCGATACTGACCGCGTCGAACTCCTTGCCCATCTTGTCGAACATGCGGCGAAAATCCTGGAAGCGCGGCACATCGGGGAACATCTTGAGGATCTCGACGGTATGCGGCGCGCCCATGTCGACGTCGCACAGGGCCACGACGTTCGCGAGCCCGGTCGCGTGCAGTTCCTTGATGACCTGGGCGGCGCGATTGCCGATGCCGACGCAGGCCAGGTTGACTTTGCCATTGGGTGCCTTGGCGTGCGCCAGCATCGGCGTGGCCATCGCGGCCAATGCGCCCTTGACGATCGTGCGGCGACGGGTAGAGAAAAGCGGCTGCGACATCGGTGTCTCCTTGTAGTAGTCGGGTGTCGTTACTTGTAGCTGCCGGGCCAGGCGATCTCGCGCCCCTCGTCCATGGCCGCCTGCCCCATCAGCGCGGCGATTCCGGAACGGTAGGCGTGCTCGATCATGTGCGGCATCTGCTGGCCCAGGCGGATCGCGTTGGCGAAGGCGGCCATCGACAGTACGGTGCCATCGTCGCCGCCCAAGTCGTGCCGCAGCTGTTGTCCGACCTCGCCGGACTTCGCTTCCGGCTTCCAGCTCGGCGCGCCGATCGGCACCGTCTCCGCCTTGCCCTGCTCGATTTGCGCGACGAGTGCCGCGACGGCGGGCGCCGGGGGCGGCTCCTCCGTGTAAAACCTGCCGCTCTCGCCTTCGATCGTTCCCCTGGGCCCCATGATCTGGATTTCCAGCCCGTGGTGGCGGTTGCTGGTGAGCGAGTCGTAGACCAGGGTCACGCCGTCGCGGTAGCGGAACAGCACGTTGACGTTGTCGTACACGTCGCGCCCGTCCTTCCAATGATTGACGCTGCCGTAGCCGACGCAGGACAACGGCGCGGCATCGAGATACCAGTTGGCGACCTGCAGGTGATGCGACGCCAGCTCCGTCAGCAGGCCGCCGGAACTGGCGCGGTACAGTCGCCAGTTCAGCTTGCGCTCCAGGCGCGGGTCCGGCACCGGACGGCGCCAGTCGTTGTTGCGGTGCCAGCTGGCGCGGATCTGCGTGATCGGTCCGATGTGTCCCGAGCGCACCAGCTCGTGCGCGTGCAGGAACGTGGCGCTGAACAGGCGCTGGTGACCGACCTGGAACACCCGCGGGCTGGCGCTCGCCGCCCGCGCGATCGCCTTGCATTCGTCGACCGTGAGCGCCAGGCTCTTTTCGCAAAACACGTGCTTGTCCGCCGCGAACGCGGCCAGGCAGATCGGCGCGTGCTGATGCAGGGGCGTGGCAATCACCACGCCGTCGATCCCCGGCATCGCAAGCAGCTTGCGGTAATCGCTGAACGCCTTCGGCTTGCCGCACGCTGCCGCCATGGCGTCGTTCAGGTGCGGCGGATAATCGTCGCACAATGCTGCGACTTCGACGCCCGGGGTGCGCAGCAGGTACTGCAACAGCAGGCTGCCGCGCGACCCCGTGCCGATCACGCCGATGCGCACCCGGTCCGATGGCGCATCGCCCACCGGCTGGGCGCGCAGCGGCGCCATCCACGGGAGCCCGCTCAGCAAGGAAGAGCCTGCCACCACGCCGGCCACGCGCGCCAGGAAGCGCCGCCGCTCCTGCGCCTCGAGGCGAATGTCGTCAAGAGGGTTACTGCTCATATCGCCATTCCTTTTGTACACGCCAGGCCCCGCCCTCCAGGCCATAGTCGAACGCCACGGCCTGCGCGTCCCGATAGCGACGCAGCACATCCGCACGGCGCGCTGCCGGGAGCACGAACAGGGCCGTCGACAATGCCTCGGCATCCGCGGCGCCGGGACAAGTGACGGACACGGTCCTGCAACCGGCCACCGCCTGGCCATTCGTCGGATCGATGATGTGTGTTTCGCCAGGACGATTGCCCGACGTGGACATCGCGCCGTCGCGCAGGTCGAACCTGTGCAACGACGTCCCGGGCGCGAACATGTGCTCGACGCCGACCGGCCAGCAGTCGCCGGCGGGATGGCTGCCGATCACGGCCACCGAACTCTCCCCGAAACTGAGAAAGGCCTGCCCGACGTGTCGATCGAGCAGGAACTGCCTGATCAGGTCGAGTGCGATGCCCTTGCCGATACCGCCCAGGTCGAGTTGCAACCCCGGCTCGGTGAAGCGTACGGTACGCGCACCAGGATCGAGGTCCAGCTGGTGCATGCCATGGCCGGGACGACCCGCGCCCTGGGCGATGTCGAATGCGCCCCCGGTCAGGCGGTGATGCCGCATGCATGCGTCCAGGACCGCCCACAGGGCATCGCTCACCGGGACGGCGCCTCGGGCGGCGTTCCGGTTGACCACTGCCAGGTCGCCAACGGCAACGAAGCGGCTCATGAGCGATTCCTGGTCGCGCAGCAGACCCTGCACCTCGTCCGCAAGCCGCTCGCCGGCCTGGCCTGCCGTGGACGGCAAGACCATGCTCAGCCGCGTGTTCATCGACGCGAAGGTCCGGTGAAACATCGGGTCGCTTATTTCCCGTGGAGGTCGCGGATCAGGATATTGCGGAAAGCAACCTCGTCGCCGTGGTCCTGCAGGAGGATGTGCCCGTCAGCCCATTCGCCGAATCCGGGGATGTCGCGGAACTTGCTGGCGGCGACAGCTTCGCGAAAGGCGGCCGAGCCGCGCTCGAATTCCACGGTCTTCCTGCCGTTCAGCCAGAACGTGACGGTCTTCCCTTGCGACAGGATACGCACGTGGTTCCACTGGCCGACCGGCGCAGGGGTCTTGTCCTTTGCGGCTGGAATGAGGTCGTACAGCGAACCGATGGTCCGGTTGCCGTCGCGTCCCAGTTTGGCATCGGGATGACGCTCATCGTCCAGCAACTGGAATTCGAGGCCGATCGCCGAACCCACCGCGGCCGGCTTGCCCGTCACTTTGTCGATCGGTGCCAGATTCGGCTGGGTGAAGATCTTGACCCCGCTGTTCGCGCCGGGTGTGAGCCGCGCATCCAGCGTGAGCTCGAAATCGGCATAGCGCTTGCGGGTGATGATGTCGCCGCCGCCGCGCGATTCCTCGCCACCTTTCCCGGCCACCGTGAGCATGCCGTCGCAGGCCCGCCAGCCTTGTTGCGGGAACCGATCGGATTTCACGCTGCGCCACGCGTCGGTGGACGTGCCGTCCCATAAAACGGTCCAGCCTTCCGCTTTTTGCTGGGGCGTCAGCGGCGCTGACCTGGTGACGGCGCACGGCGCGGCTTGCGCGTGGGCGAACGACGAGGCGGAACATATCGCGGCGACGAGGATCGCCGGGAGCATTCGGTAGCGGGGCATTACAGTCTCCATGTGAACGAAACGCTAAACAAATGGTCGCTGGGCACATGGACACGTGCGGCATATTGACATCCGCCGCGTATGGAATGATTGTTATCGTCCGATGAAACCGAGCAGGGCCGCGAGCACGACGATGCTACCCGGCACTCATCCGTTCACTCTATTTCAATAAAATAATTAGAACCAATGTTTTGTGTATATCGAATGGTTCAAAAAAGGTATTGTTAGTGGTTCCTGGCCGCCAGCCACGCTTCCATGTCACCCACGGACAACGGCTTCGAAAAATAATACCCCTGCGCCTCATCGCATCCCCATTCGGCGAGCAGCGCGACGCCCTCTTCCGATTCGATGCCCTCCGCGACGACGCGATAGCCGAGATCATGCGCCATGCCGATCATCGCCCGCACCAGCTTGCGGTCGCGCTCGCTCGTCGGCAAGTCCTTGATGAAGGCGCGGTCGATCTTGAGCACGCTGGCCGGCAGCTTTTGCAGGTAGGCCAGGCTGCTGTAGCCGGTGCCGAAATCGTCGATCGCGATCTCGATGCCCATGTCGCGCAGCGCGCACAGCTGCTCGATCACGCGGCCGTCGTCCCGTGCGAGGACGCTTTCGGTGAACTCGAGCTCGATCGCGCCGGGCGGCACGTCGTGCCGCGCCAGCAGGCGTGCAACGCCGGCCGCGAAGTCGGGCTCCTCGAGGTTCGGCGCGGACACGTTGATCGACACCTTAAGGGAGTGTCCGGCCCGGCGCCAGCGCGCGACCTGGGCCAGCGCATTGTCCAGCACCCATTGCGTGAGTTCCTGGATATGGGCGGTTTCTTCGACGAGCGGCACGAATTCGGCGGGCGAGACGGGACCATGATGCGGGTGGCGCCAGCGCAGCAGCGCTTCGGCGCCGCGCGGCCGGCCGGACAGGTCGACGCGCGGCTGGAACATCAGCGCCAGCTGGTCGTCCGCCCGCAGCGCGTCGGACAGGCTGCCCAAGAGCTGGAAGCGGCGCGCGTGGATACGGTCGTGGTCGGGGTCATAGCTGGCCGTCAGCACGCCGTCGTCGCGGGCGTCCTCGGCCGCGTTGTACAGGCGGCGCAGCACGTCGCGCGGCGTCACGTCGGCCGGTTTGAACGTATAGACGCCGATGGCGGGCACGGCGCGCACCGGGATGCCGTCGCAGGCTATCGGTTCGCGCAGGTGCAGGTCGAGCCGGCGCGCGGCCGCCTCCCACACGCTCGCGCAGGTTGCGCTCAGCAGCACCGCGCAGCGCGTCGGGCCGATGTGGTACAGGCACGTGTCCGCGTCGAGGCAGCGGCGGATGGTTTCGGTCGAGCTGTGGATCAGGTTCTCGACGAAATTGGCACCGAGCACACGCATCCCCTGGCGCAGCTGGCGCGCGGGCAGCAGCTCGATCAGCAGGGCCGTGTGCTCGGCCTCGGGCTGGCGTCCGGCGATGTCGTCCAGGTCGTCGATCAACTGGTATTCGTTCGGATGGCCGCTCACCGGGTGGATGCGGCCGATGCTGTTTTCCAGTTCGATCTGGCTCATCACCATCTCGGCCAGGTCCGCCAGCAATTCCGTTTCCTCGGTGCTGAACGTGCGCGGCCGGTTGTCGATCACGCACAGCGTGCCCAGGCTGTAGCCCGTGCGCGTGATCAAGGGCGCGCCCGCGTACGCGCGCATGCCGCCCTGCTGCACGATGTCGGTATGTTCGAACCGTTCGTCTGCGAGGAGGTCGGACACCGTGTAGACGCCGTCCGACTGGAAGGCCCAGTGGCATGGCGTCTGTTCGCGCGGCGCTTCCGTCAGGTCAAACCCGACCCGCGATTTGAAGAACTGGCGGTGGCGGTCGGACAGCGAGATCGACGAGACCGGCACCCGCAACAGGCGGCTGGCCATGCGTGTGATGCGGTCGTAGGCTTCGTTCGGCGCGGTATCGAGCAGGCGGAGGTTGTGCAGCGCGGCCAGGCGCGCCTCTTCATTGGCGGTGAGGGGGTTGCAACAGTTCGTTCGGAACTTGGCTAGTTTTCTGCGATCTTATGCAAAACAAGCAAGTTTGTTCGGTTCAGCACGGTTACCAAAGCTCCCGACACCTCGACCAACACCGTTGTAAAAACACAATGCTCGTAGCGCACCGCATCCGGCTGGACCCGAACAACGTGCAGGCGACCTACTTTGCGCGCGCGGCCGGCACGGCCCGCTTCACCTATAACTGGGCACTGAACGAATGGCGGAAACAGTACGAAGCCTGCAAAACCGATCCGACGCTGACCAAGCCTTCCGAAGCGGCGTTGCGACGCCTGCTCAACAGCATCAAGCGCGAGCAGTTTCCCTGGATGCTCGATGTCACGAAGAACGCGCCGCAAATGGCCATCATGCAGCTCGGGCGAGCCTTCGAGAACTTCTTCGCGGGGCGCGCCCGTTACCCGCGGTTCCGCAGGAAAGGACGGGACGACCGCTTTACCTTGACCAATGATCAGTTCCAGGTCGAGGGGCGGCGCATCCGTATTCCAAAGCTGGGATGGGTCCGCATGCGCGAGACACTGCGCTTCGCGGGTCGCATCGTTTCCGCCTCGGTCGCACGTATCGCTCACCACTGGTACGCCAGCATCACCGTCGATACCTCCGATCCACCTGTGCCGCCTGCCGAGAACCAGGGCGCGGTCGGGGTGGACCTGGGCGTCAAGGCGCTGGCCACGTTGTCGACCGGTGAATCGTTCGAAGGCCCGAAGGCGCTGCGTACCTTGCTGATACGCCTGCGACGACTGTCGCGTGGCTTGTCCCGTAAAGTCCAAGGGTCGCGCAATCGCGCGAAGGCGAAGCTGAAACTGGCGAAGCTCCACGCACGCATCGCGAACATTCGTCGCAACAGCCTGCACCAGCTGAGCACAAGCATCACCCGCCGCTTTCACACGATTGGCATCGAAGACCTCAACGTCAAAGGCATGCTGGGCAACCGGCATCTGGCGCGGGCCATTGCCAACATGGGTTTCTTCGAACTGCGCCGCCAGCTCGAGTACAAGGCGGCCTGGCGCGGCGGGAAGGTCTTGCTGGCCGATCGCTGGTTCCCAAGCAGCAAACTGTGCTCAGGCTGTGGATACCGGTTGGATGAGCTCGGCCTCGATGTGCGTCACTGGACCTGCCCGGGTTGCGGGGCATCCCACGACCGCGACGTGAACGCCGCAACCAATCTAAGAAACCTGGCGGTGAGTTCCACCGCATCCGCCTGTGGAGGGGAAGTCGCTGGCCGTGCGCGTGAGCGCAGGGTGAAACCGGCCCCGGTGAAGCAGGAATCCAACCGAAAAGTTAACTATGGTTAGCTTTGCATAAGTTTGGAAGAACGGTGTCGTTCCATCCGGCCACTGTAGCGCCCATCCGTTGTGATAGCAACAGCAATATTGCCAGGTAGATATTAGTCGCCGCGGTTGATGGGAAAGCAGAACGCGGCGATCACGAGCACGATGACCAGGAACCAGGTCACCCGATCCAGCCAGTCCATGATGGGTCCGAGAAAAATGAAGGCCGGCGCACGCGCCGGCGTTGAACCAGAATGCCGGCGCAAGTAGCGCCGGCGGAACGGTATCAGGCTATCTTACTTGCCCGGCTGGTACAACTGGTCGAACGTGCCGCCATCCGCGAAGTGGGTCTTCTGCGCCTTGGTCCAGCCGCCGAACACGTCGTTGATGGTGAACAGGTTCACTTTCGGGAACTGCGCCGCGTATTTCGCGCCGACCGTGGCGTTGATCGGACGGTAGTAGTTCTTCGCGATGATGTCCTGGCCTTCATCCGTGTACAGGTATTGCAGGTAGGCCTCGGCCACCTTGCGGGTGCCGCGCTTGTCGACGACCTTGTCGACGACGGCCACCGGCGGCTCGGCCAGGATGCTCTGCTTCGGCGCCACGATCTCGAACTTGTCCGGGCCCAGTTCCTTGATGGCCAGGATCGCTTCGTTTTCCCAGGCGATCAGCACGTCGCCGATGCCGCGTTCGACGAAGGTCGTAGTCGCGCCGCGCGCGCCGGAGTCGAGCACAGGCACGTTCTTGAACAGCTTGGCCACGTAGTCGCGTGCCTTCGCTTCATTGCCGCCCGGCTGTTTCAGGGCATTGCCCCAGGCCGCCAGGTAATTCCAGCGTGCGCCGCCGGACGTCTTCGGGTTCGGGGTGATGACTTGCACGCCCGGCTTGATCAGGTCGTTCCAGTCGTGGATGCCTTTCGGGTTGCCCTTGCGGACCAGGAACACGATGGTCGAGTTGTACGGCGAGCTGTTGTGCTGCAGGCGCTTCTGCCAGTCCTTGGCGACCAGGCCGCGCTCGGCGATCTCGTCGATGTCCCATGCGAGGGCCAGGGTGACGACGTCCGCCTGCAGGCCGTCGATCACGGAGCGGGCCTGCTTGCCCGAACCGCCGTGCGATGCCTTGAAGGTGACGTTGTCGCCGGTCTGGGCCTTGTACTTGGCGGCGAAGGCTTTACCGACGTCCTGGTACAGCTCGCGCGTCGGGTCGTACGACACGTTCAGGAGAGTGATGTCGGCGGCATGCACGGTCGGGGCAACGAGTGCGATAGCCACGGTTGCCTGGATCAGTTTTTTTAACAGCATATTGTTTCTCTCTTTCAAGGGCAGGTTCTGGAAGTCACAGGTTAAGCACAGCAGGTCGAAAACCAAACGAATACTTTTGCCCTTGTTTATCCGGTTTTGTCATATCCCCTTGGGCACGGGCGCACGAACGCAAACAGGGTGCGCGGCGAGGCCGGGCACCCTGCGCAAACGACGCGGCGGCGTCACAACAGTTCGGACTTTTTCAGGTACGTGCGCAGGATGTTCCTGCTGATATTCAGCTGCTTGGCCGTGCGCACCTGGTTGCACAGGTTGTGGCGCCACGCGTCCTCCGCCAGTTGCAGCACCATGTTCTCGAACTCGATCGTGCGGTCCGAATGGAGCAGCTGCTGCCAGGCCTGGCGCAGTTCCGCGTACGTGCCCTCGACGGCGGGCGCGTGCGGTCGCGGCGCGGACGTTTCCGGCGCCGCGGCGTGCTGTACGAACGCCTGCGGCACGTCCGGCACGGACACCGGGGCAGCCACGGCCTGCGTGTGCCAGCTGGGCAGGTGCAGGTCGGCCGCCGTGATCACGCCCTGCTGGCACACGAGCAGCGCGCGGTGGATGACGTTTTCCAGTTCGCGGATGTTGCCCGGCCACGGATACGCGAGCAGCGCCTGGTCCGCCTCCGGCAGGACGACGGGGTCGGCCACGTGCAGCCGCTGCGCGTACATCTGCAGGAAGTGGCGGGTCAGCGGCAGGATGTCGCCGGCGCGCTCGCGCAGCGGCTTCAAGGGGAGCGTCACCACTTGCAGGCGGTAGAACAGGTCTTCGCGGAAGCGCCCTGCCCGCACGGCCTCCGCGAGATCGACGTTGGTCGCGGCGATCAGGCGCACGTCGATGGGGATCGGCTTGCGGCCGCCCAGCCGCACCACTTCGCGTTCCTGCAACACGCGCAGGAGTTTTACCTGCATCGCGAGCGGCAGGTCGCCGATTTCGTCGAGGAACAGCGTGCCGCCGTTGGCCGTCTCGAACCAGCCGGCCTTGGCCTGCTGCGCGCCCGTGAACGCGCCGCGCTCGTAGCCGAACAACTCGCTTTCGATCAGCGTCTCGGAAAACGCGCCGCAGTTGATGGCGACGAAGTTCGAGCTGGCACGGCGCGAGAGCGCATGCACGTGGCGCGCGACGAGCTCCTTGCCGGTACCCGTCTCGCCCATGATCAGCGCCGTCGCTTCGCTGGGCGCGATGCGCTTGATCAGGTCCTGCAGCGCGCGCGACTGCGGGTCGGAAAACACGAAGGCCGTGGCGCGGATCAGCAGGCTCAGTTGCTGCGATTCGCGGAAAGCGATCAGCGTGGGGCTGTCCGCCCGCTCGAACTCGTGCTCGCCCGGCGGCCTCACGATGGCGGTCGTGGGGCCCGCGGTACGCGGCAGGTCGGCGGTCTTGTGGTGTAGGGTCGTCAGGCTCATGGTTGTCAATATAACGTGCGCTTTCCGGCCCGGAGAACGAAGATAAAGGCATTTGCTTATTCGGCAAGGCGCCGTGCTGGTGGCAGCGCACAACATTGTTGAGGACGCAGCACGCCGCATCGCCGCCTGCTGCGAATCGAACAGTTTTTGCCGCTGCGGCGGCCCAAATCCCGGGCATGGTTGTTGCAGGATGACGACGATCGACAGGCCGTCGCATTTCGACGACGGCCGCAAATCCGGGACCAGGAATGACAGACAAGAGACGATGGCGCCGCGCCGCGGGCGTGCTCGGGCTGACCGCGTGCGTGGGTGTGGCGGGCTGCGGCCAGCAGGTGAAGGAAGAACGCCAGGGCGCCGCCGCCAACCGGCCCGTGCCCGTGGCCGTCGCGGCGGCCGGCAAACAGGACGTGCGCGTCGTGCAGAGCGCGCTCGGGACGGTGGTGCCGCAGGCGTCCGTCGTCGTGCGTGCGCGCGTCGGCGGCCAATTACAAAAGGTGCTGTTCCAGGAGGGTCAATTGGTCAAAGCCGGCGAGCTGCTGGCGGAAATCGACCCGCGCCCGTTCGTGGCGCAGCTGACGCAGGCGGAAGGACAACTCAAGCGCGATCTCGCGCTGTTGAAGAACGCGCAGGCCGACCTCGCGCGCTACCAGGGCCTGCGCGCCCACGACTCGATCTCGGAACAGGCGCTCGACAACCAGGCCGCGCTCGTGCAGCAGTACCAGGGCACGGTGCAGGCCGACCAGGGCGTCGTCGACAACGCGCGCCTGCAACTGAGCTTCGCCCGCATCACGGCGCCCGTGTCGGGCCGCATCGGCCTGCGCCAGGTCGACGTCGGCAACATCGTCGCACCGAACGACGCGGCGGGCCTCGCCGTCATCACGGCCGTACAACCCATTGCCGCGCTGTTCTCGCTGCCGGAAGACCAGTTGCCCGCCATCGCCGCGCAGCTCGCCGGCGCGCAGAAGCAGGGCCGCGTGCTCGCGGTGGAAGCGTGGGACCGCGCCGGCACGCGCAAGCTCGCGCAGGGCCGGCTGGAGACGATCGACAACCAGATCGATCCTGCCACCGGCACCATCCGCTTCAAGGCGCAGTTCGCGAACGCGGACGGCGCGCTGTACCCCAACCAGTTCGTCAACGTGCGCCTGCTCGTCGAGACGCGGTCGGCACAAATCGTCGCGCCCAGCGTCGCGATCCAGAACGGCAACCAGGGGCCGTTCGTGTACGTGGTCGGCACCGATAAAACCGTTGCGCTGCGCCCCGTCACGCTGGGCCCCGTCGACGGCGACAAGACGACCGTCACCACGGGCCTGGAACCCGGCGAACAGGTCGTCGTGACGGGCACGGACCGGTTGCGCAACGGTGCGAAAGTGGTGCTGCCGGAGTCCCGCAAGGCACGCGCGACCGCACGCGCGGAGATCGCGGGATGAACCCGTCGCGCGTCTTCATCCGGCGTCCGGTGGCGACGCTCCTGCTGATGCTGGCCGTGCTGCTGTCCGGCCTCCTCGCGTACCGGCTGCTGCCGCAGTCCGCGCTGCCCCAGGTCGACTATCCGACGATCCAGGTGTCGACCGGCTATCCGGGCGCCAGCCCGGACGTCGTCGCCACGGCCATTACCGCGCCGCTGGAACGCCAGTTCGGCGCCATCGCGGGCCTGAACCAGATGTCGTCGTCGAGTTCCGGCGGCGCGTCCGTGATCACCCTGCAGTTCGCGCTCGACGTGAGCCTCGACGTGGCCGAACAGTCCGTGCAGGCCGCCATCAACGCGGCCGCAAGCTACCTGCCGCAGGACCTGCCGTCGCCTCCCGTCTACAGCAAGGTCAATCCGGCCGACGCGCCCGTCCTCACGCTGGCCGTGCGCTCGGACACGCTGCCGCTGACACGCCTGCAGGACATCGTCGACACGTCGATGGCGCAAAAGATCGCGCAGGTGTCGGGCGTCGGCCTCGTGAGCCTCGCGGGCGGTCAGCGCCCGGCCGTGCGCATCCAGGTCAACCCGGCCGCGCTGGCCGCGTACGGCATCGGCTTCGACCAGCTGCGCGCGGCCATCGGCGCGGCCAACTCGAACCAGGCGAAGGGCAGCTTCGACGGCCCACTGCAGACCGCGGCGCTGGACGCCAACAGCCAGCTGCGCAGCGCCGGGGAATACCGGCAAGTGGTGCTGGCCACGCGCGCCGGCAACCCGGTGCACCTGGCCGACGTGGCCGACGTGCGCGAAGCGCCGGAAGACCTGCACCTGGCCGCGTGGGCGAACGAACACCAGGCGATCCTCGTGAACATCCAGCGCCAGCCGGGCGCCAACGTGATCGATGTCGCGGAGCGCATCAAGGCGCTGCTGCCGTCCCTGCGCGCGGGGCTGCCGGCGAACGTCGAGCTGACGGTGCTGTCCGACCGCACGACCACCATCCGCCAGGCCGTGCACGACGTGCAGTTCGAACTGGTGCTGGCGATTGCGCTGGTCGTGATGGTCATCGCGCTGTTCCTGCGCAGCCTGTCCGCCACGCTGATCCCCAGCCTCGCGGTGCCGCTGTCGCTCGTCGGCACGTTCGGCGTGATGTATCTCGCCGGCTTCAGCCTGAACAACCTCACCTTGATGGCGCTGACGATCGCCACGGGCTTCGTCGTCGACGACGCCATCGTCATGATCGAGAACATCGCGCGCCACGTGGAGGAAGGGGAATCGCCGCTGGACGCCGCGCTGAAGGGCTCGAAGCAGATCGGTTTCACGATCATCTCGCTGACCTTCTCGCTGATCGCGGTATTGATCCCGCTGCTGTACATGGCGGACGTCGTCGGACGGCTGTTCCGCGAATTCGCGGTCACGCTCGCCGTCGCCATCCTGATCTCCGCGGTGGTATCGCTGACGCTCACGCCGATGCTGTGCGCGCGCCTGCTGAAGCACGAGAAGCCCGCGGAGGATCCGTTCTTCGACGCGGTATTGAAGCGCTACGGCCGCGCGCTGGAATGGGTGCTGCGCCACCAGGGCGCGACACTCCTCGTCACGTTCGGCACCGTCGTGCTGACGGCGCTGCTGGCCTGGGGCATCCCGAAAGGCTTTTTCCCCGCCCAGGACACGGGCGCCATCCAGGTCATCACGGAAGGCCCGCAGACGACATCGTTCGGCGCGATGGCCGAGCGCCAGCAGGCCCTCGCACAAGCGCTGCTGCGCGATCCGGCCGTGGCGAGCCTGTCGTCCATCGTCGGCATCGACGGCACCAACGCCACCGTCAACAGCGGCCGCCTGCTCGTCAATTTGAAACCGCACGAGGAACGCGGCGACCGCGCGCCGGCCATCATCGCGCGCCTGCGCCAGGCCGCGCACGACGTCCCCGGCATCACGGCATATTTCCAGCCGCTGCAGGACCTGACGGTGGAAGACCGCGTCAGCCGCACGCAATACCAGTACCTCGTCGAGAGCATGGACGGCGACGCGCTGGCGGCGTCCCTGCCGCCGTTGCTGACGGCCCTCCGTTCGCTGCCGCAGCTCACGGACGTCGCGAGCAACGTGCAGGACGCGGGCCTGAAAGCCTACCTGGAAATCGACCGCGACGCCGCGAGCCGCCTCGGCGTGACGGTGGCCGCCATCGACGACGCGTTGTACAGCGCGTTCGGCCAGCGCCTCGTGTCGACCATCTTCACGCAGACGAACCAGTACCGCGTGGTGCTGGAAGCGCAGCGCGACCGCGACGCCGGCCTGAACGCGCTCGGCAGCCTCTACGTCAGCGGCGCGAACGGCCGCCAGATTCCGCTCGCCACGCTCGTGCGCGTGCGCGAGGCGCCCGCAAACCTGCTGATCAGCCGAGAAAAACAGTTCCCCGCCGCGACCATCTCGTTCAACCTGGCCGACGGCTATTCGCTGGGCGACGCCGTGGCCGCCATCGAGGCGAAGCGCGCCACGCTCGACCTGCCCGAAGCCGTGCAGACCCGCTTCCGCGGCGCGGCCCTCGCGTTCCGCACGGCGCTGTCGAACGAATTCTTCCTGATCGTCGCGGCGCTCGTGACCATGTACATCGTGCTGGGCGTGCTGTACGAAAGCTTCGTGCATCCGCTCACGATCCTGTCGACCCTGCCTTCCGCCGGTATCGGCGCGCTGCTCGCGCTGTGGGTCGGCGGCCACGACCTGAGCGTGATCGCCATCATCGGCATCGTCCTGCTGATCGGCATCGTGCAAAAGAACGCCATCATGATCATCGACTTCGCGCTGGAGGCGGAGCGCAGCCGCGGCATGCACCCGCGCGCCGCGATCTACGAAGCCTGCCTGCTGCGCCTGCGCCCGATCCTGATGACGACCCTGGCCGCGCTGTTCAGCGCCGTGCCGATGATCTTCGGCAGCGGCCCCGGTGCCGAGCTGCGCGAGCCGCTCGGCATCGCCCTTGTCGGCGGCCTGCTGGCCAGCCAGGCGCTGACCCTGTTCACGACGCCCGTCATCTACCTCGCCTTCGACCGGCTGGGCCGCAGGTTCGGCCGCGCGTCCGCCGTCCCGGCCGTGCGCCCGGGCGAGGCGCAGGTGGTGGAGCTGCGCGCGTGAATTTCTCCGCCTTCTTCATCCGCCGGCCTGTCGCCACGATCCTGCTCACCCTGGCCATCGCGCTGCCCGGCATGCTCGCGTATGCGCTGCTGCCGCGTGCCGCCCTGCCCCAGGTCGACTTTCCCACGCTGAGCGTGCAGGCCAACCTGCCCGGCGCCAGTCCGGAAACGATGGCCGCGACGGTGGCGACGCCGCTCGAGCGCGTGCTAGGGCGTATTGCCGGCATCACGGAAATGACGTCGTCGAGCACGCAGGGCGTCACGCGCATCAACCTGCAGTTCGACATCGACCGCGACATCGACGGCGCCGCGCGCGACGTGCAATCGGCGATCAACGCGGCCCGCGCGCTGCTGCCGACGATGCCGAACAACCCGTCGTACCGCAAGTCGAATTCGGCCGGCCCGCCCGTCATGACCTTCGCGCTGCGCTCCCAAACGCACACGCAGGACCAGCTGTACGACATCGCCTTCACCCTGCTGGGCCAGAAGGTCTCGCAAGTCAAGGGCGTGGGCCAGGTTAACGTCAACGGCAGCTCGCTGCGCGCCGTGCGCATCGAGGTCGACCCGAACGTCCTGAACCAGTATGGCATCGGCCTGGAAAAGGTGCGGCAGGCGCTGGCCGCCGCCAACGTCAACGCCCCCAAGGGCTTCGTCGAGGACGGGCAGCGGCGCTGGCAGATCGACGTCAACGACCAGGCACGCCAGGCGCGCGACTACCGCAACCTCGTCGTCGCGTGGAACAAGGATGCGCCGGTGCGCCTGTCCGACGTGGCGCGCGTGCGCGACGCCGTGCAGGACGTGCGCAACGCCGGCACGTACGGCGGCAAGCCGGCCGTGATCATCGCGGCGTTCGCGCAGCCGGGCGCCAACGTGATCGCCACCGTCGACGCGCTGCGCGCCCTGCTGCCGCAACTGCGTGCGATGGCGCCGGCCGGCGTCGACGTCGACGTCGCGATCGACCGCAGCTCCACCATCCGCAAGTCGCTGACGGAAGTGCAGGAAACGCTGGCCATCGCCGTCGTGCTCGTGGTCGCGGTGACGTTCCTGTTCCTGCGCAACGGCCGCGCGACGCTGATCCCCAGCATCGCGATCCCCGTCTCGCTGCTGGGCACGCTCGCCATCATCTACCTGCTCGGCTACAGCCTGAACAACCTGTCGCTGATGGCGCTGATCATCTCGACGGGCTTCGTCGTCGACGATGCGATCGTCGTCGTGGAAAACGCCGTCAAGCACATCGAGGAAGGCATGGCGCCCATCGCCGCCGCGCTGCGCGGTGCCAGGGAAGTAGGCTTCACCGTACTCGCGATGAGCGTGTCGCTCGTGGCCGTGTTCATCCCGCTGCTGTTCATGGGCGGCATCGTCGGGCGGCTGTTCCGCGAATTCGCCGTCACCCTGTCACTCGCCGTGCTGATCTCGCTCGTGATCTCGCTGACGACGACGCCGATGCTGTGCGCGCTGCTGCTGCGCCCTGTCGACACGCATGCGAAGCCCGGCCGTCTGGACCGTCTGATGGACGTCCCGCTTGCGTGGTACCGCCGCACTTTGGACTGGACCTTGCGCCACGCGGGGTTCACCCTGCTCGTGCTGGCGGCCACGATCGCGCTGAACACGTGGCTGTACACGATCGTGCCGAAGGGGTTCTTTCCGATCCAGGACACGGGCCGGCTGATGGGCTCCTTCCAGGCCGACCAGTCCACGTCGTTCCAGGCGATGCGGCAAAAAATCGACCGCATGCTGAAAATCCTCGGCGAGGATCCGGACATCGATAATTTTTATGAATACTCGGGCGGCTTCGGCAGCCAGCAGACGAATACGGGCACCGTGTTCGTGCGCCTGAAGCCGCTGGGCGAACGCAAGGCCAGCGCACAGGAGATCATCGCGCGCCTGCGTCCGAAGCTGGCCGGCGTGCCCGGCATCTCGCTGTTCCTGTCGTCGAACCAGGACCTGACGATCGGTGCCCGTTCCAGCGGCGCGCAATACCAGTACACGATCCTGTCGAGCGACCTGGACGCGTTGCGCACGCTCGCCCCGCGCCTGCGCGGCGCCTTGGCCAGGCTGCCGCAGCTCACGGACGTCAACAGCGACTTCCAGGACAAGGGCCTGCAGACGCGCCTCGTCGTCGACCGTGCGGCCGCCGCGCGGCTCGGCATCACGGCGCGCCACATCGACGCCACCTTGAACGACGCGTTCGGCCAGCGCCCCGTCTCCACGATCTACGAACCGCTGAACCAGTACTTCGTCGTCCTCACCCTGCTGCCGCAATTCACGCAGGATGCCGCCGCGCTGAACCACGTCTACCTGACGGGTGCCGACGGCGCGAAGGTGCCGCTGGCCGCGATCAGCCACTGGGAACGGCAAACGGCACCGCTGGCCATCAACCACCAGGGCCCGGCCGCCGCGACGACCGTCTCGTTCAACCTCGCGCCGGGCGTCACGCTCGACCAGGCCGCGGCACTCGTCGACAAGGCGTTCGCGGGCCTGAATCCGCCGGACAGCGTCACGGGCCGCTTCGCCGGTGCCGCCCAGGTGTTCCAGGATTCGCTCGCCACGCAGCCGTGGCTGATCCTCGCCGCGCTGCTGTCCGTGTACATCGTGCTCGGCATCCTGTACGAAAGCGCGATCCACCCGCTGACGATCCTGTCGACCCTGCCGTCGGCGGGCGTCGGTGCGCTACTGGCGCTGATGGCGTGCGGCACGGAGTTCTCGCTGATCGCGTTCATCGGCGTGATCCTGCTCGTCGGGATCGTCAAGAAGAACGCGATCATGATGATCGACACGGCGCTGCAGCTGGAACGCGACCAGGGCCTCGGGCCGGAGGCGTCGATCCGTCAGGCTTGCCTGCTGCGCTTCCGTCCGATCCTGATGACGACCCTGGCCGCGCTGTTCGGCGCCCTGCCGCTGGCCCTCGGCGCCGGCGACGGCGCGGAGCTGCGCCGGCCGCTGGGCCTCGCCATTGTGGGCGGCCTGCTGTTCAGCCAGGCCCTCACGCTCTACACGACACCGGTCGTCTACCTGGCGCTCGACCGCGTGCGCCACAAGGCGCTGCGCCGCTTCAAGCGCGCGCCGGTGCTCGCCACAACCTGAATCCTCACGCAATGAACGCTCCTCGACTTACCCTGCTCTCCCTGCTCCTCGCCGGCTGCGCCACCGGCCCCGCCTATCATCGTCCCGACGTCCCGGTCACCACGTACAAGGAGACGACCACACTGCCCGCCTGGAAGTATGCCGAACCCGCGGAACTCGACACGCAGGGCCGTTGGTGGCTCGGGTATGGCGATACGCACCTGTCCGAACTCGTCGAGGAAGCGGGCCGGTCCAACGATACGATCCGCATCAGCGAAGCGCGCTACCGCCAGGCGCTGGCCCTGGCCGCATCCTCCCGGGCCAGTCTGTTCCCGTTCCTCGACCTGACCGGCGGCGCGAAACGCGGCACGGGCAACGGTGCCGGCGGCGCCGGCAATGTCGCGACAAGCCGCCGCATCGCCCTGGAAGCGGGCTGGGAAGCGGACGTGTGGGGCCGCGTGCGCAACCAGGCCGAATCGAGCCGACTGGCAGCTGAAGCCGGTGCCGCCGACCTGGCCGCGGCCCGGCTCGCGGTGCAGGCGACGGTGGCACAGCTGTACTTTCAGGTCCGTGTCGTCGACGCCCAGCAACGCCTGCTGGACAGCACGGTGCAGGCGTACGAATGCAGCCTGCAACTGACGCAGCAGCGCCTGCGCTTCGGCGTCGCCACGCCGGCCGACGTCGCGCAGGCACAGGCGCAGTTGAAAACCACGCAGGCGCAGGCCGTCGACAACCGCGTGCAGCGCAGCCAGCTGGAACATGCGCTGGCCGTGCTGCTGGGCCGCGAACCTGCCTCGTTCGCGCTTGCCCCGGCCGCACGGGTGGCGGTCAAGGTCCCCGTCGTCCCCGCCGGCGTGCCGTCCAAGCTGCTGGAACGCCGCCCCGACGTGGCGGCCGCCGAGCGCCGCGTAGCCAGCGCCAATGCGAGCGTCGGTGCCGCGCAGGCCGCGTACTTCCCCGACCTGACGCTGTCCGCCATGGGCGGTTTCCAGAGCACGGACGGCGCGCACTGGCTGACGGTGCCGCACCGCGTGTGGGCGCTCGGTCCCGCGCTGGCCGTCACCCTGTTCGACGGCGGCGCACGGCGCGCGCAGACGGACAGCGCCATCGCCGTCTACGACGCGACCGTGGCCGGCTACCGCCAGACGGTGCTGGACAGCGTGCAGGAAGTGGAAGATGCGCTGGCCCTGCTGGCGGGCCTGGAACAGGAATCGGAACTGCTGGAGGCGGCCGTGCAGGCGTCGCGCGAATCGGAGCGCCAGATGCTGGCGCGCTACCGGGCCGGCACGACCGACTACCTGAGCGTGGTGACGGTACAGGCGACGGCGCTGGCGGCCGAACGCAGCGCGCTCGCTGCGCAGGGGCGCAGGCTGGCGGCGAGCGTCAGCCTGGTCAAGGCGTTGGGTGGCGGGTGGAACGGGTAATCAAACGGCGTCGAGGGCTTGGGCCAGGTCCTCGAGCAGATCGTCGATATGTTCGATGCCGATCGACAGCCGCACCGTATCCTCGGTGACGCCGGCCTTCGCCAGTTCGTCCGGCCCGAGCTGGCGATGCGTCGTCGACGCCGGATGGCATGCCAGCGACTTCGCATCGCCGATGTTGACGAGCCGCGTGAACAGCTTGAGCGCATCCTGGAAGCGCGCCCCGCCCTCGCGACCGCCGGACACGCCGAACGTCAGCACGCCGGACGGCCGGCCTTCCAGGTATTTGACGGCCAGGTCGTGGCTCGGATGGTCGGGCAGGCCCGCGTAGTTGACCCAGCGGACCTTCGGATGGCGATCGAGGTACTCGGCGACTTTCAGCGTGTTCTCCGTGATGCGGTCCAGGCGCAGCGCGAGCGTTTCGATGCCTTGCAGGATCAGGAACGCATTGAACGGCGAGATCGCGCCGCCCGTGTTGCGCAGCGGGACCACGCGTGCGCGGCCGATGAATGCGGCCGGACCGAGTGCCTCCGTGTAGACGACGCCGTGGTACGACACGTCCGGCTCGTTCAGGCGGCGGAAGCGTTCCTTGTGCTCGGCCCAGGGGAATTTTCCAGAATCGACGATGATGCCGCCGATCGAGTTGCCGTGGCCGCCCAGGTACTTGGTCAGTGAATGCACGACGATGTCGGCGCCGTGTTCGAAGGGGCGCAGCAGGTAAGGCGTGGCGACCGTGTTGTCGACGATGAGCGGCACGCCGTGGCGGTGCGCGACCTCGGCGATCTTTTCGATGTCCGTGATGTTGCCGAGCGGGTTACCGATCGATTCGATGTACACGGCCTTCGTGCGTTCGTCGATCAGGTGCGCGAACGATTCCGGCTCGCGGTAGTCGGCGAAGCGCGTCTGGATGCCGAACTGCGGCAAGGTGTGGGCGAACAGGTTGTAGGTGCCGCCGTACAGCGTGGAGGCGGAGATGATGTTGTCGCCCGCTTCCGCGATGGTCAGGATCGCATACGTGATCGCCGTCTGTCCCGACGCCAGCGCCAGCGCGCCCACGCCGCCTTCCAGCGCCGCGACGCGCTGTTCCAGCACGTCCTGCGTCGGGTTCATGATGCGCGTGTAGATATTCCCGGGCACCTTCAGGTCGAACAGGTCGGCGCCGTGCTGCGTGCTGTCGAACGCGTACGACACCGTCTGGTAGATCGGTACCGCGGCGGCGCGCGTGGTCGGGTCGGGCGAATAGCCGCCGTGGACGGCGATGGTCTCTCTCTTCATGGTTTCTCCGTGATCGTTTCGGTGCTCTGGAATATACGGTCGGGTGGCATGCGCGGTGAACGAAGGACTGCGCATAACGACATGCGAATTCCTTCGATGTCTTTTTCTCCACACCCCGCTATAGTCCGCTCGACCATGACCCTGCAAGCCCATCACATCGCCTGCGTGCGCGGCGGCCGCACCCTGTTCTCGAACATCGACCTCGCCGTCGCGCCGGGCGAGGCGCTGTGGGTGGCCGGCGCCAACGGCAGCGGCAAGAGCAGCCTGCTGCGCATCCTGTGCGGCCTCACGCCGCCGGCGGCCGGCACCGTGCACTGGCGCGGCCGCGACATCGCGACGTCGCGCGAAGACTACCACCGCGACCTGTTCTACTGCGGCCACGCGCCCGGGCTGAAGGACGACCTGCCCGCCTGGCGCAACCTCGACGTCGCGCGCCGCATCGCCGGCCAGTCCGGCGGCATCGACGACGCCCGGCGCGCGCTCGCGCTGTTCGGCCTGGAGCACGCGCTGCACCTGCCGTGCGCGATCCTGTCGCAGGGCCAGCGCAAGCGCGTCGCTCTCGCACGGCTGGCGCTGGCCCCGCGGCCGGCACTCCTCATCCTTGACGAACCGTTTTCCGCGCTGGACACCGGGTCCATCGCCGCGCTCCATTCGCTCCTGGATCAACATCTCGATGAGGGCGGCAGCATCGTCTACACGACCCACCAGGACCTGGCACTCTCCGCGGGCCGCCTGCACCGGCTCGACCTCGGCGGACAAAGCTGATGCTCGCGACCTTCCTGTGCATCATCCGGCGCGACCTGGAGCTCGCCCTGCGCCGCAGGTCGGACGTGTTCACGACCTTGTTCTTCTTCGTGATCGTGATCTCGCTGTTCCCGCTCGGCGTCGGACCGGAACCGGCACTGCTGCGCACGATGGCGCCCGGCATCCTGTGGGTCGCGGCGCTGCTGGCGGCCATGCTGTCGCTGGCGCGCCTGTTCGCGCCGGACCATGCGGACGGCACGCTCGAACAGATGCTGCTGTCGCCCGAACCGCTGGCGGTGCTGGTCGCCGCGAAGATCCTCGCGCACTGGCTCGTCGCCGGCCTGCCGCTCGTGCTGCTCGCGCCGTTGCTGGCACTGCAGTTCGACCTGTCGCCCGCGGCCATCGGCACACTCACGCTCGGGCTGTTGATCGGCACGCCGGTTTTGAGCCTGTTCGGCGCCATCGGCGGCGCGCTCACGCTGGGCGTGCGCGGCAGCGGCGTGCTCGTCGCGCTGCTCGTGCTGCCGTTGTACGTGCCCGTGCTGATCTTTGGCGCGGGTGCCGTCGGCGCGGAGATGAGTGGCATGGATGGCGCGGCGCACCTGTCGCTGCTGGGCGCCCTGCTCGCGGGCGCCGTCGCGCTGGCGCCCTGGGCCACGGCGCGCGCGCTGCGCATCGCACTCGAATGACGAGCTCATAACGACATGCGAACATATTCGATTACTTTTTTCGCGCCAGGCGATACAGTGAATCCGTCCCTGCCATTCTCCCGTTGGGACGGTCTCCTGGGCCCGCGTCCAACACACGCGGGCTTTTTTTTGAACGCCAACGACGTCACGACATGACACCACCGACTTCCCACGCGGCCCCACGCCTGGCGCCTGGCCGCATCCACTGGTTCGGCTACGCGTCGCCGCAAGTCTTCTATCCGCTCGCGGGCCGCCTGATTCCCTGGTTCGCCGGCGCGGCGCTGGTCCTCGCGGCCGTCGGCCTTGCCATCGGCTTCCTCGTCGCGCCCACCGACCACCAGCAGGGCGACGCCTACCGCATCATCTTCGTGCACGTGCCGGCGGCCTGGCTGTCGATGCTGATCTACGTCGCGATGGCCTTCTGGGCCGGACTCGGGCTCGTGCTGAACACGCGCCTCTCCGCGATGATGGCGCGCGCTCTGGCCCCGACCGGCGCGCTGTTCACGTTCCTCGCGCTGTGGACGGGCGCCCTGTGGGGCCGGCCGACCTGGGGCGCGTGGTGGGTGTGGGATGCGCGCCTGACGTCGGAGCTCCTGCTGCTGTTCCTGTACGTGGGCTTCATGGCGCTGCAATCGGCCATCGACGATCCGGTGCGCGGCGACAAGGCCGGCGCCGTGATCGCCCTCGTCGGCGTGATCAACGTCCCCGTCATCTATTTCTCGGTCCAGTGGTGGAACACCTTGCACCAGGGCGCGTCCGTCAGCCTGCGCGCGGCGCCCAGCATGGCGACGACGATGCTGACCGGGATGCTCGTGATGACGTTCGCGCTGTGGGCCTATGCCATCGCCGCCGTGCTCGCGCGGCTGCGCTGCATCATTCTCGAACGGGGAGCGGCACGATGATCTGGCAAACCTGGCACGATTTTCTCGCGATGGGTGGCTACGCGCCGTATGTCTGGGGTTCCGTCGGCGCGACCGCGGCGGGCGTGTTGATCGAGGTACTGGCGCTGCGCGCACGCCGCCGCGCCGCCCTGTCGAAAGGCCGGCCATGAGCCTGAAACCCCGCCACAAACGTTTGATACTGCTGGCCGGCGCTCTTGCCGCGCTGGGCATCGCCACGATGCTCGTGCTGTCCGCATTCCGCAAGAACCTCGTATTCTTCTTCACGCCCACGCAGGTCCTGGCGGGCGAAGCGCCGCGCGGCCAGAGCCTGCGCATCGGCGGCCTCGTCGAGAATGGGACGCTGCAGCGCCAGCCCGATGGCGTCACCGTCCGCTTCGTCGTGACCGACCTCGCGCACAAGGTGACGGTCAACTACCGCGGCATCCTGCCCGACCTGTTCAAGGAAGGCAAAGGCGTCGTCGCGCAGGGCCGTCTGAATGCGGACCACGTGTTCGTCGCCGACCAGGTACTGGCCAAGCACGACGAGAACTACATGCCGCCCGAAGCCGCGGAAGCATTGCGGAAAGGCGCCCTCGCCGCCAACGAATCGAAAGGCAAGCCATGATCCCGGAACTGGGTAACGTCGCGCTGGTGCTGGCGCTGTGCCTCGCCGTCCTGCAGGGTACGCTGCCGCTCGCCGGCTCGCTGAACGGCAACGCGCGCTGGCTGGCGCTGGCGCGCACCGCGGCTGTCGGCCAGGCGCTGTTCGTCACGCTGGCGTTCGCGATCCTCGTGCACGCGTTCGCCGTCAACGATTTTTCCGTCGCCTACGTGGCCGGCAACTCGAACACGGCGCTGCCGCTCGTCTACCGCATCACGGCGACGTGGGGCGGACACGAAGGGTCGCTGCTGCTGTGGGTGCAGACGCTCGCGCTGTGGACGCTCGCCGTCGTCGCGTTCAGCCGCCAGCTGCCGCCGGCGACGTCCGCGCGCGTGCTGGCCGTGATGGGCCTCGTCGCCATCGGCTTCCTGTCGTTCACGCTGTTCACGTCGAATCCGTTCGACCGCAGCCTGCCCGCGCCCCTGGACGGCAAGGACCTGAACCCGCTGCTGCAGGACGTGGGCATGATCGTGCATCCGCCGCTGCTGTACATGGGCTATGTCGGGTTCTCCGTCGCCTTCGCGTTCGCCATCGCAGCCTTGATCGGCGGCGAGCTGGATGCGGCCTGGGCGCGCTGGGCGCGGCCGTGGACGCTCGTCGCCTGGACCTTCCTCACGCTCGGCATCTTCCTCGGCAGCTTCTGGGCCTATTACGAACTGGGCTGGGGCGGCTGGTGGTTCTGGGACGCCGTGGAAAACGCGTCGTTCATGCCCTGGCTCGTCGGCGCGGCGCTGATCCACTCGCTGGCCGTCACGGAAAAGCGCGGCGCCTTCCGCAACTGGACCGTGCTGCTCGCGATCCTCGCGTTCTCGTTGTCGCTGCTGGGCACCTTCCTCGTCCGCTCCGGCGTGCTGACGTCCGTGCACGCGTTCGCGTCCGATCCGCGCCGCGGCCTGTTCATCCTCGTGTTCCTCGCCATCGTCATCGGCGGCTCGCTGGCGCTGTACGCGTGGCGCGCGCCGACCATTGGCCTCGGCGGCCGCTTTGCACTCTTCTCGCGCGAGTCGCTTCTGCTGGTGAACAACGTGCTGCTGCTCGTGGCCGCAGCCACCGTGCTGCTGGGCACCCTGTATCCGCTGTTCCTCGATGCGCTGGGCGGCGGCAAGATCTCCGTCGGCCCGCCGTATTTCGAGACCGTGTTCGTGCCGCTGATGGTGCCCGTGCTGCTGCTGATCGCCGTCGGTCCGTTCGTCCCGTGGAAGAACGGTTCGCTGCGCGACGTGGCCGTGCGCCTGCGTCCGGCCGCGCTGCTGGCCGTGCTGCTGACCGTGGTGCTGGGCGCGGCCGGCTTGTTCGTCGTGCGCGGCTCGCCGACGGTCGCGCTGGGCGTGCTGCTGGCCGCATGGACGCTCTCCGCCACGTTGCAGCACGTGGTCCGCAACCTGAGCCAGGCGCCGCGCGGCACGTCGCTCGCCCGGCGCGCGTCTCGCCAGGGCGCGGCCTGGTGGGGCATGGTGATCGCGCATGCGGGCGTCGGCATCTTCGTCATCGGCGTCACGCTCGTCAAGGGCACGGAGACGGCGGACGACGTGAGCCTGCGCGTGGGCGGCAGCGCCCGCGCGGGCGACTACACGTTCACGTTCGAGGGACTGGAAAAAATCCGCGCCTCCAACTACGTCGGCGCGCGCGCCACGTTCGCCGTCACGCTGGACGGCGCGCGCGTCGCGACGCTCCATCCGGAAAAACGTTTCTACACGGTGCAGCAGATGCCGACGACGGAAGCCGCCATCGACCGCGGTATCGCGCGCGACCTGTACGTGTCGCTGGGCGAACTGACGAAGGACGGCACGTGGATCGTGCGCGTCCAGCACAAGCCCTTCATGGGCTGGATCTGGGCCGGCTGCCTTGTCATCGCCGCAGGCGGACTGCTGGCCGCCGTCGACCGCCGCTACCGCACGCGCCGCGTCGCCGCCCCGGACACCGCCCGCGCCGCGCCGGCCATCCCCGTTCCATCATCATCGAGGTCCGCATGAAACGCTACGCCATCCCGCTCGGCATCTTCGCCATCCTGCTCGTCTTCCTCGGCGTCGGCCTGCGCCTGAAGCCGCAGGAAGTCCCGTCCCCGTTCATCGGCAAGCCTGCGCCCGCCTTCAAGCTCAGCCAGCTCGAACAGGCCGACAGGACGTTCTCGCCGCAGGACATGCGCGGCAAGGTCTGGCTGTTCAACGTGTGGGCGTCGTGGTGCACGTCGTGCCGCGCCGAGCATCCGGTGCTCGTGGAGTTCGCGAAGCAGGCGGCCGTGCCGATCGTGGGCCTGAACTACATGGACGTGCGCGAAGACGGCAGCCGCTGGCTCGACAGGTTCGGCAATCCGTACGCGCTGTCCGTGTTCGACGCGGACGGCAAGGTCGGCACGGACTACGGCGTGTACGGCGTGCCCGAGACCTTCGTCATCGACCGCCAGGGCAACATCCGCCTCAAGCTGACCGGTCCCGTGACGCCGGAGATCATCAAGAACACCCTGCTGCCGCTGATCCGGGAACTGGAACATGCGTAAGCGCTTCGCCACCCTGCTGCTGTGCGCGGCGCTCGCTCCGGCCAGCGCGCAACCGGACGATGCGACACTTGACCGGCGCGTCGAGCGCGTGACCGCGGAGCTGCGCTGCCTCGTGTGCCAGAACCAGACGATCGCGGACTCGCACGCGGAGCTGGCCCTGATGCTGAAGCGCCAGGTGCGCGACATGCTGGCGCGCGGCGCCACCGACCGGCAGGCCATCGACTTCATGGTGCAGCGCTACGGCGACTTCGTGCTGTACCGCCCACCCGTCAAGGCCAGCACGTGGCTGCTGTGGTTCGGCCCCTTCGGCCTGCTGCTGGCCGGCCTCGCCCTGCTGTTCGCCCGCCTGCGCGCGCGCCAGTTCGAACCCGACAATGAGGAGTCTGCCGCATGACGTCTTTCCTGCTCGGCGCGATCGCCCTGGTGGCCATCGCCCTCGCCTTCGCCCTGGCGCCGCTGCTGCGCCGTCACCCGGCCGGCCTTGCGCCTCGCCCCGACCGCGACTGGTCACCCATCGCCATCGGCCTCGTGCTCCCCGCGGCCGCCGTGGCGCTGTACGCGGCCATCGGCACGCCGCAGGCCGTGCTGGCGCCGCCGACGCAGGCGGACACGCCGGCGATCGGTCCCGCGCAGATCGAGGCGATGGTGAACCGCCTGGCCGAACGCCTCAAGAATGAACCTGACGACGCCGAAGGCTGGCGCATGCTCGCGCACTCGTACGAGACGCTGCGCCGCTTCGATGCCGCGGTGGAGGCCTACCGCCACCTGATCGCGCTGGAGCCGAACAATGCGAACGGGCTGACCGACGCCGCCGTCGCGCTGGGGATGGCGATGAACCAGGATTTGTCGGGCGAACCGGAACGGCTGATCGACCGCGCGCTAGCCATCAACCCGAACCATGTGCAGGCGCTCGCGCTGAAGGGCAGCGCCGCCTACGAACGGGGCGATTACGCGCAGGCGATCCCACCGTGGAAAAAAATCCTGGCGATGGTGCCGCAGGATTCGGAGATGGCCCGCTCGATCGGGGCCAGTGTGGAGAAGGCGGAAGCGTTGGCGGCCAAGAGTTCGAAACGTTGAAAAACCGTCGTTCCCGCGCAGGCGGGAACCTAAGTTGGTGGCGCTGCCGCGGCGCGTACAAATTGGGTCCCCGCCTGCGCGGGGACGACGTAGGTGCTCAGTGAGCTTCGGGACGCAGCATCACGAACTGCGACGTATCTCCCCGCCGCACGAGCAATACCGATGCCTTCCCCGCCTTGTCGGCCTGCTTCGCGAACGCCGCGGCACTGGCCACGTCCGCATTGTCGAGCGCAAGGATGATATCTCCCGGGCGCACGCCGGCCACCTGCGCCGCGCCTTCCACCTTGTCGACCACCACGCCGGTGCGTGCGCCCAGTTCCGCCTTCTGCGCCGCCGTCAGGTCCAGCACCGACACGCCCAGCCGGTTGCCCGGCGCCGCCGGCGCGGGTTGCGCGCGAACCTTCGGTGCCGGCCGTTCCGCTTCCAGCTCGGCCAGCGTGACGGTGACATGGCGTGCGGACCCGTTGCGCAGCACGGTCAGGTTGACCGTCGTGCCGGGCCGCGTGTCGGCCGCCAGGCGGCGCAGTTGCGCGCTGCGCTCGATGGCCGCACCGTTGAACGCGACGATGATGTCGCCGTCGCGCAGGCCCGCGCGTTCGGCCGGTCCGCCCCGTTCGATGCGACCGACGAATCCGCCCTGCGTGTTCGCGAGACCCAGCGCGTCGGCCACGTCACGGTCGACGTCCGTCAGGTAGACGCCCATGCGGCCGCGCGTCACGCGTCCGCTGCCCTTCAGTTGCCCGGCCACGCGCAGCGCGTCCTCGATCGGAATCGCGAACGAGATGCCCATGAAGCCGCCGGAGCGGCTGTAGATCTGCGAATTGATGCCGACCACTTCGCCGCGCAAATTGATCAGCGGGCCGCCCGAGTTGCCGGGATTGACCGGCACGTCGGTCTGGATGAGCGGCAGGAAGTCGCCCGTCTCGCGCGCGCGGGCGGAGACGATGCCCGCCGTGACCGTGTTGTCCAGGTCGAACGGCGAGCCGATCGCGATGACCCATTCGCCCGCTTTCGTGTTGCCCGAATTGCCCGTCGTGAGGGTCGGCAGGCCGGCGGCGTCGATCTTCAGGATCGCGACATCGGTGCGCTTGTCGGTGCCGACGACCCGCGCCCTGAACTCGCGCCGGTCGGCCAGCTTGACGTACACCTCGTCGGCGCCGTCGACCACGTGCGCATTCGTCAGCACGTCGCCGTCGCGCGACACGATGAAGCCGGAGCCGACGCCGCGCCGCACGCGCTCCGGTGCTTCGTCCGACGGGAGCGGCGGATGATCGCGCGGCAGCGGCTCGCCGAAGAAGCGCCGGAACAGCTCGCGCGTCTCCGGGTCGTCGCTCTCATGCGCGGCCACGGTCCGCGTGGTGCGGATGTTGACCACGGCGGGACCGGCTTTCTCGACCAGCGTGCTGAAATCGGGCCCCACCTCGACGGCTTGCGCGGCGCCGAGCACGCAGGCAAAAACAAGTGGAGACGCGTAACGGAAGGATGTCATGGGCATCTCCACGGACCGGTCAGTTGACGGCGAAGCAGTACAACAGGCCCGCCCCACCGGTACTCACGAGATTCTCCTGCCCGCAGCCGCGGCTCGCATGCGCCGAGTTCCACGACGTGTTGCCGCCGCCGGTCCGGTCGAAGTGGCCCAGCTGCGTCGACGCATCCGCCGCGCTGCTCGTGTAGTTGCGGCACGTATGGTCGGCCGCGTCGGCGAACGCGCGGCCGTCCGGCGTCGACCCGGTGATGATGTCATGCTCGTTCGGCTTGTCGCCGAAGCCTTTCACCGGCTCGTTCTTTTCGTTGAAGACGGTGGCGCGCGTCAGGTTGTTGCCGAGGCGGGCCGCCTCCAGCGTGTCGCCGTGCAGGTGTGCGACGTCGCGCGCGACGACGGCGCCGCGCGTGTTGTACCACGGTCCCTGGCCGATGCGGTCGCGCGCGTTGACCGCGGGTTGGCCCTCCGACGCCTGCGTGCTGAGGTAGGCGTGCCAGGTGCGGTTGCCGGCACCGACCGTGGTCGCCAGTTTCTGGCACTGGGCATCGGCGCCGGCCAGGCCGCCGAGATTACCGCCCTTGCCGACGCCTTCGCTGGTGACGAAGAAGCCGAGCGGCTTCGCCGGGTCGGTCGAGCGCGCGGCGGATTGCTGGGCCACGGCCGGCAGGACGCAGGCGGTGGCGAGGAGCGCGGCTGCGACGGCCGCATGTTTCAGGTGAATCATTCAGGTCTCCGATGTGATGACAGGTCAGTCCTTGGCCTTGAAGTCGTCGTGGCAGGCCTTGCAGGTGCGGGTCAGCTTGCCGTACTGGGTCTTGATGGCGGCCGCGTCGCCGCCGGCAGCCAGCGAGGCCAGCTCGTTCGCTTCCTTCGCGAAGCTCGCGCCCAGCTCACCGAAATGCTTCGTGTCCTTGAACGCTTCCGGCTTCGCACTCGTGTCGTGCCAGCCCTTGCCCTGCTCCGTGCCCGGCGCGAACAGCGAGCCCAGGCCCGAGTTGGCGACGGCGGCGATGGTGTTGGCGGCGCGCAGGACCTCGTCCTTGTTGTACTGGCCGTCCAGCGAGGCCTTGATGCGGCCGGAGTTCCAGGCCACGACCTGGAACGCCGACTGGCGCCACTTGATCAGGTTTTCCGGCTTCGGCCCCTGCTGGGCCAGTGCGGACGCGGAAGCCGCAATCACGGCGAGGGCGACGAGAGTCTTGGTACGCTTGTTCATCTTCTTCCTTCTGGTGGGGGTAAAAAAAGTGACGACGACCGGGCTTCAGGCACGCAGGGTCCGGTCGAACAGGGCCAGCGTGCGTTGCCACGCGAGCTTCGCCGCCGCGTCGTCATAGCGCGGCGTCGTATCGTTGTTGAAGCCGTGTTCCACGCCCGGGTACACGTAACCCTCGTGGCGGATCCCGGCCGACTTCAGCGCGGCCTCGTAGCCGGGCCACGCTTCCAGCAGGCGCGCATCGTTGCCGGCGTGGTGGACGAGGACCTGCGCCTTGATCCGCGGGACGTCCGCCGGCGCGGGTGCGGCCCCGTAGAACGGCACGGCGGCGGCCAGGTCGGGCAACCTCGTCGCCAGCAGGTTCGCGATCCCGCCGCCGTAGCAGAAGCCGACGACGCCGACCTTGCCGTTCGTGCCGGGCAGCGTCTTCAACGCGCCGGCAGCGGCGACGAAGTCTTCGCGCGTCTTCGCCTGGTCCAGTTTCGGGAACAGGGCACGGGCCTTGTCCTCGTCGCCGGGATAGCCGCCCAGCGGATACAAGGCGTCCGGCGCGAACGCGACATAGCCGGCGAGCGCGAGGCGGCGCGCGATGTCTTCGATGTGGGGGTTCAGGCCGCGGTTCTCGTGCACCACCAGCACGGCACCCGGCCTGCCCTGCGCATTTGCCGGGCGCACCAGGTAGCCGTGCACCTTGCCGTTGCCGTCCGGGGACGGAAACTCCACGCGGCTGCCCACGATGCGCGGGTCGGTCGGCGCGACCTGCTGCGCCTGGGCGAAGTTGGGGCTCAACGCGGCGAGCAGCGCTTCAGCCGACAGCGCGCCCGCTGCGACCTTGCCGGCCGATTGCAGGAAGCCCCGGCGGCTCAAGTCGCCGTGCACGTATTTGTCGAACAGCTGCAGTACCTGCGGGTCGAAATCCTTCGCGGTCTTGCGGGTCATTTTGCACGCCCTTCGAAGCCCTGCGCCAGCAACGCGATCCTGTAGGCGGCGCCGCGGCCGACGACGTACAGCGTGTGCTTGCCGGGTCCGGAGAACGCGAGGTTCTGCGGCTTCTTCGGCAGCGCGATCACGCCGAGCGCGTCGCCGCGCGGGCCGAACACTTCGATGCCGGCGTTCGATGCCACGTACAGGCGTCCGGCACCGTCGACCGCGAGGCCGTCCGCGCCGCTGGACCAGCCGTTATCTCCCTTGCTCCAGCCGGCCAGGCGGGCGAAATCGCGGCGCTTGCCGACCGTGCCGTCCGGCGCCACGTCGTACGCCAGCACGTGCTCGCCCTGTGTGTTGGCCACGTACAGCGTCTTTTCGTCGGGACTCAGCTGAATGCCGTTCGGCCGCTCGATGTCGGCCGCCACGCGTTCCAGCTTGCCCGCCGCCGGGATGCGGTACACGGCCGGCTTGGCCACGGCATGCGCGTGCTGGCCGTTCCTCGCGCCCGGCGCCGCGCCGGAATCGGTGAAGTAGACGTTGCCGTTGCGGCCGACCACGAGGTCGTTCGGGCGGCCGAACGGCAGGCCGTCCCATTGGTCGGCCAGCGTGCGCGCCTTGTCCGCCGGCGCGACGATGCCCACGCGTGGCTCGCGCACCTGCACGGCGTACAGCGCGCCGCCCGCGCCGAAGCCGAGGCCATTCGAACCGTTGCTGTTGTCGAGGTAGGTCGACGTCGTGCCGTCGGCGCCAATGCGCGTGATGCGGTTGGCCGTCGTCTCCGTGAAGATCAGGCTCCCGTCGGCCAGCGCCAGCGGGCCCTCGGTGCCGTCGAAACCTTCCCTGATCAATTCGATCTTCGTGCCGGCCGCGGCGACGCCGGGGATGGCCGTCGCGATGGTGTCCTGCGCCTGCGCCAGGCCGGCGGCGAGCGCGAGGACTGCGATGGTGATCTGTTTCATGCGCTCCTCCTCATTTCGCGACGGCCAGCTTTTGCACGGCCTGCAGCGCCTGTTCGACGTTCGCGCCCGGCGCCAGTCCACCGACAACCGCGGCGACCTTGCCGTTCGGCGTCACGATGAACGTGGTGCGTTCGGCGAAACCGTGGTCGATGTCCTTGCCGCGCGTGTCCTTGCGGCCCGGCGCGGCTTCGCGCACCGTCAGGTCGTACGACTTCGCGATGCGGCCGTCGGCATCCGACGCGACCGCGATCTTGCCGGCGCAGTACTCCGGATCGGCCGAGAAGTCGTTCAGGCGCGCGATGCTGTCCAGCGAGACGCCGACGATGCTCGCGCCGGCCGCGGCGAATTTTTCCTGGTTGACGGCGAATGCATGCGCCTGCACGTTGCAGCCGCCCGTATAGGCCGACGGGTAGAAGTACACGACCACGGGGCCCTTCTTCAGCGCGTCCTTGAGCGAATAGCCGAAGGCCTTGCCGGCCTGCGACGCCTGCGTCTTGAAGTCCGGGGCGCTGTCGCCCTCTTTCAGCGCGGCCGCGGCGGGCAGCGCGATCGATGCGGCCAGCACGGCCGCCACCAACAATTTCATCATCTCTCCTGTATCCCTGATAGGTAATGCGCCAATACGTCGATCTCGGCGTCCGTCAATCCCTTCGTGGCCTCGTTCATCGTGCCGCCCGGGCTGTTCCTGCGTTCGCCGCTGCGCCATGCCAGCAACTGGTTGCGCAAGTACTTCACGTCCTGCCCGCCGATCACGGGAAACGCCGCGTTGCCGGTTCCCTTGCCCTGCGGGCCGTGGCAGGCCGCGCAGGTGGCGAACAGCCGCTGCGCCGTCGCCGCGTCGGCATGCGTCGCCTCGCCGCGCATCGCGGGCAGGCCGCCGTAGTACGCGGCGATGTCGGCGATGTCCGCTTCGTCCAGGCTCCTCGCCATGACCATCATGTAGTCGTGTTTGCGCGCGCCGCTGCGAAAGTCCTGCAACTGCTTGACGATGTACGCCGGATACTGGCCGGCCAGCCGGGCGAACTTCCCGTCCTCGCCATTGCCGTTGCCGTCGGCGCCGTGGCATTCCTGGCAGCGCTCCGATTCCGACTTGATGCGGCCTGCTTCCACGTTGCCCGCCCATGCCGCGAGCGGCAGGACGAGCGCGAGGACGGCGCACGCGTTCTTCAGATTCTTCAAGCGCTGCGCCTATTCTTTCTTGTAGAACGTGTGGCATGTCTTGCAGGTCCGCGACAGCGTGGTGGCGGCATCGGTCGCCTTGTCGAAGTCGTTGGACGTGACCGAGTCGACGATCGCGAGGGTCAGTTCGCGGCTCTTTTTCGACAGGTCGACCGCATTGGCGGCATCGCCCTTCTGCACGAAATAGGTTTCCACGGTGTCGAACATGGCGTTCATGGACTTCGCATCCGCGATGGCGGCCTTGCCGTCCTTGAGCGCGATGTTCGACGCCAGGCTCTTGTTCGTATCGTCGATGTTCTGCATCAGGTCCATGTCCAGCTCAGCCGCCGCCCAGGCCAGGCCGGCGCTGACGGACAACATGGCGCCGAAGACGATCAGTTTTCTCTGCATGTGTTTCGTTTCTCTTTCCGCTTGCGCCCCCGGGACGCATCCCGGGGGTCGTGCCGTCGCTTACGCGAGAATCTCCTTGATGACCTTCCCGTACACGACGGTCGGACGCTCGGACCGGCCGTTGTTGAGGAAGGTGGTCTTCAGGTGGTCGAGGCCCATCAGCTGCAGCACGGTGGCGTGCAGGTCGTACGTGTCGACCGCCTTGTCCTTGTCGGCCACCTGCAGGCCCACCTCGTCCGTCTCGCCGTACGTGTAGCCCGCCTTCAGGCCGCCGCCCGCCATCCACTGCGTGTAGCCCCATGGGTTGTGGTCGCGGCCCGTGCCGCTCTCGCCCCACGACGTGCGGCCGAACTCCGACGCCCAGACGACGAGCGTCGTGTCGAGCAGGCCGCGTTCCTTCAGGTCGTGCAGCAGGCCCGCGATCGGCTTGTCGACCATGCGCGCCATCACGCCGTGGTTCTCATCCAGCTCGCTGTGCGCATCCCAGCTCTGGCGGTCGGACTCGACGCCTTCCGGATAGCCGGACACCACCTGCACGAAGCGCACGCCGTTCTCCACGAGGCGGCGCGCACGCAGCAGCACTTCGCCGTAGCTCTGGCTGACCTTGTCGTTCAGGCCGTACAGCTCCTTCGTCGCGGCCGACTCCTTGCTGATGTCGACGGCGGCCGGCGCGGCGACCTGCATACGGTCGGCCAGTTCGTACGAACGCAGGCGGGCGCGCAGTTCGGTGTCGTTCGGGTAGCGCTGCGCGCCCAGGTTGTTCAGCTGCTTGAGCAGGTCGAGCGACGAGCGCTGCTGCGCGGCGCTGCGCAGTTCCGGACGCTCGAGGTACAGGATCGGCGAATCGCCCGGACGGAACGCGGTGCCCTGGTAGACGGCCGGCAGGAAACCCGAGCTCCAGTTGACGGAACCGGCCGACGGTTCGCGGTCGCCGTTGTACAGCACGACGTACGGCGGCAGGTCGGGGTTGGCGGCGCCGAGCGCGTAGCTGATCCAGGCGCCCAGCGACGGGCGGCCCGGGTTCAGGTCGCCCGTGTTCAGCTTGAGGATGGAGATGTCGTGCGTGGCGCCGATCGTCGTGCTGGACTTGATGAAGGTGATCTTGTCCGCGTGCTGGGCCAGGTTCGGCAGCAGGCTCGAAAACCAGGCACCGCTCTCGCCGTACTGCTTCCAGGTGCGCTCCTTCGATACGTACAGCTTGCCCACGCCGCCCTGCGTCGACGTCTTGATCCCTTTCAGGAACGACGCCGGCACGGGCTGGCCCGCGAGCTTCTGCAGGTCCGGCTTGTAGTCGTACAGGTCGAGCGTGCTGGGGGCGCCGTTCTGGTGCAGCCAGATGACGGACTTGATCTTGGCCGGGAAGTGCGGCGACTTGGCCGCGAGCGGGTCGATCAGTTCGGCGGCCGTGGCGGCGGACAGCAGGCCGCCGCCGGGCAGCAGGCCGGTCAGGGCGCCGGCGCCGAAGCCGAGGCCGGATTTGATCAGGAAGTCCCGACGTGAATTGATACTCATGATGTTCCCTTTTTCTTGTGTTTCTGGGTTCGCCATTGCGGGCACGGCGTGTCCGCAATGACGTTCTCGTTATTTAGAAGCGATATGCGAAATCGTTCGAGTTGGCGACGGCATGCACGAGATCGACGAAGGCGGCGGTGCGCACGGGGTCGATCTTCTTCGCATCCTTCAGGCCACTCGGCACGGCAACCTCGAACTGGCCGCTGGCCGCCTTCTCGCGGATGGCGATCTGTTCCTGCGCCAGGAAGCTCTTGAGCGCGGCCCGTTCGGTCTTGTTGGGCTCACGCGAGAACAGGATCTCGTAGACCCGGTTGAGCTGGGCGTCCTCGTTGTTGCCTGCCTCGTTGATCACGCGGCCGGCCAGCGCCTGGCTCCACTCGAACACGATGTCGCTGTTGAACATCGTCAGCGCCTGCAGCGGCGTCGTCGTCACGTCACGCTTGTGGTGCGGGTTGTTCGGGTTGGCCGGATCGAAGTTCTGGGTGATCGGGTACGGGAAGCTGCGGCGCGTGAACACGTACAGGCTGCGGCGGTACCAGTCTTCCTTGTTGTCCGACACGGTCCAGGCACGGTTGCCGGCGAAGTCGCGCGACTTGCCGCCGCCGTCGCCCTTCTTCAGCACCGGCGGGAACACGGACGGGCCGCCCACCTTGTCGACCAGCAGGCCCGATGCGTACAGCAGCGAGTCGCGGATCTCTTCCGCTTCCAGGCGCTTGCGCGGATACACCGCCAGCAGCTCGTTCTTCGGATCGACCTTCTGCACGTCCGGACGCTCGTTGGAGGCCTGGCGGTACGTGGACGACAGCAGGACCTCGCGGTGCAGCTTCTTCACGTTCCAGCCGCTCTGGACGAAGCCGGTGGCCAGGTGGTCCAGCAGTTCCGGGTGCGTGGGCTTGGCGCCGGCGCGGCCGAAGTCCGCGACGGTGGCGACGATGCCCTTGTCGAAGTACTGCGCCCACACGCGGTTGGCGTACACGCGGGCCGTCAGCGGATTGCTCTCGCTGCTGACCCACTTGGCCAGCGCGGTGCGGCGGCCGGACGATTTATCGGTCGGCTGGATGTCCAGCTTGACGTCCTTGCCGCCCCACAGTGCCGGGATGCCCGGTTCGACGGCTTCCAGCGGTTTCTCGTGGATGCCGGTGAAGCGGATGCGCGTCTCGGGCACTTCCTTGCTCGTCAGCTCGAACGCGGTGGTGTACGTGGCCGAGCCCTTCGCTGGACGCAGCTTGTCGAATTTCTTCAGCTGTTCCTGCAGCGACTTGTACTCTTCATACTTGGCGACGTTCTCCGGCTTGAAGTCGGCGCGGTCCTTTTCCTCGGCCGTGCGCTTCAGGAAGGCGATGATCTCCTGGTCCGACGCGACCGACTGCTTGCGCCAGTTGACCCAGCGGTCCAGCGCGTTCCAGTCCTTCTCCGGCTTGAAGATCGATTCGCGGCTGTCGCTCAGGTAGCGCTCGTTGTAGTACTGGCGGCCTTCGGGACGGACCGTGTCGAGGATCGCCTTCATCTTCGCGCGGATGTCCTTGGTCGCCTCGTTGTACGCGGCCTGCTGCTTCTGGAACTCCTTGTCGAACTCCGTTTCCGAACCCTTGGCCAGCGGCGTCTTCTCGTTGACCGACGTGTTGGCGAAGAAGGCCTGCAGCTGGAAGTATTCCTTCTGGCTGACCTTGTCCATCTTGTGGTTGTGGCAGCGCGCGCAACCGATGGTGGACGCCAGGAAGGTCTCGCCGACCAGGTCCGTCATGTCCGTCTCGATCTGGTACTTGCGCTGCACGAGGTCGCGCGAGTTGAAGTTGTCCGGATAGCCGGCGAGGAAGCCCGTCGCGATGCGCGCTTCCTGGCTTTCCGGCCACAGCTCGTCGCCGGCCAGCTGTTCCTGGATGAAGCGGTTGAACGGCTTGTCCGTGTTGAACGCGTTGATCACGTAGTCGCGGTAGCGCCAGTTGTTCGGGCGGGTGTTATCGTTCTGGAAGCCGGTGCTGTCGGCGTAGCGTGCGAGGTCCAGCCAGCGGCGCGCCTGGCGCTCGCCGAAGTGGTGCGATGCCAGCAGGCGGTCGACCAGCTTCTCGTACGCGTCGGGCGACTTGTCGTTCTCGAACGCCTTCACTTCCTCGGGCGTCGGCAGGATGCCCCAGGTATCGAGCGTGGCGCGGCGGATGAAGGTGGCGCGGTCCGCTTCCGGCGACGGCTTGATGCCCTTCGCTTCCAGCTTCGCGAGCACGTACGCGTCGACGGGCGTGCGCACCCATTTCTTTTGCTTGACCGTGGGCTCGGCCGGCGCCACGGCCGGCGTATACGCCCACGCTTTGGACGCGGCGGCGGCCGGCGCGTCTTTCGCCGGTACGACTGCCGGCTTGTCCTGGTCAGCGGCGGAGACGACCGCCGCTGCGAAGCTCAAGGCGACGGCAAGATACAAAGCCTTGCTTTTCATTTGACTGACTCCCTCATTGGTTCATCCGATCCTAAAAGTTGATGCGCGTGGTGATGGTCTCGCCTCTCTCTTTGCAACTATCGCGCCAGCTCCGCGCAATTGCGTGATTGGATGCCGCAAACCCTTGATTTCTCGGGCTTCCTGCCATGCAGGGCGGTGGTTCTGCGCCTTGTGTGATGACTGCTGGTTTGCGAACAGTGCGCGGCATGCGGTGTTCGCTTTTCAGCAGACATTGGATTAGCCAGCAGTACGAAAGCGCACACCGCCCGCAAATCCGGGGCAAACGATTGGCACGGTAGTTGCAACGATGAAGACACCCCCAACAACAATGAAAGCGACACATGAACATCCTTAAGACCACCATCGCCGCCACCCTGCTCCTCGCCGGCGCCGCATCGTTCGCCCAGGAAGCGGCAGCGCCGGCCGCCGCCAAACCGGCCGCTGCACCGCAGCCGTGGACCTACAAGACGAAGCAGCTCTCGCGCGCCGAGATCGACAAGCTGCTGCTCCAGCCGGGCAAGGTGCTGGTGCTCGACGTGCGCCGTCCGGACGAACTGCCGTCCAAGGGTTCGTTCCCGGTCTTCCTGAGCATCCAGAACGCGGACCTCGAGAAGTACCTGAAATACATCCCGAAAGACCGCCAGATCGTGACCGTGTCCAACCGCGCCCACCGCGCCGGCGCCGCGGGCGACCTGCTGACGCTGCGCGGCTTCAAGGTCGCGGGTGCGGCCGGCACGCTGGACTACGAAGAGCAAGGCGGCGTCGTCGAACACATCAAGCCGCCCGCGCCGCCGGCCGCCGCACCGGCACCGGCCGTGGCCCAGGCGCAGTAACCGTTCGTGACGATGGCCATGAATTACCGCACCGCCGCCAAGGCAGACCTTTATCCGAGCAGCCCCGTCGCGGCGCCGACGGCGCACGCGACCCGCATCCGCCTGTGGGACCTGCCGGTCCGCATCTTCCACTGGTCCCTCGTGATCGCCGTCCTCGTGGCCTTCGTCACCGCCAAGCTGGGCGGCGACTGGATGGACTGGCACGGCCGCGCGGGCCTGGCCATCGTCGGCCTCGTGACGTTCCGCCTCGTGTGGGGCATCGTGGGCTCGACCCATGCCCGCTTCCTGAGCTTCGCCCCGACGCCGGCGCGCCTGCGCGCCTACCTGACGGGCCGCTGGCACGGCATCGGCCACAACCCGCTGGGCGCGCTGTCCGTGTTCGGCCTCCTCGGCCTGCTGGCAGTGCAGGCGGGCACCGGCCTGTTTTCCAACGACGACATCGCGTTCGACGGGCCGCTCTCAAGCCTCGTCGAAAAAGCGCGTTCGGACAGCCTGACGGGCCTGCACCACCAGTTGTCGGACGTGCTGCTCGTGCTGCTCGGATTGCACATCCTCGCGATCGTGTTCTACCTGGTCGTCAAGAGGCACAACCTGATCAAGCCGATGGTCACCGGCTGGAAGCACGCGCAGGGCCGCGTCGCACCGGCGCCGAAGACGCGCGGCGGCAGTCCGCTCGGTCTCGTCATCGCGCTGCTCGTCGCGGCGGCGGTCACGTATGCGGCCAGCGGCAAGCTGCTGCATCAACCGCCTCCGGCGCCCGCGCCCGCGGCCGCGCCGGCGGCGTCCCCTCCACCGACTACCTACAGCAGCACGCCAGGCTGGTAATTCCCAATGCAACGTTTGACCTCTTTTTGCCGGCGCACCCTCGGTGCGCTGGCGTTTTTTTTCATGGGGCTGGTCACGGCCGCTCCCGCCATCACCGACACCGCGGCCACCGCCCACGTGCGCATCCGCCTGCTGGCCGCGGCCGACGCCGTGCATCCCGGCGAGCGGATCCTGTTCGGCGTCGAGCAGACGCTCGATCCGGAATGGCACACCTACTGGATCAATCCCGGCGAGACGGGCGTGCCCACGCGGATTGCCTGGGACCTGCCGGCCGGCGCCAGTGCCGGCGCCATCGCCTGGCCGGTGCCGGAGCGCTTTCGCACGGGGCCCGTCACGAGCTACGGCTACGCGGGACGCGCGACCTTGCTGTCGACCTTGACGGTCCCGCAAGACGCCCGGCCCGGCACGACGTTTCCGGTGCGGGCGCGCGTGAGCTGGCTGGTGTGCAAGGACGTGTGCATTCCGCAGCAGGCGGAGGTCGGCCTCGCGCTGCCCGTGCTGGCCGTCGGCATGCCGTCCGGCGCCGGCGCGCTGGCAGTGGGGCCCGCGCACGCGGCTTTGCCGGCGGCGGCGCCGGGCACCGTCCATGCGGCGACGGATGGCAAGGCGGTCGCACTGACCGTAGCCGGCGCGGGCGTGCGCACCGCGGATCTCGAAGATGCGTGGTTCTATGACGACGCGCGCGGCCGCATCGCGCCGGGTGCCCCGCAAGCGGCGCGCATCGACGGCGACCGCCTGGTGGTGCGGCTGCGCGCGGGTGAGCAGGCCGGCGCGCGCCTGACCGGCGTGCTGGTGGTGAAAACGCACACGGCCGCGCGCGGTTACGCCATCGACACGGCGCTCGCCGCGAGCACGGCACCCATCGCGCTGCCGGAGGACGCGGCGCCGGCGGCCGACGCATCGCTGCCGCTGGCCCTGCTCCTTGCGCTGCTGGGCGGCCTGGTGCTGAACCTGATGCCGTGCGTGTTTCCGGTCCTGTCGATCAAGGCGCTGTCCCTGCTCGATCACGCGCGCGACGATCCGCGCACGGCGCGCCTGCACGGCGTCGCGTACACGCTGGGCGTGCTGGCCAGCTTCGCGCTGCTGGGTGTCGCGCTGATCCTGCTGAAGGCGGGCGGCGCGCAGGCCGGCTGGGGCTTCCAGTTCCAGTCGCCCACGTTCGTGCTGGCCACGGCCTACCTGATGTGCGCCGTCGGGCTGAACCTGTCGGGCGTGTTCGAGGTGGGGGGCACGCTCGCTGGCGTCGGCGACTCGCTCGCGTCCCGTGCCGGCTACGCGGGCAGCTTTTTCACGGGCGTGCTAGCCACCGTGGTCGCGACGCCGTGCACGGCGCCGTTCATGGGCGGTGCCGTCGCGTACGCGCTCGCGCAGCCGCCCGCCGTGCTGGTGGCCGTGTTCCTGGCGATGGGTTTCGGGCTCGCCCTGCCCTATCTGCTGCTCAGCGCACGTCCGGTGCTGCAACGGCACCTGCCCCGTCCCGGTCCCTGGATGGTGCGCGCGCGCCAGGCGTTCGCATTCCCGATGTACGGTGCGGCCGTGTGGCTCGTGTGGGTGCTGGCGCGGCAGAACGGCGTGGATGCCGGCGCCGCCGCGCTGGGCGGCATGGTGGCGCTCGCGTTCGCGGCCTGGTTGTATGGCGCCACGCGCTTTGCGTCCGCGTCGATGCGCGTCGCCGGCGGCATCGGCGCGGCCCTGGTCGTCGTCGCGGCGCTGGCGGTGGGCCATGCCGGCATCCAGCGCGGACAACCGGTCGCCACGACCGACGCCGGCTGGACGCCGTACAGCGCCGAACGCCTGCAGGCGCTGCGTGCGGCCGGCAAGCCGGTGTTCGTGAACCTCACGGCGTCCTGGTGCATCACCTGCCTCGTCAACGAAAGAGTCGCGCTGAGCGACGGCGCGGTCGACGCCGCGTTCCGCCAGGCCGGCATCGCCTACCTGAAAGGCGACTGGACGAGCCAGGACGAACGCATTACCGCCTTGCTCACGCAATTCGGCCGCAGCGGCGTACCGCTCTACATCTTCTATCCGGGGGGCCGGGATTCCCGGCCGGTGGTGCTGCCGCAGCTGCTCACGCCCGGCATCGTGCTCGACACAATCGGTACAGCGCGCAATTGATCCAATTCGGGGTCAGACCCCAAATTCGGGGTCAGAGCACTTTTTTGTGCACGATCCTCGGGGCAAGTTCAGACCCCGTCGTTGGCCGCCCCGACGTCGGTGAGGTAGGCGCCTGCCAGCGTGTTGTTATACTCAGAACCATTGATCGGAAATGTGCTCTGACCCCGAATTGAAGCCAGAATGTGCTCTGACCCCGAATGAAAAAAGCGCCGGCTGACTGCGCCGGCGCTCGTACTGCAGACTTCATTGTCGGTGCCGGATTCACCCCCCAGGCTGTGTCAGCACCGACAACTTGGTCACACCCGACCGCTGGATGTTCGCGATCACCTTGGCGACCGCGCGATACGGCACGCCTTCGTCGGCCTGCAGGCTTACCGCCAGCTCGGGATTCGTGGCCACCACGCTTTTCAGCTCCGGCTCCAGCGCGGCCAGGTCCACTTCGCGCTTGTCGATGTAGATCTTGCTGGCGCCATCGACGCTGACCGTCACGGACTTCGTCGGGTTCGCGGGCTCCGTGGTGGAGGTCTTGGGCAGGTTGATCCGCACCGCGTTGTTCAGCAGCGGCGCGGTCAGGATGAAGACGACCATCAGCACGAGCATCACGTCGACGAGCGGCGTGATGTTGATTTCGCTGACGACGTCGCTGCTGTCTTTTCCGGTCGAGAAGGCCATTACGCTGCCGCTCCCACAGGCTGGGCACCCACGTGCACCGGTTTGCCGGAAGGACGCACGGTTGCCTTGGTCACCCGGAAGCCATTCTTCTGCGCCAGGTTGACGAAGTCGGTGGCGAAATTATCCAGCTCGGCCGCCTTCACTTTCAGGCGGCGCACATAGTAGTTGAATGCCAGCACGGCCGGCACGGCGACGGCGATGCCGATGCCCGTGGCGATCAGCGCTTCGCCGATCGGACCGGCGACCACTTCGATACTGGCCGATCCGCTCTTGCCGATGGCGCCCAGTGCGTTGATGATGCCGAACACCGTGCCGAACAGGCCGACGAACGGCGCCGTGCTGCCGATCGAGGCCAGCACCGCGAGGCCGCTTTCCAGCGACTGGTATTCCTTCTGGATCTGCTGGCGCAGCTGGCGCTCCAGCAGTTCCTGGCGATCCCAGCTGTGCTCGAGGTCGCTGCCAGAGCCGTCGGTGTCATTCACGTACAGCGCTTCGAAGCCGACGTTGGCCAGGCGCGATTTAGGGCTGGCATCGCTGCCCAGCGCCGTCGCCGCGTCCAGCGAGTTGGCACTCCAGAACTTCTGCGTAAACTGTTTATCCTGTTTGCCGACACGCGCGTGCTGCACGGCCTTGGCCAGGATCAGGACCCAGGTGACGATGGAGAACAGCACCAGTCCGTACAGGGCGCCTTGAACGATGAGATTGAGGTATTGAGGAGACATGGAGATGAGCGCCTATAGAGTAAAAAAATCAGGAAAGCTTGAAGTTGAGGGGAACGGTGACCCAGCCGTCGATCGGGGTCTGGCCGCGCCGCGCCGGATCGAAGGTCCACTGCAGGACCGCCTTGATGGCCGCGTCGTCCAGGATCTTGAAGCCCGTGGACTTGTCGACCGTGACGTTGTCCGCCTTGCCCGATGCCAGCACGTGCACCTTGAGGATCACGCGACCCTGCATGCCGCGGTCCTGGGCGAGGGCCGGATAATCCGGTGCCGGATTGTTGCGGTAGCCGACGAAGCCCCGTGCTTCCGTCACCGGTTCCGGCGGCGGCGGTGGCGGCGGCGCGGCCACGACGGGCGCCGGTGCCGGTGCGGGTGCGGTGGCCACCTGCACCGTGTCGGCCGTCGGGGGACCGTTGTCGACGGCCTGCGGGCTGACCACCGGCAGCGGCGGCGCGGCCTTCACCGGTGCCGCCTTGACGACGCGCGGCTGCGGTTTCGGCGGTTCCGGCGGGGGTGGCGGTGGCGGTGGCGGCGGTGCGATCTCGATCGCAAGCGGCTGCACCTTGGGCTGCTCAGGCAGCGTGGTGGCCGGCCGGTGCAGCGCGACGATCACGCCGACGTGCGCCAGTGCGGTCAGGCCGATCAGCGCGGCCAGGCCCCCCTTGTTGCGCGCGCCGGCGGCCCGCAGCTGGCGGATCGCCGCACTGACCGGTTGCTGTTCCACCGCGAGACGGGGCGCCGGGCGGACGGCGCGACGCACCGCGGCCTTCCTGGGCGAGTATTTAATGCTCTCAAAACTCAAAGTGGTCATGACGAGGCCTTTCTGTTGTCCGTGCCATGACCGTTGCAGGAAGCGTGCCTGATCGTAAGCCCTTGATTTCATTGGACGCTGCTGATCTCGCGACAGCGCGGCTGCTGCGAAATCAACAGGTCGCGCGCCCTCCCCTGTTCAAACCTGCACATCGCCCCCAGTGCGCGGATTGCAACACCGGCGCCGTTCATTCCTGCTCAGGAATTTACATTTCCAGCAGCCCGGCCAGATACGAAAATGTCTCTCTTCTATATAAACGGTTTATTTCGTTATTGGCACGCTCCTTGCGGTAAAGACGGATGACCGCAGTACCGACCTTAGCCACCAAGAGAGACCAAGCCAATGACACAAACGAATATCGCCGTTCGCCCGATGCCGTTCCGCCTTGCCCCCCTCGCCGCCGCGCTCGCGGGTCTCGGCCTGCTGTGCGGCGGAGCGGCCAACGCGCAGCAGGCAACGCCCACCGTGGCGGAACTGCAGGCGCAGCTTGCGCGCGTACAGGCGGAAAACGCCCAGTTGCGGCAGGCACTGGCCGGACAGACGAATGCACCGGCGCCCGCCGCGCCGGCAGAAGCACAAGCGGTTGCCGCACAGCCCGCCGAGGAAGAGCCGCAAGCCCTGGGCGACGTCACCGTGCGCGGCAGGAAGAAGATCGAGACGCTGAAGGAAGTGCCGCTGTCGATCTCCGTCGTCAGCGGCGCGGAACTGGACCGCGAACTGGCGCAGGATCTCTCCGCCATCACCAAGCGCGGCGCGAACATCCAGTTCAACCAGAACAATACGCGCGGCGCCTCGCTGTCGATCCGCGGCCTGGGCAAGCGCTCGTTCACGGAAACGCAGGACCCCAGCGTGGGCATGGTCGTCGACGGCGTCGCGTACGGCCTCACGCAGCTCGCCAACTTCGACATCTACGACATCGATACGGTCGACGTCGTGCGCGGCCCGCAGGGCACGCTGGGCGGCAAGGGTGCCAGCTCCGGCGTCGTCTCGATCAATACGAAGCGGCCGGACTTTTATCCCAGTGCGGACTACCAGCTGGGGTTCGGCCAGCGCGACACCGTGATCGCCAAGGCCAACCTGGGCGGCCCCGTGATCGAGGACCTGCTGGCGTGGCGCGGCTCGTTCGTCGTCAACCGCAGCCGCGGCTTCTATGCGAACAATTTCGACACGAACTACAGCCTCTACAACAAGAACCGCGTCAGCGGCCGCGTCCAGTTCCTGTTCACGCCCACGGCCGGGTTCAACGCGCGCCTCAGCGCCGACCTGGAACCGCACGCGTCGCAGGTGCAGAACGGCCTCACCTTCTACCACAACCAGCCGGAGCGCTTCGCCGACGGCAGCCTGACCGATCCGAGCGGCACCACCGTGCGCTCCAAGCTGACGGGCTACACCAACGCGGCCGGTGTCCGCACGCCGGGCCGGGCGTGGTTCGCGGGCCGCGATTTCAACGGCACGCCGTACACGTACGAGAACAACTACATCGGCGACAACAACCTGAACTTCAACGAGAACCAGGGCCAGACGGTGTCGAACAAAGGCGCGTCGGCGGAACTGACGTGGAAGCTGCCCAATGCCACCCTCACCTCGCTGACGGCCACGCGCAAGTACAGCTTCGACGCGCACAATGACGAAGGCACGCCGTTCGACATCAACCGCAACGGCGGCGGCGGCGTGTTCTACCAGCAGTGGAGCCAGGAATTCAAGCTGCAGTCGAAGCCGGGCGGCCCGTTCGACTACGTGACGGGCCTGTACTACCTGCAAACGAAGAACGACATCCAGTCCAAGACCGGCTGGGGATCCGATGCCGGCGCCTGGTTCGCGACGACCGCGCAATATGCGGCGCTCGACACCAACGCGGGCACCAACAGGGGCGCTGGCCTGGCCCTGCTCGCGGACAGCCTGAACGACGGCATCGTCCAGGGCGACACATGGGTCAAGACGAAGAGCACGGCGTGGTACGGCAACACGACGTGGCACATCGACGATGCGTTCGCGCTGACGGGCGGCCTGCGCGTGACGCACGAGAACCGCACGACGACGGACACGCGCTTCCTGGAGGCGAACGGCGCCGGTGGCGCGCTGAATCCGGTGACGGTGCGCGGCGTGGCGCTGGGCGGCTTCGGCACCGGCACGGGCGGCGCCCTGCTGGCCGGGAACTCGGCGGCGCAACTGCTTCTCGCGGACGCCGTCGCGAACCGCTACTTCGGCGTGAGTGCCGGCACCAATCCCGGCGATGCCTATAACAGTCTGACCGCAGCGCAGAAGGCGCAGGTCGCCGCGGCCAAGGCCGTGCGTGCGGGCCAGATCGGGCAAATCATCGGCGGCGTGGCGAGCCGCTACAACGACAACCTGTTCACGGGCGTGATCAGCCCGTCGTGGCGCATCAGCGACCAATACACGACGTATGCGTCGTGGCAGTACGGCGAAAAGTCGGGCTCCGCGCTGAACGTCAACGGCGTGTCGGCCAACGTGCGGCCCGAGAAGACGAACGCGTTCGAGGTCGGCCTGAAATCCAGCCTGCTGAACAACACGCTGATCGTCAACACGGACCTGTTCCTGATGAAGATCCGCGACTACCAGACCACCGTGCGCGTCGTCGACGAATTCACGACGCAGACGAACATCGCGAACGGCCAGGCCAATCCGACCGCCTACGTGTCGGCCCAGGGCAACGTGCCGAAGGCGCGGGCGCGCGGCTGGGAGTTCGACGGCGCGTACAGCGGCATCCCCAACCTGAACATCCGCTTCTCGGGCGCGTACAACGATGCGCGCTACGTCAGCTTCCCGCAGGCCGCCAAACCGGACGAACTGGGCTACCTGCCGGCCGCATACGTCGACCAGAGCGGCCTGACCTTGCCCGGCGCCGCGCGCTGGACGGGCAACCTGGGCGCCGAATACAAGCTGCCGATCCGGGGCGGCAACACGGTCCACGCCAGCTTCAATACCGCGTTCACGAGCCGCTACAACAACAGCGACACGCTGTCCGACTGGGGCTGGGTGCCGGGCAGCAGCACGACGGACCTCGCCATCGGCGTGAACACGAAGAGCAACTTCGACGTGACCCTGATCGTGAAGAACCTCACCAACAGCCTCGCGCACGAGGCGGGCTGGGTCAGCTACGCGCCGAATCCGTATCCGCGCTGGATCGGTCTCGTGTTCAGCGGGAAGCTGTAAGCGGCTGTTGAATTTTCAACAGTCTGCCTGATACGGGCCGTCGCGCTGTGGCTCCGCTGTTGCTCCGGCAACAGCGCGGGCCCGATTTCGCGTCATTTTCGGGTGGTACGGGATTTGCAGAAAGAAAGTTTTCTCCCCCGTTTCAGAAAGCCCGTCATGACCCATCAGAAGAACACCCCGCTCCGCCTCGCCCCGATCGCCGCCGTGCTCGCGGGCGCCGCCCTGTTCAGCGCGCCGCTGTACGCCGCCGAAGCGACACCCACCGTGGCCGAGCTGCAGGCGGAAATCGCACGCCTCAAACAGATCATCGCCAACCAGGGCGGGGCCGCGGCCCCCGCGTCCACGCCTGTCGCGCAAGCGCCCGCTGCGCCGGCGACGGCCGCCGCCGAAGAAGAACCGCAGGCATTGGGCGAAGTGACCGTCCGCAGCCGCAACCGGCTGGAACGCCTGCAGGACGTGCCGCTGTCCGTCTCCGTCGTCACCGGCAAGGAACTGGACCGCCTGAACGCCACCGATATCAAGTCGCTGACCCAGCGCGCCGCCAACGTGACGTGGAACCAGGGTAACCAGCGCACGTCCAGCCTGTCCATCCGCGGCATCGGCAAGCAGGGCCAGACCGAGGCGCAGGATCCGAGCGTCGGCCTGATCGTCGACGGCGTCAACTATGCGTACAACGCCCTCTCCTCCAGCTTCGACTTCACCGACGTCGACACCGTCGAAGTGACGCGCGGTCCGCAGGGCACGCTGCTGGGCAAGAGCACCAGTGTCGGCGTCGTCGCCGTCAACACGCGCCGGCCGTCGTTCACGCCGGATGCGTCGTACTCGGTGACGCTCGGCCAGCTCGACACCGTGCAGGCCCGGTACGCGGGCGGCGGCCCGGTGATCGACAACCTGCTGGCCTACCGCGTCGCGCTGAGCGCCACCAAGGGCCAGGGCGACATCAAGAACGCGTACAACCCGGACATCACGTACACGAACAAGGACCGCGTGTCGGGCCGCGTGCAATTCCTGTTCACGCCGACGCAGGACTTCAGCGCCCGCGTCGCCCTCGACGCGCAGCCGCGTGCGGGCGAGACGACCAACAGCCGCACGATCTTCAAGCCGACGCCGGCGGTGTATTCGAACGGATCCGTCAACACGCTGGCCACCGACAACGGCACGCGCCTGCAGCGCAGCTGGTTCACGCAGCAGAACAAGTACACGTACGCGGGCAACTACCTGTACGGCGGCGGCGAGAACGTCGTCAACAACGACAACGGCCGCCCACTCGTCACCGGCAGCAACGGCGCGACGCTGGACCTGAACTGGAACGTGGCGGGCCACAACCTGACGTCGATCAGCGCGTACAAGGATTACCACTTCGACGCCAGCAACGACGAAGGCACGCCGTTCGACATCAACCGCAACTCGGGCGGCTTCTGGAACGACTACCGCCAGGTGACGCAGGAAGTCCGTCTCAGCTCGCAGCCGGGCGGCTTCGTCGATTACCAGACCGGCGTCTTCCTGATGAAGGTGAACAATGATGCGACCTATCGCAGGAGCTGGGGCAGCGACGCGGGCGCCTGGTTCGCCAATGCCGGCCAGTACAACCGCCTGTATGCCGATGCGAGCGGCCGCAATCTGCTCCTGAATTCGCTGGACGGCGTGTCGATGGCGTTCAACTCGCCGTCCGGCACGCAGCACATCGTCAACAAGAGCGAGGCCGCGTTCGCGCAGGCGAACTGGCACCTGACCGATGCGCTGACCCTGACGACCGGCGCGCGCCTCACGCACGAGAACCGCAAGAACGAAGGCAGCTCGTCGATCTTCGACAGCGGCTTCGCGCCCGAACTCAATCCGGCCCAGGTGGGCGCCGTACAGTTGAACGGCTTTGCCTCGGACGCCAAGGGTGGCCTGCTGGCCGCCAACACGGCGGCGCAGCTGGCGGTGGCGGATGCCGTCGCCAGGAAATACTTCAACGCGGCGTCCTACGCCAGCCTGAGCACCGCGCAGAGGCAGCAGGTGGCGGACGCGAAGGCGATCCGCGCATCGCAGCTCGGCGTGCTGTTCCCGCTCACGCAGGCGCAGCCCTACATCGGCAACCTGAAATCGTTCGTGCTCAGCCCGACCTATAAATTCACGCCCGACCTGACCGGCTACACGTCGTGGCAATACGGCGAGAAGGCGGGCATCTCGCAGCTGACCAACGGCGTGTCCAACCTGGTCGACAAGGAGCGCACGAGCGCGTTCGAGATCGGCGTGAAGTCGGCCTTCCTGAACCGCTCGCTGCTGCTCAACGCGGACCTGTACCTGATGAACATCCGTAATTACCAGCAGGCCGTGCGCGTACTGGACGTGTACACGACGCAGCTGAACAACGATGGCCAGAGCTATTACACGACGGCCACCGGCAACGTGCCGAAGGTGCAGACGAAGGGCCTGGAATTCGACGGCGCCTGGTCGGGCATCAAGAACGTGACCCTGCGCTTCGCCGGCGCCTACACGAACGCCGTCTATAAAGAGTTCACCAACTCGGCCCAGCCGGTGGAGAACGGCTATGCCGGTGCCGCGCCCTACCGCGACGTGACGGGCAGCGTGCTGCCGGGCGTATCGAAATGGACCTTCAACGTGGGCGGCGACTACCGCGTGCCGCTGGCGCACAACCTCGAAGGCCGCGCGAGCTTCAACACCGCCTACAACACCCGCTACAACTCGGACGTTTCCCTGTCCGACTACGCCGGGATCGGCGGCTCCGGCATCACGGACCTGGCGTTCGGCATCGGCAAGCGCGACGGCTCGCTCGACGTGAGCCTGATCGTGAAGAACGCGTTCAAGAACCACGCGCCGCTGGCGGCCTCGTGGAACTCGTACACGCCCGCCGTGCCGCGCTGGTTCGGCCTGTCGGTCAGCGGCAAGCTGTAACAGCCACGGGGGCGGTGCTGTTATACGTACAACAGTCAAAATGACAACACCGCACCCCGAAAAAAATTTTAAAAAAATTTCCGCTCGGCATTTAATGACTCACGCTAAATGGTCGTCTTGTACTTGTGAGAGCGCGAGATGCGCAACCTCCCAACAGTATCCAAGCCATTAGGAGCCATATCATGCTGAGCCTTCACACCAACGCCGCTTCGCTTTCCGCACAAAATTCCCTGAGCCGCACCCAGAGCGCGCTGTCGACCTCGATGACCCGCCTGTCGACCGGCTACCGCATCAACTCGTCGATGGACGACGCAGCCGGCCTGCAGATCGCCACCCGCCTGAAAGCCCAGACCAGCGGCATGGCCGTCGCAATGCGCAACACCCAGAACTCGACCTCCATGCTGCAGACCGCCGACGGCGCGCTGGGCGAAGTCAGCAACATCCTGGTTCGCATGAAGGACCTGGCGACCCAGTCCGCCGACGCCTCGTCGACCACCGACGACAAGGACGCGATGCAGTCCGAGTTCGACGCGCTGGGCAACGAACTGAACAACATCATGAAGAACACCACCTTCGGCGGCAAGGCGCTGCTGAGCGGCGGTACCATCGCCAGCTCGATGACCTTCCAGATCGGCGCCAGCAGCAGCGAAACGATGACGCTCGACCTGTCGGCCGCCGGCACCGTCGGCAGCGTGGCCGACCTGGATACCGCGTTGGGCGCCGTGACGGCGAAATACGCCGCCCCGGGCGCTACCGCCGGCACCGAACTGACCAGCGCTCCGACCACCGCGATGGACAACGTCAAGGCCGCACTCGACAAGCTGGGCGCCACCCGTTCGGCACTGGGCGGCGCGGCTAACCGTCTCGACCACGTTTTCAACAACCTGTCGAACATCAGCACCAACACGCAGAACGCCACCGGCCGCATCATGGACGTCGACTTCGCGACCGAATCGTCGAGCATGACCTCGAACCAGATGCTGATGCAAGCTGGTACCGCCATGCTGAAGCAGACCAACAGCATGTCGTCGATGGTCATGTCCCTGCTGCAGTAATCGCAGGGCCAGTGATGGCCACCCCGGGCCAGTAGAGCCGGGATTCGAAAGAGGCCAGCCACAAGCTGGCCTTTTCACTTTACACTGCCGAGATCATGGCCAGTCTATCCATCCCCGCTCTTCCGCCTCCCGTCATTCCGGCAAGCGCGCCCGGCGCCCTGCCGGCGGCGCCAGTCGGCGCAGTCGCGGCCGCCGTCCCGGTCGCCTTGCTGCAGGCCGAGCTCGAGGCGCTCCCGCTGCCGCTGCCGGCCGCGCAACCGGCGCCCGCTCTCCCGGCCGGCGACGCCCTGCCCGACGCCGCGGCGATGCGGCCCGACCAGGTGGTCATGGCACGCCAGCTCACCTGGCCACGCCCGGACGGCGGTGCGCTCGCCGCGTCCTGGCGCGGCATGGTGCGCAGCTACGGCACGCAGCTCGTCGCGCGCGCGGTGCAGGCGTCCCAGCAACAGCGCGGCCAGTCGCTGCCCGGCACCTTGCTGCAGAGCGGTTTGGATGCGCGCGTGCTGCGCCAGGCCGATCTCGCGACGCTGCCGCCCGACGCCTGGCGCTTCACCGTGCATGCGGGCGGGCCGCAGGCCCAGCACCTGCGCGTGATCGGGGAAGAGGAAGCGGCGCAAAAGCCGCAACGGCGCCGGCGCCGTGCCGCGCTGCGCCTGGAACTGGTGCTGGCCGACGGCACCGTCGTCACGGTGCAGGCGGAACCGCTGGCCGATGGGGTCATGCTCGACGTGTGCACGCTTGACCCCGGCACCCTGCTCCACCTGCGCGCGCTGCAGCCGCAGCTGGAAGATGCCGTGCGCCGTTCCGGCCTGCGCGTGCTCGGGTGGACGTGGAGCGACAGCCTGCCGAAAGGCCCGGTGCACGCGCGCCTGCCGTCGACCGAGGCGGCCGCCGCCCTCAGCCTGCCCGTGTTCCGCGCGATGGCGGAACTGGCGCTATTGCTGCCGGCGGAAGCCGGCGCCTGATCACCCAACCGTACCGATGATCGAGACTTCCCGGTTCTCCGGGATCTCGTTATACGACAGCACGTGCAGCCCCGGCGCGAACAGGCGCGCGTAGCGGGCCAGCAGCGGGCGGATCTGCGGCAGCACCAGCAACAGCGGCGGCGTATGCTGCTGCTTCATCTGCTCGCGCGCCACCGGCATGTTCAGCTGCAGTTGCGACAGCAGCTGCGGATCGATCGGGTAGTTGTCCAGCACGACCTTGCCGCCGCCGTTCTGGCGCGCCTGGTTCAGGGAACCGAGCAGCATGTTTTCCAGCTCGCCCGACAGGTTGAACGCGGGCATGTCCTTCTTCTTGCCGTACAGGCCCGACACGATCTGGCGGCGCAGCGCGCAGCGCACCTCGGCCGCGAGCAGGATCGGATCCTTCGTCGATTCCGAGCTGTCCAGCAGGGTGGTCGCGATCACGACGATGTCTTTCAGCGACACGTTCTCGGCCAGCAGCACGCGGAACACGCGCAAGAGCTGCGTGTGCGTGAGCGCCTTGTCCAGCGCGCCGGCCAGCTTCGGCGACAGCGCGGTCAGGCGCTCCATCAGCGCGGGCACGTCCTCGTGGCGGAACAGTTCCGCCATGTAGTCGCGCGCGACCTTGGACGTGTGCGTGGCGATCGCGCTCGGCACCTCGACGACCTGGTAGCCCTGCCCCAGCGCGTGCGCCTTCTGCTCCGGATCGATCCACGTGACGGCCATGCCGAACGCCGGCTCGATGCCGGGGATGCCGTCGATCTCGCCGTACACGTTCGGCGACGGAATCGCCATCAGGCATTCTGCCACGACCTCGCCCTCGGCCACGACGGTGCCGTTGATCGCGATCGCGTACTGGTTCGGGCGCAGCGTCAGGTCGTCGCGCACGCCGATCGCCGGCAGCAGGAGACCCATCTGCTCGGACAGGCTCTGGCGCACGCCCTTGATCCGTTTGGTCAGCACTTCGCCCTGGCCCTTGTCGACCAGGTGCACGAGCTTGTAGCCGACGGTGATCGAGATCGGCTGCACGACGGGCAGTTGCTGCCAGTCGAGTTCCGGCGTGCGGTCGTCGCGCAGCGCGGCCTCGATGGCGGCCACGTTCGATTCGTCCGGCGGCGCCACCTGTTCGCGCGCCAGCTTCCAGCCGACGTAGCCGATGGCGGCCGCGAACACCATGAAGAACAGCGACGGCATGCCCGGCACCATGGCCAGGATCAGCATCACGCCGGCAGCCGAATACAGCACGCTCGGATTGGCCAGCAGCTGGCCGCCGACCTGCTGTTCGAAGTCGCCCGAATCGCTGATGCGGGTGACGAGGATCGCCGCCGCCGCGGACAGCAGGAGTGCCGGTACCTGGGCGACGAGGCCGTCGCCGATGGTCAGCAGCGCATACTGGCGGAACGCGTCGCTGAACGACAGGTCGTGCATCAGCGCGCCGATCGCGACGCCGCCGATCATGTTGATCAAGAGGATGAGGATCGACGCGATCGCATCGCCGCGCACGAACTTGGAGGCACCATCCATCGCGCCGTAGAAGTCCGCTTCGGACGCCACGTCCTTGCGGCGCACCTGCGCCTGTTCCTGGTTGATCAGGCCCGCGTTCAGGTCGGCGTCGATCGCCATCTGCTTGCCGGGCAGCGCGTCCAGCGTGAAGCGCGCGGACACCTCGGAGATACGTTCCGAACCCTTCGTCACGACGACGAAGTTGATGATCATGAGGATCACGAAGACGACGATACCGACGACGAAGTTACCACCGATGACGACGTTGCCGAAGGCCTCGATCACGTGGCCGGCGGCGTTCGTGCCCTCGTGGCCGTGCAGCAGCACGACGCGCGTGGACGCGACGTTCAGCGCGAGGCGCAGCAAGGTGGTGCCGAGGATGACGGTCGGGAAGACCGAGAAGTCCAGCGGCCGCCTGGTCGAGACGGACGTCAGGATCACGATCAGCGCCATCACGATGTTGAACGTGAAGAGCACGTCCAGCAGCACCGGCGGCAGCGGCAGCATGATCATCGCCAGGATGGTCAGCAGGAACGCCGGGGTGGCGAACTTCTGGCGGCGCAGCTCGAGCATCAAGCTGTTGATCAAGTTCATGTCGGGGTAACCTCACTCAAAGCGGCCGGCACGGCCACGTCATTCGGGAAACGCGGGGGCGCCTGGCGCCGGCCCGCACGGAAAGCGTTCAATTGCAGCACGTAGTTCAGCACCTGCGACACCGCCTGGTACAGCGCGGCGGGAATCTGCTGCTGCACCTGGCTGGTGTTGTAGATGGCACGTGCCAGCGGCGGCAACGCGATCGTCTCGATCTCGTGCTTCGCCGCGACGGAGCGGATGTACAGGGCCATCTCGTCGATGCCCTTCGCCACCACGAACGGCGCTTCCGCACGCTTGGTGTCGTACTTCAGCGCGACCGCGTAGTGCTCGGGATTCACGATCACCACGTCGGCGGTCGGCACCGTCTTGTTCACGTTACGGCGTGCCATCTGCTGCTGCAGCTGGCGGATGCGCGCACGGATCTCGGGCTTGCCCTCGGTGCTCTTGTATTCTTCCTTCACTTCCTGCTTGCTCATGCGCTGGCCGCGGGCGAACAGGAAGGCCTGCAGCGGCACGTCGATCAGCGCGAACAGCACGAACACGGCGACCAGCGCCATCAGGCCGTCGAACATCATGCCGCCGCCGTGCAGCAGCGCGTCCGGCAGCGGCATGCGCTGCAGGTTGACCCACGCCGACAGCGCCGAGCGCACGACGTGCACCAGCACCACCGCCAGCAGCGCGGCCTTCGCCACCGACGTCGCGAATGTCGTCCAGTGCTTGCCCGAGGCCAGGTTGCCCAGGTTCTTCACCGGCGAGAAGCGCTCGAACTTCGGGATCAAATTGTTCGTCGAAACGACCCAGCCGCCCGGCACCAGGCTCGCGGCGATGATCGCGAGCGGCACACCGGCGAGCGGCAGCACCATCTTCACGAGCAGCACGGCGGCGCCGCTCCACACGACGGTCATCGCGTTCTCCATCGAACCGGCCGCACCGAGCGGCGCGTACACGAGCCGGAACAGCGACCGGAACGATTCCAGGTAGTCGGGCAGCAGGAACACGAACAGCTTCAGGCTGACAAGGATCCCGACCGCCGTGGCCAGGTCCTTCGAGCGGACGACGTGGCCCTGCTCGCGCGCCTTCTTCAGCTTCTGGGCTGAGGCCTTTTCTGTTTTATCGCCGCCGGTACTGTCAGCCATGCGCCGCCCCCATCTGCTGCTGGAGCATCTCCAGCACCTGGTTCGTCATCTGCACATAGTGTTCCGGGATGAAGCGCACGACCTGCACGAGCATCATCAGGCCGAACAGCGTCACCAGCGAAAAGCCCAGCGAGAACAGGTTCAGCGACGGCGCCACCCGGTTCAGGAAGCCGAAGCCGATCTGCACGACCAGCGTCGAAAACACGATCGGGAGCGCCAGCAGGATCGCGGCCGAGAACACCCAGCCCACGTTCAGCGCCACCGTCTCCAGCAGGAGACTCTTGTAGCCGCCGCCGACCGGCCACGCCTTGAAGCTCTGGCCCAGCACGCCCGCGAGCACGAGGTGGCCGTCGACGGCGAAGAACACCAGGATCGCGACGAGGCCCAGCAGGCCCGAGATGACGTCCGACTGCTGGCCGTTCACGGGGTCGTTCATCTGCGCCATCGAAAAGCCCACCTGGCTCGAGACGAGGAAGCCGAGCATGTTCACGACGGCCATCGTCAGCTGCATGGCGAGGCCGATCACGCCGCCGATCACGGCCTGCTCGATCATCACGACGACGCCGGCCAGCGAGAACGGATCGGGCATGACGGCGCCTTTCGTCAGCGGCAGCATCAGGAACGCGAGCACCACGGACAACAGCGCGCGCACCGGGATCGGCACGAGCGCGTCGCCGATCACGGGGGCCGTCGACAGCAGCGCCATGACGCGGCAGAACGGCCACCACAGCGCGCTGATGAACGGCAGCAGCAGGTGGGATACTTCCAGCATCAGCCGACCAGGGTCGCGGCGCGCTGGAACACGCTCACGCAATAGTCCATCAGTTTGCCGGTCATCCAGTGACCGGCGAGGATCAGGGCCACCAGCGTCACGAGGAGACGCGGCAGGAAGCTCAGCGTCTGCTCGTTGATCTGGGTGGCGGCCTGCACGAGGGCGACGATGACGCCGGCCACGAGGCCAGGCACCACCAGCACCATCACGAGCAGCATCACCAGCTGCAGGGCTTCGACGACGAAGTCGACGGCGATATCAGGAGTCATGTGAATGAATGCTAGATGCCGTGGATGCTGCCGACCAGCGTATTCACGGTCAGGGTCCAGCCATCGACGAGCACGAACAACAGGAGCTTGAACGGCAGCGAGATGACAAGCGGCGACAGCATCATCATGCCCATCGCCATCAGCACCGACGACACCACAAGGTCGATGATCAGGAACGGAATGAACAGCATGCAGCCGATCTGGAACGCGCTCTTGAGCTCGGACAGCACGAAGGCGGCCATCTTCACCGTGAAGCCGCGGTCCATCGGCTTCATCTCGGCCGGCTCGCCGGCCAGGTGCGCGATCTGGGCCAGCGCCGTCTTGCTCGTCTGGGCCAGCATGAAGCGCGACAGCGGCACTTCGGCGATCTTGAGCGCCTGCTCCAGCGAGATCTTGTCCTTGTCGTACGGGACGAAGGCCTCGTTCCACACCTGTTCGCCGACGGGACGCATGACGAGCAGGGTCAGGATCAGCGCGACGCCGGTGATGATCCGGTTGGGCAGGCCCTGCTGCAGGCCCAGGGCCTGGCGCAGCAGCGACAGCACGATCACGAAGCGGGTGAAGCTGGTCATCATCATGACCAACACGGGCAGCAGCCCGAGGATGGTCATCAGGACCAGGATCTGCGACTTCACCGTGAGGCCGCTGGACGAGCCGGGGATCACGCCGGGCAGGACGTCCGGTCCCGCGGGCGCGGCCCATGCACTCGCGCCGGCCAGCAACAGTACGGCGCCCGCGATGGCGGGCGCGAAGCGGCGCAAACGGGCGCCGCCGATGTGCAACGTCATGACGTGATCAGGTCCAGGTTGAGGCCGTCCAGGTCGATCACCTTCAGGCCGTACTGCTCGCCCGCGACGACCACTTCGGCGCGCCCGATCGCGGCGCCGTTGACCTTGATGACGAGCGGCTCGCCCGCCATGGCGTCGAGCGGCAGCACGCTGTCCGGGCCGATCGCCATCAGTTCCTGCAGCGAGATGCGGGCCGAGCCCACTTCCAGCGTCAGCGTCACCGGGATACGGCGCATCATCTGCGGCAGGCGCGGCGCGGCTTTCGGTGCCGGAGCCGCATTGGCCTTACCTTCTGCGGCTTCTTCCGACAGCTCGTCGTCGATGAGGATATCGCCACCGGCGAATTGATCGTTCAGGTTCATGTTGATTACTCGGCGTCTTCAAAAGAGGTTAAACACAGCTTGCCTTTGTGCTCGGCGACGGCGGCGGTGAACAACCGCGCCTCGTCGAGCAGGACGTCGGCCCGGCCCACGTTCACCGGGATCACGTCGCCCACCTTCAGGTCGAACAATGCGCCCAGGGTGATTTCCTTGCTGACCAGGCGGCCGTCCAGTTTGACCTGGAGTTTGGTCGCAAGCGGCTCGGCCGGTCCGCGCGCGGCGGTCGGGCGGCCACTTTCCGGGCGCAGCGTGCCCAGGATCATGGCCATCAGTTGCTGGTCGGGCGCGATCCAGAACTGGCCGGTGTTATCGTTGTTGTCACGGACCTGCACGCGCAGGGCCCAGTTGCTTTCGCCGGGCATTGCCGAAGGCACCACGGCATTGGCCTGGACGGGCCGCGGTGCCACGTCCATTGCCACACTGGCAGCGACGCGTGCATACAACAGATCCACCATTTGTTGCGTTAGTACGACGCCCAATCTTTCTTCAGTGGCCGTCACACGCTCGGTTTGCGGGTCCCGCTGAGTTGCGCCGGCGCCACGTCCACCGTAGCGTCGCTCCAACAGTGTCAGTAATAAACCACGCTCGAAAGTCACCGCGACGGTACCGAGAGCACCCAGTACGGCCATCCAGCGCAGGCTCATTTCTTGCGGCACGCGGCCGAATTCAACGGTATCGAGACGCCATCCGGCCCAGTAGCGGCGCGCGCTGCCTTGCATGGCAGCGTCCAGGTCTTCCTGCAGACGCGCGGCGAACAGGGGCAGCAGATGTACCGGACGCCCTAGAAGACAGGGGTCGAGCACTTGGTGCTGCAGGGTGGTGTCGGGGTTTGCAATCGGCATGGTCAAATTAAAAAAATGATAAGCAGAGATGCTTTCTTTTCATTCCTCTGGGCAACAATTATACCCGGGAAATTGTGTCACGCCATTTGATTTTCCCCTTTGAATTCGCCATTGCCCTACGGTAAGATACGGTCACTGCGCTGGGGAAATCAAAAATTCTCTCTGGGTATCGGACGGGACCGCTGCTATTCTCCTCGGTTCGGCGCCAGAAACCAAGCCACAGTATGACACTGAAAATTTAACAATTTTCTTAATGTCAACGGTAGTTGCAAAGAATGTAACACCAGTCTTCTAAGCAATATTTACCTAAAGTTACAATCCGCAAACTTAAGCATGGGAGCGACGACCACGATGGGAACTGAACTTGCCGGCCTGATCCGGGCCGACCTGGCAGCCCTCAGCAACGATGCCAACCGCCTCGCCAGCGTGGCGCCGGCGGCCAATGCCGGCCACCCTGCCCTGGGCGATGGCACCGGCGACTTCTCCTTCGCGCAGAGCATGAAGAATGCCCTGGTCAGCGTGGACCAGGACCAGCAGGTGGCCAACCAGAAGATGGCCGACGTGGACAGCGGCAAGAGCGACGACCTGGTCGGCGCCATGCTGTCGTCGCAGCAGGCCAATCTTTCCTTCTCCATGCTGATGCAGGTCCGTAACAAGGTGATGGGTGCCGTGGACGAGCTGATGAAGCTGCCGGTGTAACGGGAACGAACCGAACGTGATTGCTACTCTCAAGTCCGCCATCGGCGGCAAGCGCCTGGCCCTGCCGCCCGCGTTGACCAAGAACCTGACCCCGATGCTGGTGCTGGCCATCGGCATCACCGCGGCCGTCATGCTGTACATGTGGAACGACCAGGCCGGCTACAAACCGGTGTTCGGCGCCCACGAGAAGGTCGCCGCCAGCGACATGATGACGGTGCTCGACGCCGAACACGTGCCCTACCGCATCCACCCGGATTCGGGCCAGGTCATGGTGCCGACCGGCCAGCTGGGCAAGGTCCGCATGCTGCTGGCCGCCAAGGGCGTGACCGCGCAGCTGCCGGCCGGCCTGGAGCTGATGGACAAGAACGACCCGCTGGGCGTGTCGCAGTTCGTGCAGGACGTGCGCTTCCGCCGCGGCCTGGAAGGCGAGCTGGCGCAGTCGATCCTCACCCTGGACGCCATCGCCTCGGCGCGCGTGCACCTGGCCATCGCCAAGTCCTCGTCGTTCGTGTCCAGCGACGGCGACAAGTCGTCCGCCTCCGTCGTGGTGGCGGTCAAGCCGGGCCGTACGCTGTCGAACGAACAGATCGCCGCGATCGTCAACATGGTGTCCGGCAGCGTCGCCGGCCTGGCACCGGCGCGCGTGTCGCTGGTCGACCAGAACGGCAACTACCTGTCGTCGCGCGTGGACCTGACCGAAGGCTTCGACGGCGCCGCCCAGGGCGATGCCGCCGCCAAGCGCTACCAGGATGAAGTGCGCGCCAACGTGGCCGGCCTGCTCGGCCCGGTGCTCGGCGCCGACAACTTCAAGGTCAGCGTGACGGCCGACGTCGACAACGACAAGGTCGAGGAAACGCAGGAGAAATACGGCGAAGCCCCGAAAGTCACCAGCGAAGCGATGCGCGAGGAGATGGAAAAGAGCCGCATGGCGCTGGGTGTGCCGGGCACGCTGTCGAACCGTCCCCCGGTCGCCGCCAATCCGCCGGCCGATCCGAACGCCGCCGCCAACGGCGCCGCCGGCGACGCGAACGCCAAGGCCGACGACGGCAGCGCCCGCAAGAACGCGACGACCCGCCAGTACGCCTACGACCGCGCGATCACGCAGATCAAGCGCTCGCGTGGCCGCCTGAAGAAGCTGTCGGTGGCGGTGGTGCTGAACAACGCCAAGGCCACGATGCCGAAGACGGGCTGGACCCCGGCCGAGATCGCCAACATCGACAAGATCCTGCGCGGCGGCCTGGGCATCGACGCCACCCGCGGCGACGTGCTGACGGTGTCCTCGCTGTCGTTCCCCGCCCCGGTCGCGGTCGAGCCGTGGTACCAGGAGCGCGACAACATCGTCGACATGGTCCGTTACGGCATGTACGCGCTCGGCGCCCTGTTCGGCTGGCTGCTGATCCTGCGTCCGCTGATGCGCATGCTGAACCAGCGCGTCGCGCCGCAACCGGCAGCGGCAGCCGCAGCACCGAACCTGGCGACGGTGCAGGCCGGCGCAAGCAATGCCCTGCCGGGCACGCACAACGCCGGCGCACTGCCGGCCCCGGGCGCCACCGCAGCAGCGGGCGCCCTGCCGGGTGAACCGACGGCGGCATCGGCCAGCGGCACGCTGCCGGTCCAGGCGCTGCTCGAGGAATACGATTTGCCCCCGGCCGGCTCGGCCGTGGATGTGATGGTCGACCATCTGAAGGTCCTGGCGGGTAAAGAGCCGGAGCGGGTGGCGGAAGTGGTCAAACAATGGGTGCAAAAGAAAAATGGCGGATCTGAACAATAACGACGTGCAGGAAGCAGTGCTGAGCCCGGTCGAACAGGCCGCGATCGTGTTGCTGTCCATCGGCGAAGAACCGGCCGCGGCCGTTCTGCGCTGCCTCGAACGCGAGGAATTGATCGAGCTGACCCAGGTGATGAGCCGGATGAGCGGCATCAAGGTCGACGCCGTGAAGAACTCGATCCAGAAGTTCTTCGACGACTACCGCCAGCAAAGCGGCCTGCACGGCGCGTCGCGCAGCTACCTGAAGCGTTCGCTCGACCTGGCCCTGGGCAGCGAGATCGCCAATTCCGTGCTGAACACGATCTACGGCGACGCGATCCGCCCGATGATGGCGCGCCTGCAGTACGCGTCGCCGAAGTGGCTGGCCGACTACATCGCCGCCGAGCACGTGCAGATGCAGGCCGTGTTCCTCGCCTTCCTGCCGCCCGCGCTGGCCGGCCAGATCATCGACGCGCTGCCGGAAGGCGGCCGCGAACTGGTCCTGCTGAACCTGGCACGCCTGGAAGAGATCGACCGCGACCTGCTCACCGAGCTGGAAGAGCTGGTGCAGCGCTGCCTGTCCGCGCTGGACACGCAGAGCGCCACCGTGGAAGGCGTGCGCCAGGCGGCCGACATCCTGAACCGCCTGCCGAACAACCGCGCCACGATGGTCGAGCTGCTGCGCGCGCACGACCCGGACGTCGTGTCCAGGATCGAGATGTCGATGTACGACTTCTTCATCCTGTCGACGCAGACCGAACAGACGATCACCCGCCTGCTCGACGAGATCCCGCTGGAGCAGTGGGCCATCGCGCTCAAGGGTGCGGAACCCGCGCTGCGCGACGCGGTGCTCGGCGCGATGCCGAAGCGCCAGGCGCAGAGCTTCGACGACCTCATGAAGCGTTCCGGCCCGGTGCCGATGTCGCGCATCGTGCAGACCCGCCAGGAGATCATGGCGCAGGTCAAGGAGCTCGTCGACAACGGTGAAATCGAAGTCCAGCTGTTTGCCGAGGCGACTGCCGAATGAAGCAGTTCCGGCCTTACCACTTCCCGCCGCTGGCGCAGTTCATCGCCGCCGGCGCGGCCAAGGGCGCGCAATCGTCGTCCTCCGCCACGCCGACCGAGGACTGGCAGAGCGCGGTGGCCGACGGCTATCGCCAGGGCCAGCGCGAAGGCTATGAAGTCGGCCTGGATGAAGGCCGTGCCGACGGCTACGACGCGGGCCATGCCGAAGGCGTGGAGCGCGGCATCGCCGAAGGCCGCCAGCAGGCGCTGGCCGAGCTGGAACAGATGGCCAAGCCGGTCGACGCCATGCTGCGCAGCCTGAAGAAGATGAAGACCGAATTCCGCAACGCCCAGCGCAAGGAAGTCGTGGACCTGGTCGGCAAGATCGCCCGCCAGGTGATCCGTGCCGAACTGGCGCTGCAACCCGTGCAGATGCTGAACCTCGTCGACGAGGCGCTGGCCGCGATGCCGCCCACGCGCGACGAGGTGGAAGTGTTCATGAATCCGGAAGAACTCAAGCGCATCCAGGAACTCGATCCGAAGCGCGCCAAGAAGTGGAACCTGATGTCCGATCCTGCCCTGGACCTGGGCGAGTGCCGCGTGCGTGCGGGCGACCATGAAGTGGACGCCGGCTGCCAGAACCGCCTCGCCGCCTGCATGACGCAAGTGCGTGAAAGCCTGGATACCGCCGCGAAGGAGGACGCCGAGTGAGCGCACTGGCCGAAACTCTGCGCGCGCTCGAGATCAAGGCGCCGCCGGTCGCGACACCCACCGGGCGCCTCGTCGCCGTGCAGGGCCTGCTGCTCGAAAGCGTGGGCTGCCGCCTGCACACGGGCCAGCGCTGCCGCGTCGAGACCGTCGACGGCTCCTGGCTCGACGCGCAGGTCGTGGGTTTCCGCGACAAGGTCACGTACCTGATGCCGTTCAAGCAGGCCGACGGCCTCGTGACCGGCGCACGCGTGCTGCCGGCCACGGGTCCGTCCAGCATCCAGATCGGCCCGTCGTGGATGGGCCGCATGGTGAACGGCCTGGGCGAACCGATCGACGGCCGCGGCAAGCTGGGTGGCGACGAGACCCTGTCGACGACGCCGCCGAAGGTCAACCCGCTGCGCAAGGCGCCGGTGGAAGAACCGCTGGACGTCGGCGTGCGCGCGATCAATTCGATGCTCACGATCGGCAAGGGCCAGCGCGTCGGCCTGATGGCCGGTTCCGGCGTCGGTAAATCGGTGCTGCTCGGCCTGATCACGCGCCAGACCGTGGCCGACGTGATCGTCGTGGGCCTGATCGGCGAGCGTAACCGCGAGGTGCGCGAATTCATCGAGAAATCGCTCGGCCCGGAAGGCCTGAAACGCGCCGTCGTCGTCGTGGCGCCGGCGGACGAAAGCCCGCTGATGCGCGTGATGGCGACGGAACTGTGCCATTCGATCGCGGCGCACTTCCGCGACCGCGGCCAGAACGTGCTGCTGCTGTGCGATTCGCTGACGCGCTACGCGATGGCGCTGCGCGAAGTCGCGCTGTCGCTGGGCGAGCCGCCGGCCACGCGCGGCTACCCGCCGTCGGTGTTCTCGAACCTGCCGCAGCTCGTCGAATCGGCCGGCAACGGCGAAAACGAACAAGGCAGCATGAGCGCCATCTATACCGTGCTGGCGGAAGGCGACGACCAGCAGGATCCGGTCGTCGACAGCGCCCGCGCGATCCTCGACGGCCACATCGTGCTGACGCGCGAGCTGGCCGAACGTGGGCACTACCCGGCGATCGACGTCGCGCAATCCATCAGCCGCTGCATGGCGCAGGTGGTGTCGCCGGAGCACTCCCTGGCGGCACGCAAGCTGAAGGCGGCGCTGGCGAAGCATGCGCGCGTGCGCGACCTGATCCCGCTCGGCGCCTACCAGCCCGGCGCCGATCCCGAGACCGACCGCGCCGTGAAGCTGCACCCGCATATCGAGGCGTTCCTGTGCCAGGGCACGCGCGAAGACGCGCCGTTCGAGGCCTGCGTCGATCAACTGAAAGCGATGATGGCATGAGCAAGCGCGAAACGATCACCAGCCTGGACACGCTCGTGCGCATGCGCAGCACCGAAGTCGAACGGCTGCAGACGGCAATGGCCAAGAAGGAAGCGACGCGTGCGCGCTACCAGGCCAGCGTGGAACGCCTGACGGCGCTGGCGGAAGGCAGCGGCCCGTCCGGGCAACCGGCCGGCGCGCGCGCACTGTCGCCGGCGCTGGCCATCAACTGCGGCAATTACAAGCAGGCCGTGTTCGCGCTGGCGGACACGCACCGGACCGACCTGCAACTGCACGAGGCCGACATGGCCGTCGCGCAGAAAAACCTGGCCCAGGCCTGGACGCGGCGCGAGCTGCTGGGCAAGGTGCTGGAGCAGCACGAGACCGCGTATGCACGCGCGCAGGAACGCACGCAGCGCAAACGCGAAGACGAGATCGCCACGCAGTCGTGGCTGGCAAAGAACGTATAAGCAGGAGAACCGATATGGCATCGAACGCGATCACCGCCCCCACCTACGACCCGACCAGCACCGCCAAGGCCCTGGCCGACAAGTACATCTCGGGTGCGCAGACCCAGCTGACCAACCAGACCAAGGCGGCGAGCGACACGGCCAAGGCGCTCTCGACGCTCAGCGGCGCGATCTCGACCTTCCAGACGTCGCTTGCCTCCCTGGCCGGCATCGGCCATTCGATGCTGGCCCAGAGCGCAACCCTGTCCGACACGACGCTCGGCACGGCCACCGCCAAGTCGACCGCGACGCCCGGCACCTACAGCGTGTTCGTCAAACAGGTTGCCACGCCGAGCCAGCTCGCGTACAACGTGGCCGACTACGACCTGAGCGGCGAACAGCAGCCTGACGGCACCTACCAGCCCGGCATGCTGAAGCTGAACCTGGCCGACCCGGCCGATCTCGCCGCGACCCCGGTCACCATCAACGTCGACCTCGCCGCCGCGGACGCGGACCATAACGGCACACTCACCGCACGCGAACTCGCGGCCGCCATCAACCAGTCCGGCGACAATGCCGGCAAGGTAACGGCCGGCATCGTCACGATCGGCACCGGTCCCACCGCCACGTCGCGTCTCGTGCTGACGTCGACGAAGACCGGCGCCGCCAACACCATTTCGCTCGATACGAGCGGCGTGCTCAACGCCAACCTGAAGACTGCCCTGGACGCTGCGCCGACGGTCACGAGCACGGCCCAGGACGCCATCGTCAATTTCGGCGATCCCAGCGATCCCACGACGGAAGTCAAGCAGGCGTCGAACACCTTCACGAACATCGACGGCGTGGCGTTCACGGCAACCAAGGCCCAGGCCCCGGGCGCCACGCCGATCACGCTGACGGTCGGCAGCGACACCAGTGGCACGACGGCGAACGTGCAGGCTTTCGTCGACGCCTACAACAAGCTCAAGAGCGCACTCGACGGCCTCGTCTCGGCGGGCGATCCGGACACCAATACCGCTGCCGGCGCGTTCGCGCACGACGCGGGCGTGACTGCGCTGCGCAACCGCGTCATCGACCTGCTGCGTCCGAGCGGCGTGCTGTCGCTGGCCAGCTACGGCATCACGGCCGCCCGCGACGGCACCATCACCCTGGATTCGACCCGCCTGCAAAAGCAGCTGGCCGTCAATCCGACCGGCCTCGACACGCTGATCGGCTCGGCCAGTGCGTCGGCGCCGTCCGGCGTGTCGGGCGCCCTGAACACCTACCTGAATACGTGGACTAAAGGGACCACCGGCACGACCGGCCAGATCAAGCAGCGCACCGATGCCAACACCACGCTGCAGACGAGACTGACCAGCCGCCAGGCGGACCTCGACACCAGGTACGACGCGGCGTACCAGCGCTACCTGAAGCAATACACCGCCCTGCAGGCCCTGCAGTCGACCATGCAAAACAATTCTTCGATGTTCAGCGCGCTGTTCACCAGCGACTCATCCAACTGAGAGATTCGAGATGTCTTATACCGAAGCCTACAGCAGCTATCACGCCACCAGCCTGGACGCGCAAACGTCGCGCGCCTCGCCGATCGAACTCGTCCTGGTGCTGACCGATGGCCTGCTCGACGAACTGGCGCGCGCCCGTGCACACATCGTGGCCAAGCGCTACGAACAGCGCGCCCACAGCATCAACAAATGCGTCGACATCATCAACGGCCTGTCCAGCTCCCTCGATTTCGAGACCGGCGGCCAGGTCGTCGCCAACCTCGCCAACCTGTACGACTTCTGCGTCACGCACCTGCATGGCGCGGGCGTCAAGCAGGACCCGGCGATGATCGACGAGGTCGTGCGCATCATGACCACCATCCGCCAGGGCTGGGCCGGCGTACAGGCGCGCAATGGCTGACAAGACCGACCGGCAGGCACGGCTGGCGCACCTGGATCGCTTAACTGAGAACTTGCAGGACGCCGCCGCGCGCGAAGACTGGGACCGGCTGGGCGAACAGGCCCGTGCCCTCTTCCCTGCATTGCGCGCGCTTGCCGCACAGGGGCCGTGGAGCGCCGCGGAACGCGCCGCGCTGGAACGCGTGCGTGCCCAGCACGACGCGGCCGCGCGCCACGTGGCCGCCGCCGCGCGCGCGCTCGAACCGCGCCTGGAAGAGATGCGCGCCAACAAGGACGGCTGGATCGCCTACGCGATGCACAGCGAAACAGAATCGGGCGCAAGCCAGGAATGACCATGATGCTCAATACCGTAAACCCGTCCACGTCGACCCTGCCGGCCGCCAAGCAGGCGAATGCCCCGGCTGGCGCCAAGGACGCACCGACCGCGGCGGCACCCGCGCAATCCACGGCCGACGGCGCCGCGCCGGCGCCGGGCAAGACGTTCGCCCGCTGGCTCGGACTGCAGAACGGCGCCGGCGCCCAGGCGCCGGCTGCCGCCGTGGCGGATCCGGCGACGGACGCAGCCGCGCAAGCGAGCGCGTCCACCGATGCCCCGAGCGCCGCGGTGACCGACACTGCACCAGTTGACGATGCCGCCACGCCGGACAATCCGCTGCTGGCCGCGATGACGATGCCGCTGATGCCGCTGTCGCCGCAACAGGTCACCCAGGCTGTGCAGGCTGCCCAGGGCAGCGCGCACGCCGGCACCGACGATGCCGGCAAGGCCGACACGCCGGCGCAGCCGCCCGCCGTCTCCGGCCAGGATGCCCGCCGCGCATCGATCGCCCTGCCCCAGGCTGTGCTTGCGCAAGCCGCCCAGCAGGATACGACCGCCGCCAACGTGCGCCTGGCCGTCCAGGGCAATGCCGCCAACGGCAACGCCGGCACCGGCGGCCAGGATGCCGGTACGGACGGGTCGGGTGCGCAGGGCGTGCAGCCGGGCACGGCCACGGCCGCGCCGGTCGCGGGCGCCGTGCCGCTGCCGGCAGCCCAGCCGGCCGCCGACACCGTCAAGCTGGCCGGCCCGCCGACCGCGTGGCGCCAAACTCTGCAGGAAACGCTGGGCGACCGCCTGAACGTCCACGTCGCGGGCAACGTGCAGCAGGCCACGATCAGCATCGAGCCGCCCCAGCTGGGCCGCATCGACATCGCGATCCGCCACAGCGCCGGTACGCTGGAAGTGAACATCTCGGCCACCAACGGTGACGTGCTGCGCCAGCTGCAGACCGTCAGCGACAACCTGCGCAACGACCTGTCGCAGCGCCAGTACACGGAGGTCGCCGTGACGGTGACGCCGGCACCCAAGAACAATGCGGCGCCGTTCAGCGACCCGCAGCAGCAGGGCCGCGGCCGCCAGCAGGGCCGCGACCAGGACAACGAGCCCGGCCGTGGTCTGGCCGAGGCCGGCAACCCCGCGTCCGTGTTCAATCTCGGCCGCGACTCGTAAGCACACGAATTGATAGCGCCTCGGCGCAAGTACCAACATGAGCAAAATGAAAATGATTATTGCCATCGCCGGCGCCGTGATCGTGAGCGCGGCCGGTGCGGGTGGCGCGGTCTGGTGGTTCATGCCCAAGCCCGCGGCAGCCGCCGGTGCGGCGAAAAAAGTGGAAGCGGAAAAGGCCAAGGAAGGCAAGCCGGTCAAGTACGTGACGCTGGACAAGGTCATCGTGATGCTGCGCCGCGGCCCGGAAGACAGCGACACGCATTACCTGTCGACCGACCTGGTGCTGTCGACCGAAGTGGCGAAGGAAAAGGAAACGAAGGAAAACCTGCCGCTGCTGCGCAGCCTGGCGGTGCGTACCCTGTCGGCCTACACGATGAAGGAAGCGGCCGGCATGACGGTGGAACAGTACGCGGAAGAACTGAACAAATCCTTCGACGCCAATTATGAGCACGAACACACGGAAAAACCGTTCGTGCAAGTCATGATCGGCAAGCTGATCATCGAATAACCATCGGGGACAACGTGGGTTACATGACCGACTACGCCGACAGCTACGCCAACAGCGAATACGCCGACGCCGCCATCCACGCGGCCATGAGCGCGGCCGAAGAGCAGAAACACCTCGTCGCGTACGCGCCGCTGGTCAAGCGCATCGCGCGCCAGCTCACGTCGCAGGTGTCGGGCGCGATGGGACGCGAGGACATGGAGCAGATCGGGTTGATGGGCCTGCTCGAAGCGCTGCGCCGCTACGGCACCCCGGATACCGGCTTCGCCAGTTACGCATCGCTGCGCGTGCGCGGCGCGATCCTCGACGAACTGCGCCGCCAGGACTGGCGTCCCCGCGCCGTGCGCCAGGACAGCCACAAGATGCGCGACGCCGTGCGCGCCCTCACCCGCAAGCTCGGCCGTGAGCCGAACGACAAGGAAGCGGCGGACGCGCTCGGCATCAGCCAGGAAGACTGGCGCCAGTTCCTGCTGGACGACGTCGCCGAGGAGCTGCTCAGCTTCGACGACGTGTTGCAGGAAGCGACCGAGCGCGCCCACAACGCGCCCGGCCCGGAAGAACAGTTCATGGTGCGCCGCAGCCTGGAGCAGGCGCTGGGCGCCCTGAACGAGCGCGAGCAGCGCGTGATCCAGATGATTTATGAATTCGAGCTCAGCTACAAGGAAATCGCGGCCGTGCTCGACCTGTCCGACGCCCGCGTGTGCCAGCTCAACAAGAGTGCGCTGGCCAAGATGAAGGCGGCGCTGGCCCAGGCCTGAACGACCCGACAAGAAAGGTAATAACAATCATGCAAATCCTTGGCATCCTCATCGTGCTTGGCGCCGTGTTCGGCGGCTACCTGATGATGGGCGGCACGGCGCTGGCCATCTGGCAGCCGAACGAACTGATCGTCATCTGCGGCGCCGCCCTTGGCGCCCTCGTGCTCGCCAATCCGAAACACGTGCTGGTCGAGATGCTCGGCCAGATGAAGAAGATCGTGGGCAAGCACAAGCACGACTCCGAATTCCAGCGCCAGCTCCTGCTGCTGATGTACGAACTGCTGCAGACGGCGGCCGGCGGCCTGAAGGCGCTCGACGCCCACGTCGAGGCACCGAAGGACAGCCCGATGTTCCAGCGCTATCCGCTGATCCTGGAAGAGCCGAAGCTGCTGGCGTTCATCGTCGACAACTTCCGCCTGATGGCGATGGGCAAGATCAACGCCCACGAACTGGAAGGCGTGCTCGAGCAGGAACTCGAAGCCATCCACGAGGAACTGACCCAGCCGTCCAAGTCGCTGCACAAGGTGGCCGAAGGCATGCCGGGCTTCGGCATCCTGGCCGCCGTGCTGGGCATCGTGATCACGATGAACTCCGTCGGCGAAGGCGCCGACACGGCCGAGATCGCGGAACACATCGGTGCCGCGATGGTCGGTACGTTCATCGGTATCTTCTTCTGCTACGGCGTGCTCGATCCGATCTCCGGCATGATGAAGCAGCTGGTCAATTCCGAAGCGTCGACGATGGAAACCGTGAAGGTCGTGCTGTGCACCCACGTGGCCGGCAAGCCGCCCCTGCTGGCGATCGACGCGGGCCGCCGCCTGATCCAGCTGAACACCAAGCCCAGCTTCGCCCAGCTCGAAGCGTGGATCAATGCGATGGCCGACGGCGAGGAAGCCGGCGCCAAGCGCAAGGCCTGATCCGGAGTCATAAGTGCAAGCTACCAAGAAAGGCGGCGCCGACAAGCACCACGATGCGACCATCGTCAAGCGTGGCGGCGGCAAGCATCACGACGACGAACACGGCGGCGCGTGGAAAGTCGCGTTCGCCGACTTCTGCATGGCGCTGATGGCGCTGTTCCTCGTGCTGTGGCTGATCGCATCGCGCGACGCCCAGCAGGTCAAGAACATCGTGCGCGACAACACGGCCAGCGGCCTGATCGAAGGCACAGGCGGCAAGCCGGAAATCAAGTCGAGCCCGGCCGGCAGCCTGATCGAACGCTTCCAGCTCCCGAAAAGCAACGGCGGCGCCGAGGGCCCGGGCGCCGGCGCCAAGGCCAATGTGGCGACGGTGCGCACCAAGTACGAATCGCCGTCCGAACTGGCCGCGCTGGCGCACCAGCTCCAGCAGATGAGCGTGGACGCCGGCCTCGCATCGAATCTTGCCACCGTGATCACGCCGGACGGCCTGCGCGTCATGTTGCACGACACCGACCGCCAGGGCATGTTCGTGCGCGGCAGCCCGCTGCCGACCGCCAAGTTCGCAAAACTGTTGCGTGCGATGGCGCCGCTGTTCGAAAAAATGGAAAATCAGATGTTGATCGTAGGCCATACGGATTCCTTGCAGTACACTAGGGCCGGACCGACCAGCTATTCCAACTGGAGCCTGTCGGTCAACCGCGCTCTGGCTGCGCGGTCCGAGCTGCTCATCGGCGGCATGCGGGGCGAAAGCATCCTGCAACTGGTCGGCATGGCCGACCGCGCCCCGATCGACGCGGCCCATCCGGATGCTTCGGCCAACCGCCGTATCGAACTGTTGATCCTGACCAGCAAACAAGCCGCCGCGATCAAGACCATGTTCGGCACCCCTGCGGATACCGAACCCCTGACTTCAGAGGCGTCCACGTCGAAAACGGACGACGCAGCGCTCAAGGACCTGCGCAGCCAGATGGTAAAGAAACCATGACGATTCAATCGAAAACCCGAGGACCACGCATGAAGATTTCCAGTGCCTCCACGCCTTCCGTCTCGATCGCCCCGCAGGTGGGCGGCGCCGCCGCCGCGCCGGCAGCGGCCCCGGTGAGTGCCCCCGCGGGCACCGATGCACTTGAATCCGCCGTGCTGCAGCCGGCACAGAAAGCGCTTGGCGCCCTGCCCGACTTCGACGCCGCCCGCGTGGCCGAGCTGCGCGACGCGCTGGCCAAGGGCGAACTGCCGTTCGACGCGGGACGCCTGGCCGGCCTGATCCAGCGCTTCCACGGCAGCGGCAGCAAGGCTTGACACCATGAGCCGCATGACCCGCGACCAGGCCGTCGGGCGCCTGCTGGACGGCATTGCCGCCGACATGGCCGCCTGCGGCACGATCCGCGACCTGCTGGAACGCCAGTTCCAGGCCGCCATGCGCCACCGCGGCACGGAACTCACGACGCTTGCCGAAGAACTCACGCCCGAGCTGGACGCGATGGAACAGCGCCGCCAGCAACGCGTCCAGCTCGTGCGCGCCCTGCTGGGCCCGCAGGCGACGATGGACGACCTGTTCGGCAGCCTGCCGGCGCCGCAGCGCACGCGCGGCCAGGCCGACTGGGAACAGCTCGAGACACTCGTGCGCGACTGCAAGCAGGCGACGGCGCGCAACGGCAACCTGATGGCTGAACAATTTACGATCATGCAACGCCTGCTGCACGGCGAAGACGATACCTATGCGCCACGCTGAATTCACGACGTCGATTCCCTCGTTGACCCCGACCGCCTCCACGACGCCGACGGCGCCCTTGGGCAATGGCGGCGGCAAATTCGGCGGCATCTTCAACGACGTGCAGGGCGAAGTCACCGACTTCATCCAGAACGGCGGCGGCGACTTCGCAACGAGCGCGACGCTGAGCGCCGAAGGCCGCATGTGGGCCGCGCGCAGCCAGGGCGCGACCGCGGCCCTGATGGGCGGCGATACCGACGCGTCGCCCGACCAGCAGGCTTTCCTGGAAAGCATCGCCCCGTGGGCGAAAGAAGCGGCCGGCAAGCTGGGCGTGGCACCGGAGCTCGTCTCCGCGCACGCCGCACTGGAATCCGGCTGGGGCCAGCGTCCGCTGCGCAATGCGGACGGCAGTTCATCCTATAACCTGTTCGGCATCAAGGCCGGCGCCAGCTGGAAAGGCGATGTCGCGCAGTCCGCCACGACGGAATACGTCGGTGGGGCCGCCATCAAGACGAACGCGAAGTTCCGCGCCTACCCGGACCAGGCCAGTGCCTTCCGCGATTACGCGCAGATGCTGATCGATAACCCGCGCTTCCGTGGCGCACTCGGCACCGGCAACGACGCCCAGGCCTTCGCGGCCGGCCTCGCCAAGGGCGGCTACGCCACCGATCCCGCTTATGCGGCCAAGCTGTCGCGCCTGGCCGGCAAACTCCAGGGCATCAGCGGCTGATCGCCATGTCGATCGGCTCAACCGTGCCGGGCCCGGCGACGCGCATGCGCACGACCTGCCCGCTGCCGGCGTTGCGCACGCGCACGACGGCACCCTTCCCGCCCGCATCCAATGCTTCTCCGGCCATGCTGACTTCGATGCCTTCGCGCCGCGCGACCATCATGACGGCGTCGCCGCGCTTCACCAGAACGGGACTGCTGAGCTGCCCGCTGCGCAAAATGTCTCCTGGACGCAACATGCGACGAGACATTTGTCCGACCGCGTCGGCCGGATTACTGACCGGATCGGCAATGTTGGAAATATCACGGCGCTCGATCGTGACTTGTGCGTCCGTCAACGCTTCGTTGGCCGCAGCCGGCGCGGCCGCGATCGCAACCATGGCCGTCACGCGCGCGCGGACGACGTACTCGTACCGCCATCCGGGCGTGTCCGGACAGCGCGCTACGAAGCGCATCCTCTGGGGAGAACGGGTATCGAGCGGTTCCACGGCCACTTGCTGGCTGCACGGCGGCGCCGGCCGCGCGGTCACGACGGCGATCTCGAATTGCGGTTCGGTCAAGCCGGACGCGGCCATCTGCCTTTCCAGTTCGGCACGGGCCGCTTGCTCGATTTGCATGGGAATCGACGGCGCTGCCGCTTGCGCGAACGCAGAAAACAGCATCAGTGACGAACCGACAAGGGTTGCCTTACAGAAAGCAATCATTAGAGAATAGTGGCTGCGGAAAAATCTGATTCTAACCAATCATCCGAAATTCAACGACAGGAGTTCCTGACATGACGATTAATTTCAAAGACGCACTGGGTGTGCATGCCGACGCGCTGGAATTGCGCGCCGAGCGCACCAAGGTGTTGGCGGCGAACATCGCGAACGAGAGCACGCCCGGCTACACCGCACGCGACATTGATTTTGGCGCCATGTTGCAGGATCGTGTCGACGCCGAGAACGGCCAGCTCAGCCTGAGCGACGACCAGCCGCTGTACCGCGTGCCCTTCCACCCGAGCGCCGACGGCAACACCGTCGAGATCGGCGTCGAGCAAGCCGCATTCGGCCAGAACTCTTCCGATTTCAATACCAGCCTCACCTTCATCAACATGCAGTTGCGTGGTCTGGCAAAAGCCATCAACGGTCAATAACAGGTCAACAATGGGCTTCAAGGACATTTCCCAGATCGCCGGTTCGGCGATGGCGGCGCAATCGGTGCGCCTGAACACGATTGCCAGCAACCTGGCCAACGCCGACGTCGCGGCCGGCTCCGAAGCGGAAGCGTACCGCGCCCGCAAGCCGGTCTTCGCGGCCGTCATGGGCAATAACGCCAGCGCGGGCGTGCAGGTGCTCGACGTGGTCGAGAGCGCGGAGCCGCTGCGCCGCGTGCACGAACCGGGCAATCCGAAGGCCGATGCCGACGGCATGGTCTATTACACGAACGTCAACGAAGTGTCCGAGATGGCCGACATGATGTCCGCCAGCCGCGCCTTCGAAACCAACGTCGAAGTCCTCGGCCGCATCAAATCCATGCAGCAGTCGCTGCTCAAGCTCGGAGAATCCTGAACATGGTGACGACCACCAACACCACCAACACCCAGTTCGGCGGCACGACGGGCACGGGCAGCAACAAGATCGCAACCCAGGCACCGACCGAGGCCAACAAGGACATGTTCACCAAGCTGCTGGTGGCGCAGATCCAGAACCAGGACCCGCTGTCGCCGCAGGATCCGACCCAGTACGTCAACCAGCTGTCGCAGCTGTCGCAGACCGAAGCGCTGCAGAACCTGTCGCAGACGACCACCGCCAGCGCGAGCGTGCTGCAAAGCCTGCAGACGCTTGCCATGGGCGGCCAGGTAGGTTCCGACGTGACCGTGGCGACGGACACCGTCAAGCTCGACGGCAGCAAGCTGAACGGCACCGTGCAACTGAACGGTCTATCCGCCGGTACGAGCCTGATCCTGACCGGCGTCGACGGCCGCCAGCATGAAGTCGACCTGGGTCCCGGTTCGGGCGCCCAGTCGTTCACCATCGATCCGGACGCCCTTGGCCTGGCGCCCGGCACGTACAAGATCCAGGCCAAGCCGTCGGACGGCAGCTCGCCGACGATCGAAGTGGCGGCGCGCCTGAACAGCGTGCGCGTGAATGGCTCCAGCGTCGTGCTCCAGGTGGCCAACATCGGCGAGGTCGCTCCCTCGTCCGTCACGGGTTTCAACGGCAAGACGGGCTCCTGAACGGCGCCCACCCTCTACCGCAACGCATTTAAGGAATCGACATGAGCTTCGACATCGCACTGTCCGGCATCCAGGCCATCAACGAGCAACTGAACACCGTTTCGAACAACATCGCCAACGCGGCCACCTACGGCTTCAAGGGCAGCCGCGCCAACTTCGCCTCCGTCATGGCCGGCAGCCGCCCCAACGGCGTGGAAATCGGTTCGGTCACGCAGAACATCAGCATGAACGGCAGCACCCAGACCACCGGCCGCGGCCTCGACGCCGCCATCGACGGCCGCGGTTTCTTCGTCAGCGTCAACAATCAGGGCACGACGCAGTATTCGCGCGTCGGCATCTTCTCGACCGACGCGACCGGCATCCTGATCGACAGCAACGGCAACAAGGTGCAGGGCTATGGTCCGTCCAAGAACGGCACGCTGGGTGCGATGGGCGACGTGCAGATCCCGACCGGCCAGATCCCGGCCGTCGCGACGACCAACATCGCCTACACCGGCAACCTGTCGGCCGACTGGACCGTGCCGACCGTCGCGTTCGACCCGGCCAAGAACACCTCGTACAACATGGTCAAGCAGTCGATCGTGTACGACTCGCTGGGCACGCAGCACACGCTGTCGCAATACTTCGTCAAGAAGGACGCCAACACCGTCAACGCGTTCTATTCGCTGGACGGCGCCGCGCCGGGCACGACGCCCGCCGTGCTGACGTTCGATGCCACCGGCGCGCTGAAGACCACGACCGGCAACTCGGTCGCCATCGCGGCGGCGGGCGGCGCAGCCGCCGGCAACGTCACCATCGACTACACGGGCACGACCCGTTTCGCCGGCGAAGCCACGACCACCACCAACCGCAGCGACGGCTATGCGTCGGGCACGTTCGTGGGCGTGGAACTGGCGCAGGACGGGTCGCTCGTGGCCAAGTACAGCAACGACCAGTCGCAGGTGGTCGGCACCGTCGCCGTCGCCACCTTCGCCAACGAAGGCGCACTCTCCTCCATCAGCGATACCAGCTGGGTGGCCAACTCCGCGTCCGGCGCCGCCCTGTACAGCTCTCCGGGCGTGGGCCTGGCCGGCAAGCTGGCGACCGGCGCGCTGGAAGGCTCGAACGTCGACATCACGTCGGAACTGGTCGGCCTGATGACCTCGCAGCGCAACTACCAGGCCAACTCGAAGGTCCTGACCACCGAGAACCAGATGATGCAGGCCCTCATGCAGGCCCTGTAAGACCTGACGCCCCATGGATAAACTGATCTTCACCGCCGTTTCCGGCGCCGAGCGCCTGATGCGCGCCCAGCAGGTCCACGCCAACAACCTGGCGAACCTCGACACCGCAGGCTTCCGGGCCAGCATGGAAGTGGCGACCAACCAGCAGCTGGGCGGCTACGGCTACGACGACCGCCACCTGTCGTCGATGCAGGCCGACATGGTCTCGACCCGTGCGGGCTCGGTCCGCGAAACCGGCCGTCCGCTCGACGTCGCGATCGGCGGCCAGGGCTACCTCGCCGTGCAGTTCGGCGACGGCGAAGCCTATACCCGCTCCGGCGAGATCGACATCGGTGCCGACGGCGCGCTGTCGGTCCACGGCCATCCGCTGCTGGGCGAAGGCGGCCCGGTCGTGCTGCCGCCGCATACCGCGGTCGAAATCGGCAAGGACGGCACGATTTCCGTGCTGACCGAAGGCGCCACGCAGATGCAGGTCGTCGACAAGCTGCGCCTCGTGAACGCCACCGGCGCCGAATTGACGAAGAACGAGGCCGGCCTGATCGTGGCGCGCGACGGCGCCCAGCTGCCGGCCGATCCGGACGTCAAGGTCCGCCCGGGCGCGCTCGAAGGCAGCAATGTCTCGGCCGTCGAGGAAATGGTCGCCACCATGAGCCTGAACCGCAGTTTCGAAGTGCAGATGCGCCTGTTCAAGGCCAGCGACGGCATGAACGAGGCCGGCAACAAGCTGATCGCCGGCTGATCGCGCGTCCCCAACCGAATCCAGAGAGAGAGAAACCATGAATCCAGCAATGTGGATCAGCAAGACCGGCGTGCAGGCGCAAGATGCGAAACTGCAAGCCATCGCCAACAACCTGGCCAACGTGAACACGGTCGGCTTCAAGCGCGACCGCGTCGTGTTCGAAGACCTGTTCTACCAGGTCGACAAGCAGCCGGGCGCCCAGACGGCCGACAACACCGTCAGCAACGGCGTCCAGCTCGGCAATGGCGTGAACATCGTCGGCACGCAGAAGGTGTTCACCAACGGCAGCATCCAGACGACGAGCCAGCCGCTCGACGTGGCCATCAACGGCAACGGTTTCCTGCAGGTTCGCCGCCCGGACGGCCAGCCGGCCTTTACCCGCGCCGGCCAGCTGCAGGTCGATTCGAACGGCGTGCTGGTCAACGCCCAGGGCCTGCCCCTGGTGCCGCAGATCACCGTCCCGAACAACGCGACCGGGATCACGATCGGCGAAAACGGCATGGTCAGCGCGACCGTCCCGGGCAACGTCGCCCCGACCGAACTGGGCCAGCTCACGCTGACCACGTTCGTCAACCCGGCCGGCCTGCTCGCCCTGGGCGACAACCTGTTCCAGGAAACGACCGCCAGCGGCACGCCGAACGAAGGCCGCGCCGGCGACGGTGCCTTCGGCAAGATCAAGCAGGGCGCACTGGAAGGGTCGAACGTGCAGGTCGTCGAAGAGATGGTCGACATGATCGCCGCCCAGCGCACCTATGAGATGAACACCAAGGTGTTGTCGGCCGCCGACAACATGCTGCAATACCTGTCCCAGGCTTCCCGCTAACCATGAAACGCTTCGCCCTCGCCGCCGGGATGGCGGCCAGCCTCGTGCTGACCGGATGCGCCTCACGCGTCCCCCTGAACAACCCCGCCCCCGTGGACGACGCCCTCGCCCTGCCGAAAGCGCAGGCGGCGCGCGCCGGCGTCGGGGGCGGCGTGTTCAGCGCCGATACCGTCTCGCTGACCTCGGACGCGCGCGCGTTCCGCGTGGGCGATGTCGTCACCGTTCTCCTGCAGGAAACGACCCAGGCCAGCAAGAAGGCCGGGACCAGCTTCAGCAAGGGCTCGTCCGCTTCCGTGACGCCGATCAGCGCGCTCGGCAAGACCTTCGGCCGCACCGGCCTCGACCTCTCGGCCGATCGCAGCTTCAACGGCGACGCCACCAGCACCCAGCAGAATGCGCTGACCGGCGCGATCACCGTGCTCGTGCAGGAAGTGCTGCCGAACGGCCTCCTGCGCGTGGCCGGCGAAAAGCGCCTGCAGCTGAACCAGGGCGAGGAATATGTGCGCATCAAGGGTTACCTGCGCGCCGCGGACATCGACAACGAGAACCAGGTGTCGTCGCTGCGCGTGGCCAATGCCCGCATCGCCTATTCCGGCCAGGGCACGCTGGCCGAAGCCAATTCCCCCGGCTGGCTGACCCGGTTCTTCACCGGTCCGTTCATGCCCTTCTGAGGACGCAATGACCCAAACCTTACGTTTCGCTTCCCTGGCCTTGGCCGCGCTGCTGGCGCTGCCAGCGTTCGCCGCCCCCGCCGTGAAGACCGCGTCGGTCAGTCCCGACGCGGCCATCCTCGCCCGTACCCAGCCGCTGCGCAACCTCGCCAGCGTGGAAGGCGTGCGCGAGAACCCGCTCGTGGGCTACGGCCTCGTCGTCGGCCTGAACGGCAGCGGCGATTCGACGCAGGTGAAATACTCGAGCCAGTCGGTCGTCAACATGCTCAAGCAGTTCGGCGTCAAGCTGCCGGACGGCGAGGAAGCGAAGAACAAGAACGTGGCCGCCGTCATGGTCTCGGCCGTGTTCCCGCCCGGCTACCGCCGCGGGCAGCAGATCGACGTGACCGTCTCGTCGCTGGGCGACGCGAAAAGCCTGCGCGGCGGCACCCTGCTGCTGACCCAGCTGCGCGCGGCCGACAACGAAGTCTATGCGCTGGCCCAGGGCAACCTCGTCGTCGGCGGCCTGTCGGCGTCCGGCAAGAGCGGCTCGTCGGTGACGGTCAACACGCCGACCGGCGGCCGCATCCCGAACGGTGCGATGGTCGAGCGCGAGATCCCGACCGATTTCGCCACCCGCCCGGCCGTGCTGCTGCGCCTGCGCCATCCGAACTTCGACACCGCGACCAACGTCGTGAACGCGATCAACCGCCGCTTCGGCCAGGTCGCGACCACCGCCGACGGCACCAGCGTCGAGGTCGTGGCGCCGACGAATCCGACCGAACGCGTCGCCTTCGTCGCCAAGCTGGAAAACATGCCGGTGGAAGCCGGCGAGGAAGTGCCCAAGGTCGTGTTCAATTCGCGCACCGGCACCGTCGTGATTTCGGACGGCCTGCGCGTGAAATCGGCCGCCGTGACCCACGGCTCGCTCAAGGTCGTGATCTCGGAAAGCTCGGCCGTCAGCCAGCCGGGACCGTTCTCCAGGGGCCAGACGCAGGTCACGCCGCAATCGAAGGTCTCCGTCGACCAGGGCTCGGGCCAGATGTTCCACTGGCCCCCCGGCGCCCGCCTGCAGACCATCATCGACACGGTCAACAGCCTCGGCGCTTCTCCCGACGACATCATGGCGATCCTGCAGGCCCTCGACCAGGCCGGCGCGATCGAAGGCGAACTGGTGGTGATCTGATGCTGAACAACGCCAACGCAATCGGTCCGGAGCAGCCGGACCCGGCCACGGGCGAGGACAAGGTCGCTCCGGCGGTCGATACCGCGGCAGCGCTGGACAAGGCTTATGTTGCCAAAGCGACAAAGGCCGCCGTCGAATTCGAAAGCTTTTTCATCTCGCACATGCTGCATCAGATGCGCGAGAGCACGCGCTCGATCGCGCCGGACGACAGCCCGACCAAGGACCGCGTCAACCAGGACATGACGGATATGGTGGACAACATGTTGGCCGGGAACATGGCACAACAGCGTGCCTTCGGCGTCGCCGACGCGATTTTGCGTCAGATCCTGCCCGCACCGCTTAATAAAACGAGCTGAACGGTCGCCTGTCATTACTGACCACGCACAAGAAGGCTTCGCCCCATGAGCATCCTGAACAACGCCCTGTCCGGAGCAGTCGCTTCGCAACTGGCCCTGTCCGCCAGCAGCCAGAACATCGCCAACCTGCAGACCAAGGGTTACACCCGCCAGTCGGCCCTGCTGAGCGCGGTTGCGCCGGCAGCCGGTTCGAGCCAGGCCGGCAACGGCGTGCGCGTGACCGAGCTGATGCGGTTCTCCGACAGCTACAAGACGCAGCAGATGTGGCGCAGCGCGTCGGACCTGGGTACGCATTCGCAGACCCAGCCCTATCTGACCCAGCTGGAAAAGGTGATGGGCGACGACACCGCCAGCCTGTCGAGCGGCGTGGACGGCTTCTTCGCGGCATTGAACTCGGTGGCCGGCGTCGACCCGACGTCGACCCCGCTGCGCCAGCAGGTGGTGACCGCCGCCGGCCTGCTGGCCCAGCGCTTCAACAGCATGAACAACGTCTACAACGCCCAGCTGCAATCGGTGCGCCAGCAGCGCAGCGCACTGGTCGACTCGGCCAATACGACGATCGCGTCGATCGCGTCGCTGAACGCCCAGATCGCGAACGCCAACGCCACCGGCAGCAATCCGTCGGCCCTGATCGACGCGCGCGACCAGGCCATCGACAGCCTGGCGAGCCAGATGGGCCTGGAAGTCAGCGACCAGCCGGACGGCACCCGCAACGTGTCGCTCAAGACCGGCCAGTCGCTGGTATTGGGCGGCGTCCCCGGCAAGCTGTCCGTCAGCGGCGGCGCCGCGCAGACCTTCAGCCTGACGTTCGCCGGCACGAAGTTCGAACTCGACACGACCAGGGCCGGCGGCCAACTGGGCGGCCTGTCGGTCTATGAACAGGACACGCTGCTGCCGCTGCAGCAGGGCGTGGCCGAGATGGCGCAGCAGATCGCCGACAAGGTCAACACCCAGCTCCAGGCCGGGTATGCGATGGACGGCTCGGCCGGCAAGCCGCTGTTCGTCTACAACCCGGGCAGCACGTCGAACATGCTGCAGGTGGCGGACGGCTACCAGACGTCGGACCTCGCGTTTTCCGGCGACGGCAAGCCGGGCGACACCGGCAACCTGCAACAACTGGTCGCCATCAAGAGCCAGACGATCACGATGGCGAAGATCGGCACGGTGCTCATCAGCGACGCCGACACCCAGCTCGTCGGCCGCCTCGCCGTCGACAGCCAGCAGAACAAGGGCGCGCTCAAGACCGCGCAGACGATGCGCGACCAGGCCGTCGCGGACTGGCAATCGACGAGCGGCGTGAACCAGGACGAGGAAGCCGTGCATCTCGTCGAATACCAGAACATGTACCAGGCCAACATGAAGGTGATGTCCGTCGCGAACGCGCTGTTCGACGCCACCTTGCAGATGATGGGCTAAAGGAGAGAAGCATGCGTATCGCCACCAGCCAATACCAGGCGATGATGACCCAGTCGCTCGAGCTGAACCAGGAGCGCGTCAGCTATGTGACGCAGCAGATGGCCAACGGCAATCGCATCCAGCTGCCGTCGGACGATCCGGTCGACAGCGTGCGCCTGTCGCGCCTCAAGCGCGAAGAAGCCGGCATCACGCAGTATCGCAGCAACATCGCCGCGATCAACGAACGGCTCACGAAGAACGAAGGCTACCTGCAGAACATGGTCAACGACATGGGCCCGGGTCGCGACCTGCTCGTGTGGGCCTTGGACGGTTCGAACACCTCGCAGGACTTGAACGCCATGGTCACCCCGCTGACCTCGCTGCGCGACAGCCTGATGTACTCGGCCAATACGGTCGACCAGGAAGGCCGCTACGTGTTTTCCGGCACCGTGACCGACACGGCACCGATCACCTACAATGCATCCGCCCCGCTCGGTTCGCGCTTCAGCTATGCGGGTAACACGAATGACCAACTGGTGGTGGTGGGCAATGGCATCACCCAGGTGGCGAACCAGAACATCAACGGGTTGGAAAAACTGCTGAACCAGCTCGACAAGACGATCAGCACGCTGTCGGGCAGCACGGTCAGCCCCAACGACCCTGCCGTGCGCAGCGTCCTGCAAGCCAACCTGACAGGTTTCGACGATGCGCTGAATCTCGTTTCCGGCAAGGTCGCCGTCATCGGCGGCCAGCAGAACGTCCTCAGGACGATCGACGCCAACCACGAGAACGTCAGCCTGTCGAACCAGACGGCGATCCTCGACATCGGCCAGCTTGACGTCGGCACCGCGGCCATCGAGCTGAACGGCTACCAGACGGCGCTCGAGGCCAGCTACAAGGCCTATGGCAAGATCGGCTCCCTGTCCCTGTTCTCGGTGATCTGATCGTCATGGATACCACATTACGCCCCACGAACGCCGGCGCAACCGGCGGCACCCTCGGCACCCGGGCGAATGCCTCGTCCCGGCTCGTTCCGACCCGCTCCACCGAATCCGTCGACGACACGTCGGCGAACGCGGCGGCATCTTCCGCGGCGTCCGCGGCGCCGCTGCGCACCAATGGCAGCGCGGCGAGGATCGCCAGCAACCTGCAGGACCAGGTGGCGGGCGCCCAGCAGGCGCTCGACTACCTCGAACGCGTGGCGAACCAGCTCGAGGCGCTGAAGGGCGAACTGACGGCCAAGCTGGCCGGCACCCGCAACGGTTCACGCCTGCAGCTCGAAGTCCACGCGCGCCAGCTCGCCCAGACGCTGGCCGGGCGCAAGAAGAACGGCGGCGGCAGCGTCGACAGCAACCTGAATTATTCGACCAGGCCGGCCACGCAGCGCTTCCGCATCCGCGGCCTCGACATCGAGAGCGTCAGGAAGAGCGCGCCGCAGACCATCTCGTTCTCGGTCGGCAGCGCCGGCGGTCCGCAGATGGGCGTCAACATCGAGCCCGACCAGTCGAACCAGCAGATCGCCCGCGCCCTCGACCGCGCCCTCGCCCCGATGGGCGTGCACGCGAGCCTGGACGAGAACGGCGAACTGGTGTTCACGACGCCGGAAGCGAACTGGTCGTCCGTCAAGGACAGCATCGCCGTGAGCGGCCGCGGCCGCGTCACCACCGATGAAGTGCCGGCGAACCTGGCGCCCCAGCAGTGGAACGTCAGCGCGGAAACCGGCAATGCCGACGCGCTGCGCCAGAGCCTGCGCGAAGTGGTCCAGGCGCTGGAACGCGTGCACCGCTCGCAGGCCGCCGCCAGTGCCGCCCTGCAGGCCGCCAGCGCCCAGGTGGCGGATGCCGCGCCGCCGCCGCCGGACATGACGATCGCGGTCGAAGACTTCAACAAGGTCGCCGCCAGCACGGACTACGAATCGCTGATCGCCCTGACGTCGGCGCTCGTCGGCGTCAGCCGGGACCGCGTGCTCGCCCTGCTCGGCCTGCGCTGAGCCCTGCGCCAGGCCTTCGGACGCCCCGCATTCGAGCGGGGCGTTTTGTTTTTCAGTGACCGATCGGCTTGACGCTGATCGTCGTCCCGCGCAGGTCGATGTCGTGGATCTCGATGCTGCCGAACGTCGGTCCCGGATGGCTGCCCACGCGGATGTTGCGGAAGCTGATCTCGCCGATCGTGCTGGGCAGGCGCAAGGTGATCGAGCCGTCCTTGTTCAAGGTCGCGTGCGAATTGGCCGGGTCGTAGCTGACGTCTCGCACGGTCGTGTCGGCCGACAGCAGCATGGCGAGCGGATTGAATACCGTCGCCAGTTCGCCCAGCACGCGCACGCCGTCGTTCGGCAACGCGTGCTGCACGGCCGTCTGCAGCCCATGCTGGCCGCCCTGCGCCGCCATGGCGATCAGGCGCAGCTCCGCCTGGCGGGCCTGGTCGCGCAGCACGTCGCTCAATTGATCGTCCTTCCGGCCCTGGGCCGTCACCTCCCCGAGTTCCTCGTCCGACAACGCACGCATGCCGCGGCCGAATTCCCGCCCGCCTTCGCGTCCGCTTTCGCCCGGCATCCGTGTGGACACGGCCGCCGCCGGCGCCGCCGCCACCGCCGCGTAGGCGTGCAATGGCCCAAGCAATGCGGTCGCCAGCGCCGCCGCCATCCGCAGGCTGCGCTGGCGCCGCACGGCGCCGCGGACCTGCGCCTGCGTGATCAGCTTCATGTCGGCCAGGATCTCGCCCAGCCGGCGTCCGCTCTGTTCCTGCGCGCGGATTGCCGCATCCAGCTGTTCCTGCGAGATCAGCTTCTTCTCGATCAGGATCTGGCCCAGCCGGGACCTGTGGGTACTGCCTGTCATCCAGTCGCTCATCCCCGCCTCCTTCCGTAGTGATCGTTATTGCCCGGCCGCCGCGCGCAACTTCAGGCCCACGCGGTTCTGCAGCTCAGTCATCTTCGGCTGGATCTGCGCGGCGTTCGCCTTGGCCACGTTCTCGCCGACGGCTTTCTTCATCTCCGGCACGACGCTCTCGAACTTGGCCAGCACGGGCGATTCGAGAATGCCGGCCAGCTGTTTCAGCTCGTCCTCGCTGAACTTCTGCGCGAGCAGCGGCGCCACGCTGGACTGCACGATCGCGTGCGTGCTCGTACGCAGCGCCGGGGCTTCCGTCTCGACGAACTTCGTCGCCTCCGCCGTGATGTCCTTCATCGTCGCGTCCTGCTTGTCGGCCGGGACGCGGCTCTGCACCACCACGCGCGACTGGCGCAGCATGTCGGCCACCGGCGCCTGCAGCATCTGCAGGCCGACGGATTCCAGCCCCATCTTGTCCAGCACGCGCTGCACGAGCGCCTGCTTGGCGGGCGGCACGCCGGCCATGCCCTCCGCGTGCGCGCCCCCGGCCAGGCCGACGCCCGCACCGAACGCCATCGTCATCCACATCGATCGGAACATCGTCATCTCCAGTTAGAACGGCCGCGTGTACGAGGCGCCCGCGTATTTCACGATCAGGCTGCCGGACACCGTGGTGGCCGCGTAAGGGTTGTAGATCAGGTTGAAGAAATTGTCGCAATTGAGATTGCAGTCGCTGCGCGCGGGGATGTTGTACGAGCCCTTCATGTAGCTGCCCGTCAGGTTGACTTCGCCGCCGTCGTCGAAGCGGTAGCGCACGCCGACGCTCTTGAGTTTCGTATCGGGCAGCGGCGCGAGAAGGCTCATCTGGTTGCCCGGGATGGAGCTCTTGCGCGGTTCGTAGCCGAAGCGCAGCGCGAGCTTCTTCGTGATGTTGAACTGCGTGCCGAAGCTGTAGTTGACGACGCTCCGGAAGCCCATGTTGAACGTCGCCTGGCGCGAATTCGCGTAGCCGAACAGGCGCGCCATCTCGAGCAGCTTGATGCTCTCGTCGAATTCGAAGGTCAGCTGGTTCCACTGCGCCCAGTCGGCGTAGCTGACGTCCGCGTTCAGCTGCACGTAATCCGTCAGCATCAGCTTCATGCCCGCCTGCACGCGCCACGGGAACGGGATCCGGGCCGTCATGTTCCCGTGCTGGTATTCGGGGATATCCTGCGGCATGCCGGTGACGGCGCCGACGATGGGGCCGAGCAGGCTCGAATTCAGCCCGCGCACGAAGCTGCGCAGCATCGGGTCGCTGTGGAACGTGTACGACCCGGTGTAGGTCGTGCGCGTGCCGCCCTGGTACACGAGGCCCAGCGCGAACCACTTCTTCGGCTCCCACAGCACGCCGATGTTGACGGTCGGGTCGAACGACGCGCGCAGGTCGAAGTCGATGTTGGCGGCCCGCTTGAACGGGTTGACCATGCCTTCCGGACCGCCGCCGCACAGGCCGAAGGTCAGCGTGTCGATCACGGTGCCGTTGCCGTCCGGGCAGACGGCCTTCTGCAGCTGGCCCACGGTGCCCAGCAGCTTGTTGGGAGCGCGGAAGTCGGTGTTGATGGCGAACGCGGAATACGCGATCGGCACCGAGATGCCGATCTTCAGCGTGTCCGACACCTTGTACGCGGCCGCCGGCGACAGGTACACGAGGCGCTGCAGCTGGACCAGGCGGCCGTCGAAGCGCGCCGGATCGTCCGGATCCTTGGTGCGGTCGATACTCATCGCGGCCGCCAGGTAGACGTTCGTGCCGAACGTCCAGCGCGAACCGGGCGCGTTGTACGCCATGCCCATGCTCGGCACCAGCACGCCCGGCAGCCGCGCCTTGGGGACGCCATAGAACGGGATGTAGAGGGCCTGGCGCACCGGCCCGCTCGACTTGCCGTTGATCGGATCGTCCTTGAAGCCGCCGATGTCCATGTCGGGCGCCGACACGAAACGGTTCGGGTTGCGGATCGTCGCCACGAACACGGAATCGATGTGATGCGTGCCCTCCAGGCGCGCGAGACCGGCCGGGTTGAAGTGGATCGATTCGATCCCGGGCGGGTCGGCCGTCACCGCATTCCCCATCGCCATCGCGGTGGGGCTCGTGACGAGGTTGTCGGTGACGCCCGCATGGGCGGCCGGCGCCAGCGCCGCGGCCAGGCCGGCCACGGCAAGCAGGACGATCGGTGACGGCGCGGCGGTCATGGCAGCGGCCTCACAGCGACAACGGCAGGCTCATCGTGAGCGACAGGTTCGGCGCGGCCGCCGTGAGGCCGGCGCCGACCGTCACGTTGACGGTGGTCTTGGGCGACATGCGGTAGCCCGCGCCGATCGCCAGGATGCCCGCGCTCTGGGTCTGCGTCTGCCCCTTGTTGCCGTTGTCGAACGTGAGCGTGGAGCGGGCCTGGATCGATTCCTGGAACGAGAACGACGTCGTGATCTTGTACGACAGCGCGTACGCGAAGCCGAGGCCGAAGCCGAAGCTGGCGCCCGGCTTCACTTCGCGCAGGGTGGCGCCGTAGAGGTTCTGGTTCAGGTGCTTCGCCGCCAGGCTGTAGCCCACGTTGAAGGAGCCGAACAGCGCGACCGGATCGACGATGCGCGTCATGTTGGCGCCGATGTTGAAGGTGTTGACGCCGGAGCCCGTCGCCACGCCCTTCTGCACGTCGACCTTGTACGGACTCGTGCCCGTCGCAAGGCGCATGTTGCCCGTGATCGTGTACGCGACCTCGTCGCGCTTGACCTCATGCGGCTGCCAGCGCACGCCCACGCCCAGGTCACCGATCGTGTGCGAGACGCCCGAGAAGCCGCCGGAATCGGAGTAGCGGCTGATCAGGGGCACGGTGACGTTGGCGGTCAGGTTGTTGAGCACGCCGTAGTCCGTCATGATCGTGTTGGTGATCGTGTGCGAGTTCGTGTTTTCGATCGAGAACAGCGTGGCGGTGCCGGACGACAGGTCGGTGTTGATCTTTTCCTGGCCGATGTACGTGTAGCCCAGCTCGTAGTTCACCTGGACCTTGCCCTTGCGGATCAGCGAGTACTGCTTGTCGACCGCGGTCAGCGTTTCCTTCAGCAGCGACGTGTTGTCGGCATCGCCCTCCTTCTTCGCCAGCGCGTCGCGCACGGCTTCCGAGGTCGCGGGCGGCGTACCCGTCGTCGCGGAGTTCAGCGTCGAGGAACTGGCCGTGTCCTGGGCCTGCGCCGGCAGCTGGGCGAGCAGGAAGGTGCAAGCCAGCGCCGATGCCGATGCCGACATAGTGGAAATCTTCATGGTGGTCCTTCGTGATGGGTCTATTGTTTGCGGATCGAGATGCCGCCGAAACCGTTCAGCAGGCGTTCGTTCGCCACCTGCGTGTCGATGGGACGCTGCAGGCCGCGGTCGCGGATGCGGTCCATGTCGACCACGCCCAGTTCGTCGTCGGCCAGCGCGAGCTTCAAGGCGGGCGGCCGGTTCTTCGGCGGGTAGGCGATGAACAGCGTGTTGCGGTCCCACAGCGTGGCGAATTCCTCGACCGAGAACGTGATGTTGCCGGCCGACGGGTCGGCCAGGAACACGAGGCCCCCGCGCACGCCGCGCAGCACGACGAAGTGCTTGAAGCCGGCGTAATCGATCGGCACGATGCCCGGCGAATCGAGCGTGAGCAGGTCCGACATCTCGGCGTGGAAGCCCGCGCTCTGCACATCGATCGAGGCGAGGTAGCGCTTCATGTCGAGCAGGGAAAAGCCGCGCCGCTCGATGATCTTGTCCTTCTCGCCGAAGGCCATCATGCCCTCCATCGACTGCTGCTCGGTGACATCGATGCCCAGGTGGTACTTGAGGATCGTGACGAGCGCCGCGGAGCCGCAGCTGTAGTCGTAGGCCTGGTGGACGATGTTCTTGTACTTGAGCTCGGAGAACGGCTCCATCGACACGTTCGGAATGCCGGCCGCGGCCACGGACATGGTCGTCGGCAGGTCGAAATGGTCGAGCGGACGGTCCTCCACGTCGTGCTTGGCCAGCACGCCGCCGCCGCCCACGAGGACCGCGAGGATCCCCAGCAGGAATGTGTACATGATGTCTCCCTGGGGCGCTTCATGCAGCCCCTTGTGTCCCGGCTCCGTACGCTTTCGTGGCGTCCGGATGGCGGATTTTTCATGCATCCCAACGTGGTGTTTTGGCCACGGTTATTGCACTTTTTCTATATTTTGGATGCAGGCACGGCTGGCGGATGTTATAAAACGCTATCGTTTTTATAAAAAACCGCTCATTCGATTGGGGCACCGTGCACACTTGGGACAGGATCAGCAATGCATTGGGCGAGCCGGTCACCAGCGTGGAGATCGGCGGTGTTCCGCTGCGGGCCGAACGCTACATCTTCCAGCTGGGCGGTTGCCAGGTACCGCCGCTCGATTCACTGGTGCTGGCCTGCCACCTGGGCGGCGCGCGGGCCACGGCCGGGCGCAGTCCTGGCCGTTCGTTCGACTTCCTGGCCGGCGCCGCGACGGTGTTCCAGCCCGGCTTCGCCAGCCGCTGGACGTTCTTCGGCGCGATCGACATGGCGATGTTCCACTTCCTCGACCCGGACCACGAGATGGTGCGCCACCTGCAGCGCCTGCTGGCCGCGCGCGCCAAGTCGCCCACCTTTTCCGACCCGCTCGTGCATGCGGCCGCCCAGCAGCTGCTGGCCGAGGTCGCCCGCAGCAGCACGCCCAACACGGGCTTCGTCGAAAGGGCCTGCTCCCTGATGATCGAGCAGACGTGCCGCGTGCTGGAGGGCAAGACGGGCCGGCACCTGCCGCCGGACGCCCTCCAGCTCGGCCGCCTGCAGGGCGTACTGGAATGGATCGGGCAAAACCTGTCGAGCGAGCTGTCCAACGCCGAACTGGCCGAGCGCGCGGGCGTGTCGGAATCGCACTTCCGCCGCATCTTCCAGGAAGCGATGGGGATGACGCCGCACCGCTATGTGTTGCGTTTACGCCTCGAACGGGTCCATGAATTGTTAACCCGCACCAGCTTCTCGATCGCCCGTGTTGCGGCGCAATGCGGGTTCAACAGCCAGAGTCACATGACGGCCTGTTTCGCGGCCGCGTACGGCATCACGCCCGCCCGGGCACGCCAGCAGGCACGCGCCTGACCTTCGCAAACCACCGGGTTTGCGTTGCATCAATTTGAAAATCTTGCTTGCCGAAAATGATCGCTTTTTGATAAAGACGAGATCATTTTCCGCAGCGTTGCGATTTCGCATGCACACATAATAAAAAAGCACCCGAGCACAAGAACCCGGGGCCACTCGATAAATGAGTAAGGAGACCAAGCATGAGACCAGCGCAGGACGCGTCCGCACGTACGCGGTCGCCAGCGTGAAGTACCTGTCCGCCACGGACGTGGTGCAACGCATCAAGGCCTGCCTCGGCGCCGAGGGCATGGACGTGGACGCCCTGTTCGCCAAGGCCAACCTCGAATGGTTCGAGCACGGCGCGCAAGGACAGCGCGCGGCCGACCTGCTCGCGTTGTCCGACCAGTTCAGCACCTTGTGGGAAAGCCTCGCGGCCGCCAGCGGCGATCCCCTGATCGGATTTCGCGTGTTCGCCCCGGACCCGCTCAGTTGGCTCGGTGTACTGGGCCACCTGATGCTCGCCTCCCCCACTCTGCGCCAGGCCGCGGACAGCCTGACGCGCTACATGCCGCTCGTGTCGCCCGTCGTGCGCGCCACGATCGAGCCGAAGGCCGACCGCGTGCGCGTGGGCCTGAACCTCGTCGGCGGCGCGCGCTCCGTGCCGCAGGCGCGCTACGACTTCACCTGGAACCTGCTGCTGGCCACGATGCGCTTCGTCGGCAGCAAGCCCGACCTGAAGCCGGCCCTCGTTGAATACGCGTATCCGGCCCCGCTCGACACGGCGCCGTACGCGCGGTGGTTCGGCTGCCCCGTGCGTTTCGGCGCGCCCGCCAACGCGCTCGAATTCGCCAATGCCGACATCACGGCCCCCATCCCCACCGCGAACCCGCTCGCGGCGGAAGGCTTGTTCCGCCTGCTCGACGAACGCCTCGCGCAGGCCGAGCGGACGAGCGTGGCCGCGCGCGTGCGCGAGCTGCTGCCGGCGATGATCGACCAGGGCGGCGCGCTGCGCGATGCCGTCGCGCGGCGCCTCGCGATCAGCGAGCGCACCCTGCAGCGCCGCCTCGCGGACGAGGGCACTGACTTTTCCACGCTCGTCGACGAGGTGCGCCGCACGATCGCGCAGCAATACCTGGGCAGCGACCGCATCAGCGTCAAGAACCTCAGCTACAAGCTGGGTTTCGCCGACCCCAGCGCCTTCCACCGCGCCTGCCTGCGCTGGTTCGGCAAGGCGCCCGGCGAATTCCAGCAGGACCGGCTGAACGCCCATGGACAGCAGGCCGTCAATGGGACCACAGGCGCAACTGGCCCTGCATCTGCAACTCGCCGTTCAGGGTGACCTGGCCGAGGCTCTGCGTGACGGGCCCGCGCGGATCGGCCTGCACGCTGAGCGAATCGAAGCCGGTGTCCGTGAACTTCGTCCACGCCGGCAGCGTCAAGGCGAGATAGTTCGTGCCGTCCGCGGCCGTCTGCGGGCTGATGTTCAGGCCCACCATCTGGATCACGCCGCCGATGTTTTTCAAGACCGTGTACGTCGTGCGGCCGTCGACTGTCTGGCCGATGGTAAGACGGCTGTCGCCTGTGCTGCCGTCGCCCGGCCGATTGAGCTGCAGGCGCACGGCGAAGCTGATGCCGTCGGCGCCGCGCACCTGCGCGAGTTCTTCGTCGGCCAAAGGCTGCGGTTCCGCCAGCGCACATCGCGCCGTGCAGAGCAACAGGATGGCAAGGAGGACGAGTCGGCGCGGGCTCACTGGCGGAACTTGACGTCGAGGTACTGCAACTGGATGGACCCGATGCGCGAGCTGCCCAGGTCCATGTTCGCGCCCGCGTCGCTGCGGAAGCTGATGTTCCCGATCTGCAGCGTGCCGCTCGGTGCCGCCTGGTCCGCGTCGGGCCAGTTGACGCCGATGTGCAGGCTGGAATTGCCTGCCGCATCCGTGCGCGCATTGAAGATGCCGGCCTGGTTCGTCACGTCGGCGATGCGCCACGGCGCCGTCGGCGCGGCACCATCCGCCGTCGCGGCGCCGATCTTCACGTTGGACAGCACCATCGCCTCGCCCGTCGCCTCGCGGCCGTTCGGCGCGAGCGTCAGGCTGCCGAGGTCGATGCGCGCGGCGAGGCCGAAGGCGAGACCGTCGCCCACGGCCGGCGTCGACCACTGCAGGCCGCCGCCGTAGTACACGAGATCCTTCAGGATCACGCTGCCGTTCTTCACGTCGAAGCCGCCGGCATTCACGCCGAAGTCGTAGGCGACCTGCCAGACTTCGCGTCCGGCCGCGTTCTCCGGAAAGGCGATGTTGATGATGTCGGCGCGGCCCGCACCGCCCGCGATGATATCGAGCCGGTACGGATCGGCGAACGGCGCATCCGTGTTGTCGGATCGCGACGCGGCCACGTTGCCGATGCCGATGCTGCCGCCACCCGGCGCGTAATAGCGCAGCTCGGCGTTGCCCGACATGGCGAAATTCGACAGGTTGAAACTCATGCCGTCGCGGCCTGCGACCTTGGCGAGCGCGCTGTCCGGCAGCGGCTCGAGCGCGGCGACCAGCGCCGGTGCGGACAAGAGGATGGCGGCGACGGCGCGCATCAATGCCCCGCCGCGTTATTGACCGGCACGGTGCCGGTGAGGTTCAGCGCGGTCAGCTTGTCGCGCCAGTTCAGCCAGATGCCGGCCTGCGCCTCAGTCAGTGCGGGCATGCCGGCCGCGGCCTGGAATTGCACGGGTTGCTTGAGGATCGCGATCCAGAAATCGCGGCTCGGTCCGTTCGCGTCGCCCGCCGTGACGCCGCCCACGTTGGCCAGCGGCGTGCAGCCCGTGCACGTGCCGTCCCAGCGCTTGCCGCCGCCGGCGTCGTTCATGCTGTCGATGATGCCGGCTGCGCCCGCGTCGATGCGCACGGAGCCGGACAGTGTGGCGATCTTCGTGCCGATGTCGCCGGAGATGCCGTCGAAGCCGAGGCGCATGCCGACGATCTCGCGCTGGCTGCCGGTGCCGGTGTTTTTATAAACGAATTCGAAATAGGGATTGGTGATCTGCACGAGCCGCTGCGCCGCGGAAGCGTCGGTGCGGCCGAACTGCAGCGCGCTGATGTCGAGGTCGGCGCCGGACCCGTTGCGCGGCGCGTACGTATACTCGCCCAGGCGCATGTTGTAGAGGTTGGCGTTCAGCGTGACGTCGGCATCGAGGCTGATGCGGGTGAAATCGAAACCGCTGTAGCTGGAATTACTGACCGTGAACAGGCCCTGGCCGCTGACTGTGGACAGTTCGGTGTCGGACATCGGGCGCATCTGGGCCGATGCCGCGCAGGGCAACAGCGAGAGTGCCAACAACGAAGCGGCGAGCGTGGTGCGCATTGATCGAACCCGAAAAAACGAGGTCAAAAAAACGGCCCGGGGCAAGCCCGCGGGCCGTCCATCACCCAACCCGAGCCGCTTAGTGCGCCCAGATGTAGACGGTGGTGCCTTGCAGCTTGATGTCGTTGGCGGCGAACGAACCGTAGGAAGCGCTCGAGTTGCCCATCTTGATCGAGTCAACCGACATGCTCAGGTTCTTGTTGGTGTCGATCAGCGGGATGGCGATCTTGACGACGTCGCCAGCCGGCATGAAGGCAGCCAGGCCCGTGCCGCCGGTCACGCCCAGGACGCTCGATGCGCCCGACGCTGCGCTGGCGTCGGCCTGGAACGTGGCGTTGTTGATGATGTCGATGGTTGCAGCGATTGCACCGGCGATCTTGATGTTGTTGAAGCTCACCGAACCACCTGCGGTATCGGTGTCCGTGTAGACGAACGAACCGATGTTCACATGCAGGTCAGCGGCGATCGACACACCGTCACGGCCCGAGACCTTGGACAGTTCGGCGTCGGCGATCGGGGTCAGGGCCGATGCGTACGAAGCGATCGAGGACAGGGCAGCAACGACGGTCAGTTGTTTCAGCAGTTTCATGGTATCTCCAGTGTTATTGTGATCGACGGAATCTCTTCGGGCTTCCCCGCGCGTCCGCTTCGGATCCTCTGCAGCTTGTGGCCAATCGGGACGGCAGCGTCGGGACCGCTTTTGCCTTAATTGGAAGTCAATTAAGTGGAAATAATGTTATTCCTTCCCATGCAATAACCACATCGTTTTGTCCTTGCCCGCCGAGCCAAATCGATGGATTCCTGAGCCATAAAAAAACCCGCTGCAAGCAGCGGGTTTTCGTGGGTGCGGCGAAGGCTTATGCGGCTTCGCGGCTGGCCTTCTTGCGCTCGTGCTCTTTCAGGTGGCGCTTGCGCAGGCGGATGCTCTTCGGCGTGATCTCGACCAGCTCGTCGTCCTCGATGAACTCGACGGCGTATTCCAGCGACATCTGGATCGGCGGTACCAGGCGCACGGCTTCGTCGGTACCCGACGCGCGCACGTTGGTCAGCTGCTTGCCCTTGATCGGGTTGACGACCAGGTCGTTGTCACGCGAGTGGATGCCGATGATCATGCCTTCGTACACCGGGGTGTTGTGCTCGACGAACATGCGGCCGCGGTCCTGCAGCTTCCACAGTGCGTAGGCGACGGCCTGGCCGTCATCCTGCGAGATCAGCACGCCGTTGCGGCGGCCGGCCAGTTCGCCCTTGCCGTTGTCGACCGGGGAGTAGGCGTCGAACACGTGGCTCATCAGGCCGGTGCCGCGGGTCAGGGTCATGAAGTCGCCCTGGAAGCCGATCAGGCCACGGGCCGGGATGCGGTATTCCAGACGGACGCGGCCTTTGCCGTCCGATTCCATGTTCTGCAGGTCGCCACGACGGCGGCCCAGTTCTTCCATCACGCCGCCCTGGTTGACTTCCTCGACGTCGACGGTCAGGTTTTCGTACGGCTCGCACTTGACGCCGTCGATCTCCTTGAAGACGACGCGCGGACGCGACACGGCCAGCTCGAAGCCTTCGCGACGCATGTTTTCCAGCAGGATGGTCAGGTGCAGCTCGCCACGGCCCGACACTTCGAACACGGTGTCGTCCGGGGTCGGCAGCACGCGCAGCGCCACGTTCGACTTCAGTTCGCGGTCCAGGCGGTCGCGCAGCTGGCGGCTGGTGACGAACTTGCCTTCGCGGCCGGCCAGCGGCGAGTTGTTGACCATGAAGTTCATCGTCAGGGTCGGCTCGTCGACGGTCAGCATCGGCAGCGCTTCCGGGGTATCGACGGCGGTCACGGTCACGCCGATGCCGATGTCTTCGATACCGTTGATCAGCACGATGTCGCCGGCGACGGCTTCATCGACCAGCACGCGCTCCAGGCCCTTGAAGTTCAGCACCTGGTTGATGCGGCCCTTGATCGGGTTCTTGTCGTCCTGGCCGTTCACGACCAGCACGTCCATGCCCGGCTTGACGCGGCCGCGGTTGACACGGCCGATACCGATCTTGCCCACGTAGGACGAGTAGTCCAGCGAGGTGATCTGCATCTGCAGCGGGCCGTCCGGGTTGTCGTCACGCACCGGCACGTATTTCAGGATGGCGTCGAACAGCGGCTTCATGTCGCCGCCGCGCACGCTTTCATCCATGCCGGCGTAGCCGTTCAGGCCCGAGGCGTAGACGATCGGGAAGTCCAGCTGCTCGTCGTTGGCGCCCAGCTTGTCGAACAGTTCGAACGTCTGGTTGATCGCCCAGTCGGCGCGTGCGCCCGGACGGTCGATCTTGTTGACGACGACGATCGGCTTCAGGCCCAGCGCCAGCGCCTTGCGCGTGACGAAGCGGGTCTGCGGCATCGGGCCTTCCTGGGCGTCGACCAGCAGCAGCACGGAGTCGACCATCGACAGCACGCGCTCGACCTCGCCGCCGAAGTCGGCGTGGCCCGGGGTGTCGACGATGTTGATGTGCGTACCTTCGTATTCGACGGCGCAGTTCTTCGACAGAATCGTAATGCCGCGTTCCTTCTCGAGGTCGTTCGAGTCCATCACGCGGGTGTCGACCGCCTGGTTTTCACGGAAAGTGCCGGATTGGCGCAGCAGCTGGTCCACCAGGGTGGTCTTGCCGTGGTCAACGTGGGCGATGATTGCGATATTACGAATCGCGCGTTTGGTGTCTGACATATGCGTTTTCAACAGTGAAATGTTGCGTGATGGGCGGAAGAGCTCGAGACTTTGGACTTCCGGAACCCACTAGTATAGCACGCTTACAGGCCCCTGCTGCACCGCAGCGGCCTGCATCGCCAGAATAACGGCGAAATGTTGAATGACGATGACGTCAGGCGCGCAGTGCTCAGGCGGCACTGCGCCACAGGATGAGTCCGGCGCCGGATACGAAAAAGAACATCGCGCCGGTGGTCCGGCCGGCCAGTTGCGCTTCGGTGCGGATGGAGTCGGTCGATTGCATCCCTTGATGATGGCGCAATGTTGCCATCAAAGCAAGCACTTCAGCCCTGCGGTCTGGCGATCAGCCGTTCCGGCGCGAGCACGCCATACTCCTGCAGGATCGCCGTACCCAGCAGCTTGTCGTCGTGGTACACGCGCACCCTGCCCTGCGTCTCCGGCAGTGTCACCGGTTCGCGGTTCAGTGCGAGGCGCTGGCCGTTGAGGAAGCGGGCGGCCAGCTCTTGCGTGAGATCGACGCGCGGGAAGCTCGACAGCAGCGCATCCACGGGTGCCAGCAGCGACAGCGGATTGTCGTGCGCCTGCAACTGTTCCAGGGTCACCATGCCGTCGACCGTCAGGCTGCCCACCTGGATCCGGCGCAGCGCATTCAGGTGCGCGCCGCAGCCGAGCTCGGCACCGATGTCCTCGCCCAGCACGCGCACGTACGTGCCCTTGCTGCACGTGACGCGGATGGTGAGCATCGGCGCGTCGTACGCAAGCATCTCGAGCTTGTGGATCGTGACGGGACGGGCCTCGCGCTCCAGGGTGATCCCTTCGCGCGCGTATTCGTACAACGCCTTGCCGTCGCGCTTCAGGGCCGAGTACATCGGCGGGATCTGCAGGATGGGGCCGCGGAACTTGGCCAGTGCGGCCTCGATCTGCTCGACCGTCACATCGACCGGGCGCGTCTGGACAGCGTCGCCTTCGGTATCGCCGGTGGTCGTCGTGATGCCCAGGTGGACGACGGCGTCATACGTCTTGTCCGCTTCCAGCAGGTCTTGCGAAAACTTGGTCGCTTCTCCGAAGCACAGCGGCAGCAGGCCGGTGGCGAACGGGTCCAGCGTGCCGGTGTGGCCGGCCTTCTTCGCGTTGACGACGCGTTTCGCCTTGATCAGCGCATCGTTGGACGACAGGCCGACCGGCTTGTCGATGAGGAGCACCCCGTCGACGAGGTCGCGGGGCTTTTTCGGAGGACGCGCGTTCACTCGGAATCCTCGGCAACGTCGTTGCCGGTAACCCCTCGATCAGTTTCGATGTGGCCGGTGTCGGCCACATCGTCTTTTGCCCGCGTCGCGTTCGCCTGGTCGATCAGCGCCGACAGCGCGAGGCCGCGGCTGGTCGACGTGTCGTGCACGAAGTGAAGCTGCGGCAGCGTGTGGATGTGCAGGCGCTTGCCGAGCAGGTTGCGCAGGTAGCCGGACGCCTTGGTCAGGCCTTCCAGGGTCTGCTTGATCTCTTCCGGGCTGTCCTTGAGCAGCGTGAAATAGATCTTCGCGTGCGCGTAGTCCGGGGTCAGCTTGACCTCGCTGATGGTGACCATGCCGACGCGCGGATCCTTCAGTTCGAAGGCGATCAGTTCCGACAGGTCCTTCTGGATCTGGTCGGCGACACGCAGGCCGCGCTGGGGAATGCTTTTGCTGTGTTTTGCCATGTTGTTTACGACTTATAAAAAACTTGGGGCCAGCGGCCCGCGCCACGGCGCAGGCTTGCCAGCCCCAATGCTACTCCTATCGAAGGAGAGTCCGATTACAGCGTACGCGCCACTTCCTGAACTTCGAACACTTCCAGCGTGTCGCCCACCTGGATCTCGTTGTAGTTCTTCAGCGACAGACCGCACTCCAGACCGGCGCGCACTTCCTTCGCATCGTCCTTGAAGCGCTTGAGCGAGTCGATCTCGCCCGTCCACACGACGATGTTGTTGCGCAGCAGGCGGACCGACGAGGTACGCTTGACGACGCCGTCCGTGACCAGGCAGCCCGCGATCGCGCCGACTTTCGACACGAGGATGACCTGGCGGATTTCCACCTGGCCGGTGACGTGCTCGCGCTTCTCCGGTGCCAGCATGCCCGACAGTGCCGTCTTGATCTCGTCGATCGCATCGTAAATGATGCTGTAGTAACGGATGTCGACGCCGTTCGTCTCGGCCAGCTTGCGCGCCTGGGCGTCGGCACGGGCGTTGAAGCCGATGATGACTGCCTTCGACGCGGTCGCGAGGTTGACGTCCGACTCGGTGATGCCGCCGACGGCCGCGTGCACGATCTGCACACGCACTTCCGACGTCGACAGCTTCTGCAGCGAGCCGACCAGCGCTTCCTGCGAACCCTGCACGTCCGTCTTGATGATGAGCGGCAGGTTCTTGACTTCGCCTTCGGCCATCTGGTCGAACATGTTTTCCAGCTTCGCTGCCTGCTGCTTGGCCAGCTTCACGTCGCGGAACTTACCTTGACGGAACAGTGCGATCTCGCGCGCCTTGCGCTCGTCCGCCATGACCATGACTTCTTCGCCGGCGCTCGGCACTTCGGTCAGGCCCTGGATCTCGACCGGGAAGGACGGACCCGCTTCGGTCACCGACTTGCCGTTCTCGTCCAGCATCGCACGGACGCGGCCGAAGGACGAACCCGCCAGCACGACGTCGCCGCGCTTCAGGGTGCCGGACTGCACGAGGATCGTCGCGACCGGGCCGCGGCCCTTGTCCAGACGGGCTTCGACCACCAGGCCACGGGCCAGCGATTCCACCGGCGCCTTCAGTTCCAGCACTTCGGCTTGCAGCAGCACTTGCTCCAGCAAGTCGTCGATGCCCTGGCCGGTCTTGGCCGACACCGGGACGAACGGCGAATCGCCGCCGTATTCTTCCGGCACGACGCCTTCCGCGACCAGTTCCTGCGTCACGCGGTCGGTGTTCGCACCCTGCTTGTCGATCTTGTTGATCGCCACGACGAGGGGCACGCCGGCCGCTTTCGCGTGGGCGATCGCTTCCTTCGTCTGCGGCATCACGCCGTCGTCCGCCGCCACCACGAGGATGACGATGTCGGTCGCTTTGGCACCGCGGGCACGCATGGCGGTGAACGCCTCGTGGCCCGGGGTATCCAGGAAGGTGACCATGCCGCGCGGGGTGTCCACGTGGTACGCACCGATGTGCTGGGTAATGCCGCCGGCTTCGCCAGCAGCCACTTTCGCACGGCGGATGTAGTCCAGCAGCGACGTTTTACCGTGGTCGACGTGGCCCATGACGGTCACGACCGGTGCACGCGGCTTGGCTTCGAACTCGGCGTGCTCGCCCTGGTCGGCCAGCAGCGCTTCCGGATCGTCCTCGGCGGCGGCGAAGGCCTTGTGACCCATTTCTTCCACCACGATCATCGCGGTTTCCTGGTCCAGCACCTGGTTGATGGTGCACATCTGGCCCAGCTTCATCAGCTGCTTGATGACCTCGGATGCCTTGACCGACATCTTGTGCGCCAGTTCGGCCACGGTGATGGTTTCCGGCACGTGGACGTCCTTGACGATCGCCTCGGTCGGCGCCTGGAAGTTCGATTCGCGATCGTCGTGACCGCCACGACGGCCGCCACGGCCGCCGCCTGCACGCCAGCCGTCACGGCCGGTCGGCGCCGCGTTGCCGCGACCCTTCGTACCGCTGCTCGGACCGCCGCGCTTCTTGTCGTCCGACCAGGTCGAGGCCACGTTGGCCGACTTGATCGATTTCTTGTCGCCCGGCTTGGCACGGCCGCCGGCACCGTCGGCCGGCTTGGCTTCGGCCGGTTTCGCCGTCGTTGCCGGCTTGTGCAGCGTGCTCGGTTCGGCCGCTTTTGGCTTCGCAGCCGGCACCACTTCCGGCGCCTTGATCACGCGGCGCGGCTGGGCCATCATCGCCTTGATCTGGGCGACTTCATCGGCCACGGCCTTGCGTGCGCGCTCGGTGGCGGCAGCGCGTTCGGCGGCTTCCTTGGCGGCCTCTTCGGCCTTGCGCTTCGCTTCCTCGGCAGCCGCTTTCTTGGCTTCCTCGGCGGCGGCGCGCTTCGCTTCCTCGGCGGCGCTCGCAGCGCCGGCCGACGCCTGCGACGCTTTCTGCGCCTCGTTGGCACGCGCTGCCTCGGCTTCCGCGGCTTCGCGCCTGGTGCGCTCTTCCGCGTCGCGCTTGGCCAGCTCTTCGGCCGCCTTGGCCTGCTCGGCCTTTTCGGATTCGAGCTTGGCCAGGCGTTCCTGCTTCTCGCGCAGTTCCGCTTCCTGACGCGCGATCAGCTCTGCCTGACGGCGCGCCTCTTCTTCGCGACGTGCCTGTTCGGCAGCGTCGATCACCGGCGCCTGTTCGGCAGCCGCCTTCGGCGTGACGAGGTCGTCACGCTGCACGAAGGTGCGCTTCTTGCGCACTTCGACCTGGATCGTGCGCGACTTGCCGCTCGCGTCAGCCTGCTTGATCTCGGAAGTTTCCTTGCGGGTCACCGTGATCTTCTTCTTTTCGCCCGATTCGGCGGCGCCATGGGTACGGCGCAGATGGTTCAGCAGCTTATCCTTATCATCCTTGGACAAGGGATCTGACGTCGAACTTTTCTCGACGCCGGCAGAACGCAGCTGCGTCAGCAGCAAATCTGCAGGCATCTTCAGTTCGGTGGCAAATTGGGCTACGTTGTTACTCGCCATTCAGTCCTCTTTTCTATGTGTCGCGAGATGATAAAGAAATTTGCTAGCTTAATAAAGCGCGAAGACCGGATCGCGTTACGCTCCGGTCTTTCGCGTCTCATTTATGCCTTGGCCGTTTCTACCTGGCTCCAGGCTTTCGCCTGCAGGGCCTTGGCCCGGTCGTCGTACTTGGCGTCGACCAGTTTCATCTCATCGTCGGTCACATCATTAAATTCATTCTTGATCAGTTCACGGGCACGATCGGTCGGGAGCGCCAGGATGGCGCTGAACTCGTCGTAGGCCAGACCCGCGAATTGCTCCAGGGTCTTGATACCGGCCAGGCCCAGCTTGCCGGCAGTGGTGCGGTCCATCCCTTCCAGGTTGGCCAGCGCCTCTTCCATACCCTCGAGACCTTCTTCCGAAGCGATTGCCTCGGTCACCAGTGCATCGCGTGCGCGGGTGCGCAGTTCGTTGACGGTGTCCTCGTCGAACGATTCGATCTCCAGCATTTCGGAGATGGGCACGTATGCGACTTCTTCAAGGCTTGCAAAGCCTTCCTCGACCAGGATGTTCGCCACTTCCTCGTCCACGTCCAGCTTTTCCATGAACAGCGCACGCACGGTGGCGGTTTCCTGGGCAGCCTTGTTGGCCGATTCCTCGGCGGTCATGATGTTGATCTTCCAGCCGGTCAGCTCGGACGCCAGGCGTACGTTCTGGCCCGAACGGCCGATCGCGATCGCGAGGTTTTCCTCGTCGACGACGACGTCCATCGCGTGCTTCTCTTCATCCACCATGATCGACGACACGTTGGCTGGCGCCAGCGCGCCGATCACGAACTGGGCCGGATCTTCCGACCACAGCACGATGTCCACGCGCTCGCCGCCCAGCTCGCCGGTCACGGCCTGCACGCGCGAACCGCGCATGCCGACGCAGGTACCGATCGGGTCGATGCGCTTGTCCGCGGTAAAGACAGCGATCTTCGCACGCACGCCCGGGTCGCGGGCGGCCGACTTGATCTGCAGCAGGCCCTGCTCGATCTCCGGCACTTCGAGTTCGAACAGTTTCATGATGAATTCCGGTGCCGTGCGCGACAGGATCACCTGCGGACCGCGCATATTGCGGTCCACGCGCAGGATGTAGGCGCGGACGCGGTCGCCGATGCGCAGGTTTTCCTTCGGGATCATCTGGTCGCGCGGCAGGCGCGCCTCGATCTTGCCCGATTCGACGATCGCATCGCCGCGCTCCATGCGCTTGATGGTCCCGGTGACCAGCGCGTCGCCGCGCTCCAGGAAGTCCTGCAGGATCTGCTCGCGCTCGGCGTCGCGGACGCGCTGCAACACGACCTGTTTCGTATCCTGGGCGAAGCGGCGGCCGAACTCGACCGACTCGATCGGCTCTTCGATGTACTCGTCCACTTCGATGTCGGGAATCTGTTCCTTCGCTTCGAAGTGCAGGATTTCCTGGTCGGGCAGTTGCAGGCCCGCTTCGTCCGGCACGACGTGCCAGCGGCGGAACGTTTCGAATTCGCCAGTGTCGCGGTCGATGGACACGCGAATGTCGACCTCGCCTTCATAGCGCTTTTTCGTAGCTTGCGCCAGGGCGAACTCGAGCGCCCCGAAGACCACTTCCTTATCGACGTTCTTTTCGCGCGCGAGCGCATCAACCAATAACAAAATTTCGCGACTCATGCTTTGCGACTCCTAAAATCCACCTTTGGCACCAGGCGTGCCTTGTCCAGTTCGGCCAGCGTAAATTCCAGCAACGCCGGACCATCCTTGCCTTCAAATTCCAACCCGATCTTGTCGCCCTGCGGCGCATGCAGGATGCCCGTCCAGGTCTTGCGGTTCGCGGTGCCGGGCATCGCGACGCGCAGCTTGACGGTGCATTCGCTGCCGGCAAAGCGTTCGAAGTCGGCCAGGGTGCGCACCGGACGGTCCAGTCCGGGCGACGACACTTCCAGGCGCTCGTAGTCGATATTTTCGACCATCAGCACGTGCGACAGCTGGTGGCTCACCGTGGCGCAATCCTCGACCGAGATCGGTCCCTTTTCGTCCGCCACTGCCGCCGGGAAGTCGATAAACACGCGCAGGATGCCTCGTTCGGCACGCTCGATATCGACGAGTTCGTAGCCCAGTCCGCTGACTGTCGTGGCAATCAAATCAAACAACTGCACAGGTTTCTCCACGGTCCGGTGCCGGACCCTTAAAACGATTCAACAAAAAAAAAATGGGCAACTGCCCATCTTTTGTATTCCCAACTGGAGCTTGTTCGCCAAAACAATATTGGGAAGCACTCGGGTTAGACACGCATTATAACCCGATACAGGGTCGGCCGCAATCGCCGCACTGCAAAATGAACAGCTATGCAACAGTTTACTCCATTGGAGAATGCGACGCTGCGAGCGGTTCATTTTCGCGCGGCATGACCCGCGCGATGCGCCGATTTAACCCCGGCGGCCGCGACGCGGCATGCCGTGGTCGCTCACGCGCGGACCCTGGCTGCGGCGGTTCTGGCCGGCGCCGGCGAAGCCGAACGTCGTCTGCAGCGGATCCGGCTGGCGCGGACCCTTGCCGCCGCCACCGCCACCGCCGCCGCCACGCGCCTGGTTATTGCCACGCGGCTGGCTGTTGCCGCGCGCCTGGCCACCGCCGACGCCGCGGCCACCCTGGCCCTGGCCCTGGCGCGGGCCTTGTCCCTGACCGCCGCGGCCGCCCAGGATGCCGCCCTCTTCGCGGCCCGTGCCGACGCGCACCACCGGCGGACCGAACGGATCGACGTTGCGATTGGCGTCGGCGCGATCGATGCGGTTGCCGTTCGAGCGGTAATCCTCATCGCCGCGCCCCTTGGCGCCGCCCTGCCCCTGGCCTTTGCCCTGACCCTTGGCGCCGACGGCGCCCTTGCCCTGGGCGCCGCCCTTCTTCTCGATGCCGAAGGCGTCGAGGAAGTTGCGGACGTCGTTCTCTTCCAGCTCTTCCCAGCGGCCGCGCTTGAGGCCCGACGGCAGGGTCATGGCGCCGTAGCGCGTGCGGATCAGGCGCGAGACGGTGAGACCCACCGCCTCGAACATGCGGCGCACCTCGCGGTTGCGGCCTTCGCCGATCACCACGCGGTACCAGCGGTTGACGCCTTCGCCGCCGCCATCGGCGATCTTGGTGAACGAGGCCGTGCCGTCGTCCAGCTCGACGCCGGCCAGCAGCTTCTGGCGCATGCCTTCTTCCAGCTCGCCCAGCGTACGCACGGCGTATTCGCGGTCGATGTTGTAGCGCGGGTGCATCAGGCGGTTCGCCAGGTCGCCGGAATTCGTGAACAGCAGCAGGCCCTCGGTGTTGAAGTCGAGGCGGCCCACGGCGAGCCACTTGCCGGTCTTCATGGTCGGCAGGCGGTCGAACACGGACGGACGGCCTTCCGGATCGTCCGCGCTGACGATTTCGCCGGCCGGCTTGTGGTACACGAGCACGCGCGGCGGCTTGTTGTTGTTCACGCGGCGCTGCAGCAGCTTGCCGTTGATGCGCACGGCGTCCGTCGGCAGGATGCGCTGGCCGATGTGGGCCGGCTCGCCGTTCACCGACACGCGGCCGGCGATGATCAGCTCTTCCATGTCGCGGCGCGAACCGAGACCCGCTTCCGCCAGCACCTTGTGCAGCTTCGGTGCGTCGTCCTCGGCCGTCAGGTCGCGGCGCGCCTTCGTCGCCTGCGACTGGCCGCGACCGCCCTCGTTGGCGTCGAACGCGTCCGACGTGACGAACGAGAACACGGCGTCGGCATCGCTGCCCTTGCCGCCCTTGGCCGGCTTGTTGGCATGCTTCGCGTTCCTGCCCTTGCCCTGCTGCTGCTTCTGGCCCTGGTTCTGGCCCTGGTTCTGGGCCGGCTGGCCGTTCTGGCCGGCCTGGGCATTCTGCGCCTGCTGGCCGCGTTGCTGGCCCTGCTGGCCTTTCTTCTTCTGCTGCTTGCCGCCACGCTGGTCGCGGCGCTGCTCGTTGCGGCCGGCGTCAAGCGGTGCCGACTCGGCTGCGACAGCTTCCGCCGCCGGCGCTTCGGCTTCGACGCGGGGTTGACGGGCTTCGCGCTGCTGGCGCTGCTCGCGCATCTGGCGCGGGCCGCGCGGCTTGCGCTCGCTGGCGGCACCGTCGTCCGCCGGAGCGCCTGCGACCGGCGCGGGTGCCGGGGCGGGTGCAACGGCGATCGGTGCGGGTGCCGGCTCGGCCGCTGCAGGCGCAGCCTCGGCCACGGCGGCCTTGCGGGTACGCGGCTTGCGCGGCGCCGGTTCAGCGGGCGGTGCCGCGGCGGCCGGTGCGGCTGCTGCCGGGGCCGCGCTTTCGGCTGCCTCGGCTGCCTTCTGGGCCGCGGTCTTGCGCGTGCGTTTCGGTTTTTCCACGGCCTCCGGCTGCGCGCCCTCGGGTGCGGGTGCGGGCGCCGCCTCCGCCTTCGGCTTGGTGCGGCGCTTCGGCTTGGCGGCCGGCTCCTGTCCTGCCTCGGCAGGGATCGTCTCGTTCATGTCAGTTGGATTCATCATTCGTTTCTTGGTTTTGCTGACCTGGCGCGACGATCAGTCGTTGGACGCGAGCGCTTGGTCGTGTATCGGGACTTCAACGGGTGAAGTGTCGTCAAATTGTTGCAGGGCCGCTTCCAACGCTTCCAGGCTGCGCCCGGCGCCGATGTCGGCCACCTGCTGCAGCGGCGGCAACTGGGACAGCGCGGCAAGCCCCAGGTCGTCGAGAAACTGCTTCGTCGTTCCCAGCAGCGCCGGGCGCCCGGGCACTTCGCGGTGGCCCACCACGTCGATCCAGCCGCGGTCTTCCAGCATCTTGATCGTCTGCGAATTCACCGCCACGCCGCGGATTTCCTCGATGTCGCCGCGCGTCACCGGCTGGCGGTAGGCGATGATCGCCAGGGTTTCCAGGGTCGCGCGCGAGTATTTCGGCGGTTTTTCCGGCGCGATCCGGTCCAGGTAAGGCTTCATTTCCGGGCGGCTCTGGAAACGCCAGCCCGATGCCAGGCTGACGATCTCGATGCCGCGATCCTGCCAATCCTGGCGCAATTCTTCGAGCAGGATCTTGATCGTATCCGACCCGACGCCTGCGCCGAGCGGCTGACCGTCCTTGTCCACCTCGACGAACAGCTTCTTCATGGCGTGGATCGTCATCGGCTCGCGCGCGCACAGCAAAGCGGTCTCGAGGACCTTCTTGGCCTCATCATTGTTCATAACGATGTCGTCAGCGGAGTGTGCAACTCTGGATGCTAAGAACCATCAAACATAACCCCATTCCCGGCTGGCAGCTGTGCGACAGCCGCCAGACTGAGACTTCATGCTTTGAAACGGGGTTCCATCGTCCGGATTGGCGTACCGGACGGGATACCGTGAGGGTTTGCGCCCTGCCACGGGGCGGTTCACCGGAAAGTGGACCGCAAACGGTTGATTTTCAAGAGAAACGGGGCTGCCGGCACCATCGGGAGACTGGGCTCTGGAGGCGAGGCTCCTGGCGCCGGGCTAAGCGAACGACATCGTTTCTTCCAACTGACGGCCATTGTACCCGATAAAACCGGGAAAAGAACATTGCCATGCATCGGAACACGATGGCGCGTGTCGGGATCACACGCCGGGATGGTCCGCCAGGATGGCCGACACGCCCACGAAGGCGGGGTAATCGGCGGTAATCACATACGTCGGCACCTGCGCCAGGTAGCCGGCGAAGCGGCCCTTCTGCTCGAAACGGGCGCGGAAGCACGAGGCGTCGAAGCGCTCGCCAAGGCGGGGCACGATGCCGCCGCCGATGTACACGCCGCCCTGGGCGCCGAGGGTCACGGCCAGGTTGGCTGCGATGGTGCCCAGCATGCCACAGAAGACCTCGATCACCTCGTCGCACACGACGCACGTGCCCGCCAGGCCGCGGCGCGTGATCTCGGGCGCATCCAGCGCCTCCACGGCACCGCCGCGCAGGTTCGCCAGCGCGCGGTAGATCAGTTCGAGGCCGGAACCGGACAGGAAGCGCTCGGCCGACACGTGGTCGAACTCGCGCCAGGCGAATTGCAGGATCGCCACTTCCGTTTCGTTGGCCGGGGAAAACGTCACATGGCCGCCTTCGCTGCGCAGCGCCGTCCAGACCGGCTTGGCGCCGGCCGGCAGGTTCTCGGCCGGCACCAGGCCGGACACGCCCAGGCCCGTCCCCGCGCCCAGCAGGCCGATCGGGCTGCCCGCCACGGGCGCGCCGCCGCCGACCTGGCGCTTCTCGCCGTCCGCCAGGTGCGGCAACGCCATCGCCAGCGCGTAGAAATCGTTGACGACGGCCAGCGCGTCGAATCCGCACTCGCGGCGCAGCGCCTCGATCGAGAATTCCCAGTGATGGTTGGTCATGCGCACGAAATCGCCGACGATGGGATTCGCGATCGCGATCGCGCCATGGCGGACGGCACCCGTGGCCGCCACGTGCGGCAGCGCCAGGTAGGCGCGCAGCGCGTCGGCGAGGGTCGCGTAGGCGGCACAGGGCAGGACTTCGATCAGCCCCACCGTGCCGGGACCGGTCTCCAGCGCAAAGCGCGCATTGGTCCCGCCGATATCGGCCAGCAGGCGCGGGCTCGCATATCGGGCGCTGTCGAGGCGCGGTTCGGTGGACGGATCGACGATGGCAACGGGCGAAACGATCATGGCAGGCCGTAAGAAACAGATTCCTCGAAGCTTAAGGATTTCTTGGCTGCAGCGCAAGCATTTATTGTAGTTTAGGTACATCCGACCCAATATGCGGGCGAATTTGCGTAAAACCCGCGTACGCTGGCGAGTAGTCCAGCTACCAATGCAAAGGTTGTAATGACGGCATGAAGACGCGGCGGCGCCGCGCGGGCGGAGAGTGTGCGCGGCTCAGCCGTGCTTGGGCTTGAGCTCGGCGTTGGCCGGGGCGGCGGCGCAGTGGTCGTTCCATGCGTCGAGGCCGCCGAGCAGCGGACGGGCGCGATGGAAACCGTTCTTGACGAATTCCTTGGCGACCTGGGCCGCGGTAACGTCGTTCGGGCAGGAGCAATAGATGACGATGTGGCGGTCCTTGTCGAGCGTGGCCATCAGACGTTCCGGCACGTTGTCGCCATAGACCAGCGCGCCCGGAATGCCCGCTTCCAGCTGGCGCGAGGTGACGCCGCGCGCGTCGACGATCAGCGGATCGTGCCCGGCCTCGACCAGGTCCTTGAGCTCGTCCATCGTGATGCGCGGCAGGTTGGCCCCGCCGAGATTGCGCTTGCGCTCGATGTACTTGAACAACACGAACAGCGCGAGCAGGAAGCCGACGACCATCAGCGCCGTGCTGCCCAGCGTCTCGAACCAGGCGATGACGTCGTCCACGCTGTTATGGAACCAGGCACCGAGGCCCATGCCCACGCCGCTCCACAGCAGGCCGCCGGCGACGGACAGCCAGACGAACTGTGCCGTCGTCGTGCCCATGGCGCCCGCGAGCGGCGGCGCGATCGTGTTGAAGCCGGGGATGAACTTGGCCACGACAAGGGATTTCGCGCCCCAGCGGCTGAAATTGTCCTCGGTCTGGCTGACGCACGAATCGGGCGACAGCGAAATCTTGCACAGCAGGCGCAGGATGCGCTTGCCATAGTAGCGGCCGGCGCGGAACCAGAAGTAATCGCTGATGAGGCAAGCCAGCACCGACGCGGCCAGGTACAGCGGCCAGTTGGCCCCGCCGTCGACGGCCAGCGCGCCCGCGATGATCAGCACCGGAAACGCGGGAATGGGCAGCCCGATCTGTTCGAGCAGGACGATGCCGAACACGATCAGGACGCCGTAGACGTGAATCAGGTGGGAGAGCTGGGCCATCCTCGTATGGTAGCGGAAAACACCCGCGGGCGTGGCGAAAGCGGCAACGTGCGCAGCCCGCGCGCAACACCTTATCCCGGTATCGCGGCCAGCAATTGCCGCGTGTAGGGATGCTGCGGATTGCGATAGAGCTCGTCCGCATCCGCCATCTCGACGACGCTGCCGTGGTGCATCACCATCACGCGGTCGGAGATGTACTTCACCACGGACAGGTCGTGCGAGATGAAGATGTAGCTCATCCTGTACTCGTCCTGCAGGTCCTGCAGCAGGTTCAGCACCTGGGCCTGCACGGACACGTCGAGCGCGGACACGGATTCGTCGCACACGAGGATCTCCGGCTTCATCGTCAGGCAGCGTGCGATCGCGATGCGCTGGCGCTGGCCGCCCGAGAATTCGTGCGGGTAGCGGTCGAACGCCTGCGCAGGGAGACCCACGCGTTGCAGCAGATAGCGCGCATGCTCGGTGCGCTCCGCATCATTCGCGCCGATGCGGTGGATGCGCATCGGCTCCAGCAGGATCTGGCCGACGGTGAAGCGCGGGTTCAGCGACGCATACGGATTCTGGAACACGATCTGGATGCGCCGTTTATACGCCTGGAACTCGGCATCGCTCATCGCGACGAGATCGCGGCCATCGAACATCGCGCTGCCGCCCGTCGCGCGGTGCAGGCGCAGCAGCGTGAGACCGACCGTCGTCTTGCCCGATCCCGATTCGCCGACGACGCCCAGCGTTTTCCCGCGCGGGAGCGTGAACGACACGTCCTTCACGGCCTGGAATTCGCGCTTGCCGAACAGGCCTTCGCGCATATAAAAACTCTTGGCGAGGTTGTTCACGACGAGGATGTCCTCGTCGCCGGGCGCATAGCCGCGCGTGCGCTGGGGCAGCGTGTCGCCGGGCCGGGCGCGTCCGCTCATGTAATCGTCGATGACGGGCAGCCGCACGGGCCGCGCGTCGAGCGCCGGGCGGCAGTGCAGCAGCGCGCGCGTGTAGGCATCGCGCGGGTCGCCCAGCACCTGGGTAGCAAGTCCCTCTTCGCGCACTTCGCCGTGGCGCATGACGATCACGCGGTCCGCGATCTCGCCCACCAACCCCAGGTCGTGCGTGATGAACAGCACGGCCATGCGGCGCCGTTGCTGCAGGGTCGCGATGAGTTCCATGATCTGCTTCTGGATCGTCACGTCCAGCGCCGTCGTCGGCTCGTCCGCGATCAGCAGCTTCGGTTCGCACGCGATGGCCATCGCGATCATCACGCGCTGCTGCTGGCCGCCCGACATCTGGCTCGGGTAGGCGTCGATCTTGTGCGCCGGATCGGGAATGCCCACTTCTTCCAGCAGTTCGAGCGTGCGGGCGCGCGCCTGGCGCTTGTTCATCCCCAGGTGCAGGCGCAGCACTTCGCCGATCTGGAAGCCGACCGTGAACACGGGATTCAGCGACGACATCGGCTCCTGGAAGATCATCGCGATGTCCTTGCCGCACAGGCGCCGGCGTTCCGCGATCGGCAGGTCGAGCAGCTCGCGGCCTTCGAAGCGGATCGACGAGCCGGGATGGATGATCGTCGTCTCCGGCGGGAGCAGGCCCATCACGGCGAGCGAGCTGACGGACTTGCCGCTGCCCGATTCGCCGACCAGCGCGACGGTCGCATCCAGCGGCAGGCTGAACGAGATGCCTTTCACGGCCTCGAACGTGTTCTTTTTATCGGTCCGGAAGGACACGCGCAGATCATGGACCTCGAGAAGATTCATGGTGCTCATTTCAGTTTCGGATCCAGCGCATCGCGCAGCGAATCGGCGAACAGCGAGAACGCCGTCACGAGCAGGGCCATGGCAGTGGCGGCCGCCGTCAGCTGCCACCATTTGCCGAGGATGAGTTCATTCTGCGCCTCGTTCAGCATGCTGCCCCACGAGACGACGCCCACCGGCACGCCGAAGCCGAGGAACGACAGGATCACTTCGGCCTTGATGAAGCCGACGACGAGGATCGACATCTGCACGAGCGCCACGTGCGACACGTTCGGGAAGATGTGCACGAACATCTTGCGCCAGCCTGATGCGCCGATGGCGTCGGCCGCCATCACGTACTCACGCGCCTTGTGCTTGATGTACTCGGCGCGGATCAGGCGGTACGGTCCCGTCCAGCCGGTGAGGCCGAGGATCAGCACGATCGTCAGCACGCCCTTCGTCTGCAGCACGGCGGCCACGGTGAGGATCATCAGGATCGAGGGAATCGCCGTGAACACGTTGTAGAACCAGTTGAACAAATCGTCGACCAGCCCGCCGTAGAAGCCTGACAGCGCGCCGAACAGGGTACCCAGCGCGACGGCGACGAACGCGGCGACGAGGCCCACGACGATCGACGTCTGCCCGCCCTTGATCGTCTTCCTCACGATGTCGTGGCCCCATTTGTCGGCGCCGAACGGCAGTGTCGTCCGTTTGACCGCGTGCGCCGCGTGGCCCTGCCGCGCCAGCTGCGCCTGTAGATCGGCGATGTCGGCTGCCAGCGGATCGAACGCATTCGGCGGCGCCGGGCGCGGCGGCTGCGCGAGCGCGGCCAGCGCCGGATCGGGCCCGATGAACGTCGGCGGCGCGTAATTGACGGCCACTTCGTCTTCCCAGTCGGCCGCGACCAGGCCCGTGGCGGACAGCGCCACCGACAGCAGGAACAGGCACACGACGGCCAGCGAGACCATCGCGACGCGGTCGGCGCGCAGGCGGCGCCAGGCCAGCGTCCACAGGCCGGGAGAAATCGACGACTGCATCATCTGAGCTGCACGCGCGGATCGACGGCCTGGTACATCAGGTCCGCCAGCAGGTTGAACACCATCGTGGCGGCGGCGACGTAGACCGTGATCGCCTTGATGACGGGGAAGTCGCTGCGTTCGACGGCAAGGATCACTTCGCGCCCGATGCCCGGGATGCCGAAGAAGCGCTCGAGCAGGAAGGCGCCGATCAGCAGCGCCGGCAGGTTGGCCATGACGTATGTGATGATGGGGATGGCGGCATTGCGCAGCACGTGTACCCACACGATGCGCCGCTCCGGCAAGCCTTTCGCGCGCGCCGTGCGCACGTAGTCCTGCCCCACCTCATCCAGCACGAAGCTGCGGAACAGGCGCAGGGTTGGCGCCAGCGACACGGTGAGGCCGATCAGGATCGGCAGGGTGGCGTAGCGCAGCAGGTTTTCGGTGAAATGCTCGCCCCAGCCCTGCACGGGGAACAGCCCCAGTTTATAGGCGAGCCCGTACTGGAACACGATGATGTAGACGAGGATCGAGATCGACATGCCCACCGTGCACGCGACCATCACAACGCGGTCCGTCAGCGAGCCGCGCACGAACGCGACGGCGAGCGCCAGCGCGATGCCGATCGCGGTCTCCAGCACCGTCAGCGGCACGAGCACCGTCAGCGACGGCCCCAGGCGGCTGGCGATGATGTGCGACACGGGTTCGCCCGTTGCCCAGGCGTTGCCGAAGTCGAACGTGACGATCTGCTTCACGAAGATGCCGAGCTGGACGTACCACGGCGCATCGAGCCCCAGCTGGGCGCGGATATTCGCGATGGCGCGCGCGTCGGCCATCTTGCCCGCCAACAGGTACGACGGGTCGCCGCCGACCCAGTTGAACAGCACGAACACCAGAACGACGACGCCGGCCATCGTCGGCAGCATCTGCCACAGGCGCCGCAGGATATAAGCAAACATCGGGATTCCCGGGTGAGTCATCGAATGCGTTCGGAACTATAGACCAGATTGCGCCGCCCCTGCCGGGAAAAGATGTCATGGGGCCATAACCAAAAGGATGGACTGTTGTGGCGTTTACGCAATATGCATTGTCATCGTATTGACATATTGCACGCTGCGGTGGTCTGATGCGTTGCCAAAAAATGAATTCTAAGTTTTTGGACAATGAGAGAGAGCCTACATCATTAGATTTTCCAGTCCGGCATATGCATACCATGAATGTTCGGAATCTGGAATGCATCGATGCTCAGCCTCGCCATCGAAGCCCCATTTGGAGTTGTAATGTATCAAAAGAAAGCTATCGCACAAGCAGTCACGCTCGCCCTCGCCTATGCGGCGCTGGGCGCTGCACCGGCCATGGCGCAAGACGCCCAGGGTCCGATCCAGCGTGTCGAAATCACCGGTTCGAGCATCAAGCGCGCGACCGCCGAAACCGCCTCGCCGGTGCAGGTGGTCAGCCGTGAAGACCTCGCCAAGTCCGGCAAGGGTACCGTCGCGGAATACCTGCAGACGCTGACGTCGGACGGCGCCGGTTCGCTGCCGACCGGTTTCGGCAACGGCTTCGCCGCCGGTTCCACCGCCATCTCGTTGCGCGGCCTGGGCGCCACCTCGACCCTGGTCCTGCTGAACGGCCGCCGCATGGCACCGTTCGCGCGTGCCGACGACGGCCAGAAGAGCTTCACCGACCTGTCGACCGTGCCGATGGAAGCCGTCGAGCGCATCGAGATCCTGAAGGACGGCGCCTCGTCGACCTACGGCGCCGACGCAATCGCAGGCGTGGTCAACATCATCCTGCGCAAGGACTTCACCGGCACGACCTTCAAGGCCGAAGTGGGCGAATCGCGCTACCACGACGCCGGCACCGGCAAGGCCGCCCTCACGTGGGGCAAGGGCCGCCTGGACGAAGACGGCTACAACGTCATGGTCAACGCCGAGTTCTACGGCAACCAGTCGCTGCTGAACAAGGACCGCGCCAGCCGCGAATGGATCGGCCACGGCGACATCCGTCCGTGGGGCTATCCGGCCAACACCCAGTTCGCCGCCGGCTACATCACCCCGGGCGCATCGAGCCCGACGCCGACCGGCGCGCTGCGCGATCCGAAGACCGGCAACTACGTGTCGCTGCCGGGCTGCTCGCAATTCTCCGTCACCACCGCGCAGGATCCGGCCGGCGGCTGCCTGTGGTATTCGGACCAGTTCCGTTCGATGCAGCCGAAGATCGGCGGCATGAACTTCTACACCCGCTTCACCAAGAACCTGAACAACGACCTGCAGTTCTACGCCGAAGCCGGTTACTCGAAGCGCGACACCGAATTCACGCTGACCCCGCCGTCGACCAGCGGCACCATCGCGTTCCCGCCGAATGCCGCCAACCCGACCGGCATCATCAACTACGGCAACGCGATCCTGATGGGCGCCAGCCACCCGCAGAACCCGTACGGCGCTCCCGTGCGCCTGCGCTACTCGATGTTCGACGTCGGCCCCAGCACCCGCTCGGCCGACAACGAATTCTCGCGCTTCGTGTTCGGCCTGAAAGGCACCGTGGCGGGCTGGGACTTCGACACCGGCCTCACGCACTCGCAGTCGGCGCTCGACCTGAACTACAGCAACATGATCAACATGAAGGTGCTGCAGGCCGCGCTGGGCGATTCGACGAACGCCCTGTTCCCGTACTACATCGGTACGCAGGCGGGCAAGAACCCGGCGTCGCTGTATGCCGCCATGGTCACGAACGCCGTGTCGCATTCGACGACCAAGCTCGACATCCTCGACTTCAAGGCGTCGCGCGAACTGATGCAACTGCCGGGCGGCGCGCTGGGCCTCGCGGTCGGCGGCGAATACCGCCACCAGTCGCTGGACAACCCGTCGCTGTCGGGCACGTCGGACGGTTCGATCAACTCGTCGTACGTGGCTGCCCAGGGCTCCCAGAATGTGTCGGCCGTGTTCTTCGAAGTGGCCGCACCGATCATCAAGACGGTCGAGCTGAACGCCGCCGTCCGCTACGACAAGTACAAGGACTTCTCGTCGACCACGCCGAAATTCGGCGCCAAGTGGACCCCGCTGAAGACGTTCGCGCTGCGCACGACCTACACGGAAGGTTTCCGCGCTCCGGGTCCGGCCGAATTCAGCCCGGCCTCGCAGAGCACCGGCAACTCGGCCGTGCGTGACCCGATCCGCTGCCCGGGCGGCACGCCGGCCGCCGGCGGTGCCACCCAGGCCGACTGCTCGATCACCATCGGCGCCGTCAAGGTCGGTAACCCGAACCTGCAGCCGGAAAAATCGAAGGGCTACACGCTGGGCATGGTGTGGGATCCGTTCGACGGCACCGCGCTGTCGCTGGACGCCTTCAAGATCAAGCGCTCCAACGAGATCAACCCGCTGTCGTACGTGGAAGCCGCCGCCCTGCCGACCGCGATCCGCAACGACAACAACCTGGTCGTGAACGGCGTGGCGATCCCGAACACGGGCACGCTGCTGCTGTCGAAGGCACCGTACCAGAACTCGAGCTTCACCGAAGTCAAGGGTATCGACCTGGACGTCAAGCAGCGCTTCCGCCTGGGCGACTACGGCCGCGCCACGGTGGGCCTGACCTGGACCCACGTCGCGTCGTGGGTGCGCGCCGAGAAGAACGGCACGCGCTACCAGTACGCCGGCACGCACGGCAACTGCGACACGTCGGACTGCGCCGGTACGCCGAAGGACAAGATCAGCACGACCCTGTCCTGGGACCGCCAGAACCTGAACGTGACGGCGACCGCGAACTACCGCGCCGACATGCAGAACGTGTACTTCGCGGGCGACAAGTGTGCCTCGCAGTACGCGAACGGCTCGCCGGCACCGGGCAACTGCCGCCTGGCGTCGTTCACGACGATCGACCTGTCGGCCCGTTACCAGGTCACGCAGCAACTGCAGGTCTACGGCTCGATCACGAACCTGTTCGACAAGATCGCACCGCTGGATCCGCTGACCTACGGCGGCATGAGCTACAACCCGATGGACGCCAGCGGCGCCATCGGCCGCTTCTTCAAGGCTGGCGTGCGTTACCAGTTCTGATGACAGACAGCCGGTTCGCCGGCTGATCGCGGCACGATAAGAAACAGGACAGTGAGCACTCACTGTCCCGTTTGTTTTTGGTGCACCGCCGCACCAAAATGGCGCAGAATGTTGTAATTACGCATCAATTAAATTTCGAATAAAAAACTAAATACAACATTAAAAGCAAAATTTATTTTACGTATTTTTTCTATCAGGAAAACAAAATTTGATATTTACAGCTCAGATGCATATATGCATATTTACTCGTTGACTTTGTTTATTAGCAATGATGTCATTGTCTTGTAGCAAATAAAAATTCCCTCCCAAAAGGATGGGGGTAGATCAATAACAGGATCTGCGAGCCGGCGCGTAGTCCGCCCGGCCCAGCTCAGAAGGGACTCAAGACAAATGATGTCGGAAAAAGTTTTATCTCGGTCGGTACGACTGATGTTTGCGGGCGGCATGGCGCTCGGCGCGTCCGTCGCTCACGCACAGGACACTGCCGCAGCGCCCACCGCGTCGATGCAGCGCGTCGAAGTGACGGGTTCGCGCATTCCGTCGCTGAACACGGAAGGCTCCAGCCCCATCACCACCCTGAGCGCCAAGGACATCAAGATCGATGGCGTGCGCAATACCGAAGACCTGCTGAACAACCTGCCCCAGGTGTTCGCGTCGCAGGGTGCCGCCATCTCGAACGGTGCCAGCGGCACCGCCACCGTCGACCTGCGCGGCATGGGCTCGCAGCGTACCCTGGTGCTCGTCAACGGCAAGCGCCTGCCGTCCGGCAGCGTGCTCAGCGTCGCAGCCGACCTGAACCAGATCCCGAGTGAACTGATCCGCCGTGTCGACGTGCTGACCGGCGGCGCCGGCGCCGTGTACGGCTCGGGCGCCGTGTCGGGCGTCGTCAACTTCATCATGAAGGACAACTACGAAGGCGTGGAACTGGAAGCCAACATCTCCGGCGCCAACCACAAGCAGCACAACGACGAGATCCAGGGCGTCGTCAACAAGAAGGGTTTCCCGCTGCCGGGCAACCACACGTTCGACGCCAAGAAGTACGACTTCAGCATCCTGATGGGCTCGAACTTCGCGGACAACAAGGGTAACGCGACGTTCTTCGCCTCGCACCGCCACGCCGACGCCCTGCTGCAATCGCAGCGCGACTTCTCGGCCTGCTCGCTGGGCGCGTCCGATCCGGGCTTCGCCTGCTCGGGTTCCGGCACCTCGATCGCCCGCGTCGGCTCGTACACCCCGGATGCGAACGGCAATCCGCGCAAGTACGTGTCGGCCACCGACGCCTACAACTTCGGCCCGCTGAACTTCTTCCAACGTCCGTCGGACGAGTACAACATCAACTCGATGGTGCACCTCGACATCAACGAGAACGCGCGCATCTACAGCGAATTCAGCTTCCACAACTACAAGACCGACGCCCAGATCGCCCCGGGCGGCATCTTCTACGGCCAGCAGGCGACGATCGGCTACGACAACCCGCTGCTGAACGATGCCTGGAAGGCCGCGCTGGGCCTGAAGGCACCGGGCGACACCGCCACCGTCTCCGTCGGCAAGCGTAACGTCGAAGGCGGCCCGCGTTCGACCAGCATCACCGACTCCTCGTTCCGCGAAGTGCTGGGCGTGAAGGGCATGGTCGGCGACTGGTCGTACGACGTGTTCGGCCAGTTCGCACGCGTCAACCACAGCGACCGCGCGACCGGCTACTTCTCGAGCCGCCTGATCGCCAACGCGCTGGACGTCGTCGTCGATCCGACCACGGGCAAGGCCGTGTGCCGCTCCGTCGTCAACGGTTCCGATCCGAACTGCGTGCCGTACAACCTGTACAAGCAGGGCGGCGTCACCCAGGCCGCGCTGGACTACCTGAACGCCACCGGTTCGAACGGCGGCTTCACGCAGCAATCCGTGTTCGGCCTAAACATCGGCACCGACCTGACCCGCTTCGGCCTGAAGCTGCCGACCGCCGAAAGCGGCGCCGGCGTGTCGTTCGGCTACGAGCAGCGCGTCGAAAAACTGGCGTTCGAGCCCGACTACGAAAACCAGACCGGCGACCTGTCCGGTGCCGGCGGCGCCTCGCCGGCCGTCGCGGGTTCGTACAACGTGAAGGAAGCCTTCGGCGAATTCAAGCTGCCGCTGCTGGACAACATGGCCTTCTCGAAGCACATGGACCTGTCCGGTTCGTACCGCCGTTCGCAGTACAGCACGGATGCCAAGACCAACACGTTCGGCCTGGGCCTCGACTGGCAGCCGATCGACCAGGTGCGCGTCCGCGGTTCGGCCCAGCGTGCCGTCCGCGCACCGAACATCTATGAACTGTACACGCCGCAAGCCGTGGTGCTGGCCGGTCCGAACGACGACCCGTGCGGCGGCGAGACCCCGAAAGCCACGCAAGCCCAGTGCGCCAACACGGGCCTGCCGGCTTCGCTGTACGGCAAGGTGCCGGAGAACTCGACCAACCAGTACAACGGCCGTACCGGCGGCAACCCGGGCGTCAAGCCGGAAACCGCCAACACGTACACGGTGGGTATCGTGATCGACCCGATCAAGAACCTGACCATCACGCTGGACGCATTCAAGCTGAAGATCAAGGACGCGATCCAGGCCGTCAACGCCCAGAGCGTGTACACCCAGTGCCTCACGACCGGCAACTCGCTGTACTGCAGCCTGATCCACCGCGACCAGCTCGGTTCGCTGTGGCTGACCCCGAACGGCTACGTCGAGGCCGGCACCACGAACATCGGTTCGCAGGGCACCTCGGGCCTGGACGTGGGTGCCAGCTACCGCACCCGCCTGCCGCAAAGCTACGGCAACCTGGACTTCACGCTGAACGGCACCTACGTGCACAGCTACACCGTGGAAAACCTGCCGGGCAACGGCAGCTACGACTGCACGGGCCTGTACGGCGCGACCTGCGGCACCCCGACCCCGAAATGGCGTCACAAGCTGCGCACGACCTGGTCGAGCCCGTACAACCTCGACCTGTCGCTCACCTGGCGCTACATCGACCGCCTGAAGAACGACATGCTCGATGCGAACCCGCAGCTGGCCGGCGAACTGGACACGCAGCGTGACGCGTACCTGGCTTCGCGCAGCTACTTCGACCTGAACGGCGTGTACCGCTTCAACCGCAAGCTGGCCCTGAGCTTCGGCATCAACAACCTGCTGGACAAGGATCCGCCGATCGCGTCGTCCAGCTCGGTGACGGGTACCTACGGCAACGGCAACACGTTCCCGCAGATCTACGACTCGTACGGCCGCTTCATGTACGCCAACCTGACTTACCGTTTCTGATCGCCTGATCGGACGCCGTAAAAAAACCGCCGCCGGCTGCGAAGCCGGCGGCGGTTTTCATTTGGGACGGCGTTACAGACGTAGGGTGGACAGCGAGCTGTCCACCCTACAACCCGAAGCTGCCTTCGTCTGCCGAGAACGCGTTCATGCCCGCGCTCATCGCCGTCACCAGCGCGCGCTCCGGCCCGGTCAGGTGCGGATGCCAGATGTCGAACATCAGGATCGCGCGCGGCAGGTCGCTGTCGTTCCACGCCTCGTGCTCGATGGTATCGTCGAACACCCACGCCTTCCCTTCTTCCCATGCGCGCACGTCGTTGCCGACGCGGAAACCGCAGCCCGGCGGCACGACGAGCGGCACATGCGTCACGAGGCGGACGTTGCTGACGCCGCAGTGCGGCGGGATGCGCGTCTTCGGCTTGAGCACGGAAAACATCGCGACAGGCGTGCGGCCCGGCTGGTCCGGCTGCGGTGCACCGGCCAGCAATGCCATCGTGCGCGGGCAGCGCTGCGCATTCGCGTCGTTGACCTTGCCCGCCTCGACGAGGTGGAAGGCGCTCCAGCGCAGCGAGTTGTTCAACTCGGCCCACTGGCGCAGCGGCTGGTCCTCGCTGTACTGCATATATGGCGTAAAGCCTTCGGCGCCGGCCTGCGCGGCGACGAATTCCGCGCGGATCGCGTCCGTCTCGCGCTCGAAGGCGTCGAGCCACGGGAAGTCCTGGCGGTCGAAGAACGTGATGGGCGCGAGACCCTGGAAGTGGAACAGCGCGGGTTGCGGCTCGTAGCGGCGTTTGCGGCCCAGCATGATGGCTAGCGATTCCGTGAAACGCTGCACGCGCTCGCCTTGCAGGTCGCGCAGGTGCGGCGCCATGTGGTCGTCGAGGAAGCGGCCGAAATCGGTGTCGTATTGTTCGCGGTACGCCAGCGCCTCCTGCACGGCCGGGCGCAGTTCGGGCGGCAGTTGCTGCAGCGGCGGCGCCACCGCGGCGACGGCGCCATGCGCGCGCGCGGCCGCGTGGCGCTTGCCCTGGCGCGTGAGCAGGCCGGCACGCAGGATCAGCGCGACGAGGTCGGTCGGTTCCAGCACGAGCGCGCCCCGGATCGCCTCTTCCTCGCGCGCCTCGTCGCGCTGGGCCATGCAGACGACGGCGAGGTTGATCCACTGCTGCTTGTCGCGTCCGTCGGCCGCGACGAGGCGCTCGAGCAGCGCCCGCGCCTCCGGCAGCGCGCCGGACCGGTAATGCAGTTGCGCCATGCCGAGCAGCGCCGGACCGTGCGTCGGCACCTGTTCGAGGATGCGCTGCCACAGCTGCGCCGCGAGGCGCGGATTGGCGCCTTTCAGCGCCGCCTGGGCCGCGCGTTCCCAGGCTGCGATTTCACCTTCGTTGGAAGCCATGCCGCTCCTTCAAGTATGTACGTGTACATACCGATTCTGGAGTGGTCGCTTCCGGTTGGCAAGAACTTATTGATGCCCTTTATGCGTCGTCGCGCAACCGGCGTGCGCGCACGCTGGCGGCGAGGTTTTCCAGCACGGCGATGCTCGTCTCCCAGTCGATGCAGCCGTCGGTGACGGACTGGCCGTACGTCAGTTCCTTCCCCGGCACGAGGTCCTGGCGGCCGCCGACGAGGTGCGATTCGACCATCACGCCGACGATGCGCGTATCGCCCGCCGCGATCTGGCTGCCGATGTCCGCGCACACGGGCACCTGGTTCTGCGGGTTCTTGCTGCTGTTGGCGTGCGACGCGTCGATCATCAGGCGGCTCGCGAGACCGTTGGCGGCGAGCTGCTTGCAGGCGTCCTCGACGCTGGCCGCGTCGTAGTTCGGTGCCTTGCCGCCGCGCAGGATGATGTGGCAGTCCTCGTTGCCCGCGGTCGACACGATCGCCGAGTGGCCACCCTTCGTCACGGACAGGAAGTGGTGCGGCTGCGAAGCGGCCTTGATCGCATCGGCCGCGATCTTGATGTTGCCGTCGGTGCCGTTCTTGAAGCCCACCGGGCACGACAGGCCGGACGCCAGCTCGCGGTGCACCTGCGATTCCGTCGTGCGGGCACCGATGGCGCCCCAGCTGATCAGGTCGGCAATGTACTGCGGGCTGATCACGTCGAGGAATTCGGTGCCCGCCGGCAGGCCCAGTTCATTGATGTCGCGCAGCAGTTCGCGTGCCATGCGCAGGCCGTCGTTGATGCGGAAGCTGTTGTCCATGTACGGGTCGTTGATCATGCCCTTCCAGCCGACCGTCGTGCGCGGCTTCTCGAAGTACACGCGCATGATCACTTCCAGCTCGCCGGCGAAGCGGTGGCGCTGCTCGACGAGGCGGCGGGCATATTCCATCGCGGCGTTCGGATCGTGGATCGAGCACGGGCCGATCACGACCATCAGGCGGTCGTCCTGGCCGTGCAGGATGCGATGCAGCGCCACGCGCGCCTGCGACGCGACCTGTTCCGCTTCCGGGGTCACCGGGAATTCGCGGATCAGGTGCGAGGGCGGCGTCAGTTCCTTCATTTCGCGGATGCGTAAGTCGTCGGTGCGAGGCATTGCTGTTCTCCGTTCTGATCTGTATGAAATTCTGGGTGCGTAAAAAAAAAGACCGCCAGCTCGGCGGTCTTTTGGATTTTTGTGTCGGACTCTGTTCTGTTGCTGCGTGAACCTGCCGCTACTCCACCGCCGTTGGGCTGGAATGGCTAAACCAAAAATAAAAGGTAAAGAAAACGGCGTGGCGCATGGAGAAGTTCCGAAGTAGTCGATTGACTATAACAACATTGCATCGACGTTGGCAAGACTTTATTTGGCCTGTGATCTGTCGGTTACGGTTGCCTATACAGGCGATCGGTTGCGTCAACCCGACACCTTTTTCCGCTGTACCGGAGACGCTTGAGAGATGTCAGTTGTCTGCCCGGACGAAATGCAAAAGTCATAAGGAGCCCCGGACGCATGCACACCGGGTCGTTTTCCCAAATCGCATTGGAGTCTGGACATGACTGAAACCCCGATATCCCGGACGATCCGACGCCTGTTCACAGGCGGGAGCGCCATCGGCCTCACGATCCTGGCGCTGCCGGCGCTGGCCCAGGAAGTGGCGCCCAAGCCGGTCCCGCGCGTCGAGATCACCGGCTCGAACATCCGCCGCTCCGAGGCGGAAACGGCATCGTCCGTCATCACCGTGAACCGCGCCGACATCGAGCGGTCCGGCAAGGCCACCGTGGCCGAGCTGCTGCAGACGCTGGCCGTCGACAACCAGGGCTCCGTGCCCACCACGTTCGGCAACGGCTTCGCCGCCGGCGCCTCGGGCATCTCGCTGCGCGGCCTGGGCGCGGCGTCCACGCTCGTGCTGCTGAACGGCCGCCGCATGGCCCCGTACGGCCTCGCCGACGACGGCCAGAAGCAGTTCACGGACCTGAACGTGATCCCGACGGATGCCGTCGAGCGCGTCGAGGTGCTGAAGGACGGCGCGTCGGCCATCTACGGTTCGGATGCCATCGCCGGCGTCGTCAACATCATCCTGCGCCGCGACTTCCAGGGCAATACGGTGCGCTTCTCGCGCGGTGCCAGCGACGACTGGGACGGCAAGCGCATGAACGTCGCCTTCACCAAGGGCATCGGCAGCCTCGACACCGACCGCTACAATGTCCTGTTCAGCATCGAGTACAAGAAGTTCGACGAGATCTGGTACCGCGACCGCGCGGACCGCGACTGGATCGGCCGCAACGACCTGCGCCGCTGGGGCTATTCGGCCGACCAGGCGCTCGGCGGTACCGGTGCCATCCTGCCCGGCACCGGCACGGCCGGCAATGCCATCAACGGCAACGTGCGCAATCCGGCCGACCCGACCAATTACTACAACCGCGGCAACCTGGCCGGCCCCGGCTTCACCCGCACCTTCCCCGGCGCGGCCTGCTCCAACTTCACCAGCCACCCGCAGGGCGATCCCGGCGGCGGCTGCCTGATCGACGCCTCGCTGCAGTACAACCAGATCGAGCCGAAGCAGGAAAACCTGAGCTTCTTCCTGCGCGGCACGATGCAGTTGAATCCGGCGCTCCAGCTGTACAGCGAATTCAACTGGTACACGAGCCAGACGGACACCGCCACGACGCCCTCCTCCGTCAGCGCCTCGGTGGGCTTCCCCGGCGGGCCCGTGAACAATGCCGTCGTCCAGCTCGGCGCGAACCATCCGGACAACCCGTATTTCGGCACGGCCGCGCGGATCCGCTACCTGGCCGCCGACGTCGGCCCGCGCGTCTCGAACATCGACTCGAACTTCCTGCGCTGGCTCGGCGGCGCCAGGGGCACGAACTACGGCTGGGACTGGGACTCCTCCCTGCTGTTCTCGCACAACCACGTCAACAACAATCAGAACGGCTTCCTGCAGCGCGACGTCGCCTTCGCCCTGCTCAATCCCACCCCCGCCAACATCGCGGCGGCGGCGGTGAACAGCCCGGCCTATGCGGCGCTGCCGCTGGGCACCTTCTGGCGCATCGCCGAGAACGCGGGCCTGAATTCGCCGGCGGTGTACGCCGCGCTGTCGCCGACCATCGGCAACAGGGCCAACACGAAGATCGGCCAGATCGACTTCAAGGCCACGCGCGAATTCGGCGGTATTCCCTACCTGGCCGGCAACCTGGGCCTGGCGCTGGGCACCGAATTCCGCCACGAGATGACGGAGCTGATGCCCACCACCGGTACGGAGCGGGGCAATGTCATCGGCCTGGGATACTCGGCCTATTCCGGTGCCCGCAACGTGTTCGCGCTGTACGGCGAGGGCCTCGCGCCGCTGCCGTTCAACGTGGAAGCGTCGGCGGCCCTGCGCTACGACCACTTCACCGACGTCGGCAGTTCGTACACGCCGAAGTTCGGCCTGAAGTGGACGCCGGTGCGCGAATTCGCGCTGCGCGGCACGTTCGCGCGGGGCTTTCGCGCGCCGAGTCCGGCCGAGAACGGCGTCGGCGGCCTCGCCGCCTTCTCGACCGCGGCCGACCCGGCGCGCTGCGCACTGGGCGTGACGAACGCCTGCAACCCGGCATCGGTGGCGCTGATCACGTCGCCCAACCCGAACCTGTCGCCGGAACGGTCGAAGAGCTACACGCTGGGCGTCATCTGGGATCCGCTGCCGCGCACGAGCATCTCCGTGGACTATTGGAAGATCAAGCGCAAGAACGAGATCAACCAGGAACAGGTCGACGCCGCCATCGCCGCCGGCAGCGTGGCACGCGACCCGGGCAGCGTGAGCGGCATCCCGGGCGACCCGGGCCAGATCACGGCCGTGCTGACCCGCTACGTCAACTCCGCCCAGAGCAAGGTGCGCGGCCTCGACGTGGATGCGCGCTACAACCACCGCCTGCCGGACGCGTGGGGCAATGCCACGTTCGACGTGAAGTACACGCACATCTTCGAATGGCTGCGCACCGAACAGGACGGCACGTCGCGCGAATTCGCCGGCACGCACGGCAACTGCGACGTGACGAACTGCACGGGCACGCCGGCCGACCGCGTCAACATGCGCTTCGGCTGGGACCGCAACAACCTGCGCGTGTCGGCCAACGTGAACTACCGCGGCGTGCTGGAAAACCGCTTCTTCCGGGGCGACCCGAGCGGTTGCGCCGTGACCTTCGCCAACGGTGCCGACGCGCCGAACGGTTGCGAGCTGGCGTCGTTCACGACGGTCGACCTGGTGGTGCGCTGGAAGCCGCAGCAGCGGTGGGAAGTGTTCGGCTCGGTCCAGAACCTGTTCGACAAGATCGCGCCGCTCGACCCGCTGACCTATGGCGCGCAGGCGTACAACCCGCTCGATTACGAAGGTGCGCGCGGTCGCTATTTCACGCTGGGGGCGAGATACTCGTTCTAAGACGCGGCCAAGGAACGTCGCCCCGGCGAAGGCCGGGGCCCAATTTACTTAGTCACCTGGCCCTTCACCGGGCATGGTGTCGGCCATCAGCCGCAGCTCTTCCGGCGTCAGCTCCTCCGGCTTCTTGCCCTCGAGGCCATCGAAGTCGGTGGGCTGCTGCGCTTCTTGCTGCGCCTCCTGCTGTGCTGGTGGCTGGCCCGGCGGTGCTGAAGGCGCCGCTTCCGGCTGCTGTGCGTTGGTCTGCGGGGACTGTGCTTGATCGTTGGCCATGTTGTGCTCCTTGCGACGATGGATCGGTTAGAGCCAGTGTGTCACAAGGGCGGCTCCGATGGCGTCCGCATCGGCGCGATCCGATCGAGCCTGATCCAGCCGCTGGCCTCGCGGCCCGTGCGCGGATTGCGGTACGCGACATCCGCGTACTCGCCATACGTGTGCAGGACGGTCAGCACGTCGCCCGGAATCACGAACAGCTGCGGGAGCTTGCACTCGTCCAGCGGCGCCGTGTGGAACCAGGCGCGGCCGGTGCCGCTGATGACACGTACCGCTTGCGCGGACTCGACCGGGATCCAGCGCGATGCGGCCGTGAGCTGGGCGGCTTCGCAGCGCGTGAGTACGTTGGTGAGTTCCTTCATGCGGTCCTGCATCCACACGAACTCGTGCACCTGTCCCGTGCCCTCCTGCGCCAGCTGGACGACCAGTTTGTCGCCGGCGCGGCGCGCCCCGAAGCCCGTCAGGCAATCGCCGAACGGCTGCGACATCGTCGCCTCATCGCCCGGCCCGATCTGCAGCAGGGTGAAGCGGTGCCGGCACTGCGGATCGGGCAACAGGGCATCGACGAGCACGTAGTCGGCATCGTCCTGCACGGACAGCTTGACAAGGCCCGCGGCGCCGTCGACCTGCCCAAGCGATGCGCCGCGCAAGCGGATGTCGGAGCGGCCGGCGCCGTCGATGGCTTGCGTTTCGACCGGTCCAGAGCGCGTGGCGACATGCGTGTGCTCGTCGGCCGCGGCGCACCACGGGTGCATCGAGACCACACACGCAACGATGGCGGCCCGGAAGAACAAACGCCCGCGCGGGGCGGGCGTCATGGCGGCGAAGGCGGTTGCCATCGCGATGCGGCGAGCCGTCAGGCCGTTCCGCCGACGGTCACGCCGTCGATGCGCAGCGTCGGCTGGCCCACGCCCACCGGGACGCTCTGGCCTTCCTTGCCGCACACGCCCACGCCCGAGTCCAGGCGCATGTCGTTGCCGATCATGGAGATGCGGTTCATCGTGTCCGGGCCGTTGCCGATCAAGGTCGCGCCCTTCACCGGGTACGTCACTTTACCGTCCTCGATCATGTAGGCTTCGCTGGCCGAGAACACGAATTTGCCGTTCGTGATGTCGACCTGGCCGCCGCCGAAGTTCACCGCATACAGGCCGTTCTTGACCGAGGCCAGGATCTCGGCCGGGTCCTTGTCGCCGGCCAGCATGTACGTGTTCGTCATGCGCGGCATCGGCAGGTGGGCGAACGACTCGCGACGCGCATTGCCCGTCACCGGCATCTTCATCAGGCGCGCGTTCATCGTGTCCTGGATATAGCCCTTCAGAATGCCGTCTTCGATCAGCGTGGTGCACTGGGTCGGGTTGCCCTCGTCGTCCATGTTCAGCGAACCGCGGCGGTCCTGCAAGGTGCCGTCGTCGACGACGGTCACGCCCTTCGCGGCGACGCGCTGGCCGATCATGCCCGCGTACGCGGACGAGCCCTTGCGGTTGAAGTCGCCTTCGAGGCCGTGGCCGACCGCTTCGTGCAGCAGCACGCCGGGCCAGCCCGGGCCGAGCACGATGGTCATCGGACCGGCCGGCGCGGGACGCGCTTCCAGGTTCACGAGGGCCGACTGCACGGCTTCGCTGGCGTATTTTTCCAGCAGCTCGTCGCTGAAGTAGGCGTAATCGTAACGCCCGCCGCCGCCCGACGAGCCCATCTCGCGCCGGCCGTTCTGCTCGGCGATGACGGTGACGGACACGCGCACGAGCGGACGGATGTCGGCCGCCAGCACGCCATCGCTGCGCACGACGAGCACGACGTCGTACTCGCCGGCCAGGCCGGCCATCACCTGCACGACGCGCGGATCTTTTGCACGCGCGATCTTTTCGACACGCTCCAGCAGCGCGACTTTCGCGGTGGCGTCGAGCGAGGCCAGCGGGTCATGCGGCAGGTACAGCGAGCGGCCGCCGGACGGCTGGACGTTCGCCGCGACCTTCACGCGGCCGGCGCCCGCGCGCGCGATCGTGCGCGTCGCCGCGGCGGCGTCCAGCAGGGCGGCCTGCGAGATTTCATCGGAGTAAGCGAAGGCGGTCCTGTCGCCCGACACGGCGCGTACGCCGACGCCCTGGTCGATCGAAAAGCTGCCGCTCTTGACGATGCCCTCTTCCAGGCTCCAACCTTCGCTCTTGGTGAACTGGAAATACAGGTCGGCATAGTCGACCTTGTGCGTGAACATGGTCCCCAGCGTCGTGATCAGCTTGCCTTCGTCGAGGCCGAATGGCGTCAACAGGACGTCGCGCGCGACAGCGAGGGAGGAGAGATTCGGTTCGAATGGAGTCATTGCGTCAGGTCTTTCTGATAGGGATGGGGCATTGTGCCATACCTTAAAGTTTGCGGTGTTTCAGCGCCGGCAAACTCTCGCGCACCTTCGCGATGTATTCCGGATCGATCTCGCCGCTGACGACGCCCTCGCCTTCCGGCAACACATCCTTCACTTCGCCCCACGGGTCGATCAGCATGCTGTGGCCGAACGTGCGGCGCCGGTTCGGGTGCTCGCCGCCCTGGGCCGAGGCCAGCACATAGCACTGGTTCTCGATGGCGCGGGCGCGCAGCAGCACTTCCCAGTGCGCGAGACCCGTCGTGTGCGTGAACGCGGCCGGCACGATGATCAGCGCGCAATCGCCCATCGCCCGGAACAGTTCCGGGAAGCGCAGGTCGTAGCAGATCGCCAGGCCGACCTTGCCGAACGGCGCCTCGAAGCTGCCGACCGTCTCGCCCGGTACGATGGTGCGCGCTTCGTCGTACGACTCGCTGCCCTTGTTAAAACCGAACAAGTGGATCTTGTCGTAGCGGCCGACGTGCTGCCCGGCCGGATCGTAGACGAGCGTCGTGTTCAGCACGCGGCCCGCATCGCCCGACACGAGCGGCAAGGTGCCGCCGATGAGCCAGATGCCGTGCTCGCGCGCCTGTCCTGCCAGGAAATCCTGGATGGGGCCGTGGCCCGGCTCTTCCGCGTGGGCGACCTTGTCCGTGTCCGTCATGCCCATGATGGGCCAGTATTCCGGCAACGTGACCAGTTGCGCGCCGCGGGCGGCGGCGTCCGCGATCAGGCGGCGCGCGGTGGCAATGTTTTCTTCCACGACAGGGGTGGACACCATCTGTACGGCAGCAACTGTGGTCTTCATTTGGCTCCCTTCTTGTCCTTGTTGCGGTCCTGCGCGGCCGCGTTCGCGGCGGCGGCGGCCACGGCGGGCGAATTGTCCAGCTTGACGATGTGCGGCGACTTCCACGGTCCCGTCACCTGCATGTGATACGTGAGCGCCTTCATGACGGGCGCGCGCAGGAACAGCTGGGCCAGGAAACTGCCGAGGCCGATCACGGGGTTCACCGCGAGGCCGTACACGAGCGAGCTGGTGCCGAGGTTGAATTCCGGGATCACGACGACGTGCAGGTTCGTCGATTCGTTGGCGATGTCGGCCGTGCCATCCATCAGCACCGTCGCCGCCACACCGTGCATCTTGAGATTATCCGTGCGCACGACGCCGCGCGTGATCATCGCGTTGGCCGTGATGCCGTCGAAGGCGAGGCCTTCCGAGAACACGTCGTGGAAATCGAGCTTCAGCATGCGCGGCAGCATCTGCAGGCTCAGCACGCCCAGCAGTTTCGCGGCGCCCGGGTCCTGCTTGAGGAATTGGCCATCCTCGACGTTCATCTGGATCTGGCCCGACAGGCTCGGGATGTCGAGCGAGTACGGCAGGCCGGCCCAGGAGATGTCGCCGGACAGCGAACCCTTGCCGTGGCGCAGTGTCTCCGGGAAGCCGAGGCGGTCCAGCAGGCGGCCGGCGTCGCTGATGTCGAGCGCGAAATTGAGCGCCGTATTGCTCTTGCCGTCGCGCATGAGCCAGCGGCCGTTCGCCTTCAGCTGGCCGTCCGGATTCGTCAGCGCCAGTTTCTCGATACGCCACTCGCGCCCGGCCAGCGCCTGCGCATTGCTGGCCACCAGTTCCAGGCGGCCGAACTGCTTGTTGAACAGCTCGAAGCGGTCGGCCACGATGTCGAGGGCCGGGATGCTGGCGCTGGCGCCCTTGTTCGATTCGAGCAGGTCCTTGACTTCGTTCGCGGACGATTCCGGGATCACGAGCGATGCCAGGCGCGCCGTCACCTTGCCCAGGCCCTGGCCCGATTCGGCCCACGTCACGTAACCGACCACCTGGCGCGAATCGATGCTGGCCTGCCACGTATTGTTCTGGTGCGTGGCGCCGACGACGACGTCGCGCAGCGCCCGCTCGCCAATGACCAGTTCGCCGGCACGCGCGGCCACGATATCCGGCACCACGTACTGGGCCATGCCGCCGCCGCTATCGGCAGACGCGGCAGACGGAGCAGGCACGGCCTCGCCCGGCCCGGCGATGTCGGCCGCCGCCGCGAGCCAGCGGTCGACGTTCAGCGCCTTCATGTTCACGTTGATCATCATGCCGCTGTCGGGCTCGGGCGCCGGCACGTTGACGCCGATGCCGCCCCGTTTGACGATCCACGGGCCGTGCGGCTGGCGCTCGCGCACGTATTTCGCAGCCGCGATATTGCCCAGCAGGATGCGGATGTCGTCGTGGCCGACGCCGTCCGCCCCCGTCGGCTGGCCCGTCAGGACGAAGTGCAGCGGCAGCGCGTCCGGCGCGGGCTTGTTCAGCGGCGCGGGCAGCTCGATGCCGAGGCCGGCCAGATTGGTATCGAGGATGATCTGGGTTTGGCGGTCCTTCACCGTGACGGTGCCGCCGAAACGCGCGCCGCCGGACAGTTTATTGCCCAGGCGCTGCAGCGCCGGCAGGGACCGCGTCTGGCGCATGCCCTCGGCCGTGGCGCTGCCGGCCATGCGGATCTGGATGCTGCCGTCGCGCTGGGTGCCGCCGGACAATTGCAGCGGTCCGCCCAGGAAGCTGGCGCCCACACCGTTCAGGTTCACGCCGTGTTCGGAAAACTCGATGCGGCCCAGCGCGGCCTCGATCGGCGGCAGGTCGGGGAACAGCACGACCTCGTTGTTCTGCAGCTGCAGCGCGCCCTGCACCTTCGCATCGTGCAGGTTCGCGAGCGGCAGGTGCAGTTTCAGGCCCAGCTTCGCCGGGCCGGTTCCCTTGGTGTCCTCGGTGAAATGGCCGATCCATTCGAGCACGGGGCTCGCCGCCACGTAGTGCAGGAAGTCTGGCAGCGGGCCGGCGGCCGTGCCGTCGATGTCGAGCATCATCTCGTGGATGCCCAGCTCGGGGATCACGGCCCGCACGTTCGACAGCGCGATGCCCTGCGTGCGCGCCGTGTCGGCGTGGATGTCCATGCGCGCGCGGTCGAACACAATGGACCCGTTGATGTTTTCCAGCAGCGGCCACAGCGGCGTCTTGCCGTCGGTCGCCTTGTGGCCCGGGGCATACTCGAGCTTGCCGTCCTCGATGCGGCCGCCGACGCGGAACTCGCCCTTGGCGCGCTGGACGGCATTCTCGGCGTGGAACGGGAACTGGGCCAGGTCGCCGCGCAGGCGCAGGCGCGTGTCGTGCAGCATGCCGCTCTGCAGCGCGCCCGTCAGCCATTCGCGCAGGCCCTCCGGCGTCGCGAGCGGCAGCCAGCGGCCGATGCTGGCGATCTCGAAATTGTCGACGGTACCCGTGAAGTCGGCATTGCCCGGCCCCTGGCCGGCTTTCAACGGCAGCACGTGGCGGCCCGTCAAGGTCGCCTTCAGCGCGCCCTGGGCCAGGTTCAGGCTGTCGACGTCGACGGCCAGTTGCTCGTCCGCCAGGTGCGTCCAGCGTGCGTGCAGGGCGAACTGGTCGAACGGCATTTCCGGATCGGCAAACCAGGCCGGCAGCGCCAGCACGAGCTTGTCGGAATCGATGTCGACGCTGCCGCCATGGTCGCTCGCGTCGATGCGGCCCGACAGATTCCTGAAGCCCGGCAGCGCCGGCCGTGCGGCCTGGGCCGGCTGGCCATCGGCCGCGGCCAGCTCGGCGCGTGCCGCCAGCGGATTCATGCCGAGGTTCTCGACGTCGCCGCGCACGCGGTAGCCGGTGATGTGCGGGAAGCGGCCCTGCCACTCGATGTCGGCGTCGTTGATGCGGCCGCGCGGCGCCAGTTCCGTCAGCAGCTGGCGATGCGCGGGCGCGATGGGCAGTTGCACGGCCAGCGCGGCCAGCGCGCCCACGTCCAGTTGTTCGGCGCGCACTTCGAAGCGCTCGGGCTGGGTGCGCGTGGCCGGGCGCCACGACTCGTTCAGGGTGGCCGGCGGCAGCACGACGCCGCCTTCCGTGACGACCGAGAAATCCTCCAGGCCGATCGTGTGGCCCAGCGCGCCGAAGGTCGGCTTGCCATCGTCCACGTTCGGCGCGATGGTCTCGCTGGCCGACAGCCGGCCCGATACGCGCGACAGCGCCAGCGGCGGCGTGTCCGGGCCGAGGCGCGCGCTGACGCCGGCCAGCGCCAGGTCGGCCGTGAACCCGGCCAGGCGCGCGTGGTCGAAGTCGAGCCAGGCGCGCACGGAGCCGCGGCCCTCTTGCAGGGTGAACGGGTAATCGATGTACTGCTTCCAGGCGGCCAGATCCGTATTGCGCAGGTCGGCATACACCTGGCCTTTCCACCGCCTTGCATCGGACGGCTTGGCGCCGAACGGCGGGTGCGAGAAGCGCGCGCGCAGGTCGAGCGGGTCGCCGGCGCCCGGCGGCGGCGCGGCCTTCAGGGCAAAGCGGTGCGCCGTCCAGCGGTTCTGCAGCACGAGGGTCACGTCCGACAGCGCGAGCGTGGGCGCGCCGCGCAGCTCGTCCGTCCACGACAAACGGCCTTCGCGGATCACGACCTCGTGCTGGCGCAGCAGCCAGTCGGCGCCGCCGCCCTCTCCCTTCTTGTTCGGTTCGATGCGTACGCCGGCCACGGCGATGACGCCATCAAGCCCGCGCCGCACGTCCAGTTCCGGCCGGTTGATTTCCAGCGCCTCGAACCGGGGTTCGGCCGCCATCACCGACCACCACGACACGGTGGCGGACACGGACGGCAGCGCCAGCAGCTGGCGTCCTTCGCGGTCGTGCAGGCGCAGGTCGCCGAGATAGAGATTCGGCCGCAGGCCGCGCCACGACGCGTAGACGCGGGCGATGGTCACCTGGTTGCCCAGCGCGCGGCTGGCGGCACGTTCGATGTCCGGTTTGTAGTAATCGATGTTCGGCAGGACCGCGTAGCGCAGCACCAGGAATATCGCCATGAAGGCGAAATAGACGAGCAGGACGGCCTTGATCGTGAAGCCGAGCACGTGATGCGACGCGAGGTTCGCATAGCGGTAGCAGGCACGCGCGCGGGCCCAGCGCTCCACCAGCGGCACGTGCTCATGCGCGTGCGTCTGGAGATGCGCCTGCTCGTGCGCGTCATGTTCGCGCTGCGCCTGCGGTTCCGGGTTGTGCATCAAAAGGCTCAAAGGCTCGCCGAGTATTAATAATCTGTAAATAAGAGAGCGCTTGCAACATCCGCGGCGTCTACCTTACCATCGTGCTGACCCAGGGCAGCATGGCGGGCAATTTTACCCCATAGCAAGCGTCCCGAAACGCACAACTCGTCTGGAAATCGCCCTATGCTTCAAGCTTCCCCGCAGTCTCTGGCGCAGATGTCGCGCTTTTACCAACGCTGGCTCGGCGCCGATCCGGCCCGTGCCGGGCGCGTCGATACCCTGTCCGCATTATCGCTGGCCTCCCTCGATTTCGGCGCAGCGCTGAAGACCGAGGCCGCCTTGGGTCCGAACGGCACAGTCCTGCCGACAACCCGGGCGATGCGCCGCCTGCGCAACCTGCTCATCTGCACCATCATCCGGCGCGACCTCGACGGCCAGGCCGACCTCGACGAAGTCGTCACGGCGATGAGCCGCTTCGCCGATTTCGCCGTCCAGACCCACCTGGCCGAGCTGATGGCGGAAATGACCGCGCTGCACGGCGAACCGGTCGGCGCCGATTCCGGACGCCCCCAGCAGATGATGGTGCTGGCGATGGGCAAGCACGGCGGCGGCGAACTGAACGTCTCGTCGGATATCGACCTCATCTTCGTCTACCCCGAGGACGGCGACACGAACGCCGGGCCCGGCCAGAAATCGCTGTCCAATCACGAATTTTTCGGGCGCCTCGGCCGCAAGCTGATCGCCGCGCTGTCCGAAATCACCGAAGACGGTTTTACGTTCCGCGTAGACATGGCGCTGCGTCCAAACGGCAAGTCGGGCCCGCTCGTGGCGAGCCTGAACATGGTCGAGGACTACCTGATCGTACAGGGGCGCGAATGGGAACGTTATGCCTGGGTCAAGGCGCGCGCGGTCACCGGCGACCCGGCCGACATCGCGGCGCTCGACGCCATCGTGCGGCCGTTCGTGTTCCGGCGCTATCTCGACTTCGGCGTGATCGACGCGATCCGCACGATGCACGCCCAGATCCGCGCCGAGGTCAACCGCCAGGAGCGCCTGCATCCGGAGCGCAACCAGAACGTCAAGCTGGGCCGCGGCGGCATCCGCGAAATCGAATTCCTGGCGCAGGTGTTCCAGCTGATCCGCGGCGGCCGCGATCCGGCGCTGCGCGAGCGCTCCACGCGCAAGACCTTGCGACTGCTGGCCGAGCGCGAACTGCTGGCCGCCGACACGGTCGAGCAATTGCTTGAAGCTTATACATTCCTGCGCAACCTGGAGCACCGCCTGCAATACCTGGAGGATGCCCAGACGCACACGATGCCCGTCGCGCCCGAAGACCGGAACACGGTCGCGCGCATGATGGGCATGGCCGACGAGGCCGAGCTGCTGGCCCGGCTCGACGCGTGGCGCGTCTTCGTCGCCGCCCAGTTCGACGCGATCTTCGCGGACAAGGCGGCCGGCACCGAGCCGGTCGACCCGGATGCGCTGCTGACCGATCCGGACAACCGCGACGCCATCGCCGACCGCCTCGCGAGCCTGGGCTTCGACGATCCGCAGGCCGGCGCGAACCGTCTCGTCGCCACGTGGCAGGCGCCCCGGCTGCAGACGTTGCCGGAAGCGAGCCGCCACCGCCTCGTCGCCCTCGTCAACACGGCGCTGACGCAGATCCCGGACGTCGTCGCGCAAGCGGGTGCCGGCAGCCACGCGGCCACCCTGGGCCGCCTGCTCGATTTCTTCGAAGCCATTGCGCGCCGCTCCGCGTATCTGTCGCTGCTGACGGAATATCCTCACACACTGGAGCGGGTGCTCCGCATGATCAACGCGTCCGGCTGGGCCGCGACCTTCCTGACCCAGCACCCGATCCTGCTGGACGAGCTGCTGGACGACCGCGGCAACGCCGCCGAAGATCTGCCTTCGCTGGCGACGAGCCTCGCGGCCCAGCTCGACGAAGCCACGGGGGACACGGAGCGCCAGCTCGACATCCTGCGCGAAGCCCACCACGCCCAGATGTTCCGCCTGCTGGCGCTGGATCTCGCGGGAGAACTGTCCGTCGAACGCCTGGCCGACCACCTGTCCGCGCTGGCCGACCTGATCGTGTGCGAGGTCGTGCGCCGCGCCTGGCGCACCATCGCGTCGCGTCACGTGGAGGTGCCGCGCTTCGCCGTCATCGCGTACGGCAAGCTGGGCGGCAAGGAACTGGGCTATGTCTCCGACCTGGACGTGATCTTCCTGTTCGACGACGACGACGACATGGCGCCCTCGAACTACGCCAAGCTGGCCCAGCGCTTCATCACGTGGATGACGACGCATACGCCGGCCGGCATCCTGTTCGACATCGACACGGCGCTGCGGCCGGACGGCGCGTCCGGCATGCTCGTGTCGTCCGTGACCGCGTTCGAGCGTTACCAGCAATCGTCCGCGTGGCTGTGGGAGCACCAGGCCCTCACCCGCGCGCGCTTCTGCGCGGGCGATGCCGGCATCGGTGCCCGGTTCGAGACGATCCGCGAACAGGTGCTGCGCCAGGACCGCTCGAACCGCGAGGCCGAACTGCGCGAGGAAGTCGTCAAGATGCGCCAGCGCATGCGCGACGCGCACCCGCCCCGCGACGAGCGTTTCGACCTGAAGCACGACGAAGGCGGCATGATCGACATCGAGTTCATCGTCCAGTACCTCGTGCTGCGGCATGCGGCCGCGTATCCGCAGCTGACGGCGAACGTCGGCAACATCGCCCTGCTGAAACTGTGCGGCACGCTGGGGCTCATCGACACGGGCCTGGCCGACGGCGCCGCCGCCGCATACCGCGCCATGCGCAAGCTGCAGCACCAGGTCCGCCTGCAGGGTCAGGAAAATGCTCGCGTGGAACGCAGTCTCGTCGCGAAACATGCAGACGTCGTCGTGCGGCTGTGGCACGACTGTTTCCACATATAAGAATTTTCTTTAGGAAAGTATTTACGAATTGATTTTCGTCAATACGTAAGACTCCGGTAGGGCCAACGTAGTGATCTACGTCAAGCCTATTACCGGAGTCTTCATGCAACAGCGTACAAGAATCGCATTGGCCGTGGCCCTTGCCACGCATACGATGTCGGCCCTTGCACAAGAACCACTGCAGCGCGTCGAAGTGACGGGCTCGCGCATCCGCCAGGTCGACCTGGAAACGGCGCAGCCGATCCAGGTGCTGACCCAGGACCAGATCCAGAAGACCGGCCTCGTCACCGTCGGCGACATCATCAACAACCTGTCCGCCGCCGGCACCCCGGCCTTTTCCAAAGGGCAGACGTTGACGTCGAACCGCGAACAGGGCGGCCAGTACATCAACATGCGCAACCTCGGCGCGAACCGGCTGCTGGTGCTGGTAAACGGCAAGCGCTGGACGCAGACGGTCGCCGGCTACACCGACATGTCGACGATCCCGGCGGCGCTGATCGAGCGCATCGACATCCTGAAGGATGGCGCTTCGTCGATCTACGGGTCGGACGCGATCGCGGGTGTCGTCAACATCATCCTCAAAAAGAGCATGCAGGGCGGCCTGGCCAGCGTGTACGCAGGCCGCAACGAACAAGGCGACGGCAGAAAGAAGGACTATGCCCTGTCGTACGGTGCGGGCGGCGACAGGGCGAACATGATGTTCGGCCTGACGTACACCGAGGACGGGGCCGTGTGGGCGAAGGACCGCGACATCACCGCCTTTCTGTACGGCCCCGGCCACGTGAACGCCAGCCTCGGCACGGGCCCGTGGGGCCGCATCCGCCAGGTGAACGCCGGCGGCGGCGCGACCGGTTTCAACAAGATCCTGAACCACACCGGTTCGTACCTGGGCGACGGCACCGGCACCCGCTCGCGCGATCCGAACAATTACCACGACTATACCGGCGCGGATGCCGATACGTTCAACTCGTCGGACCAGATGATGTATCTGTCGCCGACCCGGCTGGCGTCCATCTTCACCAGGGGCAGCATCACCCTGCCGCACGCGATGCGCTTCACGACCACGGCGATGTTCGCGGACCGCACGGCGGCGCGCGAGAACGCCGGCTACCCGCTGAGCTCCCTTACGCAGAGCAAGTTCCCCGTCTACATCGACAAGAACAGTTACTACAACCCGTACCCGGGCCAGGACCTGTTCTTTTACCGGCGCACGACCGAAGTGCCGCGCATGGCGACCAACGAGAACCGGACGCTCCACATCGACGTCGGCCTGGAAGGCACCGTCGACCTGTCCGGCAAGGCGTGGAGCTGGAGCGTCGGCTACAACCACAGCGCCATCACGGGCGCCATCCTGTCGAAAGGCCACCTGAACCTGCTGAACCTCAAAAAGGCGCTCGGCCCATCGTTCCTGAACGCGGCGGGTGCCGTACAGTGCGGCACGGCCGCCAACCCGATCCCGCTGGCCGAGTGCGTGCCGTTCGACATCGTGGGCGGCCCGTCGGCGTCGACCGCCGCGGCGCTGGACTACGTGATGTCCACCGGCCAGGCCACCTACGGCTCGACCATCAACAGCGCCACCGCCGACATCACCGGCGACCTGTTCGACCTGCCGGCCGGCGCGGTCGGCATCGCGGCCGGGCTCGAGCACCGCTCCGTCTGCGGCTACGACCGTCCGGGCCAGTTCGAGCAGTCGGGCTACTCGACCGACCTGGCAGGCAACGCCACCGTCGGCAGGTACACGGTGCGCGAAGCCTATATCGAATTCAACGTCCCGCTGCTGAAGAACAAGCCGTTCGCGCAACTGCTGGGCATCGACATCGCGTCGCGCCATTCCGACTACAGCAACTTCGGCAACACCACGAACAGCAAGGCCAGCGTGATGTGGAAGCCGGTGCGCGACCTGCTCGCGCGCGCCACGTACGCCCAGGGCTTCCGCGCGCCGACCCTGAACGACACCTTCGGCGGCGGTTCGCAGGCCTTTGACGCCTACCTGGACGCGTGCGACAGCAAGTATGGCGAAGCGGCGAAGAACCCGGCCGTGGCGGCCCGCTGCGCGGCCGCCGGCGTTCCGGCCGGGTTCCGCCAGGTCAACCAGGCCGGCACGCCCGTCCCCGCCGGCGGCGCGCAGACGCCGTTCCCGTTCCAGCAGGGCGCCGGCAACGCCGCGCTGCAGCCGGAAACGGCGACGACGAAGACCATCGGCCTCGTCTACAGCCCGGGCTGGCTGAACGGCGCCTCGATCGCGCTGGACTGGTTCGACATCCACGTCGAGAACCGCATCACGGGCGTGACCGCGGCCTACGAGATCAACCAGTGCTATGTCGGCGGCGTGCAGGCGTTCTGCGACAGGATTCAGCGCGACCCGGTCACCGGCATGATCACGAGCCTGTCGCGCCGCAACGCCAACCTGGGCGAACTGCAGACGAAGGGCTTCGACCTGGCCCTCGCTTACCGTTTCCCGCGCACGGCCTTTGGCCAGTTCAACGTACGTTCGGAATCGACTTATACCGAAACGTTCCGCATCAGGAGCACGCCGGCGTCGAACTGGGACAACTATGCCGGCGAGTTCACGTACAACCGCGTGAAGTCGAACCTGGCACTCGACTGGAACCTCGGCAACTGGAGCGCCACGCTGGCGTCGCGCTACTACAGCGGCGTGAAGGTCCATTGCTGGAGCGCGGCCAATAACGAGGAATGCAGCAACCCGAACGACCCGGCCAGCTGGGGCACGGGCTACACGAAGTTCGGCGCACAGGTCTACAGCGACCTGTCGCTGGGGTATGCCCTGCCGTGGCAAGCGAAGCTGCTGGTCGGCGCCAACAACGTATTCGACCGCAAGCCGCGCATCGTCTACGACGCCAACACGTCCTTCGTGAACGGCACGTCGGCGTCATCGGCTGTCGATCCGCAGATGCCGATCGATCGCCTGTTCTACGTGCGCTACAACCAGTCGTTCTGACCTTTCAAGAAATTTTGCCTGTTGTACAAATGTAACAGTCTAAAAAGCAGGCAAATTCTCTTGCCCCAATCTGGTGCATTCCGGCCGTAAAAGAATGTTGCACCCATTCTAGCGATCTGTAGGGGGTTCTACGTCCAAACTGATGCATTCAGCATAGATTCATGTCTGTACCCAACATTTGTTTCCGTAAATACGCCCAACTTCGGTGATTTACTTGTAATTACGCAAACCCGCAACACCCACAAATATGCACCCTCGAACATTGACAGGCTGCCACGGTGGATGCTTCCATTGCCAGCTTGAAAAAAAATGTTAACCACATTGCTTTCAAGACAGTCGCTTCGCAGCGACGGCCTCACACGGCTGCTGCTACCCAGTTCGCCGTGCTCTAACCTAGGAGTTTTGTAACCATGATGGAAAAAGTCTTGTCCCGCTCGATCCGCCTGATCTGCGTCAGCGGCATCGCGTTCGGGATGCACGCGGCTTACGCGCAAGAGACCCAACCGGCGCCGCTGCAGCGTGTCGAAGTGACTGGCTCGCGCATCCGCCAGGTCGACCTGGAAACGGCACAACCGATCCAGGTGATGACCCAGGAACAGATTCAAAAGACGGGTCTCGTGACCGTCGGCGACATCCTGAACCAACTGTCTTCCGCCGGCACGCCGGACTTCGACCGCGGCGGTTCGCTGACGTCGAACCGCGAAAACGGCGGCCAGTACATCAGCCTGCGCAACCTGGGCTCGAACCGCCTGCTGGTCCTGGTGGACGGCAAGCGCTGGACCCAGTCCGTCGACGGCTACACCGACATGTCGACCATCCCGTCGGCCATGATCGAGCGCATCGAAGTCCTGAAGGACGGCGCCTCGTCGATCTACGGCTCGGACGCGATCTCGGGCGTGGTCAACATCATCCTGAAGAAGCGCATGGATGGCGGCCAGCTGAGCCTCTACAGCGGCGCCAACGACAAGGCCGACGGCCGCGCCAAGGACTTCTCGCTGACCTACGGCGCGAGCAGCGACAAGGCGTCGCTGATGGTCGGCCTGTCGCACACCGAACAGGGCACCGTGTGGGCCCGCGACCGCGACATCACCAAATACCCGAAGGGCCCGGCTCACCCGACGTCCGGCCTGGGCGCCGGTCCGTGGGCTGAAGTCCTGCCGGCCAACGGCGATGCGTTCGACTACGTGCTGAACCACACCGGCGGCGCCGGCGGCAACGGTATCGGCACGGGCTCGGACCCGCGCAACACGGCCAACTACCACGACTGGAAGAGCAGCATCGTCGAGGACAAGTTCAACAGCGCCTCGCAGATGATGTTCCAGATGCCGAATCGCCTGGACACGCTGTTCACCAAGGGCACGCTGGAACTGCCGTACAACATGCAGCTGAGCACGACCGCGATGTACTCGCAGCGCCAGTCGTCCGCGCAGGTCGCAGGCTACCCGCTGCGCAGCGATGCGCAGCCGAGCTACCCGGTCTATATCGACAAGGACAACTACTACAACCCGTTCGGTGAAGACCTGTACTTCATCCGCCGCACCGTCGAAGTGCCGCGCGTGACGGAAAACACGAACAACACGTTCCACGTCGACACCACCCTGTCGGGCACGTTCGACTGGAAGGGCAAGGCCTGGAACTGGGACGTGGGCTACAACCACAGCGCCGTCCGCGGCACGACCATGGGCACCGGCAACGTCAACCTGCTGAACCTGAAGAAGGCTCTGGGTCCGTCGTTCCTGAACGCCAACGGCGTCGTCCAGTGCGGCACCGCTGCCGCCCCGATCCCGCTGGCGGAATGCAAGCCGTTCAACATCATCGCCGGTCCGGGCGCAACCAACAAGGAAACCCTGGACTACGTCATGTCGACCGGCCAGGCAACCTACGGCTCGACCATCAACAGCGCGACCGCCAACATCAGCGGCGAGCTGCTGCAGCTGCCGGCCGGCATGCTGGGCGTGGCAGGCGGCGTCGAACACCGCGAAGTGCGCGGCTACGACATCCCGGGCCAGTTCGAGCAATCGGGCTACTCGACCGACCTGGCAGGCAATTCGACCATCGGCAAGTACTCGGTGCGTGAAGCCTACCTCGAAACGAACATCCCGATCCTGAAGGGTGTGCGCTTCGCGGAACTGCTGAGCGTCGACCTGGCGACCCGCTACTCGGACTACAGCAACTTCGGCAACACCCACAACAGCAAAGCCAGCTTCATGTGGAAGCCGATCAAGGACCTGCTGGTCCGTGGCACGTGGGCACAAGGCTTCCGCGCACCGACCGTGGGCGACACGTTCGGCGGCGGCCAGCAGACCTACGACACGTACATGGACCCGTGCGACAGCGCCTACGGCCAGCGCGGTACGCCGGGCGTCGATGCACGCTGCACGGCGGCAGGTGCGCGTCCGGGCTTCCGCCAGACCGACCAGACCAACACCCCGATCAGCGACGCGGGCGGCGCACAGAGCGCCAACCCGTTCATGTCGGGTGCCGGCAATGCATCGCTGCAGCCGGAACGCGCCAAGACGAAGACCTTCGGCTTCGTCTACAGCCCGGCCTTCCTGCCGGGTCTGTCGGGCTCGCTGGACTGGTACAACATCCGTGTCGACAACCTGATCAGCGGCATCTCGGCCACCCAGGTCGCCGAATACTGCTACGTGCAGGGTGTCGCTTCGTTCTGCAACGCGATCAAGCGTGACCCGATCACGGGCCAGATCACCAACCTGTCGCGCGGCAACGCCAACCTGGGCGCGCTGGAAACCGAAGGCTACGACCTGTCGCTGGCCTACCGCTTCCCGCGTGGTGCCTACGGCGCGTTCGGCCTGCGTTCGGACTCGACCTTCGTGACCAAGTACCGCACCAAGGCCGATAACACGGCCGACTGGGAAAGCTCGCTGGGCGAATACGACGGCGGTGGCGGCTACGCTTACTACCGCGTCAAGTCGAACGTCGCGCTGGACTGGAGCCTGGGCAACTGGAGCGCCACCTGGACGGCCCGTTACTTCGGCGGTATCCGCGACAAGTGCTTCAGCAGCACCGTGGAATGCTCGACCCCGAAAGGTCTCGCCAACTGGGGTACCGGCTACAACCAGAAGGGTGCAATGGTCTACAACGACGTGAGCGTCGCGTACAAGACCTCGTGGAAAGGCCAGATCATGGTCGGCGCCAACAACATCTTCGACAAGGAAGCGCGTACCACCATCCTGGGTGCGTCGTCCTCGTCGGCGGTGGACGCCAACCTGCCGATCGACCGCTTCATCTACGTGCGCTACAACCAGTCGTTCTAATCCCCGTTTGAACGCCTGAACAATGCCCGCCAGGTTCGCCTGGCGGGCATTTTTTCATCCGAGCGGCTATCATGAACGGTCGATGAACAAGTCACGAACCATGCCTATCAAACTCAAGACCGAAAAAGATATCGCCAAGATGCGCGTCTCCGGCCGCCTGGCGGCCGAGGTGCTGGAAATGATCGCGGAATACGTCGTCCCCGGCGTCTCCACCGAAGAACTCGACCGGCGCTGCAACGACTACATCCGCAAGGTGCAGAAGGCCACGCCCGCCAACGTCGGCTACCACGGCTTTCCGAAGACCCTGTGCACGTCCGTGAACAGCGTCGTCTGCCACGGCATCCCCTCCCCCGCCGAGATCCTGCAGGATGGCGACATCGTCAACATCGACGTCACCGTGATCAAGGACGGCTGGCATGGCGACACGAGCCGCATGTACTTCGTCGGCACCCCGAGTCCGGAGGCGAAGAAGCTCGTCGACACGACGTACGACGCCATGATGGCCGGCATCCGCGCCGTGCGCCCGGGCGCGCGCCTGGGCGACGTGGGCCATGCGATCCAGAAGCTGGCGGAAGCCCAGGGCTATTCCGTCGTGCGCGAATACTGCGGCCACGGCATCGGCAAGGTCTACCACGAAGACCCGCAAGTGCTGCACTACGGCCGCCCGAACACGGGCATGCTCATCAAGGAAGGCATGACGTTCACGGTCGAACCGATGATCAACCTGGGCGACGCCGACGTCGAACAGCTCGACGACGGCTGGACGGTCGTCACGCGCGACCGGTCGTTGTCCGCGCAGTGGGAACACATGATCGCGGTGACGAAGAACGGGTTCGAGATATTGACCCCGTGGCCGAAGAGCAAATAAAAAAAGCGCTCCCGAGGGAGCGCTTTTTCATGGTGCCGAACCCGATTATTTCGCGTTCATCAGCGCCACGGTGGTGTCCAGCATGCGGTTGCTGAAGCCCCACTCGTTGTCGTACCACGACGACACCTTCACCAGGCGGCCCGACACCTTGGTCAGGGTCGCGTCGAAGTTCGACGATGCCGGGTTGTGGTTGAAGTCGACCGACACCAGCGGCTCGGTGTTGTACGTCAGGATGCCTTTCAGCGCGCCTTCCGATGCGTCCTTCATCAGCTTGTTGATCTCTTCGACCGTCGTGTCGCGCTTGGCGATGAACGACAGGTCGACGATCGACACGTTGATGGTCGGCACGCGGATCGCGTAGCCGTCCAGCTTGCCGTTCAGTTCCGGCAGCACGAGGCCGACGGCGGCGGCGGCGCCGGTCTTGGTCGGGATCATCGACTGCGTGGCCGAACGGGCGCGGCGCAGGTCTTCGTGCATCACGTCGGTCAGCACCTGGTCGTTGGTGTAGGCGTGCACGGTGGTCATCAGGCCGTTTTCCAGGCCGATGGCGTCGTTCAGCGGCTTGACCAGCGGGGCCAGGCAGTTGGTGGTGCACGATGCGTTCGAGATGACGGTGTCCGTCGACTTCAGCACGTCCTGGTTCACGCCGAACACGATGGTGGCGTCGACATCCTTGCCGCCCGGTGCCGAGATGATGACCTTCTTGGCGCCGCCTTTCAGGTGGGCCGATGCCTTTTCCTTGGTGGTGAAGAAGCCGGTGCATTCCAGCACGACGTCCACGCCCAGCTCGCCCCACGGCAGTTCGGCCGGGTTGCGCTGCGCGTACACGCGGATGCGGTCGCCGTTGACGATCATGTAGTCGCCGTCCACTTCGACGGTGCCCGGGAACTTGCCGTGGGTCGTGTCGTAACGGGTCAGATGGGCGTTGTGCTCGACGTTGCCGAGATCGTTCAGCGCCACGATCTGGATGTCCTGCTTCTTGCCGCCTTCGTAGAAAGCGCGCAGCACGTTGCGGCCGATACGGCCATAACCGTTGATTGCTACTTTGATCGTCATTTATTCACTCCTGATTAAAAAAATCGTAACACCGAAGCATAGCGTGAAACCCGCCGGCCGGACAGTCTCAGGGCCGGCGGGTGCAATCCATCAGGCCGGGAGGACCGATTTGACCTTGGCGACAACATTCTCGACCGTGAAGCCGAAGTGCTTGAACAGCACCGGGGCCGGAGCCGATTCGCCGAAGGTATCGATGCCCACCACGGCACCTTCCAGGCCGACGTACTTGTACCAGAAGTCCGTCACACCAGCCTCGACGGCCACGCGCGGGATGCCGCGGCCCAGCACGGCAGCCTTGTAGGCCGCGTCCTGGCGCTCGAACACGTCGGTCGACGGCATCGACACCACACGCACCTGGATACCCTGGCCAGCCAGGGTTTCGGCGGCTTTCACCGCCAGTTCCACTTCCGAACCCGTCGCGATCAGGACCGCGGCCGGATTCGCCACATCGCGCAGCACGTAGCCGCCCTTGGCGATGTTCGCGACGGTTGCCGCGTCACGCTCCATGAACGGCAGGTTCTGGCGCGAGAAAATCAGGGTCGACGGACCGTCCTTGCGCTTGACCGCAGCGCCCCAGGCGACGGTCGATTCCGTCGTGTCGCACGGACGCCAGTTGTCCAGGTTCGGGATCAGGCGCAGCGACGAGACGTGTTCGACCGACTGGTGCGTCGGGCCGTCTTCGCCCAGGCCGATCGAGTCGTGCGTGAACACGAACAGCGAACGGATCTTCATCAGCGCGGCCATGCGCAGGGCGTTGCGGCTGTAGTCCGAGAACGTCAGGAACGTGGCGCCGAACGGGATGAAGCCGCCGTGCAGGGCGACACCGTTCATCATCGCGGCCATGCCGAATTCGCGCACGCCGTAGTTGATGTGGTTGCCCGGGGTGCCCGAACGGACGGCGACCGATTCCTTCCAGTTGGTCAGGTTCGAGCCGGTCAGGTCGGCCGAGCCGCCCAGGAATTCCGGCAGCACCGGGGCCAGCGCCTGGATCGCGTTCTGGCTCGCCTTGCGGGTCGCGATGGTTTCCTTCTTGTCGATGGTCTGCGCGATGGCGGCGGCCAGCGTCTCTTCGAATTTGCCCGGCAGGTCACCCTTCATGCGGCGCTCGAATTCGGCGGCCAGTTCCGGGTACTGCGCGCGGTAGCCGGCGAACAGCGCGTTCCACTCGCCTTCGACGGCGGCGCCCTTCTGCTTCTGGTCCCAGGCTTCGTAGATCGGGGCCGGGATGTCGAACGGGATGGCGTCCCAGATCAGGTGCTCGCGCACCGCGGCGACTTCCTTCTCGCCCAGCGCGGCGCCGTGCACCTTGTCGCCGCCCTGCAGGTTCGGCGAACCCTTGCCGATGATGGTCTTGCAGCAGATCAGCGTCGGACGGTCCGACTGCTTGGCCTGCGCGATGGCCGCGTCCACGGCGGCGACGTCGTGGCCATCCACGCCCGGGATCACGTTCCAGCCGTACGCTGCGAAGCGCTGCGGCGTGTCGTCCGTGAACCAGCCTTCCACCTTGCCGTCGATCGAGATGCCGTTGTCGTCGTACAGCCAGATCAGCTTGTTCAGGCGCAGCGTGCCGGCCAGCGACGCGACTTCGTGCGAGATGCCTTCCATCAGGCAGCCGTCACCCAGGAACGCGTACGTGTAGTGGTCGACGATGTCGAAGCCCGGACGGTTGAATTCCTTCGCGAGCAGCCACTCGGCCAGCGCCATGCCGACGGCGTTGGCGATGCCTTGGCCCAGCGGGCCGGTGGTCGTTTCCACGCCCGGGGTGATGCCGACTTCCGGGTGGCCCGGGGTCTTCGAATGCATCTGGCGGAAGTCGCGGATGTCGTCCATCGACAGGTCGTAGCCCGACAGGTGCAGCAGTGCGTAGTGCAGCATCGAACCGTGGCCGTTCGACAGCAGGAAACGGTCGCGATTCATCCAGCCCGGATTGGCCGGGTTGTGGCGATAATGGCCGTCCCACAGCGCGACGGCGATCTCGGCCATGCCCATCGGCATGCCGGGGTGGCCGGAATTCGCCTTCTGGACGGCGTCCATCGCCAGCGCACGAATTGCGTTGGCCATCAGGGTGGTGGTTTGCAGAGATTTCATGGATGTGTGGGTCTGAGGATAGGGAAGCGGTGGCGGTCAAGCTGGCCTTAACCGGGTATTTTACCAGAGCATGACAACCTCGCTTTAAAATGCCGGCTCGTTAACGGTTCCGATTATCATCCATGCCACGTTTTTACTGCCCCCAGGCGCTGATCCCCGGCAGCGTCGTCGACCTGCCGGAAGCGGTCGCCCACCACCTGCACGTCGTGCGCCAGCAGAGCGGCGACGAGCTCGTGCTGTTCAATGGCGAGGGCGGCCAGGTGCGCGCGCGCCTCGCCGAGATCGGCAAGCGCCGCGCCAGCGCCGAGATCCTTGCGCACGACGCCGTCGACGTGGAACTCCCCTTCCGCGTCACCCTGGCCCAAGGTTTGCCGGAGGGCAGCAAGATGGACTGGATCGTCGAGAAGGCCGTCGAGCTGGGTGCGGCCGGCATCATCCCGCTGGCGGCGCAGCGCTCGGTCGTGCGGCTTTCGGGCGACCGTGCCGACAAGCGCCTTGCACACTGGCAGGCCGTCGTCGTCAGCGCGTCCGAACAATGCGGACGCAACCGGCTGGCACACGTCGCGCCCGTGCAGGACGCGAACCGCTGGCTTGCAGAATCAGGCACCAGCGCAGGCGCCGGCACGCGCATCCTGCTCTCCCCGCGCGCGGACGCATCGCTCGCGCAGTGGGTGCGCGCGACCCCGGCGCAGGACATCACCCTGCTCGTCGGGCCGGAAGGCGGTTTCACGGACCAGGAAGAAGATGCGGCGCGGGCTGCCGGCGCACTGGCCCTGTCGATGGGACCGCGCGTGCTGCGCACGGAGACGGCCGGATTGGCCGCGCTCGCGATCCTGGCGGCGGGCTGGGGCGGGATCTGAATAAAAAAACCCGCCCGCAGCCGGGGCTGCGTGCGGGGTTGTGCGAAACGGTTTCGCTTGGTTTCGCTTAGAACGTGTAGGCCAGGCCCAGGCTGAAGAAGCGGCCGATGGCGCCTGCCTGGTGCAGCGAGGCGTTGTACGACGTTTGCGCGCCCGAGTTGCCGTAGGTCGCCACGTCAGCCGGCGGCTGGCGGTCGAACAGGTTCAGGATCGAACCCTTCACCGTCAGGTTCTGGCTCAGCTTGTACTGCAGGTTCAGGTTGACCGACGTGAACGATGCAACGTGGCAGTAGTACTCAGGCTGCGGCAGGTTGCGGAAGTACGCGCGGCCACCCACGTTGAAGCTGGTACCGCCAGGGCCCGAGCAGTCGTTCACGCCCAGCGACGGGTCGATGGTCGAGAAGTCGCTGGTGTAGTTCACCGTCGTGTTCACGTCCAGCGGGCCACGGCTCCAGGCCAGCGAGAACTGTGCACGGTCCTTCGGGCTGCCGGTCGCGCCGGAAATCGCCGACGGGCCTTGCGTGCCGGCCAGCTGGTAGCTCACGCCACCGGCGGCTTCCGTCAGGTAGCTGAAGGTGTGCGCCGCGCTCAGGTTCGCCTTCAGGGAGCCCAGGTCGTTCGGCAGGCGCCAGCGGTAGCCGATGTCCGCTTCGATGCCGCTGGTCTTGGTGCCGCCCAGGTTCACGTATGGCGAGGTCGCGTAGATGATCGGGCCCAGCGCCGGGGTGCCGACGGAGGTGGTACCGTCGCCGTTGGCGATGTCCAGCGGGGTGACCGGGCCGCGCACGAATGCCGGGACGTAGCTTGGATCGTTACCGGCGGCCGACACGATCTGGTTGGTGACCTTGATGTTGTAGTAGTCGAGGGTGGCGTTCAGGCCACGCACCGGCTCCAGGATCACGCCCAGGGTGTAGGACGTCGATTTCTCAGGCGACAGCGACGGCGTGGTCAGCTGGACGTACGGCGGGTTCAGGCCGCAGGCGGTCGGCACATTGCCCGCGGTGTTCGGGTTGCCGTTCGCGCACAGGACCGGATCGTCGATACCGTTGAAGGTGAAGAACGAACCGGCATTGCCCACCTCGGCCGGGTTCGGCGCGCGGAAGCCCTTGGCGTACGTACCGCGCACGCCGAACTGGCTCATCGGCGCCCACTTGAAGCTCGCCGCCGGCGTGAACTTGTTGAAGTTCTTGTAGTGGTCGTAACGGCCCGACGCGTGCAGTTCCAGGTTCTTGATCGGGGTTGCCTGCAGTTCGGCGAAGGCTGCGGTGTTCGTCTCGTCGCCGATCACGAATGCCGTGGTCTGTGCGACCTGGCCGTTTGCCGTCAGGCTGGCCGCCGGCGAGTTCTGGGTGCGCTTGTGGTAGTGCACGCCGGCTGCCAGGGCCAGCGGACCGGCGCCCAGTTGCATCAGCTCGCGCGAACCGACCGCGTCGAAGTAGTTCAGCTTCGACTCGAGGGTGTTCGAGAAGTGCGGCGACACCGTGTTGAGGAGTGCCGGCGAGTTGCCGCCGATCGGATTCCACGTGCCGTTGAAGATCGCGTTGTACAGGGCTGCACGGTCGATGTAGCCGCTGTAGTCGATGTCGGTCTTGACCTTGGTGATGCCGCCGGCGACGTTGACGTCCCAGCCGTAGGCGCTGCCGTGCAGGTCGAGGGCGAAGCGGGTCGTGGTCGCGGTGTTGTCCTGGGTCGCGAATGGATCGGTGCCCGGGATGTAGCCGTACAGGCGGGCCGGCGCGCCCAGCTGGTTGAACGCCGCGTTGGCCGGGATCAGGGTGCTCGGTACACGGCTGTTGCCCGAGGTCACGACGCCATTGTTCAGCGAGTTGTTGCCGCCGAAGGTGGTCGGCGAATAGGCCGACAGGTAACTGCCGCGGTTGTTCACGCTGTTACGCTGGAACATCGAGCCCTTGAACGCCAGTTCCCAGTCCGCGTTCAGCTTCTTGGTCATGCCGACCAGCAGGTTGATGTTCTCGGTCTGCGGCTGGATGTTCGTCTTGTCATCGCGGATGGCGCAGCCGCCGCTCATGTACAGGTCGTAGTTACACTTGGTCGGATCCAGGAACTGGAAGTTGGCCGAATTGTCGATCGCAGCATACGGCTTGCCCGTGGCAGGATTGATCCCCGGTTTAGCCGGGCCGGCCGGGTTGTACAGGAACGGGCTGTTGGTCGCGGTCAGGCGCGAGTTCAGGCCGTTGGGCACGCCCAGGCGGATGTTGTTGCCGCCGCGCGAACGCCAGTCGGCATTGGCCCAGTCGAAACGGTCGCGGTCCGCCACCTTGATCGCACCCTGGCGGCGCCACTCGGCAGTGATGAAGGCGTTGTAGCCGTCGTTGTCCAGGTCGCCGATACCGGTGCTGATCGACGCGCGGTGCGTCTTGCCGCCGCCGTGCTGGGTGTTGCCGGATTCGGCCGCCACGCGGGTGCCGTTCAGGTTTTTCTTCAGCTTGATGTTGACGACGCCGGCGATGGCGTCGGAACCGTACAGCGACGAAGCGCCGCTTTTCAGGACTTCGATGCTGTCGATGGCATCGAACGGAATCGAGGAGACGTCGACGAAGGCGCGCTGGGCGTCATCCGACAGCGGGTACGGGGCGAGGCGGTGGCCGTCGACCAGCACGAGGGTCGCGCCGACCGTCAGGCCGCGCAGCGAAATGCCGGAAGCGCCGTTCGCGAATGCGCCGGAGAAGCCGGTACCGAGCGTGCCCTGGCCGTTGGCGGCGAGGTCGTTCAGCAGTTCGGCGACGGAGGTCTTGCCGCTTTTCTGGATGTCCGCGGCCGTCAACACCTGCACGGGGGTCGGGGTTTCGGTGTCGGTACGGCTGATCAGCGAACCGGTGACGACCACGCGCGCGGGTGCCTGGGCACTGACCGCATCTTGCGTCTGAGCCATTGCCGGTGCTGCCAGCAGAGCGCCGCTGGCCACTACGAACGAAATCGCCAATGGCATCGACTTCAATTTAAACGTCATGAATACTTCTCCTTCTCGAATCTCTCAAAGTGGTCTTTTACGTTCACCACATGCAGGCACGGCGCTTATGCGCGGGGGCGGCCAAGCTGCGCCGCCCCCGTTTGCACGGCCGTTGCCTGCAAAGGCTTTTGGCCTGGTGCGTTTAAACTACTGGTGACTATCACACTAATTGATGTGTTTTTTCATCATTCGCCCTGTAGGACGAACCCTCTCAAATAACGTTTCATAGATATCAAACGTTACTGATTTGTCGATAAAACCATAGCAAAAGCGAAAGTGTCAATGAAACACAATTGCCGAAATGTGTAGAAACAACACATTTAGAAAACGAAAGAATTAATGCTTTTCACTGGTGCAGTGCAGCACCAGAAAGGGTTTTCTTTTGGACAAATATTGCACTATTGAAGTGAGTCACCCGAACTTGCCATGCATATTGCTTGAATTCGACCCAGAACATGCTCGACGCACTGCAGCAGGAAAATTCTTAACCTCACGCATTTTGGATGGAATCGCCTGATGTTCCGGTTGCCACCATGCATGGGGGAAACCAACGTCGGTTGCTTGTCTACAACAGAAAACGAGGGAAACGGGGCATTCCCCGGTACCCCGTAACGGGCCCTTTTCTGCCGGCCCGGGTGGCCGATGCCTTATACTGGCGCCTGTACCGATCTGCCGCCGCCGGCACGGCGCCCGTCCGGCGCCGCCGCGCGCCGGCCTACCACTCATCATGCTGCGAATTAACGAACTCAAACTGCCCCTGAATCACCCCGACCACGCCCTGCGCGACGCCATCGTCGGCCGGCTTGGTATCGAAAGCGGAGACCTGATCGACTTCACGGTCTTCAAGCGCAGCTACGACGCGCGCAAGAAGACCGCCATCGTCCTGATCTACGCCCTCGACGTGGAAGTCCGCGACGAGGCGGCCGTGCTGGCCCGGCTGGCGCGCGATCCGCATATCGTCCCGGCACCCGACACCGGCTACAAGTTCGTGACGAAGGCCCTCCCCGCGCCGGGCACGCCGCGGCCCGTGGTCGTGGGCATGGGCCCGTGCGGGCTGTTCGTCGCGCTGATCCTGGCCCAGATGGGCTTCAAGCCGCTCGTGCTGGAACGCGGCAAGATCGTGCGCGAGCGCACCGTCGACACCTTCGGCTTCTGGCGCAAGCGCAAGCTCAACACGGAATCGAACGTGCAGTTCGGCGAAGGCGGCGCCGGCACCTTCTCGGACGGCAAGCTGTACAGCCAGGTCAAGGATCCGAAGCACTACGGCCGCAAGGTCCTGAATGAATTCGTGAAGTCGGGCGCGCCGGAGGAAATCCTGTACGTCAGCAAGCCGCACATCGGCACGTTCCGCCTGGTGAAAATGGTGGAACAGATGCGCGCCGAGATCCTCGCGCTGGGCGGAGAGATCCGCTTCCAGACGCGCGTGGAAGACGTGCTGATCGAAGGCGAAGGCAGCGCCCGTCAAGTCGTGGGCGTCAGGCTGCACACGGGCGAGACGATCCCGACCCGCCACCTCGTGATGGCCGTCGGCCACAGCGCGCGCGACACGTTCGAGATGCTGTACGAGCGCGGCGTGTACGTCGAAGCGAAACCGTTCTCGATCGGCTTCCGCGTCGAGCATCCGCAGTCGCTAATCGACGTCTGCCGCTTCGGCCCGAACGCCGGCAACAAGATCCTCGGCGCGGCCGACTACAAGATCGTCCACCACGCCTCCAACGGCCGCAGCGTGTACAGCTTCTGCATGTGCCCGGGTGGTACCGTCGTGGCCGCGTCGTCCGAGGAAGGGCGCGTCGTCACGAACGGCATGAGCCAGTATTCGCGCGCCGAGCGCAACGCCAACAGCGCGATCGTCGTCGGGATCACCCCGTCCGACTATCCGGGCCACCCGCTGGCCGGCATCGCGTTCCAGCGCGAACTGGAATCGCGCGCCTTCGTGCTGGGCGGCAGCAATTACGATGCCCCGGGCCAGTTGATGGGCGACTTCGTGCGCGGCGTGCCGTCGACCGAATTCGGCAGCGTGACGCCGTCGTTCAAGCCGGCCGTGCACCTGACCGACCTCGCCCCGGCCCTGCCCGACTACGCCACCGTGGCGCTGCGCGAAGCCTTCGTCGCGTTCGACAAGCAGATCAAGGGCTACTACAAGGAAGACGCCGTGCTGACCGGCGTCGAGACCCGCACGTCGTCGCCGATCCGCATCAAGCGCCACGACGACAACCTGCAGAGCCTGAACACGGCAGGCCTGTACCCGGCCGGCGAAGGCGCCGGCTACGCGGGCGGCATCATGTCGGCCGCGATCGACGGCATCCGCGTCGCGGAAGCGGTCGCACTGGCCATGGTCGGCTGAGTTCCTTCCTCACCTCCCCTGGCGCCGGTCTCACGGCCGGCGCCCGCCTGCATGGCCGAAACCACCTGATTCCACTGATCGAGACATATGTACATAAAGATGTCGTACATACACGCTTGATTTCACAAAGAAATATTGTTTCAAATTTTTACAAGCGTTAATGCAAATCTGTCTGTTTTTGACGTAATTACACCACAAATCTGCGTGAATTTTAGTTTCTGTGGTGTATGTTTACTGTTCTTGAAATATTGGTTATCCGCTATTTCAAACTTGTAACCTACAAAACAGGACCAAGATGCTCACAGAAAAAACCATGGCGCGGACCCTGCGCCTCATATTCTCCGGCACGACGCTGGCAGCCGGCTTCGGTTTTGCCGGCACCGCCCTGGCACAAACCCAGGAAGTGCAGCAGGCGCCGATCGCGCGCGTCGAAATCACCGGCTCGGCGATCAAGCGTATCGACGCTGAAACGGCCGTGCCCGTCACCGTGCTCCGTGTCGAAGACCTGAAGAAGGAAGGTCTGACCACCATCGAGCAGGTGATGTCGAACCTGAGCGTTTCGCAGGCCCAGCAAGGCACCAGCCAGTCGGTTGGTTCCAGCACGGGCGGCGCCTCGTTCGCCAACCTGCGCGGCATCGGCCAGAACAAGACCCTGGTGCTGCTGAACGGCCGTCGCCTGGCGAACAACGCCTACGACAGCTCGGCCCCCGACCTGAACATGATCCCGTTCGCCGCGCTCGAGCGCGTCGAAGTGCTGCGCGACGGCGCGTCGTCGCTGTACGGCTCCGACGCCGTGGGCGGCGTGATCAACTTCATCACGAAGAAGAATTACCAGGGCGGCAGCGCCACCTTCGGCGAAGACGTCGCGTCGCACGGCGGCGGCCGTTCGATCAACGCGAACGTCGCGCTGGGCTGGGGCGACCTCGACACCCAGGGCTGGAACATCTCGGCCGTGATCGACCACCAGGAACAGTACCCGCTGACCGGTACCGACCGCTCGTACAACACCCGCTACCCGGGCGGCCTGTCGACCTCGACCTTCCCGGCCAACTACTACCAGGGCGGCGACAGCGTCAACCCGGCCGGCCCGGGCTGCACGACCGGCGTGCACCTGATTCCGGACGGCGGCACCGGCTGCCTGATGACGACCTCGTCGTTCGTCGACTACATCCCGCGCAACATCCGCGACTCCGGCCTGATCCGCGGCACCCTGAAGCTGGGCCAGCACGAACTGGGCGTCGAATACCTGACGAGCCAGAGCGTCGTCGGCACCACCATCGCCCCGGTCCCGTACGGCGGCCTGTACATGAACCGCCTGCGTCCGGACGGCACGGCCAACCCGTACTACCCGGCCGGCCTGGATCCGACCTACACCGAAGCCTTCATGCCGGACGGTGTGCAGCCGGGCTTCACGCACGTGAAATGGCGCGACATGCCGAACGGCGTGCGCCAGGACAAGAACACGAACCGCCAGCAGCGCCTGGTCGTCTCGCTGGCCGGCAACGTCGCCGGCTGGGACTACGACGGTGCCGTCACCTGGAACGAGAACCGCGTGCAGGAGCAGCTGTTCGGCTACAGCGACGGTGGCCTCATCACCCAGGGCGTCCGGGACGGCGTGATCAACCCGTTCGGCGACCAGTCCGCCGCAGGCACCGCGCTGCTGAACTCGGCCGCCCTGTCGGGCACCATCCAGACCGCGCGCGGCCAGACCACGGGCCTCGACTTCCACGCCAGCCGCGAGCTGGGCGACTGGCTGAACGCCGGCCGCGGCGCCGCCCTGGCACTGGGCGCGGCGACGACGTACGACAAGTTCACGAGCGCCGCGAATACCGAGTTTGCCGAGAAGGTCGTCGCCTCGACCGGTATCGACCCGAACACGCTCAACTCGGGCTCGCGTCACACGTACGCCGTCTACGGCGAACTGAACGTCCCGATCCTGAAAACCCTGGACGTGACGGGCTCGGTCCGCTACGACAAGTACAGCGACTTCGGCAACACGACCAACCCGAAAGTGTCGTTCCGCTGGCAGCCGACGCAGGCGGTGCTGGTGCGCGGTTCGTACTCGACCGGCTTCCGCGCCCCGTCGCTGTACGATATCCACTCGGCCCAGACCTTCACCAACACCGCCGGCACGTATGACGACCCGGTCAACTGCCCGGGCGGCAACCCGCTGCCGGGCCACTCGCGCGCCGCGAACTGCAGCCAGCAGTTCCAGGTGCTGGGTGGCGGCAACCCCGCGCTGCAGCCGGAGAAGTCGAAGAACGCCACGATCGGCATCATGATCGAGCCGCTGAAGAACCTGAGCGTCGGCGTCGACATCTGGGCCCTGAAGCTGGACCACCAGATCAGCGTGCTGAGCCTGGACGACATCTTCGCCGACAACGTCAAGTATGCCTCCCGGTACCACCGCAACCCGGCCGGCGAACTGTCGGTGGACGGTTCGCAGTGCCCGAACCCGGCGACCTGCGGCTACATCGAGCGCCTGAACGAGAACCTGGGCGGCATCATCACCAACGGTATCGACCTGTCGGCCAACTACCGCTGGCGCTCGGCCGGCTACGGCACGTTCTCGTTCGCGTCGAACACGACCTACGTCCACAAGTACGAGTACCAGAACACGGAAGGCGGCGAGTGGAACCAGAATGTCGGCGTGTACTCGGGCACGGGTCCGGTGTTCCGCTGGCAGTCGACCAACAACCTGGTGTGGAGCCGCGACGCCCTGTCGGCCGGCCTGACCGCCCGCTACAAGAGCGGCTACGTCGACCAGGATCCGACCAACCATGTCGCTTCCTACACGACGTTCGACCTGTACGGCGCCTGGCAGCAGAAGAAGGGCCTGGGCCTGACCGTCGGCGTGCGTAACCTGCTCGACCGCGATCCGCCGCTGTCGTACCAGGATTACACGTTCCAGGCCGGCTACGATCCGCGTTACACGGATCCGCTGGGCCGCACCTTCTACGCGCGCGTGAACTACACGTTCTAAGCACGTAGTCGCGCAGCAAATCAAAACGCCCGGTGTTCGCGCACCGGGCGTTTTTCTTTACAACCAGCCGGCCTTCCTGAAGCGCCGATAGAGGTAGACGCACACCGCGATCATGACGGCGAGCGCCATCGGATAGCCCCACTTCCATTCCAGCTCAGGCATGTACTTGAAATTCATGCCCCATACGCCGGCGAAGGCCGTGAACACGGCGAAGATTGCGGCCCACGCGGCGAGGCGTTTATTGACTTCGCTTTCGTCGATGGAGACCATCGACAGGTTCACCTGGATCGCGGTGCTGATCGTGTCGCGGATCGCGTCGAGGCGGCCGCCGATCCGGATCAGGTGGTCGTGCACGTCGCGGAAATAATCCTGCGTGCCGACGATGAGCGGGGGGACGCGGCCGCCGTGCAGCCGGCCGATCGCTTCCAGCAGCGGGAACACGGCGTGGCGCAGCACGAGGCCCTTTCTCTTCAATTGATACAGGCGCTCGACGTTCTCGCGCTGGGCGCCGTGCGTGAAGATGCGGTCCTCGATCGTCTCGAGTTCGGATTCGAGCATGTCGACGACGGGGAAGTAGCGGTCGACGACGGCGTCCATCAGCGCGTACATGACGAAGGCCGAGCCCATTTTCAATAGATGCGGTTCGCGCTCGGCGCGTGCGCGGACGCCGAGAAAACCCTTGGCGGAATCGCGGCGGACGGACAGGACGTAATTCTTGCCCGCGAAGATCGCCAGCTCGCCGGTGGCGAGGTGGTCGCCATCGACGAGATCGACCGTGTGCACGACGGTGAACAGGCAGTCGCCGTATTCCTCGATCTTGGGACGCTGGTGGCCGCGCGCGGCGTCTTCGACGGCCAGTTCGTGCAGCGCGAACTCTTCCTTCATCTGCGCCATTTCGGCGTCGGTGGCGTCGCGCAGCGCAACCCAGACGAAGCAGCCGGGTTTATCCAGGTAGTCGCTGATGTCTTCGACGGGGATGTCGCACAGCTTCTTGCCTTCCTGGTAGGCGACACAGTTGATCAGCATGTCATCGAAACGTTGTTGCAAAGATGACAGAGCTTACACCATCGTCCCATAGGCCGGCATTACGCCAACGCTCGCGTGGGCACGTGGTGCCCACGCGTTCAACCGGCGTATGCGTTATTCGTCCTTCGCCCCGTCGATGCCCAACTCGGCAATCTTGCGCGTGATGGTATTGCGCCCGATGCCGAGCCGGATCGCCGCGTCGTTCTTGCGGCCATGCGTGTGCTTCAGCGCCGTACGGATCAGCGCGGATTCGAACTGGCGGCCCAGCACGTCCATCACTTCCACCTGCCCGTCCGACAGCATGCGCGCGGCCTGCAGTTCCAGGAGGCCGATCCAGCCGTCGGCGCCATTCGGCAGCACGCCCGCTTCGGCGTGGTGCGCCATGCCGGACGACGGCGGCGCCAGCGTCACCGTGCCGACGCCGGAACTGATGCCGACGGCGATCCCATTGCCGCCGGCCGGCATGGGCTGGGCCTGGGTCAGGTCGCGCGGCAGGTCCTTCACCTCCACGGTCTGGCCCGGCGCCATCACCGTGATCCAGTTGCACAGGTTTTCCAGCTGGCGCACGTTGCCGGGGAGTTCCAGGCCGGTGAGGAAGCGCAGCGCTTCGTCGCTCATGCGCTTGGTCTCGACGCCCAATTGGCGTGCACTCTGCACCAGGAAGTGGCGCACCAGAATGGGGATATCTTCCCTCCGTTCGCGCAGGCTGGGCAGGCGCAGGCGGATCACGTTCAGGCGGTGATACAAGTCTTCGCGGAACAGGCCGTCGCGCACGCGCTGCTCCAGGTTCTGGTGCGTGGCCGCGATCACGCGCACGTTCGCCTTCACGGGCTGGTGCCCGCCCACGCGGTAAAAATGGCCATCGGACAGCACGCGCAGCAAACGCGTCTGCAGGTCGAACGGCATGTCGCCGATTTCGTCCAGGAACAAGGTGCCGTTCTCGGCCTGCTCGAAGCGGCCGCGCCGCATCGCCTGCGCGCCCGTGAAGGCGCCGCGCTCGTGGCCGAACAGTTCGGATTCCAGCAGGTCCTTCGGGATCGCGGCCGTGTTCAGCGCGATGAACGGCTGCTGCGCGCGCGGGCTGTGCTTGTGCAGCGCGCGTGCGACAAGTTCCTTGCCGGTGCCCGATTCGCCCGTGATCAGCACGGTCACGTTCGACTGCGACAGGCGGCCGATCGCGCGGAACACTTCCTGCATCGCGGGCGCCTGGCCCAGGATCTCGGGCGTCTCGCTCGGCGCGATGTCGACGCTGGCCTCGCGCAGGCTCTCCTCGAGCGCGCGGCGGATCAGGGCGACGGCCTTGTCGATGTCGAACGGCTTGGCCAGGTATTCGAAGGCGCCGCCCTGGAACGAGGCGACGGCGGAGTCGAGGTCGGAAAAGGCGGTGATGACGATGACCGGCAGGCCCGGATGGCGTTCCTTGACGGCGGCCAGCAGATCGAGGCCCGATTCGCCGGGCATGCGGATGTCGGACACCAGCACTTGCGGCGTGTCCGTTTCGAATGCTGTCAGCGCTTCGCGGCCGCTGGCAAAACTCCGGGTGGCGAGGTTCTCGCGCGCCAGGGCCTTTTCCAGCACCCAGCGGATCGATGCATCGTCGTCGACAATCCAGATTGGTTTCATGTAGTTCTACTTCCCGCGAAGGTTCAAGGGGGGATTGCCGGAGACGCCCCTCGATTTCACCCGCTTATGGCAGGGGAATCAGGATGCGGAAATCCGTCAATCCAGGCCGGCTTTCGCACTCGATCAGTCCCAGGTGCTGTTGCACGAAAGTCTGCGCCAAGGTCAGCCCGAGACCGCTGCCGCCTTCGCGCCCGGAGACGAGCGGATAGAAGATGCGGTCGCGGATATCGGGGGCGATGCCCGGTCCGTTGTCGATGATATGCAAGTCTAATGCCAGCCCGTAACGGACCTTCGCGAGGGTGACCTGGCGTGCCACGCGGGTGCGCAGGACGATCTCGGCGTCGCCCGCCGCAATGCGTGCGCGCAGGGCCTGGGCGGCGTTGTGGACGATGTTCAGGACGGTCTGGATCAGCTGTTCCTTGTCGCCGCGGAACTCGGGAATCGACGCGTCGTAGTCGCGCCGGATCGCGAGGCCCGACGGGAACTCGGCCAGCACGAGGCTGCGCACGCGCTCGCACACTTCGTGGATGTTGACGTCGCCCACGATGTGCGGACGGCGGTGCGGCGCCAGCAGGCGGTCGACGAGCGTCTGCAGGCGGTCGGCTTCCTTGATGATCACCTGCGTGTATTCGCGCAGCGAGCTCAGGTGCACATCCGGCAGCTCCAGTTCCAGCAACTGGGCCGCGCCGCGGATGCCGCCCAGCGGGTTCTTGATCTCGTGGGCGAGATTGCGGATGAGTTCCTTGTTGGCCAGGCTCTGGTCGAGGAGGCGCTCCTCGCGGTCGAGTTTCAGCTGCTGGACATTCTCGCGCAGCTCGACGACGACCTCGGCCTCGCCGGCCGCGCTGACGATGCTGTGCACGTGCAGCGGCTCGCGTGCCGGGCGGAACAGCGTGAGGTCCTGGCGCAGGTCGGCGTACTTGTGGGCGATCGCCTGTTCGCACAGGGCGCCCAGCTCGTCGCCGTTGGTAAACAGGCCGACGAGCTTCTGGCGCGACAGCGACTTGGCCGACATGTCGAGCAGGTGCTCGGCGGCCGGGTTGGCGTAGCGAACGAGCCCATCGGCATCCGCCACCAGCACGGCGGAGGCGAGCATGTCGAGGCCTGCGAAACGGTCGTGCTGGAGAGGATGGGCCGATGTCCCGTTCATGGTGTCATTTGATGTTGGCGATCTCGCGCTTGAGCGCTTCGACGTTCTTTTCGCTGCGGCCGATGTTGTCGCGCATCTGGGCCACGCGTTCCTGGTATTTCGCGTAATTCTTTTCGTTGCCCTGGCGTTCCGGCTCGCCGTTGTTATAGTCGCGCTTCAGGTCCGCCAGCTTCCGCTCCTCGGCACGCAATTCGTCCTCGAGGATCGCGCGGCGGTCGTCGTCGCGTGCCTTTTGCGTGGCACCGTCCACCCGCGGGAACCCCGCGGGGTTGGGCGCGCTTGCCGCCGGGCGCCCTGCTCCCTGGCGCATCGTCACCGCGGGTGCGGCGCGTGGCGCCGGTGCCGGGGTCGACGCGACATAGCCCGGCAGGTCGAGCACCTTGCAGCCTGGCTTGTTGATGTCGGTAAACTCCACCCGACCATCCTGGGCGACGCATTTATAAATAATGGAATCGGCCCGCGCCTCATGCGCGGCAAGTCCTGCGAGCAACAACAGACGCAGGAGGAAGCAGCTTGTCATTCGCATCAGGTCAGTCTGGATGCATGGTTGGGAAGCTTCCGACTATACCCCATCCAGTAAAAAACGCGAGGCAGCCGGCTGGCTTTCCCCGCGTTTTCGTTACCGTGTGGATACACTCCAGTGCCGTTCGTTTCCATTCCGGCACTGGGTGATGCCAACGAATTACGACGAGTAGTACATGTCGAATTCGGCCGGGTGCGGGGTCATGCGCAGGCGCTGGACTTCCTGCATCTTCAGGTCGATGTAGGCGTCGAGCATGGCATCGCTGAACACGCCGCCGCGGGTCAGGAACTCGCGGTCCTTGTTCAGGTTGTCAAGCGCTTCTTCCAGCGACGAGCAGACCGTCGGGATCAGCTTGTCTTCTTCCGGCGGCAGGTGGTACAGGTCCTTCGTCGCGGCTTCGCCCGGGTGGATCTTGTTCTGGATACCGTCCAGGCCGGCCATCAGCAGGGCTGCGAAGCACAGGTAGACGTTGGCCAGCGGGTCCGGGAAGCGGGTCTCGATGCGGCGGCCTTTCGGGTTCGCCACGTGCGGAATGCGGATCGACGCCGAACGGTTCTTGGCCGAGTAAGCCAGCTTGACCGGGGCTTCGTAGCCCGGCACCAGGCGCTTGTACGAGTTCGTGCCCGGGTTGGTGATGGCGTTCAGGGCCTTGGCGTGCTTGATGATGCCGCCGATGTAGAACAGCGCGGTTTCCGACAGGCCGGCATAGCCGTCGCCGGCGAACAGGTTCTTGCCGTCTTTCCAGATCGACTGGTGGACGTGCATGCCCGAGCCGTTGTCGCCGTTCATCGGCTTCGGCATGAAGGTGGCGGTCTTACCGTAGCTGTGGGCCACGTTCCAGATCACGTACTTCAGGTTCTGGGTCCAGTCGGCGCGCTCGACCAGCGTCGAGAACTTGGTGCCCAGCTCCATCTGGCCGGCGCCCGCCACTTCATGGTGGTGCACTTCGACCGGGATGCCCAGCGATTCGAGGATCAGCGAGATTTCCGAACGCATGTCCTGGAAGCTGTCGACCGGCGGGACCGGGAAGTAGCCGCCCTTGACGGTCGGACGGTGGCCGCTGTTGCCGCCTTCAAATTCCTTGTCGGTCGACCACGAGGCTTCTTCCGAATCGATCTTGACGAAGGAACCCGACATGTCGATTTTCCAACGGACCGAATCAAAGATGAAGAATTCCGGCTCCGGGCCGAAGTAGGCGGTGTCGCCGATGCCCGACGATTTCAGGTACGCTTCGGCGCGCTTGGCGATCGAACGCGGGTCACGGTCGTAGCCCTTGCCGTCCGACGGCTCGATCACGTCGCACTGCATGAAGACGGTGGTCTCTTCAAAGAACGGGTCGATGTTCGCGGTGTTCGGATCAGGGATCAGCAGCATGTCCGATGCTTCGATGCCTTTCCAGCCGGCGATCGACGAGCCGTCGAACGCGTGGCCGGATTCGAACTTGTCTTCGTCGAAGTGCGAGATGGGAACGGTCACGTGCTGTTCCTTGCCGCGGGTATCGGCGAAACGCAAATCAACGAACTTGACTTCGTTGTCCTTCAGCATCTGCATTACATCTGCGGCGGTCCTTGCCATTCCAATATCTCCTAAGTCAAAAAGGGGTGTCGATGCCAACCAAGCATGCGACAGGCGCATAACCTTCTAAGCAGAAATTATGCCAGCATTTTTCCATGAGCAAATAAATAATGATTACTTTGAGGCCGCTCAATTTGCCCCTTAAAATCAATGACACCTTAAGCGTGCACGATATTGATGCAAACTCATGCATACGCACCAAACAAGTGCAATTTATTAAGTATGCACCAAACTAATGCGCGATGCACCAAAAGTGCGAGGTCAAGCTTGGCAACGACCCGCGACGGTGCGCAACCAGCCTACAGGGAATTGATGACATGACTACGACCGACGAGATCCTCGCCAACGCCCGGGGCCGCACGCCCGGCCAGCCGTACGCGGGCGCCGTCACGCCCCGGGAAGCGTTCGAACTCCTGCAATCGGACCCCAGGGTGAAACTGGTCGACGTGCGCACGAATGCGGAGCGCGACTGGGTCGGCCGCCCGGCGATCCCGGAGACCCAGCACGGTGCGGTGCAATGGACGCTGTACCCCGGAGGTGCGCCGAACCCCGATTTCGCCACGCAGTTGCAGAACGTGGCGACCCCGGACGACGTCGTGCTGTTCCTGTGCCGCTCCGGCGTGCGCTCGCGCCACGCGGCGCGCACCGCGACGGAGCTGGGCTATGCGAATGCATTCGACATCCTGGAAGGCTTCGAAGGCGACCGCGATCCGGAAGGCCATCGCAAGACGGTCGGCGGCTGGTGCAAGGCCGGCCTGCCCTGGATCGGCGCCTGAGGTTCACTTCCTTTCCCGGCCGCACCGTGAGAATCGCAGAGATTCCGCGCGGTGCGCGCGTGCTAGCATGCGGGCTCACTGCTGACCTGGAGATGGAGCCATGACAATCGAATCCGCTGTTCGCACGCACTCTTCCCGCCTGCGTGTGCGCCTGCTGTGCGCAAGCGTCGCGGCGCTGCTGTGCGCATGCGGCCCCGGCGGGCCGAAGCGCGAGACGGACGACGGCAGCGGCGGCAGCGGTGGCGATAGCGGCCCCAGCACCGGGATCAGCGTGCTGGCGGGCGATCCGGTCACTGGCGGCAGCGCCAACAACAAGGGCACGTCCGCCCGCTTCAATACGCCGCGCGGCCTCGCGGTCGACACGAACGGCAACGTGTACGTGGCGGACCAAGGCAATCTGACGATCCGCAAGATCGCGCCGGATGGCACGGTCACCACGTTCGCCGGCGTGGCCAACTCCAGCGGCACCACCGACGGCAAGGGCAACCGCGCCCGCTTCACGCAGCCGACTGCCATCACGATCGACGGCAACGGCGACCTGTACGTCATCGACAATCTCTCGATCCGCAAGATCACGATGGACGGCACCGTCAGCACCGTCACCACGCTGTCGTTCGGGAACTTCGGCCTCGACGTCCAGAACTACCCGGCGGGGATCGCGGCCGACGGCGACGGCAATCTGTTCGTCACGTCAGGCGTGGACACGCGGCGCATTCCGATCTCGAACCCGAGCAACGCCAGGACGCTGGAAACCGGCGCCGTCTTCCCCGTCTACGGCACCGGCGTGCTGGTGCCGCGCGGCGTGGTCGTCGATCCGGACGGCACGGCATACGTCGCCGACCTGACCCGGACGCTCAGCCGCGCAACGTCCGGCGCCACCGCCCTGACGTCTTTCGTCGGTTCGCGCAACCAGGCCGGCAATGCCGACGGCAACGCGTCGACCGCCCGCTTCCAGCAGTTGGTCGCGCTCACCATCGACAAGAACGGAAACCTGTACGGCGCCGACGCCATCAACAACACGATACGCAAGATCACGACGCCGGACGGCACCGTCACGACACCGGCCGGCACGTCGAAGTCGACGACGCTCAGGACGGGCAAGCTGCCCGGCAGCTTCGCGCAGCTGCGCGGCATCGCGATCGACGGCAGCGGCAACCTGTACGCGACGTCGGGCAATGCCGTCGTGAAGATCGTGTTGCCGTAATTACGCGGCGCTCTTCGGCCCCAGCGTGACCCGCACGCGCTGGCGCACGAAGTTGATGTGGCTGCGCAGGCCGTACAAGGCATCCGCGTACGCCAGCGGGATCGAGATGTGGTTGACGCGCTGCTCGATGCCGTCGAGGCGGCGCAGCAGCTCCGCCTGCGCTTCGTCGCGGTGTTCGTCTTTCGCGTTTTCCAGCGCCTGCTCGACGGCACGCAACTCGCCGTACCAGCGGTACACGCGCGAACGGATGCGCCACACGTACAGCGGCGGCACGATCTTCGACAGCGGGATGATCAGCGCCGCCAGCGCCACCACGACGACCCACAGCCGGTCGAACAGGTTCGCCAGCCAGAACGACAGGTAGCGCTGCAGGAACGGCGGACCGTCGCGGTAGTATTTCGCCGCCTCCCGCGCCACCGGGATCTCGGTGTAGCGCGGCGACGGGAATTGCCCCTGCTGCTGGAACCAGCCGGTGCCGCCGTGGATCTCGGTGGCCGCCTTCACGAACAGGTCGATCAGCGCCGGGTGCAGGTCGTCGCGCGCCACCAGCGTGGCCGTGGGCGCGATCAGGTGAAAATCCTGGGCCGGGATGTCGCGCCCGAGGTCGACGATCCCCCGTGGCAGCACGACGTGCGTGAGGAACGGCAGCCGGCGCGTGTACGCCTCGGCCTGGCGGAAGTTGAACAGGCGGATGCCCGGCGTCTGCAGCAGCATCTGGATCAGCGGCGCTTCCGGCGCGGAACTGAAGACGAGACCGTCGATGCGCCCCGCCAGCAATTCCACCGTCGCGGGCGTGTTCTCGAGCGCGGAGATCCTGAGCTGGCGCGGCTCCAGGCCGTTCACGGCCAGGATCTGGCGGAACAGTTTCGGTACGCCCGTCCCTTCCGGCCCCAGGTTGATGCGCAGGCCCTTCAGTTGCACGAGGCTTTGCACGTCGACCTTGCGGCCATGCGCATCGCGCTCGCGCAGGAACAGCCAGACGGGTTCCGTGAACAGGCTGCCCAGCGACACGAGGCCGCGGCGCTCGGCCTGGGCCTCGCTCGTCGATCCGCTCTGCACGAACGCGATGTCGGCCTTGCCGTCGATGAGGCGCTGCAGGTTGTCTTCCGATCCCAACGAACGCTGAGACTCCACCTTGATGCCGTCGCGGGCGAGGATGGTGGCGTACTTGCGGCCGAATTCCTCGTAGGCGCTGTTCTCCTGCCCCGTCGCGAGGATCACGTGGCGCGGCGGCGCGGGATCCACCACGATATACGCGACGATGCACGCGGCCAGCACGAGCACGGCCGTCGGCGCGACCGCCACGAGCAGGTCGCGCAACGAGACGAGACTGAATTTACGCAGCGGAAGCCGCTTCATGCGGCCCGGCTCACTGCAGCACTTCTTCCACGGCGGCCGGCTTTGGACGCGCCGCGCGTTCAACCTTCAGCGGCGGGGCGTCTTCGTCGCGCTTGACCGCCGGCTTGTGCGGCGCCGGCTTCGGCGGGACGTCGGCGTCGGCCTTGCGGACGCTGACGGCCTTCGGATGATCTTCCGCGGCCGGCTTCTTCACCGCCGGCTTGTCGGCCGGCTTCTCGACCGCCTTCACCGCGGGCTTCTCGGCCGGCTTTTCCGTCGCCTTGGCAGCCGGCTTCGCGACCGGTTCCGCGACGGGCGGGGCTTCCACCGGCGGCGCGGCATCGGCCGGCACGGGCTGCTCGGTGTCGCGCGCGACGGCGTCAAGCGGACCCGCAGGCGCCGGCGCGGCACGCTCGACGTGCAGGCCCGGGATGGTGACCGTGTCCTGGTGCTGGATCATCGGCATCAGGCTCGGCGCCAGTCTCATGAGCAGTTGCACGGGCAGCGCGCTGGTGAAGTCGTAGTGCGCCGAATCCGGACCGTGCACGTACGCCGTCATGCTGCCGAAGAAGCGCTCGCCGATGTTGAACACGAACGTCGCCGAGCGGTTCACGTAGCGCGATTCGATCAGGCGGTGGCCGGCGCCGTAGACGTCGAAGCGCTGGTCGCCGGTACCCGTCTTGCCGCCCAGTGCGATCACGCTGCCGTCGTCCTTGACGAACGCCGTCTTGGCGCGCTTCGCGGTGCCTTCCTGCACGACGCCGCGGATAGCGTTGACGAGCGCGCGCGCCACCTCGGGGTTCAGCACCTGCTCGCCCTTCTCCGCATTGCTGCGCTTGACGAGGGTCTCGTACGGCGTGTCCTTGGCGAAGTGCAGCGAATCGATGCGCTGCGTGGGCTTGCGCACGCCGCCATTGACGAGGATGCCCATCAGCTCGGCCAGCGCGATCGGACGGTCGGCCGACGCGCCCAGCGTCGTCGCATACGACGGCACGAGCGAGTCGAACGGATAACCCATCTTCTTCCACTGCGCGTGGATCTTGAGGAAGGCTTCCACTTCGATCAGGCCCGCGATGCGCTTGTCCTGGGCATGCTTGCGGTGCGTCTTGAACAGCCACGAATAGACTTCCTGGCGCTCCTTCGTCGACGCGCCGACGACTTCGTCCCAGCCCGCCTTCGGATGCGTGCGCAGGTAGCCCACCAGCCACAGTTCGAGCGGGTGCACGGAGGCGACGTAGCCGCGGTCCGCGAGCGACATGTTGGCGACGGCGTACTGGTCGTACATCTTGGCGATGCGCTCGTCGTCGACCTCGGCGTCGGCCGGCAGGTACTTGTGGAGGAACTTGCCGAATTCGGCCAGCGGTGCGTCCGGGTAGATCGTGCGGTGCACGGCCGCGACCTTCGACGCGCGGATGCGCACGCCCTGCATCAGTGCCGTCTCGACCTCGTCCCAGTTCTTGCCGCGGTACTTGTTCCAGAAGCGGGCCAGGAAATCCTTGCCTTCGCGATCGGCGAAGCGCGACAGGTATTCGGCGCGGCGCGGATCGTCGGCGTCGGCCAGCAGTTGCGCGGACGAACCGGGCAGCTGGAACATGTAGTAGCGCACGACGTCGCGCATCAGGCGCACGAACACGAGGTTCGTCGAATTCTGCAGCGCCTGCTGCACGGTGAGGATGCGGCTGTCGTCCAGCTTGCTGAAGTTGCCGAACGTGTGCACGCCGCCGCCCGTGAAGAACGCTTCGCCCGGGTTGCCCGAATACTTGCGCTCCATCGCCGCGCCCAGCATCGGCACGAGACCGCGGTCGGCGCCTTCCGGCAAGGTCTGGAAGTATTCGACGGCCCACTGGCTCAGCCGGTCCTTCGGATCGACCTTGACCTTGGCGAGTTCCGCTTTCGACATCGGCTCGTAGCGCTGATGCAACTGGTCGACGATGTCGAGGTAGGTCGTCAGGGTGCGCAGCTTCGCGGTCGAACCGAGGTCCAGTTTGGCGCCTTCGTTGATGTCGAGCGGCTGGTCGTAGTTGTCGGTCTGGACGCGCAGGTAGTTGACCTTGTCGCCCCGCTCCATCAAGGTGAAGCTGTACACGACCTTGGACGGGTCGCCGTTGCCCAGCATGCCCTTGCCCGTGAGGCCGGCTTCGGCCGCCGCTTCGTTGTCGGTCAGCTTGCGCAAGGTGGCCGTCACGGCCTTCTGCGCTTCCGAGTTCAGCGTCGTCACCACCGACAGGTCGAGGCGGTCGAGGTTGTACAGGCGCGAGTCGCCCAGCAGGTTCGCGAGGTGGTTGCGCACGGCGTTGGCGGCCTTGCGCGTGACGAACGTGTTCGCGGGCGGCGGGGCCACGCCGGAACCGAGTGCCGGATGCAGCACGGTGGCGATGGCCGCATCGCGCAGCGCGGGCGAGATGACGCCCGCCTGCGCCAGCACGCGCAGGTGCGAGTTCGTGAGGATTTCCAGGTCTTTCTCGCCGGCACCCAGGTAGTACGCGGGGCGGCGCTGCGCGATCATCAGCGACAGCGCTTCCTTGTACACCAGCGCGTATTCCGGCGTGACGGAATTGCTGGCCAGGATACGGTTGACGTCGTTGAAATCGCGGCCGTACCAGACCCACATGCCGTCGCCGATGCCGTTCACCTCGCCGTAGCCCAGCTTGGCCGACAGCGGCACGGTGTTCAGGTATTCGAGCACGATACGGCGGCGCGCCTTGCCCGTGTTCTCGCCGTCCAGGTAGGAACGCAGGGTGGCGGACGCCATCTGGCGCAGCTTGTCGCCCAGCGAGGCCGTGCGGCCTTCCGGCGAGTGACGGTATTTTTCGATCTGGGTGGCAAGCGTGCTGCCGCCGGCGACGCGGCCGCCGCTGCCCAGGCCGACCGAGTGCACGGTCTTGTCGAACACGGCTTTCGAGAAGCGGTCCCATTCGACGGCCGGGTTACGCTTCGGGTACGTCGTGTCGAGCAGTTCGCGGTTCTCGATGAACAGCAGGCTCTTCACCAGCAGCTGCGGCGCGGCGTCGAACTTGTCGTACAGGCGCTCGGGGAAGCGGGCCGAGAACAGGGGCTCGCCGCTGTAGTCGAGGATGTCGAGGCCGGCGCGCGTCTTTTCGTGGTACGTGGCGAACAGGCCCATGTCGGCCAGTTCCAGCATCTTCGGCGACATGCGCGCCTGCTCGGCGACGACGTAGTCGCGCGTCTTCAGCTTGGCCAGGTAGTTCGGCAGGTTCGAGTAGCCGAGGCGCTCGTCGTACGGGCTGGCCTGCGGGAAGCGGATCGCGTCGCTCGGGCCCTTGCCCATGCGGTAGTTGAGTTTCTTCGTCAGGCCGGCGAAGAAGCGCGCCTCGATCGCCGACGTACGGCTTTCGTAGACGGCCAGGCCGGCCGCGCCCGCGACGGCGAGCAGCAGCACGACGAGGAACGTGCGCTTGACCATGCGCCAGCGGCGCTTGGGCGGCGCCGGCGGCGGCTCGGGCGGCGTATCCGGCCCCGAACCGCCGGGTTCGACGACGGGCTCGAGGCTGGAGTCGAGACTGGGCTCCACGCGCGATGGGATACTGCGTACAGGAAGATCCTGCTCGGCTGCCACGGCGGGAATGCCGGCCAGAGCGGGCTGGCCTGGCGCAGCCTGCCCAAGGATGCGGCGCAGCGCGCGGGAGAAGAAACGGGGCCGTCGTTGACGGCGAATACTATCCATGATGGCTCAACCGGTTTGAAACACGCCTGCAAATCCCGTCAACCTGCTCGCCATCCTGCTGCTGGTCGGTTCGAGTGATCCAGGTCGTAAAAGTTCACAAAGCTGCGGCGACCTCACTCCGGATCGCCTCTGCTCACAGACATCATTCCACCACATCAATGTGACATGCAGGAACCGCTCACGCAGTTTTTTGACGTCGTCCTGATATTTTCGCAAAAAAACAACGGCTCAGTTCGAATGGCTGTCCACGGCCCGCAACGGTTGCCTCAGTGGCTGCATTTCGGCCCCCATTTTTTCCAGCTCCACACACATGTCGGTCCAGGCCGCTTCGACCTCGCCCGGATCGCCTTTCACCCCCAATTCGATATGGCGCCGCGTGTGCGCATCGCCCACGCTGGGCAGGCTGAACACGCGCACGCCGGGGTAGCGCGCTTCCAGCGTCTCCATCAGCGGCGTGAGCGCGGCCTCCGCCGCCTCGTACACCAGCAGCGATTTTTCGGCATGCGCCTCGCGATGGAACCTGTCGGCGTACAGCGTATCGAGCACCCATCCGATCATCGGCCACGCCATCACGGGAAACCCGGGCACGAAGTGGTGCCGCGCCACCGTGAAGCCGGGGATGCGGTTGTACGGATTCGGGATCAGGCTTGCCCCCGCGGGGAATTCCGCCATCCTGAAGCGCTGCAGGTTCTCCGGCGCGTGCAGGTCGGCGTCCGGCCCCGCCGTCTCGCGGATGCGCTCCTCGATCAACGCACGCCCTTGCGGATGCAGTTCGAGCGGCACGCCGAGCGCCGCCGCCGCGCACTGGCGCGTGTGGTCGTCCGGCGTGGCGCCGATGCCGCCGCAGGAAAACACGGTGTCGCTACTTGCGAACGTGCGCCGCAACAGGGCCGTGATGCGTTCCGGCTCGTCGCCGACGATCTCGGCCCAGGCCAGGCGCAAGCCGCGCTCGCGCAGGAGCTCGATCACCTTGGGCAGGTGCTGGTCGCGGCGCTTCCCGGACAGGATCTCGTCGCCGATGATGATGAGGCCAAAAGACATGCAGTCCTCCTTGCTTCCAGTGTGCCACAGTGCGCCGGAGCCTGCCGCGCCCGTGGCCGCGTACCGTGTGTGACATTTGCGGACAAGTTCGTGACAAAGCCCCCAAGACGCTACATGGTCTCTTTCCTAGAATCGGCGCGCCGGCCGCGGGCTGCGCGGCGCCGAACAGGATGAACGATGATTCCATCACGACGACATGTCGCCGGCGCGTGCGCGCTGGCCCTTTTGCTGGCCGGTTGCGGCGGTTCAAGCGATCCGGCCGCGCCGCCACCGGTCGCCACCCAGCCGACGGCACCCGTCGCCCAACCCGCACGGGCCGAGGTGCTTGCCACGGCGGCCGGCGGCATCGACAGCATCGCGTTCAGCGGCGACACCGCGTGGCTGTCGCTGTCGAATACCGCGACCACGGACACGGCCGTGGTGCGCGCCAGCCTGCCGCTGCGGGCGGATTCCGACTGGAGCAGCGTGGCGCTGGGCGAATGCGGCCTCGCGCGCGAGGACAGCGGCACCTGGCCCCTGCGTGCACCGTCGTTGCGCATGCTCGGATCCGATCTGTGGCTGTTCCAGCCCTGGTACGACAAGGGTCCGGACGCGCGCCCCGAACACGCGCTGTGCGCCTTGAGCGCGGACCGCACCACGTTCGTGCCGCGCGACGCCGGCCTGAAAGCGTGCGTGGGCAGCACGTGCACGACCCTGTCGATGGACGAGCTGAAACAGGTGAACAACCGCCTGTACACGAATGCCGGCGGCGGCCAGAACGTGCTCGCGTCGAACGACGGCGGCGCCCGGTGGCGCGTGCTGACGGGCTTCTTCGACCAGGACATCTGCACCCATCCCGCGTTCGAGATCGTCGGCGATCGCCTGCTCGTCGGCGGCGAATGTCCGTTGGACTTCGCCTTCCTGCGCGCCTACCAGCTGGCCGCGGACGGCGTGAGCCTCGTGTCGCGCGACGCCCTGCCCGTCACCCTGCCGGAACTGGAAAACCGCAACGTGCAATTCATCCAGGCGACAGGCGCCCAGCGCGTGTTCGCCGGCGTCGAGGGCGGGCTGCTGCGCAGCGAGGATGGCGGCAAGTCCTTCAAGTTCGTGATCCAGCATCCGCTCAGCGGCGGCAGGAACTATCCGTACATCCGGCATTTGCTGGCATTGGCGGGCAAGCCGGACACGCTTGTCGCGGGCGGCTTCGACAAGGCGACGCAGAAGCCGTACCTGGCCTGGTCGAACGATGGGGGCACGGCGTGGACGGACCTCTCAAGCCTGCTGCCCGGCTATGCGCGCAACCTGGACGACGGGTCGGTGGCGGAAGTGACAGCCATCGCCCAGGATCCGCAGGGACGCGTGCTCGTCACCGTCAACGAGACAAAAGGCGCGCAGGGCCGCCTCGTGCTCGTCACGCCCGGGACGCCCTGAAGCGGCTCAAAGGTCCTTGTTCAGACGTCTTTGATGAGCTGGCCGGCCCGCAGGTCGGCCAGCGCCTGCAAGCAGAAGTACTGGAACCACAGGCCGGTAAAAATGAAGATCACGAGGTACAGCCAGATCGACAGCACGGCCAGGAACGGGAACAGCACGAGGGAGAACAGCGCGCCGCCGATCCACGCGATGCCCGGCAGCGCGCCCAGCAGGCCGGACACGGTACCGATCAGCAGCAGGGAGCGCTTGTGCGCGTGCACGATCGTGCGGCGTTCTTCCAGGCTCGCGTGGATGGCGAGCGCGTCGTAGCTCATCACGCGCGCCGTCAGCCAGCCCCACAGCACGGCCTGCACGACGAGGGCGACGGGCGCCAGCGCGTACAGCGGCAACGTGACGAGCCACAGCAGCGCAAACACGACGATGCCCGACAGGTTGATGCCGAGGCTGCCCATGAAACTGCCGCCCTCCTTGCGCTCGAGCGTCGGGAACTGCACGCGGCTGACGTGGCGCGCGATGGCCGGCATCGCGCCCACGCCGATGAACAGCAGCGACGTGATGATCATCAGCGGCAGCAGTACGAGCATCGCCACGAGCGGGATCACGACGGTTTTCAGGAAACCGAGGCCCAAGGTGGCGAGGATGCTGCTGCTCGTCTCGAACAGGCCGTAGTCGGCGAACAGCGCGCGCAGCCAGTCCAGCAGCGGCTGCATGCCGGCGTACAGCAGGCCGCCCCACAGCGCCAGCGACAGCAGCAGCGGCACGATGGACAGCAGCAGCATGCGCCCCGAGAACTGGGAGCGCAGCGCGCGGCCGTAGGCGATGGCGACGGGGCGCATCATGCCGCGTTGCGCCGGTTGCCGGCTTCGATCAGACGTACGAGGCCCAGCCACTGCTGGCGCCAGAACCCGCGTCCATAATCCCGGGGGGACGGACCGTACCATCCGGATTGGCGCGCGCGAACTGGTCGCGTACGCCCGTGCCATGCCAGCCGGGGGCGAAGTTGGCGGTGCCGAACAGCTGGTCCCAGATGGGGAGCAGCACGCCGAAATTGCAGCCGCCCAGCTCGCGTCCCTGCGACTCGTGGCCGATGCCGACGGCGTGGTGCGTGCGGTGGAAGCGCGGCGACACGAGCAGGCGCTCGCCCAGGCGGCCGAAGTGGATGCGCACGTTTGCGTGCTGCAGGCTTTGCAGCGCGCGCGAGACGGAGACGAGCAGCACGTACTGGCCCGGCGCCACGCCGATCGCCAGCGCAAGGATCGCCATGTAGGCGTCGCGCAGCAGATCGTCCAGCAGGTGGTTGCGGTCGTCGCTCCAGAGGTTCATGTTCTGCTGGCTGTGGTGCAGGCTGTGCAGGGCCCACCACCAGCGGAATTTATGCTGGCCGCGGTGGAACCAGTAATCGAAGAAGTCCAGCACGACGAGGTACATGAGGAAGCTGGCGAGCGGGTGGAAGCCCGTCATCAGGTTCTCCAGGTTGAACGGATGCACGCCTTCCATGCGCAGCGCCGCGGCGATGGTGTCCATGACCGGGTCGAGCGTGAAGAACACGGCCATGCTGAAGAAGCCGAGGCGGTGGATCAGCGTGTAGACGAAATCGTTGAAGCGCGCACGGCGGTCCGTCATCTGCTGCGCCGGGATGACGGCTTCCAGTGGCCGCAGCACGAGGTACAGGGCCGCCACTTCGCACAGGCCGGCGAGGAACCATTCGACGCCCTCGAAGGCGTCTTCGATGTATTCGCCGAGGCCCATGGCGAACATCGCGGGTTCCACCGCGTTCTCGAACAGCCATCCCTGCAGGAAGGCGAATCCATCGAGGAAATGCTGGATCATGTTTTTATCGGTAGTCCGGATGCTCTCTCAGTGTAGCGAAACAGAAGCCTTTGCGCTCGAGACCGGAGATCAGCGGCTCGAGGTTCGCGGGCATCCACGGGTCCCTGCGCGACCAGATGCCCATGTGGGCCATGAAGATGTCGCCGTCCTTCAGGTTGTCCAGCGCGCGCTTCAGCAGCAGCGCATTCGGGAATTTCTCGCTGGACGTCTCGTCGCCCGAGAAGCCGGCCGGCGCCCAGCCCGCGTGGCGGTAGCCGCACGCCTTCGCGGCAGCGAGGATGTTGGGCGAGCTGTGGCCGCCCGGCGTGCGGAAGATCGGGTCCAGCCGGCGGCCCGTGAGCTGTTCGAAACGCGTGTCGACGCGGCGCAGTTCATCGCAGTACTGCTGCTGCGTCCAGGTCAGCTTTTGCCCCGAGTGCGCGCCGAACTGCGGCTTGACGACGATGCGGCCATCGGCCTCGTCGCGCTGGAAGTAGACGTGGTCGAACGTGTGGGTGCCGAACGCGTGGCCCTCCGCCACGCGGGCCTTCCAGTAGTCGGCCCAGGACGGATCCAGCGACCAGTCGCCGCGCACGGTCTTCTCGTTGGCGAGGAAGAACGTGGCCTTGACGTGGTGGCGGCGCAGCGTGTCGGCGATCAGGTCGGCCTGCGACTGGCTGCCCGTGTCGAACGTCAGGTAGATGGTCCCCTTGCATGCAGGAGCATCACCGGCGTGCGCGATGGAACTGGCCGCCAGCAACGCGGCGGCAGCGAGACGCGCCATCACATCCGCGGCGCCGAGTTGGCGAAGAACACGCCGTGCGGCGAGCGGCCCACGGGGATCATCTTGATGACCTTGCGGCTGGCGACGTCGATCACGGCGACCTTCTTGATCCAGCGGAGCGTCACCCACAGCGTCTTGCCGTCGTTCGTCAGTTCCATGCAGTCCGGGCCGCCCGGCACGGGGATCATGCCGACGTTTTCCAGCGTGGTCTGGTCGATGATGTTGATCGAGTTCTGCACGCGGTTCGACACGAACACGTGGCGACGGTCGCCGAGGGCGCGGAAGTTGTGCGCGCCGTTGCCCGTCTTGATGCGCTTGACGGTCTTTTGCGCGCGCCAGTCGATCACCTCGACGTAGTCGCTGCCCATGATCCCGACGAGCAGGTACTTGTCGTCCGGGGTCATCGAGATACCGGCCGGGAGCTTGCCGACCGGGAGGGTCCACTTGACGGTCTGCGTTTTCAGGTCGATGGCGCTGACCTGGTCGCTGCCCTGCTGCGTGACGAACGCCGTCGTGCTGGCCGCGTCGAACGCGATGTGGCTGGGCATGCGCGCAAGCGGCAGGCGTTTGCTGAGCAACAGGTTGCCGCCTTCGTACTTGTAGACGTCGACGCGGTCCAGGCGCAGCGACGCCGACACGAACCATTTCTGGTCCGGCGAGAAGCCGATCTGGTACGGGTCGAGCACGTCCGCCAGGCGGCGCTGGACCTTGCCCGAGACAGGATCGAGGAAGATCAGTTCATTGCCGACGGAGCTGGCGACGATGACCGACTTGTTGTCCGGCGTGGCCATCAGGTGATGGGGCTCCTTGCCGACGGCGAACGTGCCGTTGTCGGCGCCCGTCTTCTGGTCGAGCAGCTGGACGGTGGCGTCGCGCGAATTGAGCACGACCACGACATTCGCGTGGGCAGCCTGGATGGCCGAAAACAGCGTAAAACCGAAAACGAGGGACTTGTGGAAGCGACGCAGCATGGAACGACACCGGCTCAGTGAAGGAAGGCTTTATTCTACGAGGAAACTTGAACGCTCCGAAGCGTAGAACGATGGAATCGCACGCAAGCGGCGCGCCGCCGCAACACAGTGGACAGAGCGTTAATAGCGCTTTGACAGGTCATGGACTACAATCGGCCTTTTACTCTGAACAACTAGGGAAGACCCATGTCCATTACCACCACGAATTCCGGCCTGCAATACGAAGACACCGTCGTCGGCAGCGGCGCCGAAGCGAAGGCCGGCAACTACGTGACCGTGCACTACACCGGCTGGCTGCAGAACGACGACGGCAGCACCGGCGTCAAGTTCGATTCCAGCAAAGATCGCAACGACCCGTTCCAGTTCCCGCTGGGCGCCGGTCACGTGATCCGCGGCTGGGACGAAGGCGTGCAGGGCATGAAGGTGGGCGGTGCGCGCCGCCTGATCATCCCGGCGAGCCTGGGCTACGGTGCGCGCGGCGCCGGCGGCGTGATTCCGCCGAATGCCACGCTGATCTTCGACGTCGAACTCCTCGACGTTTGAGCAACTCTTCTAAAATACGGTCGAGTTAGGCATGATTCCGATGACGATGCGCTAAGATGCCCGCACATCGTCCAAGGAGTTACCATGAGTTTGCAAGAACAGTTCGCCCAGGCCCAGCTCGATTCGAAGAACCTGCCCGAGCGTCCGGACAACATGACCCTGCTGAAGATCTACGCATTGTTCAAGCAGGGTTCGAGCGGCGACGTCACGGGCGAGCGTCCCGGCTTCACCGACATGGTCGGCCGCGCCAAATACGACGCGTGGGCCGCGCTGAAAGGCACGTCGCAGGACGACGCCATGCAGCAGTACGTCGACCTGATCGAAGACCTGAAGTAATCAGTTACTGACTCAGTTACTAAATACCTTGCGCATGCTTTCCGCCACCTTGGTCTCGATGGTGGACGCGAAAGCACTCATCAGGAAGCCCAGCTTGATGCGCAATGCGGCCTGGCGCTCGCCCAGGGTGAGCGCCCCTTCCACGCCGCTGCGGGCGAAACGCAGCACGTCCCCTTCCCATTTGCACGTCAGGCCATATTCGCGGGCCAGCTTGTCCGCGACCTTTTGCGCGGCGGCGCGCGCGTCGGTCTGGCTCAGGCTGTGCGGCTGGGTGATGCTGATGTCCGGCATTCGATTTCCTTACTGATTCAAAGCAAACAGCCCGCCATGATGCCAGTTGACGGGCGCAAAGGCCAGCGCTTGCCTAGAGAATAATCAATTGATGAGTCTCAAGGCCCATCTTGGGCAAGGGGCGACCATTCCTCGTGTCATCAAGGAGGATTGCCATGGATTCGACGCCCACCCAGCCCCCCGTCGGTTTCGTGCCGACGCCCACCGCCTCGTACCGCCAGCACCGCAAGGCCGCGCAACTGCTCGACCAGCCGGGCCGGCCGCGGCCCCAAACCGGCCCCGGCAGCGCATCGGCCCAGGAAGACAACCAGCCGGGTGATGCCTACGGGTCCGGCGCGCGCGTGCTGATGTGGAAGCAGGATCCGTCGGTGGAAGAGATCGGCACGCGCAAGGTCTTCCTGCCCGGCATCGTGCTGGCCGGGCCGCGCGATGCGCGCATCGTGTCGATGTCGGGCGATGGCGGCATCCCGCCCGTCGAGCCGAACGCGTTCGGCGACTTCGTGACGATGCCCGATACGCCACAGTTCGACGCCGTCCACACGTTCGCCGTCGTGCGCCAGACGTTGACGATGTACCAGCGCGCGCTGTCGACGGCCGGCAGCGCGATGCCCCTGCCCTGGCAGTGGAACAGCAGCGTGGACACATCGCCGCTGCAGGTCTGGCCGTACGGCCTGCCGAACGTGATGAATGCCTATTACAGCCGCTCGCAGGCCTGCCTGAAGTTCGGCGACTTCGTGCCCGCCGGCGAGACCGCGCGCGTGTACACGTGCCGCTCGTTCGACATCGTCTCGCACGAGACCGGCCACGCCGTATTGGACGGGCTCAAGCCGCAATGGCTGCTGGCCGACAATCCGCCGCAGACGGGCGGCCTCCACGAATCGTTCGGCGACCTGACGGCGATCTTCCTCGCGCTGTCCCAGCTCGACCAGTGCGAAGCCGTCATCGCCCAGACGAAGGCGCACCTGCACGACAAGACCTTCCTCGCCGACATCGCCGAGCAGTTCGGCCTCGCGCTGGGCAGCACGACGGGCCTGCGCAATGCCGACAACGACCTCACCCTGTCCGAGGCCGGCACCGAGGTGCACGCGATCTCGCAAGTGTTCACGGGGGCCGTCTACGACATCCTGGCCGACGCGTTCGCCCTCGAGCGCAATCCCGCTCTGGAAGACTGCGCCGGCGTCCTGCACCGCGTCGCCGGCTGGCTGCGTGGGCTCGTGCTGCGCGCGCTGATCGCCGCGCCGGACACTGCCGCCACGTTTGCCGACGTCGCCAACGAGATGCTGCGGCTCGCGGCCGAGGACGGCAAGCCGCAGACCGTCGTCAACGCCATCCGCGACCGCTTCGCCCAGCGCGAGGTGTTCGCGCTGCCGGCCGGGTTCACGGGCGACCACCCGGCCGGGCTGGTGCTCGCGCCGCTCGTGACCGACGCTCCGGGCGCACGCCAGGACCGGCGCGCCTGCTGCGGCACGATGAACCTGGCCGAATACTACGATGTCGAACGGGTCTTGCAGGCGGAAGCGGACGCCCTCGCGCGCTGGTGCGCGGAGCACGGCCGGTCGGGCCCGGCAGGCGAGCAACCGGCGGCGGTGGCGCTGACCACGGTCACGGTGACGGACAGTTCCGGCGCGGCCGTCGCGACGACGGCGGTGGTGGATCTGGCGGCCACCGACAGACTGCGGTGAACCCTGGAAGCGGCCCGGCAAGCGGACTCCTAATACATTTGCTTATGTGTATTGTGTATAAGCCTGATTTGTCGTAGAAGCAGAATTGCCCTAAAATACAGTGCTTTGCCGCGTCCGGCGAACGCTCTTCGAATAATACACGCCGCCGCTTCCACTCATTGATAGGACTGTTATGACCCACGTTGTCACCGAATCGTGCATCCGTTGTCGCTATACCGATTGCGTGGACGTATGCCCGGTAGATTGTTTCCGGGAAGGCCCGAATTTCCTCGCCATTGACCCGGACGAGTGCATCGACTGCGCCGTGTGCGTGGCGGAGTGCCCGGTCAACGCGATCTATGCGGAAGAAGACGTGCCGTCGGACCAGCAGCAATTTATCAAGCTCAACGTCGAGCTGGCACGTAACTGGCCGTCGATCACCAAGACCAAGCCGGCCCTGCCCGACGCGGAAGAGTGGAAAGACGTCAAGAACAAGCTGGACCAACTGGCCCGCTAAACAACTTTAGACCCAAGACAGTATCAGGGTCGCGCAAAACCGTAGCGAGCGGCGGCAGAAGGCACTGGCATGCAGTGCATGGCAGTGCGAGAAGCGCTGCCGCTTTTGCAACGCGCAGTAGGTTTGGCGTGATCCCTTCATAGGAAATTTAGCATGACTACGACCCCCGAAGCGGGCACCATCGCTCCCAACAGCTCCTTTGCCGGCGCCATCGAAGCCGATGCCGTGATCATCGGCGCGGGCCCGGTCGGCCTGTTCCAGGTGTTCGAGCTGGGCCTGCTGGAGATCAAAGCCCACGTGATCGATTCGCTGCCGGCCGTCGGCGGCCAGTGCGTGGAACTGTATCCGGACAAGCCGATCTACGACATCCCTGCCGTGCCCGTCTGCACCGGCCAGGAACTGACCGACAACCTGCTCAAGCAGATCGAGCCGTTCGAGCCGACCTTCCACCTGGGCCAGGAAGTCACCACCGTCCAGCGCCGTGAAGACCACCGCTTCAACGTCGAGACGTCGACCGGTACCCGCTTCATCACCAAGACCATCTTCATCGCTGCCGGCGTCGGTTCGTTCCAGGCGCGCACGATCAAGGTCGACGGCATCGAGAAGTTCGAGAACAGCCAGCTGTTCTACCGCGTCAAGGATCCGAGCCTGTTCGAAGGCAAGAACCTCGTCATCTGCGGCGGCGGCGACTCCGCGCTGGACTGGGCCCTGAACTTCGTCGGCAAGGCCGAATCCGTCGTGCTGGTCCACCGTCGCGAAGACTTCCGCGCCGCCCCGGCTTCCGTCGCCAAGATGAAGCAGCTGTGCGAAGACTACGAAATGCAACTGATCACGGGCCAGGTCACCGGCTTCGATGAGAAGGATGGCCAGCTGTCCGAAGTCAAGGTGACCGGCGCCGACGGCGTGACCCGCCGCGTGCCGCTGGACATGCTGATGGTGTTCTTCGGCCTGTCGCCGAAGCTGGGCCCGATCGCCGAATGGGGCCTGGACATCGAGCGCCGCCAGCTGAAGGTCATGGACACGGAAAAGTTCGAGACCAACGTGCCGGGCATCTTCGCCGTGGGCGACATCAACACCTACCCGGGCAAGAAGAAGCTGATCCTGTCGGGCTTCCACGAAGCCGCGCTGGCCGCCTTCGGCGCCGCGCCGTACATCTTCCCGGACAAGAAGATCCACATGCAATACACGACGACCTCGCCGAAGCTGCACAAGATCCTCGGCGTCGAGACGCCTGTGTTCGACTGACCGTTCCGTTAGCCTCACACCACGAAAATGCCCCGCCGATGCGGGGCATTTTTCTTATGTAGTGCACTTAACGAACCGCGTCCCGGCAACTGTGATACAAATGCTGCAATGCGGTAATAAACAGATTGTGACTCAGGCTCGATGTTGCCCCACGCCAAGCCGAATGAGCCTATAATTGATCGAACACGTAGCGCAAACGATTGCAATTGCGCACAGAGTCATGAAGGAAAATATTATGCTTTACCAACTGCACGAGATGCAACGCTCCTTCCTGAACCCGCTGATGCAGTGGGCCGACGCCTCTGCCAAACTGTTTTCGAATCCAGTCTCACCGTTCGCGCACACCCCGTTTTCGCAGCGTATCGCTGCCGGCTACGAGCTGATGTACCGCCTCGGCAAGGACTATGAGAAACCTGCTTTCGGCCTGAACTCGACCATCATCAACGGGAAGACGGTCGGCATCATGGAACGCGCGGTCGTCAGCAAGCCGTTCTGCAAGCTGATGCACTTCAAGAAAGACATGAGCGACACGGACTTCGCCGCGCTCAACCAGCCGACGGTGCTCGTCGTGGCCCCGCTGTCGGGCCACCACGCGACCTTGCTGCGCGACACCGTCCGCGCCCTGCTGCCGGACCAGGACGTCTTCATCACCGACTGGGTCGACGCGCGCATGGTTCCGCTGTCGGACGGTGCGTTCCACCTGGACGACTACATTTATTACGTCCAGGACTTCATCCGCCACCTGGGCCCCGACGTCCACGTGATCTCCGTGTGCCAGCCGACCGTGCCGGTGCTCGCCGCGATCTCGCTGATGGCGACGAACAAGGACGCCAAGCTGCCGAAGTCGATGGTCATGATGGGCGGCCCGATCGACCCGCGCAAATCGCCGACGGCCGTCAACGACCTGGCGGTGGAAAAGCCGTACTCGTGGTTCGAGAACACGGTGATCTATGCGGTGCCGGGCAATTATCCGGGCTTCGGCCGCAAGGTCTATCCGGGCTTCTTGCAACACGCCGGCTTCATCGCGATGAACCCGGGCCGCCACGCCCAGAGCCACCGCGAGTTCTACCAGCACCTGGTGCGCGGCGACGACGATTCGGCGGAAGCGCACCGCAAGTTCTACGACGAGTACAACGCCGTCCTCGACATGCCGGCCGAGTATTACCTGGAAACGATTAAAACGGTATTCCAGGAAACCCGCCTGCCGAAGGGCACGTGGGAAGTGGGCGGCCAGCTCGTGCGTCCGCAAGACATCGAGAGCGTGGCGCTGTTCACCATCGAAGGCGAGCTGGACGACATTTCCGGCGCCGGCCAGACCCATGCGGCGCACGACCTGTGCACCGGCATCCCGGCCGACAAGCAGCAGCAGTTCACGGCACCGAAGTGCGGCCACTACGGCATCTTCTCGGGCCGCCGCTGGCGCGAAATCATTTGTCCGATGATCGGTGAGTTCATCCGCAAGAACGCCTGAGCGTTGCAGATGTCCCCATGAAGAATGCCGCGGCTCGCACCGCGGCATTTTTTTTATTGCGGGTGCCGCGTCTCGATCATCCAGTGCAGGCCATAGCGGTCGATGACGGCACCGAACGCATCCGCCCACGCCGTCGGGCGCAACGGGACGCGCACGTCGCCGCCCTCGCCCAGCGCCTGCAGGATGCGGGCCGCCTCGTCCGCGCTGTCGACGTGCAGATTCATCGAGAAGCCCGCGAACGCCGGCGCCTGATCGGGGTGATGGCCTTCGGAGAAATAGACTGTCGACTCGCCGATGCGCAGGCCGGCGCGGATGATCTTGCCGGGACTGCCGGGCGCGAGGAACTGTGGTTGTGAATCGGGAATCGCCGTCAGCTGGAACAGCACGTCGGCGTGGAGGACGTCACGGTAGAAGGAAATGGCTTCGGCGCACAGGCCGGGAAAATAGATCGTTGGAATCGCTTGCATAAAAGTCGCTGGTTCGGTGAAGGGAATGGCCCAGGGATGCGTAGTGCACGATGTCCTCCTTTCTTTTGTTGTTGGCGCGTCAAGAATAACAGAAGGCCGCTCCCGCGCGAACGGGAACGGCCCGGTATTTCACCTGCCGGGGCCGCCTTGAAGGCAGCCCACGGATGAGTGATCGGTTAGCGATGACGCCGGCGCGCATCTCATGGCGGAGGCCGCATATTGTGTTCGCGCCAGGCGTTCACGCCGTAATGGTGGTTGCGGTAGCGGACAGGCACATTGCGGCTGCGGCGGATCTCGTGGATGGCGGCGGAGGCGGCGCTCAGCAGCGCAGCAAGCTTCGTGGACATGGCGAGATGGTTCTTGCTCATAGACCCTCCTGGTTGTCATTGCCTGGACTCCAGTAGACCATCGGACTGAGCCGTCACTCCGTACGTTGCATCACGAAAGCATGCAGATGGCATTAACCTGGAGCATTTCGACGCGATAGGACTTTTCGCGGATAATGACGGTCTATCCAGTTTTGAAGTAGCACCGCCGTGACCAAGACGCTCGCCGACCAGATCGAAGACCTGCTGCCGCAGACCCAGTGCACCAAGTGCGGCTATCCCGCCTGCCGCCCGTACGCGGAAGCGATCGCGCGCGGCGAGGCCGAGATCAACCAGTGCCCGCCCGGCGGCATGGAAGGCGTCGCACGGCTGGCACGGGTCACCGGCCGGCCCGTCATCCCGATCAACCCGGCCAACGGCGTCGAGCGTCCGCGTCCCGTCGCGTTCATCGACGAAAGCCTGTGCATCGGCTGCACCTTGTGCATCCAGGCGTGCCCCGTCGATGCGATCCTCGGCGCCGCCAAGCAGATGCACACGATCATCCCGAGCCTGTGCACGGGCTGCGATTTGTGCGTGGCGCCCTGCCCCGTCGACTGCATCGCGATGATTCCGCGCACCGACGATCCGGCCAGCGAGCCGACCGGCTGGGCCGCATGGTCGCAGGAACAGGCGGACGCCGCGCGCGCGCGCCACGACTTCCGCACGGAGCGCCTGCGCCGCGAGAAGGAAGAAAACGATGCGCGCCTGGCCGCCAAGGCGCTGGAAAAGATGCGCGCGGTGACGGCGGAACAAACGAATACGGCGGAAGAGCTGGCGGAAAAAGAACGCAAGCGCGCGATCATCGCCGCCGCCATCGAGCGCGCGAAGCAGAAGGCCGCCTCGGACAAGAAAGACTGAAACATCGATGAATCCCGCCAAACGCCTCGAGATCTTCACGCGCTTTCGCAACGCCAATCCGCATCCCACCACCGAACTCGAATACACGACGCCGTTCGAACTGCTGATCGCCGTGCTGCTGTCCGCGCAGTCGACGGACGTCGGCGTCAACAAGGCCACGCGCCGCCTGTACCCGGTGGCGAACACGCCGCAGGCGATCCTCGACCTGGGCCTGGACGAACTCAAGACCTATATCTCGACGATCGGCCTGTACAACAACAAGGCGAAGAACGTCATCGCCACGTGCGAGATCCTCGTGAACCAGTACGGCGGCGAAGTGCCGCGCTCGCGCGAGGCGCTGGAAGCCCTGCCCGGCGTGGGCCGCAAGACGGCGAACGTCGTGCTGAACACGGCGTTCGGCGAACCGACGATGGCCGTCGACACGCACATCTTCCGCGTCGCGAACCGCACGAAGATCGCACCGGGCAAGAACGTCGACGAAGTGGAGATGAAGCTCCTGAAATTCGTGCCGAAGGACTTCCTGCACGACGCCCATCACTGGCTGATCCTGCACGGCCGCTACACGTGCGTGGCGCGCACGCCCAAGTGCTGGAACTGCATCATCAACGACCTGTGCGAGTACAAGGACAAGACGCCGGCGCCGAAGGACGCGTGAGCGACGCCGGTCTTCCCGTCAGATGACCCGGCGCGGCGCCGCCGTCAGCGGATCGCCGCTGTTCGGCGTGCCCGTCGGCTCGATCAGCAGGATGTGCGCTTCTCCCTGCGCGCGCGGCCGGTGGCGCATGCCTTTGGGGACGACGAACATCTGGCCGGGCTGCAGCGTCACCGTTGAACCATCCTCGAGGTCGATCTCGACGCAACCCTGCAGCACGAGGAAGAAGTCGTCGGTGTCGTCGTGGACATGCAAGTGGTACTCGCCGCGCAGCTTCGCGACCATCACGTCGTGACCGTTGAACAAGGCGACCGTGCGGGGTTGAAAGGCTTCCGTGAAGGTGGCCAGCCTGGCGGCCAGATCGATTGCAGCGTGCATGATGTCTCCGATGAAAACCGCATTGTGAAGGGCCGCCGGACCGTGGGTCTTGTACAATCGTTGCATGAACCAGGCCATCTTCGGAGAGCTCGCCAACGGCGTGACGCTCATGCGGGCGGACTTTTCCGACCACGCATCCGAGCGCCACAGCCACGATTGCTTCGCGATCGGCGCCACGACGTACGGCATCCAGCGGTTCCGCTGCAAGGGCACGCAGTACGACAGCCGGCCCGGCGATCTGGTCCTGTTCAACCCCGACGACGACCATGACGGCTGCCGCGGGACGGCGGACGGATTCCGCTACACGATGTGGTACGTCCCCGATGCATTCGTCGCCAGTTGCTTGGACGGCAGCCGGTATTTTTCCAGCCCTCACGCGACCGACCGCCAGCTGGCCGAGACATTCGGCGCATTGTCCGCCAGTCTGGCGCAGACGCCGGCCGAATCGCTGCGCGCGGAATCGCTGATGCGCGCTTTCCTGGGCACGATGCTGGCGCGGCACGGCGCGCGGCCGCAGTCCCTGCCGTCGCTCGCCGCCGGTGCTGCCACGCTGGCCCGGGTGAAGGACTACATCCGCACGTACTACGCGCGCGACATCACCGTGTCGGACCTGGCCAATGTCGCCGGCCTGTCGCGCGCGCACCTGACCCGCGCGTTCACCGCCGCGTACCACGTGCCGCCCCACGTGTACCTCAACACCGTCCGGATCGCGCAGGCGCAAGCGCTGATCCGTCTCGGCACGCCGCTCGCCGCCGTCGCGCTGGAATGCGGCTTCGCGGACCAGAGCCATTTGACGCGGCGCTTCAAGGGCAGCGTGGGCGTGACGCCGTCGGCCTGGCACAAGATGCAGCGCGCCGCCCCGTTCACTTCGTGAGGACCAGCGAAAAGAAGATGCGCGTGGGCCCGTTCGACAGCTTGAAGAACAGCTTGTTGCGGCCTTTCCTGAAGTGCACCACGCGCTTGCCTTCGTTCAGGTTGTAGTCGCGCACAAAGGTGTTCCTCGTCTCGTAGACGCGGCCGAAGAACGAGTCCTTATTGACGTTCCCGCCTTCCCAGACCAGCCGGTCGTTCAGCCACAGCTGCACATCGTCGTCCGCGCCCACCCAGATCGTCAGGTCCTGCTCCGCGTCGAGCATCAACTCCGTATAGCCGTAGTACACGGCGTCTTCCGCGTGCACGGGCGGCTCCAGCGGATAGCGGGCCATGTCGACGTAGTCCCATTTGACGAGGCGTCCGCCCTTGCCCCGATAGGCGGCGTCCAGCACGACACCCTGCTCGGGCGGATGGCGGTAATTGGCAAACAGCCCTGCGCCGTGCCGCCCGGCGAACGGGCCGATCAGGTACCAGCGGTTGACCCACACGCGGTTCGCATAGGTACCGCCCGGGCCGATCATCCTGCCCGTTCCCTTGACCATGCTGGCAGCATCGACGGTGGGAATGTGCGCGACGCCGCCGCCGAACATGGTGCCCGCGCCCCCGATGTAGGCCTGCGTCGCGCGATCCGGCAGGTCGGGATTCCTGAACGCGGCGATCCGGTCCAGCATCGTGCGGCCCACGCCGCCGGTGTTTCCGCTCCCCAGGCCTTGGCCGCTCCGGCCGTTGCCGGCGCCGTCGCCTTTGCCATTGCCTTTACCGTCGCCTTTACCGTTGCCGGTACCACTCTGCGTCCCGCTCGCCGCGTCGGCCGCGACCTGCACGCCGTTCTGCTGCTGTTCCAGCTGATTGCGGCGCTCTTCCAGCGCGACGCGCGCCTTCGCTTCGAGCTGTTCGATCTGCGCCGCCGCTTCGGCAGCGGTCTGCGGTTCGGCGGCAGGCGGTTCCTCCGCCCTTGCCTTCTCCGCAACCTGTTCCAGTGCCTTGTCCTTCGGGATGTCGAGCAGCTTTGCGAGCTGTTCGGCCTTGGTGTCGCGCTCGATCTCGTCGATCTTGCGCGACAAGTCCTTCGCCTGCTTCAGCAATTCTTCCGGCGCCTTCGGCTGCGCGCTGAACTGCACCTCGTCTTCCTTGTTCTCGGCCGGATGCGCGGCGGCGCTTTGTTCGAGCAGGGACTTGATCCGCTCCATATCGTGCACGCGCTTTTCGAGACGGGCCTGCGCCGTCAGCCGTGCGCCCGATTCGACCTGCCGCTGCTGCCGCTCGCGCTGGGCGAGCTCGATGCGCTGGCTGCCCAGGTGATACAGCGCGACGAGCGGCACCGCATGCAGCACGAGCGACATTACGATGAACGGGTGCCGCCGAATCAGGCCGAACGGCGGGGCGAACCTCGGGGCATCGTCGATGAACATCGTCAGCGCGTGTGCATCGACACGTGGGTGAGCCCCTCGAACTGGCACAGTTCGAGCACGTGCACGATGTCCTGGTAGCGCGCGGACTGGTCGCCGTCGATGCGCACCGGCCGCGTCGGATCGCGCGCCGCCTCGCGCTTGAGCAGGTCGTGCAGGGCTTGCGTCGATACTTCCTTGCGGTCGATGTAAAGCGAGCCTCCGGCATCGACGCCGATGACCAGCGGCGCCGGCGCGGCCGTCGCCCGATCGAGGCTGACCTGCGACGTCGGCAGCACGATCTTCATGTCCTTCTCCGGCTTTTCGCCGTCCGGGTGCCGGAACGACGTCGCCACCATGAAGTACATCAGCAGGAAGAAGATGCAGTCGATCAGCGCGATCAGGCCGATCTCGGGCTGCTCGTCGTCGCCGAGGTCAATGCGCATGGACGACCTCCAGCGTGCGCGCCGGCATGCCGTCCAGCACGCGGTTCAGCTGGCGCTCCAGCGCGATGCCGATGCCGACCATGCGGTTGCGGAAGACGTGGTGCATGGCCAGCGACGGCAGCGCCACCGACAGGCCGGCCGCCGTGTTGACGAGGGCCTTGGAGATGCCGCCCGCCAGCAGGGTTGGATCGCCCATGCCGTTGAAGGCGATGACGTGGAAGGATTCGATCATGCCGATCACGGTGCCCAGCAGGCCGACGATCGGTGCGACCGTCGCAACGACGTTCAGCGCATATGCCTTTTGCTGCTGCAGCCGCAGTTCGACGCCCGCCATCTCCGCCACGCGCGCCGCCAGTTTTTCGGCCGGCAGGTGGCGCTGTTCGACCATCCAGCCGAGGATGCGCGCAAGGCTGCTGTCGCCATCGGCCACGCGTTCGCGCAACTGGTCGAAGCGTCCCGCGCGCCACAGCGTCTCGGCTTCCGCGGCCAACTCCGCCGGCGCCACCTTCGCGATGCGGAAGTTGACGAGCCGCTCGAACGTCACGGCCAGCGCCAGCACGGACAGCGCGCCGATCGCGACGATGCCCATGCCGCCGTGAAGCAGTTCGGAAGCGATGTTCAGGCCCTGCGCGCTGGCCGGGAGCGCGGGGAGAAGCAGGCCAAACAGGCCGAGGCGCGGCAATCGGGACATCGTCTTCCTTTCATTGGAAACAACGGATCATGCACGAATGTAGCACAGGTGATTCTTTGTTTGGAAACTATATTACGCATTAAGCGCAATGAAAATTACCAGAATGTAGCAATAAAAAATGCCATGCGCATGAAAAAAGGCGCCGAAGCGCCTTGGTATCCGCCGCGGTCCCGTTCAGCGAAAACTGAAATGCTTGTGCCCCAGATAGCTGGTGAACACGGGCACGACGACGCCAACGCCATGCGCGATCTCGCGCGCGAACGCCGTGATGCCCAGCGCCGGCAGCACCCATTTCACGAGCAGCATGCTGATCGCCCACGTCTGCGCGACGGCGACGACGTTCACGAGGATGAACCAGCCGGCCGCATGGTGCGTGGCCTGCTGGCTCTCGCGGAACACGAACAGCTTCGCCAGCACGAACGCCGTGATCATGCCCGTGATGTACGCGCAGATGACGGCCGACGAAAACGGCATCGCGCGGTTGTACAGGATGCGCGAGCCGAAGTTGACGGCGGCCGCGAAGCCGCCCGTCAGCAAAAACACCAGGAACTGGCGCGAGGCGAAGGTGGACGCGACGCCGCTCACGCCCCGGCCTCGCGCGCCATCTTGCGGCCGAAGTCGATGCTCTCCGAGATGCCGCGGTCTTCCGGATAGTAGTACGACGTGTCCGCGACCCACAGCCCGCCCACCGGCAGCTTCGCGGGCGGCAGGCGGTCCAGGTAGCCCGGCTCGCAGATCGGCTGCGCGTAGCGGTAGCGGCTCGCGCGCATGTCGACGAAGTCCGCGTCCTTGAGCGACGGATTGATCTTCATGAGGTAGCGCTTGACCTTGTCGAGGAACGCCTGGTCGGGTTCCGCGAACTTCGGGTGCTCGCCCGGCATGTAGAACGGCACGTAGACGATGTGCTGGTCCCCCATCGGCCGCAGGTTCGTGTATTCGACGAGGCCGGGGATGTCCATCTCCTCGTCGTTCGTGTTGAGCCAGAAGTTTTCCGTCACGGGCTTCTTCAGCTTCGCGATCACGCACACGACGGCGATGTTCTTCTTGGAGCGGAATGCGTCGAGCGTGGCGGGCGGCAGGTCGGGCATCACGCGCGGCACGTACGGCAGCGGGATCGTGCTGATCACCTTGTCGAACGCCTCGAACTGGCCGTTCGCTTCCACGCCCTTCACTTTACCGTCCTCGATCACGACCTTCGTCGCGGGCGTCTTGAGGCGCACGATGCCGCCGTGCTTCTCGATGTCGGCGCGCATCGCTTCCAGCAGCGTCGCGGAACCGCCGTCCATGTAGCCCAGCTTTTCCTTGAACAGGTTGTAGCGCGAACGGCCGATGCGGCGGATGCGGCTCCAGATCCATGCGGCGGACAGGTTGTTGCTGTAGTCGTAGAATTTATAATCGAACAGGCGGCGCCACAGCACTTCCCACGCTTCCGCGCCGACGGCACCCTTGATCCAGCCGCTCGCCTCCACGTGGTCCAGCGGCTTCCAGTCGTCGCGCTTGGTCGACAGGAATGCGTGCAGGCCGTAGCGGAATTTTGCCGCGAACCCCAGGCCGCGGAACTTCAGCAGCGCGACCGGATTGCCCCACTCCTGCACCTCGTTGCGGAACCAGTAGCCCATCTTCGTCGCGACCCAGTGCATCTTCGACGACAGTCCCAGCTCGTCCAGCACTTTCAAAAAGGCGTGGTCGGAGATCGCGTGGAAGTGGTAATAGCGCTCGATCGAGGTGCCGGAAAAATCGAAGTGCGCGGCCATGCCGCCCACGCGGTCGTCCGCTTCGAACACGACGGGCTCGTGGCCGTCGCGCGCCAGTTGGTAAGCCACGGCCAGGCCCATCGGCCCCGCCCCGAGGACGGCAATACGCTGCTTCATTCAGAACTCCAGGACGACGTTGCTGTATTTGGGATCGTTGAAGGTCTCGTCGATGGCCTTCGCGAACGGGGTGCTCTGCACCTTGAACATGCCGGGCCAGTCGATCACCTCGAAGCTGTCGCGCGCGACGAGCGCCGCCAGCTGCTGCGTCGTGAACGGCGGGTTGCTGTCGAACTTGCCCCACACCCAGAGCAGCGCGTAGAACAGGCTGTACGGGATTTTGACGATCGGCGTCTTCGCACGGGTCACGCGCTTGATCTCGCGGATGATGTCGATGTAGTCGACTTCCTCGTGGCCCGAGATGTTGTAGACGCCTGTGATGGACGGATCCTCGATGCAGCCGATGATGACGTTGCAGAAGTCGCCCACGTACAAGGGCTGGCGCATGTAGCGGCCGTGGCCCGGGATCGGGAACACGGGCACCTTGCTCATGAAGCGCGACAGCCAGCCCAGGTGCTTGCGGTCGAACCAGCCGAACATCAGGGTCGGACGCAAAATCGGGCACGGGATGCCGCTCGCCAGCACCATCGCTTCCTGCTCGCGCTTCGAACGCGTGTAGAAATCGTCGGCGACGGACACGACGACCGAGGAGCTGATCGCGACGAGGCGCGTGTTCGGCTGGCCCTTGATGATGTCGAGCTGGAGGCGCGTCGCGTCGACGTTGTTACGCACGAAGTCGTTCCAGTCGTTGCCGCCGATCTGCGCCTGCAGCATGACGACGGTGGAACCGTCCGTGAAGTGGCGCGACCACTCGCCCGGCTCGGCGAGATCCGCGTATTCGACGGTGATGTCGGGCTGGACTTCACGGAGCACGTCGAGGTTGGCGCGGTGCTTGTCCAGCACGACGATGTTGCGGTAGCCGCGCGCTTTCAGGCGCGCGATAAGGTTTTGTCCGACCAGCCCGGCGCCGCCGGGCAGGATGATCTTGCGGTTCAAATCAGTCATTCTGGTTCCTCATCGGATGCCGTACAGCGAGACGCCGAGCAGACGGTCGTCCGGCGACCAGCCGTACTGCTTGGGCGAGACAGGATGCGCGATCCTGAGTTCGATATGCTGGGGTGCGGTCGGGTCGGCGCCCAGCGGGATCTTGATCTGGCGGCGCATCTCGAAATTGTTGAAATCCCAGCCGCCCGCGGGCTGGCCGTTCACGAGGACGTCGACGTGCTGGCTGAACGTCTTCACCGGCATGAAGCTGCCCAGGTCCAGGTGGACTTGGCCCTGGCGCTTGGGATCGGCGGGCAGGTTGATCTCCGCGACCGGGCCCGTCGACCACACGAAGTCCGTCTCGATGTCGGCCCAGCCTTTACCCAGGATCGTGCGGAAGTAATCCTTGTGGTCGACGAGGTTCGTGTACGCGACCGGCGTGAGCACGCGGCCGTGGCGATACAGCAGCAGGCCCTGGCCCTGGAAGTCCGGCTCTTCCGCGACCATGTCCGCCGTGCGCGTGGGCCGTACGAAGAAGCGGCGCTGCGTGTTCAACTCTTCCGGACGGCAGCGGGCCGGCTTGGTGAACAGGATGTGCCAGTGCTCGTTCATGCAGAACAGGTCCTCGCCCTGGCGGCGCGCATGGAGCTGCAGCGCGACGACGTTGCCCCACACGTATTCCCACGCGATGCCGTTCTGCTCGATGTCCAGCACGATGCGGCCCGTGCCGGGCAGCTTGCGCAGCTGGTCATACAGCTGCGCGGAGCCCGGGATGTCGTACAGGTCGTCGTAGAACGCCGGCTTCTTGACCGCATTGCCCGTGGCAACGACGGCCGCGACGGTCACGATGCCGGCGGCGATGACCTTCGCGTTCCAGCGCACGGCTTCGTACAGGTACAAAAGCCCCAGGCCCGCAGCCAGCGCCGGCACCGAATAGTAGAACAGGCCCACGTAGACGAGGTCGAGGTGGTCGATGCCGAACTTGGCATAGAACAGCAGCGCCGCCGACGCCGCGACGAACGCGAAGCCGAGCGCGCGCGCATCGCGCAGGAACGTCTTCGATGCGGCGCGCACACCTGTCAGCAGCAGCAACGCCACGGCCACACCCCAGATCCAGGCATGGCCCGGCTTCCAGAACAGGCCGACGAACGCCAGGGCCTCCGCCAGCGCGTTGTGCTTGTCGTTGCGGCCGAAGGCGATATAGCCGTAGACGGGGCCCGGAAAATCGACGATGGTCGCGATGATCAGCGGGACGAAGAACAGGAACAGGATGCCGACGGAGATCAGGATGTCGCGGCGATGGCGCACGAGGAAGCCGGGCGCCAGGATGCGCCGCTCCGGATCGCGCAGCGTGACCAGGAGGTTCGCGGCCAGCATCACGATCAGCATCACGCCCAGCATCGGGACGAACGACACGTGGCCGTTGATGACGAAGCCGCTCGAGACGGCGAGCGTACGCAGCGCGTCCGTATGGCCCCAGGCCAGCCGCGCGATCGACAGCACGACGACGGCGAACGGCAGGATGTACAGGTCGGGGAACCAGATGCCGAGGAAGACGGATGGTTCGCACAGGCCCAGGACGGCCGTGAACACGAGCGTGAACATCAGCGCGGGCAGCACGGCGCCCACCATGCGGCGCACCAGCGCGAACACGGTCACGATCCACGCGGCGCTGTACAGGCACACGGCCAGCAGCTGGCCCGAGAACGGCGACGGCGCCACGTGCAGCCAGTCGTGGAACACCAGTTCGCCGAACGCCAGCACGTACAGGATCGCGGGGCCCGGGTGGTTCACGCCGATGCGCGAGTAGTTCCCGTACAGGAGGTGCAGGCGCTTGGCGTCGAGGATCAGGAGGCTGTTGGCGCCAAAGTCGCCCATTTCGTGCAGCACCTTGTTGGCATCGATGTGCCACTGGAAGACCATGAGCACGATGGCGATCGCGACGAACAACAGGACGTTCGGCGACAGGGTACGGGCGTTCAGCAACGGTTTGCGGTCGTCGGCGACGAAGGAAGAAGGACGGTTCATATCATTGGCCTCCAGCGGTGGCGATGGGCGCCGGCGCGGCGCGGTGCAGTGCAAGGTGGGCGGCCTCGACGTCGGGTTTGCCCTGGACGGGATCGCGCGGGCCGGCCTGGTGCACGTCGTAGCGGCGGTTGTGCGCCACCTCCTCCGGCGTGCAGCGGCCTGCGTGCGTGAACGAGATGTGCCAGTGCTCGTTCACGCACACGAGGTCGACGTGGCGGCGCTTGGCATAGGCCTGCAGCCCCAGCACGTGGCCCCAGATCTCGCCCCACGTCTCGTCTTTCTGTTCAAGGTCCAGCACGATGCGTCCGCTGCCCGGCTGGGCGCGCAAGGCGTCGTACAGGGCCGGGATGTCCGGACGGTTGTAGAACACGGTGTACATCGGATCCTGTTTCGCCTGGTGCCAGATGCCGCCCAGCGCCCACAAGGTCAGCACGGCCGCGACGGCGGTCTTCGCCGTGCCCGCGCCGCCGGCCTGGAACACGATCAGCGCCAGCAGCGCGCAGGCGAGCGCCGGCACCGCGTAATAGAACAGCGCGATGTAGTTGTAGTCCAGGTTGTCGACGCCGACCTTCACGTAGAACAGCACGGCCACGGTCGCGGCGACGAACGCCGCGCCGAGCGCACGCGCCGCGCGGCCGATGCCCCGCCCTTTGGCGCCGCCGCCATCCACGAGCAGCAGCACGAGCAGCGCCAGGCCGCACGCGACGGACGGTCCGGCGCCCCAGTAGGCGGACACGTAACGCACCGTCTGCTCCAGCGTATTGCCCTTGTTGTCGTGGCCGAACCGCAGGTAGTCGGCCACCGGTCCGGGCCAGTGGCGGACGGTCGCCACGATCAGCGGCACGAAGAACAGGAACAGCAGGCCGACGGCGGTAAGTAGCGCGCGGCGGTTTGCGCGCAGCCAGCCGGGAGACAGCACGCGCAGCGCGCGGTCGTCGCGCGTCGTCAGGAGGTTCACGGCCAGCACGACGATCAGTATCACGCCCAGCATCGGCACGAACGACACGTGGCCGTTGATCAGGAAGCCGCTCGCGATGGCCAGCGCCTTGAGGCTGTCCGCATGGCCGTGCACGAGGCGCGCGATCGCCACCAGCGTGGCCGCATACGGCAGCACGTACAGGTGCGGGAACCAGATGCCGTTGACGATCGCATGGTCGCTGCGCGCGATCATGAGCACCACGACGGCGGCGAACAGCAGCGCGGGCACGAGCGCCGCGCCGCTCCTGCGCACCAGGGCGACGATCAGCACGATCCAGGCAGCGTTGTACAGGCAGCCCGCGACCACCTGGCCGGACAGCGGCGACGGCACGAGGTGCAGCCAGTCGTGCAGGACCAGCTCGCCGAAGGCCAGCACGTACAGGATCGCGGGGCCGGGGTGGTTGAAGCCGACGCGCGAGTAGTTGCCGACGGCGAGGTGCAGCCGCTTGGCATCCTGGATCAGCAGGCTGTTGGCCGCGAAGTCGCCGACCTCGTGGTTGACCGTGAGGATAGGGCCGATCTGGCTGGCGATCAGCGCGCAGGCGACCAGCACGAACAGCAGTGCCCAGGTCAGGAAGCGCGAACGTGGCGTATCCGGCATGACGTCAAATGTTCATCTTGTTGAAGACAAACGCCGGCAGGTGGCGGATGATCATCATGATCACGAACCACTTGCCCGGCGCGTACACGACCGGCTTGCCGGCGGCGGAACCGTCGACGATCTGGCGCGCGACCTGTTCGACGGGCGCGAGGCCCTTTTGCGGCAGGTGCGCCGTCATCGGCGTCGCCGTCGGCCCCGGTTTGACCAGCACGACCTTCAAATTGCTCCCGCTGCCGGCCAGGCGGTGCTGCAGGCCCTGCGCGTAGCGCGTGACGAGGCCCTTGGCCGCGCCGTACACATAGTTCGAACGGCGCCCGCGGTCGCCCGCGACGGAGCCGATGATCGTGATGACGCCGCCCACGGGTTCCATGTGGCCGGCGAACGCTTCCGCGAACAGCACGGGCGACACGCCGTTCACGTCCAGCGCCTCGTACGCGGCAGCGAGGTCGCGCTGGCATTGCTGCTGGTCCGGCAGCGAGCCGTGCGCGATCAGCACCTGCTGCGGCATGCCGTCCGCGACGATGCCGTCGGTGAGCAGCCGGATCGCGCGCGGATCGGAAAAGTCGACGGTGCGGACAAGCACGGTGGCGCCGCGCACGCGCAGGTCCGCGGCCACGCGTTCCAGGCGGCCGGCGTCGCGGCCGACAAGGGTCAGCGCGAGGGCCCCTTCGACCGGGCGGTGCCCGGTCGCCCACAGGCGCGCGCAATGCTCGGCGATCGAAGAAGTCGCACCGACGATCACGATGCGTTGGAGGGAATCCGGCATATCAGCTTCCTATCAGACGGCGCGACATCGACGAGCTGATGCCCGGGTCGCGGTATTGCAAGAATTCGGCCAGGCGCGGGTAGCCCGATTCGAACAGGTCGCGCGGCATACGCGCATCCTTGGCCGCGTAGATACGCCCGCCCGCGTCGCGCACGATGGCGTCCAGGCGGTCGAACAGGGCGTTCGTCCGCTCGCCGCGGTTCGGAAAATCCAGCGCCAACGTGACGCCGGGCCGCGGAAAACTCATCATGCCGCGGCTCGCGCGGTCGCCGAAGGTTTTCAGCACGGCCAGGAACGAGCCCTGCCCCGACGCCTTGATCGTTTCCAGCATCGCCTGGATCGCGACGCGTCCCGCCTCGCGCGGCACGACGCTCTGGTACTGGTAAAACCCGCGCGGGCCGTACATGCGGTTCCAGTCGTGCAGGTTGTCCAGCGGGTATGTGTACTTCTCGAAGTGCGCGATGGCGTAGCCGGCCTTCAGCACGTTGGCGCGGTAATACGTCTCGTTGAACGCGCGCAGCGAGAGGCCGTTCACGAGCGACACGGGCGGCACGAACGGCACCCGCTTCGGTTTGCGGCCGGACTGGGCTTCGCGGTCCGGAATCCCGGCGAGATTCGCGCGGAAGAACAGGCCGCGGCCGATGCCGGACAGGCAGTCGACCCACGACACCGTCTGCTCCCAGCCGGCCTCGGAGCTGTCGGCCAGCGCGAAGAATTCGTCGAGGTTGCGGTATGGGACCGTGTCGGTCACGAGCCAGGGCCCGGACACGCGCCGCAACTGCAGCTCGGCCTCGACGATCACGCCCGTGAGGCCCATGCCGCCGACGGTGGCCGCGAACCAGCCCGGCTCGATGTCCGGCCCGCAATCGATCACGCGGCCGTCCGTGCGCGCCAGGCGCAGGCCCAGCACGTGGTCGCCGAACGACCCGAGCACGTGATGGTTCTTGCCGTGCACGTCGTTGGCGATGGCGCCGCCCACCGTGATCATCTGCGTGCCCGGCGTGACCGGCAGCAGCCAGCCGCGGGCGATGCTCATGCGCTGGATGTTGCGCAGCAGCACGCCCGCTTCGCAGCGCAGGCGGCCGGTGGCAGGATCGAACGCGATGAAGCGGTCCAGGCCCGTCATGCGCCACAGGCGCCCGTCCGGGTTCAGGCACACGTCGCCATAGCTGCGCGCATTGCCCTGCGCGAGGCCGCGGCTGCCCGCGACGGCGCGCACGGCCTGGTCGCGGTCGGACAGCGGGACCAGGTCGTGTTCGTGGCTGTCCAGCCGGCCCCACGACGAAACTTTTACCATGGCCACCCGAGGGCGCCGACGACGAGCGCGGCGCCGAATGCGAGTCCGGCCAGCTGGCTGGCGCGGTCCTTCACGGCGAACACCACGGGGTCGTCGTGCATGTGGCCGCGGTGCGCCTGCATCCAGATCCAGCTGATCCAGAAGATCAGCACGGGCACGGCGCCCCACACGGCTTCCGGACGTTCGTACAGTTCGAGCACGACTTCGCTGTTCAGGTACAGCGCCAGCACGACGGCGGATGCGTAGCCGGCCGTGACGCCGAGGTTCAGCACGAGCGGCTCGTCGCTCGTGTAATAACCGCGGCCATGCACCTTCTGCTTGCCGGACAGCGCCTGCGATTTCAGCTCGGCATAGCGCTTCACGAACGCCAGCGAGAGGAACAGGAACACGGAAAACGCCAGCAGCCAGAACGACAGCGGCATCGACAGCGCGGCCGCGCCGGCCGTGATGCGCAAGGTGTACAGCATGGCGAGCGTGATGCAGTCCAGGAGGATCACGCGTTTCAAACCCCACGAGTACACGCACGTGAGCACGAAATAGAACAGGAGCCAGGGCAGGAACGTACCGCCGACGAAGGCCCCGAGCGCGAGACTGACGGCAAGCAGCACGGGCGCGAGCACGACGCCCTGCCAGGCCGGCACGGCGCCGGAGGCGAACGGGCGCAGGCGCTTGCGCGGGTGGGCGCGGTCGCTCTCCAGGTCCAGCAGATCGTTGGCGATGTAGACGGTCGACGCGCACAGGCTGAACGAGACGAAGGCCAGTACGAGGGTCAGCCAGCCGTCGATGTCGGCGATACGGTGCGCGGCCATCAGCGGCACGAACAGCAGCAGGTTCTTCATCCACTGGTGCACGCGCAGGACCTTGCGCCAGGCCGCAAAGCCGCGCGGCTGCGGCGGGAATTCGCGCTCGACGTTGCACAGCGCCGCCGCCTTTTGCGCGAGCCCGCGGGCGCCGTTGACGACGATCGCCTTGCGCGCGCGGCGCCACACCTTCAGGTCGGCGCTGGAATTGCCAACGTAGTCGAAGTTGCCGTGGCCGTAGTGCTGTGCCAGCGCGTCCGCCTTGTTGTCGCCGGCCAGGTTGACGGCACCGTCGCTGGCCAGCACGTCGTCGAATACGCCCAGGTGGTCCGCCACCGCTTGCGCGATCGAGCGGTCGGACGCCGTGCACAGCACGATGCGGCGGCCGGCCGCGCGCTCTTCCTTGAGCCAGGCCAGCAGCGATTCGTTATACGGCAGCAGCGACGCGTCGAAGCTGCTGCGGCTGGCCAGCTCACTCTTGAGGACGGCCTTGCCTTGCAGAAGCCACAGCGGGATGCGCAACACGTCCAGCGGACGGTCGCGCGAGACCCGCAGCGCGGACTCGTGCAGCATGTCGGTATGGATCAGCGTACCGTCCAGGTCGACGATCAAAGGGGCCGTGTTCAATTGAATGTCCTGCAGGAAGACTGGCGAGCTCATGCGGTACCGCCAGACACTGTGAAATACTTAATAGCAAAAGTTCAGTATTATAACCGAGCAATATGAATGGCTTCTTGATTTCAGCCTTGCGTGTTTTGGCTTTATTGTAACGATTTGTCATCTTTTTCACCGTGAGGCGACGATGTTTTCCCATGTCTTCATCGGCGTCCGCGATTTCGACCGGGCGCTCGCGTTCTATGGGCCGCTGCTGGCGGCGCTGGGCCTGGAAGCGCGCTTTTGCGACCGGTCGCGTCCGTGGGCCGGCTGGCAAAACCCCGGTCAGCCGCGGCCCCTGTTCCTCATCGGCGCCCCGTACGATGGCCAGCCGCACGCAACCGGCAACGGCCAGATGACGGCCCTGCTCGCCCGCGACCGCGCGGCCGTCGATGCGGCTTACGACATCGCGCTGGCGCACGGCGGCAGCGGCGACGGCGCGCCGGGCCTGCGTCCCCACTACCACGAGCATTACTACGGCGCGTACGTGCGCGACCCGGACGGCAACAAGTTGTGCGTGGTGTGCCACGATCCGGCCTGAAAGGACGACACTTGTCTGCACTCCTTGCCTGCAGCGCTTTCGCGATCGGCGTCGTCTGCGGTTCGTTGTGCTGGGGGCTGTGCGCGCCTACCGGGCCGGCGGGCGCTGGGTGAACGCCGTGCTGGCCGGCGTGTTCGCATATGCGGGCGTGCGCATGCTGCTGGCCAGCCAGGCGCGCTGAATCAGATCAGGACCAGGTTGTCGCGGTGAACCAGCTCGGGCGCCTCGACGTAGCCGAGAATGGCTTCGATCTCGCTGGAAGAATGACGCATGATGCGTTTGACTTCGCCGCTCGTGTAGTTGGTGAGACCACGCGCGATCTCGTTGCCCGCTTCGTCCACGCAGCCCACGAGGGCGCCGCGGCCGAATTCGCCGCGCACGGCCGTCACGCCGATCGGCAGCAGCGATTTACCTTCTTTCACCAGCTTCTGCACGGCGCCGGCATCCAGCACGAGCTGGCCGGCCGTGTGCAGGTGGTCGATCATCCACTGGCGGCGCGCGGTCAGGCGCGCGGTCGGTGCCGTCAGCTGCGTGCCGATCGCTTCGCCGTGTGCGAGGCGCGTCAGGACGTTGTCTTCGCGGCCCCACGCGATCACGGTGTGCGCACCGGAGCGCGCCGCGCGCTTGGCAGCCAGTACCTTCGTCAGCATGCCGCCGCGGCCGATGCTGCTGCCCGCGCCGCCGGCCATCGCTTCCAGCGACGTGTCGCCGGCCTGGGCTTCCTCGATCAGGCGCGCGGACGGGTCCTTGCGCGGATCGGCCGAGTACAGGCCCTTCTGGTCGGTCAGGATCACGAGGGCATCCGCCTCGATCAGGTTGGCGACGAGCGCGCCCAGGGTGTCGTTGTCGCCGAACTTGATCTCGTCCGTGACGACAGTGTCGTTCTCGTTGATGATCGGGACGACGCCGAGACGCAGCAACGTGGTCAGCGTGGAGCGCGCGTTCAGGTAGCGTTCGCGGTCGGCCAGGTCGGCGTGCGTGAGCAGCACCTGCGCCGTTTTCACGCCGTGGCTGCGGAAGCTCGTCTCGTAGATCTGCGCGAGGCCCATCTGGCCGCATGCGGCGCAGGCCTGCAGTTCGTGGATGTCGGTCGGGCGCGACGTAAAACCGAGGCGCAGCATGCCTTCGGCGATGGCGCCCGAGGACACGAGCACGACTTCCTTGCCGAGCGAACGGAGGGACGAGATCTGCGCGGCCCAGCGCGCGATGGCCTCGTGATCGAGGCCGCGGCCTTCGTTGGTGACGAGCGAGGAGCCGACTTTGACGATGATGCGGCTGGAAGACTGGAGGACGGATTTCATGGCGACGGTCGGATTGACAGGAAGCGTCCTTGCGGGCGCAGGCCGATCAGCGCCAGGCCGACCGCCAGCTCGATCCCGCTGACGACGAACAATAAGCCCTGGGGCAGGCCGATCGCGAAGGCCGCGACGAGGCGGCCAAGCGGCTGCGCCAGGATGAATAATGCTGCGAGGTCGCCGAGGATGGGCTGGTCGCCCTGCCTGGCCGCCAGCAGAGCCAGCCCCGCGGTGGCGAGGCGCACTCCGACGTAGAGGGCATAGAACTGGCTGTAGCCGTTCACGCCCACGGGGAACAGTCCCATCGCATCCGCCACGCGGTCCGGATCCAGCAGGGCCGCGAGCGCGGCCAGCGAATGGGCGGACGCCGCGACCGACAGCAGCTGGCCGCGCAGGCGCGCGCGCCAGTTGCTGCTTGCGGTCTGGACGATGGTGACTGCCAACGACTTAATCTTCGAGGATCTTGAAGCGGGGATCGTCCGGATCGATCGACGAGATGCCGCGCGCTTCCTCGGTCATCTGCGTCTCCTCCGAGCGCTGCTCGCTGTGGCGCGTCTCTTCGAGATGCCTGTAGATCGCGTGCACGAGGTCTTCGCAGCCTTCGCGGTTCAGCGCCGAGATCTCGAAGACGGGGCCCTTCCAGGCCATGCGCTTGATGAAGTCCTTGACGACCTTCTTGCGCTCGTCTTCCGGCACGACGTCCAGCTTGTTCAGCACGAGCCAGCGCGGCTTGTTCACGAGTTCCTCGTCGTACTTCTCGAGTTCCTTCACGAGCGCCTTGGCTTCCTTGACCGGGTCGGTCTTGCCGTCCATCGGGGCGAGGTCGACGATGTGCAGCAGCAGGCCCGTGCGGCTCAGGTGGCGCAGGAACTGGTGCCCGAGGCCGGCGCCTTCCGCCGCGCCTTCGATCAGGCCCGGAATGTCGGCGATGACGAAGCTCTTCGCATGCGACACGCGCACGACGCCGAGGTTCGGGTGCAGGGTCGTGAACGGATAATCCGCGATCTTCGGACGCGCGTTCGACACGGCCGTGATGAACGTCGACTTGCCGGCGTTCGGCATGCCCAGCAGGCCCACGTCGGCCAGCACCTTCAGTTCGAGGCGCAGCTCGCGGCGTTCGCCGTCCTTGCCGTCCGTCTTCTGGCGCGGCGCGCGGTTGGTCGACGTCTTGAAGTGGATGTTGCCCCAGCCGCCCTCGCCGCCCTTGGCCAGCAGCTCGACCTGTTCGTGCTCCGTCAGGTCGGCGATGATCTCGCCGGTGACGTCGTCGACGATCAGGGTGCCGACCGGCATGCGCAGGTAGACGTCTTCCGCGCCCTTGCCGTAGCAATCGGAACCGCGGCCCGGCTCGCCGTTGCGCGCCGTGTGGACCTTGGAAAAGCGGAAGTCGACCAGCGTGTTGACGTTGCGGTCGGCGACTGCGTAGATCGAGCCGCCGCGGCCGCCGTCGCCGCCGTCCGGACCGCCGAACGGGCGGAATTTCTCGCGGCGGAACGAGGCGCAGCCGTTGCCGCCGTCGCCGGCGATGACTTCGATGCGTGCTTCGTCGATAAACTTCATGATGAGACCACCAAAACGAAAGGCTGTGTCACTGTTAAAAGCGGACCAGGCGTCCATGATAGACGAACGGCCGCGGAACGTTCCGCACTTAACGGTGACAACGCCGAAAATTAAAAAGGCCCTACCGGAGGGCAGAGCCTATCGATTGCAAGGCTTGGACGCCTTACCGAGCGGGGCACCGTGGCCCCGCTGATGCCGCAATTAAGCAGCGACTGCTTCAGCAGCAACGACGGTCACGTACTGCTTCGAACCGACGCCTTGCTTGACGAACTTGACCGTGCCATCGATCAGGGCGAACAGGGTGTGATCCTTGCCCAGGCCAACGTTGGTGCCCGGACGAACCTGGGTACCGCGCTGACGCACGATGATGCCGCCGGCGTTGATCGCCTGGCCGCCGTAGACTTTCACGCCGAGGCGTTTGCTTTCTGAGTCACGGCCGTTGCGGGTAGTACCGCCGCCTTTTTTGTGTGCCATTTAGATGCTCCTTGATGACTGAATAGGGACGCGCGGCAATTAGCCGTTGATCGCAACCACTTGGATTTCGGTGTAGTTCTGGCGATGGCCTTGACGCTTCTGGTAGTGCTTACGACGACGCATTTTGAAAATGCGCACTTTGTCGTGACGACCATGCGAAACAACAGTCACGCGAACCGAAGCACCTTCCACCAGCGGAGCACCAAACTTGATGCTCTCGCCCTCGCCGACGGCGAGAACCTGATCGATAGTGAGTTCGGAACCAATGTCTGCCGGTATCTGTTCTACTTTGAGTTTTTCGCCAGCGACAACTTTGTATTGCTTGCCACCGGTTTTTATGACCGCGTACATGATTTGAAACCTCATTGATTGTTAAGAAATATTCCCTGCATCTAGGCGAGGTAAACAGCCGGGGATTCGGGAACAGAGGATTATACATGGAATGGTGCGCAGCGTCAAAACGGTTGTGGTGGCGCGGCAGGCCTCGCGGGCTGGCCTCTGGCGCCACTGGGAAAAAGGGCGCCTTTTCCTTGCATGTCGTATAATCGCGACTCAACAAAACCTATCCGCATCCAACGTCAGCAGGTCCGCCTTGTCCGCCGCCACCCAAACCGCACAACAGAACCCCATCACCCGCACGATCGCAGCAGACATGGAGGCCGTCAACACGGTGATCCGCGAGCGGTTGCAGTCCGAAGTCGCGCTGGTGAACCAGATCGCCGAGTACATCATCAGTGCCGGCGGCAAGCGGATCCGTCCCGTGCTGGTGCTGCTGCTGGCGAATGCCTACGGCTACAAGGGCGCCGGCCACCACGAGCTGGCGGCCGTCGTGGAATTCATCCACACCGCTACCCTGCTGCACGACGACGTCGTCGACGAATCCTCGATGCGCCGCGGCCGCCAGACGGCAAACGCCATGTTCGGCAACGCCGCGTCGGTGCTGGTCGGCGACTACCTGTACTCGCGGTCGTTCGAGATGATGACGAGCCTGGACAACATGCGCATCATGCAGATCCTGTCGCGCGCCACGACCGTCATCGCGGAAGGCGAAGTGCTGCAACTCCTGAACATGCACGATCCGGATGTCACGCAGGAAAGCTATCTGCGCGTGATCCGTTCGAAAACGGCCAAGCTGTTCGAGGCGGCCGCGCAACTGGGCGCCCTCGTCGCCGGCGCGAACGACGCGCAGATCGAAGCGGCCGGCGAATACGGCCGCTCGCTGGGCACGGCCTTCCAGCTGATCGACGACGTGCTCGACTACGCGGGCGACGCCGCCGAGATCGGCAAGAACGTGGGCGACGACCTGCGCGAAGGCAAGCCGACCTTGCCGCTGATCTACGTGATGGAAAACGGCACGCCGGAGCAGCGCGAACTGATCCGCACCTGCATCGAACAGGGCGACGAAACCCATTTCGACGCGGTGCTGGCGGCTGTCTCGAGCAGCGGCGCGCTGGACTTCACGCGCCGCGAAGCGGAGACCGCGGCACGCCGCGCGGCCGCCGCGATCGCCGATTTGCCGCCGAGCGAATACAAGGACAGCCTCCTGCAGTTATGCACCTTCGCTGTTGACAGAAACCATTGAGGCAACTATAGTAATGCCTTCCCGAGATTTCGGCGACGAAGTCTCAAACAGTCGGGGTGTAGCTTAGCCCGGTAGAGCGCTACGTTCGGGACGTAGAGGCCGGAGGTTCGAATCCTCTCACCCCGACCATCTGTTTTTCTCCCTCAGCAGTATCCATACCAGTCGGGGTGTAGCTTAGCCCGGTAGAGCGCTACGTTCGGGACGTAGAGGCCGGAGGTTCGAATCCTCTCACCCCGACCACCCTCCCCAGTCATTTCCTTCCGCTGCTCCAGTCTTCTTGACAGGCATCGTCTCGTCCCCTACGCTCCGGCCGCTACCGACAGACAAAGGGAACTCATGCGCGCAGCAATCTTGTATGGCGTTTTTGCAGGCCTGCTGGCAGCGGCCCCGGCGCAGGCCGACCGCCTGGACGACATCGCCGCGCGCGGCGTGCTGCGCGTAGGCAGTACCGGCGACTACAAGCCCTTCAGCTACCGGCCCGCGAGTGGCGAATTCATCGGCATGGATGTCGAGCTGGCCGGCGAGCTGGCGCAGGCGCTCGGCGTGCAGTTGCAACTGGTGCCGACCAGCTGGCCGACGCTGATGGCCGACCTGGGCGCGGACAAGTTCGATCTCGCACTGAGCGGCGTGTCGGTGACGGCCGAGCGGCAACGGCAAGCGCTGTTTTCGGTGCCCTATCTGCACGATGGCAAGACGCCGATCACGCGCTGCGAAAACGTCGCACGCTTCCAGACGCTGGCGCAGATCGACCGGCCGGACGTAAGGCTGATCGTCAATCCGGGCGGCACTAACGAACGCTTCGCCCGCGCCCGGGCGCCGCGCGCGCAGCTGACCGTGTATCCGGACAATGTGACCATCTTCGGCCAGATCGTCAGCGGCGCGGCCGACCTGATGATGACCGACGCCATCGAAACCCGTTTGCAGCAGCGCCTGCATCCGCAGCTGTGCGCGGTGCATCCGGACGCGCCGTTCGACATGACGGACAAGGCGATCCTGCTGCCGCGCGACAAGGCGCTGAAGGCGTATGTCGACCACTGGCTGCAGCAGCGCCTGGACAACGGCGACGTGCAACAGCGCCTGGACCGCTGGCTGGCGTTCCCTTGGGGGCTGGAGCCATTGCGCCAGGCCATCGACGAACGCCTGCTGCTGGCGCAGGATGTGGCGCGCGCCAAGTGGAATACGAAGACGCCCATCGAAGACCTGCCGCGCGAAGAACTCGTCATCGCCGCGGCAGTGCGCCAGGGTGCCTCGCTGGGCTTGCCGGAGGCGTGGGTGCGCAGCGTGTTCCGGGCGCAGATCGAAGCCTCCAAGACCGTGCAGCGCGCGCTCTACCACCGCTGGCAGGCAGAGGACGCCGGCCATTTCGACGACGCGCCCGATCTCGCCCAAACCATCCGCCCCAGGCTGGACCGCCTCACCACGCAACTGCTGCGCGCCATGGCCGACAATCAGGCCGTGCTGCACGACAGCAACCGCAAGGCCGACGTCGCCGTCGCCATGCATCCGCTGCAGGCGCGCGCCCTCAACCGGGCCGCGGCCGAGCAGGCATTGGCGCCGTTCCTGTCTCCCGACTGACTACATGCGCAGACTGAGCGCCGATCCGCGCCGCGCCAGGAATGCCGTCAACAATTCCGGATAGCGCTGGCTGACCGCCGCCTGGACCGACGGCCGCAGCGCCAACGCCGCGCGCCACGCCTGCAACCTGGCGAGTCCGGTCAGCATGCCGAAGTCGCCGATGCGCTCGAACACGTCGAGATAGCGGAACACCGGCGCAAACACGGCATCGACGATGCAGAAGCGCGCGCCGTCGAACCAGGGCGGCGCGTGCAGCACCTGTTCCACCTGCCGGAAGCGCCGGTGGATGTCGTCGGCTGCGCGCAGCAGGGCCGCTTCGTCGGGCGCGTTATAAAACACCGCGATGGCGTTCAGCAGCGCCGAGCCGAATTCCATCCAGCCCCGGTGGCGCGCTCGTTGCAGCGGCTCAAGCGGATGCAGGCGCGGCGCCACGGTCTCGTCGAGGTATTCGCAGATCACGGCGGACTCGAAGATAGCCTCGCCGCCGGCCAGCAGCACCGGCGTCTTGCCGAGCAGGGACACGCGCAGAAACCAATCCGGCTTGTCCGCCAGGTCGACGTCGCGCCGCTCGAACGGCACACCCTTCTCGTACAGGACAATGGCGGCGCGCTGCACGTACGGGCACAGGGCGTGGCTGACGAGAACGAACGATGGGTTCATGACGGCTCTCCTTGATGGGTGGGAGAGCGCAGTCTATGATTGCGTGATTACAATGGGAATACGCGCATCTGCAAACCATGACTGCAAAAACGCAATCGCCACCCTATCGCATCGGCAGCGCCGACCTGGAGACCGTGCTCGCGCTGGTCCGCGCGGGTACCCTCGCACAGGCCGGGGAACGTCTCGGCGTCGACGGCTCGACGGTCTTCCGCAACCTGCAGCGCATCGAGCGCGGCCTGGGCCAGGCGCTGTTCGAGCGCACGCGCTCCGGCTATCTGCCGGGCGAACTCGCCTTGAACCTGGCGCGCCATGCGGAACGCCAGGAAAGCGAGCTGGAGGCAGCGCGTTCGCTGCTGCAGATCCGGCCGGACCAGGTCTCCGGACAGGTGCGCATCACCACGACGGACACCATCCTGCACGGGCTGGTGGCGCCGTCGCTCAAGGCGCTGCGCGAACGCCATCCGCTGCTGGAGTTCGACCTCGACGCCAGCAACGCGCCCGTCAACCTGGGCCGGCGCGACGCCGACATCGCCATCCGCGCGACGCGCGCACCGCCCGAGCACCTGGTGGGCCGGAACCTCGGACCGATCCGGGTCGCACTGTTTGCCTCGCGCAAGAGCCGGCTGCGCTCGCTCGAGGACGCGATCGAGCGCGGCGTGGCATGGATCGCACCGGACGATGCGTTACCCGACCATCCGTCGGTGCTGTGGCGGCGCCGGCATTTTCCGAAGATTACGCCGGCGTACCGGGTGAGCAGCATCCTGTCGGCGGCGGAGTGCGTCGCGCTCGGCCTGGGCGTCGCGCTGCTGCCGCTGTTCCTCGCGGCGCCGCGCGCCGACTTGCGCCAGATCGGTCCCGAAATCGATGAATGCGTCACCCAACTGTGGCTGCTCTCGCACCCGGAAAGCCGTCATCTCAGGCGGGTGGCGACGGTGCTGCAGCACCTGGCGCAGGAAATCCGCCTGCTTCCCGAATAGCCTTACGGCTGCGCGGTCTCGAACCCGCCGGCCCTGATGCAGCAGGCGCGTGCATCTCGGCCTGGAAAAGCACAGCGCCAGGCCGCGTTGCCGTGGCCTGGCGCTGGTCATTCCTGAGTCTGTCAGTTCTCCGACGACGCCCGGATCCGCACCGCCAGCGCGGCCAGGCTCGAAACGACGGCGAGCAGCACGATGCCGTTCCAGCCCCATGCGGCCAACGCCTGGGCACCGAGCGCGCCGCCCGCTGCCATGCCGACGAACATCGTGGTCATGAAGATCGCGTTCAGCCGGCTGCGGGCTTCGGGTGCGATGCCGTAGACGATGGTCTGGTGGGCGATCATGGTCGCCTGCACGCCCAGGTCGAAGCCGACGGTGGCCAGGGCCAGCAGCACCAGCTGCGCGCCGGTCGACAGGTGCGGCATGGCGAGCATGATCCCGAACGAGGCGACGCTCAGGCCGGCGCCGAGGCGGGTCACGAACTGCGGACCGCGGCGGTCGGCCAGGCGGCCGGCGAACGGCGCGGCCAGCGCGCCGACAGCACCGGCCAGGCCGAACGAACCGGCGGCGGCCGAACCCAGGTGGAACGGGGCGCCGTGCAGCATGACGGCCAGGGTCGACCAGAACGCCGAGAAACCGATCGACAGCAGACCCTGGGCCATGGCGGCGAGGCGCAGCGCGCGGTGTTCTTTCCACAGCGCGAACAGCGAGCCCAGCAGGACCGGATACGGGCTGGTGCTCGTCGGCCTGAAACTCGGCAGCCCGCGGGCGAGGATCGCCGTCGTGAAGGCCGCGACGACGGCCGCGCCGCCGAACACGGCACGCCAGCCGAGGGCTTCCGCCACCAGGCCGCCCACGACGCGCGACAGCAGGATGCCCAGCAGCAGCCCGGTCATGACGGTACCGACGATGCGGCCGCGGTGCGCGGCCGGCGCCAGGGTCGCGGCGGCCGGGACGATGTCCTGGGCGACGGTGGCCAGCAGGCCGACGGCGAGGCTCGCACCCAGCAGCACGGCGAGGCTCGGCGCGGCGGCGATGGCCAGCAGCGCCATGGCCAGCATCAGCGATTTCACGACGATGATGGTGCGGCGGTCGAAACGGTCGCCCAGCGGCGCGAGGAACAGCAGGCCGAGGGCGTAGCCGAACTGCGTCAACGTCGGGATCCAGCCGACGGCCTGGTTGCTCGCATGCAGGTCGGTGGCCAGCACGCCCAGCGTGGGCTGGCTGTAGTAGAGGGCGGCGACGGACAGGCCGGTGCTCGCGGCCAGCAGGAAGATCAGAGGCGAGGTCAGCCTCGTGCGGATCGGTATGACAGTCGCCGTCGTGTGTGCGATGCTCATGTTGGACTCCATGGTGGGTGAGTTGTTGCAGTGCATTATGGAGAAGCGAAACATGGCCGTGTAGCACCGGCGGACGTCGAACTGTTATACGATAGACGTATGAGTACAGACTTTTCGACGATCAATCCATCTGCCGACCGTATGATGCTGGTCGAAACCTTCGTCCGCATCGTGGATGCCGGCAGCCTGTCCGCCGCAGCGCGGGCACTCGCGACGACGCAGCCGACGATCAGCCGGCGCCTGAAGGCATTGGAGAAATCGCTGGGCGTGCGCCTGCTGCAGCGGTCCACGCACGCGATGAAGCTGACGGACGACGGCATGCGCTGCTATGCGCGCGCCAAGGAGCTCATCGCGGGATGGCAGGAATTCGAGAGCGAGATCCGGGGCGCCGTGGACGAACCGGTCGGGATGCTGCGCGTCGTGGCGCCGCACGCGTTCGGCCAGCAGCAGCTGGTCGCGCCGCTGGCGGAATACCTGGCGCGCTATCCGCGCATGACGGTGGACTGGACCCTGCACGACCGCACGCCCGACTTCATCGGCGAGGGCATCGATTGCGCGATCCGCGTGGGCGAGATTCCCGATCCGTCGGTGGTGGCGATCCGGCTCGGCGACGTGCCGCGCATCGTCATCGGGTCACCCGCGCTGTTCCAGGGACGCGCCCTGCCCGCCCATCCGGACGATCTCGGGGCGCTGCCCTGGATCGCCGTCAGCCATTTCTATCGCGACGAGGTGACCTTGACGCATGCGCAGAGCGGCGACACGGTGCGGGTGGCCGTCCGGCCGCGCATCTATACGGACAACCTGTATGCGATGCGCAGCGCCGCCGCGCTGGGCGTGGGCGCGGCGCTGGGTTCGCGCTGGGCGCTGCGCGAGGAACTGGACGCGGGCCGGCTCGTGCAGCTCGTGCCGGAATGGCAGGCGTCGCCGCTGCCGATCTGGCTGATCTATCCGCCGGCGCGCTTCTATCCGGCCCGGCTGCGGCGCTTCATCGACATCATGCGGGTGGCGGTGCCGCAGGCGTACGGGGTGGTGGCGCCAAAGGGCCGTTAGCCCTAAAACCGTCGTTCCCGCGCAGGCGGGAACCCAATTTGCACGCGTTATCGTAATGTAAGCAGAACTTGGGTCCCCGCCTTCGCGGGGACGACGTAATCAGGCTTCCGCGACTTGCGCCTCAGCCAACAACGATCGAATCTCCGGAATGCACGACCCGCAATTGCCGCCCGCCTTCGTGCATGCCGTGACAGCCGCCGCGTCGCACAGATTATTCTCGCGGATCGCGATCTCGATCGTCTTGCGCCCCACGCCGAAGCACGAGCACACGGTCGGTCCGGGATCGATGCCCGGCTCTTTCGCGCGGCCCGCCAGGAGGCTGAGGCGGTCGGCCGGCTCCAGCTGCTCCTTGTCGAACATGCTGGCGAGCCACGTGCGGGCCGGCAGGTCGGTGCGCTGCGCGACAAACAGGCACGCCTCGATGCGGCCGTCGACGAGGTGCACGGCGCGGTACATGCCGCCGTTCTTGTCCTCGACCTCGATCCAGTCCGCGTCGTCGTCGTGCACGTCCAGCAGCCGGCGCGCCCAGTCGTGCGCGGCGGCGAACGGCTTGCGGCCCGCCAGTTCGTAGCGGACGAAGTCCTTGCCCTGCACGCGCGTCCAGTTGGCCGCCTCGCGCAGCGGCAGTTCCGTGCGCGACAGGATGAAGCCGAACCACGTGACGCCGAACGGTTCGATGCGCACGGGCGTGTGCTTGAATTCCGGCTCGCCCGACACCGGGTCGACGGCCGGGTTGACGACGGTGCCCACGCGCGCATCCGACGCGGTCTGGCCGCTCCAGTGGATCGGCATGAACACGCTGCCGCGCGCGATGCCGCCGCCGTGCTGCACGCGTGCCACGACGGCGCCCCAGTCGCTCGTCACGCGCGCGAGCTCGCCCGCCTTCACGCCGCACAGCAGCGCATCCTGCGGGTGCATGTCGATGTACGGTTCCGGGATGTGCTCCGCCAGTTTCTGCGAGCGGCCCGTGCGCGTCATCGTGTGCCACTGGTCGCGCACGCGGCCCGTGTTCAGCACGAGCGGATATTCGCCGCCCGGCAGGTGCGCCGGCGCGCGGGGCACGGTCGGCACGAAGCGCGCGCGGCCGTCGCCGTGCGCGAAGCGGCCGTCGCCGAACAGGCGTTCCGTGCGCTCGCCCGGCGTACGCACCGGCCACTGGACGGGATCGAGCGCATCGTAGTCGGCGCGCGTCATGCCGGACAGGCCTCCGATGTCGAACAGGCGGCGGCGCTGGCCGTCGGTGCCGTTCTTCCACGCGGACAGGCGCGCGTGCTCGTCGAAGATCTCGTGCGCGGATTGGAAATCGAAGCCTTTGAAACCCATGCGGCGGGCGACGTCGCACATGATGTCCCAGTCGGCGCGGGCGCTGCCCGGCGCGGACAGGAACGCGCGCTGGCGCGAGATGCAGCGCTCGGAATTGGTGACGGTGCCATCCTTCTCGCCCCAGCCGAGGGCCGGCAGCAGTACGTGGGCCGCCTCGTTCGTGTCGGTGCCGAGCACGATGTCGCTCGCCACGACCAGCTCGCATTTTTCGAGCGCGCGCCGGGCCTGATCGGCATCGGGCAGGCTCACGAGCGGGTTCGTCGCCATGATCCACACGGCCTTGACTTTGCCGTCCTCAATGGCGCGGAACAGGTCGACGGCTTTCAGGCCGGGCTTGGCGGCGACGTGCGGCGAGCCCCAGAATTCCTGCAGCGCGGCGCGTTGCGCGGCATCGTCGAGGTCCATGTGCGCGGCCAGCATGTTCGCGAGGCCGCCCACTTCGCGTCCGCCCATCGCGTTCGGCTGGCCGGTCAGCGAGAACGGCCCCATCCCCGGGCGGCCGATGCGGCCCGTGATCAGGTGGCAGTTGATGATCGCATTGACCTTGTCGGCGCCGGCGGTCGATTGGTTCACGCCCATCGTGAACGCCGTCACGACCCTCTCCGTGTTGGAGAACAGGTCGTAGAAGCGCTCCAGGTCGCGCGGGTCGAGGCGGCAGGCTTTCGCCACTTCTGCCAGCGAGCCCGCCTTGCCGGCCGCGTCCAGTGCATCGGCCACGCCCGTCGTGTGGCCTTCGATGAAGCTGTCGTCCGCCGCGTGCGCGGCCAGGTGGCCCAGCAGGCCGTCGAACAGCCATACGTCCGTGCCCGGCTTCACGGGCAGGTGCAGGTCGGCGATGTCGCACGTGGCCGTGCGGCGCGGGTCGACGACGACGATCTTGAGCTCCGGACGCTCCTGCTTCGCGCGCGCGATGCGCTGGTACAAGGTCGGGTGGCACCAGGCGGCGTTCGAGCCGACGAGCACGATCAGGTCGGCCTGTTCGAAGTCTTCATAGCAGCCCGGCACGATGTCTTCGCCGAATGCGCGCTTGTGGCCGGCCACGGCCGACGACATGCAGAGGCGCGAGTTCGTGTCGATGTTCGCGCTGCCGACATAGCCCTTCATGAACTTGTTGGCGACGTAGTAGTCCTCGGTCAGCAGCTGGCCGGAGACGTACAGCGCGACGGCCTCCGGACCGTGCTCCGCGATCACGCGCGCGAAGCCGGCTGCGACCTTGTCCAGCGCCTCGTCCCACGACGCTTCGCGCAGCGTGCCCTCTTCACGCAGCATCGGCGCGAGCAGGCGGCCGCGGTTGCCCAGCGTCTCGCCCAGTGCGGAACCTTTTACGCACAGGCGGCCCTGGCTGGCAGGGTGCGCCGCGTCGCCCGCGATCGCAACTGCGCCGTCCTGCCCGACCTGGGCGTTGACGCCGCAGCCGACGCCGCAATACGGGCACGTCGTTTTAACAGTGGTGGGGATGGCGGACAACTTCATGTGCAACTCCTCGTCAGGCCGCTCGGCCGAACAGCAACTGGTCGCGGATGGACGAGATGTCCGTCCGCTGTTGAATCAGGTCGAAGTACCAGGGACCGTCCGCGACGTCCCCGTACAACACGGCGCCCGTCAGGCGGTTGCCCGCGACGACGAGGCGTTTGTAGATGCCGCCGCGGCGGTCGCGCAGCACGAGGTCTTCGCTGCCCTCGCCGCCCACGATGTCGCCGGCCGAGTACAGGTCCACGCCCGTCACCTTCAGCTTCGTCGCGGTGGCCTGCTGCACGTAGCGGCGGTGGCCGGACCCAGCGAGGTGGGCGGCGGCGACGCGTGCCTGGTCCCAGATCGGCGCCACGAGGCCGAACGTGGCGCGGCGGTGCTGCACGCATTCGCCGACGGCGTACACGCGCGGGTCGTAGGTCTGCAGCGTGTCGTCGACGACGATCGCGCGCTCGCAGTGCAGCCCGGCGGCTTTCGCCAGCTCGACGTTCGGACGCACGCCGGCCGCCATCACGACGAGATCGGCGTCCACGGTCTCGCCATCCTCGAAGCGCACGGTACGCACACGGTCCTCGCCCTCGATGGCGACGGTCTGGCGGTTCAAGAGGATGCGCAGGCCGCGCTGTTCCAGGCTGGCGCGCAGCAGTTCCGCGGCGGGTGGGTCGAGCTGCTGGTTCATCAGGCTGCCCATCACGTGCACGACGGCGACTTCCATCCCCTGCCGCAGCAGGCCGTTGGCCGCTTCCAGGCCGAGCAGGCCGCCGCCGATGACGACGGCCTTCCCGCCCGCGCGCGCGGCTTCCAGCATCGTGTCGACGTCGCTGATGTCGCGAAAACCGATCACGCCCGGCAGCTGGTGGCCCGGCACCGGCACGATGAACGGCTTCGAACCGGTGGCGATCAGCAGGCGGTCGTACGGCACCGCGAGACCGGACGCGGCGTGCACGACGCGCTTCTTGCGGTCGATGCGCACGACCGGGTCGCCCGCGTGCAGCGTGATGCCGTTGGCGTCGTACCATTCACGCGTGTTGAGCATGATGTCGTCGACGGTCTTTTCGCCCGCCAGCACGGGCGACAGCAGGATGCGGTTGTAATTCCCGTGCGGCTCCGCGCCGAACACGGTGATGCGGTACATGTCGGGCGCGAGCTTCAGCAGCTCCTCGACCGTGCGCATGCCCGCCATGCCGTTGCCGATGACGACCAGGCGCGGATGGGTCTTCATTTACGCACCCACCCAGACCTTGCCGTCTTCGACGCGCACCGGGTAGCTCGACACCGAGTGGTGCGGCGCTTCCAGGCATTCGCCGGTCTGCAGGTCGAAGTGCTGCTTGTAGATCGGCGACGCGACGACGACGCGCTCGCCGATGCTGCCGACCAGGCCGCGCGACAGCACGGCGGCGTCCGAGTTCGGATCGTAGTTATCGATGGCGAACAGGCGCGGCGACTCGGCGCCCACGCGAAACACGGCCACCTGGCGCCCGTTCAGCAGGGCGGCGACGCCCGTGTCGGGGACGATCTGGTCGAGCGAGCAGACGGCATTCCACTGATTCAGTTGGATATCGCGATGCATGGTGTTCTCCTTGTTCGGGTCAATAAATCAGGCGACGGCAATCGGAATGGTGCGGCGGCGTTCTTCGATCGTGGCCGGACGGATCTGGCCGCGTTCCGGCATGAACACGATGTTGTCGTCCGTGCCGTCGGTGTTGACGAAGCTGCGGAAGCGCTGGCGCACGGCCGGGTCTTCGACGGCGTTCTTCCACTCGTCGGCATACGTGTCGACCACGCGCTGCATGTCGGCTTCCAGTTCGGCGGCGATGCCCAGCTTGTCGTCGATGACGACCTGCTTCAGGTAATCCAGGCCGCCTTCCAGGTTCTCGCGCCACGTGCTGGTGCGCTGCAGGCGGTCGGCGGTGCGCACGTAGAACATCAGGAAGCGGTCGACCAGCTTCACGACGGTCGCTTCATCCAGGTCCGATGCGATCAGTTCCGCGTGACGGGGCTTCATGCCGCCGTTGCCGCATACGTACAGGTTCCAGCCCTTCTCGGTGGCGATCAGGCCCACGTCCTTGCCCTGCGCTTCGGCGCACTCGCGGGTGCAGCCGGACACGCCGAACTTGATCTTGTGCGGCGCGCGCAGGCCCTTGTAGCGGTTTTCCAGCGCGATCGCGAAGCCGACGGAATCGCCCACGCCGTAGCGGCACCACGTCGAGCCCACGCACGATTTCACCGTGCGCAGCGACTTGCCGTAGGCGTGGCCGGATTCGAAGCCGGCCGCGATCAGCTCTTCCCAGATCGCCGGCAGCTGGTCCACGCGGGCGCCGAACAGGTCGACGCGCTGGCCGCCCGTGATCTTGGTGTACAGGCCGTATTTCTTCGCGACCGCGCCCACGGCGATCAGGCCGTCCGGCGTCACTTCGCCGCCCGGCATGCGCGGGACGACGGAATACGTGCCGTCCTTCTGGATGTTGCCGAGGAAGTAGTCGTTCGAATCCTGCAGGCTCGCGTGCTCGGGCTTCAGCACGAAGTCGTTCCACGTCGACGCGAGGATGTTGGCAGCCACCGGCTTGCAGATGTCGCAGCCCAGACCCGTGCCGTGCTTGTGCAGCAGTTCGCCGAAGCTCTTGATGCCGCCCACGCGGATCAGGTGGTGCAGTTCCTGGCGCGAGTACGGGAAGTGTTCGCACAGGTGGTTGTTGACGGCCATGCCGGCCTTCGCCATCTCGGACTTCATGATCTGCGTGACGAGCGGCACGCAGCCGCCGCACGACGTGCCCGCATTCGTGCACGACTTGATCGCGCCGATGTCGCACGCGCCGCCGGCCACCGCGTCGGCGATGGTGCCCTTGGTGACGGCATTGCACGAGCAGACCTGCGCGGCCGCGGGCAGCGCATCGACGCCCAGCGCCGGACGGGCGCCGCCCTCGAGCTGCGGCAGGATCAGGAATTCCGGCGATTCCGGCAGTTCCATATCGTTCAGCATCATCTGCAGCAGGCTGCCGTATTCGGCCGCATCGCCGATCAGCACGGCGCCCAGCAGCTTCTTGCCGCAGTCGGACACGACGATCTTTTTATAGACCTGCTTGCGCTCGTCCGTGAACTGGAAGCTGCGTGCGCCCGGCGTGTTGCCGTGCGCGTCGCCGATCGACGCGACATCCACGCCCATCAGCTTCAGCTTGGTGCTCATGTCGGCGCCGGCGAAGGCGGCTTCCTGGCCGATCAGCGCGCGTGCGACGATGCGGGCCATTTCGTAACCCGGTGCCACGAGGCCGAACGTCTGGCCGCCCCACGAGGCGCACTCGCCGATGGCGTAGATGTGCGGGTCGGATGCGAGGCAGGCGTCGTCGATGGCGATGCCGCCGCGCGGGCCCAATGCCAGGCCGGCGGCCTTGGCCAGTTCGTCGCGCGGGCGGATGCCGGCCGAGAACACGATCATGTCCGCTTCGAGAAAGCTGCCGTCCGCGAATTCCATGCGGTGCGTGGCCGACTCGCCGGCGACGATCTGCAGCGTGTTCTTCTGCGTGTGGACGTTGACGCCCAGTTCTTCGATCTTCCTGCGCAGCACGCGGCCACCGAGGTCGTCGACCTGCACGGCCATCAGGCGCGGCGCGAATTCCACGACGTGCGTGTCCAGGTTCATGTCGCGCAGCGCCTTGGCGCATTCGAGGCCCAGCAGGCCGCCGCCGACGACGACGCCGGATTTCGAACGGGCGCCGCATTCCGTCATCTTTTCCAGGTCTTCGATGGTGCGGTAGACGAAGATGTCGTCGCGCTCCTTGCCCGGGACCGGCGGCACGAACGGGTAGGAACCCGTCGCGAACACCAGCTTGTCGTAGGAGAGCACTGCGCCATCGGCCAGCGTGACGGTTTTCGCATCGCGGTCGACGGCGACGGCCTTCGCGTTCAGCTTCAGGTCGACCTGGCCGGCGTGCTGCTCGAAGAAGCCCGGGGCGACGAGCGACAGCTGGTCGGCCGTCGTGCCCGAGAAGAACGCGGACAGGTGCACGCGGTCGTAGGCCGGGCGCGGTTCTTCGCACAGCACGGTGACGTGGAAATGGGCATCCTGCTTGGCTTCCGCGAACAGGGTTTCGAGGAATTTATGGCCCACCATGCCGTGGCCGATGACGATCAGTTTCATGTTGCGACTCCTGGAATGCGACGACTTGTATTAAATTCAGGCGGCAGCGGGTGCCGGCGTTTCGGGTACGGTCAGCGTGAAGCGCACGCCGATCGCGCACAGCGCCGAGACGAGCACGGCACCGCCGAGGATCAGGAGGGTCTGGCGCACGTCGCCGGTGCCCTTCATCAGGAAGCCGGCCAGCACGGCGCCGACGTTGCCGCCCGCGCCGACGATGCCGGCCACGCCGCCCAGCGCTTTCGGATTCACGAACGGCACCAGTGCGTAGGTCGAGCCGCACGCCATGTGGGTGCACAGGCCGAAGGCGAGCATGGCGACGATGGCCAGCGTGACGCTGGTCGTCTGCGAGAACCACAGCAGGCCGAGGCCCTCGCCCAGCATCAGCACGAACAGCAGGTTCACGCGGCTGTTCAAATCGCCGCGGGCCGCGACCTTGTCCGAGATCCAGCCGCCCAGGGCACGGGCGAACAGGGCCAGCAGGCCGAAGCTGCCGGCGGCCATGCCGGCCTGTTTCAGCGACAGGCCGAAGTGGTCGACGTAATAGGTGGCGGCCACGTTGTGGATGAACAGTTCGATGCCGAAGCAGGCGCCGTAGGTGATGAACAGCAGCCAGGCGCGGTAGTTGCGGCAGGCTTCGAAGAAGCTCGCCCAGCCGCCCTTGCCGCCCGCTTCGAACGGCACGCCGGCGGCGCGCAGTTCGGTGAAGTTACCTTCCGGGCAATCCTGGGTGAACTTGTAGTAGACGACGGCCATGATGAGCATCATCACGCCCGGCACGACCAGGGCGGCACGCCAGCCCATCGTCTCGCTCACGCCCAGCATGATCATGGCGCCCATGATCAGCGGCATCGTGGCCTGCGCGACGCCGCCGCCGCTGTTGCCCCAGCCGGCCGATGCCGCGTTGGCGGTGCCGACGACCTTCGGGCCGAACATGACGGAGGTGTGATACTGGGTGATCACGAAGCTGGCGCCGACGGCACCGATGCCGAGGCGGAACAGCAGGAAGCTTTCATAGCTCTGGGCCATGGCGACGCCCAGCACGGGGATCGCGCCCAGCGCCAGCAGGCCGGTGTAGGCCTTGCGCGGACCGAAGCGGTCGCACAGCGGGCCGATGATCAGGCGCACGATGATGGTGATGGCGACGGCCGCGATGTTGATGTCGGCGATCTGGCTGACCGACAAATGGAACTCGCCCTTGATCACCGGCATCAGCGGTGCGCAGGCGAACCAGGCGAAGAAGCAGACGAAGAAGGCCACCCAGGTCAGGTGGAACGCGCGCATCTGGGGCGTATCAAAGGAGAATAGCTTGATACTGTTTGCTTTGCCGGCCATTATTATTCCCTTCTTGAAAACGAAAAGGCGCCCGCTGCCTGGCCGCGAAGACGATTCCAGAAATCGTTCAAGCGGGTGCAGCGGACGCCGTTGTCCTGTTGCCGGTCCCTCGTTGGACCGGCGCTTTTTACTCAGGGATCGCCGTTGATCCTTTACCTCCGTATTTGCAAGACCCGTGCCAGATGGTTTTCAGGGGGGAGACCGTATTTACCGGGCCTTGCACGCTTCATTGCAGTGCACCATGCACGCTTATGACGCACGTAAATGAAGCATCAGCTAGACGTAGCGCAATATTCGCGGCGGATGGGAAAGGATGAGATATACGTGTCCGGGTCGGAACCATCCCAGACCTTGCCGTCCATGAGCACGGAGCGGCGCATCAGGGTGGACGACGCCGGCACGCCGGCCAGCACGGCCGCCTCGCGGTACAGGCCCACGCGGTTCACGCGGCCGGCCACGACCGCATAATCGACGTTGTCGCGCAGCAGGCCCCAGCGCCGGTGCTGGGTCATGAACCACATCGCGTCGGACAGGTACGGGAAATTCGCCTCGCCGTCGTCGTGGAAACGCACGGGGTCGGGATCGATCCAGCGCCGTCCCAGGCCATTGTCATATTCACCATGCAGGCGCGCGGCGATGGCCCGGCGGTCCGCGTTCACGTAGGCGGGACTGGCCAGGACCTCGGCCGCCGCGTCCCGGTTCTCTTCCGACGCGTCGAGCCAGCGCCCCGCTTCCAGCACGGCCGCGATCAGCGAGCGGCACGCGTGCGGATTCGCGTCGACGAAGGCAGCCGTCGCGCCGAGCGCCTTGCCGGGGTGGTCGGGCCAGATGTCCTGGCTCGTCGCGACGGTGAAGCCGCTGCCGTCCAGCTGGGCGCGGGCGCTCCACGGTTCGCCCGCGCAAAAGCCGTCCATGTGGCCGGCCGCCAGGTTCACGGCCATCTGGCTGGGCGGAACTGTCACGACCTGGGCGTCGCGCACGGGATCGATGCCGCCCGCCGCCAGCCAGTAATAGAGAAGCATCGCGTGGTTCCCGGTCGGGAACGTGTGCGCGAACGTGAAGCGGCGGGTCCCCCTGCGCATGGCGGCGGCCAAGGTACCGAGATCCGTCACGCCCTGGCTGGCCAGTGCGCGCGACAGGGTAATGGCCTGGCCATTCCGTGACAGATTCATCAGCACGGCCATCCGCGTGGGTGCCGTGCCGATGCCGTTCTCCACGCCGTACAGCAAGCCATAGAGCACGTGCGCCGCATCGATCTCGCCCTGCAACAGGCGGTCGCGCATGCCCGACCACGAATGCTGGCGCGCGAGTTCGAGCTTGATGCCGTATTTGTCGTCCAGCCCGAGCACGGACGCCATGACGAGGGACGCGCAATCCGTCAGGGGCATGAAGCCGGCCCTGATCACGGTCTTTTCCGGCCGGTCCGAGCCGGCGATGAATGCGTGAGCCATCGTATCCTTTGTTTAGCCTAATAGATCCTCGACGTCGAGGATGCGCTGGGCGACTTCGGCCAGCTTGAGCTTCTTGTTCATCGCCATGCTGCGCAGCCGCTGGTAGGCCTCTTCCTCCGTCAGCCGGTTGCGCGCCATGAGCACGCCCTTGGCCCGTTCGATCAGCTTGCGGTCGGCGAGCTGGCGGCGCGTGTCGGACAGCTCGTCCAGCAGCTTCTGCTCGCGGTGGAAGCGCTTCATGGCCACGTCCAGCACCGGTTTCACGCGCTCGGCCTGCAGCCCGTCCACGATGTACGCGCTGACGCCCGCCTCGATCGCGGCATCCATGCTGGACGGCGTCTGGTCGTCCGTGAACAGGACGATGGGCCGCGGCTCGTCGCGCGTGGCGATCACGATATGTTCGAGGACGTCGCGCGCGTCCGATTCGCTGTCGATGATGATCATGTCCGGCTGGATCTGGGCGATCCGCTCGGGCAGGAAGATGTCGGCGGGGAGCGAGGCGACGATGTCGTAGCCCGATTCCAGCAGACCGATGCGCAGTGCCGTGTTGCGCCTTGCCTGCGCGGCGAGCGCGGCGGCATCCGCGGCCTCGCTGGACGCGGTGTTGACGACGACGATGCGCAGGGTGCGCTGGACCTTGGACGGCGGTTTCATGCCCTTTGGATATGCAAGTTCCGGGCCAGCCACTCAGATATTCATGTTCCGAATTTCAGGGTGCGGATCAACATTAGTTGTCGCACAGAAAATATTCACGAAACACATAGGAAGCATCACAAATCAAAAGTTCATTTATGACGTGGTTGTCCCTATACTGCATCGCAACACGACAGATTTCTTACCGGAGATGACCATGAACACCGCAACGATCACCCAGGCGCAGAACAAGACGCTGCGCCAGCACATTGCCGACACCTTGGGCAAGATCCGCAAGTTTGCGATCGAACTGTACGAAGCGCACGGCGGCCTGATCGTCCCGGACGCCGCCCAACCGGGCAGTGGCGCCCTGGCCCGCCGCAAGATGCAGCAGCAAGCCGGCATCATCATCCTGGGCCCGTTCTGCGCAGCCGCGCTGGCACCGGAAGCCGTCCGCGAAACGCCGAACAATTAATCAAGCCAAGGATACACATCATGACCCCGATCGAATACCTCACCGTCGCCATCGCCGCAGCCGCCGTCGTCACCCGCATCGTGATGTTCGTGCGCAACCCGTCGCTGACCGCTCCGTCCGAACTGTGGCTGGCTCAGGAGCCGACCGAACTGTGGATGGGCGAATACGCGAAGCCGAAAGCAGCTGCATAATACCAGCTGACCACATCGTCTCCACACGCCCGGCATTGGCCGGGCGTTGTTTTTTGTGCGCCGCAATATTGCTTGTGTACGCCACCGTACTTACGCACGCGCGCCACTCCCCGCTCGCGAATCCGCCCAGCACCAGAGTCGGCTGAGCTAGAATGCTTTTTTGCAATTTCTCACCAAGAAAAGCATTCTTGTTCTTCATTTATCCACCCGACTGATGATGCGACTCCCTGTCCTTACCGTTTTCGCCGCACTGCTGGCGCTACCCGCCGCCGCCTCGACGCCCGTGACCCTCGACCAGGCCATGGCCAACCCCGACTGGATCGGTCCTCCCGTGGAAGCGGCGTGGTGGAACTGGGATGGCAAGCAGGTCATCTATAAACAGAAGCGCGCCGGCTCGCCGCTGCGCGACACGTATCGCGTGAACGCGGCGAAGGCCGGCACCGCGGCGCAGGTGACGGATGCCGAGCAGGCGAAGCTGGACAGCCCGGAAATGCTGTACAACCGCGCCCGCACCCGCGCCGTCGTCGTGCGCAACGGCGACCTGTTCGAGCGCGACCTCAAATCGGGCGCCCTCGTGCAGATCACGCGCGGCAATGGCGTGGCGATCCAGGCCGTCCAGTACACGGCCGACGAACGCGGCGTACAGTACCGCATCGGCGACGACTGGTTCGCGTGGGACCGCAACGACCGTGTGGCCGGCCCCGTCGCCCTGCCGCGCGCCGCCAAGGATCCGAACGTGACGGAACCGGACGCGCTGCGCGACATGCAGCTGCGCCTGTCGACGATCCTCAAGCGCCAGAAGGACGAGCGCGACGCGACCCGCATGCAGGCCGAGGAACAGCGCCGCGCCGACCCGACCCGCGCGCCAGCGCCCATCTACCTGGGCGACAAGGTCGCGATCGTCAACAGCGCGCTGTCGCCGGACGGCCGCTGGCTGCTCGTCGTCACGGGTCCGAAGAACGCGGACAAGGGCCGCGCCGGCAAGATGCCCCGCTACGTGACGGAAAGCGGCTACGAGGAATTCTCGGAAGAGCGCACGCGCGTGGGCCGCAACAACCCCGCCGGCCACGGTCTCAAACTCGTGAACCTCGCGACGCGCGACGTGAAGGACCTGGCGCTGGACGCCCTGCCCGGCATCGCGGTGGACCCGCTGGCCAGACAGCGCGCGGAGCACAAGCTCGACCCGCTCAAGGGCAACCGCCCGGTGATGATCGGCTTCGACGGCGAGGCGATCACGTGGAGCCAGAACGGCGCCAACGTCGCCGTCATGTTCCGCGCGGTGGACAACAAGGAGCGCTGGATCGCCACCGTCGACCTGCCGCGCGCGGCGCTCCAGCCCGCGCACCGCCTGACGGACGACGCCTGGGTCAACTACGACAACAATGAATTCGGCTGGCTGCCGGACGGCTCGACCCTGTGGTACCTGTCCGAGGAAAGCGGCTACGCGCACCTGTACGTGCGCGACGAGGGCGGCCGCACGCGCGCGCTCACGCAGGGACAATGGGAAGCGGGCGACGTCGCGTGGTCCGCGGATGGCCGCACCGCCTGGGTGCTGTGCAACCGCAAGGCGCCGCACACGTACGAAGTCTGCGCCGTCGACGCGTCGAACGGCGCCACGCGCGAAGTCAGCAGCCTCGCGGGCGTGCAGGACTTCCGCCTGTCGCCGGACCAGAACAAGCTGCTCGTCCACTATTCCGGCCCGTACCTGCCGGCGCAGCTCGCGACCCTGCCGTCGCACGGCGGCGACGCCGTCAGGCTGACGGACACGCGCACGCCGGACTTCAAGGCGCGCGAGTGGATCCAGCCGCAGTTCGTGACGATCCCGTCGACGCATGGCGCCGATCCGGTCTGGGCCAAGCTGTACCGCCCCGCGCAACTGGAGCCGGGTAAAAAATATCCCGTAGTGATGTTCGTGCACGGCGCGGGCTACCTGCAGAACGTCACGCAGCGCTACACGCCCTACTTCCGCGAGCAGATGTTCCATAACCTGCTCGTGCAGAACGGCTACGTCGTGCTCGACATGGACTACCGCGCGTCGAAGGGTTACGGCGTCAAATGGCGCACGGCGATCTACCGCCAGATGGGCCATCCGGAACTGGACGATTACCTGGACGGCGTGAACTGGATGATCGCGAACCAGCAGGGCGACGCGGCCCGCGTGGGCATCTATGGCGGCAGCTACGGCGGCTTCATGACCCTGATGGGCATGCTGCGCGCGCCGGACGTCTTCAAGGCCGGCGCCGCGCTGCGTCCCGTGACCGACTGGACCACGTACAACCACGAGTACACGGCCAACATCCTGAATACGCCGGACCTGGATCCGGACGCGTATAAAACGTCGTCGCCGATCGAATACGCGCAGAACCTGAAGGGCCACCTCCTGATCGCGCACGGCATGATCGACGATAACGTATTCTTCCAGGACTCCGTGCGCATGGCCCAGCGGCTGATCGAGCTGAAGAAGGACCACTGGGAGCTGGCGCCGTATCCGCTGGAGCGGCATTCGTTCGTGCAGCCGGAGGCGTGGTATGACGAGTATCGGCGGATTTACCAGCTGTTCGAGCGCACTCTCAAACAGTAAGCGTCACGCGGGCCGGTGCAACGTCGGCCCGCGGCACCTTCACATCAGGAGCTTGTCCTCGCCGGACGCGGCCGACGACGGAGACCGTTGCAGCGGATCCTCGAGTTCGGGCGTCACAACGCGCTTGGCCGGCGACGTCGCGACCGCGCCGGCCAGCGCCGTCACGCGGTCGATCGCCACACCGATCAGGTTCTTGTGCTTCTCGCACTGCAGCGCCAGGAATGCGGCGACGACGATCGGGACCGTGTACACGACGCCGATCAGCACCGGCCCGGCCGTGAATCCCGTGCCGAACATCACTGCCTTGACCAGATACATGAGCGGATAGTGGAACAGATAGAGGCCGAAGCTGATGTCGGAGCCAAACCGGATCGGCGCCGCGCATGCCTTAAGCAGGGCCTGGAACCGGTCGCCAATGACCGCGAAACCGTAGATGTTCAGCGCGACGATCGCGCCGATCAGATAGCTCTCCGGCCAGAAATCCACCTTCCACTTCGCGCCCGCGGCGATGCCGGGGAATGCTTGGGCGAGCACGTGCCCCAGGTCAAAGAACGAAAACGCGTACACGGCCGCGAACGAGCCGACCCAGCACGCCCAGCCAACCAGTGTCGAAGCACGATAGCGCGCCACGGCGAAATGGAGGCCCGAACCCATGAGCCAGATCGGAAACCCGACGAGGATCGCCGGCCCCGCGACGAGCGCCGCGCTTGCCACAGCCAGCACTTTCTTCCTGCCGGTCACGTACACGGCGGCGGCGAACAGGATGTAGTACCAGAATTCATACGACAGTGACCAGAACGGCCCGTTCGTGCCCGGGTAGATATTGGCCTGCCAGACCTGGTTCAGGAACAGCGCATTGATGCCGATCGACGCCACCCATTTGAACAGGCTATACGGCTGCATCGGCGAATACGCGGTCAGCGAGATGGCCTGGCCGATGGTGTCCGCGACCAGCGTCAGCAGCAGCGCCGGCAGGCACACGGACCACAGCCGGATGAAGCGCGCGCGCAGGAACGCGGGTCCGTCGGGCTGCTTGGTGCCCGAGAACGTGATCAGCATCCCCGACAGCACGAAGAACACGAACACGGCCTCGCTCCCGAGGTCGCCCACGTAGGGCACGCGGAATTTCGTGAAGTTCTGTCCGTGCGCGATGTAGACGGCCAGCGCTGCGAGCAGGCGCAGCAGGTTCAGGTAGGAGGACAGGGAAGATTTCATCGGCGGGTCGCGCGGCTAATTGTTATCGTTCAATACTAAGTGCACGTTAGCTTTACGGCTATACATTAATGAAGAGCTGTTGTATTGCCATCGGCCCCGGCGCGCGTCAGGCCGGGCTGCGTCACGGTCAGTCGACGAGGTCGGACGTGTCCAGCGCCGCCTGTCCGCCGGAGACCGCAGTGCCGGCGCGTGCGGCTGCCACGCCGTATCCCATCGCCGTGTTGCCGGGCCAGAGTTTGCCCAGCAGCGACCGGTACCATTTATTGCGCTGCTCGGTAAGCATGCCCAGCACCCAGACGCCCGCCAGCAACAGGCCCATGAACAGGGCCGGCGAGCGCACGTGCAGCCCGTTCCAGATCAGGACAGCGAGCGGCATGTGGAACACATAGAGCGAAAACGTGAAACCGGACAGATAGCGGATCACGCCCTTCCATTTGACGAAGAGGCGCAGGCCGAGCGACCCCGCCGCGAGGAAATTCAACGCGACGATCACGCCCAGCACGAAGTCACCGAGGAACTGGTTCGACCCCTGGGCATAATCGATCAGGCCGGGGGCGAACGGCCGCAGTGCTTCGCGCAGCCGGATGCCCACGCCGAACCAGATGAACGCCAGTCCGGCGCCCGACGACGCGAGGAACAGCCACAGCGCGCGGTGCGGCGGCAGCGCCGTCATCCGCCGGTGCAGCAGTACGCCGAGCAACCATACGGGCAGCAGCAACAGGATTTTCGGCCCCGCGATCGCCGCGGTACACACCAGCAGCAAAGGGCTCGGGCGATACATCCAGAGCGCGAACAGGACGTAGTACCAGACTTCGTAATCCAGCGACCAGACCGTCCCGACATACGGCATCGGCAAATCCATCCACGACTGGCCGAGGAACAGCAGGTTCACGCCGATGTCGAACAGGTCGGACCCGCGCGAGCTGCCGTACCCTATGATGTTGACGCCGACCGTCCAGGCAATCACGAGCGACAGCAGCGCCGCCGCCAGCAGGACGGGATAGATGCGCGCGATGCGGTGCAGCGCATAGCCGCGCAGGCCGAGTTCCGGCCGCGCCGCGTGCGAAATGACGAAGCCCGACAGCACGAAGAAGACGACGACGGCCGAATGGCCCGGCCACGGCAGCGGGCGCGCGGGAAACATGAGGGGCCAGACGTGTGTCATTAAAACCATCAATGCGGCAACCAGCCGCACCAGGTCCAGGTACACCGACAGACCGGTTGCAATGGGTTTCGTGGCGGAGGGCGTGGACATGGTCGTAGGGAATGTACTGAATAGCAAGAGTAGGTAACTTATTGGCAAAAGTCAATGTCTATATTTCAATTCGTCTTTGCCCCTGCCTGGAACCACGCCGCGATCTCTCCCCGTTCCGCCTCCGTCATGTTGGTCATGTTCGCCAGCGGCATCGCCTTGAGCTGCACGGCCTGCTGATAGATGCGGGGTGCGTTCTGCGCGATGCCGTGCGCGTCGTCCAGCATCACGCCGGCCGGCGCGCTCGCGAACCCGGGCTGCGTCGGGTGCGCCGCGTGGCACGACACGCAGCGCTCGCGCAGGATCGTCTCCACCCGCGCAAACGGCACCGTCCCCGCCGACACACTGGGCCGCGGCGGCGCCAGGACCACGGCGAGCCCCAGCAGCAGCGCCACGCCGATCGCCGGCCAGATCCACTCCACGCGGCCCTTGTGGCGCAGGTTGAAGAAGTGGCGGATGAAGACGCCGGCCGCCATGATCGTGCCCAGCACGGCCCACGCCTGCGGGTGGCGGTAGGTCATCGCGAAGTGGTTGCTGATCATGATGAACAGCACCGGCAACGTGAAATAGTTATTGTGGACGCTGCGCTGCTTGCCGCGGATGCCGTAGACGGGATCGGGCCGTTGCCCCGCGCGCATCGCCTCCACCATCTTGCGCTGGCCCGGAATGATCACCATCGCGACGTTCGCGACCATGATCGTGCCGATCATCGCGCCCACGTGGATGTAAGCGGCGCGGCCGCTGAGGAAATGCGTCAGCACCCAGGCCGAGCCGACCAGCAGCGCGAATACCACGACGCCGAACGCGAGATCATGCTTGCCCAACTTCGAGCGGCACAGCAGGTCGTACACGATCCAGCCGACGACGAGGCTCCCGAGCCCGAGCCCGATCGCCTGCCAGCTCGACAAATCGGCCACTGACCGGTCGACCATCATCGCCTGCGCATTCAGCCAGTACACGATGACGAGCAGCGCAAAGCCCGACAGCCACGTCGAATACGCCTCCCATTTGAACCAGTGCAGCTCCGCCGGCAGCTCGGCCGGCGCGACGAGGTATTTCTGCGGATTGTAGAACCCGCCGCCGTGCACGGCCCACAGCTCGCCCGCCACGCCCTTCTTCGCAAGATCGGAACCGGTGGCCGGCGGACGCAGCGAATTGTCCAGCCAGACGAAGTAGAACGACGCACCGATCCAGGCGATGCCGGTGATGACGTGCAGCCAGCGCACCAGCATGTTCATCCATTCAAGTACGTACGGGACCAGGTATTCCATCGGCACTCCTCAGCGTGACCGGCAGGCGACACTACCGTCGATATATTTTCTAGAACATGAAAAATATCGTATATTTAAAATCAGACTACGTATATAACAATCATATAAAAACTTCCCCATGTCCAGCCTGCCCCAGCACCTCGACCTGCACCTGATCCGCATCCTCTATCTGCTGCTCGTCGAGAAGAACGTCTCGCGCGTCGCCCTCAAGTTGAACCAGCCGCAACCGTCGATTTCGGCATCGCTGCGCAAGCTGCGCGAGCTGACGGGCGACCCGCTGCTCGTACGCGGCGCACGCGGCATGGTGCCGACGCAGCACGGCGAAAGCCTGCTCAAGCCGGCCAAGCGCATCCTCGACGAGACGGAGAGCCTGTTCGTCCGCAAGACGCCGTTCGTGCCGGAACAGGCCGACCGCACGTTCCACATCGCCGCACCCGACTACCTCGACACGCAATTCCTGCCGGGCGTCGTCGCCTCGATCCGGCGCGGCGCGCCGAACAGCCGCGTGACGATCCACCACCTGGGCCCGGGCACGGACTACCTGCGCATGCTGTCCGACGGCGAAATGGACCTCGTCATCGCCAACTGGGACGAGCCGCCGTCGCACCTGCACATCTCGAAACTGTTCGAAGACCCGATCATCTGCACGATGCGCGCCGACAGCGCCTACGCCAAGCGCACGGCGTCCGACGCGATGACGGTCGAGGACTACCTCACGCTGCCCCACATCGCACCGACGGCCATGCTGCCCGGCTACCACGGCGTGATCGACGCCTTCCTCGAGCGGCAAGGCATGCACCGCAAGGTGGCCGTGGAATCGCCCTATTTCGGCCTGATCCCGTACATGCTCACGCAGACGGACCTCGTGCTGACGACGGGCCGCCAGTTCATCCGCTTCTACGAAAAGACGCTGCCGCTGAAAAACTTCACGGTGCCGATCAAGTTCCCGCCGATGCGCTTCTATCAACTATGGCACCAGCGCGTGCACCAGTCGCCCGAGCACAAGTGGCTGCGCGACCAGGTGACGGCCGCGGCGAAGGTGGTCGTCAACCGGTAATTACTTTTGGGCTCCCTGCCCTTTTTGCGCCTGCATTTCCTGCAGTTTCTGCTGCATCTGCTCCGTCATCTGCTGGAAGTGCAGCGCCAGCCGGCGGCAGGCGTCCTGCTTCGCTTCGCACAGCACTTTCATCTCGACGAACGTGCCCTCGTCCGTCTTGCGGATCAGGCGCCGGACGACGGCCGGGTAGGCTTCATGCTTCTCCGGTACGAACGACCACACGGCCACTTCCGGTTTCTGGATGGTGTAGACGGTCCAGCCGCTCGGATGGGAAACCTTTGCGTCCGGATTCTTTTGCAATCCGGCCAGCGCATCGGCGACCTTCTTGTAGCCGAGGGGACGAGGCGTATCCTGTTTCAACTGGGCATGGGCGGCGCCGGAAAAGACCAGTGCGGCGGCGAGGAGGGGAAGAGCAAGTCGTTTCATGGGGCAAGAATTAATTAGCATGTCGACATCGTGACATGCCAAGAGCGTCGCGGCAACGCCGATTCATGTAAAAATCACATGCGGCAAAAAATATTTGCGGAACGCATGAACCTTGGCGCGGTCGGCGGGTATTCACCGCAAAACAGCAGAGAGCGCATGCGTGGACGGAAAGATTGAAGGAGCGGCCGCGAACGAGGCTAGCCTGGTGGGTCGGATCGCGGCCGGGGACCGGCGCGCCTTCGAGATGCTGTACCGCGCCTATTTTCCGCGCCTGGCGCGCTTCCTGCAACGGATGACGCGCAGCGTGCCGCTGATCGAGGAAATCGTCAACGACACCCTGCTCGTCGTCTGGCAGAAAGCCGCCACGTTCGACGGCAGTTGCAAGGTGTCGACCTGGGTGTTCGCGATCGCCTACCGCAAGGCCTGCAAGGCCCTGCACGCCCTCGACGAACCGCTGGACGCCCCGGCCGACGAGTGCGCGGCGGACGACGCCGGACGGCCCGACTGGCGCTTCGAGCAGCAGCGCCTCGCGCACGCCGTCGACGCCGCCCTCGCCGCCTTGCCGCTGGCGCAACGGGCCGCGTTCCAGCTGACCTTCTATCACGACATGGGCTACGCAGAAATCGCAGAAATCATGGAATGTCCCGTCAACACCGTCAAAACACGCCTGTTCCACGCGCGCCGCCGCCTGGCAACGCTGCTGGAAGACCAGCTGGAGGTCCGGCCATGAACCTGCACACCGACCACCTCGACGCGCAGGACGCCCTCCCCTGGCTCGCCAACGGCACCCTCGCGGGCGCCGAACTGGAACGCGTGCAGGCGCACGTGGCAACCTGCGCCCACTGCCGCGCCGACCTCGCCCTGCTGCGCACGGTGCATGCGGCCGGGCCGGGTCCTGACCTCGACTTTGATGCGGACCGCGCGCTTGCGCGCCTGATGCCGCAATTGGATGAGGCACCGGTGCAGGAACAACCGGGCCTGCTGCAACGCTGGCGCGACCGCGTCGCGGCGAACGACCGCACGTGGCTGCGCGCGGCCGTCGCCTTGCAATTCGGCGCGATCGCCGTGCTGGCCGCGCTGCTGGCCCGCCCGGGCGCGCAGCCGGACAGCTACCGCGCCCTCGGCGCCGCCGGCGCGAACGGCATGGCGAGAGTCGTCGTGACCTTCCGCCCCGACACGCCGGAAGCGGAACTGCGCCGCATCGTGCGCGCCAGCGGTGCGCGCATCGTCGGCGGGCCGACCGTCACGGATGCGTGGCTCGTCGGCGCGGACGGCGGGCTCGATCCGGTGCTGGCCCGGCTGCGCGCGGAACCGGCCGTGACGCTCGCCGAACCGCTGACGGTGGACAAACAACCGTGAACACGAACCTGTTCGCCCGCCTCCTTGCCCTGTGTGCGGCGCTGATCGCGTTCGCATGCGTGGTCCCGCGCGCGAGCGCGGATGCGCAGGCGGCCACGCACCCCGTCTCGACGCCGGCACCCGCCGCACGGCAGGTGCTCGTGATGCTGCGCATGCCGTCGCCGCACTTCCGGCCCGACGGCGCCTACGGCGGCGGCTACACGGAAGACGGCACCCGCGCCGCGCGCCGCCGCGTCGCGCGCGACCTCGCCGCCACCTACGGCTTGCGCGTCGTCGACGACTGGCCGATGCCCGCCATCGGCATCGACTGCTTCCTGATGGAGGACACGGGCACGGGCCCCGTCGACCGCCTGCTCGACACGCTTGCGCACGACCCGCGCGTCGCGTGGGCCCAGGCGATCCAGGACTACCACGGCCTGGCGCAAGGCGACCCGCTGCTGCCCGTGCAGCCGGCCGCGCACGCGTGGCAACTGGCGTCGCTGCACCGCGCCGGCACGGGGCGCGGCGTGACGGTGGCCGTCATCGACAGCGGCGTCGACGCGGCCCACCCCGACCTCGACGGCCAGATCAAGCTGCGCCGCAATTTCGTCGATGCGTATCCGGACGGCGCGGAAGCCCACGGTACGGCCGTCGCCGGCATCATCGCCGCGCGCGAAGGCAATGGCCTGGGCATCGCGGGCGTCGCGCCGGGCGCCAGGCTGCTGGCCCTGCGCGCGTGCTGGGAAACGGCCGGGCCGCCCGCCCGCTGCAACAGCTTCACGCTGGGTAAAGCGATCAATTTTGCGTTGATGAGCGATGCGCGCGTCATCAACATGAGCCTCGGCGGCCCGCGCGACCGCCTGCTGGAAGCCCTGCTCAACGCGGCCCTGGCGCGGGGCGTGACGCTCGTCGGCGCGGCCGATCCCGCGCAGCCCGACGGCGGTTTTCCCGCGTCGCATCCCGGTGTGATCGCGGTGGCGTCCGACACGCAGCGCGCGCCGCCGCCGGGATCGCTGCGCGCGCCGGGGACGGACGTGCCCACGTCGCTGCCGGGCGCGCGCTTCGGGCTGGTGTCCGGCTCGTCGTACGCGTCGGCCCACGTGGCGGGGCTGGCGGCGCTCGTGCTGGAACTGCGTCCCGCGACGACACCGGCCACGCTGCGGGCCGATCTCGACGGCGGCGCACGGGTACTGCCCGCCGCGCTGGCCTCGGGTACCGGACAAGCTGGTAGCATAGACGCCTGCGCGGCCGTTGCGCGCGCCGCCGGAGCCTGTTTCTGCCTATGCCCATCGACGACCACGACCGCCAGCCTTCCCTCCCCGCGCCCGCGTTGACGGGCGCGTTCGCATTTGTCGTTGCCGCTCTCCTTGCGGCGCCCTGCGCATTGGCACAGACGAGTGCCGACCTCTCCGTCGTGTCCGAATACACGGTGCGCGGCGTCTCGCTGGGCCGCAATCCCGCCGTGCAGCTGCGCGTGGACCACGACTTCGACGGCGGCTGGTACGCCGGCACCTTCGCGTCGCCCATCGACCTGTACGGCCGCGGCCAGGGCCTGCTGATCGTCTACGGCGGGCGCGCGCTGCCGCTGACGACGAGGCTGTCGTGGGATGCCGGCGTCACGCGCACGATCTATTTGCGCAACCACGAGGTCGACTATCACGAGTTCTATGCCGGCCTGACGTACGACCGCGTCAACGCTCGACTCTCGTATTCGCCCGCCTATTACGGCGGCGGACGCACCGTCTACCTCGACCTGAACGGCGGCATCCCGCTGGGCGAGCGCGTGGCGCTGGCCCTGCATGCCGGCCTGCTGCATCCGCTCGATACCGATTACCACTGGGGCGACGAGGACCGCGCCGACCTGCGCGCCACGCTCGCGTACGACACGGGCGACTGGCGCCTGCAGGCCGGCTGGCAAACCCTCGTGCACGGCGCCGGCAACGGCCTGCCGCGTGCCCGCGCCCTGTTCGCCGGCGCCAGCCTGCGTTTTTAAACGTGCGATTCGATTGAACCTTGGGCGTCGACGGAGGCATTAACGTCGTCCCCTTCCGATAAGGTGCAATCATGAACCTGCAATCGAATCCAGCCGTGCGCCTCCTGTGCGGCATCGTCCTCGGTGCCGCCGTCGCGGCCTGCGGGGGCGGTGGCGACGACCGCCCGATGACGCCGCCCGTCACCATGCCGCCGGCGATCACGAGCGCCTTCACCACGACGGCCCTCGTCACCGACCAGTCCAGCGGCGCGGCCCACACCGACACCCACCTCGTCAACGCGTGGGGCATCGCGTTCAATCCGACGGCCTTCGTCTGGGTCGCTAACAACGGCACGGCGACGTCGACCTTGTACGACGGCAACGGCGTGCCGCAGACGCTCGTCGTCGCGGTGCCCGCGGGCGTCACCGGCATCGTCTACAACGGCAGCCAGGACTTCAAGGTCACGCAGAACGGCGTGACGGGTGCGAGCCCCTTCATCTTCGTGGGCGAGACGGGCACCGTGTCGGGCTGGTCGCCGGCAGTGAACCGCACGAACGCCGTGACGGCCGTCGACACGGGCGGCAGCGCCGTTTATAAAGGCCTCGCCATCGGTGCTTTCTCGGGCGCCAACTACCTGTACGCGGCCGACTTCCGCAACAACCGCATCGACGTCTACAACGCCAGCTTCCAGAAAGCCACGCTGCCCGGCGGCTTCACCGATCCGAACCTGCCTGCCGGCTACGGGCCGTTCGGCATCCAGGCCATCGGCGACCGCATCTATGTGGCCTATGCGCAGCGCGAGACCGCCGGCAACGACGAGGTCAAGGGCGCGGGCCTGGGCGTCGTCGACGTGTACGACACGGGCGGCGTGTTCCTGCACCGGCTCGCCGCGGGCGGCGCGCTGAATGCGCCGTGGGGTATCGCGCTGGCGCCCGCGAACTTCGGGGATTTCAGCAATGCGGTGCTCGTGGCGAACTTCGGCGACGGCAAGATCAACGCCTACAACCCGTCCAACGGCGCGTTCATCGGCACCCTGTCGAAGGCCGACCGCACGCCGATCGTCATCGACGGCCTGTGGGGCATCGCGTTCGGCAACGGCGTGCAGAACCAGCCGACGAACACGCTGTTCTACACGGCGGGGCCCGCCGACGAGTCGCACGGCATCTATGGGCGGATCGACATGCAGTAAGCGCTCAGAGGAAGGACGCGAACATCGCGATCGTCGCTGCCGCCATCACGCCGGTGCACAGCCAGCCCATGGCGCGCAGGCGCGGCGCGATCGTCAGGTTGCCCATGATGCGCGGGCTCGACGCCACCAGCATCATGATCGCCATCACGGGCACGGCGATGACGCCGTTCAGTACCGCGCTCCAGTACAGCGCCTTGATCGGGTCGATCGGCATGAAGTTGATGCCGACGCCCGCCAAGGTGGCGACGATGATGATGCCGTAGAACTTGCGCGCGGCCGAAAACTCCGCGCCCAGGCTGCTCTTCCAGTGGAACGTGCCGGCCATCGCGTACGCGGCGGAGCCGGCCAGCACGGGGATCGCGAGCAGGCCCGTGCCCACGATGCCGAGCGCGAACAGGACGAACGCGAGCTCTCCAGCGACAGGTTTCAAAGCCGATGCGGCCTGCGCCGAGGACTGGATGTCGTGCACGCCCTGCGCGTGCAGGGTGGCGGCGGTGGTGAGCATGATGAAGAACGCGACGCTGTTCGACACGCCCATGCCCACGAGCGTATCGAAGCGGATGCGGCTGAACTGGCGCTCCACCTGCTCGGGCGCCTGCCGCAGCGGCTGGGCGGCATCGTCCGCGCGCAGCTCTTCCACTTCCTGCGACGCCTGCCAGAAGAACAGGTAGGGACTGATCGTCGTGCCGAACACGGCGACGATGGTGGTGAGGTAGTCCCTGTTCCACGCGATATGCGGCCACACGGTGGACTTCAGCACCACGCCCCACGGCACGCGGACGACGAACACGGTGGCCACGTACGCGAGCAGCACGAGCGTGAGCCACTTGAGCAGGTTCACGTAGCGCTGGTAAGGGATGAAGACCTGCAGCAGCACGGACAGCACGCCGAAGCCGACGGCATACCACAGCGGCCGGCCCGGCACGACGAGCGACATCGCCTCGCCCATCGCCGCCACGTCGGCCGCGATGTTGATGACGTTGGCGACGAGCAGCAGGCCCACGATGCCCCACACGACCCGGCGCGGCGCGTAGCGCTGCAGGTTGGTGGCGAGCCCGCGCCCCGTCACGCGGCCGATATTGGCGCTGATGACCTGGATGGCGGCCATCAGCGGATACGTCAGCAGCAGTGTCCACAGCAGGTTGAACCCGAACTGGGCGCCGGCCTGCGAATACGTGGCAATGCCGCTCGGGTCGTCGTCGGCCGCGCCGGTGATCAGGCCCGGACCCAGCTTCGACAGCCAGGTCGAGGCTTCCGGCGACGGTGGCGCGATGGTGGTCTCATCGGATTTCATGAAGACCATCATGCACTCATGTGGGGCGTGAATATGTACGGTTGCGCACACTGTGCACGAACCGTAATACTCAGGTCATTTTTCGGCCGCGATCCACTTCTCCACCTGCGCCTGCAAAATCGGCAACGGCAACGTCCCATCCCCCAGCACCACCTCGTGGAACTTCGCGAAGCTGAACTTCGGTCCGAGCGCCTGCTGCGCCCGGGACCGCAAATCGAGGATCTTCAGCGCGCCCACCTTGTACGCCAGCGCCTGGCCCGGCCACACCATGTAGCGCTCGATCTGGTTCGACGCGCGTGCCTCGTTGTAGCCCAGGTTGTCCATCATGTACTTGACCGCCTGCTCGCGCGACCAGCCCTGCGCGTGCATGCCCGTGTCGACGACGAGGCGCACGGCGCGCAGCAGTTCGTCGTTCAGGTGGCCGTAGTATGCGGCCGGATCGTCGTACAGGCCGAAGTCGCGGCCCAGCGTCTCGCAGTACAGCGCCCAGCCTTCCGTATAGGCGGCGGCGCTCGGGTGCTCGGTGAAGAACTTGCGGAAGTCCGGCAGCGGCAGCTCCTTCAGCAGCGCCGCGTGCAGGTGGTGGCCCGGCACGCCCTCGTGCAGCAACAGGCTCGTCATGCCGACCGTGCTGTACTCCTTCGGGTCGTTGACGACGGCCCAGAACACCCCCGGATGCGAACCGTCGGCGGCGACGGGCGTGTAGTGGTCGGACGCCGTCGCGCGGGTCAGTTCCGGCTCCAGCTGGATGTCCAGCTTCGCCTTCGGCAGCAGGCTGAAATACTGCGGCAGCTTCGCTTCCACGGCGGCATAGATGGCGCGGTAGCGGTCCAGCACCTCCTGCTCGGTCTTGAACGGCTTGAAGCGCGATTGCGCGGCCACCCATTGCGGGAAGGTTTTCAGGGGGCCGTCGTAGCCCAGCTTCGGCGCCAGCGTCGCCATCTGCTGCTGGATGCGCGCCACTTCCTTCTCGCCCAGCGCGTGGATCTCCGCCGGCGTCAGGTCGAGGTTCGTGTTGTTGCGGATGCGGGCCTGGTACCACGCCGCGCCGTCCGGCAGCGCGCCATAGCCGGCCGTCGTGCGGCCCGCGGGCAGGTAGTCCTTCTCCAGGTACGTGTTCAGGCGCGCGAGCGCGGCGTCGATCTTTTGCGCGGCCTGGCGGTAGCCGGCCGTGAGCGATTTTTTATCCGCGTCGGAGAAACCGGCCGGCAGGTTCTTGATCGGCGTGTAGAAGATGCTCGCTTCCGCGTCGCTGGCGGCCAGCTGGCGGAACTGCGGCAGCATCTTGGCCGTGATCGCCTTCGGCTGCACGACACCCTTCCTGACGCCCTCCTTCATGTTGGCGATGGCCTGGTCGATCCATGCGGGCAGCTGCTCCAGGCGCGAGAGATACGCGCGGTACTGGGCCGGCGTCTCCAGCGGCTGCGAACCCGTGCCGCTCGCGTAATTGGCCAGGTTGCTCGGAATGTTGTCGAAGTGGTTCAGCGGCAGCAGGTGCTCGGGAAAGCGCGCGAGGTCGAGCTGGGCGCGGATCTCGAAGGCGAGGATGTCGTAATTCAGGCGCGCTTTCTCCGAGAGATGCGTCTTGTCGATCTTCTGCAGGTCGTCCAGCAGCTTGTGGTTCTGCGCGAAGTAGCGCGCGCGGACCTTCGGGGCTATCGCCATGCCGATCTGGTCGTCGTAGCGGCCGTCGCCATTCGCGGTCGCATACAGCAGCGGGTCGAACCGGGCACGCGCATCGTAGAAGCGGGCGGCGACGCGGTCGACCTGGCGTTCGGCGGACGATGCGGAAGCGGAAGCAGTGGTTGCGGCGGCGTGGGCGGACAGGATAGGTGCGCCGGCCGACAGCAAAGCCGCGAGGATGGCGGCGTTCAGGGTACGGTTCATGGGTCTCCTTGTGGGTGAATTTCCTGAAAGCATACTACGACTTGCCGAACCGACCACACCTCCCCATTTTGGCGCAAATACGCACCGCAACGGTGCTTGTGCACGTTTGCGGGGCAACCCATCCCGCATGCCCACCGGGAGTGCGCCTCTTCACCAAATTGGAACGTTTATTGCTATCCAGAAGTGCAATCAAACCAACTTGCACTTTTTTGGAGTACGCATGGATGCATTCAAAAGCGGAGCGGACGCGCTCTTCATCTTGCTCGGCGGGATCATGATCCTGGCGATGCACGCCGGCTTCGCCTTCCTGGAACTGGGCACGGTACGCCGCAAGAACCAGGTCAACGCGCTGGTGAAAATCCTGATCGACTTCGCCGTCTCCACCATCGCCTACTTCTTCGTCGGCTATGGCATCGCCTACGGCATCCACTTCATGGGCGCCACGAGCACGCTGGTCGCCAAGAACGGCTACGAACTGGTGAAGTTCTTCTTCCTGTTGACGTTCGCCGCCGCGATCCCCGCCATCATCTCGGGCGGCATCGCGGAACGCGCCAAGTTCCACCCACAGATGGCCGCCACCGCCCTGCTCGTGGGCTTCGTCTATCCGCTGTTCGAAGGCATCGCCTGGAACAACCGCTTCGGCATCCAGGACTGGCTCGCATCCAGCTTCGGCGCGTCATTCCACGATTTCGCCGGTTCCGTCGTCGTGCACGCCGTCGGCGGCTGGGCCGCGCTGCCGGCCGTGCTGCTGCTGGGCGCGCGCCGCGGCCGCTACACCAAGGACGGCCGCATCTCGGCGCACCCGCCGTCGAATATCCCGTTCCTCGCGCTGGGCGCGTGGATCCTCACCGTCGGCTGGTTCGGCTTCAACGTGATGAGCGCGCAGACGCTGGACAAGATGAACGGCCTCGTCGCCGTCAACTCGCTGATGGCCCTCGTGGGCGGCACCCTGACCGCCTTCGTGCTGGGCAAGAACGACCCGGGCTTCGTCTACAACGGCCCGTTGGCCGGCCTCGTCGCCGTGTGCGCGGGCTCGGACCTGATGCACCCGATGGGCGCGCTCGTGACGGGCGCGATCGCGGGCGCGATCTTCGTCGTGATGTTCACACTGGCGCAGAACCGCTGGAAGATCGACGACGTGCTGGGCGTGTGGCCCCTGCACGGCCTGTGCGGCGCGTGGGGCGGCATCGCGGCCGGCATCTTCGGCAGCCAGGCGCTGGGAGGACTGGGCGGTGTGTCGCTCGCGTCGCAGATCGTCGGCACCCTGCTGGGCGTGGCCATCGCCGGTATCGGCGGCATCATCGTCTATGGGTTGTTGAAGGCGACCGTCGGGCTGCGCCTGGACGCGGAACAGGAATTCGATGGCGCCGACCTGGCCATCCACCGCATCAGCGCCACGCCGGAACGCGAAACCACGTTCCAGTAACTACGCCTCGCGCGCGGCGGCCACCGCGCGCCGGATCGCGGCCGCCAGCGCCGCCGGCTCCACGGGCTTGGCGAGATAATCGGTAAAACCGGCCTGCAGTGCCTTGCTGCGGTCGTCCTGGCGCGTAAAGGCCGTCAGCGCGATGGCAGGTATGTCCGCCGTGGCCGCGCGCCGGCGGATGCGCCGCATCAGTTCGAAGCCGTCGACTTCGGGCATGCCCACGTCGCTGACGATCACGTCCGGCACCTCGCGTTCCAGCAGGGCCAGTGCGGCGCCCGCCCCCGGCGCCGTCATCGTGGCGGCGCCGCTGTACGACAGGATCTGTTCCAGCACGTCGAGCGTATCCGGCGCGTCGTCGATCACCAGCACCCGCACGCCGGACAGGTCAGCCAGGTCGTCCGCCTGCGTTGCCGGGCGCACGCCCGCGCCGGCTACCGCGACGGCGCTCGGACGCGCCAGCGGCAGGCGCACCGTGAACGTGGTGCCCGTGTGGGCGCCGGCGCTGTCCACGGCAATCGTCCCGCCGTGCAGTTCGACGAGCTGCCGCGCGATCGACAACCCCAGTCCCAGGCCGCCGTGCTGGCGCGAGATCGACGCGTCCTCCTGGCGGAAGCGGTCGAACACGTACGGCAGAAAATCCGGCGCGATGCCGATGCCGGAATCGATCACGCGGATCACGGCGTCGTTGCCATCCCGCCCCAGCAGCACCTGCACGCTGCCGCCCGTCGGCGTGAACTTGACCGCGTTCGCCAGCAGATTCCACAGCACCTGCTGCAGCCGGCCCGGATCGGCGCGGACCTCGAGCGGCAAGACGCCCGGCTCGCGTCCCAGGTCGGCGCGCAGGGCGATCATCTTCGCCGCGGCGGCCGGATGCACGGTGCCCAGCGCCGCCTCGACGATACGGGACGGGTCGACCGTCTGCACGTCCAGGCGCACGGTGCCGGAAATGATGCGGCTCATGTCGAGCAGGTCGTCGATCAGCTTGCCCTGGGCGCGCGCGTTGCGTTCGATCGTCTCCAGCGCGCGTTTCAACGTCGCCTCGTCCTTCACGCCCCGCTGCAACATGCCGGCCCAGCCGAGGATGGCGTTCAGCGGCGTGCGCAGCTCGTGCGACAGGGTGGCGAGAAATTCGTCCTTCAGCGCGGACAGGCGTTCGGCCTCGTCGCGCGCGATGCGCTCGCGCTCCAGCAACTGCTGGCGCTCGGCGGACGTCGCCTGCGACATCGCGAGGATGCGCGCGTTCGCTTCCAGCCGCGCGTCGAACACGGACGCGATGAGGGCCAGGCCCAGCACGCAGAACGTCGCCAGCACGACGAGCGTGGCGAGGCTGTCGCGGTGCACGCCGACGCGCGCGGCCATGCACACGCTGTCGGCCGGGAAGTTCGCGGCCGCCATGCCGGTGTAATGCATGCCGACGATGGCAAAGCCCATCACGACGGCGGCGCCGATGCGCGGCACCCACACGTCCGGCGTGCTGCGGCGCAGCCGGAAGGCGATCCACAGCGCCAGCGCCGACGCGCCCATGGCGATCAGGACGGACAGCGCGAACAGCAGCGGGTCGTACACGATCCCCGGCTGCATGCGCATGGCGGCCATGCCCGTGTAATGCATCGCATTGATGCCGACGCCCATGATGACGGCGCTGACGCCCAGGCGCACCGGGCCCAGGTTCGTGCGGCTCACCTGCCACAGCGCGAGGCCGGAGGCGGCTATCGGCAGCACCAGCGAGACCAGGGTGATGGGGATGTCAAAGGCGATCGGGATCGGCAGGCGGAACGCCAGCATCCCGACGAAGTGCATGGCCCAGATCCCGGATCCCATCGCGATCGCGCCGCCCAGGGTCCAGGCAAAACGGGTGCGGCCGGTGGATTCCGCGACCCTGCCTGCCAGGCTGAGGGCGGAATAGGACGCGACGATCGCGACGAGGATCGAAATGAGGACGAGTGGGGCTTCGTAGTATCCGGTCAGCATGTCGGCCAGACGCATGCCGCCCGGCGGGCGGCTTCGGTCCACAGTATGCTACCGGCGCCCGGAATCGGCCAGAATAGTAACAAGAAATTGCACGTTGTTACTTTTGAGCAACAAACTCCCCGGTTGCGGACGTGGAAACGATCCCGGCCCGCTCCAGCATCGCGTGCAGCAGCACGTTGCAGCCGGCTTCCAGGTGGCCGGGCTGGGCATCCTCGATCTCGTTGTGGCTGATGCCGTCCTTGCACGGCACGAAGATCATGCCGGCGGGGGCCAGCCGCGCCACGTAGATGGCGTCGTGGCCGGCCCCCGACACCACGTCCATCGTCGAATACCCCAGCTTCTCCGTCGCCGCGCGGACGGCACCCACGCAATCCGGGTGGAACGGGCAAGGCGGATAGTACGACACGCGCTGCAGGTCGATGGCCAGGCCCGTCTCGCGCCGCGTACGCTCGACGAATGCCTCGATCTCGCCATGCATCGTATTCAGCAGGTCGTCGGTGACGTTGCGCAGGTCGATGCTGAACTTGACCTGGCCGGGGATCACGTTGCGGCTGTTGGGGAACACCTGGACCATGCCCACGGTGCCGCGGCCGTAAGGCGGGTAGCGGTTGGCGATGGCCACCGTCTCCTGCATGATGGTCGTCGCGACCTGCAGCGCGTCGCGGCGCAGGTGCATCGGCGTGGGACCCGCGTGCGCTTCCATGCCCGTGACCGTGCAGTCGTACCACGACAGGCCCATCACGGCGGGCACGACGCCGATCACCGTGTTCGCGTCTTCCAGGACCGGTCCCTGTTCGATGTGCGCCTCGAAGTAGGCGCCGATCGGGTGATCGCCCGGCACCTGCTCGCCCGCGTAGCCGATCCTTTTCAGCTCGTCGCCGACGGATTTGCCGTCGACGTCGCGCGCCGCATACGCGGTCTCCAGGCTGAAAGCGCCGCAGAATACGCCGGAGCCCATCATCACGGGCACGAAGCGCGAGCCTTCCTCGTTCGTCCAGAACGCGACTTCGATCGGCGCCTCCGTGCGGATGCCCCGCTCGTTCAGGGTACGTACGACCTCCAGGCCGGCCAGCACGCCGTAGTTGCCGTCGAACTTGCCGCCGGTCGGCTGGGTGTCGATGTGGCTGCCCGTGACGACCGGGGGCAGGCTCGGGTTCGTGCCCTCGCGGCGCATGAAGACGTTGCCGATTTTATCGATGGTGACGGCGAGGCCTTCCGCTTTGGCCCATTGGACGACGAGGTCGCGGCCCTGGCGGTCGAGGTCCGTCAGGGCGAGGCGCTTCACGCCGCCCTTCTCGGTGGCGCCGATGCGGGCCAGTTCCATCAGGGAGTGCCACAGGCGGGTGCCGTTGATGCGCAGGTCGTTCATCGTGTGATCTCCAGTTGAATAAGCCGCGTCGTTCCCGGCCTGGCCGGCCGCCTTGGCGGGAACCTAATTTCGTATGCGTTTCGATAACGCGTGCAACTTGGGTCCCCGCCTTCGCGGGGACGACGTTCATACGTTATTGGTGAATGCCGGCCTTTCGACATATCGCCCCGCCCCACGTTCCGCACGCAGGTCCCCATCCGCATACACGAGCTTCCCGGCCGCCACCGTGTGCGTGGCAATCCCCCGCACCGTGCGCCCTTCGAACACGTTGAAGTCGCCCTTCGAATGCTGCGTGGCGGCCGACAGCGTGCGCGTCCCCTGCGGGTCCCACACGACGACGTCCGCATCCGCGCCCACGGACACAGAGCCCTTGCGCGGATAGATATTGAAGATCTGGGCCGCATTCGTCGACGTCACGCGCACGAATTCGGACGGCGTCAAACGTCCCGTGTTCACGCCCGCATCCCACACGACGGCCATGCGTTCCTCGACGCCGCCGCAACCGTTCGGGATGCGAGTGAAATCGTCCGCGCCCATCCCTTTCTGGCCGGCGCAGAACGTGCAGTGGTCAGTCGCCGTCGTGTGCAGGTTGCCGCCCTGGAGACCCTGCCACAGCGCCGTCTGGTGGTGGCTGGAGCGGAACGGGGGACTCATCACGTAGGCGCGCGCGACCTCCGGGTCGGCGTGGCGGTACACGCTGTCGTCGATGACGAGGTGGCCCGCCAGCGCCTCGCCGTACACGCGCTGGCCGCGCGCGCGGGCGCGCGCGATGGCCTCCAGCGATTCGGCGCACGACACGTGCACGATGTAGACGGGCGTGCCGAGGACGCCCGCGATGGCGATCGCGCGGTTGGCCGCTTCGGCTTCCACTTCCGGTGGGCGCGACAGCGGATGCGCTTCCGGCCCGCGGATACCCTTCGCCAGCAGTTCGCGCTGCAACTGGTAGACCAGCTCGCCATTCTCCGCGTGCACGGTCGGGATCGCGCCCAGTTCGAGCGCGCGGCGGAAGCTTTTCACCAGCGTCTCGTCGTCGGCCATGATGGCGTTCTTGTACGCCATGAAGTGCTTGAAGCTGTTCACGCCATGGCGCTTGACGAGCGTGCCCATGTCTTCGTGCACCGTGTCGTCCCACCACGTGACCGCCACGTGGAACGTGTAGTCGGCCGCGGCCTTCTCGGCCCAGCCGCGCCATGTCTGGAACGCGTCCATCAGGCGCTGTTTTGGGTCGGGGATGACGAAATCGATGATCGTCGTCGTGCCGCCCGCGAGGCCCGCCGCCGTGCCGGTATAGAAATCGTCGGCGGTGACCGTGCCCATGAACGGCAGCTGCATGTGCGTGTGCGGGTCGATCCCGCCGGGCATCACGTACTGGCCGCCGGCATCGATCACCTCCGCGTGCGCGGGCGCTTCCAGGTTCTCGCCCACGGCGACGATCCTGTCGCCTTCGGTGAGCACATCGGCACGGAACGCGCGGTCCGCGTTCACGACGGTACCGCCACGGATCAGGATGGTCATCTCTTCCCCTTTTTTCAGTCGAGCGAGCGGGCCGGATGCAGCGCCGGCGCCGCCCTGCCCTTCATCATGAGGCCGTACACGACCGCGGAAATCGCGATCCCGACGAACCACGCATAGGTGTACAGGGTTTTGAACGCGGCGCCCACGTCCGGGAACGATTCCGGAAAGGCCGCGTTCATGAACCCCGGGATGTTCGGCACCACGCCGGCGACGAAGGCGACGATCGCGGCCAGGTTCCAGCCGCCGCGATAGCTGTAGATACCGTCGTCCTTGTAGAGATGGTCGACGGCCAGTTCCGTGCGGCGGATCAGGTAGTAGTCGATGATCAGCACGCCCGCGATGGGCCCAAGCAGCGCGGAATAGCCGATCAGCCACGTGAAGATATAGCCCTGCGTCGACTCCAGGATCTTCCACGGCATCATCGCCAGCGCGATGCCGGCCGTGATGTAGCCGCCCGTGCGGTACGAGATGTGGCGCGGCGCCAGCGCGGAAAAGTCGTAGGCCGGGCCGACGAGGTTGGCCGCCAGGTTGACGCTCACCGTGTCGACGAGCAGTACGATCAGCGCGATCAGCACGGCGGCGCCCGTCATGCGGCTGGCCAGGTCGACCGGGTCCCACAACGCCTTGCCGTACAGGACGACGGTGGCCGACGTGACGATGACCGCGAGCGCGGCCAATAAACCCATCGGCACGGGCAGGCCGACGGACTGCCCCAGGATCTGGTCGCGCTGCGTGCGCGCGAAGCGGGTGAAGTCGGGGATGTTCAGCGCGAGCGTGGCCCAGAACCCGACCATCGCCGTCAGCGACGGCCAGAACGTGGGCCAGAACTGGCCGGCCTTCTTGCCGCCTTCGACGAATTGCGACGGCGCGTCCAGCAGCGGGCCGAACCCGCCCGCTTTCTGGTACACCCAGCCGAGCAGCACGAAACAGATCGCGATCTTCAGCGGCGCCGTGTACGTCTCCAGCTTGCGGATCGAATCCATGCCGTGCACGATGAAATAGAACTGGATCGTCCAGAACGCGAGGAAGCACAGCAGCTGGGCACCGTTGATGCCCAGGCCGGCCAGCTTCGCGCCGCCGATCTCGTGCCCGGCCAGCACGCCCAGCAGCGTGTAGATCATGCTGCCGCCGAACCACGTCTGGATGCCGTACCAGCCGCACGCGACGATGGCGCGCATCAAGGCGGGCAGCCGCGCGCCGCGCGTACCGAACGCGGCGCGCGCCAGCACGGCGTACGGGATGCCGTACTTGGTGCCGGCGTGGCCGATCAGCAGCATCGGCAGCAGCACGATGGCGTTCGCGAGGAACACGGTGAACACGGCCTGGTACGCGGACATGCCGGCCTCGATCAGGCTGGCCGACAGCGTATAGGCCGGGATGCACATCACCATGCCGACCCACAGGGCGGCGAAGTGATACCAGCGCCACGTGCGCTGCGCGGCGCTCGTCGGTGCGAGGTCTTCGTTCCAGAGGTCCTGGTTCGTTGCTGGGTCTGGGCTCATCGGGGCGGTCTCCAAGGTTGGCGGTCAATGCGACATTAGCAGCAAGACCGATGCCAGGCAAATGGGTCGGCATGGGCACGGAGTGCCCACTCCTACACCAGGACTTCCGCCCTCGGGTTCCGCGGATCCTCCGTCCAGTTCATGTAGGGCTTGCCCGTCTGCTGCGGCACCATCGTGATGCAGCCCTCGACCGGACAGGTGATCTCGCACAGGTTGCACCCGACGCATTCCTGGTCGATCACCTCGTACTTGCGCGCATTGCCGTCGACGAGCCGCGCGATCGCCTGGTGCGACGTGTCCTCGCACGCCACGTGGCAGCGGCCGCACTGGATGCACTTGTCCTGGTCGATGTGCGCGATGACCTGGTAATTCATGTCCAGGTATTTCCAGTCCGTCGTGTTCGGCACGGCCTTGCGCGAGAACGCGGCGATGTTTTCATAGCCTTTACTGTCCATCCAACGCGACAGCCCGTCCTTCATCTCCTCGACGATGCGGAAGCCGTGGAGCATCGCGGCGGTGCACACCTGCACCGAACCGGCGCCCAGTGCGATGAACTCGGCCGCGTCGCGCCAGTTGCCGATGCCGCCGATGCCGGAGATCGGCAGGCCCTTCGTCACCGGATCGCGCGCGATCTCGGCCACCATGTTCAGCGCGATGGGTTTCACGGCCGTGCCGCAATAACCGCCGTGCGTGCTCGCGTTGCCGACGGCCGGGAACGCGACCATGCGGTCCAGGTCGAGGTGCGTGATCGAATTGATGGTGTTGATCAGCGAGACGGCATCCGCCCCGCCCGCCAGCGCCGCGCGCGCAGGGGCACGCACGTCGGTGATGTTGGGCGTCAGCTTGACGATCACCGGCAGCCGCGTGTACATCTTGCACCAGCGCGTGACCTGTTCGATCAGGTCGGGCTGCTGGCCCACCGCCGCGCCCATGCCGCGCTCGGGCATGCCGTGCGGGCAGCCGAAGTTCAGTTCGATGCCGTCCGCGCCCGTCGCCTCGACGAGCGGCAGGATCTCGCGCCACGGCGCTTCCTCGCACGGCAGCATCATCGACACGACCAGCGCCCGGTCCGGCCACGCCTTCTTGACGGCCGTGATCTCGCGCAGGTTGATCTCGAGGCTCCGGTCGGTGATCAGTTCGATGTTGTTGAAGCCGATGACTTCGCGGTTCTTCCCATGCAGCGCGGAGTAGCGCGACGACACGTTGACGGCCGGCGGATCCTCGCCCAGCGTCTTCCACACGACGCCGCCCCACCCCGCCTCGAAGGCGCGCACGACGTTATAGGCCTTGTCGGTCGGCGGTGCGGACGCCAGCCAGAAAGGGTTCGGCGACTTGATGCCGCAGAAATCGATGCTCAGGTCGGCCATCATGCCTCCGCTTTGGAAAGGATGTCGTCATGGATCGCCAGCGCGGCCAGCTTGCCGTGCTGGACGGCCTGCACCGTCAGGTCCTGCCCCGGCGCCACGCAGTCGCCCCCGGCGTACACGCCCGGCAGCTTCGTGCGGAACCGGGCATCGACGTTGATCTTCATTTCTCCCGCCTTGCCGCTGCGTTCCAGTTCGAGGGCAAGCGGGTCGGACAATGCATCGTTGTCCATGTGCTGGCCGATGGCCTTGAACACGGCATCGGCCGCGATGTCGACGAAGGCGCCCGTGCCGGCAAGGCGGCCGTCTTCCAGCCGCGTTTCTTCGAAGCGCATGCCGCGCACGCGGCCCGCATCGTCCAGCAGGATCTCGTGCGGCGCCGCCCACGTGCGGATGCGCACACCGTTCGTCTTCGCGATCTCGATCTCGTGGCCGGTGGCGCTCATGGCCTCGACACCGCGGCGGTACACGAGCGTGACCTCGTCCGCGCCGAGTCGTCCGATCTGCACGGCCATGTCGACGGCCGTGTTGCCGGCGCCGATCACGACGGCGCGCTTCGGCACCGGCAGCGCCGCAAGGTCCGCCGCCTGGCGCAACGTCGCGATGTAGTCGACGGCGGCCGCGAGGCCCGGCGCATCCTCGCCCGTGAGGCCGAGGCGGCGGCTCGCGCCGAGGCCGAGGCCGAGGAACACGGCGTCGTAGCGCGTGTGCAGGTCCTGCAGGTGCAGGTTGCCGCCCAGGATGCGGCCGTACTGGATCTCGATACCGCCGATGGACAGCAGGAAGTCCACCTCGCGCTGGGCGAAGTCGCCCGGCAGCTTGTACTTGGCGATGCCGTATTCGTTCAGCCCACCGGCCTTCTCGCGCGCCTCGAACACGACGACGTCATGGCCCAGCATCGCGAGCCGGTGCGCGCACGACAGACCGGCCGGGCCGGCGCCGACAACGGCGATCGTCCTGCCGGTCGAAGGCGCGCGCTGGAACGGGTGATCGGCGAAATGCGCGTTGTCGATGGCGTGGCGCTGCAGCAGGCCGATCTTCACGGGCTGGCCTTCGGCATCGTTATTGCGCACGCAGGCGTCCTCGCACAGGATCTCCGTCGGACACACGCGCGAACAGCTGCCGCCGAAGATGTTCTGCCTGAGGATGTTGACGGCGGCGCCTTCCACATTGCCGTCGTGGATGTTGCGGATGAAGCTCGCGACGTCGATGCCAGTCGGGCACGCGCGGGTACAGGGCGCGTCATAACAGTACAGGCAGCGCGCGCTTTCGATGGCGGCCTGGCGGGCCGTCAGCGCCGGGGCCAGGTCCGTGAAGCGCTCGGACAGGGCCCCGTGCGTGCCGGTGGGGAGCGGCAGGTGGTGGAGTGACTCGATCATTTGGCATCCCTTCTTGTAACGTGGTGACTCAACCAACGTCGCCCCCGCGCAGGCGGGGGCCCAATTTTGCGTGCGCTGTCGAGATGCTTGAGAAATTGGGTCCCTGCCTTCGCAGGGACGACGTATCAACGGATCGTGTCCGTCATTTCATCTGCGGGAACGCGAACTCCACCCCGCTGCTGGCCGTATTCGGCCACCTTTGCATCACAGCCTTGTGCCGCGTATAAAACCGCACGCCCTCCGGCCCGTACGCGTGGTGGTCGCCGAACAGGCTTTTCTTCCAGCCGCCGAAGCTGTTGAACGCCATCGGCACCGGCAGCGGCACGTTCACGCCGACCATGCCCACCTGGACCTGGCGGACGAACTCGCGCGCCACGCCGCCGTCGCGGGTGAACACGGCCACGCCGTTGCCGTACTCGTTGCGGTTGATGAGTTCCAGTGCGCTGCCCACGTCGGGCAGGCGCACGACGCACAGCACGGGCCCGAAGATTTCCTGCTGGTAGATCGACATGGCAGGCGTCACATGGTCGAACAGGGTGCCGCCCACGAAGAAGCCGTTGGCGCGCTCCGGCACCTGGAAGCCGCGGCCGTCGACGACGAGCGTCGCGCCCTGCTCCACGCCTTCGCCGATCAGTTTTTCGATGCGCTGCTTGGCCGCCAGCGTGACGACGGGTCCCATCTCCGCGCCGTCCGCCATGCCGTCCGCGATTTTCAATGCGCGCGTGCGTTCGGCCAGCCGGTCGACCAGCGCATCGCCCGCATCGCCGACGGCCACCGCCACCGAGATCGCCATGCAGCGCTCGCCGGCCGAACCGTACGCGGCGCCGATCAGCGCATCGACGGCCATGTCCATGTCGGCATCCGGCATCACGACCATGTGGTTCTTCGCGCCGCCCAGCGCCTGCACGCGCTTGCCGGCTGCGCTGCCGCGCGCATAGATGTATTCCGCGATCGGGGTCGAGCCGACGAAGCTGAGGGCCTGGATGTCCGGGTGGTCCAGCAGCGCGTCGACGGCCGCCTTGTCGCCCTGCACGACGTTGAACACGCCGTCCGGCAGCCCCGCTTCCTTGAGCAACCGCGCATGCAGCAGCGATGGCGACGGATCGCGCTCGGACGGTTTCAGGATGAACGTGTTGCCGCAGGCGATGGCGACGGGGAACATCCACATCGGCACCATCACGGGGAAGTTGAACGGGGTGATGCCGGCGACGACGCCCAGCGGCTGGCGCATCGACCATGCGTCGATGCCGCGGGCGATCTGGTCCGTGAATTCGCCCTTGAGCATCTGCGGGATGCCCACTGCGAATTCCACGACCTCGATGCCGCGGGCGACTTCGCCGCGCGCGTCCGCAAAGGTCTTGCCGTGTTCGCGCACGACCAGCGCCGCGAATTCGTCCGTGTGGCGCTGGCACAGTTGCAGGTAGTTGAACAGCACGCGGGCACGGGCCAGCGGCGGCGTCGCGGCCCAGGCGGGGAACGCGGCGCTGGCCGCGGCGACGGCGGCCGCGACGTCGTCATTGCTCGCCAGCGCCACGCGCGCACAGGGCTCGCCCAGCGCGGGATTGTAGACGTCCGCAAAGCGTCCGCCGGTCCCCTCGGCGACGCTGCCGCCGATGTAGTGATTGATCGTCTCCATATTCTCTTTCAGTCGAGGTTCTTCAGGACGGCGGCCAGCTTGCCGAACAATTCGTCGATGTGTTTTTTCTCCAGCACGAGCGGCGGCGACAGCGCGATGATGTCGCCCGTCGTGCGGATCAGGATGCCGTCCGCGAAGGCCTGCTTGAACGCGGCGAAGGCACGCGCCCCCACCTTGCCGGGGATGCTTTCCAGTTCGATGCCGGCGACGAGGCCGATGGTGCGGATGTCGATCACGTGCGGCAGGCCGCGCAGGCTGTGCACGGCGTCTTCCCAGTACGGCTGCATCGCACGGGCGTTCTCGAGGATGCCCTGCTCCTTGAAGACTTCCAGCGTGGCGATCGACGCGGCGCACGCGAGCGGGTGGCCGGAGTACGTGTAGCCGTGGAACAGTTCGATGCCGGCCGGCGCTTCCATGAAGGCGTCGTGGATGAATTTTTTCGAGAACACGGCGCCCATCGGCACGGTGCCGTTCGTGATGCCTTTCGCCGTGGTCATCATGTCCGGCTCGACGTCGAAGTAATCGACGGCGAACGGCGTCGTCAGGCGGCCGAAGCCCGTGATCACTTCGTCGAAGATCAGCAGGATGCCGTGCTTGGTGCAGAGTTCGCGCAGGCGCTTCAAATAACCCTGCGGCGGGATCAGGACGCCCGTCGATCCGGCCACGGGTTCGACGATCACGGCGGCGATGGTCGACGCATCGTGCAGCGCGACGATGCGTTCCAGTTCATCGGCCAGTTCCGCGCCGTGTTGCGGTTCGCCGCGCGAGAACGCATTCTTGCCGAGGTTGTGCGTGTGCGGCAGGTGATCGACACCCGGCAGCAGCGGTCCGAACGCCTTGCGATTGGGGCCGATGCCGCCGACGGACAGGCCGCCGAAGCCGACGCCGTGATAGCCCCGCTCGCGCCCGATCAGCCGCGTGCGTCCCGCGTCGCCGCGGGCCTTGTGGTACGCGAGGGCGATCTTGAGCGCGGTGTCCACCGCTTCCGAGCCGGAATTCGTGTAGAACACGTGGCCGAACTTGTGGTTCGTGTAGTCCATCAGGCGTTCGGCCAGGTCGAAGGCGGCCGGATGGCCCATCTGGAACGTGGGTGCGAAGTCGAGCTGGCCGACCATCTCGCTGACGGCGGCGACGATCTTCGGCTGCGCATGGCCGCACGGGACGCACCACAGGCCGGCGGTGCCGTCGAGCACGGCATTGCCGTCGACGTCCTTGTAATACATTCCTTGTGCCGAGACGAGGAGGCGCGGGTGTGCCTTGAAGTCACGGTTGTTGGTGAATGGCATCCAGAAGGATGACATCGATTCGGGTCTGGACTCGTTCATGCGACTCCCCTTATATAGACGTCCGCGTCATGTTGGCGTTACGCGTGGGCGGAGGCCGCCCACCCTACAAATTTACCAACTGGCAAAAACAATGATGCAATAATAGACAGCAGTACAACAGTGGCACATATACACAATCTGCGAAAATGGCCAACCGTATAGGTAGCATAGCCTGTACAGTTGCCGGCGTCGCAGCAATGGAGTGGCATGGAACCAACCGAAAAGAGCGAAAGCGAGGGATGGCCGGTGCTGGCGATCGACCGCCAGCGCCGCGGCAGCCTGGTCGACCAGATCGTCGCGGCCATCGCCGAGATGGTAAATCGGCGCACGCTGCCCGCCGGGACCAAGATGCCGTCCGTTCGACAATTCGCAAAAACGAACGGCGTCAGCACCTTCACGGTCGTCGAGTCGTACGACCGCCTGCTGCACCTGGGCCTGCTGTCGTCGCGGCGCGGCTCGGGCTTTTTCGTCGCGCGCGGCGCGGAGGCACCGGCGCAGCAGACGTATTTGCCCACGTATCTGCCGGCGGCCGCCCTCGTCGTCGACACGCTCACGCCCGACCTCTATTCCGGCCAGACGGACGCGCTGCCCGTCGGCGCCGGCTGGCTGCCGCCCGAGTGGTATGGCGAATCGACGATCTTGGACGCCGTGCGCCATGCGATGAAGATCCCGGCCGGCCGCCTGCGCGGCTACGGCCACCCGCTCGGCTTTCCCAGCCTGCGCCAGCATCTCGCCACGACGCTGTCGGCCGACCTGTTCGCGGTTGAACCGGAACAGATCCTGCTCACGCACGGCGCCACGCATGCGTTCGACCTCGTGCTGCGCACGCTCACGCGGCCGGGCGACGTCGTGTTCGTCGAGGATCCCGGCTACGGCAACCTGCTCGCGCTCGTGCGCCATCACGGTTGCGTCCCCGTCGGCATCCCGCGCGGTGCGCACGGCCTGGACATGGAAGTCCTCGCCCGCGAAGCCCAGGCACGCCAGCCGAAGCTCATGTTCGTCAACACGGTGCTGCAGAATCCCCTCGGCACGTCGCTGTCGCAGGCGCAGGCGCACCGGCTGCTGGCGCTGTCCGAACAATACGATTTCTGGCTCGTCGAAGACGACATCTACCGCGAACTCGCGGCGCGCGGCGACTCGTCGCTGGCGGCGATGGACGGGCTGCGCCGCGTGATCCGCATCGGCAGCTTTTCCAAGACCCTGTCGCCCGTGCTGCGCGTGGGGTCGATCTGCGCGTCGGGCTCGTTGATGCCGGAACTGGTGCGGGTCAAGATGCTCACGGGCCTGACGACGTCCGAGGTGAACGAGCGCGCCGTATACGATGCCGTCAGCAGCCGCGCGTACCGCAAGCAGGTCGAGCGCCTCGTGCTGCAACTGGACGACGCGCGCGAGCTGGCGCTGGAGCGCCTCGGCGACGCGGGCCTCGTGCCGCTGGCCCGGCCGCGCGGCGGCATGTTCGTCAGCGCGGGGTTGCCCGACAAGGGACCGAGCGGCCGCGCCATCGCCGAGCGGGCGCTGCGCGCGAGCATCCTGCTGGCGCCGGGCGAATTCTTCGCGCTGCGCCCGCCCGATACCGCCTGGTTCCGCTTCAACGTCGCCTATGCCCACGAGCGGGCCCTGCTCGACTTCCTGCGTTCGATCCGAGGAGAACAATCATGACCACCGTCCCCTCCAAACACCGCGTGAGCCACCGCGACAAGGTGGAAACGGCCATCCTCGGCGAAGCCGTGCGCCAGTTCGCCGAATGCGGCTACGAAGGCACGTCGATCGCCACCGTCGCCGAGCGCGCGGGCCTGTCGAAGCAGAACCTGATGTACTACTTCCCGACCAAGCAGGCCTTGTACCAGCGCGTGCTCGACAACGTGCTGGACGACTGGCTCGCGCGCATGGCCAGCCTGGCCGATCCGGGCAAGGACCCGGGCGACGTCCTGCGCGCCTACGTGCGCGCGAAACTGACGTTCTCGCGCGAGCAGCCGCTCGCGTCGCGCGTGTATGCGATGGAAGTGATCGGCGGCGCCAAGCTGTACGCCGACCAGATCCGCCGCCGCGTGATCCCGCTGCTGCGCGCCGACATCGCCGTGTTCGAGCGCTGGATCGCGGAAGGAAAGATCGCGCCCGTCAACGCCACCCATCTGCTGTTCGCCGTCTGGGCGATGACGCAGTCGTACGCCGACTTCGCCGCCCAGATGACCCTCGTGCTCGACCGCGAACAACTGCAACCATCCGACTTCGACGACGCCGAGCGCCTGATCACGGGCATGGTCCTCGCCGCCGTCGGCCTCCAGGAGAACACATGCCCACCCTGAGCCCCATCGAACTGTTCACGCCCCGCCTGAAACTGCGCTGGATGACTGAGCGCGACGCCGACGCGCACTACGCCGTATTCTCCGATCCGGAAGTGGCGCGCTTCTGGAGCAGCGGTCCGTGGACGTCGCTGGAGCAGTCGCGCGAGCACATCGCCGCCACGCAGGCCGCGTATGCGGACGGCAGCGGCATGCGCCTGGGCGTCGAATTGATCGACACGGGAGAACTGATCGGCAACGTGAGCCTGCACCGCTTCGTCGACACGAGCCGGCGCTGCGAAATGGGCTACGCGCTGGCGCGCGCCCACTGGGGCGGCGGCTACGTCAGCGAGGCGCTGCGCGCGCTGCTGGCCTACGGGTTTGCCACGCTCGACCTGAACCGCATCGAGGCCGACGTCGACCCGCGCAACGGGGCGTCCGCGCGGGTGCTGGAAAAGCTCGGGTTTCAAAAGGAAGGCTATATGCCCGAGCGCTGGATCGTGCAGGGCGAGCCGGCCGATACGGTGTACTACGGCCTGCTGCGCCGGCACTGGAAGGGTTGAGAGGCGATCACCACTCGTGCGCCGTGCGCTGCCACGCCGGCAACGCCTGGATGCGCTCGAACCAGGCCAGCAGGTGCGGATACGCATCCAGCGGCAGGTGCGCCCGGTCCTTGTACATGAGCGGCGCCGCGACGGCGTAGTCGGCCAGGGTCACGCCGTCGCCGGCGAGCCAGCGGCGCGTCGCGAGGTGCTGGTCCAGCACGCGGGCCGCCTCGGCCAGGTCGGCTTCGCCGCGCGCCACTTCCTTCGGATCGGCGTCCTGGCCCGTGACAAATTTCTTCCAGAGGTATTCCCACGTGAACACGCCGATGGCCGGGGCAAAATGCTGGCACGCCCAGAACATCCAGCGGCTCACGTCCGCCCGTGCCCGGCGCTCCTGCGGCCACACGGTCTGGCCGGGCGTACCCTCGGCCAGGTATTGCATGATCGCGCACGATTCCCACAGGATGAAGTCGCCGTCGATCAGCACGGGCAGCTTGGCGTTCGGATTGACTTCGCCGAGGCGGCGGCGGTCGTCCTGGCTGGCCAGGTTGATCTGGATGAGATCGAAGTCGATGCCGAGATGGTCGGCCGCCAGCAGCACGCGGCGGGTGTTGGACGAGTAGTGGTTGTAGTAGAGCTGCATGGCCGTCTCCTGGTGGGTTGGTTGATGTAACAATGTTAAAACCGGGCACTGACAGATTCTGTCAGGAGCCACGCCGGCAGTTCCCGCACGCGCGCGAACCACGCCAGCAGGTGGGGATAGTCGTCGAGCGGTTCACGTCGGCCCGCGCCGCCCAGTCCTGCGAATACACGGCCTGGCCCGGCGTGCGGTCGGCCAGGTATTGCATGATCGCGCACGACTCCGACAGGACGAGGGCGCCGTCGACCAGCACGGGCACCCTGCTGTTGGCGTTGAGTTCCTCCAGGCGGCGCCGGTCGTCCTGGCTGGCCAGGTTGATCTCGACGAGGTCGAGCGCGACGCCGAGGTGGTCCGCGGCCATCCGCACGCGGCGCGCGCTGGGTGAAAAGGGGTGGTGGTAGAGCTGCATTGCCGTCTCCTGGCTGGGTGGTCGATGTGACAATGCTAAGGCCGGGTAGTGACAGGTTTTGTCAGGAGTATTCGGGAATGTCGTACAGCTTGCGCCACTGCCGCAGCAACTGGTGGCGCGGCGACGGATAGCGCTCCGTGATCGGTTCGGCCCGGACGATGCGGTCGACGCGGAAGTGGCGGATCGCGTCGCGCAGTTCGCACCATGCCGCCATCACCCGCTTGCCCTCGAAGAACGCGAGCGCGAACGGCCACACGATGCGCTCGGTCGCCGTGTCGCGCTCGTCGCGGTAGGCGATGCGCAGCTTGCACTGGCGCCGGATCGCCTCGCGCGCCGGCTGGATGAACACCTCGACCGGCACCGCTTCCGGAAACGCCGGCACCCACAGGCTCGTCTCGGCCATGTGGTCGCGCAGGTCGCGCGGCGTGGCCGTCGCGATCTTGGCCAGCGAGCGGTCGGCCGCGTCGGACAGCGCCGGATCGCCCTGCTGGCGCACCCAGCGCGCGCCCAGCACGAGGGCTTCCAGCTCGTCGGCGTCGAACATCAGCGGCGGCAGGAAAAACCCCGTGCGCAGGACGTAGCCGACGCCCGCCGAGCCGTCGACGGGCGCGCCCAATTGCACGAGCGTCTGGATGTCGCGGTAGATGGTGCGTTCCGACACGCCGAGGCGTTCGGCCAGGGCGCTGGCCGTCACGGGGCGGCGGTGGCCGCGCAGGGCGTCCATCAGCTGGAACAGGCGTCCGGTGCGGCTCATGGCAGGCATAAAAGTTTCATGGGCGACATCATATTACGCCGGACCGGCGGGGTCCAGACGCCCCCGTCCATCCGGCCGCACGACCAGTCATCCCGCATTTTCGGCAGTTCGTCGGCACCCCGTGGTCACGATGCCTGCAGGGATGTAGAGTGACTCCATCGAAACAAGTTCCCACCGCAAGGAGTCATCATGACCAGGACCTACCACCGCAGTTTCGGCGCCACGCTGGAAGACTTCGCCCGCGACATCGTCGCCGCCTGCCGCCGCGCCGTGCGCGCCATCGCCGTGATGCCGTGGCCCGCGATGCTGGCCTGCTGCATCGCCCTCGCCTTCGTGATCAGCGTGCTGCCGCTCGCGTTGTTCCTGTTCGTCCTGTTCATGGGCATCAAGGTGATCGTCGGCGCCTTCGTCGTCGACCACCGCCGCACACACCGCGAGCACTACGGCAAGCAATAAGCAGGAGAGCATCATGCGCGCCAGCGACATCAACCGCGTACTCGATTTCGTACGCGACGCCCTCCAAGAAGCCAGCAAGGTGTGGTGGCGCTTCTTCGACTGGCTCGCCGTCGTCGAATGGCGCCAGCTGTTCCTCACGTGGTTCTTCGTGATGATCTTCTTCGGGATGGTGCACACGCCCGAACCGGGGGTCTGGTACATCTTCATCTCGTTCGCCGTCAAGGTGCTGGCGGGCGGCAAGCGCAAGGCCGAGCTGATGGCGCGCGAAGCGACCACGCAGGCCAATGTCGCGACCCTGGAACGGCGCCTGATGGAGGCGCAGATGGCCGCGCTGCAGGCCCAGGTGGAACCGCACTTCCTGTTCAACACGCTCGCCCTGATCGGCCAGCTGATCGAGACGGACCCGAAGGAAGCGGCGCGCGTGCACGCCCACCTGATCGACTACCTGCGCTCGACGCTGCCGCAGATGCGCCAGCGCGGCGGCGCCACGCTCGGGAAGCAGGTCGAGCTGTCGCGCGCCTATCTGGCCATCATGCAGGCGCGGATGAAGGAACGGCTGCAGGTGCGCTTCGACGTGCCCGACTTCCTCGGCAGCACCCCCTTCCCGCCGATGATGCTGCAGACCCTGATCGAGAACGCCATCAAGCACGGCCTGGAACCGAAGATCGAAGGCGGCACCGTCGCCGTGCGTGCCCTCGTGGTGGGGGCTGACCTGCACGTGGAAGTGTGCGACGATGGCGTCGGCATCGACCCGCACGCGGACGACGGCGTCGGCCTCGCAAACATCCGCGAGCGCCTGCAACTGCTGTACGGCGCCGAGGCCGCGCTGGACATCTCGACCCCGCCGGGCGGCGGCGCCTGCGCCACGATCCGGCTGCCTTACAAGATGATGGAGGACGCGTGAAACCGCTGACTGCACTGATCGCCGACGACGAAGCCCCGATGCGCGACCTGCTGCGTTCGCGCCTGCAGCAGGCGTGGCCGGACCTGCAGATCGTCGCCGAGGCGGCGAACGGCGTGGAAGCCGTCGAACTGGGAGAGAAATTCCGGCCCGACATCGTCTTCCTCGACATCCGCATGCCGGGCCTGTCCGGCATCGAGGCGGCGCGGCGGCTGTACGAACGGTCGCACATCGTGTTCGCGACAGCCTACGACCAGTACGCGCTGGACGCCTTCGAACAGGGCGCCCTCGACTACCTGCTGAAACCCGTGTCGGCGGAACGCCTCGCGACCACGTGCGCGCGGCTGCAGGCGCGGATGCGCAAGAATGCGACCGCGGAGGCGGCGCCGCCGCAGGACATCGGGCAGCAACTGGCGAAACTGACCTCCCTGCTGGAGAACAAGGGCAAGCCGGAAAAGCCGACCTATCTGCGCTGGATCCAGGCCCAGGTCGGCGCCAGCCTGCGCATGGTGAGCACGCGCGAGATCCTGTTCTTCCAGTCGGACGAAAAATACACGCGGGTGCAGACGGCCGCCGCCGAATTTCTGATCCGCAAGACATTGAAGGAATTACTGGACGAGCTGGACCCGGACGAGTTCTGGCGCATCCACCGCTCGACGCTCGTGCGCGTGGACGCCATCGCCGAGGTCAAGCGCGATTTGCGCGGGCGCCAGATGCTGAAGGTGCGCGGCTACCCGGGCGAGCTGGAGGTCAGCCGCAACCATAGCTATCTGTTCCAGCAGATGTGATTCAATCGTGCGCCTGTTAGCATGAGGGCTCCACCCGACAGGAGCCCATCATGCCCTCGAGCGCCATCCCCTGCCTGCGCTACCGCGACACCCCGGCCGCCATCGACTGGCTGTGCGAAGTCTTCGGCTTCGCCTGCCAGGTCGCGGTGCCGGGAAACGACGGCGCCATCGCCCACGCGCAACTGACCTTGGGCGACGGCATGATCATGCTGGGCTCGGTCAGCGACGAGGGAGAGTACGGCAAGGTGCTCGTACAGCCGGACGAGATCAAGGGCCGCCAGACGCAGACCGTCTACCTGCAGGTGAACGACGCCGACCGCGTGTGCGAGCGTGCGCGCAATGCCGGCGCCATCATCCTGCAGGAACCGGCCGACACGGAATTCGGGAGCCGCGGCTTCATGTGCCGCGACCCCGAAGGCCATGTGTGGAACGTGGGGACGTACGATCCGTGGAAGCCGGAAGACTTGTTCCTGACGAATTCCTGATCAGCTGAACAGGCCTTCGTCCGACCCGTCCCCGTCGAAAAAGCCCTGCCCGCCGTCGATACTCCCGTTGTCGACACTGCTGTCGAACAACCCTTCCGACGAGCCATTGTCCAGCACCTTGTCCACGTCGCCCAGCCCCGCCTGGTCGGCCAGCGAGCTGCCGGACTGGTCGCTGAATAGGTTGTTGCTCGGATCATCGCTGTTCAGCAAGTGGTTGCCGCCGTGGTCGTGATGGCCGAACATGTTTTCCAGGCCCTGGAAGAGGAAGCCGCCGGCCGCGACACCGGCTGCCGTCGCGGCGATCGAGCCGAGCGTGCCGCCGAAGCCGCCGCGCAGGAAGCCCGACGACGGTGCCGACTGATACTGCGGCTGCTGATACTGCGGCTGATTTTGCGGTTGGGATTGGTACGGCTGCTGGGTATCGCGCTGGTACGACTGGGCCGGCTGCGTCCTGCCGCTATTGCCCCAGGAATTTGCGTCGAGGAATTTACCGCCGTCACCACCTTGCTGACCGGAACGTACCTGGCTTTCCAGCCCGGCGATGCGGTCCTTGGCATTGTTCAGCGCCTGTTCGAGCAGCAACGCCCTTTGCACCAGCAGGTAGGCGGCATCGGGCTGCTGGGCCACGGCGCGCTGGATCAGGGCATCCGCTTCCGGGTCTTTCTGGATGCCGCGGGCCTGGGTCAACTGGCTCAGGAAATCGTGCAACATCTGCGAATCTTGCGGGCTCATGACGTCTGCTCCTTGAAATGTCGGATAGCCCACATGTTGTGGGCCTGTCCTTGAATTCAAGTTTGACAGCATCCGGGCAAGATTGCCTTAAACGGCGCTGAACCGTGCGGCGCCTTACTTCTGGAGGTCGCGCCCGCCGAACGCGTTCGGCAACTGCGCGGCCGCGGTCGTCTCCATCACGTCGCCCCTCAGGTTCGTCAGCACGACGGCCAGGTCGTTGCCGCCCAGTTCCAGGATCACCTGGCGGCAGGCGCCGCATGGGGCGATGGGGCCGTCCGTGTCGCCGATCACGGCCAGCGCCGCGAAGTCGCCCGGCACGTAGCCGTGGGCGATCGCGGAAAAGAACGCCGTGCGCTCGGCGCAGTTGCACAGGCCGTAGGACGCGTTTTCGACGTTACAGCCGCGGAACACGCGGCCGTCCTTCGTCTCGAGCGCGGCCCCGACCTTGAAGCGCGAGTACGGCGTGTAGGCCACGTCGCGCGCGGCGCGGGCCTCGTCGATCAATTTTTCGTATTTCATGGGGACTCCCAGGAACGTCGTCCCCGCGAAGGCGGGGACCCACTTTGCTTGCGCTGTCGAGACGCCAGAAAATTAGGCTCCCGCCTGCGCGGGAGCGACGCGCAAATGCCGTCGATTAAGGGCGAATGGTTTTGTAGATCATCGGCTGCGCAGCCGGCTGTTCCGAAGCGATGCGGTACGCCGCCTGCACTTCCCGCACGGCACGTTCCGCGGCGTCCTGCGTACGCGCGTGGACGAGCGCCAGCGGCTGGCCCGCGTCCAGCTTCGTGCCCAGCTCGACGAGGTCCGTGAGGCCGACGGCGAAGTCGATCGGGTCCTGCGGACGGATGCGACCGCCGCCCAGGCCGACGACGGCCAGGCCCAGGCCGCGGCAATCCGTCGCGTACGCATAACCCGATTCCAGTGCCGGTACGGGTACGACGATCGGTGCCTTGACAAGGTGCGCGTCCGGATTGTCCATCAGGTCGGCCGGACCGCCCAGTGCCTTGACCATGCGCGCGAACCGCTCGGCCGCTTCGCCCGAATCCAGCGCATGCTGCAGTTTTGCGCGCGCTGCCTCGTCGGTGGCTGCGAGGCCGGAGATGACGAGCATCTCGGCGCACAGCGCCATCGTCACTTCGTGCAGGCGTGCCGGGCGCGATTTACCCGTCAGGTAGTCGATCGCCACGCGCACCTCGACGGCATTGCCGGCCGCCGGGCACAGCGACTCGTTCATGCCGGTAAGGATCGCCGACGTGCGCGTGCCCGCGCCGTTGCCGACGTGGACGATGGACTCCGCCAGCTCGACGGATTTTTCATACGTCGGCATGAACGCGCCGCTGCCGGCCTTGACGTCCATGACGAGGGCATCCAGGCCCGCCGCCAGCTTCTTCGACAGGATCGAGCCCGTGATCATGGCGACGGATTCCACGGTCGCCGTCGTGTCGCGGATGCTGTAGAAACGCTTGTCGGCCGGCGCCAGCTGCGCGGTCTGGCCGATGATGGCGACGCCGATGTCCTTGACGACCTTGCGGAACAGTTCCGGATCCGGCACGGTGCAATAGCCGGGAATCGAATCGAATTTATCGAGCGTACCGCCCGTGTGGCCCAGGCCGCGGCCGGAGATCATCGGCACGAAGCCGCCGCATGCGGCGATCATCGGGCCGAGCATCAGCGACACGACGTCGCCGACGCCACCCGTCGAGTGCTTGTCGACCACGGGGCCGGGCAGGTTCAGCGACTTCCACTCCATGACCTGGCCGGAATCGCGCATCGCGAGCGTGAACGCGACGCGCTCGTCCATCGTCATGTCGTTGAAGTAGACGGCCATCGCGAGTGCGGCGATCTGGCCTTCGGTGACGCTGCCGTCCGGAATGCCGCGCACGAAGAAGCGGATCTCTTCTGCGCTCAGGGTGCCGCCATCGCGTTTTTTACGGACGATTTCTTGGGGAGGAACATAGGTTTATCCCGTTTTGGATACTGTCTTCAAAACGTCGTTCCCGCGCAGGCGGGAACCCAATTACGCTTGCACAGCGCTAAAAACTTGGATTCCCGCCTGCGCGGGAATGACGGGTTTGGGTTCCGGGCCTTAAACGCCGTAGGGAATCCACACATTTTTTACTTGGCTCGCATGCTGCAGCACCGCACGCCCACCCGCCTGCTTCGCATCGAACCAGTCGCGCCCTTTCGCGCCGCCGGTCCACGTGCGCTTCAGCGATTCCGCCGACAGGCGCTCGACTTCCGCGCAGCCTTCCGCCGACCCGTCGTGGCGCCACACGGCATCCACGTCGAAGTGCGATGCCAGGGTGCGCGCCAGTTCGTCGTGGCTGCCCGTGACGATGTTCAGCGCGCCGCCCGGCAGGTCGGACGTATCGAGCACCTGGTACAGGTCCAGCGCGGACAGCGGATGCGCTTCCGACGGCACCGCGACGACGCGGTTGCCCAGCGCCAGCGCCGGCGCCACGAGCGAGATGAAGCCCAGCAGCGGGTTCTCGTTCGGGCACACGATGCCGATCACGCCCACCGGTTCGTTCAGCGCGACGGTGATGCCGTGCATCGGCGGCTGGTGCGCAAGGCCGTCGTACTTGTCGGCCCATGCGGCCCAGTAGAACAGGCGCTCGATCGATGCCTGCACTTCGCGTGCCGCATCTTTCGATCCGGTCTGCGCGGCGATGCGTGCCGTAAATTCGTCGGCGCGGATCGCCAGGTTCTCGGCGATGTAGTACAGCACCTGCGCGCGGTTGTGCGCGGTCGCCTTCGCCCAGCCGGACGCCTTGTGCGCGGCCTCGACGGCGTTGCGGATGTCCTTGCGGTTGCCCTCGCCCACGTCGGCCAGGAACTCGCCATTGGTGCCGTGGATCGCGCGGCTGTACGCGCCGTCAGGGCGCGCCTGCTTGCCGCCGATGTACAGCTTTGCCGTGCGGTCGACCGCGAACGGGCTGTCGCCGCCCGCCAGTTTCACTTTACCTTTTTCGGCGACGATTGGTGCGGCCGGACGCGCATCTTCCGCCAGCGGCGTCAGGTATTCCGTCATGCCCTCCTTGCCGCCCTCACGGCCGAAGCCGGATTCCTTGTAGCCGCCGAAGCCGCATGCGGCATCGAACTGGTTCGCCGTGTTGATCCACACGACGCCGGCCTTGATCTGCGGGGCGACGTCCAGCGCGAGGCTGATCGATTCGCTCCACACGCAGGCCGCGAGGCCGTACACGGTGTTGTTCGCGAGCTGGACGGCTTCGCCCGGCGTGCGGAAGCTCGATGCGACGAGCACGGGGCCGAAGATCTCGGTCTGCGCCACGGTGGCCGACGTCGACGCGCCCGTGATCAGGGTCGGCAGATACCACGAGCCGGCGACCGGCGTCTCGCCGGCAGGTTGCCAGATCTCGCAGCCTTCGGCACGCGCGGCTTCCACGAGGCCGTGGATGCGCTGCTGCTGCACCGGGTCGACGAGGGCGCCGATGTCGTTCGATTTATCGAGCGGCGAACCGACGCGCAGGTTCTGCATGCGCGCCTTGACCTTCTCGATGAAGCGCGGGTACACGCTTTCCTGCACGAGCAGGCGCGAACCGGCGCAGCAGACCTGGCCCTGGTTGAACCAGATCGAGTCGACGAGGCCTTCGACGGCCGCATCCAGGTCGGCGTCGTCGAACACGATGAACGGCGACTTGCCGCCCAGTTCCAGCGACAGTTTTTTACCGGTACCGGCCGTGGCCTTGCGGATGATGCGGCCCACTTCCGTCGAGCCGGTGAACGCCAGCTTGTCGATGCCCGGGTGATTCACGATCGCCTCGCCCACGCGGCCATCGCCCGTGACGATGTTGACGACACCCGCCGGCACGCCCGCCTGCTGGCAGATCTCGGCGAACAGCAAGGCGGTCAGCGACGTGTACTCGGCCGGCTTGAACACGACGGTGTTGCCGGCGGCGAGCGCCGGCGCGATTTTCCACGCCAGCATCAGCAGCGGGAAGTTCCACGGCACGATCTGGCCGACGACACCGACGGCGCGGTAGTCCGCGAATTCTTCCGACTGCAGCTGGGCCCAGCCGGCGTGGTGATAGAAATGACGTGCGGCCAGCGGCAGGTCGGCGTCGCGCGTTTCGCGGATCGTCTTGCCATTGTCCAGCGTCTCGAGCACGGCGAACAGGCGCGCGTGCTTTTGCAGCAGGCGCGCCAGCGAATACAGGACTTTTGCGCGGCCGTGGCCGCCGAGGGCGACCCAGCCCGGCTGCGCGCGGCGCGCGGCGTCCACGGCGCGGTCGATGTCGGCCTGGCTCGCCTGCGTCACCTGCGCCAGTTCGCTGCCGTCGGCCGGGTTGAACGACCCAAAGGTCTCGACCGCATCGGTCCAGTTACCGTCGACGAACAGGCCGAAACGGCGGCCATGCGATTCCAGCCACGCTTGCGCTTCCTTGGTGCTCTCGGGTGCGGGGCCGTAATCCATAGTTTGCAGAATCTCTTTAATAGTGGGCATGACAGGTCCGATCAAGGTTGCGCGTGACGATGGGCAGCGGAATAGCTGCCGGTGACGTAATGCTCGAGCTGGCGCTCGATGTCGGTCAGGAGGCTGGAGGCACCGATGCGGAACAGGCGCGGTTGCAGCCATTCGTTGCCCAGCTCTTCCTTCATCACGGTCAGGTATTGCAATGCGGTCTTGGCGGAGGACACACCCCCGGCCGGCTTGTAGCCGACCTTGTAGCCGGTGCGTTCATAGTACTCGCGGATCGCGCGTACCATCACCAGCGACACGGGAATGGTCGCGTTCACACCTTCCTTGCCGGTCGATGTCTTGATGAAATCGGCGCCTGCCATCATGCAGACCCACGATGCTTTTGCTACGTTCTCTAACGTGACGAGATCGCCCGTCGCGAGGATCGCCTTCACGTGCGCCTCGCCGCACGCCTGGCGGTACGCGACCATCTCGTCGTACAGCGCCTGCCAGTTGCCCGTCAGGACGTGCTGGCGCGTGATCACGATGTCGATCTCGGTGGCGCCGGCGGCCACGGACAGTTCGATCTCGCGGACCTTCGTTTCCATGCTCGAGAGGCCGGCCGGGAATGCGGTCGACACGGCCGCGATGGGCAGGCGGCCCTGCAGGATCTCGCCCGCCGGACGGATCATCTCGTGGTACACGCACACGGCGCCGGTCGTCAGCGAGTCCAGGCCCAGCGCCTGCATCAGGTCCGCGCGCAGCGGACGCATCGCCTTGCGGCACAGGCGCTCGACGCGGCCCGGGGTGTCGTCGCCGGACAAGGTCGTCAGGTCGATGCACTCGATGGCGCGGATCAGCCACGCGGCCTGGTATTCCTTCTTGACCGTGCGGCGGTTCGCCAGGCTGGCGGCGCGGCGGTCGGCGGCGTTGCGGTTGACCTTCAGGTGGTTGATCCAGCCCAGATCGAGGTCGATCGCGGTGTTACGTTTGAAATCGAGGTTCGGGCTCATAGCAAAGCAGTTCCGTTGGCAGTAGGTTTGACGCCGAGGTGGTGCGCCAGGGTGGCGCCGATGTCGGAGAACGTGTCGGACACGGGCAGCTCGCGCGCGGGCGCGGCCGGGCCGAAGAACAGCATCGGGATGTGTTCGCGCGTGTGGTCGGAACCGGGCCACGTCGGGTCGCAGCCGTGGTCCGCCGTGACGACGACGAGGTCGCCCTCCTTCAGCTTGGCGATGAAGTCCGGCAGGCGCGCATCCAGCTCGTGCAGCGCGTTCGAGTAGCCCGCAACGTCGCGGCGGTGACCGAAGTGCATGTCGAAGTCGACGAAGTTCACGAACGTGAGGGACTTGTCCGGCGCGGTGTCGGCCACTTCCAGCAGGCGGTCGAACAGCGCCATGTTGTCGGCGCCCTTGATGAGTTGCGTGACGCCCTGGCCGGCAAAGATGTCGCTGATCTTGCCCAGCGCGATGACTTCGCCGCCGGCATCCTTCACGTGGTCCAGCAAGGTCGGCGCGACGGGCGGCACGGCGTAGTCGTGGCGGTTGCTCGTGCGCTTGTAGTTGCCGTTGCTGCCCGTGAACGGACGCGCGATCACGCGGCCGATGTTGTACGGCTTGACCAGTTCATACGCGGCTTCGCACACCTGGTACAGGCGCTCGAGGCCGAAGTGCTCTTCGTGGGCGGCGATCTGCATCACGGAGTCGGCCGACGTGTAGATGATCGGTTTGCCGGTTGCGACGTGCTCGTCGCCCAGTTCCGTGATGATGGTCGTGCCGGACGCGTGGCAGTTGCCCAGCCAGCCCGGCACGTTCGTGATCTCGGCCAGTTTATCCGTCAACTCTTGCGGAAACGTGGGCACCGTCTTCGGGAAGTAGCCCCAGTCGAACAGCACGGGCACGCCGGCGATTTCCCAGTGGCCGCTCTGCGTGTCCTTGCCGGTCGAACGCTCGCGCGCGACGCTCCAGGCGCCGGTGAAACCATCGCGTTTCTCGAAGCCCGCAGGCCATTCGCCGCTGGCTTTGTGCGCGGCGGCGCCGAGGCCGATCTGTTCCAGATTCGGCAGCGACATCGGCTTGCCCGCATCCGCGGCCCATTTCGCGATGTGGCCGAGGGTATTGGCGCCCGCGTCGCCGTATTTGTCGGCGTCGGGCAAGGCGCCCAGGCCGAAGGAGTCCAGCAGGAGGATGAATGCGCGTGACATGTGATCCCTTCCTTATTCCCGTTCCGTTATCAGGCGGTCTTGCCCAGACGTTCGATGAAGCCGTGGATCAGCGTGACCATATCCTTGGCCGCAACCGCAGCATACTTCAGCGTCTGCTCGTGCGACAGCGGGAACGGGGTCAGCCCCTCGGCCAGGTTCGTGATGGCGGACATGCCCGCGACCTTCAGGCCGCAATGACGGGCCGAGATCACTTCCGGCACGACCGACATGCCGACGACGTCCGCGCCCAGCGCCTTGAATGCGCGGATCTCGGCGGCCGTCTCGAAGTTCGGGCCCGGGCAGGCAAGGTACACGCCTTCGTTCACGGTAATGTTCTTTTCTGCCGCCGTGGCCTTGATCAGGTCGCGCATGTCGGCATCGTACGCATTGGCCATGCTGAAGAAGCGGGGGCCGAAGCGGTCGTCGTTCGGGCCGGCCATCGGGCTGCCCGGCAGCAGGTTGATGTGGTCCGTCAGCACGACGACGCTGCCCGCGTCCACTTCCGGACGCAGCGAGCCAGCGGCGTTCGTCACGAACAACAGTTCGCAGCCGATCAGTTTAAACGTGCGCACGGCCGAGGTCATCACGGCCGGGCCGTAGCCTTCATAGAAGTGGCCGCGGCCTTTCATGCACACGACCGGCACGCCGGCCAAGGTTCCCAGTACCAGTTCGCCCGCGTGGCCATGCACGGTGCTGATCGGGAAGCCCGGCAGGTCGGCATAGCTGATCGAGACCGCATCCTCCATCTGTTCGGCCAGCACGCCGAGACCGGAACCGAGGATCAGGGCCACGCGCGGCGTGAAGCCCGGTTTGCGGGCGCGGATGACGTCGGCGGCTTCGAAGGGAGTGTTGCTGAAGGAGTGAGTAGTCATTGTCGCGGTCTGGTCGAGGATGGGGCGGCGGATGCACCAAAATATGTCAACTATGCATGAACCCCGATTGTGTTGGCAAATACCATTTTTCTGGGGTATTTATATCTTCACGCAATAAATTCACGCTAGACTGCAACGATGCATATGTCCGCGTTGACCTCATGCAAACATATGTTTAAGATGAAAAACAAAAGTTTAATCCATCCGTCATCGTGACAGAACCGTCGAAGAAACAACAGCTTTACGAGGCCATCCGCGCGAACCCTTTCATTTCGCAGCAGGAGCTCGCCAACCAGCTGGGGCTGTCGCGCTCCGCAGTCGCCGGCTATATTGCGGGCCTGATCCGCGAGCGCAAGCTGCTGGGGCGCGCCTACGTCCTGCCGGACCATCGTCCCGTCGTGTGCGTGGGCGCGGCGAACCTCGACCGGAAGCTGCGCTCGACGGATGCGATCGCCCTGCGCACGTCGAACCCGGCCAGCCAGAGCGAATCGTTCGGCGGCGTGGCACGCAACATCGCCGAGAACCTCGCCCGGCTGGGCACGACGGTCGCGCTGCTGACGGCGATCGGGGCCGATTCCTCCGGCGCCGCCCTGCTCGACCATGCGGACAGCCTCGGCATCGACGTGCGCGGCGCGCTGCGTCTCGATGGCTGCTGCAGCGGCACGTACACGGCGGTGCTGGACCGCGACGGCGAGATGGTCGTCGCGCTGGCCGACATGGCGCTTTATGACCGCATGGAGCCCGCCTTCGTCGACGCGCGCCAGGCCCAGCTCGCGGGCGCGGCCCTCGTCGTGGCCGACCTGAACCTGCCGCGCGACACCGTCGCCGCCCTCGCCCGGCAGGCCCGCCGCACGGACACGCCGCTCGTGCTCGTCGCCGTGTCCGAACCGAAGATGGCGCGCCTGCCCGACGACCTGTCCGGCGTGCGCCTGCTGATCCTCAACGCCGGCGAGCTGGCGGCCCGCGTCCAGCGTCCCCTGCCCGACGACGACGACGCACTCGCCGAAGCCATCCGCGAAGTCCGGGCGCAGGGCGCGCAAGACGTGATCGTCACGCGCGGCGCGCGCGGCGTCCTCGTCACCGCGGGCGACGGCATCGTCGACCTGCCCGCGCTGCCTGTCGATGTCGTCGACGTGACAGGCGCGGGCGACGCGTTCGCCGCGGCCGTCTGCTGGTCGCTCGTGCAGGACGATGGGACCGAAGACCTCGTGCTCGCGTGCCGGCGCGGCCTGCATTTGTCGGCCCTCACGCTGGGCGTCCCCGAGACCGTGCACCCCGGCCTGGGGCCGGACAGCCTCGCCACCGAACATCCTCCGCTTTCACAGGACTGAACATGCAAGCCTTCCTCCAGTTTTCCCCCGAAGTGCAGGCCGCGCGCGCGGCCGGCAAGCCCGTCGTCGCGCTCGAATCGACGATCATCTCGCACGGCATGCCGTACCCGCAGAACGTGCAGACGGCGCGCGAGGTCGAGCAGGTGATCCGCGATGCGGGCGCGATACCGGCCACCATCGCCCTCATCGACGGCCGCATCTGCGTAGGCCTGTCCGACGACCAGCTCGAACAACTGGGCAACGCGCAGGATGCGCTGAAAGTGAGCCGGCGCGACCTCGCGTACGTGCTGGCCGAGAAGAAGCTGGGCGCGACGACGGTCGCCGCGACGATGATCTGCGCGGCGCTGGCCGGCATCGAAGTGTTCGTCACGGGCGGCATCGGCGGCGTGCACCGCGGCGCGGAAACGAGCTTCGACATCTCCGCCGACCTGCAGGAACTGGCGCGCACCAACGTCGCCGTCGTGTGCGCGGGCGTGAAATCCATCCTCGACATCGGCCTCACCCTGGAATACCTGGAAACGCACGGCGTGCCGGTAGTGAGCGTCGGCCAGCCCGGCTTCCCCGCGTTCTTCACGCGCGAATCGGGCTTCAACGCGGACTTCCAGCTCGACACGCCGGAGCAGCAGGCGCGCTTCATCCGCACCAAGTGGCAGCTGGGCTTGACGGGCGGCGTCATCGTCAGCAATCCGGTGCCGCCGGCATCCGCGATGAGGAACGAGGAGATCGACGGCATCATCGCGCAGGCGCTGCGCGAGGCCGGCGACCAGGGCGTGAAAGGCAAGGCCGTCACGCCGTTCCTGCTGGCTCGCATCAAGGACCTGACGGGCGGCAGGAGTCTTGCGACGAACATCGCGCTGGTCAAACACAATGCCCTCGTGGGCGCCCGCCTCGCGGTGGCGCTGCACGCGGCGGCCCACGCTTGAAACCATCATGTCGATCGACCTGAAGCAACTGAAATACTTCCTGGCGGTGGCCGAAGAAAAAAGCTTCAGCCGCGCCGCCGAGCGCCTGCACATCTCGCAGCCGCCGCTGTCGCAGCAGATCATGAAGCTGGAGAGCGAGCTTGGCGTGCGCCTGTTCGCGCGCACGACGCGCAGCTTCGAGCTGACGGTCGCCGGCAAGGCGCTGATGCACGAAGCGGCCGACCTGCTGGGCCGCATGCGCATGACCATCGACACGATCCGCCAGATCGACCGCGGCGAAGTGGGCCGCCTGCGCGTGGGCATCGTTGGTTCGGCGATGTGGGGCCCGATCCCCGGCCTGCTGGAGCAGTTCCAGAGCCAGTTCCCGCGCGTGACGTGGACCATCCACGAACTCGGCCCGAACGACCAGTGGGACGCCTTGCGCGGCAAGCAGATCGACGTCGGTTTCTGGCGCGAGCCGAAGATCGACGAAGACATGCTGAGGAACGCCGGCCTGCGCCAGGAACTGGCTTTCCGCGAAGACGTGTGCGTCGCGATCAACGCCCAGCACCCGCTTGCGCAGCAGGACGCCATCGAGCTGATAGCCATCGCCGACGAGCCGATGCTGACCCTGCACCTGGACCAGTCGGCCGAGCCGCGCTACCTGATCCAGTGCTGCGTCAACGCGGGCTTCCAGCCGACGATCTTCCAGGAAGCCGCGGAGCCGCAGACGCTGCTCGCAATGGTCGGCGCGGGGCTGGGCGTGGCGCTGATGCCGTCGACGACGAGCCGCATCGGCTGGCCGGGCGTGCGGTTCCTGCCGGTCCGCACCAATCCGCCGTCGGCCAATCTGTACATCACCTATCCGACACAGGACGATGCGCCGGTGGTGCGGGCGTTTTTGAAGATCCTGAATCCGGCGGGCGAATGACGCTTAATGCGTCGCGCCGCCCGCCTCCTGGGTATCGGTCTCCGTCACCACCGCCACTTCCACCGCGATCCTGAGCGCATCGACGATATCGCGCAGCGCCATCGACGGCGGCCGCTCCGGCCGGTCTGCCGCCTGCTCGGGCAGGAACGGCACGTGGATGAAGCCCGCCTTCAGCGGCTGCCCAACCGCGTGGTGCATCAATCCATAGAACACGTGGTTGCACACGAACGTGCCGGCCGTCTGCGACACGCCGGAAGGAAAGCCGCGCAGGCGCAGCGCCTTCACGATGGCCTTGACGGGCAAGGTGGTGAAATAGGCGGCCGGGCCATCGGCCGCGATGGGCGTGTCGACAGGCTGGTTGCCCGCGTTGTCGCGGATCGACGCGTCGTCGACGTTGATGGCCACGCGCTCCAGCGAAATCTCGGAGCGGCCGCCGGCCTGGCCGACGGCGATCACGATGTCGGGCTTGACGCCCGCGATGGATTCGCGCAGCACGTCGAGGGCGGTGCCGAACACGCACGGCAGTTGGCGCGCGACGACCGTAAAGCCCGGCCCGGACCAGCCGTCCAGCGCGCGCACGGCTTCCAACGACGGGTTGATGGCGGCGCCGTTGAAGGGTTCGAATCCGGTCAGCAGGACGGTCTTCGTGGGGGTTTCGGTAGTGGATGCGGTCATGGTCGGCTCATCGATACATCAGAAAGTACAGCAGGACGATATTCGCGCCCAGCAGCGGCAACGCGGTCGGCAGCTGGGCCTTGATCACGGCATTCTTGTCGGGCAGTTCGAGCAGTGCCGCCGGCACGATGTTGAAATTCGCCGCCATCGGCGTCATCAGGGTGCCGCAATATGCGCTGAACATGCCGATCGCGGCCATCACGGCCGGATTCGCATGGTACACCCCGACCAGCACCGGAATCCCGATGCCGCCCGCGATGACGGGGAACGCGGCAAAGCCGTTGCCCATCACGACGGTAAATAATGCCATGCCCACGCAGAACGCGGCGCAGGCCAGCAGGCGCGAATCGAGCGGAATATAACTCGTCGCGACGTGGGCCACGGCCTTGCCCACGCCGGCCTCGGAAAACAGCAGCCCGAGCACGGCCAGCATGTGCGGCAGCACGACGGCCCAGCTCATCGCGTCGATCAGGCGCCGCGCCTCGCGCACGCCCTGCAGCGGCGTCGCGCGCGTGAGCCAGCAGGCGAGCGCCAGCGCGGCGATGCTGCCGCAGCCCATGCTCACGAGCGTCAGGTTCTTCGGGTCCAGCAGGAAGCTCGTGCCGATGCGGACGTCCTTCAGCACGACGGAACCGAGCATGGTCACGACGGGAATCGCCAGCGCCGGCACGAGCAGGCGGTTGCCCAGCCGCGCCGCGGTGGTTTTTCGTTGCTCTTCCGGCAGGACGTCCGCCTTCCCCGGCCGCACGAAACCGAACCCGGCGACCAGCGCCATCACGATCATCAGCACGCCCGCCACGGCCGGCGGCAGGCGCTCGCCCAGCAGGTAGACGAGTGCGTACAGGCCCCAGAACAGCGCTGTCGTGAAGCGGCGCGGGTTTGTTTCGTCGCGCAGCGTCATGAGCGCGCAGGCCGCGAACAGCAGGCCGACGAGCAGGTAGAAAAAATCGAGCGACACGATCATCTTGCGGTCTCGCGGCGGATGCGGGCGTCGAGCCGGCGCAGGTTCCACGCATGGATCACGAACGCCGTCACCGCCGTCGGGATGCCCCACAGCGCCATGTGGATGGGATCGACGTCCAGGCCTTCGGCTTTCAGGATCGTCTGCATCAGCACGATGGCACCGAACGCGACGAACACATCCTCGCCGAAGAACAGGCCGACATTGTCCGTGGCCGCGCTCATCGCCCGGATGCGCTGGCGCAGCGGTTCGGAGAGCGTCCCGTGGCGCGCCTCGGCCGCCGCCTCGGCCATCGGCGCGACGAGCGGGCGCACCATGTTCGGATGGCCGCCCAGGCTCGTGAGACCGAACGCGGCCGCCACTTCGCGCGCCAGCAGGTACACGGTCAGCAAACGGCCCGTCGTGGCCGAGCGGATGCGCGCGATGCTGGCCTGCGCATGTTCCTTGAGGCCGAAGCGTTCCAGCAGGCCGATCGCGGCCAGCGGCAGCAACAGGATCAGCGGCAGGTTGCGGGTCTTGATGAACGCCGTGCCGAGCGATTCCAGCAGGTGCGGCAGCGGCAGGTGCGCGGCCCAGCCGGTCACGCCGCAGGCCACGATCACGACGAGCACCGGATTGGCCCGCAACACGAATCCGGCGGCGACGGCCGCGATGCCGAGCAGCGGCCACAGGTTGACGGCAGATTGCATGATCCTCCAGCGGTTGTGGTTGCGTGCAGAATCTTACCGTACAGCTAGCTCTGCGCTTCTCGCGCTTCGTGCATTCAATGGTGCCGTCGCTTCCCCACGACGCACGGCCCACCTGCACACAAGCGGCCGGCATGCTTTGCGCGCACGCATGGCCTACGGGACGATGCGCGCTAAGCTCGATGCCGTTTCCATCGGAGGTTCGGCCATGACTGTCTTCGAACGCGCGCTACGCTGGGTTGTCGTCGGCTGCCTGCTGCTGGGCTTGTCCAGCTGCGGTGGCGACGTGGGCATCGGCATCGGGATCGGCTGGTACCACGAGCCCGACCACCCATGGCCCGACCATCCCGACTGGCCCAGCTGGCCCGACCGGCCGCAGGGCGCCACGGGCCTGTTTCCGATCGCGGGCGACATCTGCGGGCAATGCACCGGCTCCCAGGATGGCACCGGGTCCAGGGCGCGCTTCAACGGCCCGCAGGGCATCACGGCGGACGCGGCGGGCAATCTGTACGTGGCGGAAAGCGCCAGCGCTACCGTGCGCAAGATTTCTCCCGACGGTGCGGTGACGACGCTGGCGGGCACGCGCGGCGCCGTCGGTTATGCGGACGGCACCGGCGCGGCGGCCCGCTTCAACGATCCGAGCCGGCTCGTCGCGGACGGCAAGGGCAATGTGTACGTGACGGACAGCGGCAACTCCGTCATCCGCCGCGTGGCACCGGACGGCACGACGACGACCATCGCCGGCGACGGCACGTGCGGCAGCGCGGATGGCCGGGGCGTGGGTGCGCGCTTCTGCAGGCCGCGCGGCATCGCGCTGGACCGCCTGGGCAACCTGTGGGTGGCCGACACCGGCAACCACATGCTGCGCCGCATCGACACGAACGGCAACGTCACGACGGTGGCCGGCTCCCCGGGCGTGTGCGGCAGCCGCGACGGCAACGGCGGCCAGGCGCAGTTCTGCGAACCGCAGGATGTGGGCGTCGACAACTGGAACAACGTCTACGTCGTCGACACAGGCAATTCGACGATCCGCATGGTGAACGACAAGGGTATCGTGTCCACCTTGGCCGGCCAGCCGGGACGCTGCGACGCCGTGGACGGCAGCCCGGGCGTCTCGCGCCTGTGCGCACCGGGCGGCATCGCGGTCGACGGCAACGATTTATATATCGCCGACACGGGCAACTCGACGATCCGCCGCATCAACCTGGACAACGTGACGAGCACGGTGGCCGGCGTGCCCGGCCACGCCGGCATTACCCTCGGCGCCCTGCCCGGCAGCCTGGACCGGCCGATCGGCGTGGCGCTGGCGCCCGACCGCTCGATCGCGCTCACGACGCACAATATCGTCGTGAAGCTGTTGCCGGCGAAATGATTACTCTGGGCGGATCGGCGTGCTGGCGTCCTGGCCAACAACTGTGATCCACGGCCGCACATGCCACTGCGTGACGAGCCCGTGGACCACGTACGGATCGGCACGGGCGAAGCGCTCGGCGGCGTCCGACGATTCGCCGCTGAACAGCAGCACGGCCTTGTCGGCCGGGTCGGCCAGCGCGCCGGCGATGACGATCTCGCCGCGCTGCTGGGCTTCCCAGGCCAGCTTCAGGTGGTCGTTGCGGAATTCGCCGCGGCGCTCCAGGTAGTCCGGGGCCAGGTCATAGATCAGCAGAAAGTGCACAGTATGTCTCCGTAAAAATGCGGTGTGCGGACATGGTAATCGCTTCGGCGCGGCGGCGGCGTGTCAAGGCGGTTTGCACAACGTCGACCACGGCGCCGCATGACAGGATGGTGCGATGAAACGACATCACATCACACTGGGTGCGTCTACCACGGCCGGCGGCACCGTGACCTCGGCGAGCGCGCTGGTCTCGATCAACGGCGTCCGGATTGCGCTGGAGGGCGACACAGTCGATTGCCGGACGTGCGGCAGCACAGGCGTGATCCGCTGCGTCGGCCCGCGCATTCCGGAGCGCTACAACGGCAAGCAGGTCGCGCTGGAGAACGACTTGTGCATCTGCAACTGCCCGAGGCCGCCCAGGCTGGTTGCGAACCAGACGCACAAGGTGCAGTTCATTGATGATGGCAATACGCGATGGGTAGCACCAAAAAACCTTGAGGAAGGAAAGCATGGCGCCGCTTATGACCAGCGTTTCCAGCTCCTTGATCACCTGACGCACGTTCCACTGGCACGACAGCCGTACCGTCTGAAGCACGGCTCGACGATCGTCGAAGGGGTGACCGACGAGGACGGGTACACGGTTCCCATCCCGACGGGGGCGAATAGCGATACCGTCGAGTGGTATATCCTTGGCGAGAACCCTCATGGCAAATAGCTCGGCAATCCGGGTATTCTCCAGTGGCGGTGTGGCATCTACTCCGACTTCGGATACCAGAGCGGTTCAAGCGCGCGGCAACGAACTGGAAACAGCGCTTCACTTATTGGAAACCGAAGCCGCCGCGTTCGCGAAAACCATCGTCGTCGATCCAGCGGCGCGGATGGAATATACAAACAAGACAAAGGCAGCAGTTGCTGAACTTATCGAACTGGTCAGGCAACGCAAGATTACGCCTCATGAGGCAGCATGCACGGCCAACGCAATGCGTAACCAGATCATGATGCTGGCCCGGTCCCGGCTCTCGGACTTCGGTGCCGCCCTATCGACCAACATGAAGGCGAATGGGTATCCACTATCATTATTGGAAGCGAAATATTCCAGCAAGCGTTTTGGCCGAGTGTTTTCTAGTTTGACGCAGGCAGAGCGCGATCTGGTATGGATCGATATCGTCCACGCTGCGGGGCGCTCGAATCCTGCCGTCAATTTACGGGTGAAGTGGTTCGGCATGGCTGGACGAACATTTCTCGTGACGTCACTAGCTTTTGCTGTGTACAACGTCACAACAGCACCCGATCACGAGCGTCAGGCCGTCAAGGAAGGCGTGAACATCGCTGGCGGGGCAATTGGCGGTGCGATTGGCTCGGTAGCCGCGCTCGCGCTAGTCAGTAATCCGGCTGGATGGGTTGTCGGAGTGGCCATGTTCGTTGGCGCGATGGGTGCTGGGATAGGGTCAAGCGAACTGTTCGATTATTTTTGGCCCGAGCGATGAGGCGTATCCAGCGATTCACTTTGGTGCCACCCGGAAGCACGTCAGACTCTTCCCAATTGGTCTCGGACGGGCAAGTGACATCGGTACATGTACCCGGCATCGCCATCCTCGATCAATTCGAGACCTCCGCCGGCTACCTGCTCGTGACCGATCAGGATTGCCCGTTCGAAGAGACATTTCATTTCGTCCTGCTCGATCACGATTTGCACATCCGCGCGCACCGCAGCCTGGGTGCCGCCTTCTCGTTCGTTCCCGGTACCCAGGTGCGGACGCTGGAAGACGTGGTCTGGGAAGACGACGAGCATTTCCTGGCCATCCTAACCGGCCCTGCCGAACGCTGGCGGTTCACCATCCGACAGTCCGGCATTCCCTTCATTCATCCGCGCCTGACCGCGACACGGGTCTGACCGTGCCCTACGGTACCGTGCGTAGCCGGCAGCCAGCCTTATGCCACACTTGACTTCTCCCGCCGGCCCGCTCGTCCCCTCTGCCGGCACGACCTTTTCTGGAGGAACCATGCCCAAATCGACGATTGCCGGCCACCCGCTGCACCCGATGCTGATCGTGGCGCCGGCCGCCCTGATTCCGTTCGGTTTCATCCTCGACGCCATGCACCGCGCGACGGACAACGACGACTATGCGAACGCCGCCTTCTACAGCCTGACCGGCGGGCTCATCGGCGGTCTCGCGGCCGGGGTCGCCGGGGCGATGGATTACCTGGAAATCGAGAACGAGACCGAGGTCAAGCAGACAGCCAACGTGCACGCGATGTTGAATGGCGGCGCGCTTGCGGTGACGGCCGCCAATCTTGCGCTGCGGCGTAACGGCTACAAGCACACGGGCGGGTCGCTGGCGCTGTCCGCAATCGCGGCCATCGGCGTGGTCGTGTCCGGCTGGTTCGGTGGCCGCATGGTCTACGAACATGGGATGCGCGTAAAAGGCGTCAGCCCCGTCGAGCATGCGCCCGAGGCGAAGATGCTGCCGGGCGACGAGCGCGTCGTGCAGGCGCTGCACGACGTGGAACGTTACGCGCCCTCGTCCGGCCCCATGCTGCACTAGAGCTGGGCAGCTCTACGGCGGACAGGGTTGTTGGCCGCGCCCGGCGTCGCCACGTCGTCCGCCGCCGTCATCACCGTACCTGCCGGATGGGCTTTGGCGAGGGGGCGGGTGAAGACGAGGCCGGTACCCGACACGCTGGCGCCCGCATCATGGGCGCGCGCCAACGGCGCCTGGAGCGTCAGCTTGCCCGATCTCCACCCCGTCTCCACCGCGGCGACGACGCCCTGCTCTTCATCCGCGCCGCTGCCGACGATCACCGCCTGGCCGACCGTGAACTGGCGCGCGTCGTCGACGCGGACGACCGTCGCGCCCTTGTCGGCGGGTGCCGATGCGCGCGTGAGCCCGGACGAACCGACTGTTGCGACCGTCAGGGTTTCCGCATGGTCGCCCGCATCGACGACGACGGACTGGCCGGGCGCAAAGTGCCCGACCGTGGCGGCCTTGACGCTCGTCGATCCCGCGGCCGCCGCGCCGGTCCGGACCGAGACGGACGTCACGAAATCCGCGCAATCGCTGTCGCTGTCCTGGCCGTCGGGATAGCGTCCCGTGCTGCCCTGGGCCGCATCGACTTGCGCGACCGCGCCGCTGAACGGGATGCCCGGGAGTGCGCGGTCCCACGTCGGCTCGTTCGGGATGCCCGGCGCTGCCGCGTGACAGGTGGCGGCCTTGCCGGCGGCCCCGCGGAATCCGCCGGATGCCCAGGGATCGACGAGATCGCCGTAGTTCAGGCTGTCGACCACAAGGCCCGCCGCATCGCGCAGCACCATGCTGCCCGCTTCCCGGGACAGCACCGGGCCGCCGAACCACTGGTTCGGTGTGCCCTGGAATCCGGCGGTGGTCACGGTGTCCACGCGCACGACGGCATCCGTGCCGTGGGCGCGCGTCAGCGCACGGTCCAGCACGATTCCGCTGCCCGCCGGGCGCACCGGCTCGTTGCTCGAGTGCGCATGGCGGGTGGCGGGCGTGAAACTGATGCCCGTGCCGCGCACGCTGAACGGCAGGTTGGCGGCATGGTCGTATTTCAATGGCGCCGCCAGGTCGAGGCCCGTGCCCGGCTCCACGAACGGTTCGTTGGCCACGTGATCCTTTGCGAGCGCCGGCGAAATCGTCAGCGTGAGATGGCCGCCAGGCGTGCCCTCGACGCGGACGATGTCCACGGTCTCGAGTTTGCCGGGCGCGCCGATCACGGCTTTGCTCGGCGTGTAATCGACATTCTTCTTCGTGGGGAAGCCGATCGCGCCATGCACGACGATCGTCGTGGCGCCCGCAGCGGCATCACGGGCCAGGCTCGTGCGGCGGGCGGCCGTGCCCACGCGCTTGACGGTGACCATATCGATGCCATGGTCGGCGCTGTCGATGTCGAGCCGGATCTTGTCGCCGGCGGCAATGCCGTCGGTCGACGTCACCTGGATATTGGTCGCCCCTGCCGCCGCATCGAGACCCAGCCACGCCTGGCTGCCCGCCGTGCCGACGCCGGTGACGGTCACTTTCTCGTAGTGTTCGGTCGCGCGCCCGTCGACCGGATACGTGGTGCCGTAGCCGAGCGCGAGGGTATCGCCGACGGCAAAACCTTCGGTGGTGGTCACGGGCACGCTCGTCGAACCGGCGGGGATGGTGATGATGGGGCCGTCGGGCAGCGGCTGCCACAGCGGCGTCGCCTGGCCGGCCGCCGTGCCGACGCGGACGACCTTGCGGGTTTCGTCGCCGACCACGATGGTGTCGCCCGGCTTGATGCCATCGACGTTCCGCACGTGGATGGTCGCGTCGCCCGGTCCGGCAGGCAGCACCAGGCCCGAATTGGACAAGCCCAGTACATAAAAGCCCTTCGGCGCCAGCCGGGTCCCGGCAGGAATCTTCACCGTGGAAAACAGCGGTTCGCGCGTCGCGTGTTGCGCGAACGTCCAGTTCGAGATATCGACCTCTTTCCCGCTCGCGTTGACCAGCTCGATGAAGGCATTGGTCGCGTTAGTGCGTGCGCCGTCGCTCAGGCGGAATTCGTTGATTTTTACCGGCGCCACATTGCGCACCTTCGCGGCGGCCGATTCGGTGCGGCCTGCCCACGTTGCGACGCCTTTCAGGTCGCCATTGAACGGCGCCGCGCCGGACTTCACCGTGAAGACGGCATGCACGCTTTGACCGGGCGCGATCGCATCAAGGATGGTTTTCGCGGGCACGTTGACGTTCCAGCCCTTCGGCACCGCCATCGACAAGACGACGCCCGGGACAGGTTGGCCCGTCGTATTCGTGAACGTGACCGTCAGGTCTTTGGACTCCCGCGGAGCGAACGTGTGCAGGCTGCCTGGGACGTCGGCTACCGCTGCGGTCCCGATGCTCACGGCCGCCACCTCGTAGCGGGCCGCCGCCACATTCTGCGCGACCAGCTGGTCCGTCTCATTGGACGGATAGGTCCGCGGCGCCGTCATCGCGCCTTCGTAGAACGTGCCCTGCGACGCGGTACTGTTGTCGCCGCCATTGCCGAGAATCACAGCGCCCTGCTTGCGCATGGGATCATAGGACGCATCGATCCGGCGGCCTTCGTACATGACCGCCAGTGCTCCCCGCTGGGCATCGCCGCCCAGTGTCGCCCAATGCCCGGGCTTGCCTTTCGTGACGGCGGTAATGAAACGCGTAGCGAGAGTCGGCAGGTTGGCGCACAGCTTCGATTTGTCGTCGTTCACGCAGCCGACGAGATTGTTTTCGTGGTCGGCCATCACCCACGGCCCCGCCCCGCTGCCGCGATACCACCCTTTCGCATTGCCGAAATAGATGGCCTCCATCGTGCCGTTGTCGTCGTCGATGCTGTCGATCTCGCCGTTGCCATAGTCGAAGCAGCAGGCACCGTTATAGTGATAGCCATTGATGACGGCATATTGCCCGCCCGCTTGGTCATCGACCGGCACGCCGTGCGTATCGTTCAGGCGCAGGCCCATGCCCGGCGCGATGTACACGCCATAGACCTTGTGGCCCATGACGGTGACGGGCGCCAGGTCGGCGAGCGGCAGGTTGTCCATGCCGCCCAGCGCGGGGCCCGTCCACGTGCCGCGCGGCGCCTGCACGAGATGATTGCGCTTGCCCGACTGGTCGTACAGGATCGTGATCCAGCAATAGGTGTCGGCACAAAAGGCGTCCTGGGCCGCCGCGTTCGCATAGCCGGCGCCTCGCACGACGCCGATGTCGCGCGTTTTGCCGTCCGACTGGCGCATGACCTGGTACAGCGGGCCGTCGTATGCGGCATACAGCGCGCGCGTGGTGCTGTGCGCGGCCACGCAGGGCGCGCCCGCCTTCGCGTAGATGTCGCAGGGGCCTTCCGGCCGGGCCGCCTGGGTCGATGCCCAGGCCGGCAGTCCGGTCAACAGCAGCGCCAAGCTGAAGAACAGTTTCAGGATATTCATGTTATCGATCTCTCCAAGATCCTTCCATCGTAGAGTCGATCACATGACCTGAACCAATTACTTTTTTTCCTTGATCGATATCGGTTTTGCAATCCCACGCTGATCGGCCGCGCGGGCAACGATTGCATCGGCATGCGCCTGCGCACGCGCCTTCTGGTCCGGCGTGAGGCCGGTGCCGATCTCGTCCAGGAAGGGGCCATTGAACGGGATGGCCTGCTGCTCGGGCACGCCGTCCAGCTTGACCATGATGTCGCGCAGCGCCATGCCGTAGGCCAGCGCGCTCTGGCGGTCCGCCGCGATGGCCGGATGGCCGAACCAGAAACCGGTGAACAGCTGGTACAGGCTGGCCCAGTAGCCCTGCTCGGCCTGCTCGTTCAGCATCCCGTTGATCCGCTCCTTCCACTCCTTCACGAGCGGATCGTCGGGGCGCGTCGTGAGGGCGGTCGGGTCGCCGAACGGGCCCTCTTCGACCAGTTCCGCCAGCGCGCCGTCCACGCCTCCGCGCGCGGCGCGTTCCAGATAGTCGATGCGCGCCATCTTCATCCGTTCGTTGACGGTCGCGCAGGCATGCGCCGGATCGGCGATGGTGTCCGGCTCGGTCCCGTCATGCTCGGGCAGATGCCCCGTACGTCCGAACACGACGCAGGCGTGCAGCAGCCACCATGCGCGATACGCATCGCGCGGATCGCCACTGGCGACGAGGCGCTCGATGCGCTGCGCCAGCGGTTCGGCAGGCGCAGGCTGCGGGGCCGGCGGCGGCGCGCCCAGGTCGGACAGCCAGGCCGGGCCAGGCGTGCCGGGTGTCGACGCGGCCGGCGCGGGCAAGGTGGCGGGCAAAGCGGCCGGCGGCGTCGACCGCCACGCCGGCACCACCAGCACCGCCACCAGGCCCAGCCCGGCACATGCCGGCACGACCGTTTTCCACTTCATGTACGCTCCGCATCCTGTCTTCATAGACAGCCTAACAAAGCCTTCAGCGCGCATACAACGCCGGCGCTGTAACAGGATGTTGCAGCAAAGCTACTCTTCGTGATTTCGTACCATAATGAAGACGTATTTGATGGGCAGCGCACAGACTTCATCCTTAGCCAGAGGTAGACTGTATACATGAGCACACATAAAAAATTGGCGGCAGGTATGGCTGGCTTTGCCAGCATGTTGTGGCTGGGCCTGACGGCCGCGGTCGCGGCGAACCAGCGCCGCCTCGTGTTCAATCCCACCGTCGAGCGCGAAGTGGAACATCCGCGCAGCAGCGGCCACCGCACCCGCCCCGTCGTGCTGCGCGCCAAGGATGGCACGCGGCTGTCCGGCTGGCTGATGATGCCGAAGATGCCCGGCTTGCGTCCCGCCGTCGTCTATTTCGGCGGCCGCTCGGAGGAAGTGTCCTGGGTCGTGCGCGATGCCGGCAAGCTGTTTCCCGGGATGGCCGTGCTGGCCGTGAACTACCGCGGCTACGGCGACTCCCACGGCGATCCGGCCGAGGCGCACATGATCGACGACGCCTGCATGCTGTTCGACTGGATGGCGGCGCACCACCATGTGGATCCGAAACGCATCGCCGTCGTCGGCCGCAGCCTCGGGTCCGGCGTGGCCGTGCAGGTCGCGAAAGAGCGGCCCGTAAAGGCCGTCGTGCTGATCACGCCCTACGATTCGATCCTGGCCCTCGCCAAGCGCAAGTTCCGCGTGATGCCGATCGAATACATGCTGCGCCACCGCTTCGAGTCGATCAAGTACGCGCCCACATTGAAGGCGCCGACCTTCGTGCTGCGCGCGTCGAGCGACGACGTCGTGCCCCATTCGCACACCGACCAGCTCGTCGCCAAGCTGGCCCAGCTGATCGGGGACGAGACCGTGCCCGACTCGGACCATTTGAATATCCCCTACCTGGAAGACACGCAGGCCCGCATCGCGCGCTTCCTCACGTCGCAGTTCGCCAGGCCGATCGAGGTCGCCGACCTCGCATCCTCCGCACCGATCCCGGCACCGGCCCCGGACATCGTCATCCCGGCAGCGACGCCAGCCGCTGCCCCGGCCGTCGCCGCAATCGCCATTCCGCCCGCGCTCCCGCTTGCCGACTGAAACGGCGCTATTTATATGCCAACAAAATAAATGGCAAAGTAAAATCGTATTTGCCACGAATAAACTGGCTGATGCATAGTTCCGAGAATCCCCCTCCCTGCACAGCCGTTGCGCCGGTAAAATACGGGATTCAGGAGCCCAAATCGATGAAATTCAAGCAACTTTGTACGATGATCGCGGCGCTGTGCATCAGCGCCAGCGCCAGCGCCGACATGGCGGGCGCGAAGCTGGCGATCGTCTACGATGCCGGCGGCAAGTTCGACAAATCCTTCAACCAGTCCGCCGCCGAAGGCGTCGCGCGGTTCACGAAGGAAACCGGCGTCAAGGTGTTTGAAGCCCAGGCCAACTACGACACCCAGGCCGAGCAGGTCCTGCGCGCCCTCGCCCGCAAAAAGCTGCAACTGATCGTCTCGATCGGCTTCTCGCAGACGCAGCCCGTGCAAAAGATCGCCGCCGAATACCCGAATGTGCACTTCGTCATCATCGACGGCAATGCGCAGGGCAAGAACGTCAACTCCGTGCTGTTCAAGGAAGAAGAAGGCTCGTACCTCGTCGGCGTCGCCGCCGCGATGGCGTCGAAGACGAAGACGATCAGCTTCGTCGGCGGCATGGACATCCCGCTGATCCGCGCCTTCGCCTGCGGCTACGTGCAGGGCGCGCGCGCGATCAACCCGAAGGTACAGGTCCTGCAGAACATGGTCGGCACGACGGCCGCGGCCTGGAACGACCCGGCCAAGGGAGGCGACCTGGCACGCGCGCAATTCGACCGCGGCTCCGACGTCGTCTTCGCCGTCGCCGGCGGTTCCGGCATGGGCACCCTGCAGATGGCCAAGGAAAAGGGCAAGCTCGCGATCGGCGTGGACTCCAACCAGAACTACCTGTACCCGGGCACGATGCTGACGTCGATGGTCAAGCGCGTCGACAACGCCGCGTACGAAGCATTCATGAAGGCGCGCAACGGCCAGTTCACGTCGGGCATCACGTACGAAGGCCTGAAGGAAGGCGGCGTCGATTGGGTGCTCGACAAGGACAACCGCATGGTCGTCACGCCCGAGATGGAAAAGCGCGTGATGAGCGCCCGGGCCGACATTATCTCCGGCAAGATCAAGGTGGTCGACTATCGCGCGGCCAACTCGTGCCCGGTGCAGTAACACGGAATCGAACACAGTTGTACAGTGAAGCGCGCCGCGCCGGTTTCCATGCCGGCGCGGCGCGCTTTTAATGAATGCATCCCTTCACCTAAAACGGACCGCTATGCAGCCAGCCGTAGAATTTCGCAACATTAGCAAAGCCTTCGGGGCGGTGCAGGCGAATGCCGACGTCAGCTTCGCGATCGCCAAGGGCTCGATCCATGGCGTGATCGGCGAAAACGGCGCCGGCAAGTCGACCCTGATGAGCATCCTGTACGGCTACTACAATGCCGACAGCGGCCAGGTCCTGATCGACGGCCAGCCCCAGGACATCCGCACCAGTCACGAGGCGATCGCCCTCGGCATCGGCATGGTGCACCAGCACTTCATGCTCGTCGAGAACATGACGGTCCTCGACAACGTCATGCTGGGCAACGAGGGCGGCTTCAAGCTGGCCGCCAAGCGTGGCGCCGTGGAAGCGAAGCTGCGCGAGATCTGCGATCGCTATCGCCTCGACGTCGATCCGCTCGCGACGATCCACGATTTGTCCGTCGGCGCGCAGCAGCGCGTGGAGATCCTCAAGCAGATCTACCGCAGCGCCAACATCCTGATCCTCGACGAGCCGACGGCCGTGCTGACCGCGCAGGAGACGGCGTCGCTGTTCGAGATCCTGCGGCTGTTCAAGGAACAGGGCAAGACCATCATCCTGATCACCCATAAACTCCAGGAGATCATGGAGATCACGGACGAAGTGACGGTGATGCGCGCGGGCCGCGTCGTCGGCGCGGTGAAAACGGCGGAGACGTCGAAGGAGCAGCTGGCCAACATGATGGTCGGCCGCCCGATCCAGAGCGAGCTGCCGCGCGCGCCGTACAACCCGGGCGCGGAAGTGCTGAAGGTATCGAACCTGCAGCTGCAGGATGCGAACGGCGTTTCTCTCCTCTCCGACATCGACTTCACCCTGCGTGCGGGCGAAGTGGTCGCCATCGCGGGCGTGTCGGGCAATGGCCAGAGCGAGCTGCTGGAGATCCTGTCCGGCATGCGCCTGCCCACGTCGGGCAAGGTCGAATTCGTCGGCAAGGACTTGCCATACACGGGCCGCACGAACGCGGACGGCTTGCCGGCAGAGTTCCGCGAGCTGGGCATCGGCCACGTGCCGGAAGACCGCCTGCGCGACGGCGTGATCAAGGATTTCTCCGTCATGCAGAACACGGTGTTCGGCTACCAGGACAAAGTGAAGAATCGCTGGGGCCTGTTCGACTACAGGAAGATCGCGCAGCGCTGCGCGCACCTGATGACGGCGTTCGACGTCCGTCCGAACAATCCGGACCTGCGTATCGGCCTGCTCTCGGGCGGCAACCAGCAGAAGGTCGTCATCGCGCGCGAAGTGGCCGCGAAGCCGAAGCTGATGCTGGTCGGCCAGCCGACGCGCGGCGTGGACATCGGCACCATCGAAAGCATCCACACGCAGCTGCTGCGCCTGCGCGACGAAGGCGTGGCGATCCTGCTGTCGTCGGTGGAACTGGAAGAGGTGCGCGCGCTTGCGGACCGCATCATCGTGATGTCCGGCGGCCGCATCACCGGCATCCTTCCCATCGACGAATTCGACACCACCCGCATCGGCCTGCTAATGGGCGGCATGCACAAGCACTGACATCATGACAAAGACTGAATTGCCACGCTGGGCCACCGGTTTCGTCCTGCCCATCCTGAACCTGATGTCGGCGCTGCTCGTCGCGGGGCTCGTGATCCACCTGCTGGGCGAGAGTCCGTCGGAATCCCTGCGCATCCTCATCGACAGCGCGATCCTCGATCCGGAAGGCCTCGGGTACACGCTGTTCTACGCGAGCACCTTCATCTTCGCGGGCCTGGCCGTGTCGATCGCGATGCAGGCGGGCCTCTTCAACATCGGCGCGGAAGGCCAGATGTACGTGGGCGGCCTGGGCCTGACTTGGGTCGTGCTCGCGCTCGACGCGCACCTGCCCGGCATCCTCGTGATTCCGCTCGCGATGATCGGCGCGGCCGTCTTCGGCGCGCTGTGGGCCTTCATTCCGGGCTATCTGCAGGCCAAACGGGGCAGCCACGTCGTCGTCACGACGATCATGTTCAACTTCATCGCCGCGAGCCTGATGAACTTCGTGATCGTGAAATACCTGATCCCCGAAGGCCAGCAGAACCCGGCCTCGCGCGTGTTCGCCGACAGCGCCGCCCTGTCCCTGCTGAACAAGGTCCTGCCCGTGTTCGGCGACACGCCGCTGAACATCAGTTTTATTCTTGCCATCCTCGCGCTCGTGATCTACGGTGTCGTCGTATGGCGTTCAAGCTGGGGCTACCAGCTGCGCGCGACGGGCCTGAACGCGCATGCCGCGCACTATGCGGGCGTAAAAATCAGCCGCACGATCATCGTGACGATGCTCGTGTCGGGCGCGCTCGCGGGCCTCGGCGCCGTCAACTCGGTGATGGGCTCGACGCACTACCTGTCGCTGAACTTCCCCGCCGGCGCGGGCTTCGTAGGCATCGCCATCGCGCTGATGGGCCGCCAGCATCCGGTCGGCATCTTCCTGTCGTCCGTGCTGTTCGGCGCGCTGATCCAGGGCGGCTTCGACCTCTCGCTGGAAAAACCGAACATCCCGCAGGAGACGTTCATCTTCATCCAGGGCCTGATCATCCTGTTCTGCGGCGCGATGGAAAACTTCTACGCCCCGGCCATCCTGAAACTGCTCAACGCCACCCGTACGAATAAGGGGATTTGAATGGAAGACTTTCAACTCGCCAGCATCATCGTCTCCACGGTCCGCAACGCGCCCGTGCTGATGTTCGCCGCGCTGGCCGGCCTGTTCGCCGAGCGCTCGGGCGTCGTCGACATCGGCCTCGAAGGCAAGATCCTCGCGTCGGCGTTCGCGTCGGCCGCCGTTGCCTATGCCACGCAGAACCCGTGGTACGGCATCCTCGCCGGCATGGCCGTGTCGGTCGCCCTCGCGATGGTGCAGGCATTCGTGTCGATCACGCAGAAGGGCAACCAGCTCGTGGCCGGCATCGCGATCAACATCGCCATGAGCGGCCTGACGTTCGTGCTCGCGCAATTCTTCTTCCAGCAGGGCGGCCGCACGCCGGACCTGCGCAACGCGCGCCTGTTCGACGTCGTCCTGCCCGGCACAGCCGCCGTCGAAAATATCCCCGTCATCGGCTGGCTGTACGGCCACCTGATCGGCGGCCAGTCGGTGCTGGTCTACGTCGCGTTCCTGCTGCTGCCCGTCGTGCACTGGGTCGTGTACCACAGCCGCTTCGGCCTGCGCCTGCGCGCCTGCGGCGAGAATCCGCATGCGGCCGACGCGGCCGGCGTCTCGGTCGAGCGCACCCGCTATCTCGCGATGTTCGTGGCCGGTGTCCTGTGCTCGTTCTCGGGTGCGTACCTGACCTTGGTCCAGAGCGGCTTCTTCCTGCGCGACATGTCGGCCGGTGCCGGCTACCTGGCGCTGACGGCGCTCGTCTTCGGCAACTGGCGCCCGCTGCACACGGTGCTGGGCTGTTTGATGTTCGGCCTGTTCGGCGCGATCCAGATCCAGCTCGAAGGCGTCGACCTGCCCGTCGTCGGCCGCCTGCCGGGTTCCCTGATCCAGGCGATTCCGTACATCGTCACCGTCGTCGTGCTGGCCGGCCTGATGGCCAAGTCGGTTGCACCGAAGGCCATCGGCAAGCCGTTCGTGAAATCGCGCTGAGTCACTCGCTGGAGTCAGTCGTTGGCGCGCTTGCTCGAGCGCGCCAACGTCCACGCAAAGCCCACCCCGGCCGACGCGCCGGTATCCTTCCTGAACAGCGGACTGTCCCGGTTCGCATTCCCCGCATAACTGTCCAGGCGCACGAACGCGAACACGCGCACGTCCGGATTGACCCGCAGCGTGCCGCCGAAGCCCGTCCGCACCAGCATCAACCCGCTGTCGGCCCGGTACGCCGGCCGGTCCGCCGTCGCATACTGCGGCGCGACGTCGTAGAAATAACCGTGGATGCGCCGGTCGCCGAACACCGCGCCCACTTGCGCCTCCATCGTCCAGCGGCCCGCGTCGCCGCGGTGCTCCCACACGAAACGCGGTTCCGTCGTCCAGCCCTGGCGGCGCAGGCCGCCGCGGGCCTCGATGACGGCACGCACGGGCAGTTCGAAGCGCAGGCGCCCCGCCCCGCCCAGGTCGGCGAATTTATATTTCACGCGCGGGCCGAATTCGACGAGCGTGCCAAGGTCGGGCATGCCGCGGCGCGCTTCCACGTCGTCCGAACGGGACGGCAGTGCGCCCGCGAGGCCGACGTCGAACTCGACCTTGTCCGTGTCCAGCAGGCGCGCGCCGATGCCCTGCTGGTCGGCGCGCAGCACCTTGCCGCGATACAGCAGGAAAGGCAGCACGAGGTTGCGATTGCTGCGGTCGGATGCGCCCGGGTACGCGGGCGTGTTGAACACGGCGGCGCCGATGCCGGCTTCCCACAGCGGTAGATTACGTGCGTCGGGTTCGGCGGCCATGGCGGGCGCGAGCGCCAGCAGCGCGGAGGCGGGGGCGATGAAACGAAGAATCGTGGGCATGGTGAGGGTCCGAATGAGATGCCGGGATTCTAACCTACGAAAAAAAACCGCCGCGGCCTTGTGGGCGCGCGGCGGCTTGCGGAAGGTTGGCGCCGGGATTACGGCCAGATCGCCTTCAGCAGTGCGGCCAGGTTGTAGCCGCCCTTGATCATCTGTGTCTTTGCGAGCGCGGAGCTGGGCACCGGATAGTCATTCGGCACTTCCAGGGTCCACGTGTAATAGGTCTCGCCCTTCTTGCTCACCTGCGGCACGATCTTGCCCGCGCTGACGCCCGCGAACGCGATCTTCGAGACGGCCAGCGTATCGTCCGCCCACTGGTACGGCCAGGTGACCGGGTCGCCGCTGTTCTGCGCCACGTTCGGCTTGCCGTCGATGGCGGCTTGCGCGAACTGTTCCGGCGTCTTCGTGCGGATGCGGCGGAACGCGTAGTCGACCGTCGTGCTGTCCCAGTACGAGTGGAACGGCTTCGTCAGCGCCTTCGGCACGCCCGGCTTTTCCGGCTTCGGTTCGCCCGGCGGAATGAGGTTGGCGGACATCTGCTCGATCTTCGCGTCGTCCATCAGGAAGTTGTTGCCGCCACGCGAATCGAAGACGACGGTCTCGTCGATCTCGGCCTTCGTCTTCGGCACGATGAACTTGCCGTTCTTGTCGACGAAGGCGGCGCCCACGTGCAGCGGCTGGACGATGTCACCGGCCAGGTGGGTGATCAGGATCAGCGCCTGGCGCTTCGTGAACTTGTGCGGATTGGTCGCGGGCGTGTCCTTGCCCTGCAGGACGGCGATGGCTTCCTTCAGGGTCTGCACGATGTCGTCGTCGGCCGTGCCGGCGGCACCGTCGTGGTAATGGTCGAGCTGAAACGGAACGTCCGTGTAGTGGTACTCGCTGTGCTTCGGATTCGCGTTCACGTACTCGATCATTTCCGGCGTCTGCGGACCGCACCAGTTGCCCTTCACGCAGTCGGGCCAGGTCGACACGGCTTCCAGCGATTCGCCCGGCAGCAGCAGCGCTTTCACCTGCGCCTCGGCGTGCGTGCCCTTGATCAGCTTGTCGGCGATGGCGCCCACGGCGCGGTGGCCGTCCGTGCCCCATGCGGCCGCGTCCAGCGACACGAAGGCGCCGGCCAGCGCCACGACACATGCGATTTTCTTCATGAGATGGTCTCGTTAATACGGTTTATATCGTTAGCGCACCTTGCGGATGCGCGGCACGCCACCGGCTTCCGGATGCTTTTGCAGGTACGCGATCAACGCATCGAGGTCGCGCAGGCCCGTCTCCACGCGGCGCGTGCCCTTGGCGAACGTCGGGATGTTGTCGCCGCCCTCGGCCAGGAAGTTGTTGGCCACCACGCGATACACCTTGCCGTCGTCGAGCGCCTTGCCATCCACCTTCACGTTCGCCGTGCGGCGGCCGACGGGCTGCGTGCCGTCCCAGTCGTACGTGAGATTGCTGGACACGGCGAGGACCGACGGGTCGGACGACGCCGGCCGGTCCCACTGCTGTTCGAGCACGCGGCGCAGTTGCGCGCCGGTGAGGTCCATCACGACGAGCGTGTTCCCGAACGGGAGCACGGCCTGCGCCTGGCCGAAGCTAACGACGCCGCCTTCTCCCGTTTCCAGGTCCTTGCGGATGCCGCCCGGGTTCATGAAGCCGATCTGCGCACCCTGGTCGCGCGTGGCGGCGACGGCCGCGTCGGCGATCACGCCGCCCAGCACCGATTCGCCGGACGGGTTCTCCTTGCGCGACAAGGCGCCCTGCACGCGCGCCACCGGCTTGGCCAGTTCGGCGCGGCTCTTCGCGCGCACGTCGGCCAGATACGCGGACAATCCGGCGTCGGGCCTGAATGCATCCGGCGCCATCACGACGTTGCGCACCTGGATGTCCTGGACGGCCTTCGTGGCCGGATCGAGCGTCAGCTTGATGCGCGACAGCAGGTGGCCGTACGCGTCCGCCTGCGTGACGACCTTGCCGTCGACCTTGCACAGATAGCCCGTGTGCGAATGGCCGCTGATGACGAGGCGGATGGCCGGGTCGAGTTTCTTCGTGATGGCGACGATGGGACCGTGCAGGGTGTCGCAATCGGTCTTGTCGTACGGCTGGTCGGCGAAGCCGCCTTCGTGGATCAGCACGACGAACACCTGCGCCCCCTGCGCGCGCATGGCGGGCAGCACGGCGTTGATCGATGCCGCTTCATCGTTGATCGCCAGGCCCCGGATCGACGAGGCGATCGTCACGGACGCGAGGTCGTGCAGCACGGCGCCGATCAGGCCCACCTTGACGCCCTTGACGTCGACGATGCGCCAGCCCGGCACGAGGTTCTTGCCCGTCTGCGCGTCGACGACGTTGGAAGCGAGGTAAGTAAAACCGGCGCCCTTGAAATCGGGCGAGAAGCGGCACGCTTTCGCGGGACGCGGCGAATCGCAGCCGCCGTGCTGCTGGCGCAGCAGTTCCTTCGGTCCCTGGTCGAATTCGTGGTTGCCGAGCGAGCTGGCGACGAGGCCCATGCGGTTCAGCGCTTCGATGCTCGGTTCGTCCGCGAACATCGACGACGCGGCGGGGCTCGCGCCGACGAGGTCGCCGGCCGCGACGAACAGCAGGTCCGGGTCGTCCTTGCGGAACGTGTCCAGCGCGCCTTTCAGCACGTCGATGCCGCCCGCCTGGATCGTGCGCGGTTGCGTCGTGCCCGGCGGCGTGTACGTGTACTTGCTGGGCTCGAGGTTGCCGTGGAAGTCGTTCAGCGCGACGAGATTGATCTCGAGCGGACGGACCGGCGCGGAGGCGCAGCCGGACAGCAGCAACGCGGCGCCCAGGGCCAGCGCGAACGGACGGGATACGATCATATGAAGTCTTTTACGATGCGAACAGCAGCCATCGATTATGGCACGCGCGTTCGCTGTCCTGGTCTTTACAACGGAAGAAAAAACGGCCGGTGTCGCCACCGGCCGTGTCCTTTACGTCACACCAGTACGAATCAGAATTCGTACTTGACGGTGACCTGTGCCGACCACTGCGACTCGCCCTTGACCTGACGGATCTGCAGCGGATCGACGGCCGAGCGGACCGCGTACACGTAGCGGCCGTTCGCGTCCATGCCGGCGTAGTCGACGAAGCCGCGGGTCTGGCCGCCGTTCGAGAAGAACGGTGCTTCGTAGATCTGGCCCCACTTCTTGTTCAGCAGGTTGCCGAAGTTCAGGATGTCGAACGAGACCGATGCCTTGTTACGTGCGAACAGGCCCGGGATTTCCTGGCTGATGCGCAGGTCGAAGCTGTTCGTCCACGGCGAGAAGTCGCCGTAGCGGGCCACGGTGCGGCCGGCCGCCTGGCGCAGGGACTTGTTGGCGTTGACGACGTCCCAGAAACGCTGCTCGGCGGCGTGGTTGGTGTCCGTATCGCCCGCGAACACGACTTCACCCGAACCGAAGGCTTTCGGGATGTACATCAGGTCGTTGCTGCCGATGCCGTCGCCGTTCATGTCGTTCTTGAAGGTCCAGCTGTACGGCTTGCCGGTACGGCCTTCGTAGAACACGCCGAAGCGGGTCTTGTACTTGCCGAAGAATGCCTTCTCGAAGTTCATCAGCGCGTTGATGCGGTTCTTGACCAGGTACGCCGAGTTGGCGGCCACGTTGTCGTTCGGGTTCAGGGCCGAACGGGCGCCGTAGTTCGAGCCCGACGTCGACGACGTCAGGTTCGACACTTCCGTCGCGTAGGTGTGGCTTGCCGCGACCGACCAGCCGAAGCCCTTGGTCATCGGGTACGACAGCGACAGCGTCGAGACGCGGTTCTCGCCCTTGTCGGTGCCGGTGACCTTGATCACGTTGCCGAACGCGGAGTTCGACAGCGACTTGGTCGTGTTGGTGCAGCCCTTGGCGGTGCTGACGGCGTTGTTACCCACGCTCCAGCAGTTCTGCGACAGGCCGTTCGCGTTCCAGAACAGCTGGCGGCCGTCCGCGCCGATCTTCGTCGGCTGGCCCAGGTTCAGGTTCTGGAAGAAGATACCGTCCTTGGTGTGCGCGTACAGGACTTCGGCGCCGGCGACGAGGCCGTACCACGGCAGTTCCGTTTCGAAGGCCAGGTTGGCTTTCCACACGGACGGCTGCTTCACGTTCGGGTCGATCAGGTCGACGTTGGCGATCGGCGGGGTCGAGCCGCCCAGCGTCGGCTGGTTGTTGACGTTCGTGCTGAACGCGCCGTTCGCGGTGCCGGCGACCGGCGGGCACTTGGTGTTACCCGTGGCCGAGCAGGTGATCTGCTGCGTCGTCATGCCGGTGTTCTGGAACGGGTTCGCGAGCCAGACGGACATCGCGGCGCCCTGGAACAGGCCGAAACCACCGCGCAGCTGCATGCGGCGCGCGGTGTCGAAGTTGTAGTTGAAGCCGAAGCGCGGCTGGAACAGCTTGGTGCCGTCGATCGTCTGCTGGTTGTTGTAACCGAAGCCGCCGGTCTGGCGCGCATTCGGGTTCAGCACGGCAGCCTGGGCCACTTTCGCGTTGGCGACCGGCGTGCCGCCCACGCCCACCTGGTCCACGCGGAAGCCGTAGTTCAGGGTCAGCTGGCGGTTGACGTTCCAGGTATCCTGCAGGAACAGGCCGGTGTTCGTCATGTTGAACTGCGCGACGGCGTCGTTCAGCGTGAAGCCCGGCGCCGGGACCTGCAGCGTGTACGACGTGTAGCGGCCGGTGCGCAGGTTTTCCAGCACGGCGGCTTCGACCTGGGCCTGGGACGCGGTCGTGCAGTTGATGCTGCCGAACGAGTAGGTCAGGTTGTTGTCGCAACCGAAGGTGTAGTTGCCGTACACGTTCTGCAGGAACGCGTTGTAGATCTTGTTCTTCTGGTAGTCCGCACCGAACTTGATCTCATGGTCGCCCACGGTCCAGTTGGCGCCCGCGTAGAAGTCCTGCGTGCGGGTGCGCAGCAGGTTCATGTGACGCGAGTTGTCGGTGCCCAGGTTGATCGTGCGCGAACCGGTCGAGACGTTGCTCGGGGTACCGGCCGGCGTGGCGCCGGTGAACTGCACGCCGATGGTCGGCAGCGTCGTGTTGTTGGTCGGGACGGAGTCGTAGTTGCGCGACGACGCCTTCAGTTCGGTCGAGAAGGTCGGGGTCCAGTCCGAGAACAGCTGGGCCACGGTGGTCTCGATCTGCTTGCCCTGCGTGTAATACGCCGAATCCAGGCTCAGCGCGGTGGCGCTGAAGGTCGAGTATTGCGGCTCGGCCTGCGTGGTGCGCTGGTAGCGGATGTTGGCGCGGTGGTTGTCGCTGATGTTCCAGTCGACCTTCAGCATCTGCTCGCGCGACACGAAGTTGCCGCCGCCCTGTGCCAGGCCGCCGGCGTTGACGCCGTACTGGTTCTTCATGATGTTCTGCACCGCGGCGATTTCCGCCGGGGTGATGGCGACCGTCGTGCCGTTGTTCGAGCCCACCGGGCCGTAGTCCGGCGCGCTGCGCGACGAGTTGGTCTCTTCCGACAGCGCGTACAGGAACAGCTTGTCCTCGACGAGCGGGCCGCTCGCCCACACGCCCTTGGTCGTTTCCTTGAACGGCACCGGGTCGGAATACACGTCGGTCGACGGGTTGTAGCGCTGGCCGGCCAGGCGGTCGTCGCGGTACACGTAGTACACGCCGCCCTTCCACTGGTTCGTGCCGGACTTGGTGACGGCGTTGATGTTGCCGCCGGTGTAGCCCTTCTGCGTGACGTCGTAGTTGGCGACATTCACCTGGGTCGACTGGATCGCTTCGATCGAGATCGGCTGGCGCGAGGTCGGGCTGCCGTTCGCTTCCAGGCCGAACGTGTCGTTCACGTTCACGCCGTCGATGGTGATCGAGTTGTAGCGCGAGTTCTGGCCGGCGACGGACAGTTCGCCGCGTTCCTTGTCGGTCTGCGAGACGCGCGGGTCGGCACGGGCGTAGTCCTGCAGGTTGCGGTTGACCGACGCCTGGATCTGCAGCTGCGCGTTGCTGATCGCGGTGCCCGCGCCCATGTTGGAGCGGTTGAAGATGTCGGAACGGGCGCGGTTGCCGGCGATGGTCACGGTCTGCATCGGTGCGCCGACGGTCGCGTCGACGGTGGCGGTTTCCGCCAGCTGCAGGAAGATGCCTTCGCGTTTTTCGGTAACGCCGTCCTTGGTGATAATGATCGTGTACGGACCGCCGGTACGCAGGCCGCGCGCGATGTAGCGGCCTTCCGCATCGGTGACGACATTGCTGACCGAACCGGATTCGGTGTGAATGATTTGCACCGCGGCGCCGGCAGCCGGTCGGCCGTCAGCGCTCGAGATACGACCGCCGACAGCCGACGTCGTGTTCTGCGCCAGGGCCGGCGCCCCCGCGAGCGCAATCGACAGAGCCAGCGCCAGCTTCGTCAGCTGGATCCGTTTTTGATAGATCATTGGATTAACCCCAAATAGACTTGATAGTTATGGTTGGGAACTGAGTTCCCCCCTCTTAGTACTGCAATCCCGGACCGGCCGCTCATGACGGACGGTCTCTTGTTCGTTCTGCCTGCTGTTTGATGGTGCGGATGTGGTTGACAATGCACCAACAAAAAGCAGCGCACGCGAGTCTAGCGGCTAATTGTTTCCAGGCTATTACACCCGAAAACCGCTCATTTTCTCGGACGTTGGCTTAATAAAAGGCCAATATGCATGAAGCCGATTTTCGAGACAAATACGTTTTCACTTGGGAATTTATAGCTTGCACGTATAAGTCGCTTAAAAAACGGGCATAAGGTCGCGTGTAGGTTGCCTTTTCCCTCAGAATAAGACACGGCGGGATTATAAATGGGGCGTTCTTGAATGAAATTGTTTCGCTTAGTTTTTAAGCAAATCGCGTAAGAATTAATGCACACTGTCGCGAGTTGGCCACACGGACGGCATATGCATATACCTGTTCCACGTAGTCGGGAGGGCAACGCCAGAGGGAGGGAGGATGCCGGCGACGGAACCGCCGCCGGCGGGAGTGCAAGACTCAGTGCTTCACGGCGGTGCGTTCGAGCGCGGCGACGTCCGACTCGAAGCGCGCGAAGCGTGCGTCGAGCAGGCGCGTCAGGCGCTGCTTGTCGGGTTCCGGCAGGAAGCTGTAGCGGATACTGTTGTACGACGCTTTTTTGACTTCCGCGTAGCTCGGCTTGTAGCGGCTGGCGAACAGCACGTATTCATTCGCCAGGTTGTGGCGCGTGACGCCGGCGTCGTCCGTCGAGATCACGTACGGCACGCCATACTTGCGGTACAGCGTGATCGGGTGGTTCTCGCCCTTCACGCCCTCGATGAACGCGTTCGACGTCAGGTTGATCTCGACCGGGATGTCCTTCGCGCGCATGGTCTTCATGATGCCGACGGCGTTCGTCTCGTGCGCGAGGTCGATGCCGTGGCCGATGCGCTGCGCGCCCGCCACGTTCAGGGCCTGGTCGATGTGGTACTTCAGGTCTTCCGGCGGCACGTCGCCCAGCGCCAGCTCGCCCGCGTGCATCGCGACGTTGACCTTCGGGTACACCTTCTTCAGGTAGCGGAACATCTGCATGTGCAGCGTGTAGTCGCGCATGGAGACCATCTGGCTTTCCTGGCCCACGATGTTCACGCCGACGATCTTGCCGCCCCGCGCCGCCGATTCGAACGCCGCCAGCATCGAGGAAAACACGCGCGACGGCGAGAACAGGCGCACGACATAGGTCTGGTAGCGCATCGTGAAGTTGTCGTCGTCGATGCCCAGGGCCGCCTCGTTGACGGTGCGGACGAAGTTGTCGACCGAGGTCCGGAACGCCGGCGTGGTGGAGAGCTTCTGGCGCGCGGACTCCAGCAGCTGGACGAACTTCGCCTCGTCGCGTGCGCTGTCCCACGCGCGCTTGTCGAATTCGGGATCGGACACCGTGTCCGGGCTCTTGAACATCGTCTCGATGTACGCCACGTTCTCGGCGAGCGCGCGGTTCTTCAGCTCGACGAGGCCTTCGTGGAAGTTGCGGTCGGAGATGGGACCGAAGTAGCCGAACGTCTGGAAGAACTGGCGGTCCGGCGGCGGCTGGATGGCGCCGTGGTTATTGAAATCCTTGCTCGACCAGCGTTGCAGCAGCTCGCGCCACGTGGCGTCGTCCGCATACACGTCGGACGACGCCAGGCAGGCGCGCTCCTTCGGCTGCTTCGCGCGTTCGTGCTCGACCACGCTCTTGTCCGTTTCGATGCGGTACGACTGCTTGTTGACGCAATAGCCCTGCTTGTCGAGCCAGTCGACATAGGTCTCGGCATAGATCGCGCCGGAGTAGTGATGGTGCAGGTCGCCGCCCTTGGGCATCTGCGAGAAGAACAGGACCAGCTCCGCCGTCTTCGGCTCGGCGCCCGCGATCAGGGAGGCATAGTGGCGCGCGGTGGCCGCTTCGTTGGGGCCGGACGCCGGGGTGCGCGCGGAAGCGGCGGCCGCGAGGGCCGCCAGGGTGATCAGCAGGCTGCTGCTCAGGGTTTTTGTCATAGTCGTCTCGGCTGGTGAAGGGTTATGGCAGCAATCCTCCAGCCGAAAAACCGTCGCCCCCGCGCAGGCGGGGGCCCAATTTTGTTTGCGCGACTACGCATGCAAACCTTGGGTTCCCGACAAGGCGGACGGCCAGTCCGGGAACGACGGTCTTCTTACGACTGCATCCGCTCATGCACCCGCTTGCCCGCCGCATACGTGGCACGGATCGCGCGGTCGTCGCCCAGCAGCGCCAGCGCGAACAGGGTTTCCTCGAGCGAGTCGCCGTTCGCCGTGCGGCGCGCCAGCAGCGGCGTCGCCTTCGGGTCGAGGACGATGAAGTCCGCCTCGGTGCCGGCGGCAAAATTGCCGATCGTCCCTTCGAGCTGCATGCTGCGCGCGGCGCCCAGCGTGGCGAGATAGAACATGCGCAGGGCTGGGAGATAGCTGCCTTTTAACCGCGCAACTTTATACGCTTCATTCATTGTTTGCAACATCGAGAACGACGTGCCCGCGCCGACGTCCGTCCCCAGCGACACATGGGCATGCACGCTGTCCGCCTTGGCCACGTCGAACAGGCCGCTGCCGAGGAACAGGTTCGACGTCGGGCAGTGCGAGATCGCGGCGCCCGTATCGGCCATCAGCGCGAAGTCGACGTCGTCCAGCCAGATGCAGTGGCCGAACATGGCGCGCGGGCGCATCAGGCCATAGTGCTCGTACACCTGCAGGTAGCTGCGGTTGTCCGGGTACAGGCTTTTCACCCACGCGCATTCGTCGCGGCTTTCCGACACGTGCGTCTGGATGTACGTGGTCGGGAACGCGCGCGCCAGTTCGCCCGCCGCGCCCAGCTGGGCCGGGGTCGACGTGGGCGCGAAGCGCGGCGTGATCGCGTACATGGCGCGGCCGTGGTTGTGCCAGCGGCGGATCAGCGCCTCGCTCTCGCGCAGGTCGGCCGTGTCTTGCAGGAAGTCCGGGCAGTTCCGGTCCATCAGCACCTTGCCGCCGGCCATGCGCAGGTTGCGCGCGGCGCTCGCCTCGAAGAACGCGTCGACGGATTCCTTGTGCACCGTGCAGTAGACGAGCGCCGTCGTCGTGCCGTTGCGCAGCAACTCGTCGAGGAAGAATTCGGCGACGGTGCGGGCATGTACCGGATCGGAGAACTGGCGCTCGGTCGGGAACGTGTAGTTCTCCAGCCAGGGCAGCAGGTCCGGCGCGGGCGAGCCGATCATGTCGGTCTGCGGGAAGTGCAGGTGCGTGTCGATGAAGCCGGGCGTGATGATCTGGCCGCGGTAGTCGACGACGTCGGTGCCGGCAGGCAGCGTTGAAATCAACTTGTCGTAGTCACCGGCGGCGAGCACGCGGCCGTTCTCGACGACGAGCAGGCCGTCCTGGTGCCAGGCGTGGGCGTTCTCGGCGAAGGCCGGATCGGCGTGGAAGTGCAGCAGGCTCGCTCGGTAGGCCTGCACGGTACGGGTATCGTTGGACATCTCAGTCTTGTTCCAGTGGGACTTCGGTTGCGGTCGGGGAAGTTGCGGCGATGGCCGCCGCTTCCCAGACCATCAGCAGTTGCGCGACGACGGCGACGGCGATCACGGCGGGTTCCTTGCCCTTGATGCCGGGGACGCCGATCGGGCACACCATGTCGTCCAGGCGGGCGCGGGAAATCCCGCGGTCGCGCAGGCGGTGTTCAAACTGCTTGCGTTTGGTATCCGATCCGATCAGGCCGAACCAGTCCTGGTTCGCGGGCCGTCGAAGGATCGCTTCGGTCAGGCGCTGGTCCAGCGCATGATTGTGCGTCATGACGAGGAAGCTCGTGCCGGCGGGCGCCGTGCGCACGAGCGCTTCCGGCAGGTCGGTCGCTTCCACGACCACGTTGGGGGCGACGGCGGCCGGGAACATGTCTTCCCGTTCGTCGACCCAAGTCACCTTGCACGGCAGGTCGGCCAGCAGGCGCACGATGGCGGCGCCCACGTGGCCTGCGCCGAACAGCATCACGTGCGCGCGCGGGGCCGGGACGTGGTCGACGAGCCAGCGCCGTCCCGCGTCGTCGAGCAGCACGCGGGTGCCGCCGCTGCGCTCGAACGCCGGATAGCGGCCGCCCTTGCGCTGGATGTTGTGGCCCAGCGCGTCGACGAGCGCGAGGTCAGGCTCGCCGTCCAGCGCGACGACGCGCCAGCAGTCTTCGTGGCGGCGCGTGGCCAGCTCGGCGCACTGGTTGCGGTCGACCAGTTCGAACGCGAGGTGCACGACGCCGCCGCAGCACTGGCCCAGGCTCGGGCCGAGCGGGAAGCGTTCGATGCGGCGCACGTCTCCGCTTTGCAGCATGGCGCGCGCCGTCTCGATGCCGCGCAGCTCGAGGTGGCCGCCGCCGACGGTGCCCCACTGCGAGGTCGCATCGACCAGCATGCGCGCGCCCGGTTCGCGGGGTACGGAACCATCGACCTTCGCGACCGTGATCAAGACGGCCGGTTGCGCGGTGGGGATGAGCCAGTCGTCCATGTCAGGCTGCCTTCGATTCCCGCACGGCTTGTTCGACGAAGGACACGGCGTCGAGGATCGCCTCGCTCGTCGCCGGCGCGCGCAGCGGCGGGTTCACCTTGTGGTCGCCGACGGCCGAGATGGCGTCGCGGATCGCGAGGAACACGGAGAACGGCAGCAGCAGCGGCGGTTCGCCGACGGCCTTCGAGCGGTGAATCGAATCCGCCACGTTGCGGTTATTGAAAAGCTTCACCGTGAACGCATCCGGGCAATCCGATACGCCCGGGATCTTGTACGTGGACGGCGCATGCGTCATGAGCTTGCCCTGCGCATTCCACCACAGTTCTTCCGTCGTCAGCCAGCCCATGCCCTGGATGAACGCGCCTTCCACCTGGCCGATGTCGATGGCGGGGTTCAGCGAATTGCCGGCGTCGTACAGCGCGTCCGCGCGCAGCAGCTTCCATTCACCGGTCAGCGTATCGATGACGACTTCCGCCACCGCGGCGCCATATGCGAAGTAGAAGAACGGGTTGCCCGTCATCGTCTTCGGATCCCAGTGCAGGTTCGGCGTCGCATAGAAGCCGTCCGACCACAGCTGGACGCGCGACAAATAGGCCTTGGCGACCAGTTCGCTAAACGGGACTTCGTGGCCGTTCGCGAACACGGTGTCCGCGACGAAGCGCACGTCTTCCACGGCACCGCCGTACTGCCTGGCGGCGAAGGCGGCCAGACGTTCGCGGATCTGGCGCGCGGCATCCTGTGCAGCTTTACCGTTCAGGTCAGCGCCCGTCGATGCGGCCGTCGCCGACGTGTTGGCGACCTTGCTCGTGTTCGTCGCGGCGATGCGCACGCGGCTCAGGTCGACGCCCAGTTCGTGCGCGACCACCTGCATCACCTTCGTGTTGACGCCCTGCCCCATCTCCGTGCCGCCGTGGTTGACGAGGATGGAACCGTCCACGTACACATGCACGAGGGCGCCGGCCTGGTTCAGGTGTGTCACGTTGAACGCGATGCCGAATTTCACGGGCGTCAGCGCGAGGCCCTTCTTCAGCACGGGGCTCGTCGCGTTGTACTCATTGATGGCCTGGCGGCGCGCGCGGTATTCGCTCGTCTGTTCCAGCTCGCCCACCAGTTCGTGGATCACGTTGTCGACGACGGGCTGGCCGTACGGCGTCACGTTGCGGTCGATCTTGTCGTAGAAATTCAGCTTGCGGATGTCGAGCGAATCCTTGCCGAGGTTGCGCGCGATCTCGTCGATGATGTACTCGATCGCGATGGCACCCTGCGGACCGCCGAAGCCGCGGAATGCCGTGTTCGACTGCGTGTTCGTCTTGCCGGCTGCCGCGCGGATGTCGCAGTCGGACAGGTAATACGTATTGTCGAAGTGGCAGATGGCGCGCGTGGCGACAGGGCCGGACAGGTCCGCCGAGTAGCCCGCACGGCTCACCATGTCGACCTTCGCCGCGAGGATGCGGCCCGCGTCGTCGTAGCCTACTTCGTACAGGTAGTGGAAGCAGTGGCGCTTGCCGGTCACCATCATGTCGTCGTCGCGGTCCGCACGCAGTTTTACCGCGCGGCCCAGGCGTTTCGCGGCGATGGATGCGGCGGCCGCCCACAGCGCCGACTGCGATTCCTTGCCGCCGAAGCCGCCGCCCATGCGGCGGCACTCGACGACCACGTTATGTGAATGCAGGCCGAGCGCATGCGCCACGACGTGCTGCATCTCGCTCGGGTGCTGCGTGGAGCACAGCACGAGCATGCCGTCGTTTTCCTGCGGGATCGCGTACGAAATCTGGCCTTCGAGATAAAACTGCTCCTGGCCGCCCACGTACAGCTCGCCCTTCACGCGCAGCGGGGCGCGTTCGAATGCGGTTTCGGCATCGCCGCGCGTCAGGCGCATCGGCGGCAGCACGTACGAGCCGGCGGCGCGCGCGGCCTGCGGGGTCAGGATCGCGGGCAGTTCTTCGTAGCTGACCTTCGCCTTCTTCGCAGCGCGGCGGGCCAGGTCGTGGCTGTCGGCGACGACCACGAAGATCGGCTGGCCGATGTATTGCACGAGGCCGTCCGCGAGGATCGGGTCGTCGTGGATGATCGGGCCGCAATCGTTGGTGCCGGGGATGTCCTTCGCGGTGAGCACGGCGCGCACGCCGCGGCTGGCCAGCACGTCGGAAAAGTCGATGTCGAGGATGCGGGCGTGCGCCTTGCCCGACAGGCCGAGCGCCGCGTGCAAGGTGCCGCGCACTTCGGCGACGTCGTCGGTGTAGTCGGCCTGGCCCAGCACGTGCAGCCGGGCCGATTCATGGGTCTTGCCGAGGCCGACCTGCTTCCATTCGGCCTTGGTCAGAGCGGGGGATCCTGCGTCGTTCATGGTGTATCTCCTCAAGCCAGGGCGGTCGGTTTATTGGCAAACGGATTGACTGCGCTGGACGGCAGCGGGTTGTCCTTGCGGGTCTCGAGCCAGTAGCGGCGCAGCAGGTTCTGCGCCGTCTTCATGCGGTAGGCGCTCGATGCGCGCATGTCGGACAGCGGTGCGTAGTCTTGCGCCAGCGCGGCCATCGCTTCCGTCACGGCCGCTTCGTCCCATGCGCGGCCGTTCAGCAAGGCCTCGGCTTGCGCGGCACGCTTCGGCGTCGCGGCCATGCCGCCGAACGCGATGCGTGCGTCGCGCACGATGCCGTCTTCCAGCGTGAAGGCGAAGGCGGCGCAGACAGCGGAGATGTCCTGGTCGAAGCGCTTGGCCAGTTTATAGGTGCGGAACGCCACGTCCTGGCGCGGCAGCGGCACGCGCACGGCCTGCACGAATTCGCCGTCGCGCCAGTCCTTGACCTGGTAGCCGAGGTAGAACTGCTCGAGCGGCATGGTGCGTTCGCCTTCCGGACCCCGCAACACCAGTTCGCTGCCGATGGCGATCAGCCACGGCATCGAGTCGCCGATCGGGGAACCGTTCGCCACGTTGCCGCCCAGGGTGCCCGCGTTGCGGATCGGGAGCGATGCGAAGCGCTGCCACAATTCGCCCAGCTCCGCCTCGTAGTGCCGGCAAATGGCGGCGTACGCGTCCTCGAGGGAGATGCCCGCGCCGATCTCGAGGAAACCGTCCTGCTCGCGCACGGTCTTCAGTTCCGTCACGTGGCCCAGGTAGATGATGTCCGTGAGTTCGCGCATCTGCTTCGTGACCCACAGGCCGACGTCGGTCGAGCCGGCGAGGATCGTCGCCTTCGGATGCGCGGCGCGCACGGCGACCAGTTCGTCCAGCGTACGCGGCGCGTGGAACGTCTGGCCGTCGTATTCATAGGTGGCGCCGGCGTCGCGCTGCAGCGCCTGCAGTTGTTCGGTGACGGCGGCGCGGTCGAAATCGACGCGCGGCAGGGTGACCATGCGCTTGGCGGCATCGATGATGGGACGGTAGCCCGTGCAGCGGCACAGGTTGCCGGACAGGGCGTCGTCGATCTCGCAGCGGCTCGGCTCGCGGCCTTCCTGCTTCAGGTACATGCCCCACAGCGACATCGCGAATCCCGGCGTGCAGAAGCCGCATTGCGAGCCATGGCATTCCACGATAGCCTGTTGCACGGGGTGCAGGCTGCCATCCTTCTGGGCCAGGTCTTCGACGGTGAACAGGGCCTTGCCGTCCAGCGTGGGCGTGAACTGGATGCAGGAATTCACGGAGCGCATCTGCAGCTCGCCGTTTTCCAGCGATCCGACGACGACGGTGCACGCGCCGCAATCGCCCTCGGCGCAGCCTTCCTTGGTGCCGGTGCAGTGCAGGTCCTCGCGCAGGTGCTGCAGGATGGTCTGCGTCGGCGCGACGTCGTTCACTTCATGGACGGCGCCGCGGTAGAAAAATCGGATCGGTGTAGACATCATCGCCTCGAATTGGAAACAGCTTGTGATATTGGGACTAACTGGATGCAAGAGTAGCACCGGGGGTCCCGCAAGATATATTGGAATATCGATTTTGAATATCAGATATTTCCAATAGCGCGACGCGGGCTTGTGAAACTTGCTATGCTTGAGCCGTCAATGGAGGCGTCATGGCTTTGCACATCGTACATTTCATCGGACCGATCAACGCAAATTCCGCCTGTACCGTGCGCAACCTTTGCTTGCAGGCACTGCAAAGCGGCGCGAGCGAGATCGAACTGCACATGTCGACCGAAGGCGGCAACATGACGGCCGGCTTCGCCCTGTATTACTTCCTCAAATCGCTGCCGCTGCCACTCACGACGTGGAATGTGGGCAGCGTGGAATCTGTCGGCGTCCCCATCTTCCTGGCCGGGCAGCAACGCTATGCCTGTCCCGGCACGCGCTTCCTCATCCATCCGCTGCACTGGGGCTTCGGCAACCTCGTCGCGGCGGACCACGCCCGCATCTCCGAATGGCGCGATTGCCTCGACTTCGATGCCGAGCGCTACGCCGCCATCTACGACGAAGCCACCCGCGGCGCGCCGGACGCCCTCGACATCCGTTCCTGCTTGACGGGCAGCGCCCGTCTCTACACGGCCGAGCAGGCCGTCGAGGCCGGTATCGTGCACGCGGCAAAGCAGGCACGCCTGCCGGAAGCGGGCACGACCTCCCACTGGTGGAATTAAACACATCATCCAATTCTGACAGGACGCGCTGTCGGATCAGTACAACAAAGATAGCGGTCACAACTGAATAGAGTGACTATTCGCGATATTTTCCTTGCCGCAATTTTTACTGCAACTCTACAATTTCTCACAGATTCGTTACACGGCCTCAGCCTTGCCGTCACAGTGTTTCTATAACAAGAACCGTCCACCCGCAGTCTTCAGCAGGTAAATCCCATGAAAAAACGCATCATCGCGAGTGCGCTCGCGTTGTCTTTGGCCGCGCCTTGCGCATTCGCGCAGGACGCCGTCCGCATCAGCGGTTTCGGCACCGGCGCCCTCACCTGGACCAATACCGACAAAGCCGAGTTCGCCCGCCCGAACCAGGCCAGCGGCGCCAAGAAGGACGTCACCACCGGCGTCGACTCGAACTTCGGCGTGCAGGCTGACTACGCCGTCAACAGCTGGCTGTCCGTGACGGGCCAGGGCCTCGTGCGCAAGGATGCGCAGGACGACTTCGGCGCCGAACTGGCCTGGGCATTCGCCAAGGCGAAGGTGTCGGACGACGTCGCGATCCGTGTCGGCCGCATGGGTGTGCCGGCGTTCATGATTTCGGACTACCGTAACGTCGGCTACGCCAACACGATGCTGCGTCCGCCGGCGGAAGTGTATTCGCAGATGCTGTTCAACACGGTCGACGGCGCCGACGTCATCTGGCAGCACAGCTATGGCGACACGACGTACACCGCCCAATTCGCTGTCGGCAAGAGCAAGGTCGACATTGCCGGCGGCCCGAGCCTGGAAGGCCGCCGCCTGACCGCACTGAACCTCGTGGCCGAACACGGCCCGCTGACGGTGCGCTTCGGCCGCGTCGATGGCCGCCTGACGCTGAACCACTCGGCGTCGCTGACGACGCTGCTGAACACGCTGAACACGGTCGCTGCCGGCTACAAGCTCCCGCAAGCGGCCCAGCTCGCGACCGACATCGACGTGCGCGACAAGAAGGCCTCGTTCACGTCCCTCGGCGCGACGCTCGACTGGAACAACATCGTCATGCAGAGCGAGTACGCGAAGCGCAAGACCGACAGCTACATCAACGACACCACGTCGTGGTACGTGATGGGCGGCTATCGCATCAGCAAGTTCCTGCCGTACTACAGTCACGCCAAGCTGTCGATCGACGGCAATGTCCACAACGGCATGCCGGCGGCCTGCCCGGCCGGCTACCCGGCCGCCTGCACCCCGACCCTGGCCGCGCTGAACGGCGTCGTGGCGAACCTGCGCTACACCGGCGTGAGCCAGGGTGAGCAGCAGACCGATACGATCGGCCTGCGCTGGGACTTCCGCTCCTCCGTGGCCCTGAAGGTGCAGTTCGACCGCGTGCGTCCGAACAAGGCAGCGGGCCTGCTGATCAATGCGCAGCCGGGCTACAAGGGTCCGGTGACCGTCGGCGCCGTCGCGCTCGACTTCGTGTTCTAAGGGGACGACGATGAAACAACTGATCAAGACCGGTCTCGCCGCCGCACTGTTCCTCGCCCTGCCCGCCATGGCGGACGTGGTGGTGGTCGTGAACCCGAAGGCCGCCGAGGCGTCGATGACGAAAGACCAGGTCGCGCAATTCTTCCTTGGCAAATCGAGCGCGATGAGCCCGATCGACCAGCCGGAAAGCGCCCCAGTCCGCGCCGAGTTTTATAAAAAGGTGACGGACAAGGATGCGTCCCAGGTCAAGGCCTTGTGGTCGAAGCTGGTGTTCACCGGCAAGGCCACGATGCCGAAGGAAGCCGCCGACAGCGCCGCCGTCAAGAAGATGGTGGCCAGCGACCCGAAGGCCATCGGCTACATCGAAAAGAGCGCGGTCGATGCCTCGGTCAAAGTGATCTACACACCGTAAGCATCCCCAACCACCCGCCCGCCCCCGGTTTTATCCGGCGGCGGGCTGTTGAACTTAAGGAAACGGCAATGAGCATCAAGCGCAAGATCTGGGCACTCCCGGTCATCTCGACCATCATCTTCGGCCTCGGCGTGGCGGTCTCCGCCAGCATCGCGAGCGGCGCCCTGGACTCGATCCACACGACCGAAGCGGTGGATTACCCGGCACTGGGTACGGCGAAGGCGTTGACGGCGGACCTGCAGGGCATCACGGACGGCTTGCGCGATGCCGTCTCCGAAGGCGACAAGGCCCGCATCGCCCAGATCGGCGACCAGGCCAACAAGGTCCGCGCCAAGCTGGCCGACGTGACGAAGATCCCAGGCATGGATGCCACCGGCAAGCGCCTCACGAAGGAATTCGAGGATTACTATGCGCCGGCCGTCTCCGCCGCCAAGATCATGCTCGAACTCGAGCAGGGCGATCCGCAGGCGACCGTACAACGCATGCAGGGCGCGCTGACGGTGCTCAATGCCGACGTCGCCAAGTTCAACGAACAGGCCCAGCAACAATTCAAGGACGGCATCGCGCGCAGTGCATCGAGCGTGCGCCGCGTGCTGTCGATCACCATCATCACGGCGCTGATCGTGATCGCCACGCTCATCGGCGTGTCGTGGTTCGTCATCCGCACCATCTGGCAGCAGCTGGGCGGCGAACCGGAATACGCACGCGAGATCACGCGCGCCGTCGCGGCCGGCGACCTGTCGATGGAAATCCGCCTCGACGCCGGCGACCAGCACAGCCTGCTGGCCGCGCTGCAGGAAATGCGCACGCGCCTGGCGACGATGGTGTCCGGCATCAAGACGTCGGCCGAGACCATCGCCACGGCCAGCGCCGAAATCGCCAGCGGCAACGCCGACCTGGCCAGCCGCACGGAATCGCAGGCCGGCAGCCTGGAGCACACGACGCGCGCCGTCGAATCGCTGACCGACACCGTCAAGACGAACGCCGCCAATACCAACCAGGCGAACGCACTCGTCCTCTCCGCCACCGACATCGCCACCCGCGGCGGCGAAGTGGTCGGCAACGTGGTCTCGACCATGGGCGCGATCAACGCGTCCGCGAAGCAGATCGTCGAGATCATTTCCGTGATCGACGGCATCGCCTTCCAGACCAATATCCTCGCGCTGAACGCCGCGGTGGAAGCGGCCAGGGCCGGCGAACAGGGCCGCGGCTTCGCCGTCGTCGCGGGCGAGGTGCGCAACCTGGCGCAGCGCTCGGCTGCCGCCGCCAAGGAAATCAAGCAATTGATCGGCGATTCTGTCGCCAAGGTCGACGCGGGCAGCGCGCTCGTCGACGAAGCGGGCACCACGATGGAACAGATCGTCGCGTCCGTGCGCAAGGTGCACGACATCATGGCCGAGATCAGTGTCGCGGGCCAGCGCCAGGCCGAAGGCATCGAACAGATCGGCCGCGCGATCGACGACATGGACCAGATGACGCAGCAGAACTCGGCGCTCGTCGAGGAAGCGTCGGCCGCGGCGGAATCGCTGGCGGAGCAGACCGAGCAGTTGTCGGGCGCGCTGGCGCAGTTCAAGCTGGCGGCCGGCCACACGCTGGGCGCACCCGCCGGCCAGGCACGGCTGGCACTGGCACGCGGCTGACGCCGATCCGGGATCGGGCCATGGCGTGCGCCATGTCCCGATTGGGAGTATGCTTGGATCACAAGCGCCGTACTGCATGAAGTGACCGACCTGGTCGCGCGAATCAACGGCAACGCACGGATCCCGGCCGCCAGCGGCGGCCACTCGCCGGCACGACGCTCTCCATGAGACAACGGGGAGATCATCATGCGCCATACCTTGAAAGCCGTCTTCGACCAACCCGGCGATGCCCAGCACGCCCTGGACGCATTGCTGGCATCCGGCTATCCGCGCGCCGACATGGCGCTCTCGAACACGCCCGCGACGGAACCGGACACCTCGCTCCGGCATACTGCCGCACGACTGCTCGGCACCCTGTATCACCGGCGCGCGCAGCCGGGTGACATGCGCGAACGCCACATCGTCACGCTCACGACAGGAACCGATCCGGAAGCGGCGCGCGCCGCCGGCATCATGGGCCAGTACCACCCGGCCGGCCTCGAAGACATTCCTGACGAGGGTGATCCCGCCGTCCGGACCGGAACCGTCGCCCCACGCCACGACTACCCGCCGGGCACCGCGCCAGGCGCCCTGCAGCACCACCCCCACGAAGACAGCCATTATTTCGGCACCCAGGACGCCGACGCACCGCCTGCCGGCAACACGTTCAGGGAAACGATGGGCAGTATCGCGCGGTGGGACAACCCGGACGAGGACGCCACGTGGGCCGCGCCTGCCGGCGACAAGGCGCCGCGGTCCGACCAGACCTGGGAAGACGTCGAACCCGCGCTGAAGCGCGACTGGGAGCAAAGGCACGCCGGCAGCGAGGCATCCGCCTGGGACAAGGTCAAGCTGGCCATGCGCCATGGCTGGGAACGGATGCATCACTGACACCATAACGAGCGCGAGGGGGCGGACGAGCATCTAGCCAAACTTGCAAGCCCCCTCCCCTTGTCTTAGAATCGGCCTCTGCGCTGGCTTCGCCAGTTTCCCGACGATTCTTCACGGTGATCCTTGGAAACCGTACCAATTTGGGTGCTCATTCTCGCACTCGCCCTCCTGATCCTCTGCTCGGCCTTCTTCGCGATGGCGGAAACCGCCCTGATGGCGGCCAACAAATATCGGCTGCGCCATCTTGCCAAGCGGGGCAACCGCGCCGCCATCACCACGCTGTGGCTGCTGGATCGCACGGATAAACTGCTGTCGCTGGTCCTCATCGCCAATACGCTGATCAACGCGATGGCGACTGCACTCGTCACCGCGATCGCCATCCTGTTCTTCGGCCACGAGGAAAGCGTGATCACGATCGCGACCGCCGTCGTCGCCTTCCTGCTGATCGTGTTCGCGGAGATCTCTCCCAAGATCATCGGCGCCACGTACCCGGAGCGCATCTCGCTCGGTTCCAGCTATGTGCTGCGTGCGCTGATGAAGGTCGCGAAGCCCGCGATCTGGTTCGTCAACCTGTTCGTCAACGGCCTGTTGCGCGTGCTGCGCATCCGCGGCGTGGGCGTGGGCCATGCGGATGCCCAGCAAAGACTGTCGCCAGAAGAATTGCGCTCCGTCGTGCTGGAAGCGGGCAGCTACATCCCGCAAAAACATAAAAGCATCCTGCTGAACCTGTTCGAACTGGAAAAGATCTCGGTCGAGGACATCATGACGCCGCGCAGCCAGATCGAGGCGCTGAACCTCGCGCTGCCGGTCGACGATCTCAAGGCCGAGCTGACCACCTGCTACCACAACAAGCTGCCCGTGTACGAGGGCGAGATCAACCGCATCGTCGGCATCCTGCACGTGCGCAAGGCCGTCGCGCTGCTGAACGAGGAAGACGACCTCACCATCGAGCACTTCCGCGAACTGTTGACGGAACCCTACTTTATCCCGCAGGACACGGGTGTCTTCACGCAGCTCCAGTATTTCCAGGAAAACAAGGAGCGCCTGGGCATCATCGTCGACGAATATGGCGAAGTGCAAGGCCTCGTCACCCTGGAGGACATCATCGAGGAAATGATCGGCGACTTCACGACGTCCACGCCGGGCGCCGCCCGCAGCGATGCGATGGCGTGGAATGCCCAGGGCGAGGTGCTGCTGGAAGGTACGACGCCGCTGCGCGACATCAATAAAAAACTGGATCTGAACCTGCCCCTCGACGGTCCGAAGACCGTCAACGGCCTGCTGCTGGAACAGTTGCAGGAGATTCCGGAATTCCCCATCGCCCTCAAGATCGGCAACTGTGTGATCGAAGTTGTGCAAGTGCAAAACCAGGCCATCAAGGTCGTGAAACTGTTGCGGCCGGTCGCGGTCAAACGCTGGCTGGCAGCCTGATCGGCTTCGCCGGCCGAGCGCCGCCAGACACAATCCAGCGGTAAGCCCTTGTTCTTGCACGAGGAATAACGATGTTGCTCACACGACATTGCGAGCCGGTTACATGCCATTTCATCCACGTGGTATGCACGCATCTTTCCCTACGACAAAGTCTTGACCGATTTGATGCCTGCGGGCATCATCGAGACGATCCGCCGGGGCCGTCCATCCTGCCCGGCTTCCTGTCGTCCTTCCGACCCTAACCATATGGCAGCAGTCCTTCCCAACACCACCCCTGGCACTGCGCTGCCCGGGCTGGCGCGTGCCCTGGTGCAGGCCGGACGGCTGACCTTGCCTCAAGCGGACACCTTGCAAAAGAAGGCGTCCGCCGACAAGGCCGGTTTCATCGACACCTTGCTCGGCAGCAGCTCCATCGATGCAAAGTCCCTGGCAGCCTTCTGCGCCGAGACGTTCGGCTACCCCCTGCTCGACCTCGGCACGTTCAGCCCCGACGCCCTGCCCGTCAACGCGATCGACCCGAAGCTGATGCAGGCCCAGCGCGTCGTCGCGCTGGCACGCAGGGGCAACAAGTTGTCGGTGGCACTGTCCGACCCGACGAATACGCAGGCGCTCGACCAGATCAAGTTCCAGAGCGAGTCGACCGTCGAGCCGGTCATCGTCGCGCACGACACCCTGCTGGCACTGCTGGCGACCATCGCCAAGAGCGCCGAACAGGACTTGAGCGAGCTGGCCGGCGAGGAAGGCGACATCGAATTCGCCGAGGACGAACCGCAGACGCAGGCGGCGGAAGTGGCCGCGGCTGCGGCGGAAGTCGAGGACGCGCCGATCGTCCGCTTCCTGAACAAGGTCCTGATGGATGCAATTACCTTGGGCGCGTCGGACATCCACTTCGAGCCCTACGAAAAGCAGTACCGTATCCGCCTGCGCGTGGACGGCGTGCTGCGCGACCATCTGGCGCCGCCGCTGTCGATCCGCGACAAGCTCGTCTCGCGCATCAAGGTGCTCGCCAAGCTCGACATCTCGGAAAAGCGCGTGCCGCAGGACGGCCGCATGCGCCTCGTGCTGTCGCCCACGAAGACGATCGATTTCCGCGTGAGCACCTTGCCGACCTTGTTCGGCGAAAAGACGGTCATGCGTATCCTCGACGCGACACAGGCCCAGATGGGCATCGACTCGCTCGGCTACGATCCCGACCAGAAGGCCCTCTTGATCGACGCCATCACGCGGCCGTACGGCATGGTGCTCGTGACGGGCCCGACGGGTTCCGGTAAAACCGTGTCGCTGTACAGCTGCCTGAACCTGTTGAACAAGCCCGGGATCAATATCTCCACAGCGGAAGACCCGGCCGAGATCAACCTGCCCGGCGTGAACCAGGTCAACGTCAACGAAAAAGCGGGCCTCACGTTCCCCATCGCGCTGAAAGCCTTCCTGCGCCAGGACCCGGACATCATCATGGTCGGCGAGATCCGCGACCTGGAAACGGCCGACATCGCCATCAAGGCGGCGCAGACGGGCCACATGGTGTTTTCCACCCTGCACACGAACGATGCGCCGTCGACCCTGACGCGTTTGATGAACATGGGCGTGGCGCCGTTCAACATCGCCTCGTCCGTCATTTTGATTACCGCGCAACGTCTCGCGCGCCGCCTGTGCACGTGCAAGCAACCGCTCGATATCGGCCGCGACACGCTGAAGGCCGCGGGCTTCCGCGACACCGATTTCGACGGCGACTGGAAACCGTACGGCCCCGTCGGCTGCGAGCGCTGCCTCGGCTCCGGCTACAAGGGCCGCGTGGGCATCTACCAGATCATGCCGATCACGCCCGCGATCGAAGCGCTGATCCTCGGGCACGGCAACGCGATGGAGATCGCCGCCCAGGCCGAGGCCGAGGGCGTGAACTCGCTGCGCCGTTCCGGCCTGCTGAAAGTGAAACAAGGCCTCACCAGTCTCGAAGAAGTGCTCGGCTGTACGAACGAATAAGGACTCACCATGGCAACGACATCCGCCCCGGCACGCCGCGCGCAGAGCGCGCAGGTCAAGGAACACATCTTCGCCTGGGAAGGCAAGGACAAGACGGGCAAGACCGTGCGCGGCGAAATGCGCGCCGGCGGCGAGACCATCGTGAACGTGACCCTGCGCCGCCAGGGCATCATGGTCACCAAGGTCAAGAAGAAGGTGTACCGCAGCGGCAAGAAGATCCAGGACAAGGACCTCACGCTGTTCACGCGCCAGCTGGCCACGATGATGAAGGCCGGCGTGCCGTTGCTGCAATCGTTCGACATCGTCGGCAAGGGCCATGCGAATCCGTCGATGTCCAAGCTGATCATGGACTTGCGCGCCGACATCGAGACGGGTACCAGCCTGAACAACGCCTTCCGCAAATACCCGCTGTATTTCGACCCGCTGTTCTGCAACCTCGTGGGCGCCGGCGAGCAGGCCGGCATTCTCGAAGACTTATTAACACGCCTGGCGATCTACAAGGAAAAGACGCTCGCGCTGAAGAGCAAGATCAAGGGCGCGCTGATGTACCCGTGCGCGATCATCGCCATCGCCTTCATCGTCACCGCCGTGATCATGATCTGGGTGGTGCCCGCGTTCAAATCCGTGTTCTCCAGCTTCGGCGCGGACCTGCCGGCCCCGACCCTGATCGTGATGTCCATCTCGGATTTCGTGGTGCAATGGTGGTATATCATCTTCGGCTCGATCTTCGGTGCCCTGTACTTCTTCTTCCAGTCGTGGCGCCGGTCACTCAAAGTGCAGCAGGCCATGGACCGCATCCTGCTGCGCGTTCCCGTGTTCGGCGAAGTGGTCCGCAAGGCCACGATCGCCCGCTGGACCCGCACGCTGTCGACGATGTTCGCGGCCGGCGTGCCCCTCGTGGAAGCGCTGGACTCCGTGGGCGGCGCGTCCGGCAACAACGTCTACCTGGAAGCCACGAAAAAGATCCAGACGGAAGTCAGCACGGGCACGAGCCTGACGGTCGCGATGCAGAACGCCAATGTCTTCCCGAACATGGTCACGCAAATGGTCTCCATCGGCGAGGAATCAGGCGCCCTGGACGGCATGCTGGGCAAGGTGGCCGACTTCTACGAGGAAGAAGTGGACGAGGCCGTCAAGGCGCTGTCGTCGCTGATGGAGCCCATGATCATGGTCATCCTGGGCGTGCTGATCGGTGGCCTTGTCGTGGCCATGTATCTGCCGATCTTCAAGCTGGGGTCGGTGGTCTGACGGGGGTGCCGACCAGCGTCGTCCGCCGCAACCGGATCCGCGTACGCGGCGTCCGGATGCCGGCCACGACGCCCCACGCCGCGGACCAGCGCAATGCGCGATCGGTAGCCGGCCCAAGCGGCCGCGCCGCCGCCGCGCGCTGCAGCGCGAGCGACATGCGTTTCATCGCGTAGAGTTTTCGATCGGATACCGGGGCTGCCATGCTTGCAGACTAGCAAGCATGGAGAGTCTCGACCGTGGCATGCCTAACGCATCATCGATGCGCGCGCCTTACGCGCCAAGACACCCTGAATGTTCGTCTCACTGCCGGGCCCAAGTAAAACTTGTGTCAGCAGCATGCACCGGGATGTGGTTGACCATTCGAATGCTTGAACCAATGAAGCCTCTGAAGACGCAGCACCGCATTTGTTGAACTTGTTCAGTCCACTGCGTTCTGACGGTTCTTCCATTGCTTTCCCTGAGGGCTCTACGCCCGCCGAAAGTGTCACTTGGCATGGCATGATCTTAGGGGCTGCTAATGTTATGATTTCAGCATCCTGACTTGGAGTTAGTATGAAAGCTGTAGAACTGTACACGCATCTTAAAAAAGTTATCGGCTCTGAACTGAAGCCAAAGGAAATTGCAAAAGGTCAGGCGTTCTTCTGGCAAGAGCAAAGATTGGGCTCGAACTCGACACGAGTATTGCGAGTCCATGAAGATATCTCCGGATTTATCACAGAGATTAAGTTACCCGTAACATCACTTCGTACCAAGGTGGTAACTACCCTTCCGCTGCCGACCACTTTTGATGACGTTGTTACAGCCGTCCGTCGAGAGATCGATCTACTCGAAAAGTAACTCGCTGGCGCCCATTCTCAGTGGCAGTGCAAAGGCTATTGAAGAACCACTATTCGAAGACTAAGACGACATGGACCGCTTGCTTCAGATCGGATTTCGCGATATCGGTTGTTGGACCTTGGCAGGAGACACCCTACAGTTACAGTTAGATACGCTACCGACGCATCGTCGCGCGTTATATGCGTTTGCAACCGAATCAGCCGTACTGTATGTCGGAAAGACCGCAGGCTCGTTGCCTATGCGGTTGAAGGGTTATATTGCTCCCCATCAGAGCCAGCGGACCAATGTTCGAAATCATGCGGCCTTGTGTGATTTGTTGAGCACGGGAACAAAAGTTCGTATTCTTGGCTGGATTGATCCCGGACTGCACCGCATTGGGCCGTTTGACCTGAACATGGCGGCAGGTCTTGAAGACAGTATCATTGCGCTGCTGGCGCCGCCTTGGAACGGAACCAGTACAACCGCGCTTCGCGTTATTTCGCCCGACATGCTGTCGCAAGCTCTTCAGGCGCCCCCGGCTTCGTTGACTCCAATCGCATCAACTCCGGCCCCATTAGCACAGGCTGTAGCACCCTTAATCGTTAATGCACAGGTTGCTCCAACCACATTACTATCAAACCCGGCCATATTGAGCGCTCCCTCCAACACCAGCACTTCTAGCTTTAAGGTAAAGCTTGGCAAGACTTACTATGAGCGCGGCTTCTTTAACGTCCCGGTCGCCTTCTCCCAGCTTTTCGGTGCACATGGCGCGACTGTTGAACTTTATTGTGGTGATGAGCGCGCCTGTTTGCACGCTGTCCTAGACCGGAAAGCTAATCAGCAAAGCGGAACGCCGCGAATTTATGGCAAGAGCGAATTGGCTTGCTGGTTTCAGCGCCGATTCCAGCTCGATGACACTCTCAAGATAACAGTGCTTGGTCCCACGTCAGCCATCCTGATATGAGAGTTGTCTCATGGTCCCAGATCGCCTAGCAGGACATGCTGCTCGCTTAAGCGCGACAAACCTCGCATAGCGAGCCTCACCGAACGGTTCTCCGGGCCGGCGCCGCCTAGTTCCAATAGAGGTGGTTGAACAGCGTATCGAGTTCAATAAAGTCGCGAAGACTGAGCTGTTCCCGCAGTCGGTCCGCCTCTTCGCAATATTCAGCGTAGAGCTCGGCGTCGACATTGGTCTTGAGCGGGCGTTCGGGGAAGCGCGTGACGTTTGCCCGCGCCATGCCGGCGACGGCATTCTTGTTCATGTTCGCGAAGCGCTTGCTGTTGATGGCCAGCAAGATCTCGGTCAGGATGTTCACACCTGCGCCAATGACGTCATCGAAGTAATCTGCAAGTACTGTGTATGCGGTGCCGGGCGACGCGTGCTTGAGTTCCTGCGCTTCGTTCAACGCGGCTAGAAAATGTCTGTAATTGTTCGCGATTCGTGTTTTACCGCGCTGGAGACCGCCGGAACTGAAGTGTCGGATCAAGTCCTCGTAGCCTGCAATGAACGCGTCCCGCGTGGAAGGCGGCGTTCCGATGAGCCGCTGCATCGCCAGGTTCGCCTGCCGGCGCCGCTCCTTGCGCAGCGCCACCATGGCATCAAATCCGTTCTCGGTCTTGTCGTCACGCAGCACATTCAGCACCGCCTGCAGGGTATCCGTGTCGACTTCTGTCCTGGCGATCGCTTTCGCCGTCCTCCTTCTCGCGACAGCCTGGTGAATTCGGTTGATCTCAAATTTCCGTGCATAATCGTCAATGAGAAACGGCGTCACCTCCTGCAGCACCTTCCCTTCGATCAGCGAATCCACATGGTCGACGATCTCGGCCATGAGTTTGCCGCCGACATCGTCAATCTCGACCGATGCCTCATAATTGACGGTGAACCCGCCAGACGTCAAATTAGCCGAGCCCACGATCACGGTGCCATTGCTGCCGTTTCCAAAGGCATAGAGCTTTGGGTGAAAGGTTTCAGGTGTATCGCCAATATAGACCTGAAGATTGTCGTGCTTCTGCTTGAGCTTGATGAGTGCTTGCAGGACTGCAGGTTCTGTGTAGCAAAACGACAAGCCGGCCGTAAACCGGACATGGAGTCCCCGCTTCAGGGCGGCCGTCAGCGGGACAGCGATACTCGCCCAGCCAGACATCCTAGCAAAGGCGACGACGCACTCGAACCGTGTCGATGTCTGGATCAGTTCCAGAAAACGATCCAGGTGTCCGCTGGTTTCTCCGTTTAACAGTAATTTAACGTGATTCGTCATGATTCTCTTTGGTCGAGTGTTTGCGGAATGGCTGCCTAAAGGGCCGGCACCGCTTCTTCGGCTGCCGTCGCGTCCTCCCATTCGGTCATCGCGCGACCGGCGTCGGTATCGTCTACTGCGAGCCTGAAAGACACGATGAACTCGCTCGGCACGGCGCAAAACCGGTCTTTATCCTCGAAGTCGATGTCGCGCACACAGTGGATCTCATCTTCCGCGGTGACAAGGAACAGCTCGTAGTTATCGCGATGCTCGGCAGCGAAGTTGTATTCGTTGATGCTGAGATGAATGCAGTTCTGCGTGTACCGTTTTACCTCGACGTACCGCCAGGTCGCGCCCTGGTCGGGCGAATAGCGGATGTCGTAGCCCGCCCCGTCATGCCGCTGCGCCACATGCACGACATTCTTGTCGCCGTAGACGGCGGCCAGGCTAGCGATGACGACCTTTTCAGCGTCCTCGCCGCTGGCCCGATTCTTCATGTCCTGGACCGAACTGTGCTTGTGCGAACCGCCCGGCCTTGCCCTCGGGTTGAACGTGTCGTGGACAGCAACCGGGTTTGCACTCCGGGCCGGCAGTTTCCTAGCCGCGGGTGTGTCGCCCTGTTGCGATGGTGCCGCGGAGCTCTCCTGAGCACGCTGCGCCTGTACTCGCTCAAGTCCGCCTTCAAAATACAGAAAGCTCCTTGCCTCTCTCGAGAGCGACGCCAGTTCGTCGGGCGAAAATGCCTGGCTTTGCTGTCTGAAGAGCGTTTCATGGTCTTGCGCGGGCACGAGCACCAGATCGTCGAAATCCGATTGGATGCGTTCATCGATCGTCACAGCGCAATCGAGCTCCGGATTCTCGCGCTGTCGTGCGGCGACATCGTCAATCCACGCGGTATGTTCATAGGTGGCCACAAGGCCCAGGAAGCGGCCGCGTGCGGGCCAGTCGTTGCCGGCGAGCCTTTGCCACAAAGCGTGCTTGAAAGCGCCGAAAAGCTGGTAGAGCCTGTCCCTGAGCTGTTTCCGATGCTGGTCTTCAAAGTCCAGCTTGTAGAAAGCCGACCGGTTGAACGCGTCCACCCGAACGTCCAGGGCCTTGAGAATTGCAGCGATCCGGGGCAGGTTCTCGTGTGCCGAAATCCGTTCAAAGTCGAGACCTGCGAGATCGATGCCGGCTTGGCGAAGTTGGTCGAGCAGGATGTCGATATGGCCGGGCTGAAAGTTTTCAGGCGCGGCGCCATGTATCGTTGTCCAAAGCGTTGTCCAGAAAGCCGTCGCCGGGTCTGCCATGCCGAGGAGCTGGCGGGCTTCGCGCACGGTTTCTTCGCCGAGCTCGTTACGAGCCAGATGCTCAACCTCGAATAAGGGATCCTTGAACACGCCCCGGATCTCGGCGCGATGCTCGTTGACGGCGAAGACCGAGGCGATAATGTCTGCGAAGGTATCGCAAAACAATGGGTCGCGCGTGAGGTCAGCTAGCGTATGCGAAAGGGCCACCTTGATGAGGAATGTTGCGCCCTCTTTCACGTAATCGTTGACGGCGAGTGGAAAGGATTCCCCACCTACCTCGCACGTAATGTCCGAGCACAGCACGATGTCGAGTCTCGCCAGACGTGCCGCCTCGGCTTTCCTATTGCTTTGCAAGCCGTGAATACGGTAGGCCAACACGAAGGGCAGCTTGTCCTTGAGCATCGCCGCCAATGCGTCGGTGAGTTCGGGCGCAGGTATGCGCTCGTGCACGCGAATTGAAATCTCGTTGAGGCTGTTGACACCGAAAAACGCCGCCACCTTGTCTCCGCCTCCCCGCCGCGGGAAATCGAAGACGGGATACCGGTTTACGATCTTGCGGGGCAGACGGATGTTGTCGCTGTAGTAGACCTTGTTTTGTGGATGATATTTGCCCTCGCGTCCCATGTAAGCGAACAGTGGCACGTCCGGCGGAAGGGCTTGCGTGTGGCGGTCGAAGTGCGTCAGTGCCAGACGGTAGATCCGCTGAGTTCGCGTGCCTTCGGGATCGGACTCCGGCAGCCTGCGCAATATTCCTGCCACGGCTGCCAGCGGCAGTTGGTCGAACCGGTCTTTCGCGCCGAGCCGCGACATCACGGTCTCGATTTCGCGGCGCCCCGCGCCGCTTTCCCTCAACCCTGGAGCGGCAAAATCGAACGTGAACGGGTTGACGAGATCTGCCGCCGGTACGTCTTCGTCCAACAGGAATCCATCGAACAACGCTGCCCTGCGCAGTTGAAACTGTAGATACGACGGCTTGTACGCCAGCCGGTGATAATGCGTGCCCCTGTTTTCGTTTACTTTCGAATAGTCGAAGATGTCGGGATTGTCCGACTCCAGACGTTTCCGAGCATCAGGATCGCGGATGAGCCATTCCACCAGCTCTTCCGTCTTCATCGTCCCGTCGAGCATTGCGGCAAGGGCCGAATCGTCGATCGCCAGACATCCGATGCTCGCGTCGCGATACGAAGCAGGCTCCCCCACCACGCTGAAAACATGAGCGGCATACTCTTGGAGACGCGCATCCGACTTGACCGGTACGTACCGGACAAAACGGTTAACGCCGAGCCACAGGAACAGGCGTTCCAGCACCGCAGGATCGGCAAGCGACACGGCGGGGCCAAAAGCGGATGGCGTCGCCAGAAACTGGCCGGATTCATAGACCTGCGCGAAGAGCCGCTCGGTGTGCACGCCGGTCGGATACTCGCGCGAGAGGAACAGTTCGCGCGCGTCGACAACCTCGAGATCGGCATTCAGAAGCCTGACGCTGACGTCGGGGGCAGCGCGGCCGGCTCGCCAAGCGCGGAGAAGTTCGCGAGCAACGCCGAGACCATTTCGCCGATGATTTGCTGTGCATTGGCATCCTGCCGTCCCTGTGCGGCGGTGGCGCCCCTGATGATCGAGCGAATAACCTGCGCCGGCTCATAGCTGTGGATGGTGGTGACCGACTTGAGCCGGCGTTGAATATCGCGTGCTTTTTCACCCAAGTCGGCACCGAGCCGAGCGACCAATTGCTCGAACAGGGCAGCACTCATGAAATCGATGTTCACGAAGCTGGGGATGATGAACGAGTCCACGCCTGCGGTCAGCGGCGTGTAGGCATCGGTGGCGGCATTGATCAGCTCGTTACGATCGTTGACCAGAAGTGAGTAACTGCCCACGAGCTCTTTCTCACTGGAGAGAATGCTGATCAACGTGACGCGGTGTTGCAGATCATGGTCCAGAAGGCATGTGCTGAGCCGATTCACGGCCTCGGTGAATCCCGCAACGTTGGCAACCCGCCGATACTTGTTTGTATGAAGGAGGTTCTCTTCTCCAGGGTAACCAAGTCCCGGAAACGCCGCGCCGCATCCAGCCAGAAGTACAATCTGGGAGAACACATCACCCAGGTAATACACTTCGGAAGCCCGCCGATAGCGCCCATCGACACACGGGAAAATCTCGAGCTGGCGTACGCTCTGCTCGATATGCTGGTAGAAACCCAGTTCCTTCAGTACCGGATTGCTGTCACGGTAGCGCAATGCGCGCACCTGTATCCACGGATCGCTTCCTTGCTCGCGCAGCGATTGGGCCGTGTCGACGATCAGATCGACCAGCTTCGCAAGAAGGAACCGGTTGCGCAGTGAATCGATCAGCTGGTTGCGTGAACTGTCGAGGTCAAACGTGCCATGGATGACCATCGGCAGGTCAATGTTCACCTTCGTCGGGAAGAACGTGTACAGCGTCTCGGCCCCCTTCCTCAGACTGGGCGACAAGGCCAGTTTCAGGCTGTAGCGCTCCTGCTCGGCCATGTCGGCGCTTTGATACTGCGCGGGAAGCGGACCTTCATCCGACTTCATCGTCCACGTTTCCCCGTCAATACTCACTGTATTGCCAGCCTGCTTCTTCTGCAGACGCGTTTCCCCGCTCGCGCGCACGATGATAATGTCGTGGATATGATTGAGGAACAGCAGGCACTTCGCTTCCACATTCGTCAGCTGTTCCTTGATCCCGTCCAGGAACTCCGACCGGTAATGAATCGAAATCTCGGTCGCCCAGCCGCTGCGTGTACGGTCGGTGAACTCGGGGACTGCGAGGAAAGCCACAGGTACCGCTTGCTCACTCATGTTCCTGCGCTGCAGGATACGGGCGCGTTCGGTGTCGTCGAACAGATTTTCGAATGTCCGACGGGCGATGGATTCCGAAAAGGTGACGCTGACGGTTCCACTGTCGATGGTGACCCGGTGAGCCCAGTTTACGATCGAGCGAAAGCCCAGCCCCTTGTTGCCGATGTATTTAAGTTTTGTCTTTGTACTCAAGTTCGCAAGCATCAGGGACTCGAAACCATCTACCGTGAACGGGTGTCCCTGATTGGCGATTGTTAGTACGCCATTTTCCTCGTCGAGCCTGATCCGTACCGCATCCGAGCCCTCATCGTCGGCGTTCTGGAGCATTTCAAGGATTTGCCGTCCGTTGTATTCTCCGACAAGCTGCCGTTCCCGATTATAGTCGCTCACCATGCGCGATTCCTGCTCACGGTAATTCCTCAGCTGGATTTCGACCAGCTTGGCCAGTTTGTCTTTCATGTATTTCTCCGCATTTACCTTGAGTCTCCGCATTTACCTTGAGCAACTATTCATAAGAATGCCTGATTGGCTCTTATGCGTCGAGTCGACGTAGTCGAGGAGGCGGCTTTGTCGAACTCGCGTTTTGTGCGCTACCGCACCGTCCAGTTCACCCATAACTGGTATTTTCGTTGACGATTCTTCAACACTTACCGGTATTCCCATGGTCCCTTGCCCCGAATGTGGTTCCTCCTACGTACGCCGCATCCCGCGTACGCCCCTCATGCGTATCTTGTGGAGCAGCAAGCACATCCTGTGCGGCGATTGCGGCGAACGCTCCCTCGTCTTCCCGAAGCTCATGACACTGGCCGCAAAACACCGTGCATCGAGCCGAACCGCGCGGTTCATCCTGGCCCGCCTGCAAAGCCAGCAATCCCACTGAACTGCCCGACCGCGAAGTCGATGAACAGCCGCGTCCGCAGCGGCTGAAACTGCCGCGACGGATACAGCAGGGTTAAATCCTGCGGCCGCGCGGCCCACCCCTCCAGCACCCGCACCAGTTCCCCGCCGTCCAGCAGATCCCGTACCAGCCAGTCCGGACATATGCCGATCCCGCTGCCCAGCACCAGGCCTCCCGTATCGCCAGCGCATTGTTCACGCGGAAGCGGCTCGACGTCGGCACGCGCGCCTGCTCGTCGCCACGGAACAATTCCACCGTATTGCCCGGCGTCCAGGCGAAGCGGACGACATCGTGCGTCGACAAGTCGTCCGGCACGGCCGGCACGCCCCGCCGCGCGAGATACGCCGGGGCCGCCACCAGGAAACGGGGCACGGTCGCCAGGTGCCGGCCGATGGCATCCGGCGGCAAGGTCCCGCCCAGCCGGAACGCGACGTCGACGCCTTCCTCGACGAGGTCGACGAAGCGGTCGTTGAGGATCAGTTCGACGTCGATGGCGGGGTGGTCCGCCATGAACCGCTGGACCATCGCATTGATGCGGAACTGGCCCAGCGCGACCGGCGCATTGATGCGCAAGAGTCCCGCCGCCTGCCCCGTCATGCCCTGCACGTCGCCCACGGCCGTGTCGAATTGCTCGACGATGCGTTTGGCGTCGGCGTAAAAGCGCTGGCCCTGCTCCGTGGGCGACAGGCCGCGCGTGCTGCGTTCGACCAGGCGCACGCGCAACTGCCGCTCCAGCTGGGCCAGCCATTTGCTGACGGTGGGCTGCGTCGTGCCGAATTCGCGCGCCGCCGCCGACAGGCTGCCCAGTTCGAGGGTGCGCACGAAGACGCGCATCGCGTGGAGCGTATCCATCTATTCGAAATTGGAATGAGTGATCTCACATCCTACCATCTTCATTGCCGGTTCAGAATGGCCTAACGTGGAGCCTTCAATCAAGGAGCCACCATGCCCAAATCGATCGCAGCACTCACCCTCTCCCTGCTTCTCTCCGCACACGCGCTGGCGCAGGAAAACTGGACCACCTCCTGGTACGCGGCCCCGCAACCCGCCTGGGACGCCACGTTCGCCTTGCCGATGAACGTACCCACCGCACTCGACAACGCGACCGTGCGCGAAACCGTCCGCCTGAGCGCGGGCGGCCAGCGCATCCGGCTCGTGTTCTCGAACCGCTACGGCCACGCACCGGTGACGCTCGGCGCCGTGCGCGTCGGCCCGGCCGACGATCCGCGTGCCACCCGGGCGCTGACGTTTTCCGGACAGCCTGGTGCCGCCATCCTGCCGGGCGCCACGGTGACGAGCGATCCCGTCGCTCTCCCCGTCCGGCCGCTGTCCCGGCTGGCCGTGACGACGTCGCTGCCCGCGCCGACGACGATCGCGTCGTTCCACTGGGGCGCGCAGCAGACCATGCACATCGACAGCGCCAAAGTCGGCGGCCGCCTGTTCCTGAGCGCCGTCCTGGTCGAGTCCGCGAAACCGGCCCGCACCGTCGTCGCGCTCGGCGATTCGATCACGGACGGCAACGGCTCGACACCCGATGCGGACCGCCGCTGGCCCGACATCCTTGCCGAAAGGCTGGCGCCGCACGGCATCGCCGTCGCCAATGCCGGCATCTCGGGCGGACGGCTGGCGCGCGACGGCATGGGCGTGAGCGCCCTCGCCCGCCTCGAGCAGGACGTGTTGAGCCAGCCCGGCGTGTCCGACGTCATCGTGCTGCTCGGCATTAACGACATCGGCTGGCCCGGCAGTCCGTTCGCGCCGGGCGAGCGCCCCGCCACGCTGGAGGAACTCACGGCCGCGTACCGGGACCTGGTCGCGGCAAGCCACGTCCGGGGCGTGCGCGTGACGGCGGGGACCTTGCCGCCGTTCGAAGGCGCCCTCGCCGGCACGCCGTACGCCGGCCACTACAGTCCCGACAAGGAATGCCTGCGCCGGCAACTGAATGACTGGATCCGCACGGCCGGCGCGTTCGATGCCGTCGTCGACTTCGACGCCGTCCTGCACGACCCCGCCCGGCCGGGTCGCATGCGGGCCGATTTCGATTCGGGCGATCACCTGCATCCGGGCGATGCGGGCTATCGTGCCATGGCCGGGGCGATCGACATCGCGCGGCTGCTAGCCCGCGACTAGCCGCAAAAGACTAGCTGCAAAAGATTAACCGCAAGCCTTGCCGCCGACGCCGTGATAACCCTTCGCCTTGGCGTCCGCTTCCGTCATGTACTCGCCCTTCTTCGTCTTGCCGTAGTACTTGCTGCCTTCGCAGTGGTAGACCTTGCTGGCACTGTTCGCCCACACCTTGCCCGCGCCGCCGCCGGCCGCCTCTTTCCTGGGCGCCGGCTTGGCGGCGGCGGGCACGGTCGGGGCGCCCTTGTCCGGCGCCAGCGGGTTCGGCACGGTCGTCTGGGCGAACGCGGTGGCGGCCGCCAGGGCGGTCAACAATACTGTGAGCTGTCGTTTCATGGCGACTCCTGAAAAAGTTCCATCATATCGCCGAGCGCCGTCATCCGGTTTCACCCGCCGAAGATAACCGGCACGCAACTTGCATTGCTTCCTGTAACCAACAATACATGGCAACCAAGGCGTTCCGGGCACTCCGCATACGAACGTAACGGGATCGTCCCACACGGACCCTCTCTCCTGGTGCAACCCGGGACTACCCGCCCGGTTTTGGTGCGGACGATCGACTTTTGCGTGAGACTCATGAACATCCAGCACATCCATGTCAATGCCTCCGCGGCCGGCCCGTGGCGTCGCGCACTGGCGGCAGCGGCGCAATTCGACGCCGGCGACGAAGCGGCCGGACTCGGGCGGTGGTGGCTCGACCGGGCCGGCGGACGGATTGCGCTGTCGGCCATCGCGGCCCGATTCTTCGGCACCGAACGCCAGCCAACACCCGACGTCTGCCTGGCGCAGATCGAAACGGAAGACCGGCACGCCGTGCGCGTCATGCTCGACCATGTCGAGGCCGGCGGTAACGACGCCGAATGCGAGTTCCGCGTCCGCACGGACGGGTACGGGCTGCGCTGGCTGCGCCTGCGGCAGCTCGCGGCCGCGGAGGACGGCACGGTCGCGGGCGGCATCCTCGTCGACGTGACGGCCGCCAAGCAGGCCGCCGTGCGCGAGCGTTTCAATTTCGCGCTCACGCAATACCTTGTGGGCACCGACAGCATCGACGACGCCGTCGCCGGTATCCTGCAGCTCGTGTGCGAGGAGCTGGGCTGGGAATGGGGCGCATTCTGGGCGTTCGAGGACCATGCCGGCGCCCCGGCCGGGCTGCGCTGCCGCTATGCATGGCATTCGCCGCGGCAGGCGCTGGCACCGTTCCGCCGGGCCAGCAGCCTCCTTGCAATGGCGCCCGGAGAAGGCCTCGTCGGCACCGTCTGGGCCAGCGGCGAGGCCCGCTGGATCGAGGGCGCGAGCGGCACGGCCGACCTGTTGCGCGCGGACGCCGCGCGCGCGTGCGGCCTGCAGTCGGCCTACTTCTTCCCCGTGACCTTCGTCGGGTCGGACGCCAGCCTGATGCGGCCCGGCGTCCTCGAGTTCTTCAGCGTGCAGCAGCGCCAGCCCGACGCCCAGTTGCCGGGCCTGGCCAAGTCGATCTCCGCGATGATCGCCCAGGCGATCGAGCGCATGACGCAGCAGGAGCGGATCCGCGTGCGCGCACAGACGGACGAGATGACGGGCCTGGCCAACCGCGCCCATTTCTACGACCATCTCGACCGCCTGTGCCGCGACGCGCCGGCCGGGCGGACGTTCGGGGTGCTGTTCGTCGACCTCGACCAGTTCAAGCCCATCAACGACGCCTTCGGCCACGAAGCGGGCAACGTCGTGCTGACGATGTTCGCGGAACGCCTGCGCGCGCTGGTGCCGCCCGGCTGGCGCATCGGTCGCCTGGGCGGCGACGAGTTCGCGCTGCTGTCGGCGCCCGGCGCCACGGCGGACGAGCTCGAACATGTGGCGGACGCCGTGCTGGACGCGGCGCGGCGCCGCTTCGTGTACGGCGAACACCGGCTCGCGGTGTCGGCCAGCATCGGCATCAGCACGTATCCCGAGCACGGCGTCTGCACGCGCGAACTGCTGCACGCGGCCGATGCCGCCATGTACGCCAGCAAGCGCAAGGGCCGCAACCTGGCCAGCCGCTTCGACGGCGACGGCGCGCCGGCCGACGCGGGGCACCGGATCAGCCTGCTGACCGACCTGCATTCCGCGATACGGCGCGGCGAATTCTTCCTGGAGTACCAGCCGATCTGCACCAGCGGCGACATGGAGATCGAAGCCGTCGAAGCGCTGATCCGCTGGCGCCGGCCGAACGGCGAGATCGTGCCGCCGAACGTGTTCATTCCGCTGGCGGAAGAGAGCCGCCTCATCGTCGACATCGGCCGCTGGGTCGTCCGCCAGGCCTGCCAGGATCTCGCGCGCCTGCACGCGGCCGGCCTCGAACGCGTACGCATGCACGTCAACATGGCGGCCCCCGAATTCATCGACGACGGCCTGCCGGACCGGCTGGCGGCACTGGCCGCGGCCACCGGCGTCGACCCGCGCAGCATCTGCCTTGAACTGACCGAAGGTGTCGTGATGCAGCATGCCGATAAATCGATCGCCATCATGCGCGAACTGCGCCGGCGCGGCTTCGGCATCGGCCTCGACGACTTCGGCATGGGCTATTCGTCGCTGTCGCTGCTGAAGAACCTGCCGATCGGCTCGCTCAAGATCGACCGGCTGTTCATGGCCGGCGTGCCGTACGACCGGAACGATTGCGCGATCGTGCGCTCGATCCTCGACCTTGGCCGGCACATGAAGCTGACCGTGGTCGCGGAAGGCGTCGAGACCGACGCCCAGCTGGGCTACCTGCGCCAGTTCGGCTGCCCCCTCGTGCAGGGCTGGCTGCCCGGCCGGCCCGTGCCCCTGGAGCGCCTGCTTGCACTGGCCCCATTCCAACCGCAGCGAGGACCGTATGAACATGCATGAGGCCTTACCCGTCGACGCCTTCCTTCCGTACATGCGCGACGTCGCACGCTGCGAACAATCGCTGCGCGATCTGAACCTGATGTGGCGGACCATCGAATCGTCGGCGAAGATGAACTGCCCGGACGAGGCGCGCGCGATCCTGCCCGCGATGGCGGCCACGCGCAGCAGCTTCGCCGACTTCGAGACCGCGCTCGTCGACAGTCTCGTGCGCGAAAAGACGGGCGGCGTCCAGGCCGAGCTGGCGGCGAAGGCGCACACCGTCATCGACGTCGTCGTGCGCAACCTCTACGAGCGCACGGCCGACGTCAGTTTCCTCGCCACCGACGGCGATCTGTGCGCCTTCGTCGCCGGTCTCGCGCACGACCGCGCGGCGATCGAAAAGCGCCTGCGCGCGTACCGCGACAAGTACACGGTCTACGAGGACATCCTGCTGCTCGACACGGCCGGCAACGTGCTGGCCCGCATCGACGACGCGAATCCGGTCGTGCGCAGCAGCGATCCGCTCGTCGCCGCCACCCTCGCCGCCGACGGCTACATCGAGACCTTCCGCGCCACCGACCTGCGTCCGGGCCGGCGCGCCGCGCTCGTGTACTCGCGCCGCGTCCACCGTCCGGACACCGGCGCCGTCGCGGGCGTGCTGTGCCTGTGCTTCGCGTTCGACGACGAGATGGCGGGCATCTTCCGCCATCACGGCGGCGTGGCGGCGGCGACCGGCCGTGCCAACCTGCTGTTGCTGGACGGCGCCAACCGCATCGTCGCCAGCGCGGATCCGCTGTGGATGCCGCCGGGTGCGGCGGTGCCCGTGAACCGCGACGGCAGCACGGCGCCGGTGATGTTCGCCGGCCGCGCCTACCTCGCCCGCACGGTGGCCTCGAGCGGCTACCAGGGCTACCCCGGGCCGCCGGGCTGGCAGGCGCAGGTCATGATCCCGCTCGACGTCGCGTTCGGAGGCCTTGGCGCCGCGCTGCCGGCCGCGGTCGACCGCGCGTGGAGTGACGGCCTGCTCGGCCACGCGCGCTCCTTCTGCCCGCCCCTGTTCGAGATCCTGGCCGCGACGGCGATGATCCGGCGCGTGGTGTGGAACGTGCAGGTGATGACGGCCGGGAGCGGCGCCGACGCGGCGCGCCTCGAACACATCCTCGAGCAGGTGGGCGAGACGGGGCGGCGCAGCGACGACCTGTTCGCGCGTTCGGTACGCGACCTGCTGGCGACGGCGCTGGCGGCCAGCCTGGAGGCGGCCGGCTTCGCGTCGCGCCTGCTCGTCGACCTGCACGACCGCAATCTGTACGAACGCGCCAACGACTGCCGCTGGTGGGCCCTGGCGCCGGACCTGCGCGCACTGCTGGCGTCCAGCCTGCCGGAGCGCGGCGCGCGCATCGGGCGCATGCTCCGCCACATCAACAGCCTGTACACGGTCTACACGTCGCTGTTCGTGTACGACCGTGCCGGGACCATCGTGGCGGCCAGCGGCGACGCCGCGCAGCCCGCCGTCGACGCGACCACGCTGGCCCGCGTGCTCGCGCTGCGCGGCGAACAGGATTATCACGTGACGCCGTTCGCGCCGTCGGCGCACTACGGCGACCGGCCGACCTACGTGTACCACGCCGCCGTGCGCGCGCCGGGCGATGGCGGCGCGATCGTCGGCGGCATCGGCATCGTGTTCGACGCCGCCGTCGAATTCCGCGCCATGCTGGACGGCGTGCTGGAGGGCGTCCCCGGCCGGCAGGCATTCTTCGTCGAGCGCGACGGCACTATCGTCGCCGGCACCGACCCGGCACGGCCGGTGGGCACCCGGCTGGACGTCGCCCCCGCCCTGCTCGCACAGGCGAACGGCGCCGACGCCACCGCCGTTCTCGTGCACGATGGCCGCTACGCGGTCATGGGCAGCACGATGTCGAGCGGCTACCGCGAATTCAAGAACGCCGACGGCTACCGGTGCGACGTGGTCGCCGTCGTCGTCGAGTCGTTCGGCGCGGTGCGCGGCCATGCCGGGACCGCCCCCGTGCCGCTGCGCGGTGCGACGCACGGCGCCGCCTACGCCACGTTCCTGGCGGGCGGCGAACTGTTCGCACTGCCCGCCGCCGACGTGTGCGAGGCCCTGCCCGCGACGCGGGTGGCGCAGGTCTCGATGGGCGCGTGGGGTGGACGCAGCGGCGTGCTGGCGCTCGACGACCGCGACGGCGCACCGGACCATGTCTGGGTGTTCGACCTGCGTACGGTGCTGGCCGGCACGGTGCCGCCCGACGCCGCCGGCGACGTGGTGGTGGTCAGGCATGGCGGCCGGGCGCTCGGCCTGGCGGTCGACGGCCTGCACGGCGTGGCCCGGTTCGACCCCGCAGACGTCCTGCCCTCCCCCTTCGGCGCCGGCAGCAGCGGACTGGTCCAGCAAGTCATCCGGGCGAACGGCGGCACGGCGCTGGTCCAGGTACTGGACACGCGCCGCCTGTTCGACCTGCTCGGGCAGCCGCAGACCGCCTGACGGGAGGACGGCCGCCCCGCGTCAATGCACGGCGATGGCCGAGATCTCCACCGCGGCATCCTTCGGCAGGCGCTGGACCTGCACGGTGGCGCGGGCCGGCGGCTTGTCCTTGAAATACGTCGCGTAGACCGCGTTCAGCTTCGCGAAGTCGTTCAGGTCCTTCACGTACACGGTGGTCGAGACGACGTTATCGAGCGTCATCCCGGCGGCGGCAAGGACCGCCTTCAAATTTTCGAACACCTGCGCGGTCTGTTCCTCGATCGTGCCGGTGTTGGTCTGTCCCGTCTTCGGATCGATGGGGATCTGCCCCGCGAGAAACACCATGCTGCCGGACCGTATCGCCTGCGAATACGGACCCACCGCGGCCGGCGCGTCCTTGCTCGCGACGACTTCCTTCTGGGGCGCCGACGCGGCGCCATGGGCCGCGCCGAGCGGCAGCAATGCAGCAAAGGCAATACCGAGGCAGTGCTTGGTGTTCATGATGTTCCTTTCGTGTTGTGGACAGGACGGCAATGCCAGCCCAGTCTAGCGGCCGTATGTACACCGTCAAACCACAGAACGGATAGGGCCAGGGACACCACACGTGGCGGAGACGCCTCACCATGCTGCCCAAAGGACCGGAAAACCCCTAGAATAGTTGATCCACGGAATCAGCCATCGATCGGATCATCCTACTCATGGAAACCCTGCTCTTCGCCGCCCCGGCGACCCTCGCCGCGACCCTTGCCGCCTTGCTGTTCGGCCTGTTGATCGGCAGCTTCCTGAACGTGGTCGTGTACCGCCTGCCCGTGATGGCGCAGCGCGAACTCGACAACTACATCGCGCACGAAGCCGGCAAGGACCTGCCGCACCCCGACCGCTTCAACCTGATGGTGCCCCGCTCCGCCTGCCCGCACTGCGGCCACCAGATCACGGCGTTGGAAAACATCCCGATCGTCAGCTGGCTGGTCCTGCGCGGCAAATGCAGCGCGTGCAAGGCGCCGATTTCTCCCCGTTATCCGATCGTGGAAGCCGTCACGGGCCTGCTGTCGGCCGTCGTGATCTGGCATTTGGGCAGCGGCTGGCTGGGTCTCGCGAGCCTCGCGTTCGCGTACTTCCTCATCGCGATGACCTTGATCGATTACGACACGAAAACGCTGCCGGACGATCTCACCTACCCGCTCCTGTGGCTGGGCCTGCTCGTCAACCTGAACGGCACCATCGTCCCGCTGCGCGACGCCGTGATCGGCGCCATGGCCGGCTACCTGGCGTTGTGGGCCGTGTACTGGCTGTTCAAGCTCGCCACCGGCAAGGAAGGCATGGGCTACGGCGACTTCAAGCTGCTCGCCGCGCTGGGCGCGTGGATGGGCTGGGCGATGCTGCCGACCATTATCATCCTGTCGTCCGTCGTCGGCGCCATCGTTGGCATCTCGCTGATCGTGTTCGCCCGCCGCGACCGCAATAATCCGATTCCCTTCGGACCTTATCTCGCCGCGGCTGGTATGATCGCACTCTTGTACGGAATACCACTCACCCGCTACGCGCAGGGTTTCCTGGTCTAGCCTCGCGGCCGGGCCCGAGGATCGCATGCAGACATCTGGCCCGACCGTTTCACCCTCTCTCTTCCGCTTTGCGGTAGGCCTCACCGGCGGCATCGGCTGCGGCAAGACGACCGTGGCCGACCTGTTCGCCGCGCGCGGCGCCGCCGTCATCGACACCGACCAGATCGCCCACAGCCTGACGGCCCCGCACGGCGCCGCGATGCCCGCGCTGGTCGCCGAATTCGGTCCCGACTACGCCACCCCGGACGGCGCCCTCGACCGCGCGAAGATGCGCGCCCTCGTGTTCTCCGACCCGTCCGCCCGCGCGCGCCTGGAAGGCATCCTGCACCCGAGAATCCGCGAAGCGACGGCCGCCGCCGCCCTGATCGCGGACGGCCCCTACACGATCTTCGTCGTGCCCCTGCTGATCGAATCGGGCACCTGGCGCGAGCGCGTCGCGCGCGTGCTCGCGATCGACTGTGCCGAAGCGACGCAGGTCGCGCGCGTGATGGCGCGTAACGGCCTGACGGAAGACCAGGTCCGTGCCATCATGGCGGCGCAGGTGACGCGCGCGCGCCGGCTGGAAGAAGCGGACGACGTGATCCTGAACGACGCCGGCATCGACGCCTTGTTGCCGCAGGTGGAACGCCTGCACCGCTTTTATCTTGACGAAGCGGCAAGATTGGCAGAGCAGCAAAGCCAGCGTTTGTAATTTTGTGCATCATGGTTCAGAATCACGTGGTTACTCGCCAGCCTACATTCAGGGGAATGAGAGGAATGACATTTTGATCGTCTACGAATACCCGTTCAACGAGCGGATTCGCACGTTGTTGCGGCTGGAGGACCTGTACGAGAAGTTCAAATTCTTTGTAGCCCAGGAACATCCTCTGCAGCACCATGTCGCGCTCGCGACGATCTTCGACATGCTGGAAGTGGCGGGCCGCGCGGACCTGAAGTCCGACCTGCTGCAGGAACTCGAACGCCAGAAACAGAGCCTGCTGGGCTACCGCAGCAATCCCGCCGTCGCCAGGGACATGCTCGACGCCGTGCTGGCCGAGCTCGACACGGTCAGCAACGCCCTCGTCAACGCCCAGGGCAAGACGGGCCAGAACGTGCGCGACAACGAATGGCTGATGAGCATCCGCGGCCGCACGATCATCCCCGGCGGCGCCTGCGAATTCGACCTGCCGTCCTACCACGCCTGGCAGCGGCGTCCGACCGAACAGCGCTACGCCGACATCATGAACTGGTTCGCCCCGCTGGCCCCGCTGTTCGAGGCGCTGGCCCTCGTGCTGCGCCTGCTGCGCAATTCCGGCGGCCCCGTCAAGATGATCGCCTCATCCGGCAGCTATCAGCAGATGCTGCAGGGTAAGGTGTACCAGATGCTGCGCCTGTCGCTGGACGAGTCCATCGGCGCGATCCCCGAGATCTCCGCCAACAAGTACATGCTGTGGGTACGCTTCACGACCCAGGGCGGCGACCTGAAACCGAAGCCGCTGGAAGAAGACGTCCCGTTCGAACTCACGCTCTGCAATTTCTAGAAGCACACCATGACCGTCGTATCCTGCCCCACCTGCGGCAAGAAGGTCGAATGGACGCCGGAAAACAAATTCCGTCCATTCTGTTCCGAACGCTGCAAGCAAATCGACCTGGGCGCCTGGGCCGAAGAAAAGTACACGATCCCCGGCGCGCCGCCGGGCGACGCCGACGAGGATAGCGTCTCGAAGGAATAACCGTTCACAAGGGGTCTTGCATGCCGTTCGTCACGCTCACCGTCCGCAAGCCGAAGAGCACCGGGTTCAAGGACAAGGTGTTCGCCGCCGTGCACGCCGCGCTCGTCGCGACCGGCGTCCCCGACACGGACAAATTCCAGCGCGTGCTGGAACTCGACGCGGCCGACTTCCGCTACGACACGCACTACCCCGACGTCCAGACGACGCGTACGGACGACTTCGTGCTGATCGAGATCCTCTGGTCCGTCGGACGCAGCGTGAAGGTCAAGAAGAAGCTGCTGGGCGAGCTGATGGACCAGCTGCGCGCGAGCGGCTTCGATCCGGAGAACGTGATGGTCGTGTTCAAGGAGACGACCTGGGAGAACTGGTCGTTCGCGGGCGGCCGCTTGCTGCATACGTGAAGCTTGCCGCCGCACTGGCGCTGGCCGCGATCCGCTGCTACCAGCGTTTTATCTCGCCCTATAAAGGCTTTTCCTGCGCGCTGCGCGTGGCGACCGGCGGTGACAGCTGCTCGGCCTACGGCCATGCCGTCATCGCACGCTTCGGGCTCAGGCGCGGCCTTGGGCTGCTCGACCGCCGCCTCTCCCTGTGCGGCCACGTGCACCGGCAGATGCCGCGTCCGTCCGCGCCCGTGCTCCATCCGCGCGTGCGGCGCCAGCAGGGATTTTGCGACGCGCCGTGCGACCTGCCCTGCGACGGTCCCGGCCACTGCCATTTTCCGTGCGACGGCCACCACCACTGCGGCGGCGTGCCGCGGCATCTACCCTGCGACGCGTTCGATCTGTGCGATGTCTGCGACGGCTGCGATGCGTGGAAACGCTGGCGCGAGCGCCGGCGCAGGCAGGACACGCGCGACCTGGACGCGGCGGCGGAGCGGATCAGGCGCCAGCGCGCCCGGCATACCTCACCTGATCCAGCCATTCCAGCAACGGAATCGTCGCGGGCAGCAGAGGACTGACGGCATACGCGCCCTGCCACGCGAACGCCTGTCCTTCCAGGCTTTGCGGTTCGCCTTCCCACTCGCGGCTGATGTAGAAGTACAGGCGCACGTGCGCGTGCTCATATACGTGTTCGACGCAGCACCAGGGCTCGGCCGAGATCACCTTCACGCCCAGCTCTTCGACGAACTCGCGCTGCAGCGCATGGAAGATGTCTTCCCCCGGCTCGACTTTCCCGCCGGGGAATTCCCAGTAGCCGGCATACGGCTTGCCGTCTGGGCGCTGGCCCAGCAGCACGTCGCCGTTCGGGCGCATCAGCACGCCCACCGCAACATCCACCGGCTTCTCAGACATCGACCTGTTCCTGTACCGGCGCGGGCGGCAGCTTGCCCGCGTAGTCCTTGGCGAACTGCCACGCCACGCGGCCCGAGCGCGAGCCGCGGCCCAGCGCCCAGCGCAGCGCGTCGCCGCGCGCGGCCGCGATCTGCTCCGGCGTGCAGCCGAAGCTCGTCAGCCAGTGGCCGACGATGTCCAGGTAATCGTCCTGCCTGAACGGATAGAACGACAGCCACAGGCCGAAGCGCTCGGACAGCGAGATCTTTTCCTCGACCGTCTCGGCCGGGTGCAGGTCGTCGTCGGCCACGTGCTTGTAGCCGTCGTTGTCCGAGAATTTTTCCGGCATCAGGTGGCGGCGGTTCGAGGTCGCGTAGATCAGCACATTGTCCGACTGCGCCGCGATGCTGCCATCGAGCGCGACCTTCAGCGCCTTGTAGCCCGCTTCGCCCTCTTCGAAACTGAGGTCGTCGCAAAAGATCACGAAGCGCTCCGGCCGGCCCGCGACGAGGTCGACGATGTCCGGCAGGTCGGCCAGGTCGGCCTTGTCCACTTCGATCAGGCGCAGGCCTTGCGGCGCGAACTGGTTCAGGCACGCCTTGATCAGCGACGATTTACCCGTGCCGCGCGCGCCCGTCAGCAGCACGTTGTTGGCGGGGCGCTTCGTCACGAACTGGCGCGTGTTCTGCTCGATCTGCTCTTTCTGCGGACCGATGTGCTGCAGGTCGTCCAGGCGGATGCTCGACGCGTGATTGACCGCCTGCAGGTACTTGACGCTGCCCGCGCCCGGACGCTTGCGCCAGCGGTAGGCATAGCCGTGGCGGAAATCCGGATCGCGCGGCGCCGCGGGCGGCAATAAAGCCTCCACGCGCGCCAGCAGGGCTTCGGCGCGGTGCAGGAAGTTGTCCAGCTGGTTCATCGGTTCAGGAACGGTAGTCGGCGTTGATCGAGACGTAGTCGTGCGACAGGTCGCACGTCCACACGGTCGCATCCGCCTCGCCGCGCGCGAGCACGACGCGCACGAGGATCTCGGCCTTCTTCATCACGCGCTGGCCATCTTCTTCCTTGTACTCCGGATTGCGGCCGCCGGCCTTCGCCACCAGCACGTCGTCCAGGTACAGGTCGAGCCTGGACGTATCCAGGTCGTCCACGCCCGCGTAGCCGATGGCGGCCAGGATGCGGCCCAGGTTCGGGTCGGAGGCGAAGAACGCGGTCTTCACGAGCGGCGAGTGGGCGATGGCGTAGGCGATCTTGCGGCACTCTTCCATGTCGCGGCCCTGCTCCACGCTGATCGTGATGAACTTGGTGGCGCCTTCGCCGTCGCGGATGATCTGCTGCGCCAGGTGGCGCGAGATGCCGGTGACGGCGTCGCGCAGTGCGGCGTAGTCCGCGCTGTCGGTCGAATCGACGACGAGCGAACCGGCGCCCGTGGCGACGAGGATGAACGAGTCGTTGGTCGACGTGTCGCCGTCGATGGTGATGCTGTTGAAGGAGCGGTCGGCCGCGTACTTCACCAGTTCGTCCAGCACGGGCTGCGCGACCTTCGCGTCGAATGCGAGATAGCCCAGCATCGTCGCCATGTTCGGCTTGATCATGCCGGCACCCTTGCTGATGCCGGTCATCGTGACCACGTGGCCGCCGATCGTCGTCGTCAGCGACGCCGCTTTCGGCTGCGTGTCCGTCGTCATGATGGCTTCCGCCGCGTTGAACCAGTTATCCGCCTTCAGGTTCGCGATGGCGGCCGGCAGGCCCGCGACGATCTTTTGCACCGGCAGCGGTTCCAGGATCACGCCGGTGGAGAACGGCAGCACCTGCTGCGCGTCGAGGCCGAGCAGGCGCGCCACTTCGGCACACGTGGCCTGCGCGTTCTGCAGGCCCGGCTCGCCCGTACCGGCGTTCGCGTTGCCCGTGTTGACGACCAGCGCGCGGATCGCTTTGCCGCCGCCCTTCACTGCCTCGAGGTTCGCCTTGCTGACCTGGACCGGCGCCGCGCAGAAGCGGTTCTTCGTGAACACGCCGGCGACGGTCGCGCCTTCGGCGAGCTTCATCACCAGCACATCCTTGCGGTTCGGCTTCTTGATGCCGGCTTCGGCGTAACCGAGTTCGATGCCGGCGACGGGTTTCAGTTCGGCGGCGACGGGCAGGGGGGAATTGACGGCCATGGCGTTCTCTAATGAAAAGATGGAAAGAAGGTCCGGTATTGTAACGCCTTGAGCGGACGTGCACGGTCCGCTCCATACGTCGCCCCCGCGAAGGCGGGGGTCCAATTTTGCGTGCGCAGCAGCGGCGCAAATGAACTTGGGTCCCCGCCTGCGCGGGGACGACGTTTTCGAGCTGTTAATACACGCTTAAGTTGACCACTTAATAATCGGCAACACTACTTACCCGGCGATGCAGCCTTGGTAAGATGGCCCATCCACCGGAGGCGTAATGACCGACAACCAACGCGATGTACTCAGTGCCGGCTTTTCGCTGGCGATCGTCCTGTGCGCCCTGTTCGTGACGCAGCGCTTCATCCTGCCGCTGCTGTGGGCCGCGATCCTGTGCATCGCCACGTGGCCGTTGTACGTGCGCGTCCGGACGGCGCTGGGCGGGCGGACACTCCCCGCGGCGGCCCTTGTCACGGTCATCGTCGCCATCGTGTTCATCGCGCCGCTCGCGCTGGGCGTCACGCAGGCCGCGCGCCAGGCGCCGGCGCTGGCGCAGTTGGTCGCGAGCGCCAACACGGAAGGCCTCGCGGCGCCGGAATGGCTGCACCGCATTCCGTTCGCCGGCGACGCCATCTACAACTGGTGGCTGGCCACGCTCGGCCAGCCGCACGGCCTCGCGCACCTGCTGCAGGACGGTTCCGTCGGCCGCATGCAGACCGCCAGCGAAGTCCTGAAGCGCGTCGGCAGCGGCGTGATGCACCGCCTCGTCGACATGCTGTTCGCCTTCCTGTGTCTGTTCTTCTTCTACAAGGACGGCGCCGCGCTGCAGCGCCAGACGAACGCCATCGGTGCCCACCTGATCGGCACGGCGCGCTGGACGCTGTTCTCGCTGAAGGTGCCTGTCGCCGTGCGCGCCACCGTCAACGGGCTCGTGCTCGTCGGCCTCGCGGAAGGCGTCCTGCTCGGCATCGGCTACCAGGTCGCGGGCCTGCCGTCGGCCGTGCTGTGGGCCGCCGCGACGGGCATCCTCGCCATCATCCCGTTCGGCGCCCCGCTCGCCTTCGGCGCCGCCGCCGCGCTGCTCGCGTTCCAGGGCGCGACGATCGCGGCGATCGGGATCCTCGTGTGGGGCGCGATCATCCTGTTCATCGCGGACCACTTCGTGCGGCCGGCGATGATCGGCAATGCGACGCAGCTGCCGTTCGTCGCCGTCCTGCTGGGCATCCTCGGCGGCGTCGAGACGCTGGGGCTCATCGGCCTGTTCGTCGGACCCGTCGTGATGACCTTGTTCGTCACCTTGTGGCACGAGGCACGTGCCTTGCGCGAGTCGAAACCGCTTGACCCTCACGTCACGTGAGGCCTGACCATGGTCCCACGCTGAAGAACGGAGACGAACAATGCTGAAGGTAGGAGAGCTGGCCGCATTGGCCAACCTGACGGTGCGCACCCTGCACCACTACGACAGCATCGGCCTGCTCCGCCCTTCCGCGCGTTCCGATGCCGGCTACCGGCTCTACGACCGCGACGACGTGGCCCGCCTGCACCGCATCCAGGCCCTGCGTGCGTTCGGCCTGAGTCTCGCCGACATCGCCCTCACGCTGGACAGTCCGGCCGGCTCGCCGCTGGCGATCGTCGACCGCCAGCTGGAAGCGCTCGAAGTGCGGATGGCGGAAGCCAGGCGCCTGCGCGACCAGCTGCTGCGCGTGCGCGCCCAACTCGTGCAAGGCAGCGCGCCGGACCTGTCCACGTGGCTCACCACACTGGAGAACACCATGGACATGATCAACGTATACGAACGCTATTTCACCAAGGAGGAACTGGAGCGCCTGCCGATGGTCCGCAGCGATGCCGCGCAGGCGCAATGGCAGGCGATGGTCGAACAGGTGCGCGGCCTGATCGAATCGCAGGTCCCGCCAAACTCGGACGCCGCCAAGGCGTTCGCCCTGCGCTGGCTACAGACGTTCGAGCGCGACACGGGCGGCGACGCGGCGCTGCAGGCGAAGCTGAACGCGATGGTCGAGCGCGAAAAGGACGCCGTCGGCATGCCGGCGCAGATTTTCGACTACGTGAAGGCCGCCGTCGGCGAACTGAAATCCGACACGTGGGCGAAATACCTGCGGCCGGAAGTGCTCGACCGCATGCGCCGCCACGTCGCCACGCGCGGCCAGGAGTGGACGCCCCTGATCGCGCAGGTACAGGCCGAGATCAAGGCCGATCCGGAAGCGACGGGCCCGCGGGCGCGCGACCTGGGGCGCCAGTGGATGGCGCTGTTCCACGACATGGTCGGCACCGACCCGCAGGACGTCGACGCCTTCCGCAAGGCCACCGCGACGGAACCCCTGCTGCGCATGGGACCGGGCATCGGCGACGCGACGCTGGCCTGGCTGCGCAAGGCGCTGACCGCTTGAAGTAACACCGGGGTCAGAGCCCGATTTTTGGCAATTTCTCCAAACCGGGCTCTGGCCCCGGTTTTTGGCAACAAAAAAGGCACCCGCGGGTGCCTTTTTGTTGGGGTTACGGCATCACGCCAGCTTGCCGTGGCAAGCCTTGAACTTCTTGCCGCTGCCGCACGGGCACGGGTCGTTGCGGCCGACCTTCACGCCCATGTAGGTGGTGGCCGGATCGTCCGCCATCGCCGTCGTGCCTGGAGTGACTGCGAGCGGCGCCATCAGTTCTTCCGGCGCTGCCGTCGGGTCGAAGTCGGCGTGCTGGTAGTTGACGTTTTCCAGATGCGCCGCGGCCGCCTGCATCGCCGCTTCCGCCGCCTCGACTTCCTCGCGGGTCTGGATGCGGACGGTCATGATGGTGCGGATGACCTCGTTCTTGATCTGGTCCAGCATCGTGCCGAACAGTTCGAACGCTTCGCGCTTGTACTCCTGCTTCGGGTTCTTCTGCGCATAGCCGCGCAGGTGGATGCCCTGGCGCAGGTGGTCCAGCGCGGCCAGGTGCTCGCGCCAGTGCGTGTCGATGTTCTGCAGCATGACATTGCGCTCGAAGCCGCCGAACGCTTCCTTGCCGACGATGCCGACCTTCGCTTCGTACGAGCTTTCCGCAGCGGCCAGCACGCGCTCGAGGATGTCGTCGTCGTTCAGGTTCGGCTCGTCCTCCAGCATCTTCGCCAGCGGCACCGGGAGCGCCCATTCGTCGGCCAGCACGCGCTCCAGCGACGGGATGTCCCACTGCTCTTCCACCGACTCCGCCGGCACCCAGGTGCGCACGACGTCGGTGAACACGCCGATACGCAGCGATGCGATCAGCTCGGAGATGTCGGCCGCTTCCAGCAGTTCGTTACGCTGAGTGTAGATCACCTTGCGCTGGTCGTTGGCGACGTCGTCGTATTCCAGCAGCTGCTTGCGGATGTCGAAGTTGCGGGCCTCGACCTTGCGCTGCGCGCCTTCGATCGAGCGCGTGACCATGCCGGCCTCGATCGGTTCGCCTTCCGGCATCTTGAGGCGGTCCATCACGGCGCGCACGCGGTCGCCCGCGAAGATGCGCAGCAACGGGTCGTCCAGCGACAGGTAGAAGCGCGACGAACCCGGGTCGCCCTGGCGACCGGAACGGCCGCGCAGCTGGTTGTCGACGCGGCGCGACTCGTGGCGTTCGGTGCCGATGATGTGCAGGCCGCCCTGCGCGACGACGTGGTCGTGCAGCGACTGCCATTCCTCGCGCAGCTTGGCCGATTGCTCGGCCTTCTGTTCCGGCGTCAGCGCCTCGTCGGCCTCGATGAACTGGATCTGCTTCTCGACGTTGCCGCCCAGGACGATGTCGGTACCGCGGCCCGCCATGTTGGTGGCGATGGTGATCATCTTCGGACGACCAGCCTGCGCGATGATCTCCGCCTCGCGTGCGTGCTGCTTCGCGTTCAGCACGTTGTGCGGCAGCTTGGCCTGGTCCAGGATACCCGACAGCAGTTCCGAGTTCTCGATCGACGTCGTGCCGACGAGGACCGGCTGGCCGCGCTCGTAGCAGTCGCGGATGTCGTTCAGCATCGCCTGGTATTTTTCCTGCGCCGTCTTGTACACCTGGTCCTGGCGGTCCTTGCGCTGCGACGGACGGTTCGGCGGGACGACGACGGTTTCCAGGCCGTAGATCTCCTGGAATTCGTACGCTTCCGTATCCGCCGTACCGGTCATGCCGGACAGCTTGCCGTACATGCGGAAGTAGTTCTGGAAGGTGATCGAGGCCAGCGTCTGGTTCTCGTTCTGGATGCGCACACCCTCTTTCGCTTCCACGGCCTGGTGCAGGCCGTCGGACCAGCGGCGCCCCGTCATCAGGCGGCCGGTGAATTCGTCGACGATCACGACTTCGTTGTTCTGCACGACGTAGTGCTGGTCCTTGTGGTACAGCACGTGCGCGCGCAGGGCGGCGTACAGGTGGTGGATCAGCGTGATGTTGGCGGCGTCGTACAGCGAGGCGCCTTCCGGCAGCAGGCCCATCTTCGTGAGGATGGCCTCGGCCTTCTCGTGGCCGGCCTCGGTCAGCAGCACGGTGTGCGCCTTCTCGTCCTTCGTGTAGTCGCCCGGGACTTCGATGTTGCCCTTGCCGTCCGGGGTCTCCTCGCCGATCTGCAGGGTCAGCAGCGGCGGGACTTCGTTGATCTTGTGGTACAGCTCCGTGTGGTTCTCGGCCTGGCCGGAGATGATCAGCGGGGTGCGCGCTTCGTCGATCAGGATCGAGTCCACCTCGTCGACCACGGCGAAGTTCAGGCCACGCTGCACGCGCTCGCGCATCTCGTAGACCATGTTGTCGCGCAGGTAGTCGAAGCCGTACTCGTTGTTGGTGCCGTAGGTGATGTCGGAGCCGTAGGCTTTCTGCTTGCTGTCGTGATCCATCTGCGACAGGTTCACGCCGGTGCTCAGGCCGAGCCAGCCGTACAGGCGGCCCATCTGTTCGGCGTCGCGCTGGGCCAGGTAATCGTTGACCGTCACGACGTGCACGCCCTTGCCGGACAGCGCGTTCAGGTACACGGGCAGGGTCGCCATCAGCGTTTTACCTTCGCCGGTGCCCATCTCGGCGATCTTGCCGTAGTGGAGGACCATGCCGCCGATCAGCTGCACGTCGAAGTGGCGCATCTTCATGACGCGCTTGGCAGCTTCGCGGCAGACGGCGAAGGCTTCCACGAGGATGTCGTCCAGCGTGGCGCCCCGGCCAGGCGTTGCTTGAATTCGTTTGTCTTTGCCTGGAGATCGGCATCGGACAGCGCTTCCATCTGCGGCTCGAGCGCGTTGATCTCGCGTACGGATTTTTGGTATTGCTTGAGCAGACGCTGGTTACGGCTGCCGAAAATCTTGGTCAGGAATGACATGCTGTGTTCTTCAAAAGTACGCCGCGAAAAAGGTCCGAGGAGCCCAGGATGATAGCAAAAACATATCTACCCGAGAGCACCAATGGCAAAAAGCCACCGATTTTATCATGCGATCCGGCCACACTTGGGGGTCGCCCGGCGGATCACAAGTGCGGCTGGCAAAAAATGTTATCAAACTGCATTCGATTTCACACAACGCGCACGATTCTTGGCGGCAGGGTGCGCGGCTGTGGTATGTTCCAAGCATGCAGTCTTCTAATCAGCAGCGTCCATTCCATATCTACGGCACCCGCGACCGCAAGACGGCCTTCGGCGCCACCGACTTCCTGCGCGCCAACGACCGCCTCGCGGCCCTGATGCCGACCGCCCTGCGCGTGGGCAATCTGCAGCGTGACGTCAAGGTCATCCTGCCGCCGATGTACGCCGGCTGCGACGTGCTGTCGTTCCAGGATGCCGTGCTGACCCTCGCCGTGCCCTCTTCCGCCGTCGCGGCCAAGCTCAAGCAGCAGCTGCCCAAGCTGCAGGCGGGTTTGCAGAAAAAGGGATGGCAGGTGGAGAACGTGCGCATCAAGATCCAGATGCGGCCTAACGTGCCCGTGCGCGAGGAGGCGAAGCCGTCCTCGCTGACCTTGCCGCCGACGGCGGTGGATGCGTTCGAGCAGTTGGGAGAGACGTTGCCGGAAACGCCGCAGAACGCGGCGCTGATCGCGGCAATCAGAAGGCTGGCGGAGCGACGCAAGTAGGGTGGACAGCTCCACCCGGCGATGTGCTGTGACGTGGCGTATCCGCCGTCCACGCGTTCATGCAGCGTCGGCGCACCATCAGGTCAGCGCCCACTCCCGCTCCATCTGCGCGCCGTAGGACACCGGCGCCCGCTCCTGCGCCTCGAACGTGACGATCTCGTAGGATTCCGGATGCGCCAGCAACTCGCGCAGCAGCAGGTTGTTCAGGCCATGGCCCGACTTGTGCGCCTCGTAGCTGGCCAGAAGCGGCGAGCCGACGAGGTACAGGTCGCCGATCGCGTCGAGGATTTTATGACGCACGAACTCGTCGTCGTAGCGCAGGCCGTCCGCATTCAGGATCCGGTATTCGTCCATCACGATCGCGTTTTCCAGCGAACCGCCGCGCGCCAGGCCCATGCCGCGCAGGCTTTCCACGTCCTGCATGAAGCCGAACGTGCGGGCACGCGCCACGTCGTGCACGTACGAGACCTTGCCGAAGTCGACGACGGCGCGCTGCGTCGTGCCGTCCACGGCCGGGTGGTTGAATTCGATGAAGAAGTCGAGCTTGAAGCCGTCGTATGGCGTGAGGCGCGCCCATTTCTCGTTGGCGCCGCTGCCCTGGCGGACTTCCACGGGTTTCAGCACGCGGATGAATTTCTTGGGCACGGCCTGCTCCTGCACGCCCGCCTGCTGCAGCAGGAAGACGAACGACGACGCGGAACCGTCCATGATCGGGATTTCTTCGGCCGTGACGTCGACGTACAGGTTGTCGATGCCGAGGCCGGCGCAGGCCGACATCAGGTGCTCGACGGTCGAGACGCGCGCATTGCCCTGCGTGAGCACCGACGCCATGCGGGTATCGCCCACGATATCGGCATTCGACGGGAACTCGACGATAGGGTCGAGATCGACGCGGCGGAACACGATGCCCGTATCGGCGGCCGCCGGACGCAGGGTCAGCTCGACCTTGGTTCCGGAGTGCAGGCCGACACCTGTCGTGCGGACCAATTGTTTGATGGTTCGTTGTTTGAGCATCGTTCGATTATATCGTAGGGCTTTCGCGCCTGCCGGAGGCCCCCACCCGGCGGTGGCTGGAACACCACGTTTTCACGGATGCTCGGCCTCCGCGTGGGTGGTTTCGTGGCGGATCAGGTACAGGCCACTGCCGATGATGATGGCGGCACCCAATAAAGTGTATTCATCTGGCAAGGTTTTCCACATGAGCCAGTCGATCGCCACGCCCCACGCGAGGGCCGTATACTCGAACGGCGCCACCACGGACGCCTCGCCATGGCTGAACGCTTCCGTCAGCGCCAGCTGGCCGAAGAAGCCGCTGACGGCCAGCATCAGGATCAGCAGCAGGTGCTCCGCCTGCACGGGCACCCATGCAGGCGCGGCCATGGGCGTCGCGCCGGTGGCCATCAGCACCATCAGCCAGAACATCATGTGCTCGCCCCGATCCGTGCGCGCGAGTACGCGTCCGGCCACGGCCGAGACGGCATAGCATACGGCCGCGATCAGCACCGCGAGGCCGCCCAGCGAGAAAAAGCCGGCGCCGGTCGGCCGCAGCACGACGAGCACGCCGGCCATGCCGACGCCGATCGCGATCCAGCGCGCACCGTTTACGCGCTCGCCCAGCACGAACACGGACAGCGCCGTGATCAGGATCGGACCGACGAAGAAAATCGAATACGCTTCGGCCAGCGACAGCGTCTTGAGGCCGTACGTGAACAGGGCCAGCATCGCGATGCCGATCGCGCCGCGCAGCAGGTGCAGCGGCCAGCGGATGCGCAGCAGCGAGCGCTGCCCGCCGCGCCAGAACAGGTACGCGCCGACGAGCGGCAGCGCGGACAGCGCGCGGATCGCCGCCACCTGCAGCGCCGGGAAATGCGCGGACAGGAGCTTCATCGTCATGTCCATGATGGAGAACATGGCGACGCAGACCAGCATCGCGCGGATGCTGCGCATGTTCCCGGCAAGCCGGCTCACGGGCGCATCTCTCACAGCCGCAGCTCCATGAACAGCGACAGCGGATCCTCCCGGTGGTCGCCGAACGGTGCCCGGCGCTCGAAGCCGAGGCGCTCGTACAAACCGATGGCTTCCGGCTGATGAATGCCGGTCTCCAGCCGCAGCACCGACAGGCCGGACATCCGCGCGAACATCACGAGGTGTTCGAGCAGCTTGCGGCCCGTCCCCAGTCCGCGCCTGCGCTCGTCGACGAACATGCGTTTGACTTCGCCATATTCCTGCTTGTTGACGAGCGCCGCGCAGCCCACCGCCGCGCCGTCCACGTCGCGCGCCACGAGGAACAGCACGTCGCCCTGCATGAGCGACGCGATGTCCATCAGGTGGTTGCTCTCGGCCGGATACAGCGCGGCGCAGTACGCGTCGAGACGCGCGAGCATGTCGCGCACCTCGGGCTGGTCCGGCGATTCGGTGTTGATGATCAAGCGTCGATCAGCCCAGTTGCTTGAGCAGCGTCTCGGCCGACGACACGTCGAAGCCACCGCTCTCGACGTTCAGCTGCTTGACGACGCCGTCCTGCACGAGCATCGAGTAGCGCTTCGAGCGCACGCCGAAGCCCTTGGCGACGAGGTCGAATTCCAGGCCGAGGGCCTTGGTGAACGCGGCGCTGCCGTCGGCCATCATGCGCACGATGCCGGTGGCCTTCTGGTCGCGGCCCCACGCGCCCATCACGAATGCGTCGTTGACGGAGATGCACCAGATCTCGTCGACACCCTTGGCTTTCAGCCGGTCGGCCAGCTGGATGTAGCCGGGCAGGTGCTGGGCCGAGCAGGTCGGGGTGAAGGCGCCGGGTAGGCCGAAGATGGCGATGGTCTTGCCTTTCACGAGGTCGGCCACGTTGAACGTGTTCGGGCCGAGCGCGCAGCCTTCGGTTTCGACGTCGATGAATTCCTGCAGGGAGCCTTCGGGCAGGCGGTCGCCGATCTGGATCGTCATGGTGGTATTCCTTTCAAGTTTCAAGAACCCGCAAGTATGCCTGATCCAGCCCAAACCGGGGTCAGAGCCCTTATTTTGGCAACTGCCCGCAAGCTATTTCCAAAAATCGGGCTCTGACCCCGGTGTTGAAAAACGAAAGGCCAGGCTGCTTGGAACAGCCTGGCCCCGCATCATGGAGCGCCGGTGGTCAGCCGGCGTTGGAGTCTGCTACTTAGTCGGCTTGCTTGCGCAGGAACGCCGGGATGTCGTAGGTCTCGACACCGTTGTTCTGCATCGCGCGCACCTGCTCGGAGGCCTGCTCGCGGCGCCACACGGCCGGCTGCTTCATGCCGTCCATCGCGCCGGCGCCGGTCGCCGTACCCATGGTCACGCCGGCCGTCACGCCCGGGGTGCCGGACATCATCGGCGCGCCGTACGTGCCGGTGCGCAGGACCTGCTGCGGCTGCACCAGCGAGATGTTGGCCTTGTTCTTGCCCAGGCCCGTCGCGACGACGGTCACGCGCAGTTCGTCGCCCATCTCGTCGTCGTAGGCGATGCCTTGTGCGATCGCGGCGTCCGGCGCAGCGAAGGCGCGCACGGCGGCCATGACTTCCTTGATCTCCTTACCTTTCAGGCCGCGCGACGCGGTGACGTTTACCAGCACGCCCTTCGCGCCCGACAGGTCGATGCCGTCCAGCAGCGGCGAAGCGACGGCCTGTTCGGCGGCGATGCGCGCGCGGTCGACGCCCGACGCGGTCGCGGTGCCCATCATGGCCTTGCCCTGCTCGCTCATGATGGTCTTCACGTCGTTGAAGTCGACATTGATGTGGCCCGGGACGTTGATGATCTCGGCGATACCGGCGACGGCGTTGTTCAGCACATCGTCCGCATGCTTCATCCAGTCCAGCATCGATTCGTCTTCGTAGATGTCTTCCAGTTTTTCGTTCAGGATGACGATCAGCGAGTCGACGTGCTTGGTCAGTTCGTTCAGGCCGTTTTCGGCGACGTCCATGCACTTCTGGCCTTCGTACGAGAACGGCTTCGAGACGACGGCCACGGTCAGCGCGCCCAGGCTCTTGGCGACTTCCGCGACGATCGGCGCGGCGCCGGTGCCCGTGCCGCCGCCCATGCCGGCGGCGATGAAGACCATGTGCGCACCGCGCAACGCGTCTTCGATGCGCATGCGCGATTGCTCGGCCAGCTGGCGGCCGATTTCCGGACGCATGCCCGCACCCAGGCCGGACTCGCCGATCTGGATGATGTTGTGGGCGCTGGATGCGGCCAGCGCCTGGGCGTCGGTATTCGCCGCGATGAACTCCACGCCGGCCACGCCCTTGTTGATCATATGCTGGACCGCATTGCCACCCGCGCCGCCAACGCCGACGACCTTGATGACGGTGCCCAATGCTGCGTTATCGACCATATCGAACTCCATGATGAACTCCTAATCTCGATGAGCCGTTTCCAAGCCCGAATCCTCGCGGACATCGCCAGGACTCGAGATTGGAAACGCGCCACTATTTTAAAAATGTTTCGTGTCCGTTACCAAGCAAATCTGCTACTAGCTGTTACTAAACCTCGAAAAACCCGCCACGCGTTGCGTTTACGTTGTTCCCATCCTGGCTCACGCGCGCCGCGGTCCTCCGCCGCCTCAGAAATTCCCGAGGAACCACTCTTTCATTCGTTGCCACACTGCCTTCACCGATCCATCCTGACGCGTGACGATGTGACCGCGCAGGTACTGTTTTTTCGCTTCCAGCAGCAGACCGAGGACCGTCGCGTAGCGCGGGCTGCGCACGACGTCCGCCAGTTGCCCCCGGTATTCCGGCGTGCCGAGGCGCGCCGGTTTCAGGAAGATGTCTTCCGCCATTTCGATCATGCCCGGCATGATCGACGAGCCGCCCGTCAGCACGATGCCCGACGAGAGCACGCCTTCGTAGCCGGACTCGCGCACGACCTGGTGCACCATCGCGAACAGTTCTTCCACGCGCGGCTCGATCACGGCCGCCAGCGCCTGGCGCGACAGCGCACGCGGACCGCGGTCGCCGAGGCCCGGCACTTCCAGCGACTCGCCCGGATCGGCCAACACCTGCTTGGCCACGCCGTAGCGGATCTTGATCTCTTCCGCCTCGCCCGTCGGCGTGCGCAGCGCCATCGCGATGTCGCTCGTGATCTGGTCGCCGGCGATGGGGATCACGGCCGTGTGGCGGATCGCGCCATCGCTGAAGACCGCGATGTCGGTGGTGCCGCCGCCGATGTCGATCAGCACGACGCCCAGTTCCTTCTCGTCGTTCGTCAGCACGGAATCGGCCGACGCCATCGGCTGCAGGATCAGGTCCGACACCTCGAGGCCGCAGCGGCGCACGCACTTTACAATATTCTGGACCGCGGACACCGCACCGGTGACGATGTGCACGCGCACCTCGAGGCGGATGCCGCTCATGCCGATCGGCTCGCGCACGTCTTCCTGGTTGTCGACGATGAATTCCTGCGGCACCGTGTGCAGCAGCTGCTGGTCGGTCGGGATGTTCACGGCCTTCGCCGTCTCGATCACGCGCGCCACGTCCGTGGCCGTCACTTCCTTGTCCTTGATGGCGACCATGCCGCTCGAGTTGAACGAGCGGATATGGCTGCCGGCGATCCCCGCGTACACGTTGCGGATCTTGCAGTCGGCCATCAGCTCGGCTTCTTCGAGCGCGCGCTGGATGGATTCGACGGTCGCTTCGATGTTGACGACAACGCCTTTCTTCAAACCCTTGGACTCGTGCTGGCCCAGTCCGATCACCTCGTGGCGCCCATCGGCCATCACCTCGGCCACCACCGCCACCACCTTCGAGGTACCGATGTCGAGGCCGACGATCAGGTTCTTCGCGTCTTTTGTCATGTTTGCTGTCGCCTGCTTAAATTAGATCTGCTTTGTAGTTTTGGTATTTGTTTTTTTCTTGACTGCCGCCTTCACGGGCTTGGACGCATCCGCCGGCACGGTCAATGCCGCCGAGGACAATGCGAGACCGTTCGGATAGCGCATGTCGATGGTATCGATGCGCCCTTCCTGCAGTCTAGCCACCAGCTGGGGGTAAATGCTCACCAGCCGCTGCACGCGTCCGTGCAGTGTGTCCTTGTCCTTCTCGCGTCCCAGCTCCACGCTCATGCCGTTGTTCAGCCTCACCGTCCAGGCGTAGCGGTTCGACAGGCTGATCGACTCCGGCGTCAGGCGGATCGGCGCGAACCAGCCGCGCAGTTCCGCGAAGCGCGTGAGCACTTCCTTCTCGCTGCCGGTGGGACCATCGAACGCAGGCAGTGCGTGGTCCTCATCGGCCTCGGCCAGGTTGGCCGTGAACACGTCGCCCTTCACCGACAACAGCTTGCCGTCCTCGCCCCACGTGCCCAGCGCCTCGTGCTCTTCGACCTGCACGATCAGCTGGTTCGGCCACTCGCGGCGCACGCTGGCCTTGCGCACCCACGGCACGGCCTCGAAGGTGGTGCGCACCTGTTCGAGGTCGCTCGTGAAGAAGTTACCGCTGATCTTCCCGAGCACCCCGTTACGCACCGTCAGCTCGTTCACGTGCTGCAGGTCCAGCCCGTACATGCTCTCGACCCGCACCGCGCGCAACGTGAACATCGGGCGCTGCGACAGCCACCACACTCCCGACGCCACGCACGCGAGCACCACCAGCGCGGTCAGCGCGCTGGCGGTTGCGTTCAGAGCTCGCACGTCATGCCACATCTTTGTTTCCTTATCCCTTCTTCGCCTGTCCAGCTTTCAGGCTGGCGGAGCGCAGAATATCCACGCACAGGTCTTCGTAACTCGTGCCCTCGGCGCGCGCCGCCATCGGCACGAGCGAGTGCGTCGTCATGCCCGGCGACGTGTTCACCTCCAGCAGGAACGGTGCATTGTCCGACTCGCGCAGCAGCACGTCGATGCGGCTCCAGCCTTCGCAGCCGAGCGCGCGGTACGCGTTCACGACGTGGGCCTGGATCGCGGCGGTCGTCGCCGCATCGAGCGGCGCCGGGCAGTGATATTTCGTGTCGTCCGTGAAGTACTTGTTCTGGTAGTCGTAATTGCCCTCGGGCGCGACGATCTCCACGATCGGCAGCGCGCGCGCGGTGGGGCCGCTGCCCAGCACCGGCACGGAAAACTCCCTGCCCTGGATGAACTGCTCGACCAGCACCACCTTGTCGTACTGGCGCGCCAGGTCGACGGCGGCCTGCAGCGCAGCCGCATCGGTCACTTTGGTGATGCCGATGGTGGAGCCTTCGAGCGGCGGCTTGACGATCAGCGGCAGGCCCAGTTCGGCCACGATGGCATTCGCGTCGACATCCGCGCCGGCGGCGATGGTGACGTAGCGCGGCGTCGGCACACCGGCCGCCAGCCACACGATCTTGGTCGTGACCTTGTCCATGCCGACGGAGGACGCCATCACGCCGCTGCCCGTGTACGGGATGCCCAGCAGTTCCAGCGCGCCCTGCAGCGTGCCGTCCTCGCCGTAGCGGCCGTGCAGTGCGATGAACACGCGGTCGAATTTTTCCGCGGCCAGTTCGGCCAGCGAGCGCTCGGCCGGGTCGAACGGGTGCGCGTCGATGCCCTTCGATTTCAATGCCTGCAGCACGCCGCTGCCCGAGATCAGCGAAATCTCGCGCTCGGCGGACCGGCCGCCGAACAATACCCCGACCTTGCCCAGGGCTTTTGCGTCGGTTTCAGGAATGCTCACGATGCTACCTTTTGATTCGATGTCAGTTGATGGGGAACGCCGCCGATGGAGCCGGCGCCCATGGTGAGCACGACGTCGCCGTCGCGCGCCACCTTGAGGATCGTCGCCGGCATGTCGGCGATGGCTTCCACGAACACCGGTTCGACCGCGCCGCCCGCGCGCAGCGCACGCGCGAGCGCGCGGCCGTCCGCCGCCACGATCGGCGCCTCGCCGGCCGGATACACTTCCGCCAGCAGCAGCACGTCCGGCGCCGCCAGCACCTTGACGAAGTCCTCGAACAGGTCACGGGTGCGCGAATAGCGGTGCGGCTGGAACGCCAGCACGAGGCGGCGGCCCGGGTACGCGGCGCGCGCGGCGGCCAGGGTCACCTGCGCTTCCACCGGGTGGTGGCCGTAGTCGTCGACGAGCGTGAAGCTGCCGCCCTGCGGCAGTTCGATCTCGCCGTAGCGCGTGAAGCGGCGGCCCACGCCGTTGAATTCGCGCAGGCCCTGCGCCGTCGCTTCGTCGGGCACGCCGATCTCGCGTGCGATCGCGATCGCGGAGCACGCGTTCAGCACGTTGTGCATGCCCGGCTGGTTCAGCACGAAGTCCGTGTCCGGATAGCCTTGCTGGCGCACGGTGAAATGCATCTGGATGCCGACGGCGCGCGCGTTCAGGGCGCGCACTTCGGCCTCTTCCGAGAAGCCGTAGGTCGTCACCGGCTTCGTCACCTGCGGCAGGATGGAACGCACGTTGGCGTCGTCGATGCACATCATGGCGCGGCCGTAGAACGGCAGGCGGTGCGTGAAGTTGACGAACGCCGCCTTCAGCTTTTCGAAGTCGTGCTCGTACGTTTCCATGTGGTCGGCGTCGATGTTGGTGATCACCTCGATCATCGGCGACAGGTTCAGGAACGACGCATCCGATTCGTCCGCCTCGGCCACGATGTAATCGCCGGTACCCAGCTTCGCGTTGGCGCCGGCGCTGTTCAGGCGGCCGCCAATGACGAAGGTCGGGTCCAGGCCGCCCTGCGCGAGCACGGAGGCGACGAGGCTCGTCGTCGTCGTCTTGCCGTGCGTGCCGGCGATGGCGATGCCGCGCTTCAGGCGCATCAGCTCACCCAGCATGATGGCGCGCGGGACGATGGGGACTTTCGCGGCGCGCGCGGCGACGACTTCCGGATTCGCCTCGTTGACGGCGGTCGACGTGACGACGGCGTCCGCGCCGGCGATGTTGCCGGCCGCGTGGCCGATGCGCACGTCCGCGCCCAGTTGCTGCAGGCGCTGGCTGGCCGCGTTCGACGCGAGGTCCGAGCCCGATACTTTATAGCCGAGGTTCAGCAGCACTTCCGCGATGCCGCTCATGCCGCTGCCGCCGATGCCGACGAAGTGAATGTGTTTGATCTTGTGTTTCATTGTCCGCCGTTCGCCAGTTCTTCAAGTACGCGCGCGATCGCCGCATTGGCGTCGCGCCGTCCCACCGCCTGCGCCGCCTCGGCCATCGCCAGGCAGTCGTCGCGCGTGGTGGTTTGCAGCAGCTTTGCCAGCTGCTGCGGATTCAGTTCGCCCTGCGGCAGGTGCACGGCCGCCTTCTGCCCCGCCATCCAGGTCGCGTTGTCGCGCTGGTGGCTCGTCGTGCTGGCGACGAACGGCACGAGCACGCTCGCCACGCCCGCCGCCGTCAGTTCCGACACGGTGATCGCGCCGGCGCGGCAGATCACGAGGTCCGCGTTCGCATATTCCGCCGCCATGTCGTCGATGAAGTCGACGACGTTCGCCTGCACGCCCGCCTGCGCATATGCCGCACGCAGCGCGTCGATGTTCTTCTTGCCCGACTGGTGGGTGACCGTCGGCCGCAGGCCTTCCGGGATCAGTGCCAGCGCGGCCGGCACGCTGTCATTGAGCACCTTCGCACCGAGGCTGCCGCCCACGACGAGGATATTCAGCGGTCCGCTGCGGCCGGCGAAACGGTGGCCCGGCGACGGCATCTCGAGGATCTCCTTGCGCACTGGATTACCGGTGACGACGGCTTTACCGGCGGCCTTGCCGAAATCGGCCGGGAAGCCGAACAGCACGCGCTGTGCGAGCGGCGTCAGGGTCTTGTTCGACAGGAGCAGGGCCGCATCCGCATTCACGAGCGCCAGCGGAATGCCGCGCGAACGCGCCATCATCCCGCCCGGCACCGTCACGTAGCCGCCCATGCCCAGCACGACGTCCGGCTTGCGCAGGGCCAGGTACTTGCGGCACGAGGCAAAGCTGGCGACCAGCTTGAACGCGCCGGACACCGTGTGCGCGATGCCCTTGCCGCGCATGCCGGCGAAGTCGATGGAATCCATCGGGATGCCGTGCTTCGGCACGATGTCCTTTTCCATGCCGTGCTGCGTGCCCAGCCACGACACTTCCCAGCCGCGCTCGCGCATCGATTGCGCGATGGCGATGCCGGGGAAGATGTGGCCGCCCGTACCGGCGGCCATGATCATCAAGCGTCTTGTCATTGCCGGCCTCCCCGCATCCGTACCCGGTTTTCGTAATCGATGCGCAGCAGGATCGCGAGACCGACGCAGTTGAACAGCACGCCGGAACCGCCGTAGCTCATCAGCGGCAGGGTCAGGCCCTTGGTGGGCAGCAGGCCCAGGTTCACGCCCATGTTGATGAACACCTGCACGCCGATCCAGATGCCGATGCCTTTCGCGGCGAGGCCGGCGAAGTGTTGTTCCAGCGCGATGGCCTGGCGGCCGATGTCGAAGGCGCGCTTGACGAGCCAGTAGAACAGGCCGATCACGACGAGAACGCCGACGAGACCGAGCTCCTCGCCGATGACGGCCATGATGAAGTCCGTGTGCGCTTCCGGCAGGTAGTGCAGCTTCTCCACGCTGCCGCCCAGGCCCACGCCGAAGAACTCGCCGCGGCCGAATGCGATCAGCGAATGGGTCAGCTGGTATGCCTTGTCCAACGCATTGCCCTCTTCCCACGGGTTCATGTACGCGAACATGCGCGCACGCCGGAACGGCGACAGCGCGATGATGGTCGAGAACACGAGCACCAGGACGGCGCCGATCCCGCCGAACCAGATCATGTTGAAGCCGCCGAGGAACAGGATGCCCATCGAGATGCAGACGACGACGCCGAACGCGCCGAGGTCGGGCTCCAGCATCAGCAGCGCGCCGACGAGCGCCATCGCGGCGGCCATCGGCATGAAGCCCTTCGTCAGCTTGTGCATGTACTGCTGCTTGCGCACCGTGAAGTCGGCCGCGTACAGCACGGACACCACCTTCATGATCTCGGACGGCTGCAAATTGAAAATCTTCAGCGACAGCCAGCGCCGGGCGCCGTTCACGACCACGCCGACGCCGGGGATGAGCACGAGCGACAGCAGGACCAGCGTGGCAACGAACATCAGCGGCGCAAAGCGCTGCCACGTCGCGACGGGGATGCGGAAGACGAACAGGCCCGCCACCATCGAGATCGTGATGAACATGGCCTGGCGCACCAGGAAGTAATTATTCTTGCCGGCCAGGTAGGCGAACTTGGGGGAGTCCGGCAGCGCGACCGACGCCGAGTACACCATCACCATCCCGAACAGCATCAGGAGCACCACGACCCACACGAGCGGCTGGTCGTATTCCATCATGCGCGACGGCCGTGCGCGCGTCGCGATCGGCGCGTCGCTGGCGCTGCCGCCGAACTTGAAGGGAATCTGGAAAGGCATCAGATCTCCTGTCCCTTCTCGAGCGCGATGTCGCGCACGGCGTCCACGAAGACCTGGGCGCGGTGCGCGTAGTTCGTGAACATATCCAGGCTCGCGCAGGCGGGCGACAGCAGCACGACGTCACCCGACTTCGCCAGACCGTTCGCGCGGCGCACGGCTTCCGGCAGGCCCGGAAGCTCGAAGCACGGCACGCCGGTGGGCTCCAGGGCGGCGCCGATGGCGGGGCCGTCGCGGCCGATCAGCAGCACGGCGCGTACGTAGCGCGCGCACGGGCCGGCCAGCGGGCTGAAATCCTGGCCCTTGCCGTCGCCGCCCGCGATGAGCAGGATCTGGCGGTCCGTCTCGCCGAACGTTTTACCGAGGCCTTCCAGCGCGGCGACGGTGGCGCCGACGTTCGTGCCCTTGGAATCGTCGTAGTACTCGACGTTGTCGATGCTGGTGATGAGCTCCACGCGGTGCGGCTCGCCCTGGTATTCGCGCAGGCCGTGCAGCAGCGGCGCCAGCGGCAGGCCGACGGACCGGCACAGCGCCAGCGCGGCCAGCGCGTTCGAGGCGTTGTGCAGGCCGCGGATGTGCAGCGCGTCGGCAGGCATCAACCGGTTGATGACGACTTCGACGGGTTCGGCCGGCTCGTTTTTCTTTTTCTTCTTCTCGGGTTCTTCGCCCGGGTTCGCATTCGCCAACCACAGCACGCCACGCTCGTTCACGAGGCCGAAGCTGCCCGGCGCATCCGGTTCGCCGGTGCCGAACGTGGTGATCGCAGCGCCCGGCGCCGTCATGCCCATCACGACGCTGTCGTCGCGGTTCAGCACACGGACGGTGTCGGCGCCGAAGATGCGGGCCTTGTCGGCGGCATAGGCGGCCATGCTGCCGTGCCAGTCGAGGTGGTCCTGCGTGATGTTCAGGACGGTCGCGGCGTCCGGGTTCAGGCTGTACGTCGTGTGCAGCTGGAAGCTGGAGAGTTCCAGCACCCAGGCTTGCGGCAGCTCGTTCGCATCGATCACCTCGCGCAGCACGTCCAGCGCGGCGGGGCTGATGTTGCCGGCGACCTTCGTCGTGAGACCGGCGCGGCGGCACAACAAGCCGGTGAGGCTCGTCACCGTCGTCTTGCCGTTCGTACCCGTGATGGCGATGACTTTCGGGGAGTACCCCTGCTCCGCCTTCAGGTTCGACAGCGCCTGCGCGAACAGCTCGATCTCGCCCCACAGCGGCACGTGGCGTGCGGCGGCTGCCGGCGCGATCTCGGCCAGTTCACGGTCCGGCGCCAGGCCGGGGCTGACGGCGACGAAGTCCACGCCGTCCAGCAGGTTCGCCGTGAACGGGCCGGCGACGAATTCGGCATCCGCTACGGCAGCGCGCAGCGCGGGCAGGCGTGCCGGCTCGGCGCGCGTGTCGGCCACGCGCACGCGGGCGCCCGAGCGCGCGAGCCACAGCGCGATCGCCAGGCCCGATTCGCCGAGCCCCAGTACCAGTGCGGTTTTGCCGTCGTAGTTCATATCAGCGCAGTTTGAGGGTGGAGAAACCGATCAGGACCAGGATCATCGTCACGATCCAGAAACGGACGACGACCTTGGTCTCCTTCCAGCCCTTCTGTTCGAAGTGGTGGTGCAAAGGCGCCATCAAAAACACGCGGCGTCCCTGGCCATACTTCTTTTTCGTGTACTTGAACCAGCTGACCTGGATGATCACGGACAGCGTCTCGGCGACGAACACGCCGCCCATGATGAACAGGACGATCTCCTGGCGCACGATGACGGCGATGGTGCCGAGCGCGCCGCCCAGCGCCAGCGCGCCCACGTCGCCCATGAACATCTGCGCGGGGTGCGCGTTATACCAGAGGAAGGCCAGGCCCGCGCCGGCCATCGCGCCGCAGAAAATCAGGAGTTCGCCGGCGCCCGGGATGTGCGGGATGAACAGGTATTTCGAATACGTCGCGTTACCGGTGAGATAGGCGAACAGGCCCAGGGCGCCGCCCACCATCACGGTCGGCATGATGGCGAGACCGTCCAGGCCATCCGTGAAGTTGACGGCGTTGGAAGCCCCCACGATCACGCAGTACGTGAGCGCGATGAAGCCCCACACGCCCAGCGGATAGCTGATGGTCTTGAAGAACGGGACGATCAGGTCGGCCTTCGGCGGCAGGTCCATCGAGAAGCCGGACTGCACCCACGCGAAGAACAGCTGCCACACTTCCCACGGCGTCGCGGCGGACACGGAGAACGCGAGGTACAGCGACGAGGTAATGCCGATCAGCGACATCCAGAAGTATTTTTCGCCCGAGCGCATGCCCTCGGGGTCCTTGTAGACGACCTTGCGGTAATCGTCGACCCAGCCGATGGCGCCGAAGCCCAGCGTAACGACGAGCACGGGCCAGATCAGGCGGTTCGACAGGTCGCACCACAGCAAGGTCGAGACGCCGATGGCGATCAGCACGAGCACGCCGCCCATGGTCGGGGTGCCGTGCTTGGACAGGTGCGTCTGCGGACCGTACGTGCGCACGGCCTGGCCGACCTTCATCTCGGTGAGCTTGCGGATCACGGCCGGGCCGCACAGCATGCCGATGCTGATGGCGGTGATGGTCGCGAACACGGCACGGAACGTGATGTAGTTAAAAACGCGCAGCGGACCGAGATAGTCCTGAAAATATTGTGCGAGCCAAAGCAGCATAAGTCTAGTGGGCTTCCTTGCCGGTGTTGGTTGATGCGGTCAGGTGTTGGACCACGCGTTCCATCTTCATGAAGCGCGAGCCCTTCACCAACACAGTTGCGTCAGATTTGCTGCCCAGTTTTTGATCCAGTGCTGCCAATAATTCGTCGAACTGCTCGTAGTGTTGCGCTCCCGATCCGGCCATGTGGCGAGCCAGGTCGCCGGTCGCGAGCACGGTGTCGATGCCGCGGCTTGCGGCATACGCACCGATTTCCTGGTGAAACTCAGGTCCTTGCGTGCCAACCTCGCCCATGTCGCCCAGCACGAGGACGCGCGGCGACGGGTATTGCGCGAGCACGTCGATGGCGGCGCGCACGGAGTCGGGGTTGGCGTTGTACGTATCGTCGATGACGGTGGCGCCGTTCGAGGCCTGCTTGCGCTGCAGGCGGCCGCTGACCGGCGCGAACGCTTCCAGGCCGCGCACGACGGCGTCGACGGGGATGCCCGCCGCAAGGGCGCAGGCGGTGGCGGCCAGCGCGTTGCGGACGTTGTGCGACCCGGCGGCGTTCAGTTGGATCGTGAAGCGTTCGACACCCGCGGCGACGGCGAGTTCGCTGCCGAATTCGGTCACGGTGTACGTCGCGCGCACGTCGCATGCATCGGTCAGGCCGAACGTCAGCACCTTGCGCTCGCCCGCCAGTCCGCGCCACAGATCGGTGTATTCGTCATCGCCCGGGAACACGGCCACGCCGTCCGCCGGCAGCGCCTGCAGCACGGCGCCGTTCTCGCGCGCCACCGCTTCCACGGTGTGCATGAATTCCTGGTGCTCGCGCTGGGCGTTGTTGACGACGGCGACGGTCGGCTCGGCGATGGCGGCCAGGCGCGCGATCTCGCCCGGGTGGTTCATGCCCAGTTCCACGACGGCGGCCTTGTGCGCGTCGGTCAGGCGCGTCACGGTCAGCGGCACGCCGATCTCGTTGTTCAGGTTGCCCTGCGTGGCCAGGCGTCCTTCCGCGCCGAAGGCGGCGACGAGGATGGCCGAGATCATTTCCTTGACCGTCGTCTTGCCGTTGCTGCCCGTGACACCGATGACGGGAATGGCGAAGCGGCGGCGCCAGAAGTTGCCGATGCGGCCCAGCGCGACGAGCGTGTCCGGCACGACGATGGCCGGCAGCGGATAGTGGTCGGGGAGCTTCTCGACGACGACGGCTGCTATCGGCTTGTCCACCAGCTGGCCGAGGAAGTCGTGCGCATCGAAGCGTTCGCCGCGCAGGGCGACGAACAGCGACCCCGGCATCACCTGCCGGCTGTCGGTCGACACCCCCTGGAAGTACGCGTCGCGCGTGACGCGCGCGCCTTCGATGGTTGCCAGCACTTGCTCGATCGAGCCACGAATCATCAGACAGTCCTCATCATGGTGAGCCGCGCGGTCAGCGCCAGCGCGGCGTGGTCGGCGTCGGAAAACGGAATCTTCCGGCCCTTGATTTCCTGGTAAGGCTCATGGCCCTTCCCCGCCAGCAGGATCACGTCCGGCCTGGCGGCATGCTTCACGGCCGACAGGATCGCGGCGGCACGGTCCTCGATGGCCTGGTGCGTCGACGTCGGATGGTGCGGGTCCATGCCGGCCACGATCTGCTCGATGATGGCGCGCGGTTCCTCGCTGCGCGGGTTGTCGCTCGTCACGAGCACGTGCTCCGCCATCTGGGAGATGCGGCCCATTTGCGGACGCTTGCCCGGATCGCGGTCGCCGCCGCAGCCGAACACGCACCACAGCTGGCCGCCGCGCTCCTGCGCGACCTGGCGCAGCGCTTCGAGCGTCTTTTCCAGCGCGTCCGGCGTGTGCGCGTAGTCGATCACGACCATCGGCGCGTCGTGGCCGCCGAGCTGCTGCATGCGGCCCGGCGCGGGGACGAGCGCCTCGACGGCGTCGAGCGCGGCGCGCAGTTCGACGCCTTTCGCCAGCAGCGCGCCCAGCACCGCCAGCACGTTGCTCGCGTTGAAGTGGCCGACCATGTGCGTGCGCGCGACCGCGCTGCCGTACGGCGACTCGATGTGGAATTCGCTGCCGTTTGGACGGCTGCGCAGGTTCGATGCGCGCAGCACGGCGACGCCGTCCAGCACCGGTTGCTCGTGGACCGCACGCAAGGTGTAGCCGAGGACGGCCACTTCCGGTCGTTCGCTGCGCAGGTGCCGCGCGATGCGCACGCCCGCTTCGTCGTCCAGGTTGACGACGGCCGTTTTCAGGCCCGGCCAGTCGAACAGCTGGCGCTTCGCCGCTTCGTACGCCGCCATGTCGCCGTGGTAGTCGAGGTGGTCGCGCGTGAGGTTCGTGAACACGGCCACGTCGAAGTGCATGCCGGCCGTGCGGTGCTCGACGAGGCCGATCGACGACACCTCGATCGCGAGCGACGTCGCGCCCGCGTCGCGTAGCCTCGCGAGTTCCGTCGCGAGCAGCACGGCGTCCGGCGTCGTGTAGCCGGTCGCGTCGAATTCCGGCTCCGCGCGGCCGCGCACGAGGCCCACGCCGAGGGTGCCGATGACGGCGGCGGTCTCGTTCAAATGGGCCAGTGCCTGCGCGATCCACAGCGCGCACGAGGTCTTGCCGTTGGTGCCCGTGACGCCGACGGTGAACATGGCGGCATCGGGCGCGCCGTAGTACGCGTGCGCGATCGGGCCGGCGTTCTTTTTCAGGTCCTGCGTAGCCAGATGGGGCACCGTCAAAGCGGCGTCCCAGGTGAATTCGCGGTCGTCGTACACGACGGCGGCGGCGCCGTTCTCGATGGCGGAGCGGATGAAGCGGCGGCCGTCGGCGGCCTCGCCCGGATAGGCGAAGAACACGTCGCCGCTGCGCACGCGGCGCGAGTCGGAAACGAGACGGCCGCCTGGTGCGGCGGCCTTCATCCAGTCGATGATGTTCGGCGTCTCGGCCATCAATTACTCTCCTCGAGCGGATGTTCCGGAATGATGATGTCGGTGACCGTGGAGTCGGGCGGCACGTTGGCGGCCCGTAGTGCATTCGCGGCCAGCGCCGCGAACGTCGGCGCCGCGACCGCGCCGCCGGTGTGGAACGGTCCGGATGGATCGTCGATCATCACCGCGATGACGAAACGCGGGTTCGACATCGGCGCGATGCCGACGAAGTTGCCGACGTAGTGCGTCTGCGAATAGCGGCCGTTGATGACTTTCTGCGCCGTACCGGTCTTGCCGCCGACGCGGTAACCGGCCACCTGCGCCTGCGATGCCGTACCCTGCGGGCTCACCACCGATTCCACCATCGTGCGCATCTGCGCGGCCGCCTTCGGCGAGATGATCTGCTGGCCGACCGGCTTGTCGGTCACCTTCTGGAACGACAGCGGAATGACGTCGCCGTCGCGCGCGAAGATCAGCCACGCATGCGCCAGCTGCAGCAGCGACATCGAGATGCCCTGGCCGAACGACATGTTGGCCTTGGCGACGATCGGCCACGATTTGTAGGGACGCACGCGGCCGGCCGCGGCGCCCGGGAAACCGTAGCGCGGTGCCTGGCCGAAGCCGACCTTGGTGAACATCTCCCACATCTCCTGGGCCGACAGCAGCTCGGAGATCTTGGTCGTGCCGATGTTGGACGATTTCTGGATGATGGTGCCGACGTCGATGACGCCGTGCGGGTGGGTATCGCGGATCGTGTGGCCGCCGGTCTGGTAACGGCCGTTGCCAGTGTCGAACAGCGTGGTCGGCTTGATCAGGCCCTTGTCCAGCGCCAGCGCGACGGTGAACGGCTTCAGGGTGGAACCCGGCTCGAACGTGTCGGTGATGACGCGGTTGCGCAGCTGCTCGCCCGTCAGGCGCGAGCGGTCGTTCGGGTTGTACGTCGGCCAGTTGGTCAGCGCCAGCACCTCGCCCGTGTGCACGTCCAGCACGACGGCGGCGCCGGCCTTGGCGTGGAACTTCTCGACGGCCTCCTTGATGCTGTTGAAGGCGATGTACTGCAGCTTGGAATCGACCGACAGCGTGATGTCCTTGCCGTCGTGCGGCTCGCGCGACAGGCCCACGTCCTCGACGATGCGGCCCAGGCGGTCCTTGATCACGCGCCGGCTGCCCGTCTGGCCCACGAGGTTCTTCTGCTGCGCGAGCTCGATGCCTTCCTGTCCCACGTCCTCGACGTTCGTGAAGCCGACGATGTGCGCCATCACCTCGCCTTGCGGGTAATAGCGCTTGTATTCCTTGCGCGTGTCGATGCCGTCGATGCCGAGCTTCTCGATCTTGGCGATGACGTCCATCTCCACCTGGCGCTTCAGGTAGACGAAGGTGCGGTCCGAGTCGAGCTTCTTCAGCAGGTCGGCCTCGGGCAGGTCGAGCAGTTGCGCCAGTTCGCGCAGCTTGGGACGCGGCGAATCCAGCACGTCCTCGGGGATCGCCCACACGGCCTTCACCGGCAGCGACGACGCGAGCACGATGCCGTTGCGGTCGAAGATCTTGCCGCGCGTGGCCGGCAGTTCGAGCGTGCGCTCGTAGCGGCTCGCGCCCTGCTTCTGCAGGAAGCGGTTGGAGACGCCCTGCAGCCACATCGCGCGTCCGGCCAGCGCGAAGAACGCGGCGAACAGCACGAACAGGACGACGCGCGAGCGCCAGTCCGGCAGCCGCACGGCCAGCACGGGGCTCTTGGAAAACGCCACGCCCTTGGCGGCGGCGACGCGGGATCCGTTCGTGCCGGCCTTCATTTACCACCTTCCATCAGGTATTGGGTACGCGCCGGAGACAGCGGTGCCATGTCCAGCTGCTTGCGCGCGATCTGCTCGATGCGTTCGTTCTTGCCGAGGGTGGACTGGTCGAGCTGGAGCTGTGCCCAGTCGATCTCGAGCTGGCGCTGCTGCTGTACCAGCTTTTCCTGGTCGATGAACAGGTGGCGCGCCTGGTAGCGCGCGTTCACGACCGACAGCGCGCAGCCGACGAGGAGCACGGTCAGCACGACGTTCAGCTTGCCCGTCATGCGTCCGCTCCCAGCCGTTCGGCCACGCGCAGCACCGCCGAACGGGCGCGCGGATTGGCGTCGACTTCCACGCCGGAGGGTTTCGTCTTGCTGATCAACTTCATCAAGGGCTTGGGCAAATCGACGGCGCGGATCGGCAACCGGCGGTCCGGTTGCTCGACCTTGGCCTTCGACGCCAGGAACTGCTTGACCATGCGGTCTTCCAGCGAGTGGAAGCTGATCACGGACAGGCGCCCGCCGGGCGCCAGCAGTTCGAAGGCGGCGTTCAGACCTGCTTCAAGGTCCTCAAGCTCTTGATTGATGAAAATCCGGATAGCCTGAAAGGTGCGGGTTGCCGGATCCTTGCCTTTCTCCCGGGTTTTGACCGCGTTTGCCACGATTGCGGCAAGCTGTCGTGTGCTTGAAATTGGTTCGATTGCCCGGCCAGCAACAATCGCCTTTGCAATCTGAAAAGCAAACCGTTCTTCCCCATAATCCCGAATCACCTTTTCCAGTTGTTTCTCCGGCACTTCGGCCAGCCAGGCGGCGGCGGAAATACCCCGTGTCGTATCCATCCGCATGTCCAGGGGACCATCGTTGCGGAAGCTGAACCCGCGGCTCGCATCGTCGACCTGGGGCGAGGAGATGCCCAGGTCCAGCAGGATGCCGTCGACCTGGTGCACGCCCCGCGCCGCCAGCGCTTCGCGCATCGTCGCGAAGCTGTCGTGCACGATCGAAAAGCGCGGATCGTTCATCTGTTCGGCCGTCGCGATCGCCTGGAGATCCTTGTCGAAACCGATCAGGCGCCCCTCGGGCGCCAGTTTCGACAGGATCAGCCGGCTATGACCGCCGCGGCCGAACGTGCCATCTATATAAATGCCTGCCGTGCGATCGCCTTCGAGGGCGAGTGCATCGACTGCTTCATCCAACAGCACCGTACGATGCTGCAAACCGGGCACCGGCTGAGTCACATTCATGCGGCGCCTTAGAAGGAGAAATTGGAAAGGACATCGGGCATGCCACCCGCGACGGCTTGGGCCTCGTTTTCTGCCAGCTTGGCGGCGTCCCAGATCTCGAAATGGGTCCCCATCCCGAGCATCATCACTTCCTTCTCCAAACCAACTGCATTGCGCAGCTCGGGCGAAATGAGCACCCGACCCGCGCCGTCCATCTCGACATCGCAGGCGTTCCCCAGGAAAATGCGTTGCCACGCCCGCGCCGACATCGGCCAGGCGGCGATCTGTTCGCGATGCTCTTCCCACACCGGGCGCGGGAAGAACAACAGGCAACCATGCGGGTGTTTCGTGAGCGTCATACGGCCTTCACATTGCTGCATCAAGGCGTCGCGATGCTTGGCCGGTATTGACATCCGTCCTTTGGCATCGAGATTGATCGCTGACGCGCCCTGAAACACGTTGTACCTAGTTTTGGAGAGTTATCAGTCTGATTATTTTTAGGCGCCGGGAGATACACCGATCTCCCACAAAACTGCACTTTTTGCCACCGTTTCCCACTTTAGAGGAAGCGTTGTCTGTGGTCAAGCGAATTCACGTTTAGAAAACGGCGAAATTGCCAATGAAACCAATGACTTAGCGAACTTACTTGACGGAACCTCAAGTAAAAATGTTGAGCAAAATTAGGCACTTAGGTAAAACAATGCATGTGCCACCTCATCTGCACACATGTGTTTTACCCTTGATAAAGGACAAGTCTTGACTGTCGGTAGGTTGCCTTATGGCAACGTGCTCAGCACGACAGGAACCGTGATTCGATCCCGTGCGCGTTAGAATGAAGGCGAGGCGATCACCCGGCCGTTTCCGGCTCGCTTGGCGGTTGTTTCGGGGAGCCTCGTAGTATAAGTGAGTCCGTACTATCGCGCAGGAGTTTTGCCATGAGCATTACGTTGGCCCGCAGCCGTGCCGTCTACGATCTCAATGAAGTACAGGGCGCGCTCGACCGTAGCCGCGGACGTTCGCCCGAGCTCGAAGCGTTCTATGAACGCATGCTCGAGACCGGCGCCGAACGTTTCGTCACTACCCCCTCTTCCATCGACGCCCTCGATCCGCTGTTCGAGGAATGTCCCAATTTCGACGACGTGCTGGACGACCTCGCGCGCTATCTGCGGTTGGCCCATGCCGGCGATAAAGGGTTCAACGTCATGCCGATCCTGCTGCTGGGCGGCCCGGGCGTGGGAAAGACCCATTTCGCCAAGCGCTTGGCGAAGGTCATGCAGACGGACTACGAGCTGATCAGCATGAACGCCCTGTCGGCCGGCTTCGTCATCACGGGCAGTTCGGCCAGCTGGCGCGGCGCCAAGTGCGGCAAGGTGGCCGAACGCCTCGTGCGCGGCCAGTTCGCAAACCCGGTGATCGTGCTGGACGAGGTGGAAAAGGCGACGGGCTCCTCGCAATCCGACCCGCTCGCGGCGCTCTATCAATTACTGGAACCGGAAACGGCCAGCGCGTTCCGCGACGAATTCATCGACGTCGACATCGACGCCTCGCAGATTTTCTGGGTGCTCACCGCGAACTCCACCGAAGGCATCCCGCACCCGCTGCTGAACCGGATGGCCGTCTACGAAGTGCCGGCGCCGACCCCGGAACAGGCGGCCGGCATCGCCCAGCGCATGTATGCCGGGCTGTTGCGCGAGCTGAACCTGGCGGCGTTCGATCCGATGCTGGGCGACGTCGTGCTGGACAGGCTTGCGGGCGTGTCGCCGCGCGACTTGCGCAAGACCTTGCTGGATGGGCTTGGCTATGCGGTGGCGGACGGGAGGGTGCACGTCAAAGCCGACGATATCCGCCTCAAGCCCACGCCGGGCAAGGGGCGGATCGGGTTCTAGCCGGGCACCGGCGTGATACGGGCGCGCAGGCGCGGCGCCGCGAAATCGAGGAAGACCCGAAGCTTGCGCGGCAGCGGCGTCTGCCCCTTGTGTACCAGGCTGACCGGCAACGGCGCCGGCTCGTCGTCCTGCAGGACGACGTCGAGCGCGCCGTTGCCGACGGCTTCCGCCACCTGGTAGGACAGCACCCGTATCAATCCCACGCCCAATGTCGCCGCGGCGATCGCCGCCTCCGCCGTGTTGACCTCCAGACGCGGGATGACCGGCACCGACACTGTCGACCTGCCATCGCCGAACACCCAGGCGCGCCGCGATTCCAGCACATCGAAACCGATGCAATCGTGCGCCGTCAGTGCCGCGGGCCCGGCCGGCACGCCGCGTTGCGCCAGATAGGCAGGGCTCGCGCAGACGACCGTGCGGACCGCGCCTACCTGGCTCGCCATCAGGGTACTGTCGGGAAGCTTGCCGATGCGTAGCGCGACATCGATCTGCTCTTCCATCAAGTGAACGACGCGGTCCGTGAGCAGCAGCTTGATCCTGATCTCCGGATACTGCGCGAGGAATTCCGCAACCACCGGGACGATGTGCAGCCGTCCAAAAACGATCGGTGCAGTTACCGCGAGCTCTCCCTTGGGTGCACCGTACTCGCCGGTCGCGATACGCTCGGCTTCGCCGACGTCGTCGAGGATGCGCCGGCACGCCGCGACGTAGGCAGCGCCCGCTTCGGTCAGCGATAGCTGCCGGGTCGTCCGGTGCAGCAGGCGCGCGCGCAGATGCGCTTCCAGCTCCGCGACCTTGCGGCTGACCGTAGGGAGCGGCATGCCGAGACGGCGTGCCGCGGCCGACAGGCTACCGGCATCGACCACGGCCAGCAGAATGGACATGGCCTCGAGGCGATCCATCGATACTCTCAATTATTGAAAGAATGACTTTCAATAGTATGGGATTCTCTTTATGGCTGCAACTCCATAGACTCTCATTTCATCATTCCTGAAGGAGAGTTTGTGAGCACCCTGCCCCTGATGCGGCTACATCAGAACCTGGACGACTTCGAGGCTTTCTACAGCATGCTGGACGATTCCCACGCCGGGCTCGACCCGACCCGGAGCCGAATTCTCGATAGCCAGCTCGTACTACTGCTCGCAAACCATATCGGCGATATGTCGGTGCTGCGGGAAGCCTTCGCGCTGGCCCGCGTCAAGCTCGACGTGATACGGCCGGCCCCGGAAAACGCTGGTTAACCACTTACCGAGATAACCGAATGGAAACCAGTATCGACAAACAGCCGGCGCTGACCGCGTCATGGGGTTCGGTCAAGCACCTGCCCGTCAATCTGTTCGGCGCCGTGATGGGCCTGGCAGGCCTTTCGCTGGCCTGGCGGGTCGCTTCGAATGTGTTTGGCGCCGGGACGATGATTGCCGACGCCGTCGGGTTGACGGCAATCGTCGTGTTCATTGCGCTTGCGCTTGGCTATGGCGCAAAGTGGGCAAAATATCCATCCGCCGTGAAAGATGAATTCACTCATCCAATCGCCGGCAATTTCTTTGGCACGATTACGATCGGCATTTTGCTGCTATCAACCGTGGTGGCAACCTACAGCAAATTGCTACAGGAGATCGTTTGGACGATAGGCACGATCTCGACAATCGCACTGAGCTTTATCAGTCTGACTCGACTTCTCAAGGGAAATATGGATGCCGACCACGCGACGCCATCCTTGCTGATCTCCGGCGTCGCCACACTCGATATTGCGGTAGCGGGCGGGACCTTGCCGATGGCCTGGGCACATGAAATCAATCTCTTCGCCGCAAGCGTCGGTGGAGTCGTGGCCATCGTATTTTTCACGATGATCTTTTCCCGGCTCGTCCACCAGGCGCCACTCGCATCCGGCATGATGCCGTCGATGATGATCCTCATCGCACCGTTCGAGGTCGGGTTCCTCGCTTATGTCAACGTCGTACAACGCATCGACGCATTCGCGGCCTTGCTGTTCTATGTCGGCCTGTTCTTCTTCGCGATTCTGGCCACCCGGATATTCCGGCGTTCGATCGCGTTCGCGACCGGGTGGTGGGCCATCAGCTTCCCCATGGCTGCGCTGTCGAACGCGGCGTTGAAATACGCGGCGGCACGACAGACGATCGTCCTGGATGTCCTGGCGGGTGCGCTCCTGGTCATCGTGACGATCACCATTGTCGTGCTGTTCGTCCGTACGCTTCGCATTCTGATGAATGGCAAACTGCTGGGCGGTTGAAAGACCAGTCAGAACTCTTCCCACTCCTCGTCCGCGCCGGCACTGGCCAGATGCCTGGCGCGCGGCCGCTCTGTCGACGTCTTGGCCGGCGCAACAGGTTTCTTCCGCACCGGCGGCGCGATCGCCGGCGCGGCCTGCCTGGGCTGCACGGCGGGCACCGGCACGGGCCGGTCGTGTGCACCGCCCAGCCTGAACACGGAAACGGTCTGCGACAGCTTGGCCGCCTGCTCGCGCAGCTGCTCGGACGCCGCGGCCGCTTCCTCGACCAGCGCGGCATTCTGCTGCGTGGTCTGGTCCATCTGCGAAATGGCAAGCTGCACCTGCCCGATGCCGTCGGTCTGCTCCTGGCTGGCCGCGCTGATCTCGCCCATGATATCGGCCACGCGGCGGATGCTCTCGACCACGTCGCGCATCGTCGTTCCGGCCTGGTCGACCAGCCTGCTGCCGGCGTCCGCCTTCTGGACGGAGTTGTCGATCAGCGCCTTGATTTCCTTCGCGGCCGCCGCGCTGCGCTGCGCAAGGCTGCGCACTTCCGACGCCACCACCGCGAAACCCCGTCCCTGCTCGCCGGCGCGCGCCGCCTCGACGGCTGCGTTCAGCGCCAGGATATTGGTCTGGAAGGCGATGCCGTCGATGACCGCGATGATGTCGACGATCTTGCGCGCGGATTCGTTGATCGCGCCCATGGTGTCGACCACTTCCGCCATCACCGCGCCGCCCTTCTCCGCCACTTCCGATGCGGACACGGCGAACTGGTTGGCCTGGCGCGCATTGTCCGCATTCTGTTTCACCGTCGACGTCAGCTCTTCCATCGACGACGCCGTCTCTTCCAGCGACGATGCCTGCTCCTCGGTGCGCGAGGACAGGTCGGCGTTGCCGGACGCGATCTGCTGCGATGCGGACGCGATGGTCTCGGTGCCGCTGCGCACTTCGCCGACGATGTTGACCAGCGCTTCGTTCATGTCGCGCAGGGCTTGCAGCAGCTGGCCGGTTTCGTCCGCCGAATGGACGTCGATCCGTGCGCTCAGGTCGCCGGTGGCCACGGTGCGCGCCACGCCCACCGCCTGCCGCAGCGGCCCCGTGATCGAACGCGTGATCCAGATGGCGACAGACGCACCCAGCGCGAGGGCCAGTGCCGCCAGGCCCATCAGCCAGGTGCTGGCCGTGCGATAGGTGTCCTCGGCACGACGGCCGCTGTCGAGCACGCGCGCATCCTGCAGCTTGATCAATTCGCGCACGGCGTCGAAATAGCTGCGCTGGTCCTTGCGCACCTGGGTCAACAGAAAAGTCGCGGCTTCCGGTTTTTTACCGGCATCCATCATGTCGAGAAAGGCCTGCTGCGACGTGCGGTACACCTCCCTCGCATCCTGCACGGCTTTCAGCTTGATCTTGCCTTCGTCGGATTTGATCAGTGCCGCCAGCTTGTCGAGATTGGCGGTGTTTTCCTGCCTGTTCTGAAGCACGGTCTGCCGTTCCCGCGCCACTTCTTCGGGTTTATCCCACAACAGCATATTGCGCATCGCGCGGGCATTGCGGTTCACGACATCGAGGCTTTCGTAGGCGAGGACCGTTTTCGGATAATCCTCGTTGACGATCTTCGACGTTCCTTCATTCAGCAGATGCAGGCTGGCGATGCCGAACCAGATGCATGCCGCCAGCAACGCGAGCAGCAGCGCAAACGCGCCACCCAGCCGCGTACCGATTTTCCAGTGTTTGATGTTCATGCAGCCTCCATTCGTCGGAACCAGCGGGCAGCTTACGTGATTGCACTAAAGCATTGTTTGACGCTTATCCATTCGCTCAGGAAACGACGCCCATTTCCTCGACGCGCAGGTAATTCACGAGTTCATCGCGCTCGAACGAACCATCCCACTGTTTTTCGCCGAGCAGTTGCGGCAATGCGCTGTGGGTCAGCAATGCGTGGAATTTATCCTTGATGAGTTGCGGCCGGATATCCCGGACGCGCACCCGCGACACCTTGCGCGACAAATCCATGACGATCCCGAACAGGATCCAGTCGAGCTGTACCAGCAACATGCTGGTCGACTGGATCGCCCGCGGCGCGATGCTCGTTTCGTAAAGGCGGGCGACCGACGATTGCCGCGCCCCGACATCGTCGCCGGCATCGCCCGCCAGTTCCTCCGGCCACCAAGCCAATACCTGGTTCAGCAGGCAGTCGAAATCGGCATGGTCGGGAAGGGTGATTTGCCCATCAAACATAAAAGAAAGGTAAGAAATATTACCGGGCAGTATATCGATGAAAGTGAACGAAAAGCTCTCACAATTTCACATTGGAACGAATTGCACTGTAGAACAGTGTGCATCCCATCATAGATAAGGCTTTATAAGCCATAAAGCGTTATTTATGAGGGTATTTCCATAAGAAACCCGTTTGCGGCAACGACGACAAGCATGTGCGCAACCACGCGATCGTCCATGGGCAAGGCCGCAAAGGCTGGCGTCTCGCGTCGGCGCTCGACGTCGTGCCGAATCCGGCCGAGACGCCGCACCGCCTGGTCATGCAACTGTCCAGGGGGCGCTTCGCATTGCGCGCGACGCCGTCCTCGGCGATGCGATTCGCTTCGGTTTTACGGGCCGCGACGCTGCACGCCAGGATGATCGAGAACCTCGCACGCCTGCGCGATCGCTAGAACCTACTCGTCCACCTTCGCATCCTCGCTCTTGGCGGCTTCCATCGCTTCCGGCTCGAGCACTTCCGCCGACTTGTTCATGCGGATGAACACGCCCCAGCCGGCCATCAGCAGGCCCGCCGCGACCAGGACCGACGCCGCGTGCGGCAGCAGTTCCGGTTCCTCGTGCAGGGCCTTGAAGGTGCCGACCAGCCCTTCGATCGACAGCGCGACCACGACGACGACCATGAAGCGCGACAGGTAGCGGCGCACGCGCGTGGGTGCGCTGATGTGGGCGTCGCGCACGACTTCTTCCTCGGTGATGGTCTGCGCGATCTGCAGCGAGACGACGGCGATGGCCAGCAGGCCGATCGCTTCGATGGCCATCTCGGCGCTCTCCCCGACCTCGGCGCCGACCGCTTTCCAGCCGGTCTGCACGGCCAGCACCGTGATCAGCACGGACACGAACACGAACAGGAGCCCGAGCAGTGCGTGCGCGGTCGAAAAGAAGACCTTCAGGAATTTCAAGACGCCTCCGCCCTTAACGATTCGATAACGATGTCGAACGGATTGTGCCCGAACCGCGCCAACGCGGCCGCACGAGACGCTCAAGGGTGGTCGGGCACCGCCCACGCGCGCGCATGCGCCACCGCGCGCGACCAGCGCGCCATCATCTCGTCGCGCCGCGCGGCCGGCAGCTGCGGCTCGAACCGGCGCTCGCTCTTCCACTGGGCCGCGATTTCGTCGCGCGACGACCAGAAGCCGACGGCGAGACCGGCGAGATAGGCGGCGCCAAGGGCCGTCGTCTCCGTCACCCGCGGCCGCACGACGGGCACGCCCAGGAGGTCGGCCTGGAACTGCATCAGGAGGTCGTTGCGGGATGCGCCGCCGTCCGCGCGCACTTCGTGCACGACGCAGTCGGCGTCCTTCTGCATGGCGGCCAGGAGTTCCGCGCTCTGGTAGGCGATGGCTTCGACGGCGGCGCGGGCGATGTGGGCGGCGGTCGTCCCGCGCGTCATGCCGACGATGGTGCCGCGCGCGTACGCGTCCCAGTGCGGCGCGCCGAGGCCGACGAAGGCCGGCACCAGCATCACCCCGCCGCTGTCCGGCACGGACAAGGCGAGCGCCTCGACGTCGGCCGACTGCTTGATGATCCCGAGTCCGTCGCGCAGCCATTGCACGGTGGCGCCGCCCATGAACACGCTGCCTTCGAGCAGGTAGTCGGTGTGGTTGCCGACGGTCCAGCCGACGGTGGCCAGCAGGCGGTTGTACGACTGCGGCGGCGTGTCGCCCGCGTGCATCAGCATGAAACAGCCGGTGCCATAGGTGTTCTTGACCATGCCGCGCCGGTGGCACGCCTGGCCGAACGTGGCCGCCTGCTGGTCGCCGGCGATGCCCGCGATCGGGATCGCGCGGCCGAACCAGGCCGCGTCGGCCTCGGCGACGATGCCGGAACTGGGCACGACTTCCGGCAGCATAGCCGCCGGCACGCCGAACAGGGACAACAGTTCCGGGTCCCAGCGCAGGCTGTTGATATTGAAGAGCATCGTGCGCGCCGCATTGCTCGCGTCCGTGACGTGGCGTCCCGTCAGTTTATAGGTGAGCCAGCTGTCGACGGTGCCGAATGCGAGCTCGCCCCGCTCCGCGCGCGTGCGCGCGCCCGGCACGTGCGTGAGCAGCCATTGCAGCTTGGTCGCGGAAAAATAGGCATCCAGTTCGAGACCCGTCTTGCGCTGGATAAGGGGCGCCTTGCCCGCCGCGCGCAGGTCGTCGCACATCTCGGCCGTGCGCCGGTCCTGCCAGACGATGGCGTGGCACAGCGGTTCGCCCGTACGGCGGTCCCACACGACCGTCGTCTCTCTCTGGTTGGTGATGCCGATGGCGGCCACTTCGCCGGCATCGATGCCACCGTCCGCGAGGACCCGGCGCGCGCACGCGAGCTGGCTTTTCCAGATATCGAGCGGGTCGTGCTCGACCCAGCCGGGCTGCGGGAAATGCTGGGGATATTCCTGCTGGGCGATGCGCACGACCTGGCCCTGGCGGTCGAACAGGATGGCGCGCGAACTGGTGGTGCCCTGGTCGAGGGCGAGGATGTAACGCATCGTCGTCGAGCTCCCCGGGGCCATGAATAATGTGTAAAGCAGGCCGATAGGCCGGATTCTGTGTAACGCCCTTGCGGACGCTATGACAGCCATTCCTCTAGGCGCCGAATTACTCCGGCGCTCAAGCTTCCTACCCGCACGCTCCGCGAGCAACCTCAACGCGTGCCTATTTGGAATTGCTCCAGGTGGAGGTTACCGCGTTTCACCGTAACTTAATACGCTCGTCTCTGTGGCCCTATTCCTCGCCTTATACCCGGCTTGCGCCGGGCTTTCGGCGGACGGCCGTTAACCGTCACCCCGCTCTGTGGAGTCCGGACCTTCCTCCCGCCCACGACCTTGCGGCGTGGACCAGCGGCTGTCTGGCCTGCTTCACGGGCTGCATTGTACAGGATACGCCGCTGCCTTTTGTGAAAGGTCGTGTCGCTATTTGAAAAGCCAGCGTCGAGTGAGTTGCATAGAATGCCCGGATTCCATCTTGATAAGGATGACCTCACCATGACGCACCCCTCCCGCAGCGGCGGCCAGATCCTGGTCGATGCGCTCCAGGTCCACGGCGTGGACACCGCCTTCGGCGTGCCCGGCGAAAGCTATCTCGACGTGCTCGACGCACTGCACGACTCGGACATCCGCTTCGTCATCAACCGGCAGGAAGGCGGCGCGGCGTTCATGGCCGAGGCCTACGGCAAGCTGACGGGCAAGCCCGGCATCTGCTTCGTCACGCGCGGCCCCGGCGCGACCAATGCCTCCATCGGCGTGCACACCGCGTACCAGGATTCCACGCCGATGATCCTGTTCATCGGCCAGGTCGGCACCGACTTCATGGACCGCGAAGCGTTCCAGGAAATCGACTACCGCCGCATGTACGGCCAGATGGCGAAGTGGGTCGCGCAGATCGACCGCGCCGAACGCATCCCCGAATACATGGCGCGCGCGTTCCAGGTGGCGACGAGCGGCCGTCCGGGCCCCGTCGTCCTCGCGCTGCCGGAAGACATGCTCGTGGCCCGCGCGGAAGTGGCGGATACGCGCCGCTACCAGCCGACGCAGGGTGCCCCATCGGCCGCGCAAATCGAGCAACTCCGGACCATGCTCGCACAGGCGAAAAAGCCGCTGCTGCTGCTGGGCGGCGGCACGTGGACGGATGCGGCCTGCGCCGACGTACAACAATTCGCCGAAGCGAACGCCCTGCCCGTCGCGTGCGCGTTCCGTTTCCAGGACCTGCTGGACAACGAGCACCCGCACTACGTGGGCGACGTCGGCATCGGCATCAATCCGAAGCTGGCCACGCGCGTGAAGGAAGCCGACGTGCTGATCGCGTTCGGCCCGCGCCTGGGCGAGATGACGACGAGCGGCTACTCGCTGCTGCAATCTCCCGTGCCGCGCCAGCGCCTCGTGCACATCCACCCGGATCCGGAAGAACTGGGCAGTGTCTACCAGGCCGAATTGATGATCGCGAGCGGCGCGCCGCAGGCGGCGGCTATGCTGGCCGCGATGGAACCGGTCGACGCTTCCGCATGGCGCCACACGGTCGAGGAAGCGAAGGCCGAGCTGCGCGCGTGGCAGGAACAGCCGCCGATCTTCAAGGACGGCACCGCGCCGCTGGACCTGTGGCAGATGGTGCAGGACCTGCAGGCCGCGCTCCCGCGCGATACGATCATCACGAACGGCGCCGGCAACTACGCGACGTGGGCGCACCGCTTCTGGCGCTACGGCGCCATGCGCACGCAGCTGGCGCCGACGAGCGGCGCGATGGGCTATGCGGTACCGGCCGGCGTCGCCGCCAAGATCGTGCGGCCGGAGCGCACCGTCGTCACCTTCGCGGGCGACGGCGAATTCATGATGACGGGCCAGGAACTGGCGACGGCCGTGCAATACGGCGCCGGCGTCATCTTCCTCGTCTTTAACAATGGCATGTTCGGTACGATCCGCATGCACCAGGAACGCGAGTATCCGGGCCGCGTGTCGGGCACGCAGCTGCACAATCCGGACTTCGCCGCGCTGGCGAAGGCTTACGGCGGCCACGGCGAGGCGGTCGAGACGACGGCCGGTTTCGGCCCGGCCCTCGAGCGCGCCATCGAGTTCACGCGCACGCACAAGCTGCCGGCGCTGATCGAGCTGCGCTACGACGGCAACCTGATCACGCCGGGCGCTACCCTGGACACCATCCGCCGTAACGCGCAGGTGGCCAAGGCGGGCTGACGTTTCAGGCGGCGACGAGGCCGCGCAGGGCCGGGACGACGTCGTGCAGGCGCGCCACTTCGAGGGTGGGCAGCGCCTCGCTGTCGTTGGCGAGGCCGCCGGGATTGAACCAGCAGCTTTCGATGCCAAAGCGGTTGGCGCCGAGGATGTCGGCATCGAGGCGGTCGCCGACGATGACCGTTTCCGCGTGCGCGAACGCGCGCGCCATCTTGACGGTGTAGTCGAAGAAGCGGCTGTCCGGCTTCGCATGGCCGCACGCTTCCGACGTCGCCACGAACGACACGTGGTCGCGCAGGCCCGCACTCACGATGCGGCGGTGCTGGATCTGCTCGACGCCGTTCGTGATGATCCCCACCTCGCCAATGCCGGCCAGCGTTTCGCACAGTTCGCGCGCGCCGTCGATGAGGACGACCGTGTCCGACAGCGATTCGAGGTACAGGCGGCTGGCCGCTTCCGGGTCGATGTCGAGGCCGCTGGCGGCAAAGGTCCGGCGGAAGCGTTCCACCTTCAGGAAATCCTTGGAGACGGTGCCCGTCTCAAAACTTTTCCAGAGTGCGATGTTGATGGCCTGGTAGCGGCTAAACAGGCCGTCGGGAAGCGCGTCCAGGCCCAGCGCGCGCATCGTGCGGTCGAACGACAATTGTTCGGAAGCTTTGAAGTCGAGGAGCGTGTCGTCGAGATCGAAAAGAAAAAGTCGGTGTTTCATGGCGCTGCCACGGCAATGCTGTCCTTCGGATTGACAGCATACCAGCAGAGCAGATTACATGCCGAGGTTGGTGTCGATTCCCAGCTCGGCCGGCCACGGCACGGGCGCGTCGAAAGCGCTGGCGGGACTGGAAGGATGGGTCAGGAACAGGGCGACGAGCGCAATGAAGAGCCAGACGATGACATTGCGCAGCGATGCCGCCGAGCTATCGACCACGTGATCGCCGGCGACGAGTCTCTTGAGAAACCTGGATACGTTCACGTTCATTCCCTGGTGACGCGTCTTCTTATCGATGTTCACAATCTACTCCCATTACGTACTAAATTCCAGCACGCTGATCGGATTGCTATTGTTGAGCTGCATTCTAGCCACAATATGGCAGAGTCGCCGCACATCAGAGAACGAGGTGCGCTCTGGTAGAATACGCGCGACCCTATCCGGCATACTGCCGCCCTCCCGAATACACAATGTTTAGTTTCTTTAAAAAGAAAAAGCCTGAAGCCGAGACGCCGGCTGCGGTCGAACCCGCAGTGCAGGCACCTCCGGTGGCCGACGCGCAGCCCGAGCCTGAGCCTGCGGGCGTCGCTACGCCTGCCGAGCAGCCGGGTTTCCTGCGCCGCCTGTTTGGCGGCGGCGATGAAGCACCGGCCGCGCCCGAGGAAGTTATACCAGGCGCTTCGACAGCCTACGAAGGCCAGTTGTTCCCCGAAACGGCCGAACGCCCCGTCAGCGAAGCGGAAGCGAAACGCTCCTGGATGTCGCGCCTGAAGGCCGGCCTGGCCAAGACGTCGAGCAACCTGTCGCTGCTGTTCGTCGGCGCGCGCATCGACGAGGACCTGTACGAGGAACTCGAATCCGCGCTGCTGATGTCCGACGCCGGCATGGATGCCACGCAATTCCTGCTGGACAACCTGCGCCGCAAGGTGAAGGAAGACAAGCTGCTTGACGCGGCCGCCGTCAAGGTGGCGCTGAAGGGCCTGCTGGTCGATCTGCTGCGCCCGCTGGAAAAGCCGCTCGAACTGGGCCGCCACGAGCCGCTCGTGATGATGATCGCGGGCGTCAACGGCGCCGGCAAGACGACGACCATCGGCAAGCTCGCCAAGCACATGCAGCACCACGAACAATCCGTGCTGCTGGCCGCCGGCGACACGTTCCGCGCCGCCGCGCGCGAGCAGCTGATGGTCTGGGGCCAGCGGAACAACGTCACCGTGATCTCGCAGCAGTCGGGCGACCCGGCCGCCGTCGCGTTCGACGCCGTCCAGTCGGGCAAGGCGCGCGGCGTCGACGTCGTCATGGTCGACACGGCCGGCCGCCTGCCGACCCAGCTGCACCTGATGGAAGAGCTCAAGAAGATCAAGCGCGTGATCGGCAAGGGCATGGAAGACGCGCCGCACGAAGTCCTGCTCGTCATCGACGGCAACACGGGCCAGAACGCGCTGGCGCAAGTGAAGGCGTTCGACGACGCGCTCGAGCTGACCGGCCTCGTGATCACGAAGCTGGACGGCACGGCCAAGGGCGGCATCCTGGCCGCCATCGCACGCACCCGTCCGGTGCCGGTGTACTTCATCGGCGTGGGCGAAAAGCTGGAGGACCTGCAACCCTTCAGCGCCGACGAATTCGCCGAGGCGCTGCTGGGATAACACGCACGATGATCGAATTCCAGTCCGTCTCCAAGAAGTACTCGGATTCCGCCGACACCCTCGCGCTGTCCGACGTATCCCTGAACATCGCCAAGGGCGAGCTGGTCTATCTGGCCGGTCCGTCCGGCGCCGGCAAGTCCACCCTGATGAAGATGGTGGCCGCGATCGAGCGTCCGACGTCCGGCCGCGTGATCGTGAACGGGCAGGACGTCGGCCGCATCCGCAAGGCCGGCATCCCGTTCCTGCGCCGCAACCTCGGCCTGATCTTCCAGAACCAGCGCCTGCTGAACGACCGCCACATCCTGGCCAACGTGATGCTGCCGCTGATCGTCACCGGCGCGACGAAGGCCCAGGCCGAACAGCGTGCCCGCGCGGCACTGGACAAGGTCGGCCTGCTCGACCGCGCGCCGGCCCTGCCGATGGAACTTTCCGGCGGCGAACAGCAGCGCGTGGCGATCGCCCGCGCCATCGTCAACCGTCCGCAGATCATCCTGGCCGACGAACCGACCGCGAACCTCGACCGCGCCGCGGCCGACAAGGTCATCGACGCGCTGCACGCGTTCCACGCCGTGGGCGTCACGTGCGTCATCTCGACCCATGACGAGCAAGTCCTGGACAACGCCGCGCGCGTGATCCGCCTCGAACACGGCCATGTCTCGGGGGGTGGCGCATGAACATCTGGTTCCGCCAGCACCGCTTCGCCCTCGGCGCCGCGCTGTCCCACCTGCGCAAGGCGCCGGGCAGCTTCCTGTTCAACGTGCTCGTCGTCGCCGTCGCGCTGGCCCTGCCCTTCGCCGGCGTCACCCTGCTCGACAACGTGCGTCCTTTATCGGAAGAACTCTCCGTCGATCCGGAGATCAGCCTGTTCCTCAAGACCGACACCCCGCGCGACCAGGCCCAGGCCCTCGCGCCGCAGCTGCAGCAGATCCTGCGCGGCAGCCATGCGAAAGTCAGCTTCGTGCCGCGCGAGCAGGCGCTGGCCAGCCTGAAGGACAAGAGCGGTCTCACGGACGTGATCGAGACGCTGGGCGACAACCCGTTGCCGGACAGCTATGTGATGAAGCTGGAAGGCTTCGCCAGCGGCGCCGACGCCACGCGCGTGGACGGCCTGGCCGAGCAGATGCGCGCCCTGCCGGGCGTCGATTCGGTGCAGGTCGACTCGGCCTGGGTCAAGCGTCTCGCTGCGCTGCTGGGCGTGCTGCGCCTGGCGTTGCTGCTGCTCGCGATCACCCTAGGCGTCGTCGTGATCGCCGTCGTGTTCAACACGATCCGCCTGCAGGTGCTGACGCAGCGCGAAGAAATCGCCGTGTCGAAACTGCTGGGCGCGACCGACAACTTCATCCACCGCCCGTTCTACTATACGGGCGCCCTGCTGGGCCTGTGCGCGGGCGCGGTGGCGCTGGGGGCCGTGGCGCTGGCGCTGCGTCCGCTGAACACGGCCATCGCCGAGTTTGCCCGCCTGTATGCGTCGGAATTCCAGCTGACGCCGCTGGCGCCGCTGGGCATGGCGGCCTTGCTGGCGATCAGTGCCGGGCTGGGGCTCGTTGGGGCGATGTTGTCGGTGCAGCGGCATCTGGCGCGGCTCAGGTAAGCATTTTTTCTTGCGTCCCGTGAACCCGTCCGCTGCAGGCCAGTCAAATCCGGCAGCGGACGCGAGGCATCCACCTACATGGCAACGTGCGCCAACCAACAGAAAGCGCAGCACGCGTCGCCTAATCTGTCCTCTACCGATTTCAAACGATACGAGTGCCACTTTTGAGCCGCATCAACTGAACCGCTCGTACCTGCTCTACAGTTGAATCGAACCCGTTTTTCTGATTCCTGCGGGCAATACTTTAATGAAACTTAAACCCATCGTAAGGGATATGGTGGCGCCTAGCACTCACCTCAAGAGAGTGCTAATATAACGTCAGACTATCGCGGGAAATGGTTTTGATAGCACCGTCAGCATCCCGACTACAAGCCAGCCAGCTGCGCCTTCGGGGCTCTGGAGATGGCGAGACGATGCAGCAGTTTATCTACGAGGGAGTGACTATGTCCGCACAATCCGCAATGGTTCCGGCCGGCAGTCGTGCACTGGGACTGGGTTTCAGTGGCAATCTCGGTAATATCGACGCCTATATCTCGGCAGTGAACCGCCTGCCGATGCTGTCCCACGAGGAAGAGGTTTCGCTGGCTAAGAGCCTGCAAGAAAAGAATGACCTGGACGCGGCCCAGAAACTCGTGATGTCGCACTTGCGCCTGGTCGTATCGATCGCGCGCGGCTACCTGGGCTATGGCCTGCCGCACGCCGACCTGATCCAGGAAGGCAATATCGGCCTGATGAAGGCAGTCAAGCGTTTCGACCCGAACCAGGGCGTCCGCCTGGTGTCCTACGCCATGCACTGGATCAAGGCCGAGATGCACGAATACATCCTGAAGAACTGGCGTCTGGTCAAGGTTGCAACGACCAAGGCGCAGCGCAAGCTGTTCTTCAACCTGCGCAGCAACAAGCAGGGCCTGGATGCCATGTCGCCGCAGCAAGTCGATGACTTGGCCAAGATGCTCGACGTGAAGCGCGAAGAAGTGATCGAGATGGAAACGCGCCTGTCCGGCCGCGACATCGCCCTGGAAGCGCCGACCGACGACGAAGACGACAAGTTCTCGCCGATCGCCTACCTGTCCTCGGACCAGCAGGAACCGACCAAGGTCCTGGAAGCCGAAGAAGTGGTGCGCCTGCAATCGGAAGGTCTGGAAACGGCCCTGTCGAAACTGGACCCACGCTCGCGCCGCATCGTGGAAGCGCGCTGGCTGGCCAACGACGACGGCTCGGGCGCCACGCTGCACACGCTGGCCGAAGAATTCGGCGTGTCGGCCGAGCGCATCCGCCAGATCGAATCGGCCGCGCTGAAAAAGATGAAAACTTCGCTGGCGGCTTACGTGTAAGCCATCCTGTCAGCCACCAACAAAGGCATCTTCGGGTGCCTTTTGTTTTATCTGAACACACACACAAGAACCGGGGTCAGAGCCCGGTTTCAGGAAATTTCCCAAAACCGGGCTCTGACCCCGGTGTTATGCCAGCTTTGTCTTGAAGAACGCCATCGTCCTGCCCCACGCCAGCTTCGCCGCGGCTTCGTCGTAGCGCGGCGTCGTGTCGTTATTAAATCCGTGCTCCACGCCCGGGTAGACGAAGTGTTGATAATCGACGTGGTTCGCCTTCAGCGCGGCCTCGTACGCGAGCCAGCCGGCCAGGATGCGTTCGTCCTTCCCGGCGTCGTGGATCATGAGCGGCGCGCGGATGCGGGCGACGTCCGCCGCCGATGGCTGCATGCCGTAGAACGGCACGGCGGCAGCCAGGTCCGGCAATTGCGTCGCGAGGTAGTTGGCGATGCCGCCGCCGTAGCAGAAGCCCACCACGCCGACCTTGCCCGTGCCCTGCGGCAGCGAAGCCAGCGCGTGGGCGGCGGCGATGAAGTCGGCGCGCGTCTTCGCCTGGTCCAGCTTGGGAAACAGTTCGCGCGCCTTGTCCTCGTCGCCCGGATAACCGCCCAGCGGGTACAGCGCATCTGGCGCGAACGCGACGTAACCGTCGAGCGCGACGCGGCGGGTGATGTCCTCGATGTGCGGGTTCAGGCCGCGGTTTTCGTGCACGACGAGGATCGTCGGCAGCTTGCCCTTCGCGTTGGCCGGCTCGGCGAGGTAGCCATGCACCTTGCCGTAGCCTTGCGGCGACGGGAAGTCGACGCGGCTCGTCTTCAGGCGCGCATCCGCGGGGGCGATGAGCGGCGCCGCGAACGATGGCGACAACTGCGCCAGCAACGTGGCGGCCGTCGTGCCGCCGGCGGCATAGCGGCCGGCACGCGACAGGAAATCGCGGCGCGATACGCGGCCGTGCACATAGCCATCGAACAGTTTCAGTACTTCGGGGTCGAAATCCGCTGCGGTCAAACGCGCCATCGTGCCGTCTCCAGTCCGAACGAAATAAGCGCTAGCATACTTCAGATCCGGATGACGATGCGCCTCTTGAACAGCTGCCACAGCCCCGCCCCCAGCACGAGCAGCAGCAAGGCCGAATACGCGGCCGACGCCACCCGCGCCTCCGGAATCGCGTCCGCCAGCCACGCGGCCAGCAGGTCGTGCCCGCTGCCCGCGCCCGCCCACAGCTGCAGCTGCATCACCGTATCGATCAGCGTGATGCCGACGAAGGCCAAGGTCGCGTTGGTGCCGAACGCGAGCACCGGCCGCGTCCACGCGGGCGCCTCCTCGCCGGGCGGCACGAGGCGCATCAGGACGAGCAGCGACAGCAGCGTGAAGCCGCCGGACACCAGGGCAAAGCTGGGCGTCCACAGCTTTTTCACGACCGGGACGAGCGGATCGAGCAGGAAGCCGGCCAGCAGGCAGGCCACGCCGGCGATGGCAAGGACGGTCAACGTGGCCGGCCGACGCGACCGCATCAGCAGCAGGGAGGCGGTCACGCCGAACAGCACGTTGACGAGCGCGCCCAGCGTGGACACGAGGCCTTCCGGATCGAAGGTGACAATGTCGCCGGTCTTCCCCCACGGCCACAGGTGCGCGACGCCGAACACGGCGCGGTCGACGACGGCCGGCAGCGAATGCATGGAATCGAAGCAGGCGCGCCCGCAGCCGGGCGCATCCCACGCGAGCAGCAGCGCCGCATAGCCCACCAGCAGCGCGACGCCGGCCGCCACCGGCACGCCCAAGCGCAAACCATCGCGCCGCAACGCCAGCACGCAACCGGTACCCACGATGGCATAGCACAGCCCGATACGCTGCAGGATGCCCGGCAGGCGCACGTGCGCGACGTCGAAGCCCGGCAGCAGGTTCAACAGGACGCCAAGCGCGACGAGCACGGCCGAGCGGCGCAGGACGTGGCCGACAAGGGCCGCCCTGCCCTGCCCCACGCGCCGTGCGAGCGCATACGGCAGGGATGCCCCCGCGCAGAACAGGAAGGCCGGGAAGATCATGTCGGCAATGGCAAAGCCGCGCCAGTCGGCATGCGTCAGGAACGTGAAGCGCCGCTCCCAGCCGCCCGCGTACGCGACCATGATCATGCCCATCACGGCAAGGCCGCGCAGCAGGTCGATGGCGATCACACGCGGTGTGGAAAGGTCCGATTTGCCCATCATGGGAGGAGGTTATGAAATCGATTTCAAATATGCGCCGGCAGGCCCGCCGCCGTCAAGTCATGATGCATAAATACACCCTCGGCAGCAGAATTGCCGCAAAGACAATAGAATGGAAGACCCCTCATCCACAGGAGATTCCATGCAACTCATCGGCATGCTCGATTCGCCCTTCGTCCGCCGCGTCGCCATCTCGTTCGACCTGCAAGCCATTCCGTTCGAACACAAGGCACTGTCCGTGTTCCGCAACTTCGACGAATTCTCCAAAATCAATCCGACGGTCAAGGCGCCGACGCTCGTGCTGGACGACGGTTCCTTCCTGATCGATTCCACGCTGATCCTCGAGTACGGCGATGCTCTGGCGGGCCGCTCCCTGCTGCCGGCCGCCCCGGCCGCGCGGGCCAAGGCGCTGCGTGCCATCGGCCCGGCGCTGGCGGCGTGCGAAAAGACGGCGCAGATCGTCTACGAACATTCGCTACGGCCGCAGGAAAAGCAGCACCAGCCATGGCTTGATCGCGTGCAGCAGCAATTGCTGGCGGCGCTCAGGCTGCTGGAGGCCGAGACGGGCGCGTTCGACATCGCCGCCCTGGACCAGGCCTCAGTCACGGCCGCCGTCACGTGGTCGTTCGTCCAATTGAACTTGGCGCGGATCGTGTCGCCGGATGACTTCCCGCGCTTGGCCGCCTGGACCGCGCTCGCGGAAGCGCTGCCGGTTTTCCTGCGCTATCCACTCGACTGAACGGCAAGCGCGCCGGCCCAGGCTGGCGGTTTTGCTATGATTGGTTTCACATAAACAACCGGACGTTCCATGAAACTGCCGTCCCTAGCCGCCGTCGTGGCGGCCGTGTCGATGCCAATCCTGGCCGGCTGCGCCGCCCCTCCGCCGCAGGACGCCGTGTATCCGCTCCGGCCCGAGCAGAGCGTCGTCCTGGCGCGCGGCACCGTCCTCACGTACGACAGTTACAGCGACAGCCGCTGCCCCGCGAACACGCGCTGCGTCTGGGCCGGGCGGCTGATCTTCCGCTTCCTGATCGACGGCCCGAACGGCGCCGAAGAATTCACGCTCGGCCCCGACCAGCCGACGGCGACGCCCGCCTCGCTGCACGGCGCCCGCATCACGCTCGACACGTCCGCGATCCCGCCCGCGCGCGCGGCCGGCACGCTGCGCCCCAGCGACATCATTCCCGTCACGCTCAAGATCTCCGCCAAATGACCCATCCCGTCAATACCATCGCCTGCGGGCTGATCCTCTCCATCGTCCTGACACCGCCGCTCGCGCTCGCCAAGACCCCGGTCGCGACGGGCACCGGCGGCGCCGTCGCCACGATCAGCGAAAAGGCGTCGGCCTCCGCGCTCGCGATCCTCAACAAGGGCGGCAATGCCATCGACGCGGCCGTCGCGGCGGCGGCCACGCTGGGCGTGACCGATCCGTTCAGCTGCGGCATCGGCGGCGGCGGCTTCATGGTCGTGTACGTTGCCAAGGACAAGCGCGTCGTCACCATCGACCACCGCGAGACGGCGCCCGCGTCGTTCAGCCCGTCCGTTTTCCAGGAAAACGGCAAGGCCATCGATTTCGACACGGCCGTCGCCAGCGGTGCGTCGGTCGGCGTGCCGGGCACCGTGCGCGGCTGGCACGAGGCGCTGGAGCGCTACGGCACGATGTCGTTCAAGCAGGTGCTGGCGCCCGCGATCCAGGTCGCGACGAAAGGTTTTCCCGTCAGCGAGACCATGCACGGCCTGATCGTCGAAAACGAGAAGAAGTTCGGGATGTTCGAGACGACGAGCAAGCTGTATCTCAAGAACGGCACGGCCCTGCCGACGGGTACGATCGTCAAGAATCCGGACCTCGCCAAGGCCTACCGCGAACTGGCGGCGAAAGGCTACAAGGTGTTCTACGAAGGACCGCTGGCGCAGGCCGTCGTCGCGGCCGTCAACCGTCCGCCCGTCACGGCCGGCGTCCAGGTCCGCCCCGGCACGATGAGCCTCGCGGACCTCGCCAACTACGAGGCGCGCATCCGCCAGCCGATCCGTTCCACCTACCGCGGCTACGACATCTACGGCATGCCGCCGCCCAGCAGCGGCGGCGCGACGGTGGCCGAGGCGCTGAACATCCTGGAAGGCTTCGACCTGAAGGCGATGCCGCGCGCGAACGTCGAGCACCTGTACCTCGAAGCGAGCCGCCTCGCCTTCGCCGACCGCAACGCCTTCCTCGGCGACCCGGAATACGTCGACGCGCCCATCGAAGGCATGCTGTCGAAGCAGTTCGCGGCGCAGCGCCGCTCGCTGATCCGGCCGGACCGCGCGGCCGGCGTCGTCCCGGCAGGCGACGCCTTCCTGTACGAGAACGACCAGAGCTTCCCGCTACGCCCGCAGCAGAACCTGATCATGAAAGAAGGCACGCACACGACCCACCTGACGGTGTCCGACAAATGGGGCAACGTCGTGGCCTACACGTTCACGATCGAATCGTGGGGCGGCAGCGGCATCGTCGTGCCGGGCTATGGCTTCCTGTTGAATAACGAAATGACGGACTTCGATTTCACCGGTCCGGCGCCGAACATCCCCGAAGCCGGCAAACGCCCGCGCAGCAGCATGGCGCCGACGATCGCGTTCAAGGACGGCAAGCCCGCCTTCACCATCGGCAGCCCGGGCGGCGCGACGATCATCACGACGGTGCTGCAAACGATCGTCAACTACATCGACCTCGGCATGACGATGGACCAGGCGATCGACGCGCCGCGGCTGTCGCAGCGCAACGCGAAAGAGACGTCGATCGAACCGGGTTTTGCGGGCACCCCGCAGGCCCAGGCGCTGGAACAGTTCGGCCACAAGTGGGAAGCAAAGCCCGAGGAGATCGGCGCCGCGAATGCCATCGTGTTCAATCCGGACGGCACCGTAACGGCCGTCAGCGAAGGCCGGCGCCACGGCATCGGCACGGCGCTCGTGCAGAAGCGCGCGCACTGAGTCTACGCCTGATCACGCCATGCGGCCCGCCGGGAACGCCGGCGGCGCGGCCAGCATGCGCTTCCAGTCGAGTCGCAATTGCACGAGGTAGACGGCCAGCGAGATTTCGATCAGCCACGGCCAGGGCGTCGTGCCGGTGAGCCGGCCCAGCCCGACCGCAACGAGCGCCTGCACGCCGGCCAGTGCGCCGGCGCGCAGCCCCAGCATCAGGTGCCAGCCGCCGGTGCCGTTCGCGTAATCGCCCAGCAGTCCCATCATCGCCACCTGGCCGGCCAGGCTGCACAGGCCGAGCTGGCGCAGCAGCGCGTCCGGCCCGGCATCGATGAGCAGCGACACGGCCAGCATGGCCACGGTCAGCGCGGCCCAGCAGCCCAGCGCCTGGCGCAGCACGCGTCCGGCGAGGCGCCGGTTCAGGACCGCGGCATCGCCGGCCAGCGGCGTCAGACGCAACAGCGCCTGCTCGCCCTGCGTACGCCGCAACTGCTGGCCGTACTGCGCCGTGCTGAACGCGATGGTCAACGCGAGCAGGGCCGGGCCGACGCTCATCATCCAGCCGACGAGCGATTGCACGCCCGCCGCGTGCGTCCACACCAGCACGAGTCGAATGACGCCGCCGGCGATCAGGAGGGTGACGAGGCCGCCGATCCACGCGGTCCAGTGCGCGGACGGGCCCAGCGCGTGCAGCAGCATGGCGCCCGGATCGGCCCTGCGCAGGTTGCAGCGCAAGGCGACGAGGTAGAACGCGAGATTGCCGTGCCACGCCATGCCGTCGGGTGCGGGTTGCTTGTCCACGCCGCACTGGTCGAAGTGGCTGACGCGCCTGATCTGGTCGGCGCGCCGCGCGATGTACGCGTCGCCGCGGGCCGGGTACAGCCAGCGCAAGCCCCACATCGCGGCGGGAACGACGAAGAGCCCCAGCACGAGCGCGGCGGCGCCGCCCGTGGCCGCATCGCCCCATGCCGGCGGCAGCACGACGCGCGACAGCCACGGCCAGTTGCCGCCCAGGACGAGCAGGATCACGACATGCTTGTTACCGGCGCAGAGCAGCGCGAGGCCGAGCACGGACAAGGCGACGGCCGGCAACGCGATCCAATGGCCGATGCCGAACGCCATGCCTGCGGTGACGAGCAGCCAGTACACCGTCGTCATCTGCAGCATGCGCCGGCGCTGGCGGGGCAGCAGCCACGCGTTGGCGGGCGAATTCATGCGGATGGAGCCGGGCACGAACAGGAAGCTCCAGACGAGCGCTAGCGCCAGCGAGGCGAAGCCGGCCAGCAGGCGCACGCCCTGTACTGTCCCCAGCGTGCCCATTGCCGCGGCGGATGCCATGAGGATGGCCGCGCAGATCCCCGCCGCGCCCAACCCCATGCCCATGATGCGCATGCCCTGCCCTCGCGCTGCGCCGCGGCTGCGCGCCAGATCAGGCGGAAATCCTGCAGCGCGGCGTTCATTGCGTCACCTCGATGAACAGGTCTTCCAGCGTCAACGGTTCCACGCGCACGCCCGGCTCGCGCGCGAGGCGCGCGACGTCGTCGCCCGGCGCCTGCACGATCACGCTCGTCATCGCGCCCTCCTGGCGCCGCCGCAACTCGCCCGCCAGCGGCGTGCCAGGCAACGTGGCGGCGGGACCGACGACGCGGCGCGCGCCTTCCAGCAGCGCATCCGTCTGGCCCTACAGCGCGATACGGCCATCCTTCAAAAACGCGAGATCGAACGCGACGCGCTCCAGGTCGGACAGGATGTGCGCCGCATGCGCAAACTATATGATAATGGACAGGCCCCGTTCATAGGGAAACGACCACACAACTTCACTTTCACTTGTCCATGTTCGTACATAAAAAATGGACACAAGTGAGAAAACGTGTCCATTTCATTAACCGGCTTACGTACGCCTAACATAACTCCTTACTTGCTGCAAGGACAACAACCTCGTACACTAAGCCATTCTTCACGTCTGCTGTCGACCAAGAGGGAAGATGAATCATCTGGTGCCGCAATTAGACTAACCATCTAAATCGAGGCCACGTAGATCAATCTCCATATAGCAATCAAGAAATATCTACAGATAAAAGCAGTAAAATGCCAAAGTTAAGCGATTTACAAAAACTAGCAAGTGAACTTGAACTTAAGGATGTTTTAAAAGGTGCAATTCGAAGGTTCTTCTTGCCAGACCTAGTTTGGAAGCTAACTTTCGTTGTCATCGGTACTGGGGCTTCGATATTATTATTTCCCACTCCGCTGAAAGTTTTATTTTACAATGTTCTGATTTCTACGTTCAATATCAATTCCGGAGCTCCGATAACCATTTCGGAGATGAGTAGTGGCTATGCAGACTACTGGATAGGCCTAGCTTTAATTCTGCTCGGCATTATATACAACGTCACATCAAGAATTTTTCAATTTTATTCAGATCACTTTTCGCGCCTAGCGAAAGAAAATGCAGCGGCGGTAGATCGCAAACTTTTCGGATTACTACTATCCGATTTGCCTAGCGATTCGGGAATAGTAGAGTTAGCGCGCCACCATGACTTTGGGCATAGCTTCGATGACCGTCCCACAGATAGACTAGAGGAATTCCTCCTTAAATGGCGACATCCGGAGTTTGTGTTTCTCGATCCGGAATTAGAGAGCAAAAAGCTTGAACTATATAATAAGGCAAACGAGTTTCTCAGGTTCCTCGCCCACAAAAGCGAGCCGATAGGATTAAATCGACAGAGTATCGTCCCTCCCGGAACCAATGATTTCGCATGGTCGAAACAGCTTCAAGAGGAGGTCGATAAAGCAAATAGCCTTGGCACGGAGTTTGCCGAATTACATCGCGAATTCATTCTGTTGACTAGAAAGCGACTGGTTTGCTGATAGCAATCTAGTTAACCAAGAGTTCGGGAATTAAGAACGTGGCCGCTTTGGGTCGAAGCGGCTACTTGCTAGTGGGGACGCCTGCACTAGCAAAGCAGGGTACTTCTAGATTGCTGCTTGTGATAGCCTGCCAAAAGGCAATTGCTCAATAACGTGAATGAACTAGCACCCCATGTATGAAGCCAAAAAATGAGATCCCTTGGCGCAGGCGTAGAAACGAAACTCGGTCAAAAAATAGTCTGAATGAAAAACAACCTTGGACTAAGAAGGCGATCACCAGAGCGCAGGGGGTTGGTGTTGCGCTCATAGGGTTGATCGGTTGGGTGCTCTTGAACGGAGTGACCGCACTACAAAACGCAGAGCAGCTGCCTAGTGCACTTGCTAAGACTCGCGATTCAATCCTCTCCGGCTACTACGATGACTCGTCATGGACAGGTGTGTGGTCCAACAATCCTGAAGGCTATGCCGGTTCAGGCGATGTGCAGCTGTCCACAAATGATGTATATCTTCAGCTTCTGACGGCACAAGGTGCAGTCGACGGCACAATTGCAACACGCAAACTTTGTGAGGCTCTACCGTTTGCAACAGACGGCGTGCTCTTCAGAGGCTCAGTGAATGGAGAGGGTATTGAGGGCGTGGCATACGATTACATTCGGGGCAAAGAAGTCCAGCTGGCTGTAGTCTCGATCAAACGAGACCCGAAAGATGCGTCAGTTCTGACAGTACACGTCACTCAGGACAAAGTTAATTCATTCCCTTTGGAAGCTCGCATTCGGAGCGCCCCCAGTAAGAAACCCATGGATATAAAGGATAACGAAAGTCCTTACTGCGAACTGGTACGCTATCCCAACGGTCACACTCGTTCACAAAAAAGGAAACCAATAGCCGACTTGCGGTACACAAGGCTCCCATGCAATAGTGCAGGCTGCTGCATATGGTGTCGCCATTTAGGACGCGACATTTCCCCAGGAAGTTACTGGGCCCCTTGACATTCCCCAAATAAATACAAACCAAAATGATTCTTGGAGCTCAATAATATGGATTTTATGTTTTGGAAAACGTTGTTGACAGCACTGTTAGGCGCCCTAATTGCGGCAGCGCTGAGCTTTTATGTTAGAAAAACATTAGATAGAAGAAGCATCGAAAAAACTGAACAGCGTCTTGCGCACGTCCATTTTGTCCATCTTTCCGCTTTTATCGCCACAGAGATTGCGGTAACATCGATCTTAAAAATTTTTCTGCCTAAAAGTTTGACTGAGGAGTTAAAAGACAAAGAATTTGATCTGTCGCACGCAGCATGTGCAGCAATCGCGATTGAAGTACAAAAGGATGAATTTAAGCAAAGCTTAAAGAGCTTCTCCATGGCAGGCATGTTGAATATCGTTGTTGACACTCAGATCGAGTTCTTATCAGGATCGATGCTCACTCCAGATCAACTATCAAAACTACCGGAAGAAGGCGTCGCAACCTACGTCCAATTTGTTCGTTCTCTTTCGAATTTCCAAACGATGTTACGCTTTATTAAGGAACTTGGGGACGATGATTCTGCTTATAGAAAAGACCTAGGTTGGGCGACGGCTGATTTCTTTCATTCGAACTGGAGAGTAATTCAGAGTTTCAGCGAGGATCTTAAGGCAGCGTATTTTGCAATGCGTAGGCTTGCAAATGTGCCCGCACCTCAAGCCCAAGCCTTATTAAAAAATCAACTTGACCGTGCAAATCGCGACGTCTCACAAGCGATGACAGCAAAAACCAAGCTGGCACTTGCTGCATTAGACATAGATCGAAAACATGCTCAAGAGACGACAGCGGCAGAGATTGCCAGAGAAGCAAGCATGTCAGGCGCTTAGTTCCTCTAACAGGTAGACGAACAGCTGCTGAGATCGAACATCGACAGTTGATGTACACTATCCGGTAGCAGTCAGCCAAGACCGGTTATAAAACATTTACTCTGATTCAGAGTTTAGGAATATTCTATATAGATAATCAATGAGCCAAGTATCCAATATCACGCCGCAATCTCAAGGAGTGAGGAAGCAATCTCGTTCCCAACACGTGCTTGAGTTGGCTCGAGAACTTCTAGACGATATCGAACTTTCAAGGACTCCACCGGAGAATCTAATTTTGAAAGCATCAAGACTTGCCAGGTGGGTTGGCAATGATGAGATTCGCTTATGGTTAAAAAGGGAAATGGGCGGTTACTATGTTAATTGTGAAACTTCACTTAAATACATGAGTCTAACTGGTCGATGGACCGACAAGGAAAACAAAAGGGGTTATTGGGGTCCATTGGCTCAGCATGAAGCTGCAATATTGGCTGAGAAGTCAAAACTTAGTTCGATGCGCACTCCTGATTCCAGTAGTGATTATGCGCTGGCTGCCATTTCCAGTGTTACAAAGTCGATGTCGTCAACCGCTACTTACATTGCGACTCTTAGTGGAATTCGCACTCGAGTTCTTGCATTGTTGCATGAATTTGTTAGCAATGTCTATTACGAGAAAGAATTTGATAGTCTTGCCGAATCTATTTTTGAAAATTACAAAAAAGAAGTGGATTTGCTGATTTCTCAACATTGTGGCGATGTCTTAGAAAAATTGCCTGCTGTGATGGATAGGTTGAGTGACGGCGACGTCGAGTCCATCACCCACGCAATGACAACTTGTCGACGAATAATCGAATCTTTCGCAGACTCTATTTTCCCGGCATCTGATGAGATAATTGAGATTGGCGGAAATAAACTTAAGCTTGATGCGTCGAAGCACCAGAATAGAATCAATGCATTTATACACCAGCGAACGAACAGTCAGTCCCGCAAGCAAAGACTCCGCCAAAACTTGAGCAATCTTTTCGACCGTGTTTCGTCTGCTGTGCATTCTGAATCAACTGCGGAAGAGGCTCGGGCACTATTTCTAAATACTTATCTTTTGTTAGGCGAGATCCTCCATTTAGATATTCGAAAATAGCATAAATTGCTCTAGCTTTCGCCAAATCTAGACCGACGGCAAGTCTTTTGCCGTCAATGGATACCGGTCGCGATTGAAGGGTGCACGACAGAATGTGGCTGCAAGCTGTCCACGTAGCATTTGCGGTTTTCTCGAATCAGGTTTAGTCATTGATCGAGACACCATGGTGCTCTTGAAGAATACGGATGGCCGCAGTTTGCATCGTTACGGCGGCATTATTTGCGATGGTCCCAGCAATTATTTCATGTTGCAGATCAAAAATATAAGCGTGGATGGCGCGACGTGCAGATGATACGTCGTGCGGCACATCAGATCGTTCGTTCGCGTCACACCAGAAAAGGAACTTTTCGAAGTCTTTATAGCGGCTTTTTAAGGTGAAGGGCGCAAACTGTCCACTAGCTGATAACTCAACCAATTGCGTTATCAACCTTGCTACTTGCTCGGTTCGAACTGGCCAAAGAGAGTCGATAGCAACGTGCCGGCCTATCCCGTTAAACCTCCGCTTACCCGAGCGCTTCAAGTAACACCAGGCGCCAAAATCAGTAGACCGAAAAGCGCCCAAGGTCAAGCAATATTACAAAAAAAGACGGCCTCGCAAGGAGGCCGTTAAAGGGCGTGGGCGCCAAGCCGCCCACGTTGGATCTGCGGACGGAGACTGGTCCGCAGGGACGACAAAAAACGTTACATCAGAGGTGCGGGACGATCAGCGGCATGAGGTCGTCGAACGTACGGCCGGTGCCGTTCTCGCCGATCGCATGCATCTTCCACTCGCCGTTATGGCGGTACAGCTTGGCCATGATCTGGGCCGTGTGCGAGCCTTGCACCGACAGGTCGTAGCGCGCGATCTCCTTGCCGTTGCTCGTATCGAACAGGCGGCAGAACGCGTTCTGGACCGTCGAAAAATTCTGGCCCGTGAAGCTGTTGACGGTGAAGACGAGCGACTTCACGCTCTCCGGCACCGTGCGCAGGTCGACGACGATCTGCTCGTCGTCGCCATCGCCGGCACCCGTGCGGTTATCGCCGGTGTGCGTGATGCTGCCGTCGCGGCTTTTCAGCTGGCGGAACCAGACCACGTCGACCGGGCGGTTCGCTTCGTCGAACAGCACGACGGAGGCGTCCAGGTCGACCGACTGGCTCTTCGCGCCGAAGCCGAAGAAACCGCCGGACTTCGCGACGTCCCAGCCGAGACCCATCGTCACACGGGACAGGGCGCCGCCGGCTTCCTTCTCCAGCGAGATCTTCTGGCCCTTCTGCAGATTGACTGCCATTTGAATTACTCCTTTGATTGTCAGCGTCCGGGCGCCTGCATCCACGCTTTGAACGTGGCGCGGTTGCGCGAACAGACATAAATCTTGCCGCGACCGGAGAAGCGCAGGACGAGGCCCTCGCCGCTGGTCTGGCTGTTGATCAGGTTACCCAGGAAGCCTCCGCTGGTGCCGGTCGTGATCGAGACCTCGTAGTGCAGGGTGCTGTCCCAGGCGACGACGTGCGAGTTGTCGATGATCGCGTCCTTGCCCGGTTCCACGTCCAGCACGTTCATCGAGCCGAAGCCGGAGACGACCACCTGGCCGCTGCCCGATGTCTCGGTCACGAAAAAGCCGCCGCTCTGGGCGAACAGCGCGTTGCCGAGGCTCTGGGTGCGCACGCGCAGGTCGACGCTGGAACTGGCCGCGACGAACGCGCCGTCGCTGATGATGAACTGGTTCGGACCGCAGTCGACCACCTGCATCGCGCCCGGCAGCGTGGGAGACAGCAGGCAGTCGCCGTCGCCGCGGGTCGCTTCGATATGCTGCTGGAAGAACGACTCGCCATTGGCGAAGGTGCGCATCAACGCGCTGCCCAGGCCCCCCTTCATCTTGCCCTTGAGGTCGAGCGTCGATTCCATCATGACCATCGCATCCGATTCGCAGTAGATGGTTTCCCCGCGCTTCATTGACACATGCAGGAAGGGATCGACGTCCCCGGTCACGGTAAACACTGGCATTTGGCTTCCTTTCAGGCCGGCGTTTTAAATTAGACGCTCACGCCATAGTTCTTGGCGAGGGGCCGAGGCCGCCGTTGAAACCCTGGCCCACTGCGCGGAACTTCCAGTCCGCGCCGTTACGATACACCTCGCCGAAGATCATGGCCGATTCGGTCGAACCGTCTTCGGACAGGTCGTAGCGGGCGATCTCGCTGTTGTTGGCCGCGTTGATGCAGCGGATGAACGCCTTGCCGACCATGCCGAAGTTCTGGCGGCGCGTATCGCCTTCGTGGATGGTCACGGCCAGCACGATGCGGTCGACGTCGGCCGGGACCTTGGAGAGGTCGATGCTGAGCGTCTCGTCATCGCCCTCGCCGGCACCGGTGCGGTTGTCGCCGGAGTGCTGCACCGAGCCGTCGGCCGACTTGGCGTTGTTGTAGAAGATGAAGTCGGCATCCGAGCGGACTTTGCCCGACTGGTTCAGCAGGAACGCGACGCCGTCCAGGTCGAACGCGGCGCCATCGGTGGCGCGCACGTCCCAGCCGAGGCCCAGTTTCAGGCTGGACAGGCCCGGTGCTTCCTTCGACAGGTTGACGTTACCGCCTTTTTGCAAGCTGATTGCCATGATGATTCTCCTTCAGGTTAAAAGTACTTCTTCGTTCATTCGACGTGAGCAAGCTCTTTGCCGCCCACACCCAACGCTTCCTGCTTCTTGCGATACCGGATCGACGACCACACCGAGGCACCGATGAAGGCGACACCCGCCAGACCCGTGACCAACTCCGGCACGTGGAACTTCATACTCGCCAGCATGATGAAGGCCAGGATGCCGATCGCGTAGTGAGCGCCGTGCTCCAGGTACACGAACTGGTCGAGCGTGCCCTTTTCCACCAGGTACACCGTGAGCGAACGCACAAACATCGCACCGATCGCCAGGCCCAGCATGATGATCACGACGTCGTTGGTGATGGCGAACGCGCCGATCACGCCGTCGAAGCTGAACGATGCATCCAGCACTTCCAGGTACAGGAAGCCGCCGATACCGCCGCGCTTGACCATCTCGCCGACATCGCCGCCGCCCTCTTCCGACTTCTCGAGCAGGTTCGACAGCACATCCACGCCGACGTAGATCAGGATGCCCCACAGGCCCGAGATCAGCACGACCATCTTCTGGGCTTCCGGCACCAGCGACAGGCTGGCCATCAGGGCACCGATCGCGATCATCACGGCGATCGACGACACCTTGCCGAGCGAGCCGAGCTTCTCTTCGAAGTGGCCGAGCCAGTGGTGTTCCTTCTCTTCATCGAACAGGAAGTTCAGGAAGACCAGCAGCAGGAACATGCCGCCGAATGCCGCCACTTCCGCGTGGTGGTTCGTCAGGTGCATCGAGTACTGCTTCGGATCCTGCAAGGCCATGTTCCACACGTCCATCAGGCCCAGGTCGGCCGCGACGGCGACGATCACGAGCGGGAACAGCAGGCGCATGCCGAACACGGCGATGATGATGCCGACGCCCAGGAACAGCTTTTTCCAGAACTCGTCCCACGTTTTCAGCACGGAGGCGTTGACCACCGCATTGTCGAAGGACAGCGAGACTTCCATCACCGCGAGAATCGCGGCGATACCCATCGCCGTCAGCGCGCCGGCCACACCGGCATGCTCGTAGCCCCACCAGGCCGAGCCCAGCAGGCACAGCGCCGTGACGATGAATGACACCCTAAAATGCTTCATTCTCTTCTCCCCTTTCGGGATGTATGTTGTTGACAAGGCGCAGTGTAGGGGTGATGATCCAATTGAAAAAGCGAAGATAACAAGAGAATCACTTCGAAAAAACCTGCGTTATTCACGTGATAATGAAATCCGACATCAATTTCCGCCACCTGTACTACTTCTGGGTCGTCGCCAACGAAGGGGGCATCACGCGCGCCGCCGAGCGCCTTGGACTCGCCGTGCAGACGGTCAGTTCGCAGTTGACGCTGCTGGAGCAGTCGCTGGGCAAGACGCTGTTCGCGCAGCAGGGCCGGCGCCTCGTGCTGACGGAAGCGGGCCGGCTGGCGCTGGGTTATGCCGACCAGATCTTCTTGCTGGGCGAGCAGATGCAGGAAGCGCTGAACGAGTTCGACAGCGGCCGCACGCGCCTCACGGTGGGCATCTCCGACTCGCTGCCGAAGCTGTCCGCCTACCGCATGCTGGAAGCCGTCACGCGCATGGACCGGCCCGTGCGCATCGTGTGCTACGAAGACCAGTTCGAGGCGCTGCTGGCCGACCTTGCGCTGCACAAGCTCGACGTCGTGCTGACGGACCGCGAAGTGCGCGCCGGCGCGACCCTGAAAGTGTTCAGCCACCAGCTATTCGACAGCGAGATGGTCGTCGTCGGCACGCCCGCGCTCGCGCAGCGCTACGGCGCGGGCGACGAGTTCCCGCAGAACCTGAACGGCGCGCCATTCCTGCTGCCGGCACGTAATAATGCCCTGCGCGGCAAGATCGACGAATGGTTCGTGCAGCACCACGTGCGGCCCGACGTGGTCGGGGAGTTCGAGGACAACGCCCTGCTCAACACGTTCGGCCGCCGCGGCCTGGGCCTGTTCTTCGCGCCGGCCGCGCTGGCGGACGACGTCGCCGAGCAGTTCGGCGCGGTGCGGGTCGGATCGGTGCCGACGGTGCGCGAGCAGTTCTACATGATCTCGAGCGACCGCAAGATCATGCACCCGGCGGTCGAGGCCATCCTGGCGGGATCGCGAAAATCGACGCACCCGGCGGCCTGACCGTTACAATGCAGCTCGGCTTTTGCCTTTCGAGTAAACATACCTTCTATGCAAAACGTATTGCTCGTCGTTCTCGCGCTGCTGCTGGTGGTGCTGAACGGCTTCTTCGTGGCGGCCGAATTCGGCATCGTCACCCTGCGCAAGACCCGCGTGCGCGCCATCGCCAAAACGGGCGGCCTGCGCGGACGCATCCTCTACAAGGTCCACAGCCAGCTCGACGCTTATCTGTCGGCCTGCCAGCTGGGCATCACGCTCGCGTCGCTGGGCCTGGGCTGGGTCGGCGAACCGGCGTTCGCGAACCTGCTGGAACCCGTATTCTCGCTGGTCGGCGTCACGAGCCCGCAGATCATCCACGGCGTGTCGTTCGTCGTCGCGTTCAGCGTGATCTCGTTCCTGCACATCGTCGTGGGCGAGCTGGCGCCGAAGTCGCTGGCGATCCGCGTGCCGGAAGCGGTGGGCCTGTGGAGCGCCGTGCCGCTGTACGGCTTCTACTGGGCGATGTACCCGGCCATCTGGCTCCTCAACGAAAGCGCCAACCTCGTGCTGCGCGTCGCGGGCCTGTCCGGCGTGGGCGGCCACGAGACGCACTACTCGAACGACGAACTCAAATTGATCCTGCGCACGAACACGGGCACGCCGGGCGAGCGCTTCACGCACGACGAGCGCCACATCCTCGCGCAGTCGCTGGAGTTTGCCCAGCACACGGTCGCGGACCTGATGCGCCCGATTAACGAGGTGAGCGCGCTGTACGCGAGCCGCTCGCTCGAGCAGAATCTCGACACGATGCGCCGCAACCGCTTTTCGCGCTATCCGTATTTCGACGAGGACGGCGAGGAAGTGCTGGGCGTGATCCACCTGAAGGACCTGTTCTTCGCGGAGCAGTCGGGCAAGGACGTCGACGACCTGACGGAATACCTGCGCCCCGTCGATCTGATCTCGGCACGCACGCCTGCGATCGAACTGTTCCGCCGCTTCCGCGGCGGCGCCCCGCACTTCGCGCTGATCGGCGAAAAGGGCAAGCGCCCCGTCGGCTTCATCACGCTGGACAACCTGCTGGGCGCCATCGTGGGCGAGATCCGCGACGAATTCCGCCTCAACGAAAACGACTGGCTGCCGCAGGGCGACGGCACGTTTATCGGCAAGGCGAGCCTGCCGATCGTCTCGCTCGAACGCGTGCTCGGCATCGACATCAACAACGAAGAGATGGGGCTGGACGAGGTCGAATCCGTCGGCGGGTTGTTGATGGCCAAGCTGGGGGATATTCCCAAGCAGGGGCAGCGGATCGAGTTTCCGAAGTTCGACGTCGTCGTCAAGAAGACGAACGGGCCACGCATCCTGCTCGTGAAAGTCATTCCGCAGCTGGAGCGCGGGGCGGATGAGGATGACCTGGACTGAGAATGTCCAACAATATTTGCTAACCGATCGACTCGGCTTGATCGAGAGCGATCAATAAGCGCGCTCTGTCGACTTTGGCAACGTCTTTCCAATGTCGGCCAGTCAGCGCGCCTTCCAAGGCCCACAGCAGATTCAGGCTGGCCGGCTGGCCAACTCGCTTCACGGCTATAAACGCTTGCACCGAGCCGGCTGCTCGCAAGTGCTCTACGGTCGTGATGCCCGCACACGCGAGCATGTCCACGGATTTTGGCCCAAGGCCCGCCAAGTCTTGTAGTCGCATCATTCCGTGACTCCTGCCGGCCCTCCCGCCTGCCGCGCTTCCTCCCGATACCGTCCCGGCGACTTGCCCACGAGCCGCCGGAAGTCCGACGTGAAGTGCGCCTGGTCGAAATACCCGAGCCCCTGCGCCAGCGCAGCCAGGTCGACGTCGGCGCCTTGCGCCAAGCGATCCGCCGCTTCGTGCAACCGAAACCGCCGGATCACCCATTTCGGACTCACACCCACGTACTCGCTGAACAGCTGCTGCAGGCTGCGCACGCCCATCTGGGCCGTCGCGGCCAGCTCCTCCACCTGCGTCAGCCCGGGCGTCGATTCCACCGCACGCAGGATGGCGGCGATCCGGTCGACCTGAGGATCGGGCGCAGGCAGCACGGAACGCAGCAGCGCCCCCGCCGCCTCGACCATCGCGGCATCGTCCGCCGTATCCAGCACGGCGTCTTGCGCCGCTGCCTCGTCCCACGGAAAGACGTCGGACAAGGACAGCACCTTGTCCGTGATCGTGTGCAGCGGCCGGCCCAGCAAACCGCGGAAGGCGCCGGCGCGGAAACGCAGGCCGCATACCTTGCCCGCGTCCTTCAATTCGTAATCGAACGAGCCCGTCGTCAGGCCCCAGATGCCCGTGCGGGCGCGGTCGAACACGACGTGCACGCACGGGTAAGGCAAGGTGCGTTGCGTGTGCGGCGGGCGTCCCTGCAGATCCCACTCGACGATCCAGTAATGGTCGAGGAACGGCGCCAGATCGGGCGGCGGCAGGTAGCGGCCGAGCCGGAACATCTTGCCGGCGAGGGCCGGCGCGACCACGCCCTTGGCGCGGTCCGTGACGGTGGGAAGATTGCTCATCGGAGGATTCTAGCATTCGCGTTTTTCCAAGACCGCGAAGGCCCGTGCGCCTACTCTGTCGTCTCACCGCCATCACGAGGACCCCATGAACCTGACCCTGTTCCACGCTCCGAATTCGCGCTCCGGCGCCGCCCGCATCCTGCTCGAAGAACTCGGCGCGCCCTACGACCTGCATGTGCTGAACCTCAAGAAGAACGAGCAGCGCGCGCCGGACTACCTGGCCGTCAACCCGATGGGCAAGGTCCCCGCCATCCGCCACGGTGACGCCCTCGTCACGGAGCAGCCGGCCGTCTTCATCTACCTGGCCGACCTGTTCCCGGAAGCCGGCCTCGCGCCTGCGCTGGCCGATCCGCTGCGCGGTCCTTACCTGCGCTGGCTCGCGTTCTACGGCTCGGCGTTCGAGCCGGCGATCACCGACCTCGCCATGAAGCGCGAGCCCACGCCGCCGATGATGTGCCCGTACGGCGACTTCGACACGATGCTCGCCACCCTGACGGCCCAGTTGCGTGCGGGGCCGTACCTGCTGGGCGAACGCTTCTCCGCCGCCGACGTCCTGTGGGGCATCTCGCTCGGCTGGGCCACGATGTTCAAGCTGGTGCCCGAGCTGCCCGAGATCATGGCCTACATGGACCGCGTCAGTTCGCGTCCGGCCGCGCGCCGCGCTGCGGAAGCGGATGCGCTGCTCGCGGCCGCGCAGGGTTGATCAGGCTAGTGGCCAGCGCCGTCCCCAGCACGATCAGGACGCTGCCGGCCGCCATCGCGTTCGTCAACGTCTCGCCGAGGAACAGCACGCCCCACAGCACGCCGAACGCGGGCACGAGGAACGGCACGGCCATCGTCTTCGCCGCGCCCACGCGGGCGATCAGGCGGAAGAACAGCACGTACGCAAGCGCCGTGCAGAGCGCGCCGAGGCACAGCAGCGCGCCCCACGCCCGCGCCGACGGGAACGTCGCCGGATGCAGCGCCAGCGCGGCCGGTGCCAGCATGAGCGCGGCGGCCAGCTGGCTGCCCGCGGCGACGGCCAGCGGCGGCACTCCTGTCAGATAACGCTTGCTGAAGTGGGCGGAAAACGCATACAGCATCGTCGCCGCCACGCATGCCAGCACCGCCCATCCGGTCTTGACATCGCCTGCGCCGGACTTGAAGCCAGCGTTTTCCGCTGCGAGCCACACTACCCCGCAGAAGCCGAGCGCGAGCCCGGCGGCGCGCGTGCGGCCGATCGCCTCGCCCAGCCACACACGCCCGATGACGGCCGCATACAGCGGCGTGGCCGCGTTGAAGATGGCGGACAGGCTCGCGTTGATGCCCAGCGCCGCCAGCGCGAACAGCACGAACGGCAGCGCGGAATTCGTCAGGCCCACGAGCAGCACCGGCTTCCAGTGCCGGCACAGTACACGCCAGTCGCCAGCGAGCAGCGGCAGCAACAGCGCGGCGGCGATGGCGGCGCGGGCACCCGCCAGCGTCATGGCGCCGAATTCGCCGGCGCAGACGCGCATGAACAAATACGATGCGCCCCACAGCGCGGCCAGCATCGTCAGGCAGGCAAGATCGCTCTTCTTCATCATCGCCCCCTCACCGCGTGCAGCGCGGCGTCGAGCCCGCGCTCCTCCGGCCCCAGCACGCGCGCCACGCGGCCATCCGCATCGAGCAGCACGATGCTCGGGATCGCGCGGATGCCGAAGGCGGCGAACGCGGCGCCGTCGCGGTCGAGCGCCAGTGGCGGCGTGCCGGGATGCGCCCTGGCGTAGGCCGCCAGTTCGGCGGCCGACGTCCACAACGGCGCGGCCACGGCCAGCCAGTCCACGCCGCCCTCCTTCATGAGCCGCGTGGCGTCCTCGCGCACACGCCGGCAGGCCCGCGCGGTGGCGGGACGGCTCTCGCGCAGGTAGGTCTCGCACCACGGCGAAAAGAACACGAGCGCGCGCGGCTTGCCGGCCGCGCCGGCAGGGAGATCGAGGCCCGCCACCTTGTCGCCGACACGGAACACGCGCGCAGCCTGCGCTTGCGGCGCCAGCGCGACCGGTTGCGCCGGCGCCGCCGCGGCCTTGTCGAGTGCTGCATGCAGCGCCGCATCGTCGAGATGGCCCACGTACGCGATGCGGCCATCGGCGCCGATCAGCACATGCTGTGGCGTCACGCGCAGGTTCAGGCGACGTCCCAGGCTGCCGTCGTCGAGCGCGATCGGCATCGTGAGGCCGTGGCGCGTGCGGTAGGCGCGCACGTCGGCCTCGGTGTCGCTGAAGCCCGCATTGACTCCTATGACGTCGATGCGCTTGCCGTACTGCCGGTGGATGCGTTCGAAACCCGGCATCTGCTGCAGGCACGGTGCACACCACGTGGCCCAGAATTTCAAATAGACGGGCTTCCGGCCGTAGCGGCTGGCGAGGTCGAAGGTGCCGCCGTCGAGCGTGCGCAGGACGGCGGCGGGTGCCGGCTGGCCGATCAGCGGCTGGCCGGCGTGCGCGGCGCGGGTGGCGCCGTCGTCCGCGGCACCGCAGGTCGCGCAGGTGAACAGCGCGGTCGCGAAGGCGGCGATGAGGTGGATGAGGGTCATGGGATCCTTCAGGGTGACGGTGGATGAGGCTTTCATCGTAGTTACCGTTTGGATCAGGCAAAAGACGCAAGAATTGCATGAATCCCTGTACCATTCAGCGCATGGACCTTTCGATAAACATCGACCGTGCCGCGCGCACGCCCGTCGCCGGCCAGATCGCCGCCGCGATCGGCGCCGCCATCCACGACGGCCGCCTGTCTCCCGGTGCCCGGCTGCCGTCCTGGCACGACCTGGCCGTGCAGTTGGGCGTCGCGCGCGGCACGGTGCGCGCCGCCTACGACAGCCTGCGCGACCAGCAGCTCATCGTCACTGCCGGCGCGGCCGGCACGCGCGTGGCGCGGCAGGCAGTGCGTGCGGGCACCGCGCCGGAACGCCCGGCAGCGCCGCAGGATGTTGCTATGCGGCGCCTCGCCGCACCGGTCCCGTTCCAGGTCGGCGTGCCGGGCCAGGACGTGTTCCCGTTCAAGACGTGGTCGCGCATCATGGGACGCGCCGCGCGCGCGGCGGCCGCGCAGCCTCTGAGGTATCCCGATCCGCGCGGCGAACCCGTGCTGCGCGCCGCCATCGCGGCCTACCTCGGCATCGCGCGCGGCATCGCGTGTCACCCGTCGCAGGTGTTCGTCGCGAACGGCCATGCCGCCGCGCTCGGCCTCGCGCTGCGCGCGCTGCGGCTGGAAGGACGCACCGCGTGGGTCGAGGATCCCGGCTATGCATCGGCGCGCGCCGTGCTCGCGCAATATAGCGTGACGCCGTCTCCGGTGCCCGTCGATGCGGAGGGGCTCGATGTGGCGGCGGGCATCGCGTCGGCACCCGACGCGGCGCTGGCCGTCGTCACGCCGGGGCAGCAGGCGCCGCTGGGCATGACGTTGTCGCTGGCGCGCCGGCATGCGCTGCTCGACTGGGCCGCGGCGCGCGGCGCCTGGATCGTCGAGGACGACTACCTCGGCGAGCTGCAACTGCAAGCCCGTGCGACGCCCGCGCTGGCGGCGCACGACCATGCCGGCCGCGTGCTGCACATCGGGACCTTCAGCAAGACGATCGCCCCGGCGCTGCGCGTCGCCTTCCTCGTCGTCCCGCCCGCGCTGGCGCCGGCCGTCGCCGACGTGGCCGATGCCGCCGCGGCGGCGCCCGCACCCGCGATCCAGTTCGCCATCGAGGAATTCCTGCGCGGCGGCCACTACCTGCGCCACCTGCGCCACATGAAGCGCGTGTATGCGGAGCGTCGCGCCGCGCTGTGCGCCTGCCTGCGCGATCTCGGCCTGGCACACGCGGAGGCCGGCCTGTCCGTGCTGCTGCCGCTGGCGGAGGGCGTCGACGATGCCGAGCTGGCCGCGCGGGCGCGCACGGCGGGCCTCGCGCCATCCGCCCTGTCGTGGTGGCGCGCGCGCAAGGATGATGCGCCCGGCGGCCTGCTGCTGGGCGTGACCAACGTGCCGCCCGAGCGTGCCCAAGCCGCGTGCGCGGCACTTGTCGCGCTGCTGCGCTGAGCGGTCACCGGTTTGCCGCACGGCGCGCACGGTCCGGCGCAACGTGCTGGCCCGCGCGTGCGGACACTCCTATCGTAGTGTCTTTCCATATCGGGAGCCGCCATGCGCGCCTTGTTCTCTCTCCTCCTTGCCCTCTGCCTCGCCGCTCCTGCACATGCGGCCAATGCCGAAGACGCGGCCATCCGCCAGCTCGTGCAGCAATTCCAGACCGCCATCGTCGCGCACGACGGCAAGACGCTCGGTTCGCTGTTCGTGCAGGAAGGCGGCAGCTGGTGGTCCGTGCTGGACGAACCGACGTATGCGGCGGCAAAAGCGCGCAATCCGGCCGCGCAGCGCCTGCAGTCGTCGACATGGCAGGAGTTCTCCGAATTCGTCACGCACAGCGCCAGGCCGGTCGAGGAACGCTTCTACGACGTACGCGTCCGCGCGAACGGCACCGTCGCCTCCGTGTGGTTCGATTTCGACTTCCTCGCCGACGGCAAGGTCACGAACCGCGGCAGCGAAACGTGGCAGCTCGTGCGCACGGACGACGGCTGGAAAATTGTCGCGATGCTGTATTCCGTCCACCAGTGACGCGGGCTAGAATGGCCGATCCGTCAACACACCACGCCGCCGTGAAAGAAGACACCCCGCTCCTCGTCCCCGTCCTCGCCGCCCTGCCGGTGTTCGCGTGCATGGTGATCCTCGGCCTGCCCGCGCTGGGCCACGGTTACGCGCCCATGTTTCGCGCGCTGTTCTTCGTCGCGTGCGCCGCCTGGACGATGCCGCTGGTCCTGCTGCAGCGCGCCCTGTGGCGCCAGGGCCGCGCGTGGTGGACGATGACGCTCGTCCTGCTCGCCGCGTCTTACGCGATGGCGGTCGTGAACTCGCTGCTGGGCCAGTGGCTGTCGATCGCGCTCGGGCTGGAGACGGGCTACCACTGGGGTGAGCTCGTACGGGGCCTGGACGGCTGCTGGCTCGCGCTGGTCGCGTTCTGCGCGATGCATGCGGTGGCCGTGTACTACCTGTCGCTGCAGCGCACCCGGCTGCGCCTCGCGCAGGCGCTCGCCGACGCGCGCGACGCGGAACTGCGCGCGCTGCGCCTGCAGGTCAATCCGCACTTCCTCTTCAATACGCTGAACGCCGTTTCGGCCCTCGTCGCGGCCGGCGCGAACCGCGACGCGAACCGCATGCTCGCCCGCGTGTCCGATTTTCTGCGCGCGACGCTGGCGCACGACGGCCGTCACGAGCACACGCTGGCCGAGGAACTGGCGCTGACGGAAGCCTATCTCGACATCGAAAAGGCCCGCCTCGGCGAACGCCTGCAGCTGGCGATGCACGCGGGACCCGACCTGCTCGATGCCGCCGTGCCCTACCTGATGCTGCAACCGCTCGTCGAGAACGCCGTCCGCCACGGCATCGCGCCCATGGCCGCCCCGGGCCGTATCGACATCCGCGTCGACCGCGCCGACGACCGCCTGTGCGTGGACGTGCGCAACGACGGCGCGCGGCCGTCGCAAGCCGGCGGCGGCATCGGCCTGGCCAACGTGGCGAACCGGCTGCGCCATCTGTACGGCGACGCCCAGCGGGTCGACGCGGGCTGGCGCGATGACGGCCGCTTCCACGTGTCGCTGACGTTGCCTTTGCGGGTGGCGGCATGATGCGCGTCGCGATCGTCGACGACGAACCGCTGGCCCGGCTCGCCGTGAAGGCGAGACTGGCGCGCCACGCGGACCTGGAACTGGTGGCGGAATACGGCGACGGCGACACGGCCGCCGCGGGCCTCGCCGCCATCCGGCCCGACCTCGTGTTCGTGGACGTCGAGATGCCCGGCAAGAACGGCCTCGACATGCTGGCGTCCCTGCCCCGCCCCGAGCGCCCGCTGGCGATCCTGCTCACGGCCCACGACAGCTTCGCCGTGCGCGCGTTCGACCTCGCCGCCCTCGACTACCTGCTGAAACCCGTCGACGACGACCGCCTGGACGACGCGCTGGACCGCGCCCGCACGGCCTTCGCGCACCTGCGCCCCGCCGCGCCGGCCGCGTGGACGCGCAGCTTCACGGTGCGCGTGGGCAGCCGCACGGTCATCGTCGACGCGGCCGACGTCGAGCGCATCGAGGCCGACGGCGACTACGCCACCCTGCACGCGGGCGGCAGGACGTACCTCGTGCGCGAGCCGCTGCAGGCATTGGCCCGGCGGCTCGACCCGGCCCGGTTCCAGCGTGTGCACCGATCCAGCATCGTGCGCCTGGACGTCGTCGCCGAACTGCGCGCACTGACGAACCGCGACGCCTTGCTGCGCCTGCGCGACGGCACCTTGCTGCGCGCGAGCCGCACCTACATGCCTGCGCTGACGCAGGCGCTGACCCTTCATACGCATCCATGATCCACTCTGCCTTGACTTCCCGCCTGCGCGGCCTCGACCTGCTGCGCGCCGCCGCCATCCTCCTCGTCCTGATGAGCCATTACATGGGCTTCGTCAGCCACGCACCCACGTTCGGCGTCGTCGGCAAGGTCGGCTGGGCCGGCGTCGACCTGTTCTTCGTGCTGAGCGGCTACCTGATCGGCAACCAGCTGCTGGCGCCCGCCGCTCGGGGCGAACCGCTGTCGCTGAAGGCCTTCTTCGTACGTCGGCTGCTGCGCACGCTGCCCAATTACTACGTCGTGCTGGCCGTGTACTGGCTGTTCCCCGGTCCGCCGCTCGGCGGTTCGAGCATGGCGGAGCCGTGGCGCTTCCTGACGTTCACGCAGAACTTCGGGCTCGCCTACGGCCAGACGTTCACGCATTCCTGGTCGCTGTGCATCGAGGAGCAGTTTTATCTGCTGCTGCCCCTCGTCGTGCTGGCGCTGGCGCGCCTCGGCTTTCCCGTGCGGCTGGCCTGGGGCCTGCTGGTGGGCGGTATCGTCGCGGGCATGGCCACACGCGCCGCGGCATACGCGCTGAACGGGCACGACGCCTTCTCGGCCGAGGTCTATTACTCGAGCTTCTGCCGCGCCGACGAACTGCTGCCCGGCGTCGCCATCGCCCTGCTGCGCAACTTCCATCCGCACGCGTTCGAGCGCCTGCTGCGCCACGCGAACGCGTTATGCGCGGCGGGCCTCGCGCTGAGCGTCGGCATCCTGACCTGCATCCACCTCGACTGGCCGACGACGCCCGTCACGTCCACGTTCGGCTTTTCGCTGCTGTCGATCGGCTTTGCGCTGCTGACCTGCGCGGCGCTGTCCCCGGCCTGCATCCTGAACCGCATCGACATCCCCGGCGCGTCGCAGCTCGCGCTGTGGTCGTACGCCGTCTACCTCGTGCACAAGCCCGTGTTCATGGCGCTGCGGCCGCACATCGAGCGCCTGCACATCGATGCGGGCGCGCCCGCGGCCGTCGTCGCCGTCATGGGGGCGGGCATCGCCGGCGGCTGGGTGCTGTACCGCTGCGTGGAGACGCCGTTCATGTGGCTGCGGGCACGGTGGACGGCGGGCGCCCGTCCGGCGCGGCTGGTTCCCCTGTCCGCGGAATAAATGGTATGCCCGCCCGGCGGCTACTGCGCGCCGGGCGCAACGCGCATAGTCGATCCCGTTGCACCACTCAACCACAACGAGGATAGACCATGACAACCTTTACCGTTCCCACCGCAGCATCCGTTTCCCCGGCCAACCGCGCCATCTTCGAACAGCTCGAGAAAAAGCTGGGCATGGTGCCCAACCTGTATGCCACGCTCGCCCATTCCGACCATGCGCTCGGCAACTACCTCACTCTGCAAAACGGCAAAAGCTCGCTGAGCGCGAAGGAGCGTGAAGTCGTCAACCTGGTCGTCAGCCAGGTCAACGAGTGCGCCTACTGCCTCGCGGCCCACACCGTCATCGGCGGCATGGTCGGCTTCACCTCCGACCAGATCATCGAGATCCGCAAGGGCGGCGCGTCGTTCGACGAGCGGCTCGATGCGCTGGCCCGTCTGGCCGCCGACATCACGCGCAACCGCGGCCGCGCCGCACCCGCCGCCGTGGACGCGTTCATCGCGGCCGGCTACGACGCGGGCCATCTGGTGGACGTCGTGATGGTCGTCGGCGACAAGATCATCACGAACTACCTGCATGCGCTGACGAACGTGCCCGTCGATTTCCCGGCCGCGCCGGCACTGTGAGCGAGGAGACCGTCATGACGCTGCAAGCCAGACTCGATGCCTTCAAGGCCGACTTCAAGGCCGGCAAGGCGCCGTACTTCGCCCCGCCGGAGATCCACCCGATCATGGAACGCGCCACTGCCGAACTGATCGCCTCCGGCCAGGCCGGCCGGGCGCTCAAGGCGGGCGACCGCGCGCCCGCATTCACCCTCCCCGACCCGGACGGCAAGCCGGTATCGTCGGCCGACCTGCTGGCCGCCGGTCCCCTGGTCATGAGCTTCTATCGCGGCGTGTGGTGCCCGTACTGCAATCTCGAACTGCAGGCACTGGAAGAAACGCTGCCGCGGTTCCGGGAACTGGGCGCATCGCTCGTCGCCATCTCGCCGCAGACGGCCGCCAACAGTCGCAAGTCGCTGCGCCAGAACGGGCTGTCGTTTCCGATTTTGAGCGACGGCGGCAACGAGGTCGCGGCCGCGTTCGGCCTGCGCTTCGCGCTGCCGGACTATCTCGTCGAGTTGTACAGGCAGCTCAAGAACGACCTGCCCGCGTTCAACGGCGACCCGGGATGGACGCTGCCCATGCCGGCCCGCTACGTGATCGGCCGCGACGGGATCATCGCCTACGCCGAGGTCAATCCGGACTATACGCAGCGGCCGGAGCCGGAGAATCTGCTGCCGGTACTGGAGCGTCTGTCTGCATGATGTCCTGGACGAAGGCGGCGAACGCGCGCGCCTTCGCGCTGGACAGGCGGCCCGACGGATACACCGCCCACAGGGCTATCGTGGGCAGGGTCCAGTCGGTGAGGATGGCGGTCACGTCGCCGCGCGCCAGTTCGGGCCCGAACATCCACTCGGACGCGACGGCGATGCCCATGTCCGCGCACACGGCCGCGCGCACGCCTTCCGCCGCGCTCACGCGCAGCCGGCCGCCGACCGCGACCGACAGTTCCGTGTCGCCGCGCCGGAACGACCAGCTGCCGCCCGCGCCGATGTCCTGCAAATACGTCACGGTGTCGTGCCGCGCGAGGTCGGCCGGGGTCGCGGGAACGCCGCGTTCGGCCAGGTAGCGCGGGGTCGCCACGACGACGCGGCGGCCAGTAGCGAGGCGGCGCGCCGTCATCGACGAGTCGCCCAGGTCGCCCATGCGCAGGGCGACGTCGATGCCGTGCTCCAGCAGGTCGATGTTGCGGTCGTCCAGCACGACGTCGACGTCGAGCGCCGGATGCGCGTCCAGGAAGCGCTTCAGGTGCGGGATCACGTGCAGGCGCGCGAACGTCACTGCGGCGCATACGCGCAGCCGGCCGGCGAGTTCGGCGCCCGCGCCGCGCGCCGCGCTGTCGGCTTCGTCGGCCAGGGCGATGGCGCGCAAGGCCGCCTCGTAATACGCCTGGCCGGCTTCCGTCGGCGTCAGGCCGCGCGTGGAGCGCAACAGCAATCGTGTCTGCAAATGGTCTTCCAGTTGCGCGACCGCTTTCGACACGGCCGGCTGGCCGACACCCAGCCGCCGCGCCGCGCCGGAAAACGAACCGGTTTCCACGGTACGGACAAAGGTTTCCATCAGCGCCAGTCGGTCCATCGGCACGTTTCGCAAAAGGTTCGGGACCTTCATTATAGAAGGCCACGGCACCGCTCATACCGCCGAATACGCATTCCATCGCACGGTGCGGGCACGCCGATCCGGGCAAGTCTACATTGGCATCATCGCCACCGTAGAAAGCCCGCCATGCTGGAACTGCACAACGTCACCAAGACCTTCGGCAAGCACGTCACGGCCGTCGCCGACGTCTCGCTGCGCCTCGAACCGGGCGTCGTCGGCCTGATCGGCCATAACGGCGCCGGCAAGACGACGTTGATGCAGATGATCGCCACGCTGACGAAGCCGAGCGGCGGCCGCATCCTGTTCGACGGCACCGACGTCGTGGCGCAACCCGATGCGATCCGCAACCGGCTGGGCTACCTGCCGCAGGACTTCGGCGTCTACCGCAACGTGACGGCGCTCGAATTCATGCGCTATTTCGCAGCCCTCAAGGGCGTGCGCGACCCGGCCCGCATCCGCCGCCTGCTGGAACTCGTCAACCTGCACGACCAGGCGCACCGCATGGCCAGCACGTTCTCGGGCGGCATGCTGCGCCGCCTGGGCATCGCGCAGGCGCTGCTGAACGATCCGGACATTCTCGTCGTCGACGAGCCGACCGCCGGCCTCGATCCGGAAGAGCGCCTGCGCTTCCGCAACCTGCTGGCCGACCTGGGTTTCAATAAACTCGTGATCATCTCGACACACATCGTGTCCGACGTCGAAAGCATCGCGGGCCAGCTGGCGATCATGCGCAGCAGCCGGCTCGTCGCGTGCGACACGCCGGACGCCATCCTCGGCCGCGCGCGCGGCCAGGTGTGGTCGGCCAGCGTGGATGCCGACGAATACGAGATGCTGCGCTCGACGACGCACGTGCTGCACGCGCTGCGCCAGGGCGAACGGGTCAGCCTGCGCATCGCCCATCCGACGCCGCCCTGCGCCGGCGCGCAGCCCTGCGAGCCGAGCCTGGAAGAAGCGCTGATGGCGCAACGTTACGCCGTGAAGGAAGCGGCATGAACGCGTCGCTCCATACCATCCGCACGCTGGCGCTGCTGGAAGCACGCGTGCGGCTGCGCCGGCTGTCCACGCTCGTCACCCTGCTCGCCGTCGTCGCGCTCAGCTGGATGATGATCTCCGACCCGGCCGACGGCCTGACGCTCATCGCGGTCAGCGGCGCGCGCGTGCTGTACACGAGTTCCGCGCTGGCGCTCGGCAGCGCGGCGCTGGCGACCCTGGTGCTGGCGCTCGCCGGCTTCTTCCTGCTGCGCGGACGCGTCGCGGAAGACCTGCGCAGCGGCGCCGGGTCCGTCATCGGCGCGAGCGGCAACGGCGGCGCACTGTTCGTCGTCGCGCGCTGGTGCGGCGGCGTGCTGTACCTGACGGCGCTCACCGGTGCCTTCATGGCCACGGTGCTGCTGTGCCACGCCATTCGCGGCGACGGCCCCATCGAACCGCTGGTCTACCTGCAGACCTATGCGCTCGTGCTGGGGCCGATGATCCTGTTCACGGCCGGCTGCGCGACCCTGTTCGACGCCTGGGCGCCGCTGATGGGCAAGAAGGGCGATGTGCTGTACTTCTTCGTGTGGGTCGGCCAGATGGCCCTGCTGCCCGCCGTGGCGGAGGGCTTGCATCCGGCCGCCATTCCGGCCGACTTCACGGGGACGAGTGCCGTCATCGCAGCCCTCGCGGCCCACGTCGACGTCAAGGACGGCCTGATGCTCGGCATCGCGAATTACGATCCGCACAAGGCGGCGTTGACGCTGCCGACGTGGGTGTGGACGACACCCATCGCCGGCGCGCGCTGCCTCGCGGCGCTGCTGGCGCTGATCCCGCTGCTGCTCGCGCTGCCGCTGTTTCACCGCTTTTCACCGGACCGCGTCAAGCCCGGCAAAGGACGCGCCAGGCGTTCGCCGCTGGCCGTCGTCGACGGCTGGCTGCGTCCCCTCGCCCGCCTCGTCGATCCGCTGTTCGGCCTCGCCGCCCGCGTGCCCGGTATCGCGGGCCAGGCGCTGGCCGACGTCGCGCTGACCTTGGCCGCATCGCCGTCCGCGATCGCGCTGCTGCTGGCGGTCCAGGTGCCCGCGCTGGTGCTCGGCGTGGAAGCGCTGGCACCGTTCACGCTCGTATGCGTCGCGTACTGGGGCATCCTCGTGAGCGACCTGTCCACGCGCGACGGCGACGCCGCGCTGGCGGGCATGGGCGCGGCCGTCCCGGGCGGTGCCGCGCGCCGCTACTGGCGCCAGTTCCTGGCCAGCCTCGTGCTGGGGCTGATGTTCACCGGCGTCGCCGTGCTGCACCTGGCCGTGGCGGACCCGCTGCGCGCCGGCGCCCTCTTCTGCGGCGTGTTCGCGCTGGCCGCATTCGCGAGCTTCGCGGGTCGCACGAGCGGCACGTCGCGCACCTTCCTCGCGCTGTTCCTGTTCGGGCTGTATGTGAGCGTCAACGTAAGCCGCGGCGCGTGGGCGGACATCGTCGGCTTCCACGGCAATGCGACGATCGCATCGAGCCTTGCGTGGGCGGGCCTCGGCGTGCTCGCGGTGCTGGGCGGGCACGTGTGGAACCGGCGCTAGACGCCGTTGCCGTTCTGCCTGACGATCGGATCCTTCGTATGGGTCCATCCGCTCATCAGCGAGTAGCCCACCGCCAGCAGGGTCGGCCCGATGAACATGCCGACGAAGCCGAACGCGATCACGCCGCCCAGCACGCCCAGTAAGGTCAGCAGGAACGGCAGGCTCGATCCGCGGCTGATCAGCATCGGGCGCACGACGTTGTCGACGCCGCTGATCAGGAAGAAGCCCCACACGAGCATGAAGATGGCCCACCCCGTCTCGCCCTGCGCGAACAGCCAGACGGCCGCGCCGCCCCACACGATCGGCGGCCCGACGGGAATCAGGGAAGACACGAACACGAGCACCGACAGCAGCGGCACCGCGGGCACGCCCGCGATGAAAAAGCCCAGCGCCGCGACGAGCGCCTGCGCGAGCGCCGTGCCGAGCAGGCCGTACATCACGCCGCGTACGGTCTGGCTGACGATCTCCGCGACGGATTCCGCCTCCTCGTCCATGATGCGGTGCATGGCGGCCTTGATGACGGCCATCAGCGCTTCGCCGTCGCGATAAAAGAAGAAGCTGACGAACGCGGCGAGGCTCATCTGCGCGACGCCCGTGCCCAGCATGATTCCCCCGGACAGCAGCGCATGCCGCGCCGGTTCGACCATGCGGCGCGCGAGTTCCATCATGCGGTCGCGGCTGGCGACCAGTTGGCGCAGGTAGTTGTCGAGCTGGTCGCCGACGAGCGGGATGTCGCGGATCCATGCGGGCGGCAGCAGCTCGCCATGGTTCAGCGCGGCGCGGATCTGGTCGAACGACGACGCCACGTTGTCCGCGAGGTTGTACGCGACGAGCGCCAGCGGGATGATCACCAGCAGTGTGAGACTCAGTGTCATCGTCAACGCGGTGAGCGTGCGCCGGCCGCGCAGGCGCACCAGCAGCCGCTGGTACAGGGGCCAGGACGAGATGACGACGGCGGCCGCGAACAGGATCGCGGCCAGGAAGGGTTGCAGAACGTAGAGGCAGCCGAGCGTCAGTAAAATGACCACGCCGGCGCGCGTGTAGTTCCTACCTGGTCGCTTGTCCATTCAACCTGATCATCGGGTGATTACGATGTCAGGATAATAACTCACGCAGATCGTGCACGATAGGATCGGGGCCCTGGCCATGGCGGATGAACAGGCGCAGGCGGCCGTCACGGTCGAAGACGTAGCTGCCGGCCGTGTGGTCGATCGTGTAGCTGCCCGGGTCCGTGCCCGGCACCTTCGAGTAGAACACCTTGAATTCCTTGGCCGTCTTCGCCGTCTGCTCGGGCGTGCCGCGCAGGCCGATGAAGCGCTTGTCGAACGCGGGCACGTAGTTGGCCAGCAGTTCCTGCGTGTCGCGCTCGGGGTCGAGGGTGATGAACAGCACCTGCACCTGGTCGGCCAGCGGTCCCAGTTTCTGCATCACGGTGGCCATTTCCGCCATCGTGGTCGGGCACACGTCCGGACATTGCGTGTAGCCGAAGAAGACGACGACGGCCTTGCCCTTGAAGTCGGCCAGGGTGCGCGCCTTGCCCGTGTGGTCGGTCAGCGTAAAGCCTTTCGCGTAATCGAGGCCCGTGACGTCGGTGTTCTGGAAGGATTCCTTCTGCTTGCCCGGCAGCTTGTCGCATGCGGCGAGGGAAACGGTCAGCGCGCAGGCGGCGACAAGCAGGGGCAGCAGTTTTTTCATCATCAGATCGGCAGGTAGTGTTTCACGTAGTGGTCGACGAGCAGCGCCGCGAACAGCAGCGACAGGTAGACGATGGACCAGGCGAAGGCCTTGCGCGCGACCTGGTCGCTGTAGTGCTTGTGGATCATCCAGCCGTAGCGCAGGAAGATCGCGTTCAGGACGACGGCCGCCGCGAGGTAGACGACGCCGCTCATGCCGACGGCGAACGGGAACAGGGTGCACGCCGCCAGCGCGACGGAGTACAGCCACACCTGCTGGCCCGTGTACTGCATGCCGTGCGTGACGGGCAGCATCGGCAGGCCGGAACGCACGTAGTCGTCGCGGCGGTACATCGCGAGCGCCCAGAAATGCGGCGGGGTCCAGACGAAGATGATGAGTACGAGCAGCCAGGCTTCCATCGGCACCGTATTCGCGACGGCGGCCCAGCCGAGGGCCGGCGGCATCGCGCCGGAAAGACCGCCGATGACGATGTTCTGCGGCGTGTTCGGTTTCAGCAGGATCGTGTAGATCAGCGCATAGCCGACGAAGGTGACGAACGTCAGCCACATCGTCAGCGGATTGATCATCGTGTACAGGATGCCCATGCCGGCACCGCCGATGATCGCGGAAAAGATCAGGACCTGCGTGGTCGACAGCTCGCCCATCGCGGTGGCGCGGCGCGCCGTGCGGGCCATGCGGGCGTCGACTTCCGCCTCGATCAGGCAGTTCACGGCGAACGCGGCGCCGGCCAGCAGCCAGATGCCGATCGTGCCCCAGACGAGCACGTGCCAGCCCGGGAAACCGTCGGTGGCGAGGAACATGCCGATCACGGCGCAGAAGACGGCCAGCTGCGTGACGCGCGGCTTGGTCAGCGCCCAGTACTGCGAGACGCGGCTGGGCGGTTTGTGGATGGCGGTTTGCGTAATCATGGGTGGCTCGCGGACGTCGCCGCCTCACGTCGTGGACTGCGCAGCGCCAGCTCGAGTTGATACTGTACCTTGTAGTTTAACATGGTCACCAGAAGGACGAGGCCAGCCGCCCCCGCGTTGTGGAGCACCGCAATCGGCAACGGGAAGTTCAAAAACACCGTCGCGATGCCCGTCGTTGCCTGGGCGACAAGCACCAGCACGAGGTTGCGCGCCGTGCCGTGCAGGCCCGGCAGACGCCATGCACGCCACGCCGTATAGCCCAGTACGAGGACGACGACGAGCGCGAAGTTGCGGTGCACCCAGTGAATCGCCGTCAGCGCGGAAAACGGTAAGTAATGCCCGGCCGCCGTCTTGCCCAGCTCGCGCCACAAGGTGAAGCCATGTTGCCAATCCATCTCTGGGACAATTTGTCCATTACAAAGCGGGAAATCGCTGCACGCCAGTGTCGCGTAATTGGTACTCACCCATCCGCCCAATGCCAATTGCACAAGCAGCACGGCACCGGACAGCCAGGCCAGCGGTCGCAGCTTGCGCAACACAGGCGCCGGGGCAGCCGGCGGCGGGGCCAGCAGGTTGTCCTCGCGCCCGGCCAGCCACACGGCCAGCGCCAGCAGGGTCAGGCCGAACAGCAGGTGCAGGGTCACGATGATCGGCTGCAGTTTCAGGGTGACGGTCCAGGCGCCGAACGCGCCCTGCACGCACACCCACAGGAATAGCACGGTAGGGAGCGCGGGCCCGTGCGTGGGGCGCGTGCCACGCGAGCGGGCGCGCCGCCATTCCAGCCACGACGCGACCATCAACCCGATGATCAGGAAGCCGATGCCCATGGCGAGGAAGCGGTGGATCATCTCGATCCACGCTTTCACTTTCGTCACGGGACCGGTGGGCATCAGCGCCTCGGCCGCGGCGATGTGTTCGTGCGCGAGGAACGGGTTCGCTTCGCCGTAGCAGCCGGGCCAGTCCGGGCAGCCGAGGCCGGAATCCGTCAGGCGCGTAAAACCGCCGAACACGATCAGGTCGAACGTGAAGAACGCGATCACCCACGCCAGCTTGCGGTATTTGTGCGTGCCGGTGGCCGTCCACACGAGCGCGAGCGGCACGCTGGCCGCCAGGATGCCGGTCAGGGCCAGCAGGATGAAATTCGAAACGTCCATAACGCTTTACCCGACGGCCGAGGCCTTCAACAGCTTGTAGATGTCCTTGTACACCTTGCGCACTTCCTGCAGCTGCGGATCCTTCGGGAAGCGCATCATCAGGTGGCCCAGCGGGTCGATCAGGTAGATGTGGTCGGCCGGCGTCGTGCCGCTATCGACCGGCAGCCACTGCGTCACCGTCGCGGCGTCGGCGCGCAGCATGTGCGTGCCGTCGTATTCGCGGATGATCAGCGTGTCCAGCGGTTCCTGGTCGGTGATGAGCCAGACGCGTTCGATGCGGTCGGCTTCCTTCCCCTGCATCAGGCGCAGTTGGCGCAGCGCGAACAACTGCTTCTGGCACACCTCCGGGCACGCGCCCGAGCCGACCATCAGCATGACCCACTTGCCCTTGAACTGTTCCAGCGCCTGCGGCCGGCCGTCCAGCGTGGTCGTCGCCAGCGCGGGCACCGGGTGGGCGCGCTGGTCGATCAGGGTGCCGTAGTTATTGCGCTTTTCGGGCTTGATGACGTAATAGGTGAAGTACGACGCGATCATCGGCGATGCGCACACGAGCAGCACCAGCCACAGCATCCAGCGGCCGCGCTTGCGGGCGCGCTTCGGGTCGATTGCCGGTTCAGCCAGCTTGTTTGGTTCCACTTCGAAATCCTGTCATTACAAAAAATAGAAAGGCCATCGCGGCCAGCGCATACCACTGGAATGCATAGCCCTTGTTGCGGTCGACGTCGACCGCGGGGGCCGGCCATTTGCGGATGAGGTCGGAGCCGTCCGCATTCGTTTGCTCGACCAGCACGGGCAACGTGCGCAGGCTGCTCGCCTGGGCGAAGCCGGCCGGGTCGACGTTCTGGACGATGGAGCCGGGCCGGGGCGGCGGCGCCTTGCCGAGTTCCATCACACGCGCCGGATGCAGAACAGCCAGGCCTTCGATGGTCGTACGGCCGCTCGGCGTCGCCACCTGGGGCACGCGATCGTGCACGGCCGGGTCGCGCGGGACCCAGCCGCGCGCGACGAGGACGACGTCATCGCCACCCGCTATTCTAAACGGCATCAGCACAATGAATCCGGTGCGGCCTTCGAGCGGGCGATTGTCGAGGAACAGCGGCCAGTTGGGGACGAATTCCCCGGTCACAATGACACGACGATATTCGACGGCAGCGGGATCGACCGGCTTCCCGTCCAGCACGAGCGGCGGCAACGCGGCGCGCTGCGTGAGCCGGGTCTGCAGCGTGGTCTTCTCCGCGGCGCGGCGCACCTGCCAGTTGCCGAGCAGGATGCCGACCGCGACCAGCACGAGCGTCGCGAGGAAAGGAATGGTTCTGAAACGGAAGCTCAGTCGCATACAATGATCGTACAACCCAAACAACTTCTACCGGCCGCCCATGAAAACCGTCGTCGCCATCGCCTTCGTGCTCATCATCGGCAGCCTCGCCTCCGCCCTCTTCTTCCTGATGCGCGACAAGGGCCGCAGCAACCGCACCGTGCAGGCGCTGGCGATGCGGGTCGGGCTGTCGATCACGCTGTTCCTGTTCGTGCTGTTCTCGTACAAGATGGGGTGGATCCAGCCGAAGGGACTCCACTAAAAGAAACGTCGTTCCCGCGCGGGCGGGAACGACGGTCTCTTGTGGTTCCTGATGGCTCGCCTTACAGCCAGTACACGACGACGTACAAGCCCAGCCACACGACGTCGACGAAGTGCCAGTACCACGCCGCGCCTTCGAACCCGAAATGGTGTTCCGGCGTGAAGTGACCGCGCAGCACGCGGTACAGCACGACCGACAGCATGATCGCACCCATCGTCACGTGGAAGCCGTGGAAGCCCGTGAGCATGAAGAACGTCGAGCCGTAGATGCCCGAGGTCAGCTTCAGGTTCAGTTCGCTGTACGCGTGGTGGTATTCATAGGCCTGGAAGCCCATGAAGATGGCGCCCAGCAGGATCGTCGCGAACAGGAACAGCGCCGTGCGGGCACGGTGGCCGGCGCGCAGTGCGTGGTGGGCGATCGTCAGGGTCACGCCCGACGTCAGCAGCAGTGCCGTGTTGATGGTCGGGATCGGGAACGGGCCCATCGTGCTGAACTGCTCCACGGTGCCGGCCGGGCCGATGTTGCCCCAGTGGCCCGAATAGTCCGGCCAGATGACCTTGTGGTCCAGGTCGGACAGCCACGGCATCGAGATCGCCCGTGCGTAGAACAGCGCGCCGAAGAAGGCGCCGAAGAACATCACCTCGGAAAAGATGAACCAGCTCATCGACCAGCGGTAGGACAGGTCGATGCGCTCGCCGTACTTGCCGGATTCGGACTCGCCGATGGCGTCGCCGAACCAGTTATACAGCACGATCAGCATCGCGACGATGCCGGCGGTGCACACGCCGGGTCCCCAGGCGGTGCCGTTGACCCAGCCGGAAGCGCCGGCCATCGTGACCAGCATCGAGATGCCGGCTGCCATCGGCCAGCGCGATGGGCCTGGGATGAAGTAGTACGGCGCGGAATGGGGCGAACTCATGTATATCTCCTCAATCAAGCATTGTTTCGAATTTCGGGTACTGCGCTTCCCTGCTTTCGTTTTGCTGTGTGTTTTAACTTTTTGCGACGACCATGCGCACGACGAACACCAGGATGCCGATGAACAGCGCCACCCCGATCAGCCCGCCCACGATCACGTGGATCGGGTTCAGGTTGGCCGCGTCGTGCTCGTAGTCGCGGCGCTTGCGTACGCCGAAGAACGACCAGAACACGGCCTTCATCGTGGCGCCGAACGACGCGGTTTTTTCAGGTTCGCGTTGCTCGTCGTTGGCCATGTCATTTCTGCGCCGTCACGGCGCCACCGATTTCAAAGAACGTGTACGACAGCGTGATGTTCTTCACTTCACGCGGCAGCTTCGGGTCGATGAAGAACACGACCGGCATCTGGCGCGCCTCGTGCGGTTTCAGCACCTGCTCCTTGAAGCAGAAGCATTCGACCTTTTTAAAATGCGGCGTCGCGGACTGCGGCGCGTAGCTCGGGATGGCTTGCGCCTTCACCGTGCGGTCCTGCGTGTTCACCACTTCGTAGACGACGGTCGCCATCTCGCCCGGGTGCACGTCGATGCTGCGCTGCGTCGGGCGGAAGCGCCACGGGCCTTGGGCGTTGCCGTCCAGTTCCACCGTGATCGTGCGCGCCAGGTCCACCTGGCTATTGGTCGGCGGCGCCACCGTGCCGTCCTTCTGCGTGAGCACGTTGATGCCGAGCGCCTCGCACACCTGGCGGTAGATCGGCACCAGTGCGTAGCCGAAGCCGAACATAATGCCCGCAACGACGATCAGCTTGATCAAGGTCGTGCGATTCAGACGCAGGCGGCCACTGTCCTCGTGGCGGCCTGCATTCGTTTCCGCTTGCATGACAACCTCAGTTCAGCCACAGGCGCTTGACGAACAGCACGACGAAGAAGAACAGCGCGAGCCCGGCCAGCCACAGGGCCGTGCGCCGGTTGTTCTTCCTGATCTGCTGCGAACGGTCGACGTCCATCGCGATCTCACTTCACCAGCGGCGGCGTTTCGAAGGTGTGGAACGGTGCCGGGCTCGGCACGGTCCACTCCAGGCCCTCCGCGCCTTCCCACGGTTTCGCTTCGGCCGGCTTGCCGCCACGGATGGTCGGCAGCACGACGAAGAACAGGAAGTACACCTGCGACAGGCCGAAGCCGAACGCGCCGATCGACACGATCTGGTTGAAGTCCGTGAACTGCACGGCGTAGTCGGCGTAACGACGCGGCATGCCGGCCAGGCCCAGGAAGTGCATCGGGAAGAACGTGACGTTGAAGGTGATCAGCGACAGCCAGAAGTGCGTCTTGCCGCGGCCTTCCGGATACATGTGGCCGGTCCACTTCGGTGCCCAGTAGTAGAAGCCGGCGAACAGGGCGAACAGCGAGCCGGCGACCAGCACGTAGTGGAAGTGGGCGACGACGTAATACGTGTCCTGCACCTGGATGTCGATCGGGGTCACGGCCAGGATCAGGCCCGTGAAGCCGCCCATCGTGAACACGAAGATGAAGCCGACGGCGAACAGCATCGGGGTCTCGAACGTCATCGAGCCCTTCCACATCGTGGCGACCCAGTTGAACACTTTCACGCCGGTCGGGACCGCGATCAGCATCGTCGCGTACATGAAGAACAGCTGGCTCGTCACCGGCATGCCGGTGGTGAACATGTGGTGCGCCCACACGATGAACGACAGGATCGCGATGGAAGCCGTTGCGTACACCATCGATGCGTAGCCGAACAGCGGCTTGCGGGCGAAGGCCGGGATGATCTGCGAGACGATGCCGAAAGCCGGCAGGATCATGATGTAGACCTCGGGGTGGCCGAAGAACCAGAAGATGTGCTGGTACATGACCGGGTCGCCGCCGCCGGCCGCGTTGAAGAACGAGGTGCCGAAGTGACGGTCGGTCAGGGTCATCGTGATGGCGCCGGCGAGGACGGGCATCACGGCGATCAGCAGGTAGGCGGTGATCAGCCAGGTCCAGCAGAACATCGGCATCTTCATCAGGGTCAGGCCCGGTGCGCGCATGTTCAGGATCGTGACGATGATGTTAATGGAACCCATGATCGACGACGCGCCCATGATGTGCAGGGCGAAGATCGCCATGTCCATGCCCGGTCCCATCTGCGTCGACAGCGGCGCGTACAGCGTCCAGCCGGCGGCGGTGGCACCGCCCGGGACGAAGAACGACGCGGCCAGCAGGATCGCGGCCGGCGGCAGCAGCCAGAACGAGAAGTTGTTCATGCGCGCGAACGCCATGTCGGAGGCGCCGATCTGCAGCGGGATCATCCAGTTGGCGAAGCCGACGAAGGCCGGCATGATCGCGCCGAACACCATCACGATGCCGTGCATGGTGGTCAGCTGGTTGAAGAATTCGGGGCGGAAGAACTGCAGGCCGGGCTGGAACAGCTCGGTGCGGATCATCAGCGCCAGCACGCCGCCCGAGAGCAGCATGATGAACGCGAACCACATGTACAGCGTACCGATGTCCTTGTGGTTGGTGGCAAAGAGCCAGCGGCGCGCGCCGACCGGGTGGTCGTGCGCGTGGTCGTGGCCGTGATCGTGGGTGTGATCGATAGTGCTGGAAGTCATGTCAGTATCCTAGTCGTGCGGGACAGCAAGGCCGTGGGTGCGGTGACCCGGGTGGCCCGGTCCCTGTAATCCAAACGCTTGTTGCTTGTCTTGTCTTATTTGCCGCGGGCAGCCAGGACTTCGGAAGGCTGGACGATGTTCTCGTCTGCCTTGTTGGTCCAGCTGTTGCGGGTATAAGTGATGACGGAAGCGATCTCGGAATCCGACAGCTGCTTCCACGCCGGCATCGCCGACGGATACTTACCGCTGTGCTTGCCATTCAGCAGCACGGCGATCTGTTCGGCCTTGGGGCCGGTGACGACAGGCGAACCGACCAGCGAGGCAAATGCGCTCGGCACGCCCTGGCCGTTGGCCTGGTGGCAGGCCACGCAGTTGGCCGCGTAGACTTTGTCGCCCTTCGTCTTGAGTTCGTCGATGGTCCAGACCTTGTTCGGGTCGTCGGCCAGCGCGGCCATGCGGGTCTTCTCGCCGTTGACCCACGCGGTGTAGTCTTCGGCCGAGACGACTTTCACGACGATCGGCATGAACGCGTGTTCCTTGCCGCACAGCTCGACGCAGTTGCCGCGGTAGGTGCCCACCTGCTCGGCCTTGAACCACGCGTCGCGCACGAAGCCGGGGATGGCATCCTGCTTGACGGCGAACGCCGGAATGGTCCACGAGTGGATCACGTCGTTGGCGGTCAGTACGAGGCGGACCTTCTTGCCGACCGGGACGACGACGGGGTTGTCGACCTCGAGCAGGTAGTTCTCGGTGCGCTTCTCGGTCGGTGCGATGCCCGGCTCGCCCACTTGCGTGCGCGGCGTGGCCAGGTTCGACAGGAACGAAATGCCTTCGCCCTCGCCCTTCAGATAGTCATAGCCCCATTTCCACTGCATGCCGGTGACCTTGATGGTCAGGTCCGGGTTGGAGGTGTCCTTCATCTGCACGACGGCGTGCGTGGCCGGCAGGGCCATGCCGATGACGATCAGGAACGGTACGATGGTCCAGGCGATCTCGACCGTGGTGGATTCGTGGAAGGTGGCCGGTTTGTGGCCGAGGGATTTGCGGTGCTTGAACACCGAGTAAAACATGACGCCGAACACGCCGATGAAAATGACCAGGCAGACCACCATCATCCAGTTGTGCAGACTATAAATATAGGCTGCAATGCCCGTCACGGGCGCCTGCATGTTGAGCTGATGTTCCAATGGACGACCGGTAATGACGGGCTCGGTAGCCGCCATCGCCGGGATGCTGGCCGCTACTGCGAGACCGAGCATCAACGCTTTGAATCGTTTTGCATATGTCATGTTGTCCCCAACCACCTTTAGAAGAGAAATTTCTAGAACGGAAGCGACCCTCCTATGGCTCGCCATGGAGGAACCACGGAAGACAACTTCCGTTCTGAAATCCTTTTTAAACTAAACGCAACCACTTCCCGTCGCGCCGGCGGGCGCTTCGGGACTCGACACCGTCCAGCCGGGAACCGTCTGGGACCCTCGATGAACGATGCCTTCAAACCTTGCTTGCGGGGGACATCAAATACGCTGTCCGATATCCCCGGGTGATGCTCCAACCCTCGACTTCACGCCTTTATGCTTAATTTTTTAGCGCTTTTTTGATCCAGTCGAAAAAAGTGTGTTTGATTATACTGAAAGCGGTAATTTTTATTCAAGGAAAATTACCGCGATCGTATACAGGATGCATGGCCGCTTACCGCGGCTTGGGTGGCTGGAACCGTACGATCGCCTCGCCCGCGGCCGTCGTCTTCGGTGCCGGCCGGAACGCGTGGCCGTAGATGACCTCGAACGTCAGGCCCAGCTTGCCGTCCGCGCGGCGCCCTGCTTCCAGCGCGTCGCGCATGCGTTGCCACGCCGCCCGGCCGACGAGGCCGCGGCGGCGCGTGGCGAGCGGGTTACCCCGAACGCGCGCACGTCGGCCAGCAGCTTGTCGGCCGTGTCGTATGTCACCGTGATCTGTTCCATGTCCATGACGGGCGTCGTGAACCCCGCTTCCACGAGCTGGTCGCCGAAGTCGTGCATGTCGACGAACGGCAGCGTGTGCGGGGTCTCGTCCATCGCCGCGAACGCGGCACGCAGTTCGCGGAACGTGTCCGGACCGAAATTCGAGAACATCAGCAGGCCATCCACGCGCAGCACGCGACGCCACTCGGCGAACACGCGGTCGGGCTGGGGATGCCAGTGCAATGCCAGGTTCGACCAGACCAGGTCGAGCGAGTTCGGACCGAACGGCAGGTTACCGAAGTCGCCGCAAACGAGATCGATGCCGGCTTTGGCCGGGAGCAAACGGCTCAACAGGGACCGGGGCGCCGACGTGGCGGCCACAGCGGTCTCGAGCATCGCCGGCACGGCGTCCAGGCCGAGCACCTGCGCGGCCGGGTAGCGCTTCTGCAGTTCTGCGATGTCGACACCGGTGCCGCAGCCGGCGTCGAGGACCTGGCGCGGCGCCGTCTTGACGAGCGTGAGACGGTCGAACATGCGGCTGGCGATCTCGCGCCGCAGGAAATCGGACGGGGCGACCCGGGCCGGGTCGGCGAACAGCTGGCGCACGCGGACCGGATCGATCGGGGCGCTCATCTTGGAGGGGGCTTGGGGTGAAACCATGGTCGACTGCGGGCGAATGGGATAATGGCGGGAGTGTACATGATGGGCTGAAATCACGATGACGACCCGTTATTTGTCCCTGCGGCACTGGCTGCGCATGCTGATGCCGTCGATGTGCGCCCTGTGCGGGGCGGGTGCGACGATGTCGTCTGTGACGCGTGTAAGGAGGCGTATGCGGAGGTGCGACAGATGCGTTGCGGGCAGTGTGCAAACCCGCTAGCAGAAATACCGTCGCTCCCGCGCAGGCGGGAGCCCAATTTAGCACTGCCGATGACGCATGAGAAATTGGATCCCCGCCTGCGCGGGGACGACGTTGGTCATATCTGTGGTACGTGCCTGCGCGATCCGCCCGCCTTCGACGCCACCATCGCCGCCGTCGATTACGCGATTCCGCTCGACCAGCTCGTGCTTCAATTAAAATTCGGCGCCCGCCTCGCGCTCGCGCCGTGGTTTGCGCGCCAGATCCGCGATGCCGTGCTGGCCCGCCCCGGCCTGCCGCTGCCCGATTTGCTGTGCCCGGTCCCGCTGGGGCCGGGCCGGCTCGTGGAGCGCGGCTTCAACCAGGCGCTGGAAATCGCGCGGCCCCTCGCGGCAGCGCTCGGGGTAGCATGTCATCCGGCGCTGGCGCTGCGCACGCTCGACACGCCGGCCCAGTCGGGCGTGGCCCCGAGCGTGCGGGCGAGAAACGTGCGCGGCGCGTTTGCCGTGGAGGACCCGGACCTCGTCGAAGGACGCCATGTCGGCCTCGTCGACGACGTCATGACGAGCGGCCATACGCTGGGCGAACTGGCCGCCACTTTTAAACGGTTCGGCGCGGCGCGCGTGACGAATTTTGTATTTGCGCGCACGCCGCCGAATAGATAACTTGGATCCCCGCCTGCGCGGGGAAGACGTTTTCAGGAGATTAATTTTGTTTCACGTCGTACTGGTCGAACCCGAGATCCCGCCCAACACGGGCAACGTCATCCGCCTGTGCGCGAACACGGGGGCGCAGCTGCACCTGGTCGAGCCGCTCGGCTTCCCGCTGGACGATGCCAAGATGCGCCGCGCCGGTCTCGACTACCACGATTACGCCACGATGAAGGTCCACAAGAACTGGGACGCCTTCCTGGCCGACACGCAGCCGGACCCCACGCGCATGTTCGCCATGACGACGCACGGCTCGTCGCCGTTCGCCGATGCGGCATTCCGTCCGGGCGACGTGTTCGTGTTCGGCGCCGAGTCGCGCGGCCTGGATCCGGCCCTGCGCGAGTCGTTCCCGCCGGCCCAGCGCATCCGCCTGCCGATGATGCCGGGCAACCGCAGCCTGAACCTGTCGAACACGGTGGCCGTCGTCGTCTACGAGGCGTGGCGCCAGAACGGCTACGCGGGCGGGGGTTGAGGCGACGTGATTACGGTGTTCCCGACGTTAAGGCGGACGAGATAAGGCTTGCACCGCATGACGTCTTATGGCCATGAAAGGCAACCGGGATCCCGCCGATCAACACGGACGGGTCACCCTCAACGATCACGCATATCGAATGCCCGGGCATGGGGCAGACACATGCGTCACCTTGCCGTGCAACGGCAAGACCATTGACCGAAGAGGTGGCGGACGCGACGACAACCTTGCCACCGTGACTGGTCAGATCGCCCAATCGAATCACACCTTTCATGGACGTTCTCCTGTGCAGTTTAGTAGACCCTAGCGGTAAACGACTTTACAGCTGATCCTCGTCCCACTGCCAGAATGTAACACCGTAATCAGTGCCGAAGGCTGGCATCATTTCACCGTCCTTAAAGTAGCGACGCGATCCTGGTTTTGCTGGCGTGAACCAATATCCTGCACGGACACAGGCATGGCCTCCTTCGACGCGCAAACGTTCTTGGGTATTTATGGTGCGACTGTCGTCTTCGCTGACAACGGCGATGTCTTCGAATTCATCATTGATGATTTCGACGAAATACCAATTCGAAGGAATTTCAACAAAGGCAGAACGTGCCACAAGCGAGGGCGCGAGGAATGGATCAGGCTTACCAGGACCCAACATCTTGTGCGCGAAGAAAGATGCATATTTCGGCGATTGGACAAACGCAAACATTTTTGCGCCATCAAACCATAGGTCCTTTCGACCAACCTGCTGGAGGGCATCGAGGCCGATCTCGTTGAACGTGGATGCGGGACGAAGTTTGCCACCGCCACCGCCAGTCCATGCAAATTGCAAAGCGGCATTAGGATCATCCGAAGAGACGTAAACTCCAGTACGGGGCGGGACTTTGGAACTTTCTGCCTTCACATCAGTACGCACGCGAAATTTCGAGATGCGTGGAAACTGTGCTGAAAATTCAGGATAGTTATATGCAAAGTTAAAATCAGTCCACCGACTGCGCGACCGATCATTCATCGTATCGTCTATGTTTCTGGCGTAATTACTTATTTCTTTTAATACCGCCTGAATTTTCCTTTCCTCGTCCGGCGTCGCCCAATTCATTGAGAATTCATTCAAGCCACGCAGGCACTCATTAGCGCTAGTGACTTCATATTGCTCCATAGCGCGCAAGGCGATGTCTCTCGTGAGTGATTGTCGAAAATCACTTAAAAAAGGCCATGCGCTGTTTGCCCAGTTCTGCACGGTATTCCTGTCGCCCCACCGCGCATCCTTCAGTACGGCATCCCGACCCTGCGCCCTCGCTAGATCTATTAACGGATCAATCTCACCATCCATCAGTTCGCTCACCATTTGATGCAAGCCCTTCAAGTAGTCCAGCGAAGCGTAATGATAAAGCATGGCCGCCTGAGCCTTGCGCCATGCCGATAAAGAAAATTGATCTCCTGGTGTACTCATATCGCTCCCTTAGCAATTGCAGTTGCCTGCCCAGGAAGAGCAGGCAGGCCTATTTTGTCTGCCGTCCAGACTCCGTCAAATTCTGTGTAACCCCATCCGGTATCAAACGGCCCACTAATTTTTGGATGGTTAATTTGTTGACGCAGCCCAATATGTTCGGCAAAAAAAGTCGCCTTTTCAGACTTATCCATGGATGCCGTAACGTGGTCGACGTGAGCTTGGGTCAGCGGTGGGCCCAGCGTTGTTCCTTTGGGACTTTTCTGTAACTTATAATATATCAACGTATCGCCGCGCGGATCGCTACGTTCGATATTAAAAACAATCTGTTCCCAACCGCCTTCGAGAAAGTTGTTTGGAAGTGTATTTTTCGTCTGACTGGATGCCGGGCCGCGCCAGACATTCAATGACTCGCCTGCTTTCACATCGTAAATTACGAATTGTCCATCGACGTTCCAATCCGGCCAGACCGCCAAATATCTGCGCCAGGCTTCTTTCGGATTAGGAGAGTTCTGCAACTTATTGAATATTTCTTCTGTTACCCAACAATCGCTCATACCACGGCTGTTCGGGGCGAGGATTCGGTAAAGACGAGCAGGACCTTTGATTGTATGCGCCTGTAGAGTATGGAAGGACTGGATATTTTGATCGGTTAAGTATGGAAAAATCTCTTTTTGAGGCCGAGGATTGCCAGCTGCGTCAAATTTTGCAGAGAGCCTGTCTACTTCAGGTCGAATAGGCGCGACGTCTGCAGGATCAATAAACTTATCGCCGGTTTTACTTAGCCATGTTGGCTGATGTTTCAACATCAAGGTAATCGCATCAGCTTCCGGAAGCGCACCACAGAAGTGAATATTGCTCGCGTTTAGGATCGCATGCTCTCTCTCGAGAGTTCGGCGCTCCAGGTTCAATATAATCGTGGTCAATATATCATGAACGGGCTTAAGCGTCTCTTCCATGTGCTGATTCGCCGCCAACCGTATCGCTTTAGCCTGCTCCAACGCGGCCTTGGCTTTGCGGTAGATGGTCGGTACAAGCCTGACCTTGTTAACCATTCCCTCAAGTGCAGAAATTGCCGTATCAAATGCAGCGAGCAGTGCCTTGGTATTCACTCGGCCGCGAACTTCTTTAACGCCGGTAGCGAGCCATGCAAACACACGATCGACTTTCTGAGCCTTGATGTATTTTTGAACCTCTTCCCTTCGCAAATATACGATCACCCACGACATTCCTCTGTCGACGGCTTTTACCACCTGATCAACTCCAAGACGCCTGACGTGTGCAAAGATGATTTTAAGTACACCCTTGAGTAAGGAGCCAAGTGTCGGAAACAGGCCAATAAGGGTCAGGACCAAAGCCAGCCATGCTGCTTTGTCCTTGCAATCATGACTTAGCTTTTTGCAATTTGCTATGAGATCGCGTAGGTCGCAAATTTGATCGACTAACGGAATCATCGAAATTGCCGCATCGGTGAGTAGCTGGGCGGTTGATCGATCTTCGTTGAAATCGCCCTCGATCGCTTCCCAGAACCAAACAATTGGATTCGTACTCGGCTCCTTGGCTTTTTCCATATCATTCGTAGCCCATGCCAAGGCGTCGCGCATTTGTGTCGTATTGACTTCAGCCATTCAGTATGCTCGCTATCAATATAGTCGGTATTCGTTAAGCTTTATTCTTGCAACAAATCGCTCAACGGTGCTGCTGGCTTATCCTTTTCAGGCGTGCGCGGTTTATAAATTACTTTTTTCACGGGTTTGTTCGCGACGTTTTCCCGTCGAACCTTGCCGTTTGCATCCAGCGCTCCATTCAAAACGGGCCCCTTGTCGAAATGAATTTCGTATTTTGCCCCATCGATTGCCTCTCCAGTGTCGGCATCTCGATAGTCCAGACCAATCCATTGTGCCGGCGGTTTTCCTTCACCGGAGAAGTGCGGCAGATCGAACGACATTCGGCCCGGGCCATCCCATTTGTGCGTGCTTGCCTTGACAGTGAAATCTCCACTGCAACCCAGTTCGATTTTTCCATCCGCGATTTTGACGTATGCGCCGCCACAAATCAGGCTGATGCTCTTTTGGGCGGCAATCGTAATCTCGCCTTCACTGGCGGTAATCGTCATGTCTTTGCCTGCGGCAATGCCAATACTGTCGTGTTGTGCCTGGATGTCGACTTTTCCAGTGTGCGCGATGTACTTCATTCCGTTCTTCTGCGAGAAAAGAGAGATACCCTGTCGAGCATTAATGTTGACGCGCTCACCCGCGACCGCCTGGATGTTCTGTTGTGCGATCACATTGTGCTGTTGGCCGCTATAGCTAACGGAAGAATAAGGGGTTGCGCTGAGGAAACCGCCATGCGCATATTGCGCGATGAGCGGTGAAGTGGTGTCGACCTCCCCGCCGCTCTGCGTATTGGTGCCTTTCTCGGCATTCCGCAGGTTCTCGTTCAGGTCCTTGTGCGGTTCGAGATCCACGGCCATGGCCTGATTCTGTTCAGCAAACTCGCCTAATTCCTTCAGGAGTGCCTGTGAACTCTCAAGCAGTCCTTGAAGCATGCCGCGTTCCAATTGATTACCCTGTGCTCGCAGCATGGCCTGGGTCGTCAACAGCAACATTTGGGCCGAGCGGATGACAACCGAGTTGTCACTGCGCAGTTCTGCTCCTTCACCTCGGGGACGGGCCTTGCCGCCCTGCCGTGGGTGTGTCAGCCAGCCCAAGTTCAATTCACTATAGCCGTGCTCACTTGCAAGCTGTGCGCTGATTTGCTCCGGTGTATCGTCCAGACGAAGCTGGTTCAGGCGGCCGCCTTGCACTTCCTTGCTCTTGATCCCGGAGAGATATTTGTTCTCTGGCAGGGTGCCGGTATGGTTGAATTTGGGCGGCGATGCTGCGCCGTTATAGACCTGGCCAACAATAAGAGGCTTGTCAGGGTCGCCACCGAGGAAATCGACTATTACCTCATCGCCAACTCGTGGCAGTGTAAATGCACCGCGCTGACCACCCGCCCACGTGCTGACGACCCGCACCCAGGCGGAATCGGTGTCGGTGTCACTCGCGCCCGCACCTGCGTGGTCTTGTTGCCGGGTTGCCGGAAAACGGATCTTGACCCGCCCCATTGCATCGCAATGCACTTCCTCGCCTTCCGGGCCGACAACCAACGCGCTTTGTAACGTTGCGACAGGCAGATCGGTTCGAGGATCGAACGACGGCACAATCGGAATGCCGCGACGTACGCACGTGAACCGATTGCTGTAGCGTACTTCGCGTTCTGCGTTGGACTGGAGCAGACTAGAGGTTGCCAGTTCCGTTTGCCATCCATTGGCTGAGAACAGCCGTTGGATTTTCTCGTCGACCGCTTTCGGCAAGTTACTGTCAGCCAGGACCGAGAGCTCGGTGATCACGAACTGTCTCTCATCGCTCGGATGCGTGTCGATTTCCGGGTGGCCGGACAGTCCAATCCATTCGCCGACGCACAGGTCACGTACGCCGCTTTCGCCGTGGAAGCACTTCGCTTCGTACTCGTGTCGACGCACGCGAAGGTCGCCCAAACGGCGATAATCTTTCATGTCGTCGCCAGCGTGGGGCACGTCGACCACGTATTCGTCGATGCCGGCAGCGAGCTGGTCTCCCATCGCCCCTTGCTGCATGGTGGTCAGCGCCTGCGTTTCCATGAGGCGGACGCTTGCGTAGTCCCAGCTGTGGCGTGTAATGCCTCCGGGTTTCAGGCTACGCACGGCGGTCCAGGTAGTGATACTGTCACGTAACTCGGTAGCGTGATCGCGGTGGTAGCGCACGATGCCCGCAGAATTCTGAGCCAGCCCCATTACGTCGTCGAATAACACCAGCGTATGGGCTGGCGTGTCGCTTCTGTCGTCCTTGCTCGCCCGCCCTGGGCGCATGAACCAGGCGATTCCTTGGCGTTTCCACAAACGGCGCAGAAAGGCGGCATCCGATTCGTTGTGCTGCATGATGAATTCGCGGGCCGGGTAAGTCCCCTGTAACTGGACCGTGTCAACATCAAATGCGTTCGCGAGGACGCCGTTCGTCTGCCTCCATTCGTCGAGAATCATCAGTGAAACGTCCACTTCGTTCTTGTTTCGGAAAACTCGCGTGTTGACGCGTTGTTCCATGATTGCGAGCGCATCACGCGCAACCAACTGGTACGTGGCCAACCCGCCGTCGCTTTGTCCCGCGAACGCATGCGTGACAATGCCGCAGACAGAGCGCAATTCGCCCCGGTCAGTGACCAGTTGAAGTTCAATCGGCAGTGCGATGAAATCCTTTAATGCCAGTCCGGACTGGGCTGATACGCATTGCAGGCGATATTCGAAGCCCCCGCACATGGTCTCGTTCCCGACGACGCGCTTGACGAGTAGTACTTCATCCCGGAGCCGTCGTTCGCCTGCTAGACGAAGACGAATGGGGCGGTTGGTTTGGGTAAGCGCACTTAGGAAAGCACCGGCGAGATCACGCGAGTTCATGTCAAGGGTATCGATTGGTAGTGTGAGAGGCAACGCAGGTAGAACGCACAAAGGTCAGCATCGATTGGCTTTGGACTTGAAATTATCAATCAATCGGTATCGGTCTCGATTGTTGTAGGAATAAAATCCCCGGAGACGAGCGTAGGTGCAAGAAACCTCCGAACAGCCTAGTCATGTTGCAGGGAGGGAATTGGCGATATCTCAATCATTCTGCTAATAAGCGCAATATTCAGCAGCTTGCTCTGCATCTCCTTTAGCGCAATATCAGGATCGTCAGACAGTAGCTCGACACGCACTCGACGTCGCGTGACAGCTATTGTGTGGCGTCATGCTTATTGGGCAGCATTGAGCTTTTGGGCCGTCGTCATGAGGAGCACTCAAAGGGAAAATGCAGTTATGTTGGCGATCGGCAACATAAATAACCGGACGGTGTTGCTTATGCGTGTTTCCTTCGGCAACTGAATACTGTGGTGAGGTCAAGGGAGTCGAACAGGACCTCATATTCCTGCCGAGACGTCACGTGCTGCGTTTTCGCATTAAAGTAATCCGAACAAATGTTGCAAAATTTCTTTATTTGTTGCACATTGAAAACGCATGCCACCCAAGCGCCGACAATTTCAACCAGTCTGTAATCAGGCACTATCGGTTCGCGCAATTAGATTCGTTCAGGTCAGATAAATTCGACGCCGAAAATTTTAACAACTGCGGCTCTTTCTTGTCTAGTAGCACATGATAAACATCAGCATAAAATCTTGACGAAAGAGCGATCAAGCAGTTACATTGCGTTAGAAATCGAGGGCGGAAATTATCAATCTTTTTTAATGCTTGGCACCGATCAATAACAAACGAACGCCTATTACGGGATCAAATTAATGATGCGCAGGAGAGCCCAGATAGGGAATGCCAAGGAGGCGCTAGAACTAATAGGGTGATTCGCAGGGAGATAGATGACGTCGAGCAGACTTGTAGCCCGTAGGGTTCCGTCTCTCAATCCATTGCCGCGCCGCCCACGGCCCGGCGGATGTAGTTGATTTATTGGTTTAGCTGGAAATTGTCTGGCCGTTTCTCGGCGCTACAGATAATGCCCATGGGCGCAACAATCCAGCGCATCCGCCTGCCGATGATGCCCGGCAACCGCAGCCTGAACCTGTCGAACACGGTGGCTGTCGTCTACGAGGCGTGGCGCCAGAATGGGTACGCCGGCGGGGGCTGACAATCCCTCAATGACACGCCTGCCACTGCATCTCCATATGCCGCTCGCACCCATCGTGCTCGCCGCTGCCGGACGCCGTGCCCGCCCCCGCGCTGCCACTCGTTCCCGCACCTATTCCCGCGCCGCGATGGGGCGGCGGGTGTTCTGGCGCATGTGCCTGCCATGATTGGCAAGCGGTTAATAGCGCTGCTACAAGGACGAGCCTACCTTCATGAGCGTCTCCGGTCGGAATACGCATCGTTCGACTAGGCCATGTGCCGGCCGGTTCTCGATCAACCGTATTGCCGGATCTTCGCGACCAGCTTCGTCGTCGAGCGGTCGTGCGCGAAATCGATCGCGACGGCCTTGCCGCCGTAGGCGATCACTTCCTTCCCTTCCGGGATGGCGCTCATGACGTAGTCGCCGCCCTTGGCATAGATGTCGGGGCGGGCTTCCTGGACGACTTCCAGGGCCGTGTCCTCGTCGAATTCCACGACGAGGCTGACGGATTCCAGTGCGGCCAGCACGGCCATGCGGTCGGCCAGCGTGTTCAGCGGGCGGTCATCGCCTTTACCCAGGCGTTTCACGGACGCGTCCGTGTTGACGGCGACGACGAGCGACGCGCCCAGTTCGCGGGCCTGGGCGAGATACGTCACGTGGCCGCGGTGCAGGATGTCGAACACGCCGTTCGTCAGCACGACGGGTTTCGGCAGGTCGGCGATGCGTTGCGGCAACGTGGTGCGGGTGCAGAGTTTTTGTTCGAAGGTAGCCATGGCGTGCATTTTAACTTGCCGCCGGCGGTTCCTCTTCCGGCTCGTCCACCAGCATCGACAGCTCGGCCGGCTTCGCAGCACCGCCGCCCTCGTCCGGCGCCTTGCGTTCTCCCGACAGCTTGATCTGCAGACGCAGGCCGTTCGCGGAATCGGCGTTGCGGATGGCTTCGTCGTAGCTGATGAAGCCCTTGTTGTAGAGCTCGAACAACGCCTGGTCGAACGTGCACATGCCCAGCTCGCGCGACTTGTGCATGATCTCCTTGATACTGTGGAAATTGCCTTTCAGGATCATCTCGCCGATCGTCGGTGTGTTCAGCAAGATCTCGATGGCAGCCTTGCGCCCTTTCCCATCTTCCGTGCGGACCAGCCGCTGCGAGACGATGGCGCGCAGGTTCGACGACAAGTCCATCAACAGCTGGTTCCGCCGCTCTTCCGGGAAGAAGTTGATGATGCGGTCCATCGTCTGGTTCGCATTGTTCGCGTGCAGTGTGCCCAGGCATAAGTGCCCTGTTTCGGCGAACGCGATCGCATGTTCCATCGTTTCCGTGTCGCGGATCTCACCGATCAGGATCACGTCCGGTGCCTGGCGCAGCGTGTTCTTCAGCGCGTTGTGCCACGACAGCGTGTCGACGCCTACCTCGCGGTGCGTGATGAGGCAGCTCTTGTTCTTGTGGACGTATTCGACAGGGTCCTCGACCGTGATGATGTGGCCGGCCGAGTTGCTGTTGCGGTAATCGATCATCGCAGCCAGCGTCGTCGACTTGCCGGAGCCGGTACCGCCGACGACGAGGACGAGCCCGCGCTTCGTCATCACGACGTCCTTCAGCACCTCGGGCAGGTCGAGCTTTTCGAAATTCGGGATTTCCGATGCAATGGTTCGCACGACCATGCTCACACTCTGCTGTTGCACGAACACGTTCACACGGAAGCGGCACACGCCCGGCAGGGAGATCGCGAAATTGCACTCCATCTCGGCCTCGAACTCGGCGCGCTGGCGCTCGTTCATCAGCGAGAGCGACAGCGCGCGCGTAATGTCGCCCGTCAGGCGCTGTTGGCTCAGGGGTTTCATGGCGCCCTGGTGCTTCATGCTGGGCGGGAAATCGGCCGAGATGAACAGGTCGGAGCCGCCCTGCTGGTGCATGACCGTGAGCAGCTTGTGCATATAGGCCTGGGCTTCCGCCGGGCCGAAGGTCGAGGACATGGGTGTCTTCCTATTAACGCAAGGCAACATCGCCTGCCCGGCCATTATATCCATGGCTTTACCGGTAAAATAGTGACAGACTGCTTAAAAGGCAGGCAAACGTGTCTTAGAGAACACGGCCGGTAAATAACACGCGGATCCCATGACACTGACCGAACTGAAATACATCGTCGCCGTCGCACGCGCCCGCCATTTCGGGCATGCGGCCGAAGCCTGCTTCGTCGCCCAGCCCACGCTGTCCGTCGCCATCAAGAAACTCGAGGACGAACTCGGCGTTACGCTGTTCGAACGGGGCGGCTCGGAAGTGTCCGTCACGCCGCTCGGCGCGCAGATCGTGGCCCAGGCCGAGCGCGTGCTCGAGCAGACGGCTGCCATCAAGGAATTGGCCAAGCAGAACAAGGACCCGCTGTCCGGCCCGCTGCGCCTCGGTGTGATCTACACCATTGGCCCTTACCTGCTGCCGCCGCTCGTGAAAAACCTGATTGCGAACGTGCCGCAGATGCCGCTCGTGCTGCAGGAGAACTTCACGGTGAAACTGCTCGACCTGCTGCGCCAGGGCGAGCTGGACGCCGCGATCATGGCCCTGCCGCTGCCGGAACACGGCATGGCCGTGCAGGCGCTGTACGACGAACCGTTCGTCGTCGCGATGCCGAAGAACCACCCGTGGGCGACGCGCACCGAGATCGCGGCCGAGGACCTCAAGAGCGAGACGATGCTGCTGCTGGGCGCCGGCCACTGCTTCCGCGACCAGGTGCTGGAAGTCTGCCCAGAGATGGCGCGCTTCTCTTCGTCGCCGGGCAACGGCATGCAGCGCACGTTCGAGGGCTCGTCGCTGGAGACGATCCGGCACATGGTCGCGAGCGGCATCGGCCTGACCGTGCTGCCGCGCGCCTCCGTGCCGGACATGAAGGATCCGAACGGCATGCTGACCTTCGTCCCGTTCCAGGATCCAGTCCCGTCGCGCCGCGTCGTGATCGTATGGCGCAAGAGCTTTACGCGCCGCGCGGCCATCGACGCGGTGGTGAAGGCCGTCGCCGATTGCGGCCTGCCCGGCGTCGAGATGGTCACGCTCCAGGCCGCTGCCTGACGCGTACGGGCAGGACCGGCGCGGCCACGGTGGGCGCTGCGTCCGCGTCGTCCGTCCGGATCCCGACACCGCCGCAGGATCCCGCATGCTTCCCGGCCAGGGCGCCGACCAGTTCGGTGCTCCGGCGCGGCACCGTGTCCAGCGGCACGCACCGTACCGCGTCCCACGTCGTGCCGGCCTGTTTGAATTCGATGGCGCGCACGGAATACACGCGGCCGCCCTGCTCCAGCGCGACCAGCGCGGTGCCGCCGTTCACGATCCCGAGCACGAAGCGGCGGCGCGGCGTGATGTCGTCGATGGCGTCGGTCTCGTTGAAGTCGCCGTCCCGGTCGGCGATGCCCGCGAGACCGAGGCCCACGCCCAGCAGCGCCTGGATGCCGGCCGGGAGCTCGCGCAGCGACCGCGCTTCCGTCCACGCCCCCTGCTCCTGGCCACCGGCTTGCGCGAGCACGCCACTTCCGAGTCCGATTCCGACCACCACCATGGTTACGAACCGCATATGCATTCTCCTTGATCCGAAGCCGGCATCGTAGAGCGCGCACGTGCGTCATGCCTTGTGCATCGTCGACGTGCGCATGATCGCGTCGTATCGTCCTGCGCCGTACAGCCGGGCGCGCCCCGACAGGCTACAATCCTGACCTTGCAGATTTTCAATTCGAACGAATCATGAACAAGCTGGCGCTGTATTTCCGCCTGGTCCGGGGCCACAAGCCCATCGGCATCCTGCTGCTGCTGTGGCCCACGCTGTGGGCCCTGTGGATGGCATCGAACGGCCATCCCGATCCGATTATCCTCCTCATCTTCATCGTTGGAACAGCACTGATGCGATCAAGCGGCTGCGCGATCAACGACTACGCGGACCGCGACTTCGACCGCCATGTGAAGCGCACGGTCGACCGTCCGCTGACCAGCGGCCGCATCAAGGGCTGGGAAGCGCTGATGGTAGCGGCCGTGCTCGCGATCGTCTCGTTCCTGCTGATCCTGCCGCTGAACACGCTGACGAAGCAACTGTCCGTCGTGGCCGTGATCGTCGCGGGCAGCTACCCGTATTTCAAGCGCTTCTTCGCGCTGCCGCAGGCCTACCTCGGCATCGCGTTCGGCTTCGGCATCCCGATGGCGTTCGCGGCCGTGCAGGACCACGTGCCGGCCGTAGCGTGGTGGCTGCTGGTCGCCAACGTGTTCTGGTCGCTGGCCTACGACACCGAATATGCGATGGTCGACCGCGACGACGACCTCATCATCGGCATCCGCACGTCCGCCATCACCTTCGGCCGCTACGACGTGGCCGCGATCATGGTGTGCTATGCGGCGACGCTGGGCATCGACCTCGTGTGCGGCTGGTCGCTGGGCCTGCGCTGGTGGTTCGTGGCGGGCATTGCCGTCGCGGCCGGGATGGCCGTCTACCACTACACCCTGATCCGCGGACGCGACCGCATGAAGTGTTTTGCCGCTTTCAACCATAACAACTGGTTGGGTGCGGCCGTGTTTGCTGGCGTCGCGCTAGACTATGCATTAGGATAATATTGTCCACATATCAATCTATAACGAGAGGTTCACCCATGATGGAAAAAATCCCGACCCAGACCGGCGCCCGTGACCAGCTGCTGTCCGACCTGAAGACCGTCATCCAGGACGCGGAAGCGTGGCTGCGCCACAGCGGCCACCTGACCGGCGAAGAATTCAAGGCCGCCAAGGTGAAGTTCGAGCGCACCCTGGTCAAGGCCAAGGAAGACATCGTCCGCCTGGAAGAAGCCGCGGTCGAAAAAGCCAAGGTCGCCGCCAAGGCCACCGACGAATACGTCAAGGAGAATCCGTGGAAGGCCGTCGGCCTGGGCACCGCCGTCGGTGTCGTGATCGGCATGCTGATCGCGCGTAAGTAATGGGAGTCTTCGCGGCGGCAGGCCGGATCGGTGCGACGCTCGTCGCGATGGCGGGCACGCGGCTGGAACTGGCCGCGGTCGAGTTCCAGGAAGATGCGCGCCGCCTGCTGGGCCACCTCGCGTGGACCCTGCTGGCCGTGTTCCTCGCGGCCGGCGCCCTGCTGCTGGCGGCGCTGTTCGTCATCGCCATCTTCTGGGATACGTACCGCCTGCAGGCCGTCGGCGGCATGGCCGTCCTGTTCGGCGCGCTGGCCGGCATCATCCTCATGAAAGTCCGCGCCAGCATGAACACGGAAGCGCCGCTGCTCTCGGCCACGCTGGCCGAACTGCGCAACGATGTCGACTACCTGCGCCACGGCCTGGCCCAACATCATGCGGAGGCGACCGATGAACAAGCCTGATCTTGCCACCCGCCGCGCGGCCCTGATCGAGCAATGCGCCGAACAGCGCGTGGGCCTCGCCTACGAGCTGAAGGCGCTGCGCCCGTCGAATGCGCTGGCCGGACATCCCGTCGTGGGCTACGTCGCCGCCAACCGCAAGCTCGTGCTCGGTGCGGCCGGTGCCGTGCTGGGGCTCGTCCTCATGCGCCGCAAGCGCCTGGCCGGTCTTGCCACGTCGGCCCTGTCGGCGTGGAAGATGGCGCGGGGCGCGTTGGGCGTGCTGGCGCAGCTGCGCCGCTGATATGCGGTACGCCCGCTTCGCATCCATCATCGTGCTGGCTGTCCTGGCGGCCGGGTGTTCGCGCTCGTCGCCGGACAGCCCGCCTGCCCGGCATGCCGCCGCGCCAGAACAGGTCTCGGAACAGCAGGCACTGGACCTCCTCGTCAAGCAACTGAAGGCGCACCGGGTCGCAGATCTGGACTGTCTGAGCTTCATGGACGAGAGCGACCACCCGGCGAATGGCAAGGCGGACCAGTGGGACTTCGCTGCCCATGAAATCCACAACGAGCGCTGCGGCGGCGATCCGGGCGTGTCGCCGGTGCGCGACCGCTACCGGTTGGACGCGGCGGGCAAGGTCCTCGTCTACAACGCCGCGGAAGCCGACTACGTCCCGCTGTAACGCCGCGCTCAGTTGTTCAGGCCGAGCGCTTCCCAGCCATTGGGCGTCAGCTTGACGTACAGTTTTTCCTTCTGCGAGCGCTCGCCGTCGATGTTCCGCCCCAGCTCGGGGAACGCTTCCTTGACCTTGGGCTTGCGAGCCCAGTCCGCCACGTTCGACAGCTTGTACGTGTAGATCACGGCGGATTCCTCATGGTCGCCCACCTTGGCCGGATCCGCCCAGCGGATCACCTTGCTCAGCGACTTGCGGCCCCAGCAGATGCGCTGCAGCTTGCCCGGTCTCTCGTGCAGATAGGGCTTGACGGCGTCCGTCATCGTGTAGCGCCGGACCTTCACCGCGCTTGTCTTGCCGTTGACGACGGCACCGGGCAATTCCATGTCTTCGCCCTTGGCCAGGCCGACGGATTCCAGCGCCGACATTGTGCCGGCCGCGTTGTCCGGGTACAGCTTCTGCTGGCGCACGTCGATCTCGTACACGTCGACCGGCCACTTGACGGGGTCCAGGCACTGCTCGCCCTTCTTGTCGAAATACTGGGTGACGGCGATGCCGAAGTTTTTTTCGTTGGCGGAGGTCTTGCTGTCGCAGGCGGACAGCGCTGCGACTAGCGTCGCGCCCAGCACGATGGAGATGGCGGTCTTGTTCATGGTGATGCGATTGTACCAATCTCTTCCAATGCCGCGTACACGCGCTTGCCCAGCTTCCTCGCCGTCGCCACCATCAGGTCCGCCCCTTCCGACGCGCCGCCGATGCGCAGCACCGCGTCGCACCGCTCCAGCAGGCGCTGTGCGTGCGGGTGAAACACGGCGTCGTACACCGCATCCCCCGGCGCCTTCGAGCCGGCCAGCCGCACCGTCGGCAGCGCGAGCCATTCGCCCAGCACGGGCAGGTGCCCAGCCTCGTAGAGCGGCATCACGCACGCCTCCATCGCCGCGACGTTGGCCGCGATACGATCGGGATCGCCTTCCGTGCCGGACCGGTACGGGCCCGCGATCAGGATCATCATGCCGCGCGGCGCGAACAGGTGCGCCTGCGCGTACTGCAGCAGCATGATCGTCTTGCCGTCGACGATGCCCCTGCCGATCATGGCCAGCGCCGCGTCGATGTCCAGTTCCAGCACGTCCAGGCGCTCGCCCTCTTCCGCCACGCCGCCGCCGGGTCCCACGCGGTCGCGCGCCTCGTACTCGGCCACGAAGAAGTGCAGGCGCTCCGTCACGCTGCCCGGACTCATGAACGCATCCCACAGGCGCTGCACGGTGCCGACGCGGTAGCCCGTCTCTTCTTCGACCTCGGCCCGGATGCGTGCTTCCGGACTCGCGCCATCGAGCAGGCCGGCGGCCGCCTCGACGAGGTAGCCGTCGTGGCCGTTCACATAGGCCGGCAGGCGGAACTGACGCGTCAGCACGACGGTGCGGCGTGCGCGATTGTAGAGCAGTAAGGTCGCGCCATTGCCCCGGTCATAGGTTTCCCGGGTCTGCACATCCCAGCCGCCGTCCTCCGTACGCAGCGCGAACGTCGTCTTGTTCAGGATGCCCCAGTCGTCCGACAGCAGCTCGACCTGCCTGATTTCCACACGATCCTGCACGATATTCTCCCGTCATTGAAGTTCGTGTAAACTATCGTGCAATATCGTGCAAAGTCAAGCACGGCGAAAGGACAGCATGCTGACGAGCCAGCGAAAACAGTATCTGATGGACGTATTGCGGCGCGACGGCCAGATCGTCGCCACGAAGATGAGCGCGGAACTCGGGGTTTCGGAAGACACGGTCCGGCGCGACCTGCGCGAGCTGGCGAAGGAAGGCCTGCTGCAGCGCGTGCACGGCGGCGCCCTGCCCGCCAGCCCGGCGCTGGCGGACTTCGCCACGCGCCACGGCATCGCCACCGACGACAAGGCCGCCATCGGCCGCGCCGCCGCCGCGCTCGTGCAGCCGGGCCAGGTCGTGTTCGTCGACGGCGGCACCACATGCGCGCAACTCGTGCGCGCGCTGCCGCGGCGCCTGGGCGCGACGGTCGTCACGCACAGCCCCTCCATCGCGATGGAGCTGATGGACCATCCGGACATCGAGGTCATCATGCTCGGCGGCCGCCTGTTCCGCCACTCGGCCGTCGGCGTGGGTGCGGCGACGCTGGAAGCCATCGCACAGATCCGCGCCGATACCTATTTCATGGGGGTGACCAGCGTGCATCCGGAGAGCGGGCTGTCGACCGGCGATTACGAAGAGGCCTGCATCAAGCGGGCGCTATGCCATGCGGCGGCGGAGACCGTCGTGCTGGCGTCGTCGGAGAAGCTGGCCACCGCGTCGCCGTATCGCATTGTCGGGCTGTCCGAGATCAGTGGGATGGTGGTGCCGGCGGCGACCGGTGAGGAGGTGTTGCGGCCGTATCGGGAGATGGGGATTGCGTTGACGCTGGCGGCGCACTAGCGGCAGGTCGGCTCCACGTCGTACCCGAGATAATAGTAATAGCTCGCGTAGGGCTTCCTGTCGGCCAGCCGGTGGTAGAGCCGTACCCGCATTCCTTCGCCCGAGTAGCAGGTGCGTACGAAGACCGGGTCGCCGGCCTGCAGGGTGACCTGATACGTGCCGCGGCCTTTCTTCGTCACCGTTTGCATGCCTTCGAAGCCGTAAGCCTGATCCGGCTCGGGTTTCCTTGCTCCGCTGAACTGGACGGTGTGGCTGAAGATGGGTTTGACTTCGTCCGCCACGAACTTGACCGTATCGTCATCTGTTTTGCGCGCGGGCTTGCGGGCCGTGGCCTTGACGCAGCACCCCATGCTGACCCGGTCGACGAGCGCGTACGACAGGTCGCCCTTCGGTGCTCTTTGGGACTCGCTGTACAGGACGGCCTTGCCTGTATCGGCAATGTCGATGAAATAGAACGGGGCGTCGGCCGCGCTCACGATTGAGGAGGCCAGCAGCAGGGACAGGGCAAGAGGCCGGAAAATCGTCATCATGGTGGCACGTTATCATGTCAATGTTGCAACATTCTACACCATGGCAATGGGCGCCTGAGCAGCGCCAAATCGGGACACCACTCAGGCACGGCAACCTTTACTTACCGCCGGCAGCTCAACCGCACCGACTCATTTTCGCGCGCAACGATGCGGACTGCCTCGCTGTCACCGCACCGATACACGATGCGCAGCCGCTTCGGTTCCCCGCGCGCCGGATCGCCGCACAGCTGATTGTCTGCGCGGACGGTGCCGCGATTGCGCTCGACCTGATAGCGCACGGCGCGGCGTGCGTCGCAGGACGCGAAATGCGTGCCGTATTCGGCGTCTTCGACAAATACGCGCCAGCCGCGGCCTTCTCCGCGGCCGCCGCCGGCTTCGCGCAGGCCGGCGGCGTAACCGTCGTCATAGCCGCGGCGGTATTCGGCGCTCTGCGCGAACGCGGACGTGGTGGCGGCGCTCAGGGCCAGGATGGCAGCGATGCGCAGGAGGGGGCGCTTGGTGCCCATCATTTTGAACGTCATTTTTATTCTCCCGAATGAAGTGGATGACTTCATGCTAGCGCGCACGCCAGAAACGCTCTGTTCGGTCGCTGTAAGAGACGTTTCAGTCTGTAAGGAAGCGAGCACCCCGCCCTGCACGGCCGTGCCAGAATGGAGCCATGACACCCGCCCCCGTCTGCACCATCGGCCATTCGAACCGCACGATCGAGGAGTTTATCGGACTGCTCTGGCAGAACGGCATCGCCTGCCTGCTCGACATCCGCACGGTGCCGAAGTCGCGCCACAATCCGCAGTTCGGGCAGGATGAACTCGCGGCGTCGCTGGCCGATGCGGGCATCGAATATCGGTACCTGAAAGGCCTCGGCGGCCTGCGCCGGCCGCTCAAGGATTCGCCGAATGCCGCCTGGCGCAACACGTCGTTCCGCGGCTACGCGGACTACATGCAGACCGACGAATTCGCGGCCAACGTCGACGCGGTCATCGAGCTCGCGCAGACCCGCACCTGCGCGCTGATGTGCGCGGAAGCGGTGCCGTGGCGCTGCCACCGCTCGCTCGTCGCCGATGCGCTGCTGGTGCGCGGTGTGCCCGTCGACGACATCATCGATGCGCGCCAGCGCAAGCCGCACAAGCTGACGCGCTTCGCCCACGTCGAGGGCCTGCGCATCACGTATCCGCCGGAACAACCGGAACTGGACTTCGGGCCAGCCTAGCGGGCCTGCAATCGCCGCAACTGCGCCCGCTGGTAGGCGCCGAAACCCTCGCTGAACAGGCAGCGGACCAGCGGATCCTCGACCACGTCGGCCTGCGCCAGATCGCGCTCCGTGTCCGCATCGAACACCGCATCGTTGATGCGCATGTACAGCGACGTCAGCGACTCGCCCAGTTCCAGCGCCGCGTACAGCTTCACGGCCGGGATGTCGGTGGTCCAGCCCAGTGGCCCGTCTTCGACAGGGTCCGCGCTGCCCGGCGACAGCCGGTAGCGGAAGCGCGTCACCTCGCCCACGTGATCGTAGATCGACAACTGCCAGACGCGCGGGCTGTCGAAATACTCGCTTTCGTCATCGAGCGCGGCGTAGCGGTCGGCCAGATCGATGCGGCAGAAGTCCAGCACGCGCGTCCACTGGTCCGTGGTCAGCGCGGGGAAATGGCGCGCGATGTCGGCCGTGGGCGGTGCATCCGCATTGCCTTCGTAGACGTAGTCGACGTCCTGTGCGCCGACGGGGATGACCCAGTCCAGCGGCGGCGCGGGACGGAACCCGTCCGCATCCAGCACCATCGACACCGACGGATCCATGCGCACGACCTGCGCGTGCGGCAGCACCGCCCCCACCTCGTCCGTGAAACGGGCATACGAGATCGGAAAGAAGGCGCGGTTGTACCACGACCAGGGTTCGAGCTGGAACTGGCAGGAACTCGGCACGACGAAGCGCGGGTCCAGCGCTTGCAACTGATCCAGCCACTCCTCCGGCAGCGCGGGCGGCGCGGGCGTGGCCCGCGATGGGGCCAGCACCTCGATCTCGCGCATGGGCTGGAACGGAAACAGCACGAGGTCCCACGGCTTCTCGGCAACGAGGCGCGCGAGCGCCGCATCGTCTATCCACGAGTCGACCACGTTCAGGACGTTCAGCCCGGCGGCGCGAACCTGGAACATCGAATCGACCTCGGCATCCATCGCTTCGCGCGGCACGACCTGGAACGGGCCGACGTCCACCGGCACGTTCAGCTGCAGCGCGTGCACGTTCGTGAAACCCAGCTCGCGCACCATGTCGAACAGCTCGTCGAACAGGCAGTAGATGTACAGCGGCGTCGCGCGGTCCAGCAGGTCCAGGCTCTCGAGCGAGCAGTGGTCGTCGTGGAAGTGCGAGATGAAGACGGCGTCGAAGCGCTGGCGCCGGATCAGCGCTTCGTCGAAGCGCACGTCCGGGAACGCGTGGCAGTTGCGGCTGAACGGGTTTTCGAAGATGGTGTCGAAAGCGATGCGGGTGCCTTCGCATGCGAACACGTAGCCCGCATGCAGGATCCGCGATACCGTCAGCGCGGCCATTAATCCAACCGCTTCAGGCGCTGCCCCAGGATACCCCAGCGGCAATCGACGCCGTCCAGCTGCGCGCACAGCGCCCAGCCCGTGCCGATCTTCTCGACCGTGACGGGGGTCTCGATTTCCTTGGCCAGCTTCTCGGCCCAGCCGCGCGCGGCACCCTGGCCCTTGAACAGTTCATTGCCTTCGTAGATGACGGTGGCGTCGAAAACTGGCGTGGCGAATATGGTCATGGTGTCCTCCGGTTGATGCAGACCGCTATCCTACCATTCCGCCGTATCACGCCATAACACATCCACGTCCGATTTAAAAAAATCATGGCCGGGCACGCATACCGCTCGGCTATCATTTGAGGGCGACATTCCGTTAACGTTAACACAAACGATGGAGACCACGCCATGCCAACCCGAGTTCCCCTCCTGCTGCTGGCCGCTGCCCTGAGCGCCTGCGGCGGCGCCACGCAGGACGACGCCGCCGCACCCGCGCAACTGTCGATGTCCGGCGGCGGCCACCTGGAAGCCGCCACCGCCGACGAATACGACACGCTGCGCGCCAAATGGAGCCTGCAACTGACCGGCGGCAGCACCGTGAACACGGCGGATCCCGACATCGCCGCGCAGATCGCGACCCTCACAAACACGGCCCAGGGCTATTGGGACACGCTGCAGACGGCATCTGGCCGCACTTACCTGTGGAGCGACCTCGCCACGTGGACGAAGTCGACGACGGTCACGCAGACCTATAGCCGCCTGCTCGCGATGGCGCTGGCATATTCGACGACGGGCTCCTCGCTGCAGGGGAACGCTTCGCTGCGCGCGGCGATCCTGTCGGGACTGGACTGGATGAACGCGAACCACTACGGCAGCGGCATCGCGAAATACGACAACTGGTGGGACTGGGAGATCGGCTCGCCCCAGGCGCTGAACGACATCACGGTGCTGATGTACGGCCAGCTCTCCGCCACGCAGATCGCCAACCACGTCGCCGCCGTCGATTACTACGTGCCCGATCCGACGAAGCGCACCGGCACGACACTCGTCGAGACGGGCGCCAACCGGCTGGACAAGGCGGCGGTCGTCGCGCTGCGCGGCGTGGTCGGCAAGTCGACCACGAAGATCGCGCAGGGCCGCGACGCCATCAGCCAGGCCCTCCTCTATGTCACGAGCGGCGACGGCTTTTATGCGGACGGTTCGTTCATCCAGCACACGAACGTCGCCTACACCGGCAGCTACGGCCTCGTGCTGGTGGCCGACATCGCGCGCCTGTACTACCTGCTGAACGGCTCCACGTGGGCGGTCACCGATGCCAACGCCGGCAATGTCTACGACTGGTATGCGAACGGCTACAAGCCGCTGGTCTACCAGGGCGCCATGATGGATGCGATGCGCGGGCGCGCGATCTCGCGCCAGGCGTCGACGGACCATGACGCGGGCCGCTCGCTGACGGTGTCGCTGTCCCGCCTCGCGAAAGGCGCGCCGGCCGCCAACGCCGCCGCGATCAACAGCACGGTCAAGCACTGGATGCAGCGCGACACCACGTTCGCGAACTACTACACGGGCCTTAGTCTCTACGACATCGCCAATCTGAAAGGCATCGTGGCGGACAGCGGCATCACGCCCGATCCGGAGCAGATCCAGACGCACGTCTTCGCCAGCATGGACCGCGCGCTGCACAGCTACGCCGGCTATTCGAGCATGGTGTCGCTGTTCTCGACGCGTGTCGCGGCCTTCGAATACGGCAACGGCGAGAACCTCAAGGGCTGGTGGACGGGCGCCGGCATGACCTATGTGTACAACAACGACCTCAAACAGTTCTCCGGCGATTACTGGCCCACGGTGAATCAGGCACGCCTGCCCGGCACGACGACGGACGGCTCGGGCAGCGGCACGCCGGCCAGCTTCGGCAACTACCCGAACACGTACAGCTGGGCGGGCGGTTCGGAAGTCGACAACCTGCACGCGACAGCCGGCCTGCAGTTCTCGATGTCCAAGGTGACCGGCTCCACCTTGCAGGGCAAGAAGTCGTGGTTCCTGTTCGGCGACAAGATCATCGCACTGGGCTCCGGCATCGGGAACACGGATGGCCGCACGGTCGAGACCATCGTCGAGAACCGCAAGCTGACCGCGGCCGGCAACAACGCATTGACGGTGAACGGCCTGTCGATGCCGACGACGAGCGGCTGGTCCGCCACGACGACCAGCGTGCAATGGGCGCACCTGGCGGGCAACGTGAGCGGTGCCGACATCGGCTACTGGTTCCCCGCTCCTGTGAACCTGTCCGGCCTGCGCGAGACCCGCAGCGGCAGCTGGCAGCAGGTCAACACGGGCGGCGCCGCCACGACGGTGACGAACACCTTCCTCAGCCTCGCGCTGAACCATGGCGCGGGCCCGACGAACGCCTCGTACGCGTACGTGATCCTGCCCAACTACACGGCGGCGCGCACGGCATCGTTCGCCGCCAGCCCGACGGTCGCCATCCTCGAGAACAGCCTTGACGCGCATGCCGCCCGCGACACGGCAGCCGGCGTCACGGGCGTCAACTTCTGGAACGATGCGACGAAGACCGTCAACGACGCGGCCGGCGCTTACCTGACGAGCAACCGCAAGGCCTCCGTCACCGTGCGCGACACGGGGTCGGAGCTGCACATCGGCGTTGCCGATCCGACACAGGCCAACACGGGCACGATCAACCTCGAGCTCAATCGCAGCGCGTGGCAGGTGATCAGCAAGGACCCGGCCGTGACGGTGACGCAGCTGTACCCGACGATCAAGCTGATCGTGAATGTCAACGCGTCGGCCGGCCGCACCTACGCCGTGCGGCTGGCGGAAGGCACGACGGTGGCGCTGGCGCCCGTCGCCGACGCCTACGTGCAGGACGGCGCCTCGGCCGGCACCAGCTTCGGCACGGCGAACACGCTCGTCGTCAAGAACGATGGCGTGGGCTACGCGCGCCAGGCCGCGCTGAAGTTCGACGTGTCCGGCATCACCGGCACGATCGCGGGCGCGACCCTGGCGATGGTGCCGACGAGCGTGGGTGCCGTGAACACGTTCAGCAACCGCGTGTCGCTGCTCGCCTCGGATACCTGGACGGAGACGGGGCTCACGTGGAACACGATGCCGGCCGTGTCGTCCGTGCTCGGCACGTGGGTCGTCGGCGCGGCTGGGCAAGCTGTCATGCTGGACGTGACGTCGGCCGTCACGCTTGCTGCGGGCGGCGATAAACTGGTGTCGCTGAAGGTCGATTCACCAACGAACGTCGGCGCGAACGGGTGGGTGAATTACGGCTCGCGCGAGGCAGCGGCGAACCGGCCGGTGTTGTACGTCGTGGTCCACTGATCAGAGCACGAGGATCCCCTGCAACGACGAGATGCGCATGGGATCCGACCACGTGTCCAGCAGTGTGCCGTCCGCATCGAACACGAGCAGCTGCCGCCCCTTGTGCCCATTGTCCGGCCCATGTCCCTGCCAGTTGGCCACGGCGATGCGGCCGTCGTCCAGCACCTGGAACGTCGCGTAGAAGAACGGCGCGACGGTCTCCGTCACCGCGTCCCTGCCGCCGAACGTGTGCACGAGACGTCCGTCCGCGTCGAAGCGCGCCATGAACGCACCGTAGCCCGCGGCGACGAGTGTCGCCCCGTCGGCCAGCCGCTCCGCCTTCCACGCATGTTCGAACCCCGGCGCGGCCAGCCGGCGCCGCGGCCGCAGCGCCGCATCCGTTTCGAGAATGTGGTCGTTGGTGCACAGCAGGTAGCCATCGCCCGCGGGCCGCATCAGGCGGACATAGTCGCCGTCACGGCGGGCGGTCGCGATCACGCGCAGGTCGGCGTCCAGCGTCAGCACGTCGATGCTGTTGTCGCCGCCGTCCAGGTTCATGCCCGTGACGAGCGTCGTGCCGTCGTCGAGCCGGCGCACGGCCGTCACGCCCGTCCAGCGGTCGCACGTGCGGACGATCTCTCCGCTGCCGGTGTCGATCTCGAAAAAGCCGCGTTCGAAGCCGACGAGGACGCGGCCCGGTCCGATACGCTGCAGATCGCGGGCCAGCGGAAAGTCGGCGAGGTCGCGCTGCCAGCCGAAGGCCGGGTCTTGCGTGTCGACCAGGTGCAGGCGCTGGCGGCCTTCGTCGATGGCGAGGAAGCGCAAGGCGAGCGTCATGGTGCCGACCCTCCGATGTTGGCTCCGCTGTCCATGTCGAACAGGTGGATGCGCGCAGGTTCCGGCGCCACCTTCACGCGCTGCCCCGGCGCCACCTGCACGTGCGGCGCCAGGCGCGCGACGATGGCCTGGCTGCCGACCTGCAGGCCGACCATCGTGTCCGCGCCGAGCGCCTCGACGACGTCGACGACCGCCTCGATGCCGTGGCCCGCGAGCGCCAGGTGCTCGGGCCGGATGCCGGCGGCCACCAGCTTGCCCTCGAACGCCGCTGCATGGGCGGCCAGCGCGGCCGGCAGCGGCAACGCGAAGCCGTCGCCGACCAGCGTCCGGTCGGACAGCCGGCCTTCGAGGAAGCCCATCGCGGGCGAGCCGATGAAGCTGGCGACGAAGCGGTTGGCCGGATGCTCGTACAGTTCGAGCGGACTGGCCACCTGCTGGATGTCGCCATCTTTCATGACGACGATGCGGTCGCCCATCGTCATCGCTTCGACCTGGTCGTGCGTGACATAGACCGTCGTCACGCCGAGCTTGCGGTGCAGCCGCGTGATCGATGCGCGCATCTCCACGCGCAGCTTGGCGTCCAGGTTGGACAGCGGTTCGTCCATCAGGAACGCATGCGGCTTGCGCACGATGGCGCGGCCCAGCGCCACGCGCTGGCGCTGGCCGCCGGACAGTTCCTTCGGCTTGCGGTCCAGCAGTGCGTCGAGGTGCAGCATGCGCGCTGCCTCGTCGACGCGCTCGGCGATCTGCCCTTTCGGCACCTTGTCGAGCTTTAAGGCGAACCCCATGTTTTCGCGCACCGTCATGTGCGGGTACAGCGCATAGTTCTGGAAGACCATCGCGATGTCGCGCTCCTTCGGCTGCAGGTCGTTGACGACGCGCCCGCCGATCTGCAGGCTGCCGTCGGAAATCTCTTCCAGGCCCGCGATCATGCGCAAGGTGGTCGACTTGCCGCAGCCGGACGGGCCGACAAAGACGACGAATTCGCCGTCGCGGATGTGCAGGTTGAAATCCTTCACGGCGTGGTAGCCGTTGTCGTAGAACTTGCGTACGTGTTGCAATTGGATGTCGGCCATGCTGGCTCCTGCTACCAGGGTTGAGTGGATGCGAGCGTCATCGCGGGATCGCTGGTGCCGTCGTAGCCCGTCTCGATGCGGCCGGCGAAGCGCCAGGCGGCGTCGCCGCTGCGCACGACGGCGTCGTACCACGGGCCGGGCAGCGCGACGCGTTCGACGGCGCCAGGCGCAAGACGAAAGGCACGGGGCGACGGATCGGCATACGCGAGCATCGCCAGCGTCGCTTCGTGCGGGACATCGGTGCCGTTGCGCAGTTCGAGTACGAGGCGGTCGCCGTCGCGCATCGCACGCACGGCGATGGCCGGCACGCCGCTGCCGCGCAGGCCACGATGAAAGCCGTTCGGGCCGAGGATCCACAGGTCGTAGGCCCCGGCCGGCGGCGCTTTCACCGGGACGGCACTCGCGACGACCGGCGGCGCGGTCCACACGTCGGCCAGCTGCTTGCCCGCCTCCACCGTGTAGCGGCGCGGGATGCGGCCGAGCCGCAAACGGTCGTAGACGTGGAACACGGCGCCGGCCGCGCCCGCGTTGGCGAAAGCGAGCGCGATGCCGTCCGCGCGCGGTTCGGCCAGCACTTCGAGGTAGTAAGGCAGCGCACGCGACGGCCGCGTGCCCGGTTCCTGGCGCGGCGCCGCCTGCGCGGTCTCCGCCGGCACCTCGATCGCGGGCGTGGCGCGCTGGCGCAGCCGTTCCGCGTCGGCCTGCGCCTTGCCGTAGACCGGCAGGCGCGGGGTGGACGCATCGGGCGACGCGAAGTCGAAGCAGCTCGTCAGGTCGCCGCACACGGCACGGCGCCAGGCGCTGATGTTCGGCTCCATGACGCCGAAGCGGGACTCGAGGAAGCGCAGGATCGACGTGTGGTCGAACACCTGCGAGTTCACCCAGCCGCCCTTGCTCCACGGGGACATCACGAGCATCGGCACGCGCGGGCCGAGGCCGTAAAGCTTGCCGTCGCGGTGACACTCGGCGCCGCAGTCGACGGTCGATTTGCCGGCGCGCGTACCGTCCTGCGCGAACGCGGGCGGCGCCGGCGGCGGCACGTGGTCGAAGAAGGCGTCGTTCTCGTCGTACATCTGCAGGAACACGGTGCCGCTCCAGACGTCCGGGTCCGCGAGCAGCGCTTCCAGCACCTGCAGGGTGTAGGCGCCGCCCTGCACGGGCGTGGACGGTCCGGGATGCTCGCAGTACAGGCGCGGCGGGATGATCCAGCTGACCTGCGGCAGGCGGCCGTTCACCACGTCGTCGCGCAGCGCGTCCAGCGTGGCGTCGCGCAGGGTCGTCGACAGCCCCTTGTCCGCCAGCGGATGCGGGCGTGCCGCATGCGCCGCGCGGAAGGCCTTGAACGTCTCCAGCATGTTGCAGCCGTAGTTGTCCGCCATGTCGTTGTAGACCCTCCAGCTCACGCCCGCCGCTTCCAGGCGCTCCGCGTACGTGCTCCAGGTAAAACCCTGCTCGACGGGACCGAAGCCTTCCATGCGGTTGTCGATGGCCGAGCCATTCGTCCCCGTCATCATGAACAGACGGTTGGGATTCGTGCCGCCCTGCAGCGAGCAATGGTAGGCGTCGCACAGCGTGAACGCGTCGGCCAGCGCGAACTGCACGGGCAGCTCGGCGCGCGTGTAATAGGCCATCGACGCATCCGTCTTGGCGCGCGGCCATGCGTTCAGGCGGCCGTCGTCCCACGCGGCCTGCGCGTCCGGCCACGTGTGTGGCAGGTCGAGCACGGGCTGGGCGTTGCCGGCGCCGGCATCGAGCCGATACGGCATCACGATGCGGCGGCCGTTGTGCTGCTGCCAGACCGTGCGCCCGTCGCGCACGGGAATCGTCATGCGGTCGCCGAAGCCGCGCACGCCCGCCAGCGTGCCGAAGTAATGGTCGAACGAGCGGTTTTCCTGCATCAGGATGACGACGTGGCGCACGTCCGCGATGCTGCCGCTCTTGCGCTGCGCCGGAACAGCCAGCGCCTCACGCAGCAGCGGCGGCATCGCACTCAGGACGCTCGCGGCGGTAGCGCTCCCGAGGAAGCGGCGGCGTGAAAGACTGGTCATGCGTCTCCCCTGTCCGCATGCAGCGCCGCCGTGCGGCACACGCTGCCATGCTGTTCGAACACGATCAATTCGTTGCTGCCCTGCCTGAGCAGCGGCGCCGGCACGTACAGGCGGCGCTGCGGGCCGCGTTCCCAGTAGCGGCCAAGATTGAAGCCGTTCAACCACGCGACGCCCTTCGTCCAGCCGGACAGGTCGAGGAAGCAGTCGCCCGGTGCCGCCACGTCGAATGCCGCGCGGTGAAAGCCCGGCCGGTCCGTCGGCCGGCCGTCGTACGCACCGAACTCCAGCACGTCCAGGTCGCGCAGCGGCAGCGGGACCATCTCCCAGTGATACAGCTTGTTGATGCCGAGCCTGACCCAGCCCAGCAAGCCCTTGCGGTCCTGCAGGTCCGGGCCGTAGTTCACGCGCCCCTGGTTCTCGACGAGCAGTTCGATGATGCAGGGGCCGCCCGGCAGGTCGACGTCGATGGCGAACGGCCCGTCGCGTTCGAGCACGCCGACGGGAACGCCGTCGACGAACACCTGCGCGCGGTCGTGCACACGCTCGGCCGACAGCCGGACAAGGCCGGTCGGATGGCGCGTCCGTGTGCGGTACAACGTGTAGCCATACGACTGGCCCAGCGCTTCCATCGACCGCGGCGCGGCCGCTTCGACGATCGTGCCCAGCCGGGCGACGTTGTCCGCCAGCGCCGCGTAGGCCGTGAAGCGGATGGGACCAAGGTCGAGCCGCGGCACTGGCGCCGGCAACGCCAGCGGCGGCAGGTCGACGTACTTGCCGATCACCTTGCGGAACCCGTGGTACTTCGCCGTCGGCTCGCCGTTCTCGCTCAGCGGCGCGTCGTAGTCGTACGAGTGCACCGTCGGCTGATAGCGGCGCGTCTCCAGGTCCGTGTTCGCGCCGTTCATGAAGCCGAAGCTCGTCCCGCCGTGGAACATGTAGACGTTGACGGAGGCGCCCGCCGCCATGATCTCGTCCAGCGCGGCCGCGGCGTCAATCGCATCGCGCGTGTGGTGCGGCTCGCCCCAGTGGTCGAACCAGCCGTTCCAGAACTCCATGCACATCAGCGGCGCATCCGGCTGGTAGCGGCGCAGTGTCGCGAACTCCTCCGTCGCACGCGAACCGAAGTTCGCCGTCTTCCACACGCCGTCCAGCGTGCCGTGCGTGAGCATGTGGTCCGTCGCGCCGTCGGACGTGAACAGCAGCGTCTCGACGCCCAGTTCCACCATCAGGTCGCGCAGCCAGGCCAGATATGCCTGGTCGCTGCCGTAGCTGCCGTACTCGTTCTCGACCTGCATCGCGATCACGGGGCCGCCGCGCTGGATCTGCAGCGGCAGCAGCCGTGGCAGCAGCGCCTCGTAGAACCGCCGCACGGCCGCCAGGTAAGGCGGATAACAGCAGCGCACCTCCATGTCCGGATCGGCCAGCAGCCACGCGGGCAGGCCGCCGAATTCCCATTCCGCGCAGATGAACGGACCCGGACGCACGATCACGTACAGGCCGAGCGCCTGCGCCGTCTCGACGAAGCGGACCAGGTCCGCCATGCCGTCGAAGTCGAATGCGCCCGGCCGCGGCTCGTGCACGTTCCACGCAACGTAGGTCTCGACGGTGTTCAGGCCCATCGCCCGCAGCTTGCGCAGCCGGTCCTCCCAGTACGCGGGCGGGATGCGGAAGTAGTGCAACGCGCCGGACAGGATCCGGAATGGCCGCCCGTCCAGCAGGAAGCCGCTGCCCTCGATACGAAAATCACCCATGTCCGGCCTTTCAATACTTGAAGCGCGCGCCGACGTAGTACTGGCGTCCGCTGCTGTGCAGGGCCGTCGTCGCGGCGAACGGGATGTTCGCGTCGGCGGCGTTGTAGTAACGCAGCGTCGGGTTGTTCAGGTTCAGGCCCTCGAACGTCAGCGTGATCGATTCCGTCAGCGTGTAGTTGAGCGAGGCCGCCACTGTGCCCGACGACGCCGCATAGTTCTGCGACAGGCCGTACAGGCCGGTGCGCGCGGCACCGCGCCACGAGTACACGAGGCGCGCGCTGAACTTGTCGTTCTCGTAGAAGCCGCCCGCCGTGTACGAGTTGCGCGACGCGCCCAGCATCGGCAGGCCGCTCGCCTCCTTGGCGTCGACGTACGTGTAGTTGGCCTGGATGCCGAAGCCGCCCCACACCGGCTGCTCGTAGCCGAATTCGATGCCCTTCGAGCGGCCCGTCGTCATCGTTGGCGAACTGACCACCGTGCTCACGACCTGTGGCCCGCCCAGCGACGCCGGCACGGCCGTGTTGAGCAGCTGCTGCGTCGACGTGCCCGAGCCGACCAGCGCGTCGAAGTCGATGAAGAACAGCTGCGCCGACAACAGGCTGCGCGGCTGGAAGTACCACTCGATGCCGAGGTTGTAGTTGTTCGCGAGGACGGGTCCGAGCTTTGCGTTGCCGCCCGACGCGGTCGACACGGGGTTCACCGCCGGGTTGTAGGCGAAGCTGCTGATGCTGGCGCCGAGCGCGCTGTAGTCCGGACGCGACATCACGCGCGCCGCCGCCGTGCGCAGCACGAGGTCCTTCGTCGCGTCGTAGACGAGGTTAAGGCTGGGCAGCGCCTTCGTGTAGCTGGAATCCGTCGTCAGCGTGTAGAAGTTCCCGAAGCGCGAACCGGTCGTGAGCGTCCCGCCCGGCGGCACGAAGCCGGCGCAGGCCGTCGCCTGGGCCGGGCTGCCGTACGTGATGCCGTTCGTGGCCGACGGCACGCCGCAAGGCAGGCCGGTATTCGTCGTCACGCTCGTTTCCGTCCGCACGAGGCGGACGCCCGCATTGCCGCGCCACCGCTCGCCGCCGAAGCGCGCCATGACGTACGCGGCCTTCACTTTTTCCTTCACGGTGAACACGCCGGACACCGGCTTGTTGAACGCTTCGTTGGCGTTCAGGTTCGCCTGCGACCAGGCGACGACGGCATCCGGCGAGATGTACGGTCCGGTGGCGCCGGTCGCACCCAGGTTGCTGCCGAAGTCGGACGGGAACATCGCGCCGCCCCAGCCGATGACAGGCAGCGACGCGGCCGGCACCTGGCCGTTCTGCGTCGCGTTCTCGGGCAGGCCCGCCTTCAGCGGACGCGTACCCGAGCGCTTGTGATCGGAAGCGCGCACCCCGACTTTGATACTGTTCACGAAGCCGCTCTCGAAGCTGTATTCGGCGTCGAGCTGGCCGTAGTGCTCGCGGTCTTCGCTGTGCTGCAGGCTGTAGCTCTGGTCCGCGCCCGAGTTACCCGGGTTCGACGTCAGGTTCGCGGCCGACACGCCGTTCGGCAGCAGCACCGTCACCGGATCGTTCGGGCCATTGTAGACATAGCCGGTCGCGGTATTCGGCAGGAACGCATAGTTCCAGTACAGGTAAGTGTCGCCCTCGGCCTTCGTGCTGCCGCCGCGGCCCGTCACGCGCAGGGCGTCGTTCACGCGCCATTTGAAGTCGACGTTCTCATAGCCCGTGCGCGACGCGGCGCTCGGGTTCACCTGCGATTCCAGCTGCGTGCCCGTGGCCGCGCCGGTGTTGTCGAATTGCGCGGAGGTGACGGCGCCGTTCGCGACCGTCACGTTCGTCGGGATGATACCGCCGCTGATGGAGTTCGTCGGCCGTACGACGAAGCGGTTGTTCGAATAACTGGCGGCCAGCTTGGAGCGGAAGATGTCGGCATTGATCGTGAAGTCGTCCGTCACCTTGAATTCGACGCCGAGCGAGCCGCCGGTGCGCTTGCGCTCCTGCTGGAACAGGCTCTCGATCACTTCCGACACAAACGGCGTGCCGGCCAATGCGCCGTTGTTTGCCTTGCCGGCACTGGTCGCGGCGCCGATGCGGCCCCACGTGATCTGCTGGCTGTCACGGCGCACGTTGCGCTTCTGGTCGAACACCTGCAGCATGACGCCGGCCGTGCGGTTCGCGTTCGTCCAGTTGAGGAACGCGGCCAGCTGCGGATTCGTCTTGCCTGCGAGATCGGAGTACACGCCCTGCACGCTCGCCTCGGCGGTGAACGGCTTTTTGCTGTCGAGCGGGCGGCGCGTGATGATGTCGACGGCGCCAGCGACGCCGCCCTCGAGCTGGTCGGCTTCCGCGCTCTTGTGCACGACGACCTGGCTGACGATTTCGGAAGGCAACAGCAGGAAGCTGACGCTGCGCGCCGCGCCCGAGCCGCTGGAACCGGCGCCGCCCGCCAACTGGTCGCTCGCGTCCCAGTCGGCCGTCGCGACGGAGTGGCCGTTGATCGTCGTGAGCGACAGGCTGGGGCTCGTGCCGCGCATGCTCACGCGGTCGTTCTCGTCGTAGCCGCCCTGCCCGCCACTGCCGGCCAGCGTGTTCACGCCAGGGAGCTTCTGCAGCGCGTCGGCCACGTTCTTGTCGGGCATCTTGCCCACGTCTTCCGCCGTCACGACTTCGCTCATCGTGTCGTTGTTGCGCTTCTTTTCCAGCGATTTCTGCTTCGACGCGCGGATGCCCGTCACTTCAACCTGCTGGACAGCCGGCCCGTCGTGCGCGGCCTGCGCCGATGCGGCGATGGGTGCGCCGAGGATGGCGCAGGCGACGGCGATCGCCATGGGGTTCAACGGGTGGTGCACATTGTGAGTCTTGTTATTCGTTGCCATCTTCAACTCCTGTCTCCGGTTCCACGATATCACTGCTGTTCAGGGCGCGGTATATCGCGCCCGCCCTTGCGGCCATGCCGCTTTTTGTATAACTACCAATAGCCGGTCGCGCCGTGCAGAACGCGCGCCAATGCCTCCAGGTAGAAGTAATCGCCCCACAAACTCGGTTCGTCGACGCCCTGCCCGTGCGGCTTGCTGTACACGCCGTGCAGCAGCAGCGCATTGCTGGCCGGCGCGCGCGCCGCGCAATGCGTGACGAGGCCGCGCAGCATGTGCAGCGCCGCGTCGCGGTAGCGCCGCCCTGTTTCGTCGTCCAGGTGACCGGCCAGTTCGAGCAGGCCGCACGCGGCGATCGCGCTGGCCGAGCTGTCCCACGGTTCGCCGCTGCCCGGGCCGAATGCGAGATCCCAATACGCGATACCGTTCGGCGGCAGGTGCGCGATGAAGTAGTCGGCCTGGCGCATGGCGACATCCAGCAGGCCCAGGCCCGGCGCGTAGCCATGGTTCAGCGCGAAGCCGTACATGCCCCACGCCTGGCCACGCGCCCAGCAGGAATCGTCGGCCAGGCCCTGCGCCGTGCTGCCGTACAGCGGCGCGCCCGTCTCAGGATCGAAGTGGTACGTATGAAAACTCGAGTCGTCGGGGCGCACGAGGAAGTCGCGCGAGCGCTCCAGGTGGGTCATTGCGGCGTCGCGGTAACGCGCTGCGCCGTTCGCCGCCGCGGCCCAGTGCAGCAGCGGCAGGTTCATCAGGCAGTCGATGATCATGCGGCCGCGCTGGGCCGGGTCGTCGAGGTCGCCCCAGGCCTGGATGATGCCGGCGCGCGGCAGGTAGCGCCGCATCAGGTAGTCGGCGGCTCCCAGCGCGACGGTGCGCGCGTGTGCGTCGCCGCGAATGCGCCACGCGGCCACGCACGACGGCATGTATAAAAAGCCGAGATCGTGGTGATCGATCTGGATGCGCTTTTCCAGGCGCGCCTCGAAGCCGGCCAGGTGCGCGTGGGCCACCGTGCGGAAGGCCGACCGGCCGGTCAGCTCGTGGGCGAGCCACAGCATGCCGGTCCAGAAGCCCGTGGTCCAGCCGGAGTTGGCGCCGTCCGGATAATCGAGCCAGCGGCGCGGCCGGTAGCGGTCATCCGGTGCCGTATCGTCGGGGAAGCGCTGGCCGAATTCGGCCAGCGTGCCTTCCAGCTGGGCCAGGGCCTGGTCCAGCGCGCCGCGGAACAGGTCCCGGTCGGTGGCGTCGAGTTGGAGTGTCGTCATGTAGGTGATGATCCGTTAACGTTAACAGGTCGGTGCGTGAAAAAATGCCGTCATGGCCGTGCCACCCCGGGCTCAACTGCCTTGCTGTCGTAGCGGTCCAGCGCGCGCTGCATCGCTTCGACGACGAACGGTAATCCGGCCTGGTCGAGCTTGCGCCGGTACGCATCGAAGTGTTCGAGCGGCTCGCGGCCCGTGATGAAACGCGTCGTCATCTCGGCCACGTAGATCTTCATGTCGCTCATGATCGCGTTGAACTTGCGCGCATCGCCACTCGCCACTTCCAGCGGCGGCAGCAGCAGTTCCGTCGACGCGTCCGACCATGTGCGTACCGCGTCCAGCTGCTCGGGCATCGAGTAGAACTGGCGCAGGTAGCGCACGTCCTGCACGAGCGGACCTTGTTGCGGGCGGGCGTGGGTGAAGATCGCCTCGGCCACGGACAGCTTCGGGTTCTTCATGACAACGTCCGTGTAGCGCGGCTCGCCGTTCACCATCGTGTAGCTGACGCCCTCGCGGCCGAAGCTCAAGGTCAGGCCGCCCGCCTCCGAATAACCGTAGTCGAGGAATTTCACGGTCTCCACGACGTGGCGGTTGTTCGGCGTGATCGCGGCGCCTACGCCCATGTATTCCTGGCCCGCTTCCGGCCAGGTGACGTAGCGCTTGCCGCCGGGGCCCTGCGGGTACCGTGTCGCGACCAGTTTGAAGCCGGGGAAGCGCCCGCGGTTCATCGCCGTGAAGCGCGCGAGGCCGCTGCCGTTATAGCCCGCATAGGCGCCGACGAGGCCATTGGTCATCTTGGCGTCGAACTGGCGCTCCGTCTGCGCGAGGTAGTCCGGATCGAGCAGGCCTTCGCGATACCACTGGCGCATCGTCGCGAGGAAGTCGCGGTACGCCGGCTGCGCGGGGCTGTAGCACACCTTGGTCCCGCAGCGATAGAACTCGGGCGCAAGGCCGAAGCCGCCGAGGAACACCCACAGCGGCGGCGGCAGGCCGGGCACGGTCTTTTCGCCGGGGATCGTCAGCGCGGAGAACGGGATCTCGTCGGCGATGCCGTTGCCGTTCGGGTCGCGTGTTTTAAAAGCCTTCAGCACGCGGTACCAGCCGGCGATGGTGGACGGCTGCCGGAGGCCCAGTTTATCCAGCCAGTCCTGGCGCACCTGCGGACCCCACACGCTGCGCACCTGCGGGTCGATGCGCAACATCGGGAAGGCGTAGATCGTGCCGTCGTCCGTGCTGATCTGGCGATAGACGTCGGGGTGTTTGTCGAGCAGCGCCTGCAGGTTCGGCGCGTAGCGGCGGATCAGGTCGTTCAGCGGGATGACGACGCGGTCCTTCAACGCCTTGCTCGACCCGCCCGGATAGCCGAACCAGTCGGCCTCGATGACGTCCGGGTAGTTGCCCGACACGAGCAGCAGGTTGAAGCGTTCACGCTCCGCGCCGAGCGGCGGATGCTGGAAGTCGACCGTGATGCCCGTGCGCTCGGCCAGCACGTGGTAGGCGCTCTGCTCGCCGTACGACTTCAGCGAGACGGCCGCCTTGCCGTTGAAGTTGGCGAACCACGTCAGGTGCAGCGGCTGCTTCACGATCGGCAGCGTGATCGGCTCCGGTGCCGCCACCGAGTCCGTTAACGTTACCAGCATCAGCGCAAGAAGAGCGGCGTGTTTCATTCCTTGATCCCTCCCGTGAGAACGCCTTTTACGAACCAGCGCTGCAGGAACGGGTACACGGCCAGCACGGGAATCGTGGCCACGACGACGGTGGCGTACTTGATCGTGTTCGACAGCGCTTCGCGGCCGATGGCCTCCCCCGTCATCATCGAATCCGTGCTGCCGGAGACAAGAATCTCGCGCAGCACGAGCTGGATCGGAAACAGGTCGCGGTCGGACAGGTAGATCATCGAATAGAAGTAGCCGTTCCAATGGCTGACGGCGTAGAACAGGCCGACGACGGCGATGGTCGGCGTGCACAGCGGGACGTACACGCGCAGCAGGATCGTGAAGTCGCCGGCACCGTCGATGCGCGCCGCTTCCTCGTAGTCCTTGGGCACGGCGTTGAACGCGGCGCGCAGGATGATCAGATTCCATGCGCTGACCGCGAACGGCAGGACGATGGCCCAGCGCGAATTCAGCAGGCCCAGGTCGCGCACGAGCAGGTAGTTCGGCACGAGGCCGCCGGAGAAGAACATGGTGAACACGATCAGCACCATGAACGTCTTTTCCAGCGGCAGGCGCTGGCGCGACAGCGCGTAGGCGCCGCAGCAGGTCAGCCCGAGGTTGAGCGCGGTGCCGCCGACGACGATCACGAGCGTGTTGAAAAAGCCGCTGCGCACCATCGGGTTGTCCCACACGCGCTGGAACGCTTCCAGCGAAAAGCCGCGCGGCAGCAGCATGAAGCCGCGGTTGGCCATCAGGGCGACGGGATCGGACAGCGACGCGATCAGCACATAATAGAACGGGTAGAACGTGATGAAGCACAGCGCCAGCAGCACGGCCGCGTTGGCGGCATCGAAGGCGGCGGAGCCCCAGCCCTGGCGCGGGCGCCAGGCACGGACGTCGGGTTCGGGACGGGTCAGGACACGGGTCGTCATGGCATCACCAGATGCTGGTGCCGGACCAGCGCCGGCTCAGCTTGTTGGCCACCACCAGCAGGACCATGGCGACGGCGGAGTTGAACAGGCCCACGGCGGCCGCATAGCTGTAGTTCGCATCGAGGATGCCGTGGCGGTACACATAGGTCGAGATCACGTCGGCCGTTTCGTACGTGGCCGGGTTGTAGAGCAGGATGATCTTCTCGAAGCCCACCGTCATCATCTGCCCGAGGCGCAGCACGAGCAGGGTGGCGATAATCGGCAGGATCCCCGGCAGCGTGATGTGGCGCAGGCGCTGCCAGCGGTTGGCGCCGTCGATGCGCGCGGCCTCGTACAGCGTGGGGTTGATGCCCGCCAGCGCGGCCAGGTAGATGATCGAGCCCCAGCCCACACTCTGCCAGATCTCGGAACCGACGTACACGGTGCGGAACCAGTCCGGATCGTTCATCACGGCGGTCGGCGTGCCACCGAGGCTGGCGACGATCTGGCCGACGACGCCGTCGCGCGCCAGGAAATCCAGCAGCATGCCGCTGACGACGACGACGGAGATGAAGTGCGGCAGGTATGTGACGGTCTGGACGAACTGGCGGAAGCGCGTGCTCGTGAGTTCGTTGAGCAGCAGCGCCAGCACGATCGGCGCGGGAAAGCCGACGAGAACGTCGTACACGTTGATGAGGATGGTGTTCGAGATCACGCGGCCGACGAACAGGCTGTCGAAGAACTGGCGGAACCAGTCCAGGCCGACCCACGGGCTGCCGTGGATGCCCGTCGCCGGATTGAAATCCTTGAACGCGATGACGGCGCCGAGCATCGGCACGTACTGGAACACGATGAAGTACGCGAGCACGGGCGCCAGCATCAGGTACACGCTGCGGTTGCGCGCCAGTTCGCGCTGGATTCGAGTGAGCTTGTCCATGTCAGGCCGCGTTGCGCAGGGGTGCGGCGGCGGTGGACTCGCGCACCACCAGCTCGCAGGGGAAGTCGATGCGGTGCTGCTGCCCTTCCGCGTTGTTGATGCGGCGGATCAGTTCAGCCACCGCGGCCTCGCTGATGTCGGCCAGCGGCTGGCGCAGGGTGGTCAGGCGCGGGTGCAGCAGCGAGGCGCTCGGAATGTCGTCGAAACCCACGATCGACACGTCGTGCGGCACGGAGAGGCCGAGCGAGTGCGCCGCATTGATCGCACCGATCGCCATGTCGTCGTTGGCGGCGAAGATGGCCGTCGGCGGATCGGGGAGACGCAACAGCTTTTCGGCGGCTTCGAAACCGGAGCGCTGGCCGAAGTCGCCGTGCGCGACGAGCGTGCGGTCGCTGCGGATGCCGGCCTTGCGCAGCGCCGCCTTGTAGCCGCGCTCGCGCTCCTGGCTCTGGCCCGTGTGCTGCGAACCGGCGATGAAACCGATGCGGCGGTGGCCGAGTCCCAGCAGGTGCTCGGCCGCGGCCACGCCGCCCGCGTAGTTGGCGCCGCCCACGACAGGCAAGGTCGTATCGGTGCGGCAGTAGTTGACGAGGACGGTCGGCTGGCTGCTCGCCTCGAGGAATTCGATATAGCCTTCCGACAGGCGCGGCAGCACGAACAGCAGGCCGTCGCAGTGGTTGCGGATCATCTGCTGCACGCCGCTGCGGGCCGACGCGCCGAGGTCCTCGATGGAGTTATAGATGATCAGGTCCATGCCGCACTTGCGCAGGTTGACGCTGACGGCGCCGACGATCTCGTTGATCACCGTCGACAGCAGGTCGTTGACCAGCACCCCGATCACGTTCGTGCGGCTGCCCTTCATCATGCGCGCCGACAGGTTCGGTGTGTAGCCCAGTTCGCGCGCGGCGGCCAGCACCTTGGCGCGCGTCTTCTCGGCCACATAGCCCTCCCCGCTCATCGCGCGCGACACCGTCATGACCGACACGCCGGCCTTGCGCGCGACGTCGTGCGACGTGACGTGCGCGGTGCCGCCGCTGCTTTTCGTCTCCGGCATTCTCCGAATCTCCCTTGTGCTTTCCGTCGTGTTTTGTGTTCGAGTCCGTTAACGTTACCACATTTGGTCGGAAGCGCAACGGATTTTTTGAGCATCAAAAAAGCGCTATGCTGGCGTTCAGCAAACTGGAAACCACATGGACAACGACCACACGCCCGCGCGGCGCATCGACAGAGGTGAGCTCTACTGGGTCGCGCCCGACGACACGCGCGGCTCGGTGCCCGGCTATCCGCATCCGCACCTCGTGGTGCAGGACGACCTGTTCAACCATTCGCGCATCGACACCGTGATCGTCTGCGCCCTGACGACGAATCTCAGGCGGGCGAGCGAACCCGGTTGTGTGCTCCTGGAGCCCGGCGAGGGCGGACTCGAAAAACGCAGCGTCGTCCTGCCGTCGCAGATCAGCGCGATCCCGAAAGCACGGCTGGGAGCACGCATCGGCCGGCTGTCCCACGAACGCGTGGACGAGGTCCTCGCCGGCCTGCGCTTCCTGCAGGCGTCGCACTTCCGCGGACGCTGACCGGCGCCCTACTCGCCCTGCTGCTGCATGGCCTTCGTCAGGCCGCTCGGCCCGGCCGGTTTCTTCGGCTTCCACACCCACGTCAGGCCGCGCACGTAGCCGTCGCCTTTCACGCCCGTGTGGTCGAGCCCTTCCATCGTCCACGTCTGCAGCGCCAGGCCCTGGTAGTTGCGCTTGCCCAGCTGCTTCTGGAACGCGACGATGGGTTGCTGGAACGCGGGATACTCGATGCTGCCGTGCGAGATGAACACGCGCGCGGGCAGCGCCTTGTGGTCGCGCGCGTAGGCGGCATCGAGCTTGCCGAGCGCGCCGTGGTCCCAGCCGGCTGCGGGACTGATCGCGATGTGGCCCGCAAAGAAGCCCGGCGCCTTGTACGCGGCCGCGATGGCGAACAGGCCGCCCAGCGAGCTGCCGGAGATCACGCGGTCCGTCTTCTCGGCGCGGAAGCGGCTCTCGATCAGCGGCGCGACCTCCTTCGTGATGAAGCCGAGGAAGGCGTCGGCCTTGCCGGAATCCGCGTCCGTCGCGGTGATCGTGTAGTCGCGGCGGCGTTCGACGTCGTAGTTGGCGCCGGATGGATACGACAGGCCCACCATGATGAACTCGGGGACCTGGTTATCGTAGATCAGGTTGCCGTAGGTGGCGGTGAGCAGCGGCGTGTCCCAGTACGCGTCGAGGAAGTACAGCACGGGGTAGCGCTTTTCCGGATGCGCCGCGTAACTGGAAGGCAGCACGACGACCAGCTCGTGCGCCCTGCCCGTGGATTGCGATTGCACGGGGATGATCTGCGTATTCTCCAGCACGAAGTGGCGTTCGGCCGCCTGGGTGGCGGGCTGCTGTGCCCAGGCCGGGATGCCGACACTGAGCGCGACGGCGCATGCTGCCAACAGCGTTTTCATCGAAGTCTCCTTGTTGTTATAGGGATTACCCGATGATAGCGCTATCTCGACGGGTTAGGGTACATATACGAGCTAGCCGATATCGTTATAGTTTTCGCGAAAATTTGTAATATCGCCGCACAAATTATTCTGCTAACGTCCGGCCAGCATCGTCACCAACGTTCAGGAATCCCATGAAAAAACACATCGCGCTGCTTGCCCTCCTCGCCGCGGGCGCGCATGCGGCCCCGCTGTCCGGCCTCGACGCCAACGGCCATCTGCTCCCGGTCGCCGCCGCGACGTTGTCCTTCTCGTATGCGCCGATCGCGCACGGTGTGCAGGTCCGCGTCGCCGGCGTGACCAAGAATGTGATCTTCTACGGCCCGGCGACGGTCCGCGTGAACACGACGCTCGGCGAAAACTACTGGCGCCATCCGAGCATCGTCGTGACGCACCCGCCCGCGGCCGTCGCCTTCACGACGCGCGACGGGGCGGACGCACTCACGCTCGAGAGCAAACAACTGCGCATCGTCATCGACAAGTCGACCGGCGCCATCACGTTCCAGGATGCGCACGGTAAGGTCTATACGCAGGAAAACCGCAGCGCGCCGCAGTCCCTGAAGAAAATCGAGCTGGCCGGCGCGCCGACGTATGAAGCGCGCAACACGTTCACGCTCAAGCCCGGCGAGGGCATCTACGGGTTCGGGTTCGTGGGCGAAGGCGACATCAACCGCCGCAACAAGGATCTGCTGCTGGTGCAGACGAACATCGGGATCATCATCCCCGTCATGATGTCGACGGAACGCTACGGCATCCTGTGGGACACGTATTCGAAGATGCGCTTCACGGATACGCCCGGGGGCGCGTCGCTGTGGGCGGAAAGCGCGCCGGGCGGCGTCGATTACTACTTCATGGCCGGCGCCACGCCGGACGACGTGGTGGCCCGCTACCGCGACCTCACCGGCGCCGCGCCGATGGTGCCGAAGCAGGCATTCGGCCTGTTCATGAGCAAGGAACGCTACCAGACGCAGGACCGCCTCGTCGAGGTGGCACGCACGTTCCGCAAGGAGCAGTTCCCGCTCGACTACATCGTGCAGGACTGGCAGTACTGGGGCAGCGACAAGGACGGCAGCTGGAGCGGCATGACGTGGAACCGCGAGCGCTTCCCGGATCCGAAGGGCATGACGAAGGCCATCCACGACATGCACCTGAAGCTGATGGTGTCGATCTGGCCGTCGATCGGCAACGACACCGCGCTGGCGCACGAGCTGGACGAACACAAGCTGCGCTTCGAACCCCTGCACTGGATTTCGAAAAAGGCGCGCATCTACGACGCCTTCAGCCCCGAGGGCCGGAAGATCTACTTCAAGCACGTCAAGCAGGGCCTGCTCGACGTGGGCGTGGACGCGCTGTGGATGGACGGCACCGAAGTCGAAGTCGGCACGGCCGCGCACAGCGCCGCCGACAACGAGCGCGACATCAAGGGACTCGGCAACAACGCGATGGGCGACTTCGCCCGCTACCTGAATCCGTACTCGCTGATGACGACGCTCGGCACGTACGAGGGCCAACGCGCGACCAGCAACAAGCGCGTGTTCACCCTCACGCGCTCCGCCTGGGCGGGCGCGCAAAGAACCGCGGCGGCGTCCTGGTCGGGCGACACGCGGGCCAGCTGGCAAACCCTGCTCGAGCAGATCAACGGCGGCGTCAACGTCACCATCACCGGCAACCCGTACTGGACGCAGGATACCGCGGGCTTCTTCATCGGGGGCGGATTCCCGGGCGGCGAAAAGAATGCGTCGTACCGCGAACTGTACGCCCGCTGGCTGCAATACGCCGCCTTCAATCCGCTGATGCGCATCCACGGCACCGACATCGAGCGCGAGCCTTACCTCTTCAAGCAGACGGATCCCGAGATGTACAAGGCATTGCTGGACGCCGTCCGCCTGCGCTACCGCCTGCTGCCCTACACGTATAGCCTGGCCGGAAAAGTCACGCGCGACGGCTACACGCTGATGCGCGCCCTGCCGATGGATTTCCCGGACGACCCGCGCGTGCGCGACATCAACGACGCCTTCCAGTTCGGCCCGTCCTTCCTCGTCCATCCGGTCACGCGCCAGATGTACCGCTTCCAGCCGCCGCCGCCCGCCACCATCCCGGCGACCGCCCTGCGCACGCCCGACGGCAAGCCCGGACTGGCCGGGCAATACTTCGCCGGCACCAACTTCGAGACGCCGCAGGGCAAGACCGTCGACGCCGCCATCGACTTCGTGTGGCCCGGGCCGCCGCTGGCCGACATGCCGGCCGGCCTGACGAGTCTCGATAACTTCTCGGCACGTTGGACGGGCGCCGTTGTGGCCCCGGAAGACGGCGAGTATGAACTGGGCGCGGAAGGCGACGACGGTTATCGCCTGTACGTCGACGGCAAGCTCGCCGTCGAGGACTGGAAAAACGGCGGCCGGCGCTACGCCGGCACCAAGGTCGTCCTGAAAAAGGGCCAGAGCCTCCCCATCACGCTCGAGTATTACAACGCCACGTCGGAGCGCAACCTGCGCCTGGCATGGCGCACGCCCTCGCAGTTGGCCGCCCAGTCGCAAACGTCCGGCAAGCCGGACACGACGATGCAGACCTACCTGCCTGCCGGCACCGACTGGTACGACTTCTGGACGCACGAGCGCTTCCAGGGCGGTACGACCGTCGCCCGGGACGTGCCGCTCGACGTCTTCCCGCTGTACGTGCGCGCCGGCGCCATCGTGCCGATGGGCCCCGTCGTCCAGTACGCCACGGAGCGGCCGGATGCGCCCTACGAGATCCGCGTCTATCCAGGCGCCGACGGCAAGTTCACGGTCTACGAGGACGACAACGAAACGTACGACTACGAAAAGGGCAAGTACGCGACCTACGACCTGGTGTGGAACGACGCCGCCAGGACCCTGACCATCGGCGCCCGCAAGGGGACGTTCAAGGGGCTGGTCGGGACGCGCAAGCTGAACGTCGTCGTCGTCGGCCGCGCGAACGCGACCGCCATCGAACCGGCCGGCGCGACGAAGTCGGTCACGTATGCCGGCAAGCCGGTATCGATCAAGTTCTGAACCTTCACCGGAGACCGCATGAAATCCTTCCTCGCCACCCTGGCCCTTGCGCTGCCGCTGGCGGCCAGCGCCGCCGACGTCGCACCGAAACCGGTGTTCCGCGACCCCGTGTTCGACGGCGCGGCGGATGTGTCCATCGTGTACGACCGCGCCGCCAGACTGTGGAAGATGTTTTATACCAATCGCCGGGCGACGATGAAGCTGCCCGACCCGAAGGACGTCGAGTGGGTGCACGGCACGGCCATCGGCATCGCCGCTTCCGACGACGGCGTGCACTGGCGCTACCAGGGCACGGCCGATTTTCCCAAGGCGTGCACGGACGTGACGCTCTGGGCGCCCGAGATCTACTATGAGAACGGCACGTATCACATGTGGCTCACGATCGTGCCGGGCATCTTCCACCGGTGGGGCGGTCCGGGCGCGGATGGCCGCATCGAGCACCTGACCAGCACCGACCTGTCCAAATGGAAGTGCGAAGGCACCGTGAAGCTGGACACCGGCCGCATGATCGACCCGGCCATCATCAAGCTCGGACAGGGTTATCGGATGTGGTACAAGGACGAGCGCGCCGGCAGCCGCATCCTGGCCGCCGACAGCCAGGACCTGCGCACGTGGAAGAAGGTGAGCGACGAGCCGGTCAATCCGACCATGGGCGAGGGTCCGAAGGTATTCCGCTTCAAGGGGTATTACTGGATGGTCGTCGACGTGTGGAAGGGCCTGATGGTGCTGCGGTCCGACGATGCGCGCACGTGGACCGAGCAGAAAGGCTACATCCTCGGCGAACCGGGCCACAAGGCCACCGACCGGGCCAAGGGGCAGCACGCGGACGTCGTCGTCGACGGCGACCGCGCGTTCATCTACTACTTCGTCCATCAAGTGAACGAGACGGAAGCGGCCACCGATGATCGCTGGAACCAGCGCACGGTCATCCAGGTGGCGGAGCTGGTGTTCAAGGACGGCAGGCTCGAGGTCGATCGCGACCGGGATGTCGCGTTCCGGTTGAAGGCGCCATCGCCCTGACGGGAACGCCATGGACATCCACACCCGCATAACCGCCGCACTGCATAAAGGGTATATCGCGGCTTGAAGTGGATGTGGGAAAACCGCTAGTTCGCCGCCGCAGCCTCGCAGTACTGGGGCTGCCCGAGCATGGACGACACCGTATTCGGTCCGTTGCCGCCGCGGTGCGGGCGCGCCACGTCGCAATCGAGGCGGATCGCGACGGGGTCATACCGCCTCATGAACAACATCACCCCGATCAGCACGCCCTTCGCGGGATGACGGATGCACAAGGCCGTCAGCTTGGCGATCACCGCCCCCGGATCGGTTGGCGCATCCGTGCGCTCGCGCTCCCGGGCGGGCGTCCATGAAAAGCTGCCGTCCGCCGACACCGGAATGAGTTCACCCACGTCGGTGCAGGGCTCATTCTTGCCCGGGAATTTGCCAAGAAAGAGCTCCACGCCAGCGATCGGTTTTCCGCCCTCCAGGACGATCCCATCGACCGCCGGCCGCGACTGGGCCATGCACGACATCGGCACGCTCGCCATCAGGCTTACGGCAAGCATCAGCACGAGCGACAGGCGCGGGATCGCTGGCATCATCGTCGGTCTTCAGGCGTCCTTGCCCATCTCTTCGCCGAGCTCCCGCCCGCGCGCCGCCGCCGCCTTCATCGCCTCGACGATCGCCTTCTTCACGCCCGCCGCTTCCATGCTCGTGATGGCCGCATGCGTCGTGCCGCCTTTGGAGGTCACGCGCTGGCGCAGCACGTCGACGGGTTCGTCCGACTGCGCCGCCAGCTGGGCCGCGCCGGTGAACGTGGCCAGCGCGAGCGCCTTGCCCTGCTCCGCCGACAGGCCCATCTCCGCGGCCGCCTGCTGCATCGCTTCGAGGAAGTAGAACACGTAGGCCGGACCGCTGCCCGACACCGCCGTCACCGGATCGATCAGGCTCTCTTCGTCCAGCCACACGGTCTGGCCGACGGCGCGCATGATGCTGTCGGCGGCATCCTTTTGCGCGGCGCTGACGCCGGCCATTGCCACCATGCCCGTGATGCCCTGCCCGATCAGCGCGGGCGTGTTCGGCATCGTGCGCACGATGGCGCCGTAGCCGCCGAGCCAGCGCGACAGGTCGGCGCCGCGGATGCCCGCCGCGATCGACAGCAGCAGCGGCTGGTTCGCGAGCTGCGATTGCACATGCACCGCCACGTCGCGCATCTGCTGCGGCTTCACCGCGAGCACGATGACGTCGCTGGCGGCGACGGCCGCGCCGATGTCCGGCGACGTGGTCACGCCATATTGCGTGCGCAGGCGTTCGAGCGCGTCCGCGTTCGGGTCGACGACGTGGATGTCCGCCGCCTGCGCGACCTTGCCGGCCAGGCCGGCGATGAGGGCGGTGGCCATGTTGCCGCCGCCGATGAAACTGATCTTCATAGATGCCTTATTCATAGTGGCGCGCGCCGAAGATCGCGCTGCCGATGCGTACGATGGTCGCGCCTTCCAGCACGGCCGATTGCAGGTCGCCGGACATGCCCATCGACAGCGTGTCGAGGTGGATGCCGGCTTTGATGATGTCCTGCGCGAGCGCGCGCAGGCGTGCGAACGGCGCGCGCTGCAGAGCCGGATCGGCCTGCGGCTCCGGGATCGCCATCAGCCCGCGCAGGCGCAGGTTCGGCAGCTGGACGACGGCCTTCGCCAGGTCGAGCAGCTCCTCCGGCTTGGCGCCACTTTTGGTGGCCTCGCCGCTGATGTTCACTTGCAAACAGATGTCCAGCGGGCCCAGTTCGACTGGCCGCTGTTCGGACAGGCGCTGCGCGATTTTCAATCGCTCGACCGTGTGCACCCACTGGAAGCTGGTGGCGATGGGCCGCGTCTTGTTGCTCTGGATCGGGCCAATGAAATGCCATTCCAATACCAGGTCGGGTCGCGCTTTTGCCACAGCGGCGATCTTGTCGACGCCTTCCTGCACATAGTTTTCGCCGAACGCGCGCTGGCCCGCTTCGATCGCTTCCAGCACGGCTTCTGCCGGAAACGTCTTCGAAACGGCCAGCAACTGGACCGTTGAACGGGGCCGTTTTGCGGCGTCGCAAGCGGCCTGGATTGTCGCTTCGACAGCTTGCAAGTTGGCTGCGATTGTGGACATAATGGTTTTCTACAGGAAATATTTTTCGGTTACACAGGGACTTCAAAAGCCCAAGGATTATAAATGGACATCTCGGAACTCCTGGCGTTCTCCGTTAAGAACAAAGCCTCGGACCTGCACCTGTCGGCCGGCCTGCCGCCGATGATCCGCGTGCATGGCGACGTACGCCGCATCAACCTGCCGCCGCTGGAACACAAGGACGTGCACGGCATGATCTATGACATCATGAACGACGGCCAGCGCAAGCAGTACGAAGAGATGCTGGAGTGCGACTTCTCGTTCGCGATCCCCGGCCTCGCACGCTTCCGCGTCAACGCGTACAACCAGGAACGCGGCGCGTCCGCCGTGATGCGGACGATTCCGTCGAAGATCCTGTCGCTGGAAGAACTGAACGCGCCGAAGATCTTCGGCGACCTCGCGCTTAAGCCGCGCGGCCTCGTGCTCGTGACGGGTCCGACGGGCTCCGGCAAGTCGACGACCCTGGCGGCGATGGTCAACCACCTGAACGAGAACGAGTACGGCCACATCCTCACCATCGAGGACCCGATCGAGTTCGTGCACGAATCGAAGAAGTGCCTGATCAACCAGCGCGAAGTCGGCCCGCACACGCTGTCGTTCAACAACGCGCTGCGTTCGGCGCTGCGCGAAGACCCGGACGCGATCCTCGTCGGCGAGCTGCGCGACCTGGAGACGATCCGCCTCGCGCTGTCCGCCGCCGAGACGGGCCACCTGGTGTTCGGCACCCTGCACACCTCGTCGGCCGCGAAGACCATCGACCGTATCGTCGACGTGTTCCCGGCCGAGGAAAAAGAGATGGTGCGCGCGATGCTGTCGGAATCGCTGCAGGCCGTGATCTCGCAAACGCTGCTGAAAACGAAGGACGGCTCCGGCCGCGTGGCCGCGCACGAGATCATGATCGGCACGCCGGCCATCCGCAACCTGATCCGCGAAGCGAAGATCGCGCAGATGTATTCCGCGATCCAGACCGGCTCCAACGTCGGCATGCAGACCCTGGACCAGAACCTGACGGACCTCGTGCGCCGCAACGTGATCTCGTCCGCGGCCGCACGCTCGGCCGCCAAGATCCCCGAGAACTTTCCGGGTTAAGGAGTGACGATGGAACGCGACCAGGCCTCCAAATTCATGTTCGACCTGCTGCGCCTGATGGTCAGCAAGGGCGGTTCCGACCTGTTCATCACGTCCGGCTTCCCGCCCGCGATGAAGATCGATGGCCGCATGACGCCCGTGTCCAGCCAGGCCCTCACGGCCTCGCACACGGCCGACCTGGCGCGCGCCATCATGAACGACAAGCAGGCCGCCGGCTTCGAGCTGTCGAAGGAAGCCAACTTCGCCATCAGCCCGGGCGACCTGGGACGCTTCCGCGTCTCCGCCTTCATGCAGATGGGCGCCGTGGGCATGGTGCTGCGCGTGATCACGACGACGATCCCGAAGTTCGAGGACCTCGACCTGCCGGAGATCCTGAAGGACGTGATCATGACCAAGCGCGGTCTCGTGATCATGGTCGGCGCCACCGGCTCCGGTAAATCGACGACGCTTGCGACGATGGTCGGCTACCGCAACGAGAACAGCTACGGCCACATCATCACGATCGAGGACCCCGTCGAATTCGTCCACCCGCACAAGAACTGCGTGATCACGCAGCGCGAGGTCGGCGTCGACACGGACAGCTTCGAGGCCGCGCTGAAGAACTCCCTGCGCCAGGCGCCGGACGTGATCCAGATCGGAGAAATCCGCGACCGCGAGACGATGGAACACGCGATCGCGTTCGCCGAGACGGGCCACCTCTGCCTGGCGACCCTGCACGCGAACAGCTCGAACCAGGCGCTGGACCGCATCATCAACTTCTTCCCGGAAGAGCGCCGCCAGCAGCTCCTGATGGACCTGTCGCTGAACATGAAGGGCCTGATCTCGCAGCGCCTGATTCCGAAGAAGGAAGCGAAGGGACGCGTCGTCGCGATGGAGATCATGCTGAATTCGCCGCTGATCTCCGACCTGATCTTCAAGGGCGAAGTCCACGAGATCAAGGAGATCATGAAGAAGTCGCGCGAGCTGGGCATGCAGACCTTCGACCAGGCCCTGTTCGACCTGTACGAGGCCGACAAGATCACGTACGAGGATGCGCTGCGCAATGCGGACTCCGTGAACGACCTGCGCCTGAACATCAAGCTCAACAGCAAAAACGCCAAGAACCGCGACTTCTCCGCGGGCACCGAGACGCTCGGTCTCATCTGATCTGCATACGTGGCAAGCCTACAACGGCTTGCCACATCTGTCTCTGTTAGGCAACCACATTCCATAACATTTTTGCGTTTTCTCAACATGCAAAAATGCCCATATGCACTGGGAATGCGAAAAATGTTTGCGCTTTACATACAAAAAACGATATCGAACTCCGGGAAAAAGTCATTGGATTGTTCTGGCTCCTCATCAATAAGATGAAATCGATGCCAGGCATAACAATAATTTTCACAGGAGACAACATGCAGAATCGTACCCCGCTGGGTCGTCGGAACACGCCCCTTCCCCAACTGAAACTGAGCGTCCTCGCCCTCGCCGGCGCCGGTCTGCTCAGCAGCGCCTCGGTGTGGGCGCAAGCGACCGCCGACAAGACGGAGCCGGTCGAGACCGTGGTCGTCACGGGCGTCAAGGCCTCGCTGATCAAGAGCCTCGCGATCAAGCGCACCAACGACCAGGTCGTGGAGTCGGTCGTTGCCGACGACATCGGCAAGTTGCCAGATAACAATGTGGTCGAAGCGCTGCAGCGCGTGACGGGCATCCAGGTGACCGACCGCGCCGGCGGCGAAGTCGGCACCCTGTCCATCCGCGGTATGCCCGATGTCCAGACCACCTGGAACGGCCGCACCATTTTTACCGCGTCCGGCACGCAGGTCGCGCTCCAGGACATTCCGTCGACCCTGGTGCGCCAGATCGACGTCTACAAGACGCGCGACGCCAGCCAGCTGGAAACCGGCATTGCAGGCCAGGTCGACGTCAAGTCGCTGCGGCCGTTCGATTTCAAGGGTTCGAAAGTGTCGCTGTCGGCGCGTGAAACCTATCTCGATCCCGCGAAAAAGGCGAACCCGCAGCTCAGCGGCATGTTGAGCAACCGCTGGGACACCAGCGCCGGCGAATTCGGTGCCCTGATCAATCTGTCGCAGACCAAGACCAAGTACCGCAACGAAAGCGTAGCGCCGGGTGCGATGGTGCCGTTCGTCAGCCCCAATGCCGCCGAAGATCCGGCAGGCTATACGCCCTTGCAGCGCATCTTCGACAACAATATCTGGACGCCTGGTACCCGTACCGGCTTGCCGATGGCAGCGGGTTCGACGCTGAATTTCAACGGCAAGGCGTATCCGTATTACCTGTCGCGTGACGCTATTTTCCAGAGCGACCTGCAGGGCGAGCGGGAACGTCCTTCCGCCAATGTCGCCTTGCAGTGGAAACCGAACAGCGATTCGGTCTACACCTTCGAATCGATGTACAACGGTTATCGTAACAAGGCCTTCAACAAGCTGCTGTTCAGCTTCGTCGACTGGTGGGGGGATCTCGGCAGCAACCCCGCGGGGTCGATCACGACGTTCCCGGGAACGAACGTCATCAAGAGCCGTACCGTCAATAACGTCTATGGCTTCAACAGCGGCGACTACACCACGTCGGCAACCGATTCCTACGTGTATGCCCTGAACGGCAAGTGGGATCTTGGCGACCGCCTCAAGCTCGAGGGTGACCTGTCGTACCAGACGAGTACCTATCACTCGGAATTCACGGCCACCCGGATCGATCGCGTTGCACCGTCCATCAACGTCAACTTCAATGACGGCAACAACAACACGGCGTTCCATTTCAACAACGATGCCGACCTGGCCGACCCGACCAAGTGGAATGTTGCGCAGTTCTTCGATAACGCCAACCGCAACAAGGGCAGCGCCGCGACGGCCAGCCTGGCGGGCGTCTACGATGCCGACTGGGGTGTGCTGCAGACGATCCACTTCGGCGCGCGTTTCGACGACCGCAAGGCGTCGGAGGCCAACCGGACGCAATCGGCCGCATTGAACCGCAACCTCGCCTCGCTGGGTCCGGAGTATTCCATCGTCAACTCGAACTTCGGCACGGCGATCTCGGACGTTCCGCGCTCGTGGGTGGAACCCAATGCCTACTACATCCGCGACCATATCGACGACTGGCGCAAGCTGTATAACTCGGTCGATGCGAACTTCCTGACGACGGACAAACTGAGCCTGCAGAAGACGTTCGAGGTCGATGAAAAGACGACCAACCTGTTCCTGATGGGGAATACCCAGAACGAGTTGTTCGGCCATCGCCTGCGCGGCAATTTCGGCGTGCGCTATGTCAAGGTCAAGACCGACATGACCTTCTATAAGGTCGATGCCACCACCAAGGCGGTCACCGCGACCAATGCCAGCAAGTCGACCAGCAAGCTGCTGCCCAGCATGACCCTGATTTACGACCCATCCAAGGATGTCGTGCTGCGCTTGAACTATGGCGAAACCCTGCGCCGCCCGAACTTCGGCGATCTGAATCCTGTCTATCAACTCGGTGACGACGTGTCGAGGGTCGGTTATGGCTCGGGCAGCGGCGGCAATCCCGACCTGAAACCGACACAATCCAAGAACCTCGACCTGACGGCCGAGTGGTATTTCCAGAAGGACAGTGCACTCTACGGCACGCTGTTCAAGCGCAAGATCGACGGCCTGGTCGTGCCCCTGCTTCGCAAGGTTCACGTCGATCCGGCGGACGACCCGTACCGCAACTCGACCTCGGGCGGCGACCATACGAACGGCTATGACTACGTCATCAACTCGCCGACCAACGCCTCCAACGGCACGATGAAGGGCGCCGAGCTCGGTTTGATCTACTTCCCGAAGTGGCTGCCGAGCCTGCTGGACGGTTTCGGCATCCAGGCCAGCTATACGCGCCTCACCTCGTCGCAGAACGTGCCCGAGGTCAATGGAGCCGGCGACATCGTCTCGCAGCTCGAGACACCGTTCTTCGGCGTGTCCAACAAGTCCTACAACGCCACCCTGGCTTACGAAAAGGGCCCGATCAGTGCGCGCCTGTCGCAGGTCTGGCGCTCCGGCTTCCTGGCCGCCAACGAAGCGGCGTTGTTTGCCAATCCGATCGGTATCTGGCGTCATCCGGAAAAGAGCGTGGACATGCAGATCTCGTACAAGATCAACGACAACACGACGCTCGATATCAGTGGAGTCAACCTGACCAACGAAGTGCAGCAGGCGTATTACCACTTCGGCACTGCGGGTAACGCGCAGCTGACCAATTTCGGTACGCTCCAGATCGGACGCTCGATCGCGCTCGGCCTCCGCTGGAAGATGTAAGACGGTTTCTCGATCGATGCTCCGGGGCCGCCGCTCCGGACGTCTCCCGGCTCGCGCGGGTCCGTGCGAGTCTTTGCCGCCCTGCCTCGTGCAGGGCGTTTTTCATGGGGCTACAGCGCCGTCCAGCGCTGCACGAGGCCGACGAGGTGCACCACCCCGTAGCCGAAGCAGATCAAAGAACTCCACACGACGAACGGCGTGATCGCGCCGCCTTTGGCGACGACGAGCGGCGCGAACGCGATGCCGCGCACGAGATAGACGGCCGTGATCCCGACCAGCGCCGCCTTCAGTAACGGCAGCCTGGTGACGACGCCGGCCCCCGCCAGCGCATAGGCCGACCAGATGAACAGCACGGCGGCGATGCCCAGCGTGACGACCGTCGGATACCACCTGCCCTCCGCCGCCGCGCGCGCGAACCGTTCGCCCGCGCCGAAGAAGCGATACCACGCGGGACCGCCCGCGATGATGCCCAGATGGAGCAGCGCGGCGACGGCGCTGAGGAGCGCGCCGACGGCCAGGGGAATGTTCACGGTAGTCTGCATCAACGCCTCCTTTGCCTTACACTGTTGCCTTCCAATCAACGCAAGCTTACAGGAGCCCACGATGAACGTGTTCGACTTCCAGGCCGCTTCCCTCGACGGCAAACCGGTCGACCTGGCCCAGTACCGCGGCAAGGTCCTCCTCGTCGTCAACACCGCCAGCAAATGCGGCTTCACGCCGCAATACCAGGGCCTCGAGGCCCTGTACCGCGAACTGCACCCGCGCGGCCTGGAAGTGCTGGGCTTCCCCTGCAACCAGTTCGGCAGCCAGGAACCGGGCAGCGAGGAAGAGATCGGCGCCTTCTGCGAAAAGAACTACGGCGTGTCGTTCCCGATGTTCGCCAAGGTCGACGTCAACGGCGACGCGGCGCATCCGCTGTGGAAGTACCTGAAGAACGCGGCGCCGGGCGTGCTGGGCACCGAGGGCATCAAGTGGAACTTCACCAAGTTCCTCGTCGGCCGCGACGGCACCGTGCTGCATCGCTATGCGCCGCAGACCAAGCCGGAAGACATCGCGGGCGATATCGAGAAGGCGTTGCAGCAGTAAGCCTCAATGTTCAGCGGCGGTCGAACCACGCCATGATGGCGTCATACTCCTTCTGCACGTCCGCCATCGAGCCCCCTTCCGCCATCAGGCCGTGGCCCGCGCGCGGCACGCGCCGGAACGTGACGTCGCGCCCGAGCGCGCGCAGGCGCGCGTACGCGACCTCCGTCGACAGGACCGGCACGCTGTCGTCCCGCATGCCGCTGGCCAGCCAGACGCGCGCCTTCGACTGGACCAGGTTCTCGCCGGGCGCCTGCGCGAAGAAGGTACTCCAGCGCAGATAGGTGTGGCCCCACGCGAATTTCACGCTGCTGCGCGGGTCCGCATTGATCGCGTCGACGGTCGCGTCGATGTCGCGCAGGCGCGCGAGCGTGTCGTCGTCGCCGCTTCCCTCCCGATCTCGCGCGCGATAGGCGTTGGCGGTAAAGTCGAACAGCTGGCTCGTGCCGGTGCCGCCGATCAGCGCCACGTGCGTCACCTCCGGCAACGCACGCGCGAGGCCCGCCGCCATCACCGCGCCTTCCGACACGCCGAACACCAGCACACGGCTGCCGTCGACCCACGGCAGCGCCAGCGCATGGCGCAGCGCGCTGCGCAGCGAGTCCAGCCAGGTGTCGTAGGAAAACCAGGCGTTGAACGCGGCCGGGCATGCCGTCGCCACGCCCGGCTGGCTTGGCGGCGGCGCGTCCGGTTGATGGGGCTTGTCGACCACCATCACGGCGTAGTCGCCCCGCTGCGCCAGCGGAATGAAATTGAAGACGGTCGAATAACGGTTCGGCGTGCCCAGGCCGACGAACGGCGGCGTACAGCCCGAACCCTGCACGAACAGCACGAGCGGCGCCTTGTGCGCGGGTTGCGAGATGACGTAGCGGACGTCGGGGGCGCCATCGCGGTGCAGCGTGAAGCGCGCGGCGGCGGCCTTGCCGAGTTCCAGCGCTTCTTGCTGCACGGCTTGTTGAGCGGCGTGGGCCCCCTGGGCGGCGAGCAGGATGCCGCAGACGAATGCGAGTGAGCGTTTGTTCATGGGTGCGATGATCCCACGAACGGGCACCCGACAGGCTATCGAATAATCACGGCCGCGGCACGATCCGCACCGCCAGCCCGCCGCCCGGCGCCAGCCGCACGTCCAGCTTGTCCTGCGCGGTCACGGTCTTCGTCTCCGTGACGAGATCGAACCGGTGTTCGTTGCGGTAATCAGCCTGCTCGCCGTCGCGGTAGATCTCGGCCACGTACTGCCTGCCCGGATCGAGGAAGGCCAGCGGCACGGCCACCGTGCGCGCCGTGCCGTCCGTGACGGCACCGATGTACCAGGCGTCCGAACGGCGGTCCTTGCGCGCGATGGTCGCGAACTCGCCGACGGCGCCGTTCAGCACGCGTGTATCGGCCCAATCGGTCGGCACGTCGCGGATGAACTTGAAGGCCTCCGGATATTTCGCATAGGCCTCCGGCAGGTCGGCCGCCATCGCGATCGGCGAATAGATCACGACGTAGTTCGCAAGCTGCTTGGCCTGCGTGGAGTTGAAGGTCTTGCCGCCCGCGCCGACGAGGCTCAACACGCCCGGCGTGTAATCCATCGGGCCGCTCAGCATGCGCGTGAACACGAGCTTCGCTTCGTGGTCGGCGGTGTTCGGCGGCTCGCCCCACGCGTTGTACTCGACGCCCCGTGCGCCCTCGCGCGCGAGCCAGTTGGGGTACGTGCGGCGCAGGCCCGTGTCCTTCACGGGTTCGTGCGTGTCGACGGCGATGCGGTAGCGCGCCGCCTCCGTCACGGCCTTCACGAAGTGGCGCACGCCTTCCTGCGAGTCGTAGTTCCCGTAATGGATCTTGCCACCCGGGCCGGGGAACTGCATCGTCCCCGCTTCGTGCACATAGCCCGACTTGACGCTGTCCACGCCCAGCTTCGCATACAGTTTATACGCCGCGTCCATCTGCTTTTCGTAGGCCGCGACGTTGCCGCCCGTCTCGTGGTGGCCGATCAGGCGCACGCCCTTCCCTTTCGCGTATGCGGCCAATGCCGGCAGATCGAAGTCCGCATACGGTTGCGTGAAACTGAAGTCCGCGCCGCCATGGCCCCAGTCGCTTTCCCAGCCGCGGTTCCAGCCTTCCACCAGCACGCCGCGGAAACCGTTGGCGGCAGCGAAATCGATGTAGCGCCTGACGTTCGCCGTGTTCGCCGCATGCTTCGGGCCCGCGTTCCACGTCCCCTTATTCAGGTGCATCTCCCACCACACGCCGACGAATTTCGACGGGTGCACCCACGACACGTCGCCCAGTTTATTCGGCTCGTTCAGGTTCAGTTCCAGGTCCGACATGTACAGGCCGGGCGCATCGTCCGCGATGCGCAACGTGCGCCACGGCGTCGTGAACGCGCCGTGGCGCACGACGGCCGGCCCGGTCGTCGACGGCGCCAGTTGCGCGCGCAGCTTCTGGCCTTCCACCTTGCGGACCCACATCGTCGCGTAGTCGACCAGCGCCGCTTCATGGAGGGCGATGTGCGTGCCGTCGTCGAGGCGCAAGGTCAGCGGCGTGTTGGCAGTGCCGATTTCCTTGAGCGGCGCCTTCTCGACGATCTGCTCGAGGCCGGACAGCTCGCCGGCCGGTATCCACCACGCCGTCGCGGGCTGGGCGACGGCGAATTCCGTCAGCTCGTCCGTGATGGCGACGTCGCGCAGCTGCGGCTGGTCGGGGAATTCGTAGCGGAAGCCGATGCCGTCGTCGTAGATGCGGAAGACGATGGCGAGCCGGCGGTTGGCGCGGTTCTTCTGCTCGACGCCCACGCGCAGTTCGCGGTAGTGGTTGCGCACGTAGCGGCGCTCGCCCCACGGCTGTTCCCACGTGTCGTCATGCTCGCCGACGCGCTTGTCCTTCACGGTAAAGCCGCCGTCCAGCTTGGGTGCGTTGGCGAGGTTGAAGCCGAGGCGCGACGGGGCGATGATTTCCTTGCCCTTGCGCTTGACGTCGTAGGCCAGCTTGCCCATGTCGTCGAGCTGGACGTCGACGGTCAGGATGCCGCCCGGAGAACTTGCCGTGGCCACGACGGTTTGCGCCCACGCGGCCGGCGCCGCCATGTAGCTCAGGAACATCGCGGCAAGCGCGAGGGGACGGACACGCATGTTTACACTCCCTTTAGGACGAATACCGATAATCCGGCTCGACAATGAGGATGTAATATTACTACACCATCAATCCATTGCGTGCTTCAAAAATTGTGTTGCAGCGTGAGGCGCACGGCGCGCGGTTCCACAGGGTGGAAGTGGGTGTCGTCTCCCCCGCCCGCCGGCTCGCCGGGCAGCCGCGAGGCGTAGTAATAATCGATGTCGCTGGCCTTCCGGTCGAAGAGGTTGAACACGTCCAGCGTCAGGCGTGTGCGCGACGCGACGCGGTAGCCGGCGCGCGCATACGCCAGCGTCGTCGACGCCGAGCGGACTCTGGCGTTCTCGACCAGCGGCCGGGGGCCGAAATGGCGCACGTCGACGCCGCCCGACCAGCGGCCGCGTTCCACCGTCACGCCGAACGACACGACGCGGTTCAGGGAGCCGGGAATGTCGTTGCCGGCCGGGTCATGGTCCGCATAGCGGGCGTGCGACACGGCCACGTCGAGGTCAAGCAACACGCCCGGCGCGGCGACGTAGTGGTTGTTCCATTCGATGCCGTGGCGGCGGCTGGCGCGGCTTGGTGCCGTCTCGCCCGCATCGCCGACGAACACCAGTTCCGAGGCTATGTCCAGGCGCCACAAGGCCAGCGAGCTTTGCAGGCCGGGCACGGCCTCCGTGCGCAAGCCCAGTTCCGCGCCGCGCGTGGCAACGAGCGGCGTCACCGGAGTAGTCTGCGTGATTCCACGTGCGTCGTTGCTATGAAAGCCGCGGCCCGCGTTGACGAAGAACTCGGTCCGGCGCCACGGTCCGAAGATGAGGGACAGCTTGGGCGAGGCGATGTGCGCGTCCGCGCTGCCGCCGTCGACGCGGAAGGCATAGGCGTCGTAGCGCAGGCCGGCCACGCTGCGCAGCCAGGGCCGCCATTGCACGACGTTTTCGACGTACAGGCCCGCGCTGGTCTCGCGCACGCGGTCTTCGCGCACCGTGCCCGTGCGCACGCGGGCGACCGTGGTGTAAATACCGACCGGATCCACGCGGTCATGGCGCACCTGCAGGCCCAACTTGTTGCGCACCGCGAGCCCGCCCCAGTCGGCGGCCCAGGACTGCGCCATGTTCACGCCCGCCAGCGTGCGCCGCTCGCTTTGCTGGAACTGGTCGCCGCCGTCGGGGTTGGCCAGCGCGTACGTGAAATTGCTGAACAGGTCGAGGCGCGACCGCACCAGATACGCATCCAGTTCGAACAGCGACGCGGCCTCGCGGCGGCGCATGGCGTAGGCCAGGCTGGTGCGCGCCGTCGTGCCGCCGTCGGTCGGATCGAGGCTGCCGAAGCGTCCGATCAGGCCGGATTCTACCGCGCGCTGCGGCACCTGATCCGTCGACGTCCAGCGGTTGCGGTAGGCCATGCCGGTCAGGCTCCAGCCGTCGTCCGCAGTGCCGCGGCTGTAGCGCACCAGCGCGTTCGTCTTGCGCACGCCTTCCGGCACGTCCCATGGACCGTCGTTGCGACCCGTTTCCACGCCGACCAGCAGCGTGCCGCCGCCGGCCCCGAACGAATCGGCCAGCAAGGCCCGCCGGTAGCCGCCGCTGCCCAGCGACAGGCTGGCCAGGCCGGCCGGGAGCTTGTCGCCGATGCGAAACCGGGCGGTGCCGGCCGAAGCGAAGTCGCCCTCCCCCGCGAAATACGTTCCCTTCTTGTAGTCGATGCGCTGCACCAGTTCCGGGATGAGGAAGTTCAGGTCCGCGTAGCCCTGGCCGTGCGCGTGCGTGCGCATGTTGACGGGCATGCCGTCGACGAAGGTGGCGAAGTCGCTGCCGTGGTCGAGGTTGAAACCGCGCAGGAAATACTGGTTGGCCTTGCCGTCGCCGCTGTGCTGCGTGACGATCATGCCCGGCACGAATTCGAGTAATTCGCCGGTGCGCAGCGTCGGCCGGTTGGCCACCAGGTCGGCCGTGATGACGCCCTGGCTGGCGGCATCCGACGTGCCGACGGCGTTGTCGTAGTGGCCCACTACACGGACCACGGATTCGGGCGGCACGTCCCGGATTTGCGTCGTGGCCGGCAGGATCAAGGCTGCGATGACGGCCGGCAGGATGCGGCGAATGGCGTTCATGTGAGGTGACAAAATCGTTGGGCACTCCCCATATACGCAACGCCGGGCGTATCGGATGCAATATCTTGACGACGCGGATGTATTGCCGGGTTACAATCAATTTCAATAATTTCAATCGCCGGACAACCTGCCAGGACAACCGTGACCCAGGACCTCGACCACCCCGAGCAGTTACGCCGCCTCGTCGCCGCCGTCGCGCTCGGCGACCGCGCCGCGTTCCGCCGCCTGTACGATGCGACGTCGGCGAAACTGTTCGGCTTCGCGCTGCGTATATTGAGGAAGGACGAGCTCGCCGAGGAGGCCTTGCAGGATGCTTTCGTGTCGATCTGGCACGCGGCCGCCGGCTATCAGCCTCATCTCGCCGCGCCGCAGACGTGGATGACGACGATCGTGCGCAACAAGGCGCTGGACATCCTGCGCCGCCAGGATGACACCGTCGAACTCGACGCCCAGCAGTTCGATACGGACCTGCTGCTGGCCATGCAGGACCCGGCCGCAGGACCGCACGACCGCGTGCAGATGAGGGACGAGGCGCGCGCCCTGGCGTATTGCATGGGCGTGCTGGAGGGCAGGCAGCGCCAGGCGATCGGCATGGCCTACCTGCACGACCTGTCGCACAGCGAGGTGGCGGCCCAGCTCAGCCTGCCGATCGGCACGGTCAAGACGTGGATTCGCCGTGGCCTGGAAAAATTGAAAACCTGCCTGTCGAAACGGGAACCGGCATGAACATCCAGAACAACCCGGCCTTGCGCGAGAAACTGGCCGCCGAATACGTGGTCGGGACCTTGCGCGGTGGCGCCCGGCGCCGCTTCGAACGCTGGCTCGCCACCGACGCCGCCCTGCGCGACGCCGTCGCCGCCTGGCACGCGCGCATCGAGCCGATGGCCGACTGGAGCCCGGCAGTGTCCCCGCCGGCGCGCGTGTGGAACGGCATCGACCGCCGCCTCGGGTTCGCGCGCGCGGTGCCGGCGTGGCAGTTCTGGCGGATCGAGGGCGCGCGGCTGTGGGGCAGTCTCGCCGTCGGCGCCGGCGCGGCCGCGGTGGTGCTTGCCGTCGTGCTGGCCGGCCGCGTGCAGGAGCCACAGCTGCAGCAGGTGGCCACGCTGCTCGACGAGAAAGCGCAGACCGCGCTGGTGGTGGCCGCCGACGCGCGCCGCGCACGCATCGACGTGCGCGTGGCCGACAACGTCAAGGTGCCGGACGACCGCACGCTGCAACTGTGGGCCATCACGGCGGCCGGCACGACGCGCTCGCTGGGCATCCTGCCCGACAACCGCCACGCCAGCCTGCGCCTGGACCAGCGCGCCGTCGGGCCGGACGTGATGCTGCTGGCGATCAGCCTGGAGCCGAAAGGCGGCTCGCCCAATCCGAACGCACCGACGGGCCCCGTGCTGTACAAGGGCGCCTGGGTGAAACTGTAAGGCCTACACGGGGAGCAGCTTGAGGTCGAACAGGCGCTCCCCCAGCCACAGCGCGGCCACCAGCATGATCGCGCCCGATCCGCCCACCAGCACCACGCGCCGGTAGAACCACGTGCTGCGCAACAGCCAGGCGAGGGGCAGGAAGGCCGCGACGATGGCCAGCTGGCCGATCTCGACGCCGACGTTGAAACCGACCAGCGACGCCGCCAGCGCTCCCGGTTGCAGGCCGAGGTCGGCCAGCACGCTGGCGAAGCCGAAGCCGTGCACGAGGCCGAACAGGAAGGCCGCGGCCCAGCGCCGGCCGCGTGCGACGGGCAGCACGTTGTTCAGCGCCGCCAGCAGCACCGACAATGCGATCGCCGACTCGACCCAGCGCGACGGCAGCGCCACCACACCCAGCGCGGCGAGGCTCAGCGTGATCGAGTGCGCCACGGTGAACGCCGTCACGATCTTCAATACGTCCGCCAGCGCCGCGCGCAGGCCGCCCGCCAGCACGGCCGGCAGCAGCAGCGACACGAGGAACAGGATGTGGTCGTAGCCGATCCAGATGTGCAACATGCCGTGGCGGACATAGGCCAGGAAACCGTTGTCCGCGCCTTCGCCCACGGTGGCACGCGGATGGTCGCTGCCGAGCACCAGGGTGCGCACGTCGTCGCCGTCACGCACGCTGGCGAGGCCCTTGTGCTGCGGGTCGACGTCGGCGAACAGGCGGTATTCGACGGCGAGCTGTCCGGTGCGCGGACAATGGGCGGCGAACGCCAGCACCGTGTACGTGCCGTCCGTGTGCGTGTCGACCAGCTGCCTGCCCGGCACGAGGTCGCAGGCGACGCCGCCGCGCTCGAGGTGCAGGCGCGCCAGCGCATACGCGGCGATGGCGTCGTGGCGGTGGCGGACTTCGTCCCAGGTCAGCCGGCCATCGTTGTCGGCATCGAGTCCGATGGCATAGTCCAGGTCGCGCAGCGCGATGTCCCACTCGCCGCGCACATTGGCACTGCCCTGCTCCAGGGCCAGGCGCAGGTACGCGTCGCTCGGCTTGTGCGCCAGCGCCGGCAGCGACCACGTCGCGCCGGCGAGGAGCAGGGAAAACAGGATCCACAGGCGCTTCATGCCTTGCCTCCGTTGGCGTTAAATTTTGCGGCGAGACGCGCGAGCTGGACGTCTTCCACGCGCGCGCTGCGCATCCAGTCGAGGACCGGGCGGGCCGCGGCCACGTCGCGCGCGGCGAACGCCGCTTCCAGCAGGATGCGGGCGTCGGCCGTCTCTTTTTGCACGTCCCAGTTGCGGCGCGCGATCGCCAGCGCGCGGCGCGCGTCGCCGCGCAGGGCCAGCTCGAAGCGGGCCTGCTCGCGCAGGTGGACGCCGTCGCCGCGCCGCTCGCCCGCGTCGAAGCGCGCCGCCAGCTCCGCCAGTTCGGGGCCCAGGCGCGCTGCAAGCGCGTGGCGCAGCAGCAGGCCGTCCACGCGGGCGTGCGGCGCCAGCAGCGCGGCCGCCTCGCCGCGGCGGCCGGCGTCCAGCAGGAAGTCGGCATAGGCACCCAGCAGGTACGTGTCGCGCGGGGCGAGGCGCAGCGCGTCACGGAAGCGCGCCTCGGCCACGTCCGCGGCGCCGCGGCGCTGGGCCATTTCGGCCAGCATCGTCAGCACCCAGGCGTCGACGGCCGGGGTGTCGGCGCCGCCCGCGCGCGCGCGTACGGCCGCGAGCAGGCGTTCGCTCGCGGCCAGGCGGCCGTTCATCGCGCCCACGTTGGCGATGCAGGCCGTGGTCACGAGTTCGTCGGCGAGGCTGGACAGGCGCGCGCAGCTCTGCGTGGCCGCGGTGTAGTCGGCGCGCACGGTTTCGACGGTGGCGCGGGTCAGCCAGGCCTGGGCGTTGTCCGGCTGCTGCGCCGTCAGGGCTGCGAGGTCGGCCAGCGCTTCGGGAAAGCGGTGCTCGCTCTGCAGGAGTGTCGCGCGCAGCAGGCGCACCTGCGGCGGCGGCGCCGGCTGATTCCACCATGGCGCCAGCGCGGCCTGCGCATAGCCGTAGTAGCGCGGGTCGGCGTCGCGCCGGCCGACTTCGATGTAGCGGCGCGCGACCTCCACCGCGCGCGGCAGGTCGCGCGGCGCTTCCTGGAGGCGCGCCCGCAGCGCGCGCAGTTCGCGCTGCTGCGGATCGGCGCGCCACGGCAGATCCTCGAGCACCTCGGCGCCGCTGGCCGGCAGGCGCGGGGCGGCGCCCGCCCCGGCTGCGCAGGCCAGCAGCGCCGCCACCAGGATACGGATGGCGGCGCGGGGTGTCATGGCACCGCCTGCGGCTCGGCGTCTTCCGGCATGGTCGCCGCGGTGTCGTCCACCGCGGCCGGTTCGGCATCGTCCGACGCGCTCGCGGCCAGGCTGGCGATCTGCACGGTGAACTTGTCCGTCGCCGGCGTGCCGCCGCCCGACGTGGGCGGTGGCGGCGGCGGCGGGGTCGTGGCGACGCCGTCGTCGTGGTCGCTGCCGCCGCACGCGGCCAGCAGCGCGCCGACCAGCAGCATGGATGGCAAGAGTTTCCTCATGATCGTCTCCTTCGCGACTTATTGTTGCGGCGAACCCGGCAGCGGGGTCTTCAGGTACGGGAAGCCGTTCGTGAAGAAGCTGTCGTCCAGGTATGCGCCATCCGTGAAGTGCAGGCCGCCGGCCGGCGCGTCGGACGGCGCGCAACCCAGGTTCAAGGTGCACAGCTTGCCCATCACGACGCGCAGCGCGATGTCGACCACGTCGTCGCCCGGACGGCGTCCGTTCGGAAAGCCGGCGTTGTCGCCGTCGATCACGCCCAGGCGCTTCTGCGCACCCATCGCCGCCGGGGCAATCGACGTGTTCAGGCGCAGCATCTCGGACGGCGTCACCTTGGCCGGCTGGTTCAGGCCCTTCACACCGGTCAGGAACGCGGTGACGAGGTCGTTGCGCGGGAAGTTGGTCGGCGCCTTGGCACCGGCGCTGCCATACAGGATCTCGACCAGGGCCGGCAGCGTCGGATGCGTGACGTAGTCGGCGAACTGGCCATCGTTCATCGGCTTGCTGGCATTGAAGCGGTCCTTGTCCTTCAGGCCGATCACGACTTCGTTCACGAGCGGCATGCCCAGGCGCGACACCTGCGTCCACGCACCGCCCTCCTTCGACGCGCCGCCGCCGGCCGGCACCGGATTCAGCAGGCGCGCCTGGCGCATGCTGGCCGTCGTCCAGCCGCCGATCACCGGATCGCCGCCGGCGATGAGGCAGGACGCGGCGACTTCGAGCTCGATGCTGGTCACGTTCTTGCCGGCCAAATCATCCTTCGCGGCCTTCTCGGCGTTGGCCGCGAACTCCGTGGCCGGCGCCTTGATGTTGATGAGGTCGAACGTCTCGCCCAGGTTCACGACGAACGGGTCCTTGCGCTGGCCGACGAACATGCGCGCCGGCGTCGAGCAGCCCGGAATGTTGACCGCGTAGACGTGCTTGGCCGCGTACGCCGCGTAGTTCGGGATCGATTTGTTGCCGATGTTGTCGAGTGGCTTATCGAAGGTCGATCCACCGCCCGTGGCGTTGGTCACGGGGCTGCGCTGGCCGGTGCGGCGGTCGCCGCGAACCACGTTGACGGTATAGGTCTCGCGCACGTTGGCACCGGGCGCGTTCGGGTCGGCGATGGCGCCGCCGTTGATCACGAGCGGGATCGACACCTTCTTGCCGCCGACGGTCAGCTGGGTGTCCTTGTTCGCGTTCTGGAACCGGAACTGGAATGTGATGTCTTCCTTCGCGTCGCCATTGTTGTCGACGTGGATCTCGTACAGCGCGTCCGGATCCATCATGAAGTAGTTCGGGCCGCCCTGAGGATCCTGTAGCGGCACGTAGTTCGCGATCAGCGTCACGAAGCCGTCGCGGCCCGCTTCGTAGCTGCGGAACATGTAGAAGTCGGTGGCGTCGACTTTCGGCTGCTTCGTGATGAACGGCGCTTCCCGGTGGCTGGACGCCTGCACGGGCACCTGGATCGCGGCGCCGGCGCACAGGCTCGCGACCAGCACACGCAGCGCGACGCCCCCGGCGGTTTTGGATTTCTTTTCTTGAGACATGATTCCCCCTCTCTTGCTTGGTCAAGGTTGACGATTGAGCACGAATGCCCTCTTTGTACGCAGGCGGGAAGCGGGTGGATTCAGGTTTTTGAAGAAAATTTGGACCTACGAGGCCACGATGTCGACGAGTTGTTGCCTGACCCAAATATGGGCGGGGTCGCCATGGACGCGTTCATGCCAGATCATGGCCGGCGCCAGGGGCGCAACCACGAGCGGCAGCGCCACGACCGTGAGCGGGAGCTTGTCCGCCAGCCGGCGCGCCAGGCGGCCCGGCAGCGTGAGGATCATGTCGCTGTCCGCCACCAGCATCGCACCCGCGATGAAATGGGGGACACGCAGCGCGACGTGGCGCGTGAGCCCCCGTGCCGAGAGTGCGACGTCGACCGCGCTCTCGCCCAGGCCGGAAATGGTGACTGTAACGTGGCGCAGGGCCACGTACCGTTCCAGGCTGAGCCCACCGGCCACGCCGGGATGACCGGACCGCACGACGCACACGTAACGGTCGGTATGGAGTCCGCGCCGATGCAGGCTGCCTGGCAGGTCCCCGAAGATGCCCAGCGCCAGATCCGCGCCGCCCTGCTCGACGAGCCGCACGTTGTCCCCGGCAGGTTGTGCGATGTGGAGACCGAGTGCGGGCGCCTGTCGTTCGAAGCGGGCGACCAGGTCGCCAAGGACCACGAGGCTCAGGTGATCGTGCGCGGCGATCGTGATCTTCCCCGTTGCGGCGGCGGGATCGAAGACGGCAGGCGCGACGATACCGCGGGCGTCGTCCAGCAACCGGGTGACACGGCCTGCCAGGGCCTCGCCGCGTGGCGTCAATTCGAGCCCGGACTTGCCGCGGACAACGAGGCGATCGCCCAGCATCGTGCGCAGTCGTCCCAGTGCGCGGCTGGCGGCCGGCTGGCTCAAGCCCAACCGGAGACCCGCCTGGGTGACGCTGCGCTCCCGGACGAGTGCTTCGAACAGTTTCAGCAGGTTGAGGTCGACTCCGGACAAATCCACTTGGCGCATTGTCGTTATGACTTTCATGTCATTGATGCATGTTCCGCAATCATGCACGCTTCCAGTTCTACTTAACAGGAGAATTTCCATGACTACTTCCCTTCCCTACGCCGTGTTCGGCGTCACCGGCCGCACCGGCGCCGCCGCGGCCGATGCACTGTTGCGTGCCGGCCAGTCTGTCCGCGTCGTCGTGCGCAACCCGGCGCAAGGCTGCCAGTGGGCCGAACGCGGTGCGGCGATTGCGGTCGCCGACCTGACGGATCCGGTCTCGATGACCACGGCGCTCAGTGGCGTCCGGGGCGCCTGGGTCGTCAGTCCTCAACAGTACGGCCGCGAGGACCTGTTCGAGCACGCCGACCTGATTGCCGCCACCACGGCGCAGGCGGCTGCCGCGGCGCGCGTGCCAAGGCTCGTGGCCCTGTCGTCGGTGGGCGCCGACCGCGAGACCGGCACCGGCTGGATCGGCATGAACCGCATGTTCGAGCAGCGCCTGGGAGAATCCGGCGTGCCTGCCGCCTTCCTGCGCGCGGCCTATTTCATGGAGAACTGGACGCCCATGGTCGGACACGCCGTACGCAGCGGCACCCTGCCGACGTTCCTCGCGCCGCCCCAGCGCGCCATGCCGATGGTGGCCACCGCGGACGTCGGCCGCGCCGCAGCCGCCTTGCTGCAGGAAGCATGGACGGGTCACCGCATCGTCACGCTCGCGGGCCCCGCGGACTATGCGCCGAACGATGTCGCCGCCAGCGTTGCGGCCACGCTCGGGAAGCCGGTCGACGTGGCCGTCCTGCCGGAAGCGCAGTGGCCCGACGCGCTGGCCGATGCGGGCTTCTCGACAGCCGCACTGGCCGGCTTCATCGAGATGACGCGGGGCCTCAACGGCCCGCATATCGACATCGGGAGCGATCCGGCCGCCGTCGCATGGGCGGGGACCACGCCGCTGGAAAAGGTCATCGCCGGACTGGCGACGCGCTAGAATAAAGCATGGACCAGCCCTACATCCCGATCAACTGCGAGCGCCATGACGAACTTCTGGCGCTGGCCACCTTGCGCCGCCCGTGCACGCTGGACATGGCACGTCCCGACGGCACGCTCGACAACTTGGCGGGCGTGATCGAGGATGTCTATGCCGATACCGGCGTCGAATATTTGCGCCTGCGTGGCGGCCCGACCGTCAGGCTGGACTGGATCCGTACGCTGGACGGTCGGCCTTTTCCCTGAATCGAATGCGTCTTTGGCTAACATTATTGGTGCTGGTGACGGTCAGCGTGTTCGCTGTCCTCGCCCTCACTTTGGCGATCGAAGGCAACAGCAAAGCCGCTGCCGGTGCATTCATCATCACGATCCTGCTGGCGCCGCTCCTGTTCGAAGCGATCTGGCCCGGCAAATACACGTTGCGCAAACCCGATGGCGACATGGAGGACAATCTCGTCAATCGCCTGCGGCAGTTCCGCGCCGATCATCCTGGCCTCGACGGCACGATCCTGCTTGGCGTGATGATACTGCTGGGTATTGGCCTGATCGCGGACATGCTGGTCCGCTTCGTCCGGCTATTCTAGGCCACGTTCAGCCCCAGCCCCCGCACCAGCTCCGCCGCCTGCCGCGTGGAGATCGTCGCCCCGGCAAACTGCTTCGCATTCGACAGCTTCAGGCCGCCGAGGTCCGCCTCGCGCAAATCGGCCGCGTCGAAGCGCGTGTCCTTGATGTGGGCTTCGCGCAGGCTGCAGCCCTCTTCGAACACGGCCTCGCGGAAGTCGCAGCCCGACAGATCCGCATCGGCGAAATCCAGCCCGCGCAGCACAGCCTTGCGGAACGACATGCGGCGCACATCGGCGCCGACGAGCAGGCAGTCTTCGAACGACAACCCCAGCTGGCTCACTTCCTCGAAGCGCGCGCCCGTCAGCTTGCAGCCGCGGAACGCCACCGATGCCAGCTTGGCGCGGCGCCATCCGGCATTGTTCAAATCGCAGGCGTCGAACTTCGAATCGACCAGGTCGGCCGATTCGAAATCCGCATGGCCGCCACGGCAGCGCTGCCAGCGCGTACGCGCCAGGTTGGCGGCATAGAACGACGTCTCGGCCACGGCGCAGCGGATGAACGCGCAATCCTGCAGGTTCAGGCGCGACAGGTCCGCGCCGGTGAGGTCGCAGTCTTCGAAGACGAGCAGCGTGTCGGCCGCCAGCAGGGTGTCGATGCGGGCGCGGTCGACCGGCTCGCCGCTCAGGGTCACAGTGGTCCGGGACATACGATCAGCGCGTCTCGACACGCGCCGACGCGTGGATGGTGCAACCGCGGTGCACGTTTTCCAGGAAGCGCAGCGCTTCCTCGATCCGGCATGAGGACGGAAGCATGCGGCCCAGCGATTCGTCGTCCGCGATGCGGTCGACGCCGTAGGCGATCGCGCGCGAGATGTCGCGGGCCTCGCGGCCGTCGCTGTTGTACAGGGCGTCGTACACGCCGACCTCTTCCCACAGGGGCACGTAGCCGGGGCTGATGCTGTCCTGGAAGGCGACGGACGGCGCCGCATCCTCGTCCTGGGATATCAGCCGAAACACGAAACTCACCGGGTCCTCCATCGATCACTGAAACAGGGCGCCGATGCTACCACGGCCCGCGTTTTTCAGTCGGCCGCCGCCCTGGTCGCGTGGAGAAACGCATCGGCCAGCGTCGCTTTCGTGACGACGCCGGCGAGGTCCACGCCGAGATGCACGATGGTCTGGGCGATCTGCGGCCGGATGCCGCTGAGGATGCAATCGGCCCCCATCAGGCGGGCCGCCGCGATGGTCTTCATCAGGTGTTGCGCGACCATCGTGTCCACCGTGGGAACACCCGTGATGTCGATGATGGCGGTATGGACATGGGTCGCGGCGATCCGGTCGAGCAGGCTTTCCATTACCACTTGCGCGCGGGCGCTGTCGAGCGTGCCGATCAGGGGCAGGGCCAGCACGCCCTCCCACAGGCTGATGACCGGCGTCGACAGCTCCAGCAATTCCCGCTGCTGGCGCGCGATGATCTGCTCGCGGCTGCGCTGGAAGCCGTCGAGTGCGACCATGCCCAGCTGGTCCACCCAGGCGTCGACGGTCCGCAGGGTTGCGGCCAGCGCGACGGGTTCGGCCGCAAGGTGGGCCTGCAGCAGATCCGCCAGCGGCTGCTTGACCGCGAACACGAAAGCCACGGTCGCAGCCGCCGTCGAGCCGCCGCCGGCACGCGCCCTGGTGATGTCGTCGAGCGTGTCGCGCATGCCGCGCCAGGCGCGGTCTTCGATGCCGCCGGCCTGCGGGTCATCGACGGCCACGGCGAACGCCTGCAGGAAGCGTGCGCAGTGCGCCGGGATCGACGGCGTACCGGCGCGCTCCAGCCAGGCGGCGCACAACGCCGAATGGTTGTCGCGCACCAGCTGGCCGAGCTGGACGGCATGGGGTTGGGGAATCATCGGTCGCTCCTGGTCGGGGTCGGGCTATGGAAGTCTTGCGCCGACCGAGGAGGCATCGGAGATTAACTGCGTGGTCGCTGGACTATACCACCGTTTGTCAGCCCAGGTTCGCCACGCGGGCGACAGCGGCGCCCAGTTCGGCGAGCTGGAACGGTTTGCGCAGCACGGCGTCGCTGCCGATCGCGTGTTCGATCGCGCCCATGTCCGCGTAACCCGTCGCGACCAGCACGGGCAGGCTGGGGAACATCGCGCGGGCGCGCACCGCCAGGTCGACACCCGTCATGTCCGGCATCAGGTAGTCCGTCAACAGCAGGCCAGGCCGGTTTCCCGCCAGCGCCGCCAATCCCTCACCGCCGTCGCCCGCCTGCGACACGTGGCAGCCGAGGGCCAACAGGGCATCGACGATCCCCGCGCGCACGGATTCGTCGTCCTCGACGACCAGGACGCGCAGGCCGGCCAGCTTGCGGCGGTCCACCGCGGCGGGCCGTTCCGACACCGTGGCGTCATGCGCGGCGGGCATCCAGATCTCGATCGTCGCGCCCTCGCCCGGGACGCTGTGCACGAACGCGTCGCCGCCAGATTGCTGGGCCATGCCGTACACCTGGCTGAGGCCCAGGCCCGTGCCCTTGCCCACGCCCTTGGTGGTAAAAAACGGCTCGAACACTTTCGCGGCCACTTCGGGCGACATGCCGGGACCGTTGTCGGACACCGCGACGCGGACATAGTCGCCCGCCGCCAGCGTCCCGGCGGGCGGTCGCGCGCACGAGGCTTGCAGCCAGATGCGCCCCCGCCCGCTCATCGCGTCGCGCGCGTTGATCATCAGGTTGAGCAGGGCCATTTCCATCTGGCTCGCGTCGGCCAGCACGCTGTCCACGTCGTCGTCCACGGACATCACGAGCTCGACGCCCGCCCCCAGCACCGGCCGCGCGAGCTCCTCGACGCTCTCGAACAGGGTGCGCACCGGCAGCGGGCGCAGGTCCAGCGACTGGTCGCGCGCGAACGTCAGCAGCTGGCCCGTGAGCTTGGCGCCGCGCCGGCACGCCGCCTGCGCCGTCTTCGCGCGCGCCAGCGTCGATTCTTCGCGCGAGAACATGGCGATAAGCTCCATGTTCCCCTGGATGACGTTCAACAGGTTGTTGAAATCGTGCGCCACACCGCCCGTGAATCGCCCCAGGAATTCGAGCTTCTGCGCCTGCGCCATCGCCTGCTGCGCGCGCTCGCGCTCCATCACTTCGGCCGTGAGCCGGTCGTTGGCCTGCGCCAGCGCCCGCGTGCGCTCCCCGACGCGCGCCTCCAGGTTCGCATTCAGCGACGCGAGCTGCGCCAGCACCTCGCGCGCCTCGTACTGGCGCTTGCGTGCGCGCAGCGCGGAGCCTGCCGCCGTGGCCAGCGTGTCCGCGCTCAACGGCCGTTCGAGCAGGAGAACGTTGCCGAGGGCGGCGAAGGTCGCCTTCAGTTGCGCCGGCGCGGCGCCGTAGCGCTTGGCCAGCAGGACGACGAACGGAAAGTCCGACCACGGTTCCTGGCGCGCCAGCCATTCCGAAATGCGTGCCAGGGTACGCGCCGACAGCGCCTCTTCCGCCACGATGGCCGCCGCCGCGCCCTGCCCGATCGCCTCGATCAATGCGTCGGCATCGGCGACGACAGCGCACCCGGCGCCATCGCGCTCGACGACGCCGGCAATCACGTCGGCGTCACGCCCGTGCGGGGCGAGGACCAGGACGCGCTGTTCGCGATGGTCAGCCATTGGCATCGGATTCGATCATCATGGGCGTCGATCCGCGGTACGTCGGCAACCCCGTCAGGACACCCTCGAAGCCCTCGAGCGGGTTGCCCACTTCCACGCCGCCGGCACCGAGCTGGAGCTCGTGAATCGTCAATGCATGGTGCGCCGTCCGGCTCTTGGAGACCGTGATCGCCCGGCGCAACTTGCCGCCGGACTCAAAGTAACGCAGCAGCATCGTCGAATCGCTCAGGTAGCTGAGATCGACGTCGCGCGCGGCCTCCCCGACGACGCCATGCTCGCCGAGGATCAGCGCCGTCGTGATGCCCTTCTGGTTGAGGTAAGCGAGCAGTTCGTGCATCTGCAGCAGCAGGAACTGCTCGCCGGGCATCGCCTGCAGGTAGGCGTTGAGGCTGTCGATGGCGACGAAGACGGCGCCGTCGGTTTCCACGGCGTCGCGCAACATCTGGGCGAACTGGCCCGGCGCCAGCTCGGCCGGGTCGATGTGGCGCACCGTCAGGAGGCCCGACTCCAGGTGCGGCGCGAGGTCCAGCCCGAGGGTGGCGGCACGCGTGAAGAACGTCCCCATGCCTTCGTCGAACAGGTAGTACGACGCTTTTTCGCCCCGCTCCAGCGCCGCCAGCATGCAGCGGACCACGACGGTCGTCTTGCCGACGCCCGACGGTCCGACGAACAGCGTATTGGTCCCGGCGACGAGGCCGCCGCCGAGCAGCATGTCGAGTCCGTCGGATCCCGTGGAGCGCGTCACCGGCGTGAACGCCGCCGTGTGTTCCGCCGCGACGAGCCGGGGGAAGATCCGGATGCCGCCGGTGTCGAGGATATAGTCGTGATAGCCGCCCCGGAACTTGATGCCTCGCATCTTCATGATATTGACGCGGCGGCGCTCCTTGCCGAATTCCTTGGCGATCTGTTCCAGGCTGATGACGCCGTGCGCGATGCTGTGCAGGTGCTGGTCCGACTGGTTCGTCTTGTCGTCAAGCATCAACACGGTACACGCACGTGACGCAAAAAATTGTTTGAGTGCAAGGATCTGGCGACGGTAGCGCAGCGGGTTCTGGGCCAGCAGGCGCATTTCCGACAGGCTATCGAACACGACACGCGCCGGATTGATCCGGTCGACCTCTTCCATCACGCCCCGCGCCGTCTCGCCCAGCTCGATCTCGGCCGGATGCAGGATCGACTGCTGTGCCTCCGGATCGAGCGCCTCGTCGCTGGCCAGCTCGAAGATCGACAGCTGGTCGAGCGACCAGCCATGGCTTTCCGCGACGGCATCGAGCTCATCGGCGGTTTCCGACAGCGTGATGTACAGCCCGGCTTCCCCCTTGGCAACGCCGTCGAGCAGGAATTGCATGCCGAGGGTCGTCTTGCCCGTGCCGGGGGTGCCTTCGACCAGGTACACCCGCTCCGCGGTCAGGCCGCCGCCGAGGATGTCGTCCAGCCCAGGCACCCCGGTGGAGACGCGGTGCGCGGGTTTGCGGGAAGTGCGGCGGGAGACAAGCGATTCGGCCATGCAGAAAACGTCCTGTAAAGATGGGCGCCATGCACTCTGGATGAACGCGACGGCAAGACCATTATAGGACGAATCAGCGGCTCGTCAGCGCGCGGTCGACGAGCTCGATCCAGTGCGTCACCGGCGTCGCCGTCCCCGACTGCAGGTGCGAGATGCAGCCCACGTTGGCCGAGACGTATTCCTGCGCCCCCGTCGCCTCCAGGTTGGCGAGCTTGCGGTCGCGCAGTGCGTGCGCGAGCTCGGGATGCAGCACGGCATACGTGCCGGCCGAGCCGCAGCACAGATGGCTTTCCGCGCACAGCACGACGTCGACGCCGGCCGCGCGCAGCACGCCCTCGACCTTGCCGCGGATCTGCTGGCCGTGCTGCAGGGTGCACGGCGGGTGGAACGCGACGCGCTCGTGGATGCGGCCGGACAGCAGACGGGCGATCTCGCCCTCGAAGTCGCACATCACTTCCGACAAGTCCTTCGTCAGCGCCGAGATGCGCGCCGCCCTCGAAGCATACGCCGCGTCGTGCGCCAGCAGGTGGCCGTAGTCCTTGACCGTCACGCCGCAGCCGGATGCCGTCATCACGATGGCTTCGATACCGCCCTGCTCCACGTACGGCCACCACGCGTCGACGTTGCGGCGCATGTCGGCGAGGCCGCCGTCCTGGTCGTTCAGGTGGAAGCGCACGGCACCGCAGCAGCCGGCCTTCGGCGCCTCCATGAGCTGGATACCGAGGGCGTCGAGCACGCGCGCGGTCGCCGCATTGACGTTCGGCGCCATCGCCGGCTGCACGCAGCCTGCCAGCACGAGCATCTTGCGCGCGTGGTCGCGCACGGGCCAGTGGCCGGGCGCGCGCGCCGGTTGCAGCTTGTCCTGCAGCGTGGGCGACAGCAGCGGACGCACCATCCGCCCCGCCTTGAACGCGGGCTTGAACAGGTGAGAACGCGGCAGGAATTCCTTCAAGGTCGTGCGCTTTACCCTGTCCGCGAGCGGGCGCGGCACGCGCGCTTCGACCACCTTGCGGCCGATGTCGACGAGGCGCCCGTACTTCACGCCGGACGGGCACGTGGTCTCGCAGTTGCGGCACGTGAGGCAGCGGTCGAGGTGCAGCTGCGTCTTGCGCGTGGGCGTCTCCCCTTCCAGTACCTGCTTGATCAGGTAGATGCGGCCGCGCGGGCCATCCAGCTCGTCGCCCAGCAGCTGATAGGTCGGACACGTGGCGGTGCAGAAGCCGCAGTGCACGCAGGCGCGCAGGATCGCGTCGGCCTCGATGCCCTCGGGCGTATCCTTGATGAAATCGGCGAGATTCGTTTGCATGATTTTTTTAAAACATCCGGCCCGGGTTGAAGACGCCTGCCGGATCGAACCCGGTCTTCAAACGTGCGTGGATACGCGCGATGGCCGGCGCCAGCGGCTGGAACACGCCGACGCTCTTGTCGCCGCCGCGGAACAGCGTCGCGTGGCCGCCGCACGCTGCCACGGTCGCACGGATGCGTTCCGCCGCATCGCCAGGTGCGCGCAGCCAGCGCTGCGCCCCGCCCCACTCGATCAGTTGCGGGCTGCCCAGCACGATGGCGCCGACCGTCGACGGCACGGACAGGCGCCACAGCGGCATGTCGCCTTCAAAGAATGCGTGCTGCTGTTCGCGCAGGCTCGCCCAGAAGCGTGCGCAATCCGGCATCACTTCACCGCCCAGGGTGCGGATCGCATTGTCGACGGCCGCATTCGCACCGGACAGCCGCAGCGCCAGCATGCCGTCGTGCCAGCAGCTCGCGGAGATCGGCAGCGGCTGGCCCGCCCACTCGTTCAGGTTGCGGATCGCATCGATCTCGTTCACGCCCCCGAACACGAGCGTCGCCTCGCGCGGCGCGCGCGGCAGCACTTTTACGGAGACTTCCAGCAGCAGCCCCAGCGTGCCGAGCGAACCCGCGAGCAGGCGCGACACGTCGTAGCCGGCCACGTTCTTCATCACCTGGCCGCCGAACGACAGCACGTCGCCCTTGCCGTCGAGGAGCTTGCAGCCGAGGACGAAGTCGCGCACGGCGCCTGCGTTGGCACGACGTGGCCCGGACAGGCCGGAGGCGATAACGCCACCGATCGTCGCGCCGGTGCCGAAATGCGGCGGCTCGAACGCCAGCATCTGCCCCCGCTCCGCGAGCACCGCCTCGATCCCGGCCAGCGGCGTGCCGCAGCGCGCCGTGATCACGAGTTCCGTCGGCTCGTAGTCGACGATGCCGGCATGGTCGCGCGTGTCGAGGATGTCGCCGTCGAGCCGCTGGCCATACCAGTCCTTGGTGCCGCCGCCGCGGATGCGCAAGGGGCGCCCGGCGCGCACCTGTTTCTGAAACTGTTCGATGAGGTTCTGCATGGTCAGAAGCGCGGCAGGTTGGCAAACGGCAGCACGCCGCCGGACACGCGCATGCGGCCCAGTTCCGCGCAGCGGTTCAGCGTCGGGATGGCCTTGTTGGGATTGAGGAGCATGCCCGGATCGAACGCGCGCTTCACCGTGAAGAATGCGTCGAGTTCCTGCGCGCCGAACTGCACGCACATCGAATCGATCTTCTCCACGCCCACGCCGTGCTCACCCGTGATGGTGCCGCCCACTTCCACGCACAGCGCGAGGATGGCGGCGCCGAAGGCTTCCGCGCGATCCAGTTCTCCCGGCTGGTTCGCATCGAACAGGATCAGCGGGTGCATGTTGCCGTCGCCCGCGTGAAACACGTTCGCGCAGCGCAGGCCGAACGTCGTTTCCATCTCTTCGATCCGCGCCAGCACGTGCGCGAGCTGCTTGCGCGGGATCGTCCCGTCCATGCAGTAGTAGTCGGGCGAGATGCGGCCGGCGGCCGGAAAGGCGTTCTTGCGGCCGGACCAGAAGCGCAGGCGCTCAGCCTCGCTCTGCGACACCGTGATCGCGCTGGCACCGGCCTCGCGCAGCACCTCCGTCATGCGCGCGATTTCTTCCGCCACTTCGAGCGCCGTGCCATCCGCCTCGCACAGCAGGATGGCGGCCGCGTCGAGGTCGTAGCCCGCCTTCACGAACGGCTCGACCATGCGCGAGGACGTCCGGTCCATCATCTCCAGCCCGGCCGGGATGATACCGGCCGCGATCACGCTGGCAACCGCGTTGCCGCCCGTCGCCACGTCGTCGAACGAGGCCATGATCACTTGCGCCTGTGCCGGTTTCGGCACGAGTTTCACCGTGACTTCCGTGACGATGCCCAGCATGCCTTCCGAGCCGATGAACACGGCCAGCAGGTCGAGGCCGGGCGCATCCAGGGATTCTCCGCCAAGCTCGATGACGTCGCCTTCGATCGTACAGACGCGCACGCGCAGGACGTTGTGCACAGTGAGGCCGTACTTCAGGCAGTGCACGCCGCCCGAGTTCTCGGCCACGTTGCCGCCGATGGTGCAGGCGATCTGCGACGACGGGTCGGGCGCGTAATACAGGTTGAACGGCGCGGCCGCTTCCGAGATGGCGAGGTTGCGCACGCCCGGCTGCACGACGGCCGTGCGCGCATACGGTTCCACGCGCAGGATGCGGTTGAGCCGCGCCGTCGAGATCACGACGCCGTCCGCCAGCGGCTGCGCGCCGCCGGACAGGCCCGTGCCCGCGCCGCGCGGCACGATGGGCACGTTCAGATCGCGGCAGACTTTCAATATCGCGAGCACCTGCGCCTCGTCGTCCGGCAGGGTCACGACCATCGGCAGTTGCCGGTAGGCGGCCAGGCCGTCGCATTCGTATGGCCGGGTGTCCTCGGGATCGGCGAGGACGGCGCGCGCGGGGAGCACGGCACGCAGCGCGGCGGCGACCTGCTGCCTTCGCTCGGGGTCGACTGGAATCGAGGGAATCATGGAACGATTGTAAGCACAATCCCGAGGATTTGGCGTATGCTCCGGCTATCTTTTTTCGTGGGCAGGATATAAGCATGGGCAATCGACTTTCGAAGATCGCGACCCGCACGGGCGACGACGGCAGCACCGGCCTCGGCGACGGCAGCCGCACCGGTAAAGACAGCGCGCGCATCGCGGCGCTGGGCGACGTCGACGAGCTGAATTCCTTCGTCGGCCTGCTGCTGTGCGAAGACGTGCCGGATGACCTGCGCGAGGAACTCGTCACGATCCAGCACGACCTGTTCGACCTGGGCGGCGAGCTGTGCATCCCCGGCTACCAGATGATCAAGGACGAGCAGGTGGCGCGCCTGGACGCCCTGCTCGAGAAATACAATGCCGACCTGCCGGTGCTGAAGGAATTCATCCTGCCCGCCGGCTCGCGCGCCGCGTCGCTCGCGCACGTGTGCCGCACCGTATGCCGCCGCGCCGAGCGCGCCATCGTCGCGCTGTCGAAGACCGACACGATCAACGCGCAGCCGCGCCAGTACGTGAACCGCCTGTCGGACCTGATGTTCGTGCTGGCGCGCGTGCTGAACCGTTACGAAGGCGGCAGCGACGTGCTGTGGCAGCACGAACGCAAGCGCACCTGACGGAGTGCGGATGACGGCAACCTTCGACGTCCGCTTCCACGCCGGCCGGGCCAACTGGCCGGCCAATCCGTTCCACTTCCAGGGCAAGGGCCAGGTCGTCGTCGAACCCGACTTCGTCCTCGTGCGCGGCAGTACCCACCGCTCGTTCCGCTTCCCGGCGCGCGCGGAACACCGGCTGCGCATGGTCGACATCGTCAATGCGCACAGCGAAGGCGAGGACGTGTACTTCCACGTGCTGGGCGTGCGCGAAAACCTGTCCGTCGGCTTTTCCGCGCCGGACGCGGCGACGGCACAGCAGCTCCTCGCACTGCTGCCCGCGCGCCAGACCGAGGCCTTCGCCGTCGCCCACGCGGAACGCAACGCCTTCCACGACCGGATCGATTACTGGAGTCCGTCCACGCCCGTGATCTGGACCTTGCTGGCCCTGAACATCGGCATCTACTTCCTCATGTGGCTGGTGCGCCGCAACGTGCCCGGCGGCGCGATGGGATCGATGCTGGGCTGGGGCTGGAATTCGACCTACGACGCGATGCTGCGCTCGGTCCAGCTCGTTGAGTGGGGCTCGAACACGGGCCGCCTGACCCTGCACGGACAACCGTGGCGGCTGTTCACGTCGCTGTTCCTGCACGGGAGCCTGCTGCACCTGGCGTTCAACATGATCGCGCTGTGGCAGGTGGGCCAGCTCGTCGAGCGCCTGTTCGGCAGCCTGCGCTTCATCGCGCTGTACCTGTTCGCCGGCCTGTGCGGCAGTATCGCCAGCGTGATGTGGAGCATGCTATGGAGTTCGTCCGTGAACAGCGTGGGGGCGTCCGGCGCGATCTTCGGCATCGTCGGCGGCCTGTTCGCGTTCATGCGGCGCGAGAACAGCGGCATGCCGCCCACCGTCGTGAACGACCTGCGCGGCTCGCTGCTGCCGTTTTTGGTGTTCAACCTGGCGGCCGGCTTCCTGTATCCTCACACGGACAACGCGGCCCACATCGGCGGCCTGGTCGGGGGCTGGCTGGCCGGCCATGTGCTGGCCCGCTCGCTGCACGTGCCGGCGGAGAAAACCACATGAGCGACGACTTCATCGGCATCTACGACGGCGCCCTCACGCGCGCCGAGTGTGCGCAAATTCTCGAACGCTTCGAGGCGAGCGACAAGCACCAGCGCGGCCGCACGGGCATGGGCGTGGACGTGGCGAAGAAGGACAGCTGGGACATCACCATCAGCCAGCACAAGGAATGGCACGACGTGTGCAACCTGATGGCGACGGCCGTGCGGCGCCACCTGGTCGAGTACATGGACCGCTACCGCGCGCTGCTGCTGGGTGCCCTCGCGCCCACGGTGGCGCATCCCGCCACGGGGCAGCCGGTGGCGCTCTCGCTGGACAACTTCGACGAATGCGGCCGCCCGCACCTCGATGCGCTCGTGCAGGCCATGTACCGCCTCGGCGCGATCAACCTGCAAAAATACCTGCGCGGCAGCGGCGGCTACCATCACTGGCATTCCGAGATCTATCCGCAGAACGCCAGCTGCGAAACCCTGCACCGCGTGCTGCTGTTCCAGTTCTACCTGAACGACGTGGCGGACGGCGGCGAGACCGAATTCCTGTACCAGGGCCGCAAGATCGAGGCGCGCCAGGGCCGGCTGATCATCGCCCCGGCCGGTTTTACCCACACGCACAAGGGCCATGTCGCGACCAGCGGCGACAAGGTCGTGGCCACGTCGTGGATCCTGTACCGCCGCGCCGAGGATCTGTTCAAGTAGGACGGCTGGCGAGCGCGTTCTGCAGCGACTCGAGATCGATCGGCTTGACGAGGTGCTTGTCGAAGCCCGCCTCCGCGGCGAGCCGGCGGTCGCTGTCCTGGCCGTAGCCGGTGATGGCGACGAGGAACGCGTGCCGTGTCGCCGGTTGCGCGCGCAGGCGCCGTGCCAGTTCGTAGCCATCCATGCCCGGCAGGCCGATGTCGAGCAGGCATACCTGCGGCGCCTCCGTGCGGGCTCGCTCCAGCGCGCGCTGCGGATCGTGCTCGATGCTCACGCGATGGCCGGACGCTTCCAGCAGCAGGCCGAGCGTCTCGGCCGCGTCGACGTTGTCGTCCACGACCATGATCGTCAGGCTGCTTTCCCGGGCCACCACGTGCGCGCCGTCGCGCGGCACGTCTGGCCCGGCGGCGTCCGCGAGGAGCGGCAGGGTCACTGTGAAACGGCTGCCGCGGCCGGGGCCTGCACTCTCGCATGCGACGGTGCCGCCGTGGAGCTCGACGAGGCTGCGCACGAGCGCCAGGCCCAGTCCCAGCCCGCCAGAGGCGCGGTCGGACGTGCGCTCGGCCTGGGCGAACAGGTCGAACGCGCGCGCCACGAGCTCCGGCGCCATGCCGATGCCGTTGTCGACGACGTCCACGGCCACCTCGTTACCCAGCACCTTTGCCGCGAGCCGCAGCCGGCCGCCTTCCTGCGTGTACTTGGCGGCGTTGTTGAGCAGGTTGGCGAGGATCTGCACGAGCCGTTTCGCATCGCCCATCACCGGCATGGACTGCGCGGGGACGTCCACGTCCAGCTGCTGGCGCCGCGTACGGACGAGCGGCATGACCTGTTCCACCGCGTCGGCCACGATGGCGCGCATGTCCAGCGCCGCTTCGTCCAGCTCGACCTGGCCGCGGGTGACGCGCGACACGTCCAGCAGGTCGTCGATCAGTTCCGTCATGTGACCGACCTGGCGGCCGATGATGTCGCTCGTCTTGCGCACGAGGCCTTCGTCCAGGCGCGCGCGCTGCAGCAGTGCGGCGGCCGCGCCGATGGGCGCCAGCGGGTTCCTGAGCTCGTGCGCCAGCATTGCGAGGAACTCGTCCTTGCGGCGGTCCGACTCCCGCAGCTTTTCCTCGGCCAGCTTGCGCTCCGTGATGTCGCTGGCGGCGCCGATCCACTCCTCGATCTCGCCGCGCGCGTCGAGCATCGGCACGGCCCGGGAATACGTCCAGCCCACGCTGCCGTCCAGGCGGTGCACGCGGTGTTCCAGCTCGAACGTGGACTTGGCGCGGATCGCCGCGTCGATCGCGTCGTGGATGCGGTCCTGGTCCTCCGGCGGGATATACTCGTCGACCCAGTAGCGGCTCGCGGCGGACGTGTCCTTGAGATAGCCGCGGCCGTCGAGCTGGCGCAGCTGGCTCCAGTCGGCACTCATGCGGTACACGACGTCCGCCGTGGCATTCGTCAGCGCCCTGTAGCGCGCCTCGCTCTCGCGGAGTGCGGCTTCCGAACGCACCTGTTCCGTCACGTCGATGGTCGTGTGCGCGATGCACAGGATGCCGCCGTCGGCGTCGAAGACCGGCGTGCTGACGGCGCTCCAGAACCGTTCCTCGAAGCCGGTCTCGCCGTTCGGCAGCACGACGGGAATCGGATAGCGCTGGGCCGGCAGCCGGTCCGGCTGCCCGGTCGCGAGGACGCGGGCGAGCGAACGGCGCAGGACCGTCTCGCCCGTGTCGGCGGGATCGTCCGGGTTGCGCGGGAAAGCGTCGAACAGGCTGACGCCGACCAGCTCTTCGCGCGTGCGACCCGACGCCTTCAGGAACGCGTCGTTGACGGCGAGGATGGTCGCATCGGGTGCAGGCGACAGCAGAGAATGCCCGATCGGGGATTGATTGAAAACGGCGTCGAACAGGGCGGGAGAAAGCATGGACCGTGCTTTCGGAGTCAATGACGCGGCATTATAGGGCGGCGGCGACAAACGCGGCGGCCGATTGTCCAAAGCAAAAACGCCACCGCCGGCCGGGCCGGGGTGGCGTTTTCGTGGACTCTAGCGCAACGTCAGGTGTTGTTGACCACCAGGCGCGGCTCGCCGATGCCGAAGCGCTCGCGGATCGATGCGCCGATACCGTGTGCATCCAGGCCGACGGATGCGAGCAGCAGTGCCGGGTCGCCATGGTCGATGAAACGGTCGGGCAGGCCCAGGATCAGCAGCGGCTTGACGATGCCCGCTTCCGCCAGCGCCTCGGCCACGGCGGAACCGGCTCCGCCCATCGTGCAGCCCTCTTCCACCGCCACCAGGTAGTCGTGGTTCTGCGCCAGTTGCCTGACCAGTTCGACGTCCAGCGGCTTCACGAAGCGCATGTCCGCGACGGTCGCGTTCAGGCTGTCGGCGGCACCGAGGCTCGGCGCCACCATCGAGCCGAACGCCATGATCGCGACGCCCTTGCCTTCGCGCCTGACGATGCCCTTGCCGATCTCGAGGACGTCCAGCGCCGGCTCGATGGCCGCGCCCACGCCCGCGCCGCGCGGGTAGCGCACGGCGGCCGGGCCTTCGAAGCGGTAGGCCGTCGTCAGCATCTTGCGGCACTCGTTTTCGTCCGACGGCGCCATCACGACCATGTTCGGGATGCAGCGCAGGTAGGCGATGTCGTAGTTGCCCGCGTGCGTGGCGCCGTCCGCGCCGACGAGGCCCGCGCGGTCCAGCGCGAACGTCACGTCCAGGTTCTGCAGCGCCACGTCGTGGATCAGCTGGTCGTAGGCACGCTGCAGGAACGTCGAGTAGATCGCGACGACGGGCTTCATGCCTTCCGTCGCCAGGCCACCGGCGAACGTCACGGAATGCTGCTCGGCGATGCCGACGTCGAAGTAGCGGTCCGGGTATTCCTGGTTGAAGCGCACCATGCCCGAGCCTTCGCGCATCGCCGGCGTGATGCCGACCAGGCGCTTGTCGACATGCGCCATGTCGCACAGCCAGTTGCCGAACACCTCGGTGTACGTGATCTTCGTCGCCTTCGCGGGCTTGATGCCCTCGCTCGGATTGAACTTGCCGGTGCCGTGGTACAGGATCGGCTCGGCCTCGGCCAGCTTGTAGCCCTGTCCCTTCTTCGTCACGACGTGCAGGAACTGCGGGCCCTTGAGCTTCTTGATGTTTTCCAGCGTCGGGATCAGGGAATCCAGGTCGTGGCCGTCGATCGGGCCGATGTAATTGAAACCGAATTCCTCGAACATCGTGGCCGGGACGACCATGCCTTTCGCATGCTCTTCCAGCTTCTTCGCCAGTTCCAGCATCGGCGCCGGCAGCATCGTCTTGCCGACGTTTTTCGCGGCCGCGTAGAACTGGCCCGACATCAGGCGCGCCAGGTAACGGTTCAACGCGCCGACCGGCGGCGAGATCGACATGTCGTTGTCGTTCAGGACGACGAGCAGGTCGACGTCGTCCTCGACGCCCGCATTGTTCAGCGCTTCGAACGCCATGCCGGCGGTCATGGAGCCGTCGCCGATGACGGCGATCGCCTTGCGTTTTTCGCCCTTGATCTTCGCGGCCGTTGCCATGCCGAGGGCCGCCGAGATCGACGTCGACGAGTGCGCGGTGCCGAACGTGTCGTACACGCTTTCGTCGCGCTTGGGGAAGCCGGACAGGCCGTTCAGCTGGCGCAAGGTGGGCATGCGCTCGCGCCGGCCCGTGAGGATCTTGTGCGAATAGGTCTGGTGGCCGACGTCCCACACGATGCGGTCTTCCGGCGTGTTGAACACGTAGTGCAGCGCGATCGTCAGCTCGACGGTGCCGAGGTTGGACGACAGATGGCCGCCCGTCTTCGACACGGAATCGAGCAGGTACTGGCGCAGTTCATGGGCCAGCGGCGTGAGCTGGGTACGTGGCAGCTTGCGCAGGTCGGCCGGGTCGTTGATGGTATCTAGCAGTTTCATTTATGCCTTCCGCTGCACGATCAGGTCCGCGATCTCGCGCAGCCGCAGTGCTTGTTCTCCGAACGGCGCGAGCGCGTCGTGCGCCTGCTGCCGCAATTGTTCGGCCAGCGCCTTCGACGGCTCCAGCCCAAGAATCGACACATAGGTCGGCTTGTTGTCCGCCGCGTCCTTGCCGGCCGTCTTGCCCAGCGTGGCCGAGTCGGCGGTCGCATCGAGGATGTCGTCCACGACCTGGAACGCGAGGCCGATGGCGCGCGAGTACGCGGCCAGCGCTTCCTGCTCGTGCGACGCGAGATCGCGGCCGGCCAGCGCACCCAGCAGCACGGACACGCGCAGCATGGCGCCCGTCTTGAGCTGGTGCATGCGCTCCAGCTGCTCGAGCGTGAGGCTGATGCCGACGCTGTCCAGGTCGATCGCCTGGCCGCCGCACATGCCTTTGCTGCCGGCCGCTTCGGCCAGCAGGCGCAGCATGGTCACGGTGCGCGCGGCCGGTACGGTCGTCGTGCCGGCCAGCACCTCGAAGGCTTGCGCCTGCAGCGCGTCGCCGACGAGCAGTGCCGTCGCTTCGTCGTACGCGACGTGCACCGTCGGCTTGCCGCGGCGCAGGGCGTCGTCGTCCATGCACGGCATGTCGTCGTGCACGAGGGAATACACGTGGATCATCTCGACGGCGCTGGCGGCACGCGCCAGCGCATCGGCATCCGCGCCGAACAGGGCACCGCTCGCATGCACGAGCAGCGGGCGCACGCGCTTGCCGCCGCCCAGCGCCGTGTAGCGCATCGCTTCGTGCAGCTTCGTCGGCACCTGGCTTGCGGGCGGCAGGAAGCGGTCGAGGGCCGTTTCGGCATCGGCCTGCACGGCCTTCATCCAGGCCTGGAAATCCTGCGGTGCGCTCATACGTCGTCCTCGCCGTCGGCGCTGAACGGTTTGAGCATCTCGCCTTCCAGGACCTTCACCTGGGACTCGACTTTTTCCAGCTGGGCCGCGCAATAGCGCACGAGCTCGGAACCGCGTGCATACGCGGCCACCGAAGCTTCCAGGGGCAATTGCCCACTTTCCATTTGCGTCACGAGTTGGGCCAGTTCGGCCATCGCCTGCTCGAAGGACTCCGGCGGCTGCGCGGTGGCCGGTGGTGCGGCGCTCTCCGCGTTTGTTTTATTTGGCATAATGAGTTTGATCGATTCGGGGCCGGGCGACACCACGCGCAACCCGTGCGCGGCGTGCCAGTCTAATCGCTTATTCTAAACAATCCTGTATCGACATGAACGGTGCGCCTGTCGCCGCCAACTTGCAAGCAAGGATACATTTTATCGCAAAGCGCCTCGGGATTCATGAAAACGATGCCGTTTAGGCAATTTTTGAACACCCACGTACCACAATCCCGCGCGGGCCCGGGACTGGGGGGCCTTTTACAGGCTATAATCTCCGGTTCTGTCTCCGAAATACCGTATTCCGCTCTTTAAAGGAGCGAGAACTCCGAATAAGCGGCAGCAGTGTTGGTCGGGATGCGACGCCTCGGGCGCGCCCGCTCGACCACGTTGCGGCTCGCCTGGAAATCTCGATGCTCCCCTAAAAATACTGGTTCTCGGATTCTTTCTCTTCTTTGGCTGAAATCTGTAAAGGGGGGTTGGGATGTCCGATCTGGCTACCCACGCCAAGCTGGCGCGTTCGCTCGCCCAGCTTCCGGTAACTGTCTACTTCGACGACGCGCTGTTGCAGCGTGAATTGCAGCAATTGTTTCTCAAGGGGCCCCGCTACGTCGGGCACGAGTTGATGGTGCCCGAAAAGGGCGATTTCGCGACCCTGAAATCGGAGAACGAGGGTCGCATGCTGGTGCGCAACGCGCAGGGCATCGAGCTGATGTCGAACGTCTGCCGCCACCGCCAGGCGCTGATGTTCAACGGCCGCGGCAACGCCAAGAACATCGTCTGCCCGTTGCACCGCTGGACCTACGACCTCAAGGGCGAACTGATCGGCGCACCGCATTTCGCGGACACGCCGTGCCTGAACCTGTCCAGGACGCCACTGCAGAACTGGAACGGCCTGCTGTTCGAACAGAACGGCTACAACGTGATGGACAAGCTGAAGCACATGTCCGTGACGAAGGACCTGGATTTCTCGGGCTACATGTTCGACCACGTCGAGGTGCACGAGTGCGACTATAACTGGAAGACCTTCATCGAGGTCTACCTGGAGGATTACCACGTCGAGCCGTTCCACCCGGGCCTGGGCAACTTCGTCAGCTGCGACGACCTGCGCTGGGAATTCGGTCCGGACTACAGCGTCCAGACCGTGGGCGTGCATCGCGGCCTGCAGAAGTCGGGTTCGCCGGCCTATAAAAAATGGCAGGAGCAGGTACTGAAGTTCAACAACGGCCAGGCACCGAAATACGGCGCGATCTGGCTGACCCTGTATCCGAACATCATGGTCGAGTGGTATCCGAACGTGCTGGTCGTGTCGACCCTGTGGCCGCTGGGTCCGCAGAAGACGCGCAACGTCGTCGAGTTCTACTATCCGGAAGAATTCGTCCTGTTCGAGCGCGAATTCGTCGACGCGGAACGTGCCGCCTACATGGAGACGTGCGTCGAGGACGACGAGATCGCCCTGCGCATGGATGCCGGCCGCAAGGCGCTGATGGAGCGCGGCGTGACCGAGGCGGGGCCGTACCAGTCGCCGATGGAAGACGGCATGCAGCACTTCCACGAGTGGTATCGCAGCAAGATCGACAATATTCCTCCGGGGATGTGATGGTTAGTTGCTGATGGCACCACTCTGGATGTTGTTCGCCAGCTTCCTGTTCGCCGCCATGGGCGCGACAGTGAAGCTGGCTTCCTCGCTTTACTCGACCTCGGAAATCGTGATGTACCGGGGTTTCATCGGCGCCCTGCTGCTGTTCCCGATGATCCGCCTGCAGGGCGGCTCGTTCAAGACACCCTTCCCGAAAGAACACCTGTGGCGCAGCGTCGTCGGCGTCGTCTCGCTGTGGATGTGGTTCTACGCGATCGCGAAGCTGCCGCTGGCCACCGCCGTCACCCTCAACTACATGGCGCCGATCTGGCTCGCCACGTACATGTTCTTCATCGGCTGGTGGCGCGGCCGGGGCTTGCCCGAATGGCCGCTGGCCCTCGCCATTGCCATGAGCTTCGTCGGCGTGACGCTCGTGCTGCGGCCGGCCGTCGAGACCCATGAATGGGTCGGCGGCCTCGTCGCCATCGGTTCGTCCGTCATCGCCGCGATGGCCTATATGCAGGTGCGCCGCCTGGGCCAGATGGGCGAGCCGGAATACCGCGTCGTGTTCTATTTTTCCGTCACGATGGGCCTGGCGGGCCTCGTCGGCTCGCTGCTCGGCAACGGCGTGAATACGTTCCGCCCGCAATCCTGGCACGGCATGGGCCTGCTGCTGGCGATCGCCGCCAGCGGCCTGTTCGCCCAGATCGCGATGACGCGCGCCTACCGCATCGGCAAGGTGCTCGTCGTCGCCAACCTGCAGTACACGGGCATCGTCTTTTCCAGCCTGTGGGGCATGGTGCTGTGGGGCGACGTGTTCGACTGGCATGTCTGGCTGGGCATGGGCGTGATCCTCGTCTCGGGAATCGCCGCGACGTTCTACAATACGACGCGCACGGCGCGCGGCGCCGTCGTCAAGGAAACCGACCCCATCGCCAGCGAATAAGAGGAGCCCATGTCCACCTACACGACCCTGATCGAACCCGCCGCACTGGCTGCACACGTGAACGACCCCAAATGGGTCGTCGTCGACTGCCGCCACGACCTCATGAACCTCGCCGCCGGCCGCGAAGCCTACGCGGCCGGCCACATCCCGGGCGCCGTCTTTGCCGACATGGAGACGGAACTCTCGGGCGCCAAGCGCGACGCCGCCGGCAACTTCCGCGGCCGCCATCCGCTGCCGGAGCAGGACGCGTTCATCGAGCTGCTGCGCGGCTGGGGCGTGGACGACGACACGCAGGTCGTCGCGTACGATGCGCACGGCGGCATGTACGCCGCGCGCCTGTGGTGGATGCTGCGCTGGGTCGGCCATGGCGCCGTCGCCGTGCTGGATGGCGGCCTGCCCGCCTGGCAGGCGGCGGGACAAGCCGTCACCGCCGACGCGCCGGCCCCGCGTGCCCGCGGCAGCATCGCTTCCCGCCCTGCCCTCGTGACGACGGTCGACGTGAATGCGATCCTGCATAACGTGGAACACGGCGGCAAGACCATCGTCGATGCGCGCGCACCGGACCGCTTCCGCGGCGAGAACGAGACGATCGACCCGGTCGGCGGCCATATCCCGGGCGCGAAGAACCGCTTCTTCAAGGACAACCTGCAGGCGGACGGCCGCTTCAAGGCGCCGGATCAACTGAAGGCGGAGCTGGGGGTGGCGGTGGGCGATCCGCGCGACGCCATCATGCAGTGCGGTTCCGGCGTGACCGCCTGCCACAACCTGTTGGCGCTGGAAGTGGCCGGGATGCCGGGTGCGGCGCTGTATCCGGGATCGTGGAGCGAGTGGACGGCGGATCCGAAGCGGGCCGTCGCTACCGGCACCGCCTGACCGGGACCTCAGCGCGATCCGGTGCGCCGTGCGTGCACCGCGATCGCTTCCACGCGCTGCAGCACGACGCCCGTCTCCTTGTCGCGCACGGCGCCCGACCAGCCGCAATTGTCGACGTACGCGCCGTCCTGTCCAGCCTCGACGAACAACAGGTACGCAACGCCCGGCTCCAGTGGAAACCTGGCGCTGGTGTTCGGGGAGACGAGTTCGATCGTGCGCGCGGCCGGCGCACCTTTGAAGATGCGCGTAAGCCTGACGGTGTAGGTCGTACGATCGATGCCAGCGGCATCGTCAGTTGCGCTCACGTCACGCCCGGCGCCAGCAACGCCGAGGGCGACGATGGCGCTGGCGCGGAATTCCTGCTCGATGGATGGCTTGCCGTCCAGGCAGACAGCATGTGCTGCGGCGGCACCCGATACGCAGATGGCTGCGCACAGGACGCGCAGGGCAATCGGCACCGGGAACATCAATGACTGAAGTCGTACGGTGCCGGCAAGAAGTCCGCCAGCGTGAACAACACGACCGACAGCACGAGGGCCACGACCACGTAGGCAAAGCGCGACGGCTTGTCGCGCAACGCACCAATCAGTTCACTCACCAGCTTCGCCATAGCAACCTCCGCGACCTCCGTTCAGCCAACGGCCCAGCATAGGTCGCAAGGAATCGCCCTGTCAACCGGCAGGCGCAGCGTTTAGTATCTTAATGGCCGTGCGTCAGGAACAGCACGATGACGACGCCGAGGCCGATCAACAGGACTTGCGGAATGGTGTCGCGCACGGTGGCCCGGCGCTGCATCTGCGGCATCAGGTCGCTCACGGCGATGTAGATGAAGCCGGACGACGCGAACACCAGCACGTAGGGTATCAGGTCGCTGGCGCGGTCCAGGGTCGCATACCCGAGTATCCCGCCCAGCACTGCCAGCAGGCTGCACAACAGGTTGAACACGTAGGCGCGCACGCGCGAGAAACCGGCGTTCAGGAGCACGATGAAGTCGCCGATCTCCTGCGGGATCTCGTGGGCGATGATGGCAACGCCCGTGACGATGCCCAGTTGCGGGTTGGCGAGGAAGGCGGCGGCGATCAGGATGCCGTCCGTGAAGTTGTGCATGCCGTCGCCGATCAGGATCATCCAGCCGGCGCGCCCGGCCTGGCGCGCATCGTGGCCGTGCGCGTGATGGTGCCCGTCGCCCTCGTGGTGGTGCGAATGGCGCAGCAGCGCCACCTTCTCCAGCAGGAAGAACGCGAGCAGGCCGCCCAGCAGGGTGGCGAACAGCGCATGCGTGTCGGCCTTCGACTCGAACGCCTCCGGCAGCGCGTGCAGCAGCGACGTCGAGAGCATGATGCCGACCGACAGGCTGACCATGCGCTCGACGACCTTTGCCAGCAGCGTAAAGGAAAACACCGCGGCGGCCGTGATGCTGACCACGCCCGCCAGGCCGGTGGCCAGCAGGATGGAGATGAGAATCGGGTCGATCTGGAAGCCTCTTGTTGTTTTGGGGCGCGCGAATGCACACGCCCGCGGGCGCAAACCGCTGATTGTAACCCGACGGGCGTGGCGCCGTCAGCCGGCGCCGTGTTCGCGGAACCAGGCCAGCGCGCGGGCGAAGCCGTCGCGGGCGTCCTTCGCGTTGTAGCTCGGGCGGTAGTCGGCGTAGAAGGCGTGGCCGGCGTCGGGGTAGACGACGATCGCGGAATCGCTGGTCCCCTCCCCCAGCGCGGCCGTCATCCGTTCGACGGTGGCGACCGGGATGCCCGTGTCCCTGGCGCCATACAGGCCGAGCACGGGCACGGTGAGCGTGGGTGCGATGTCGATGGGATGATGCGGCTGGCCCGGCGGGTTCGGGTCGGCCACCAGCTTGCCGTACCACGCCACGGCGGCCGTCACGCGCGGGTTGTGCGCCGCGTACAGCCACGTGATGCGCCCGCCCCAGCAAAAGCCGTTGATGCCGAGCCGGTCGACGTCGCCGCCGTTCGCTTCGGCCCAGGCCACGCAGGCGTCGATGTCGCCCATCACCTGCGCGTCCGGCACCTTGCGGATGATCTGCGCCATGATCGTGGCCATGTCGGGGAGCGTGGACGGATCGCCCTGGCGCACGAACAGCTCGGGCGCCACGGCCAGGTAGCCCTGTTTCGCGAAGCGGCGCACCACGTCGGCGATGTGTTCGTGCACGCCGAAGATCTCGGACACGACGATCATCACCGGAAGCTTGTCCTGCCCGGCCGGGCGGGCGTAATAGACGGGGAATTCCTGGCCGTCGACCGTGAGCCTGATGGTGCCCACGGCGAGGCCTTCGGTATCGGTACGGATCACGGTGTGTTCCGTGATGGGCTGGGTCGCCGCCGCGAAGCCGCTGCCGATGCTTGCGTTGTCGTTCATCGCCTTCCTTCGTTGGGTCATGAAAGGCTTGCTATCTTAGCAGCGGCGGCGGCGGCGCGCTTGCTTACGGAGTGAGCGTGAAATCGACCTTCGTCGCGTTGGCCGTCGAGATGTCGACAATGTCGATGGCCTTGGTCGTGTAGCCCGTGCCGGCCGCCTCGACGCGGTACTTGCCCACGCCCGGCAGCACGGTCGTCGCCGCCGTGAAGGTCAGCGGCAAGGTCGCGCTGTAGACGGCGTACTGCGGCGCCGTGACCGGCAGGTTCGCGATCGTGTAGGCGCCGGTCGCGAGGTCGGCGCCGGCATACCTGACGGTCACCGTCGGCCCGGCGGCGAACGTCTGCTTCGCGGACACATAGGCCGCCTCGGTGGCGTTCGCGGGCAGGGTCACGGTGCCCGCGATCGAACCCGTCGCGCCGGCGGGCAGGTCGAGCGGTGCGGCCGTGGTGCTCAGCACCGTGCTGCCGCTGGCCGCCACCGGCACGGCGCCGACCACGCCGGCCGCATGGCCGTCGGCCGTGATCACCACGTCGTAGTTGCCGGTCGCCAGGTGCGACAGGAAGAATTCGCCCGTCGTCGCATTCGGCACGGTGGAGGCGATCACGACGCCGTTCTGCTGCGCCGACACGGTCACGTGGCTGCCCAGCAGCGCCGGTGCCACGACGCCGGAAATACCGACGACCGCCGTCGGCACGACCTTCACGACGGGTTTCAACAGGTAGCGGCCCTTCCCTTGCGTGACCACCGACTTGCACGCATCGAAGTCGAGCACGAGGTCGACCTGCTGGCCGGCCTTGACGTCGAACTCGTTCACCAGCTTGATGCCGCTCTGCGTGGCGCTCGGCGTCACCAGCGCCTGTTCGGTGCCGCCCGTCGGCACGACGGTATTGGCGTTCGCATCCAGCACGAGGCGCAACTGCGAGTAGTGCCCGGCCGCCAGCGGCGTCTGGCCCAGGGTGTCGAGCACGCCGTTGGTCAGGTTCAGCAGGTTGATCTTGCGGGCCGGGTTGAGGGTGATGTCGGTCCAGCCCGTATCGGTATCGCCCGCGCTGGCGCTGGCATTGACGCGGACCTTGCTGACCGTGACGTTGACGGCATCGAAACCGCACGCCGGCGCATCGGTCAGCGCGACGCTCAGGGTGCCCGTGGACGCGGTCGTCGTCGGCCCCGGCGTGCCCGAACTTCCTCCGCCGCCGCCGCAGGCGACGAGAGTGGTAACTATCAGAGCGCTGCCTGCCAGCAGGCCGGCTTGGTGGAATGTCTTGTTCATAGTGTGTGCCTTCTTTTATGGATGCCCGTCTCATCACGGACGGTACATACAACATACATTCCGAATGGAAATTTTTATGTTAAGCAGCGCACATTGAAACGTCTGCTTACACCTGAAGCATTTGGTAGCTGTCAAAACATACTGAACAAGATATGTTTGACAACATAATATGGCTGCGTATTCTTCAGGGCACCACTTACGAGGAGCCCATATGAAGACCCCCATCACCGTCAACGGCGTACATATCCACGTGGAAGAACACGGCACCGGCAAGCCGCTCGTGCTGCTGCATGGCGGGATCATGGCCAGCGAAGTATTCGGCCCGAACATCGCCGCGCTGGCCGGACACCGCCGCGTGATCGCCATCCACCTGCAAGGCCACGGCCACACGCCGGACGTGGACCGCCCGCTGCGCTTCGAAACGCTGGCGGACGACGTCGCGGCCGTGATCCGGGAACTCGGCCTGGGCAAGGCAGACCTGCTGGGGTATTCGTTCGGCGGTGGCGTCGCGCTGCAGACGGCGATCCGGCATCCGGAGGTCATCGACCGGCTGATCGTCGTCTCGGCCGCAGCCAAACGGGACGGCTTTTATCCGGAAGTGCGGACGGCCTTCGACCACATGGACACGCAAGCCGCGCAGATCGGCGCGCATGTGGCGCAGTCGCCGCTGGGCAAGCTGTATCCGGCCGTGAACTGGGAAACGGCTTTCCGCAAGATGGGAGAATTGCAGAGCCGCGACTACGACTGGATGCCGCAGGTCAGCGCGATTCAGGCGCGGACGATGCTGGTGTTTGCGGATGCGGATGCGATCACGCTGGACCACATGGCCGAGTTCTACAAAGCTCTCGGCGGCGGCCAGCGCGATGCGGGGCTGGATGGGTCACTGCGCGCCGCCGCCCGGCTGGCGATCGTGCCGGGGACGACGCATTACAACCTGTTGGCGACGACGACGGTCGCGCGGCTGGCCGGGGAGTTTTTAGAAGCTCAGTGAGCTTCCTCCCAGTTCGTCCCAACCCCGGTTTCGGCCACCAGCGGCACCTTCAGCGTGGCCACGCCACCCATCAGTTCCGGCAGCTTCTGCTTGACGAGTTCCAGCTCGTCCTGCGGCACTTCCAGCACCAGTTCGTCGTGCACCTGCATCACCATGCGGGTGCGCAGACCATCCTTCTCGAGCCAGTCCTGCACGGCGATCATCGCCAGCTTGATCAGGTCCGCCGCCGTGCCCTGCATCGGCGCATTGATCGCGGCGCGTTCGGCGCCGGCGCGGCGCGGGCCGTTCGGCGAGTTGATCTCGGGGAGCCACAGGCGGCGGCCGAATACCGTCTCGACATAGCCCCGCTCCTTCGCGAGCAGGCGGGTCTCGTCCATGTAGCGCTTGACGCCCGCGAAGCGCTGGAAGTAGCGCTCGATGTAGTTGCTGGCCGCGCCCCGTTCGATGCCCAGGTTCTGCGCGAGGCCGAACGCGCTCATGCCGTAGATGAGGCCGAAGTTGATGACCTTCGCGTAGCGCCGCTGCTCGCTCTGCACCTCTTCCGGCGGCACGCCGAAGATCTCGGCGGCGGTGGCGCGGTGGATGTCCTCGCCGGCCGCGAACGCGCGCAGCATCGCCTCGTCTTCCGAGATGTGGGCCATGATGCGCAGCTCGATCTGCGAATAGTCGGCCGACACGATCACGCTGCCCGCCGGCGCGACGAACGCTTCGCGGATGCGCCGGCCTTCGCTCGTGCGCACGGGGATGTTCTGCAGGTTCGGATCGTTCGACGCCAGGCGGCCCGTGATGGCGACGGCCTGCGCGTAGTTCGTGTGCACGCGGCCCGTCTTCGGGTTGACCATCTTCGGCAGCTTGTCGGTGTACGTCGACTTCAGTTTGGAGAGTCCGCGGTGCTCCAGCAGGATCTTCGGCAGCGGATAATCTTCCGCCAGCTTTTGCAGCACCTCTTCGTCCGTGGACGGCGCACCGGTCGCGGTCTTTTTAATCACCGGCAGCTGCAGCTTGCCGAAGAAGATCTCGCCGATCTGCTTGGGCGAGCCGAGGTTGAACGGGCCGCCGGCCAGTTCATACGCCTGCTGCTCCAGTTCCATGATGCGCGCGGCCAGTTCGTTCGACTGCGCCGCCAGTTTATCCGCGTCGACCAGCACGCCGTTGCGCTCGATCTTCTGCAGCACGACGGACGTCGGCAGCTCGACCTTGCGGTAGATGAAATCGAGGCCTTCGTCGCTTTCCACGTGGCCGATCATCGCCTGGTGCAGGCGCAGGGTGATGTCGGAATCCTCGGCCGCGTACTCGGTCGCGCGGCCCAGTTCCACCTGGTCGAAGCAGATCTGGTTCACGCCCTTGCCGCACACGTCGACGAAGGGAATGGTCGTGTAGCCCAGGTGGCGCAGCGCCATCGTGTCCATGTCGTGCGGCTTGTGCGATTCGAACACGTACGACTGCAGCAGGGTGTCGTGCACGATGCCACGCAGTTTCACCCCGTGGTTTTCGAAGATGTGGCTGTCGTATTTCAGGTTCTGGCCCAGCTTGGGCTTGTCCGGGTTTTCCAGCCATGGCTTCATGCGCTCGAGGACTTCCTCGCGGTTCAGCTGCTCCGGCACGCCGGCGTAGCGGTGCGCGAGCGGAATGTACGCGCCCTTGCCCGCCTCCACCGACAGCGAGATGCCGACCATTTCCGCCGTCATCGGATCGAGCGACGTCGTCTCCGTGTCGACCGACGTCAGCTCGGCCTTATCGATCAGCGCCAGCCAGCGCTCGAACTGTTCGTTCGTCGTGACGGTCTCGTATTCGCCCTTGATGATCGGCATGCCGGGCTGCGTGCCCGCCGCCCCTTCCGGCGAATTCATCGCCGGTGCCGGCGCGCCCGGGGCGCCGTACTTGGCCGCGTTGCCGGGACCGATTTCGCGCAGCATCGTTTTAAAGCCGTAGCGCTGGAAAAAGTCGCGCAGCGCGTCCTTGTCCTCGGGCCGGCCGATGAGGGTTTCCTCGATCGACACGATATGGCCCGCGAGGTCGCAGTCCGTCTTCACGGTGATCAGTTCGCGGCCCTTCGGCAGCCATTCCAGGGCGGCGCGCAGGTTTTCGCCGACGGCGCCCGTGATACTGTGGGCGTTCTCGATGACGCCGTCCAGCGAGCCGTGCAGGGTCAGCCATTTGACGGCCGTCTTCGGGCCGCACTTGGTCACGCCGGGGACGTTGTCGACGGTATCGCCGATCAGGGTCAGGTAGTCGATGATGCGGTTCGGCGCCACGCCGAACTTGGCCAGCACGCCATCCACGTCGAGCTTTTCGTTGCTCATCGTATTGATCAGCATGACCTTGTCGTTCACGAGCTGGGCGAGGTCCTTGTCACCCGTCGAGACGACGGTCTTCAGGCCGCGCGCCGTCGCCTGCGCCGCGAGCGTGCCGATGACGTCGTCCGCTTCGACGCCATCCACCATCAGGATCGGCCACCCCATGTGGCGCACGACTTCGTGGATCGGCTCGATCTGCTTGGCCAGGTCTTCCGGCATCGACGCGCGCGTCGCCTTGTATTCCGGGTACAGGTCGTCGCGGAAGGTCTTGCCCTTGGCGTCGAACACGCAGGCGATGTACGCGGCCGGGAAGTCCGCGCGCAGGCGGCGCAGCATGTTGACCATGCCGTGCATCGCGCCGGTCGGGTAGCCGTCCGGGCTGCGCAAGTCGGGCAGCGCGTGAAAGGCGCGATAGAGATAGCTGGAACCGTCGACGAGAAGCAGGGTATTGTCCATAGGGCGAATTCAAAAGTGGGGCCGCGGCGGCACGGCAAAACGTGCGCCATTATCGCAGAATCGGGGGTAGAGAAAAGCTGGGCAGGCGATGTCATCCAGATGGGGACGACGCCACACTTTTCACAGAGAAGTGGCGCTGTTTGTTACAATGAACTAAACGACAAAGGTGATCATCATGCCGCGCACCCCTATCCGCCTCGCCACTCTCGCGCTGTTCCTGACTTGCCAGGCAGGATTGGCCGTGGCCCAGCAGCAGGCCACGCAGCCGACCCCGAGCCCGGCACCGCCGAAACTCGACCGTATCGAGCCGGGCAGCGACGTTCCCGCGACCACGATCCCGCCGAAGCGCGGCACCCAGATCAAGGAAACGCGCGACGGCGGCCAGGTCACCGAAGTCGAAGTCACCACGCCCGGTGGCAGCCATTACTACATGAAACCGAACACCCAGCCCGGCAACGCGCAGACGAATTCGATCCGCGCGCCGCAGTGGAAGGTGGGTGAGTTCGACCTGTCGGGCAAGCGGAAAGCCATGAGCGAATCCGGTACCAACGCCCCGACGACGGCCGACGCGCCGCCTCCTCCTCCCATGCCGGCTACCGCCGAGCCTGAGAAGAAGTAAGCCGTCAATACGACCGGCCGCCCGAGTGTGGCCGCTACCGCGACTTTTCTTTCCTACACAATGGCAGTCTTCACCCCGGTCACGCTGGATGACCTCTCCCAGTGGATCAAGCAATTTCCTCTTGGCAAAGCACTCGCGCTGAAGGGCATCGCGAGCGGTATCGAAAACAGTAATTTCTTCCTGACGACGGAACGCGGCGAGTACGTTCTCACCATCTTCGAAAACCTCAGCTTCGAGCAACTGCCCTTCTATGTGCAGCTGATGCGCCACCTGGCCGAGCGCGGCATTCCCGTGCCGGCGCCCGTGGCGAACGACGCCGGCGAGCTCGTCGTGGCATTGCATGGCAAGCCGGCCGCCATCGTCAGCAAGCTCGACGGCAGCTCGCAGATGGACCCGCAACCGGTGCACTGCGCCGAAGTGGGCACGGTCCTGGCAAGGATGCACCTGGCCGGGCGCGACTTCCCGCTGCAGCAGCCGAACCTGCGCGGGCTGGACTGGTGGATCGAGACGGTGCCCAAGGTCCTGGCTTACCTCGACGCGGACACGGCTGCCCTGCTGCACTCCGAACTGGCGTTCCAGCGCGACTTCGCGGCCGGCACGACGTATGCGCAACTCGAGCGCGGCCCCGTCCACGCCGACCTGTTCCGCAACAACGTGATGTTCGTCGGCGAACGCCTGTCCGGCTGCTTCGACTTTTATTTCGCCGGCTGCGACACGTGGCTGTTCGACCTGGCCGTCACCGTCAACGACTGGTGCATCGACCTGGACAACGGCCGCCTCGACGAGGCGCGCGTACTGGCCCTGACGCGCGCCTACCACGCGGTCCGTCCGTTCACGGCGGCCGACCAGGCGGCATGGCTGCCCATGCTGCGCGCAGCGGCGCTGCGCTTCTGGCTGTCGCGCCTGTATGATTACTACCGTCCGCGCGAAGCCGAAATGCTCACGCCGCACGATCCGACCCACTTCGAACGAGTCCTGCGCGAGCGCATCGCACTGGGCGCCCCTGACCTGACCGCATGAACGATTTACCCGCACGTACCGGATGGGAGTGGCTGAAACAAGGCATCGGCCTGTTCCGCAAACAGCCTGCCGCCCTGACGACGCTCCTCTTCGCCAATATCCTGTTCAGCATCGGCCTGTCGGCCGTGCCGATCCTGGGTTCGGTACTTGCGGTCGTATTGATTCCATCGTTCACGATGGCCTTCATGCAGGCCTGCCTGATGATCGAGAACGGCGACCGGGTCACCCCGGCCGTGCTGCTGACGGGCTTCCGCCGGCCGGCACTGGCCGCGCTGTGCAAGCTGGGACTCGTCTACCTGGGCGTGTCGCTGCTGATGATGGTGATCACGCGCCTGGCGATTCCGCCCGAGGTGATCATGCAGATGATGCCGCGGCCGGACGCCAAGACGCCGCCGACGATCCAGACGTCGCACATGCTGGCCCTGTTCGGCGTCTTCTTGCTGGACGTGGCCGTGCTGGTGACGCTGTGCTTCGCCGCCCCGCTCACCTACTGGAAGCACATGGGGCCGGGCAAGGCCACGTTCTACAGCTTCTTTGCCGTCATCCGCACGGCACGCCCGTTCCTCGTGCTGCTGGCGGCGTGGTTCGGCATCTTTTTCGGCATATGCATCCTGGCCGCGCTGGTGTTCGGCGACGCGGCGCTGGGCCGCGTCGTGCTGATGTGGCTGATCTTCCTGTTCATGCTGCTGCTGCAGTGCGCGATGTATGCCGGCTACCGTACCATCTTCGGCAAGCCGGCCGACAAGGCGCCACAGCCGGCTTGACGTTCACCTTCAGCGGCCGATGCGCTCCAGCTTGGCCACCGACAGGTCGAGCACCTTCATCCCCGCCGCGCCAAAATTGATCTGCGCGCGCGCACTGCCCGCGCCGCCCTCGATATTGACGATCACGCCTTCGCCGAAGCGCGCGTGACTCACGGATTCGCCGATGCGCCAGCCGGTGCCGTTGCCGCTGGTCGACTTCTGCGCGATCTGCTTGGCGATGTGGTTATCGCTGCCGCCTTCGCGGAACGTAGCATCGTCCCATGCCGTCGTCGACTTGCGGCCGGCGAACCAGTTCGTCTGTACGCGCGGCGTCAGCCATTTCAGCGCGTGTTCCGGCAGCTCATCGAAGAAGCGCGACTTCATGTTGAAACGCGTCTGGCCATGCAGCATGCGCTGCTGGGTAAAGCTCATGTACAGGCGCCGGCGCGCGCGCGTGATCGCCACGTACATCAGGCGGCGTTCCTCGTCGACGCCATCCATCTCGCGCGCGCTGCTCTCGTGCGGGAACAGCCCCTCTTCCAGGCCCGTGATGAATACGGCGTCGAATTCCAGGCCTTTCGCGGAGTGCACGGTCATCAGCTGGATCGCTTCCTGCCCGGCCTGCGCCTGGGCGTCGCCCGCTTCCAGCGACGCGTGCGCGAGGAAGGCGGACAGCGGCGACATCACGGTGGCCAGCGGCGCATCCGCGTCGAGCACGTCGATGCCGTCCCCGTCCACGATCGCCGTGCCGCTCGCCGCGGCCGCCTGCGGGCCGAGGTGAGCCGGCGCATGCGTACCGAAACCTTCTTCCTGCACGAACTGCGTGGCCGCACCGACCATCTGCTGCAAGTTCTCGATGCGTTCCTGGCCCTCTTTCTCGTTACCGTAGTGCGCGAGCAGCGTGCTGCGCTCGAGCACGACGCGCACCATTTCCGGCAGCGGCAGCTGCTGGGTCTCGAAGCGCGCGCTCTCGATCAGCTTGACGAAGTTGCCGAGCGCCGTGCCAGCCTTGCCCGTCATGTAAGGCACGGCCGCGTACAGCGACACGCGGTACGATTCGGCCGCCATCTGCAATTGCTCGATCGAGCGGGCGCCGATGCCGCGCGTCGGAAAATTCACGACGCGCAGGAACGCGGAATCGTTGTGCGGATTGTCCATCAACTGCAGGTAGGCGATGGCGTGCTTGACCTCGGCGCGCTGGAAGTAGCGCAGGCCACCGTACACGGTGTACGGCAGGCCGGCCGCGAACAGCGCATGCTCGATCACGCGGCTTTGCGCGTTGGAACGGTACAGCACGGCGATCTCGCTTTTCGACACGCCTTCCGCCATCAGGCTCTTCGCTTCGTCGATGATCCACTGCGCCTCTTCCAGGTCGGACGACGCTTCGTAGATGCGCACCGGCTCGCCCAGTCCCGCGTCCGTGCGCAGGTTCTTGCCGAGGCGTTTCGCATTGTTCGAGATGAGGTGGTTCGCGCTGTCGAGGATGTTGCCGTGCGAGCGGTAGTTCTGCTCCAGCTTGATGAGGTTCTTGACTTCGAAGTCGCGCTCGAATGCCTGCATGTTGCCCACGTTCGCACCGCGGAACGCGTAGATGCTTTGGTCGTCGTCGCCGACAGCGAACAGCGCGCCGCCGCGCTGCTCGCCGTGGCCGGCCAGCAGTTTCAGCAGGTTGTATTGCAGGTCGTTGGTGTCCTGGAACTCGTCGACGAGGATGTGACGGAAGCGCATCTGGTAATGCTGGCGCAGCGGGTGATTGCGCTGCAGCAGCTCATAAGCGCGCAGCAGCAGCTCGGCGAAATCGACGACGCCTTCGCGCTGGCATTGCTGGTCGTACACGTCGTACAGCTCGGCCATGCGCTTCTGCACGTGGTCGTATGCCTCGACGTCGCCCGCGCGCTGGCCCCGGTCCTTGGCGTTGTTGATGAAGTACATCAGGTCCTTGGCCGGGTACTTCTCGTCGTCCACGTTCAGCGCTTTCAGCATGCGCTTGATCATCGACAGCTGGTCTTGCGAGTCGAGGATCTGGAACGTCTGCGGCAGCGCGGCGTCGCGGTGGTGCGTGCGCAGCAGGCGGTTGCACAGGCCGTGGAACGTGCCGATCCACATGCCGCGCGTGTTTACCGGCAGCATCGACGAGAGGCGCGTGAGCATCTCCTTCGCGGCCTTGTTCGTAAACGTCACGGCCATGATGCCGGCCGGGGACACCTGCCCGGTCTGGATCAGCCAGGCGATGCGGGTGGTCAGCACCCGCGTCTTGCCGGACCCGGCGCCGGCGAGAATGAGGGCGCTCTGGGACGGCAGCGTGACGGCCGCCAGTTGTTCGGGGTTCAGATTGTCGAGGAGATTCATGCGGGCATTATAAAACGTCGGGACGCCCTCGGCATCGCCGCGGCGGGATTTTTACTGATGATATATACAGTATCACAACAAACGCAGATTCTTTTGCAAATGTTTCCGCAAGGCTCGCGGGCGCCGTGTTGATCGCTTTTGACGTACTTTTGACGACAGATGCGGTCCAGCCCCTGTGCGGGCGTGGGCCGGTTTTGTGTAACGCAAGCGAAGCTAGAGCATAAGGAGGTAACAAATGCTGAACCGTGTAGTGACGGTCGCCGCGCTGGCCGTCGGCGGCATGATGCTGTCCAAAAAACTCAAAGGCAATAAATCGGGCATGGGCTCGTCGATCATCGAAACCATCGAGGTCAACGTTCCCGTGCGTACCGCCTACAACCAATGGACCCAGTTCGAGGACTTCCCGCAATTCATGGGCAGCGTCCATGAAATCCGCCAGCTGGACGACAAGCGCCTGCACTGGAAGGCCAACGTGGCCGGCGAGGAAAAGGAATGGGATGCCGAGATCACGGAACAGATCCCGGACAAGCGCATCGCCTGGCGCAGCACGAGCGGCGTGCCGAACGGTGGCGTGGTGACCTTCCATAAGATCTCGGACGACGTCACCCGCATCACCCTGCAGATGGATTACGAACCGGAAGGCCCGATCGAGAAGATCGGCGACGCCCTTGGCGCCGTCCGCCTGGAAGCCCGCGGCAACCTGCAGAAGTTCAAGGACATGCTCGAGAAGCGCGGCAAGGAAACAGGCGCGTGGCGCGGCAGCATCTCGCAGCACTGAGCAATACGCCTCTCATGAGCGCCGCCCACTGGGCGGCGTTTTTTTTGACAGCGAACGTTGCGGACACGACCGACGGTGCGTTACCTAACATGCTGCCAGGATGACCGGGGAGTAGGATGAAACCCTGACGGCATATCGGAATATGCCGGTCAACCGTTGAGGAGAATCCCCATGGCAACGAAAGACGACCCCACACGGTCGAGAACGCAGGACGCGTTCCCCGTCGACAATCCCGTCCAGGCCCTGCTGCGCGACCACGACCTCGTGCGCAAGCTCGCCGACGCCTACCGGAACACGCACAGCGCCGACGTCAGGAAGCAGGCGGCAACCCAGCTGCTCCAGGCGATCCACATGCACTCGCGCCTCGAGGAAGGCATCTTCTATCCCGGCGTGCGCCGGGTGGACCCGAACCTGATCGCCCGCTTCGAGGAAGACCACCTCGCCGTCGACGACCTGCTGGCCACGCTGCAAGGCATGTCGATGGACGAGGCCCGCACGGAGCCCCTGGTACGCGAACTCATCGATGTCGTCCTCAGCCATATCCGCCAGGAAGAAGAACAGCTGTTCCCCGAACTCAAGCAGGCGGCGCTCGACCTGACGTCGATCGGCCTGGAGATGCAGGCCTTTGAGGCCAATCTCGTGCACATGCAGGCGCAGCTGAGCGACCAGGCGTCGCGACGCTGAATGCGCTACTAAAACGTCATCCCGCGAAAGCGGGGATCCATACTGAGGCAGCAGGACGCTCAGCATGGGTTCCCGCTTTCGCGGGAACGACAGCTAAATCACCACACCCTGCAGCGCTTTTCCTTCACCATCGGCTGCCCCGCCTTGCACTGGAACGCCTGCTGGAACTGCGGCATGTTCACCATCAACCCGTTGACGCGATAACGCCCGGGCGAGTGCGGGTCCGTCATCGCGCTCACGCGCAGGTTTTCCGGGCGATCGTTTTCGCAGGCCCACTGCGCGTAGCCGACGAAGAAACGCTGTTCGGGCGTCAGGCCGTCACGCAACGGCTGAGGTTGCGCCTTCTGCGGCATCGCCGCTATCTCCGCCTGCCACGCCATCCAGCCGAGGATCAGGCCACCCAGGTCGGCGACGTCCTCGCCCAGCGTCAGCTTGCTGTTGATCTTGATGTCGTCCACGACCGTGTACTGCGCGTACTGGTCGACGATGCACTGGGCGCGCTCCTCGAACGCCTTGGCATCCTTCTTCGTCCACCAGTCCTTCAGGTTGCCGTTGACGTCGAACTGGCGGCCTTCGTCGTCGAACGCGTGGGTCAGTTCGTGGCCGATGGTGCCGCCCGTGTTGCCGTAATTGGGCGCGTCATCCATCTTCGGATCGAACAGCGGCGGCTGCAGCACGCCGGCCGGGAAGTTGATGTCGTTCATCTGCGGATCGAAGTAGGCGTTCACCGTCGGCGGCGTCATGCCCCACTCGGTGCGGTCGAGCGGCTTGCCGATCTTGGCCAGCTGACGGCGTGCCTCGAACCGGTTGCCGCGCTCGACGTTGCCGGCGAAGTCGCCCGCCTTGACGACGTAGGCGCCGTAGTCGCGCCACTTGTCCGGGTAGCCGATCTTGTTGACGATGGCGGCCAGTTTTTTCTGCGCCTGCTGCTTCGTCTCCGCGCTCATCCAGTCGAGCTCGTCGATATCCTTCTTCATCGCGTCCTCGATCTGGCGCGTCATGTGCAGCGCCTTGTCCTTCAGCTCGGGCGAGAACGCGCGGCCAACGAATTCCTGCCCCAGCGCTTCGCCCAGCTGATGGTCGACGAGCGCCACGCAGCGCTTCCAGCGCGGTTGCTGCTGCTGCACGCCGCGCAGCGTCCTGCTGAAGAAATCGAAGTGCTCGTTGTCGAAGTTCGACGCCAGCACCGGCGACAGGTTGCGCGCCACGTGCCAGCGCAGATACGTGCGGGTGGCCTCCGGGCCGTTCGTCTTCCACATCTTGCCGAGCGCCTTGAAGAACGCGGGTTCGGTGACGTTGAACGTGCCCAGGCTGCCCTCGCCCAGCTCATCGAGGTAAGCGTGCCAGTCGAAGCCCGGCGTCAACGCCTGCAGGCCCTTCGCATCGACCTTGTGGAACAGTTTATACGGGTCGCGCTTGTCGACGGTCGACAGCGACGCCTTCGCCAGCGTCGTCTCCATCTGCATCACGCGTGCCGCGTTGCGCTGCGCCACGGCCGGCGCATCGCCCAGCAGCTTGAACGTGTTCGCGATGTGCGCGACGTATTTGGCGCGGATCTCCTTCGACCTGGCGTCCGTCTTGAAGTACGAATCGCGGTCCGGCAGGCCCAGGCCGCCCGCGACGGCGAATGCGATCACGCGCGAGGAATCCGCGAAATCCTGGCTCGACGAGAAGCCGAAGAACAGGCCGGGATCCGCGAGCGCCAGTTGCAGGCGCGCGAGCACGCGCGGCAGGTCGCGGTTCGACTGGATCTTCGCGATCTCGTCGAAGTACGGCGTCAGCGGCGCGGCGCCGCGCGCTTCGATGGCCTTCTCGTCCATGCAGGCGCCGAAGTAATCGCCGATCTTTTGCTGGTTGGCGTTACGGCCGTCCTGGCGCCGCGCGAGGTCTTCGAGGATGCCCCACAGGTAGCGGCGATTGTCCAGCGCCAGCTTGCCGTACACCGACCAGCGCGCCTGGTCGGCCGGGATCGGATTGTTCTTGATCCAGCCGCCGCACGCGTACTGGTAAAAGTCGACGCAGGGGTCGGCGTTGCGGTCCATCGAGTTTACGTCCAGGCCCGGCGTGTACGGGAACGACGTGGCAGGACGCTCGGCCGGCGTCTGGGCGGTGGCGATGGCGGCGCATCCGGCCAGGACGGCGCAGACGGCAAGACGAAGAGACAATCGCATGAATATTCCTGGTAAGAATGGCAGAAAACGGGCCGGGTCGTGCTCGGCCTCGTGCGCGGCCCGTCATGCTGCCATGCTGTGGTCATTCATGCAATGCGATATCGCGAATCGCGTAACCCTCCGGCAAGGCAAACGTGGATGCCGGGACGTCGCCGAACTTGAGGTTCTCCACGTGCATGACGAAGTCTCCAAGTTCCGGCATGGACATTTGCATGTAGACGATGGTGGCCAGATCGGGGGCATACCATGTTTCCGACGTGTGCACCAACGGCTTCTCGTTGCCCTGGGCGCCGGCAGGAATGGTGGTTTCCGACCGGGTGCCGCTGGCCTTGACGCCGGCGATCAGCTTTTCCCCGAGTTCGGTCTTTGCGCCGGACTTGTCTGGGAACTTCGGTGCCGACCGCGATTCCAGCGCCGCGCCCTTCAAGCGCAGGATTTCCTTGCGCTCCGGGCAGACGAGGTAGACAGCCTGTTTCGTCGGATCGGCGATGACGATGCGCTCCAGACCGGACGCCGACGAGGCGATGCGCGCGCGGCCCTTCTCGTCGTAGGCATACGAGATCGTGCTTTGGGTTTTGACCGTGTTCGCGCCGGTGAGGGCCAGGGCCACATTCGTCACGTAATCGTAGGTGTACGCCAGCCGCTTGCCTTCGAGCATCCTGAGCCTCGCGACGGCAGCCTGGTAGTCGGTGCGCAGGCGCTCGGGACCGAACTGGTCGGCAAAATCCGCCCGGGCTATGCCGGTCGTGTCGGCCTGGGCAGCGGCGGTGCGCATCGTCACCGGCAGGACCTGGCACGCGAGCAGCAGGCTGAACAGGATTGCGGAAACTTTCATGGTCTTCCCTTTCGTTTGATGAATTCAGCGGCGCACGATTTCGCGCACCGTGTAGTCGGCCGGCACGGCAAACAGGGCCGTCGGCGGTTCGAGGCGGGAGAGGTTCCGCATGCGCATCACGCTCTCGCCCATGAACGGGTTGGTCATCCTCATCTCGAGGGGAATCGACAGGTCGCGCGCCAGCCACATTTCAGTCGTGCTGACCATCGGCTTGACGTTGCCGGCCGCCCCCGCCGGGACGGTCACGGTCGTTTGTGTCCCCTCGGCCGTCACGCCCTCGATCTGTTTCGTGCCGAGCGAACGCGACTGGGTTACCGCCGCCGTGGCGTCGCCGGCCAGTGCCGGCGCCAGCTGCTCGGCGACCTTCGCAGCACCCGGCACGGGCGCCGCCGGACCGGCCGGTGCCGCGCCGGACGTCCCGGCGGGCCTCGGTGCCGTAATGGCCATCCGGTAGCCCGTCTTCGTGTCCGGATACAGGCGATAACTCATGCCCGCGTCGGGATCCTGGATCTGCACGAGCGGCTTGCCCTTCCATTCCGATTCCACCCGGGTGCGCCCATCGCCATCGCGGTACAGCTTTTCCGTATTGCGCTGGACGATGCGGTTGCCGTCGGCCAGCACCTTGACCGATTCCGTCACGCGTTCGGCGGAATACGGCAAACCGCGCACCGCGCAGCCCTCGGTACAATGGGTCGAGGCGCTGATCCGCAACAGCATCACTTCCAGCGTGTCATTTGCCGCCCCGCCCTGCTGCGCATGGGCCACGGGGGCCAGCGCCAGCAAGGCGAGGCCGGCGGACAGGACAATCCGTCTCATCACTCCTCCTTCGAAAAACATCAATTCACGGCAAGCCGTATCGCCAGCGATTCGCCTGTTGCCGCCACCAGCAGTTCGGCGTGGACCAGTTCATGCGGCGCATCCGCCACGATCGGGATACCCATCTGCACGAGGGCAGCGCGCGACAGGTCCGCCTGCCGCAGTTGCGGATTCGGCGCGGCCGCCATGCGCTCCTGGGGCACGAGCGGCACGAACCCGACGTCGGCCGCCGCCAGCACACGCTCCACGCGGGGCGACGGCGCCGCCGCGGGCAGCAGGCTCATGCCGGCAATGGCCAGCGCACACGCCACCGCGCCGATACCGGCCCAGGACGCGATCGCATCGGCACTCCAGCGGCGATACCACGGCCGCGGCGCGTGACGTTGCGCGAACGCGCGCAGCAGTGCCTCTTCCACGCGGTCGGGCGGGGCCGCCTGCGCAAGGGCGCGGCGCGCGGCCTGCCATTCCGGGGCCGGGCCGGTGCCGTGATCGTCGTCGCCATCAAACCTGTTCATGCGTTGTCCTTTGCAATGGCCCGGTACGGCGCGAGCGCCTGTGCCAGGGCGGCGCGGCCGCGCGCCAGGCGCGACCGCACGGTGCCGATCTCCAGCTGGCAGATCTGGGCAATTTCCTGATACGTTTTTTCGTGCAGCTCGAACAGAATCACCACGTCGCGGTAATGCGGCGCCAGGACGGCGAGCGCGCGCCGCAGATACTCGACCGCTTCCTCATCCAGCATCCTGGCCAGCGGTTCCGCCGCCGGATCGACCAGTTCCAGCCCGTCCTCCCCGTCGTCGTCGCCGGCGGGCTGCACCCAGCGGCTGTTCTGGCGCGCATGCCCCAGCACGAGGTTGCGGGCCACGCCGTACAGGAAGTTGGCGAGCATGCCCTTCAACGGATCGAAGCCGTAACTGTCGTTCAGGAGGCCCATGAACACGTCCTGCACGACGTCCGCCGCCACGTCCGGCGCGCCGCTGTGCAGCAGCGCGAAGCCGTACAAGCCGCTGCGGTGGCGCCGGTACAGGGTCTGGAATGCGGCCTGGTCTCCCTGTCGGATCGCGCGCAGCAGTTCGTTGTCGTCGGTCTCGTTCACGATGAATTCGTTCGTTCTTTTTACTTATTTGAACGGGGTAGCTGAAAAGTTCCAGAATATTTACGGGAAATGCAGATGTAGTATTGCTACGGTTTACCTAGCGATAAATTTGTAGTTTAATAACATCGATATCACTCAAGGACATCCGATGCACATCGCCCGCGACGCCGATCCCCTCCTGCTCCCCCACCTCGCCGCCGGCGGCGTGCGCTTCGTCTTCGACGGCCCGGAAAGCCTGCGCACCGTCGCGCTGGCCGGCACGTTCAACAGCTGGGTGGGCAATGCCTGCATGCTCGAGCGCGTGACGCCGACCCGCTGGACCTGCACCCTGCCGCTGCCGCCCGGCCGCCACCTGTACAAGTTCGTGCTCGACGACACCGACTGGATCGCCGATCCGGCCAACCCGTGGATGTCCGAAGATGGCCAGGGCAATTCCTGCCTCACCGTCTGCCAGGACGGCACCGTATTCCTGCGCCGGCGCGGCCTGTGCGCGGACGCACCGGGCGCGCTGTACCGCGATCACCAGGCGTTGCCGAGTCCGGAATGGCTGCGCGACGCCGTGGTTTACCAGCTGTCCGTGCGCGCGTTCGGCGGCGACTTCGACGGCGTGCGCGCCCGCCTCGGTCACCTCGCCGACCTGGGCGTGAACACGATCTGGATGATGCCGATCCACCCTATCGGCGTGGCCGGCCGGCGCGGGACATTGGGCGACCCGTACGCGGTGCGCGACTTCGAAGCCATCGACCCGGCCCTGGGCGACGAAGACGGCCTGCGGCGGCTGGTGGATGCGGTCCACGCGCGCGGCATGCGCATCGTGTTCGACTGGACGCTCAACCGCAGCAGCGTCGACCATCCGCTGACGGTAACGCACCCCGAGTGGTTCCAGCGCGACCGGGAAGGCAACGTGATGTACGCGGTGCCGCGGCGCGAGTATTTCGCCGGCTTCGATTTCAGCAACCGTGACCTGCGCCGCTACCTGGTCGATGCGATGTGCCGCTGGGTCGAACGCTTCGGCCTGGACGGCATGCGCTTCGACGATTCCGACATCACGCCGACGGATTTCCTCGACGAGATCCGCGCGGCGCTGGCGGCGGTCAATCCCGACATCGCGCTGATCTCGCAGGCCTACGACGAGTTCCACCACCTCGCCGCCTGCGACCTCACCTACGAAGGGGGCACGCGCGAGATGCTGCGCCGCGTGGCGCACGGGGAAGCGGGCGCGCGCGAGTTCGCGCAGTACTGGAACGAATCGACGTACAGCTTCCCGCGCGACGCGCTGCGCCTGCGCTGGCTGGAAGAGAAGGAGCAACCGCGCGCCGATGCCGTGTTCGGCCACGACGCGCACCTGGCTGCAGCGGCCGTGCTGCTGACGATGGATGGCGTGCCGCACATCCTGATGGGCCAGGAATTCGACGAGTCCGGCTGGCGCGACTGGACCGTGCTGTTCGACGACTGGCGCCTCGACTGGTCGAGGTTCGACCACGCCGCATTCGCCCACTTCAGCGCCCTGATCAAGCTGCGCGCACGCCACCCTGCCCTGCGCCGCGGCGCGACCGCCTTCATCGACGGCTTGCCGGACGGCGTGATCGGGATGGTGCGCAGCCTGGACGGCGAGCGCATCGCGGTCTACGCGAACCTGGCGACGACGGCAACCCTGCCGGACGGGATGGGTGTGCCGCTGTATGCCCGCGGCTGGGACCAGGACGCGGGCAGCCTGGATGCCCACGGCTGCCTCGTCGCGCCGCTGCGCTGACGTTTTACGCTTGCGGCGCGGGCCGCGCCAGGCCCTTGTCCAGCGCTTCGCGGATCAGGGCGCGCACGGTCTTGTCGGCCGAGCGGCTTTCCGCATCCATGCGCTTGCCGAGGGCATCCATCTGCTTGCCCAGCGCATCCATCGGTTTGCCGGCATCGTTCATGCGGCGGCCGATGTCGTCCATCGAATGCTGCGCGGCGCGCTGGCTGTCGGATTGCGTCGCCGCGGCCATCTGCCGGTTCAGGTCCGCCATCTGCCGGTTCAGGTCGGCCATCTCGCGGTTCAGGCGCGCCTGGCCGGCTTCGTCGGCGCCGGCCATGCGGCTGCCGACGTCGCCCATCTTGCCGCCGACGTCGTTCATGCGGCGCTCGATCGAGCGGATCTTCGACTCGTCCGGCTTCATGCCCGCGCCAGCGCGTTCCATGTCCTTGCCGAGGGCGTCCATCACCTTGCCGTGCTTGTCCATCTCGCGGCCGTAGACGTCCATCTCCTTGCCGAGCTTGTCGACGGGTTCCCATGCCGCGCGCGCCCGCGCCAGCACGGTCGGATCCTGCACGACGTACTGCTTGCCGCCGTCGCGGAACCATAAGAAGTCGCCGCTGATCTGCTTGCGCAAGCGCTTGACGCTGGACCAGTCGGCGCTGTCGCCTGTCATGCTTGTGCCGCGTTCGCCGTCGCGCACGAGTGCATAGGGCTCGCCGCGGTCGGCGGCGTGGGTGGGAAGTGCGGCTGCCAGCGCCAGGCCGGCGACCGCGACGAGATGCTTAATACGAGACATGTTTTCCTCCGTGTGGACGCGCGTTGCGATGACAGCACGATAGCGTCGGGGACGCTGCGCCGCGACGTGCGTGCGATGAACTGCACGAAACGCGGAACAGACGGAGGAAAAGCCTGTTAAAACACCACGACGGAACGGATCGACTCGCCCTTCTTCATGAGGTCGAAGCCATCGTTGATCTGGTCGAGCGTCAGGTGGTGGGTGATGAGATCGTCGATGTTGATCTTGTTCTCCATGTACCAGTCGACGATCTTCGGCACGTCCGTACGGCCGCGCGCGCCGCCGAACGCGGAACCCTTCCATACGCGGCCCGTGACGAGCTGGAACGGACGCGTCGCGATTTCCTTGCCCGCTTCCGCCACGCCGATGATGATCGACTGGCCCCAGCCCTTGTGGCAGCACTCCAGCGCCTGGCGCATCGTCGTGACGTTGCCGATGCATTCGAACGAGTAGTCCGCGCCGCCGTCCGTCAGCTGGACGATGGTGTCGACGACGTTCTCGACTTCCTTCGGGTTGACGAAGTGGGTCATGCCGAACTTGCGCGCCATCTCTTCGCGGCCCGGGTTGATGTCCACGCCGATGATCTTATCCGCGCCGACCATCTTGGCCGCCTGGATCACGTTCAGGCCGATGCCGCCCAGGCCGAACACGACGACGTTCGCGCCCGCCTCGACCTTCGCCGTGAAGATCACGGCACCGATGCCGGTCGTGACGCCGCAGCCGATGTAGCAGATCTTGTCGAACGGCGCGTCCGAACGGACTTTCGCCAGCGCGATTTCCGGCACCACGATGTAGTTCGAGAAGGTGGACGTGCCCATGTAGTGGTAGATCGGCTTGCCGTCCAGCGAGAAGCGCGACGTCGCATCCGGCATCAGGCCGCGGCCCTGCGTCGAGCGGATCGCCTGGCACAGGTTGGTCTTCTGCGACAGGCAGAATTTGCACTGGCGGCATTCCGGCGTGTACAGCGGGATGACGTGGTCGTCCTTGCGCAGGCTCGTCACACCGGGGCCGACGTCGACGACGACACCGGCGCCTTCATGGCCCAGGATCGCCGGAAAGATGCCTTCCGGGTCGGCCCCGGACAGCGTGTAGTAGTCGGTATGACAGATGCCAGTCGCCTTGACCTCGACGAGCACCTCGCCCGCCTTCGGGCCTTCGAGCTCGACCTCTTCGATCGTCAGCGGTTTCCCTGCCTGCCATGCAATCGCGGCCCTGGTTTTCATGTTTACGGTCCCTGGAAGATGATGAAAGAAAGTTCGGCATGATACCAAGCCGGCAAAAAACCTACTTACCCTTCAACCGTCCCGCGAACGCCCCGTGCAAGCTGTTTAGTAATTCCTCAGCCGACACAAGCTGCTCGGCCACTTCGTTGATCTTGCGCCGGCTCGAGCGCGCATGGTCGCGCAGCACTTCGAACGCCGTATTGCGGTCCGTCTGGTAGCGCGCCATCAAGAGGCCCACGGCCAGGCTCGTCTCGCGGCCCGCCGCCAGCGCGGCGTTCAGGTTCGCTTCGGTGCGGCGCAGCTGGCGGATCTCGTCGGCGCGGGCGAGCGCGGATTCGAACGCGGGCATGAGCCGCGCGGCGTCGACCGGCTTGACGACGAAGCCGACGGCGCCATGGCTGGCGGCCTGGCGGGCCGTCTCGGCATCGTCCACCGACGACAGGAACATGAACGCGACTGACGTGTGGTCCTTCAGGCGGCGCGCCAGGTCGAGGCCGGACATGCCGGGCATGCTGATGTCGAGCAACGCCAGGGCGATGTCGGCTTCGCGTTCGGCCACGCGCTGCAGCGCTTCGGCGGCGGATGCGGCCGTCATCGTGTCGTAACCGGAATGGTCCAGTACGGTCTTCAGGTAGTCGAGCAGGAGGGGATCGTCGTCGACCAGCAGGATCAGTCGGCGGGAAGGTGCGGACGCGCTCATTGTTATGGTTCTCGCAGCGTGAGGTTGCACGCGACCGTTGCGGCGCGCGGTCGCATGGGCGCCTGCGGCGCGCCAAAAATATAGCACGTTGACAAGCGCTCTCGTCAAAGAAATTCACAATGTCTGCGCTTACGCAACAACTGTTGCGCACGATTGAAATCCGGTTGCATATGTATAACTTCTCAAAATAAACTGATTTTCGCTGCCCAATACGGGTAGCGGACAACCAATAAGCATGCGGTCCACAAGGCCGGCTGCCATAACGATATTTCTTAGACGGAGAAAACACCGATGAATCAGAAATACACTCGCGCATCGAAGATGGTCCCGGCCCTCGGGCTGTGCGTGGCGGCCCTGGCCGTCGCGTTCTCGGGCAGTGTGTCGGCCGCGCCCGACACGACCCGCGTGATCGTCGCCTTCAAACCGGGCTCGGCAGCCAACATCAAGTCTGCCGTCGCGGCCGCAAGGGGCACGGTCAAGCTGGAAATCTTCAATACGAACGCGATGGCTATCGAAGTACCGACGGCCGCACTGCAGGGCCTGCAGCGCAATCCGAACGTCGAGTACGTCGAGGAAGACGTGGTCCGCAAACCGTTCGCGCTGAAGCAGGCCTCGATTGGCGCATCGTCGACCGCCCAGGTGGTGCCGTACGGCATCAAGCAAGTGCAGGCCGACCAGCTGTCGGATGCGAACACGAGCAACCGCAAGATCTGCATCATCGACTCGGGCGTCGATTTCAGCCATGAAGACCTGAAGGACAACGGCACCAACGTCACCGGCGAATACGATTCCGGCACCGGCTGGTGGTACACGGACGAGACCCACCACGGCACCCACGTGTTCGGCTCCATCGCGGCCGTCAACAACGGCCTGGGCGTCGTCGGCGTGAACCCGAACAAGCAGCTCAAGCTGCACATCGTGAAGGTGTTCGGCAAGGATGGCGCGTGGACCTATTCGTCGACCCTGGCCAACGCGGCCAACAAGTGCGATGCCGCGGGCGCGAACGTCATCACGATGTCGCTGGGCGGCGGCGCGCGCAGCGTCACCGAACAGCGCGTCTTCGACAACCTGCAGACCAAGGGCGTCCTGTCGATCGCGGCAGCGGGCAACGACGGCAATTCGACGACGTCCTACCCGGCCGGTTACGCCAGCGTGATGTCGGTGGCGGCCGTGGATGAAAACAAGGTCGTCGCCTCGTTCTCGCAATACAACAAGGACGTCGAGATCGCCGGTCCGGGCGTGGCCGTGCTGTCGACCGTCCCGATGGGCACCGGCGTCGACACCGCGCTCACCGTCGGCTCGACGAACTACGCGTCGTCGGCGATGGAAGGCTCGCCCGTCAAGACCGCCACCGCGCCGCTGGCCGATTTCGGCATCGGCGACAAGGTCAACACGGCCGTCTCCGGCAAGGTCTGCCTGATCCAGCGCGGCACCATCGACTTCGCCACGAAGGTCTCCAACTGCCAGAGCAGCGGCGGCGTGGGCGCGATCGTGTACAACAACGTGGCCGGCGGCTTCGGCGGCACGCTGGGCACGACCGTCACCTCGATCCCGTCGCTGACCGCATCCGACACGGACGGCGCCGCGATGAAGACCCAGCTGGGCCAGAGCGCGACGGTGGCCGTGACGGCATCGAACTACGCCTACTTCGACGGCACCTCGATGGCCACGCCGCACGTGTCGGCCGTCGCCGCGCTCGTGTGGAGCTACTTCCCGACCTGCACGGGCGCCCAGATCCGTACGTCGCTGGACAACAGCGCGCTCGACCTGGGCACGGCCGGCCGCGACACCAAGTACGGCTACGGTCTGGTGCAGGCCAAGGCGGCGTACGATCGCATCAAGGCGCTGGGCTGCGGTAAATAATCCGTCGCTTAACGGCACGACAAAGGGGCGCCACGAGCGCCCCTTTTTCATTTACGGCCGCGTAATCCATCTATAATGGTCGTTTTCGAATCTCAGCCAATACAGCCACCACAGCCACATCATGGAATTAGCCAAGTCTTTCGAGCCAGTCGACATCGAACAATTCTGGCGCACGGAATGGGAACAGCGCGGTTACTTCGCCGCGTCGATGGACGACGGCAAGCCGTCGTTCAGCATCCAGCTGCCGCCGCCGAACGTGACGGGCACCCTGCACATGGGGCACGCCTTCAACCAGACCGTCATGGATGGCCTGACCCGCTACTACCGCATGCGTGGCTTTAACACCGCGTGGATCCCGGGCACCGACCACGCCGGCATCGCCACCCAGATCGTCGTGGAGCGCCAGCTCGACGCGCAGAAGATCTCGCGCCACGACCTGGGCCGCGAAGCCTTCGTCGAGAAGGTCTGGGAGTGGAAGGAAAAATCGGGCAGCACGATCACGGGCCAGATGCGCCGCCTGGGCGCCTCGGCCGACTGGAACCGCGAATACTTCACGATGGACGAGCCGCGCTCGAAGACCGTCACCGAAGTGTTCGTGCGCCTGTTCGAACAGGGCCTGATCTACCGCGGCAAGCGCCTCGTCAACTGGGACCCGGTGCTGGGCACGGCCGTCTCCGACCTCGAAGTGGTGTCGGAAGAAGAAGACGGTTCGATGTGGTACATCCAGTACCCGCTGGCCGACGGCAGCGGCCACCTGACCGTCGCGACGACGCGTCCGGAAACGATGCTGGGCGACGTCGCCGTCGCCGTCGACCCGACCGACGAACGCTACACGCACCTGCATGGCAAGATGCTGAAGCTGCCGCTCGTCGGCCGCGAGATCCCGGTCATCGCCGACAGCTATGTCGACAAGGCGTTCGGCACCGGCTGCGTGAAGATCACGCCGGCGCACGACTTCAACGACTACGCGGTCGGCCAGCGCCACAACCTGCCGATGCCGTCGATCATGACGCTCGACGCGAAGATCACGGACGACGCGCCGGAAGCCTACCGCGGCCTCGACCGCTTCGAGGCGCGCAAGAAGATCGTCGCCGACCTGGAAGCGCAAGGCCTGCTGGAACAAGTCAAACCGCACAAGCTGCAGGTGCCGCGCGGCGACCGCACGGGCGTCGTCATCGAGCCGATGCTGACGGACCAGTGGTTCGTCGCGATGAGCAAGGCGGCGCCGGAAGGCACGCACAATCCGGGCAAGTCGATCACCGACGTGGCGCTGGAAAAAGTCGCGAGCGGCGAAATCAAGTTCGTCCCGGAGAACTGGACGACCACGTACAACCAGTGGCTGAACAACATCCAGGACTGGTGCATCTCGCGCCAGCTGTGGTGGGGCCACCGCATCCCGGCCTGGTACGGTCCGAACGGCGAAGTCGTCGTGGCCCGCACCGACGAGGAAGCGCAGCAGAAGGCGGCGGCCGCTGGCATCACGGGTGAACTGAAGCGCGACGACGACGTGCTCGACACGTGGTTCTCGTCCGCGCTCGTCCCGTTCTCGACGGTCGGCTGGCCGGAGCAGACGAAGGACATGGAGATGTTCCTGCCCTCCTCCGTGCTCGTCACCGGCTTCGACATCATCTTCTTCTGGGTCGCGCGCATGGTCATGATGACGGCGCACTTCACCGGCAAGGTCCCGTTCAAGACCGTGTACGTGCACGGCCTCGTGCGCGATTCGTCGGGCCAGAAGATGTCGAAATCGAAGGGCAACACGCTCGACCCGATCGACCTGATCGACGGCATCGACGTGGAATCGCTCGTCGCCAAGCGCACGACGGGCCTGATGAATCCGAAGGCCGCGGAAAAAATCGCCAAGGCGACGCGCAAGGAATTCCCGGACGGGATCCCGGCATTCGGCACGGACGCCGTGCGCTTCACGATGGCGAGCTACGCGTCCCTCGGCCGCAACATCAACTTCGACCTGGGCCGTTGCGAAGGCTACCGCAACTTCTGCAACAAGCTGTGGAACGCCACCCGCTTCGTGCTGATGAACACGGAGGGTAAGGATTGCGGCAAGCCGGACGCCGCCGACTATTCGCAAGCCGACCGCTGGATCATCTCGCGCCTGAACCGCGTCGAGCTGGACGTGGCGAAGGGTTTCGAGGACTACCGCTTCGACAACATCGCGAACAGCATCTACAGCTTCGTGTGGGACGAGTACTGCGACTGGTACCTGGAACTCGCGAAGGTCCAGGTCCAGCAAGGCACGGAAGCGCAGCAGCGCGCCACCCGCCACACCCTGCTGCGCGTGCTGGAAGTCGTGCTGCGCCTCGCGCATCCGATCATCCCGTTCGTCACCGAAGCGCTGTGGCAGGCCGTCGCGCCGCTGGCCGGCAAGACCGGTGACACCATCATGCTGCAGCCGTACCCGATCGCCAACGAGTCGCTGATCGACGCGGATGCGGAAGCGTGGATGGACCAGTTCAAGAAGGTGACCGACGCGACCCGCAACCTGCGCGGCGAAATGAAGCTGTCGCCGTCCGTGCGCGTGCCGCTGATCGTCGAGCCGGCGAACGACGCCGACCGCGCGGCCGCCCAGGGCTTCGCGCCGTACGTCGCGCTGCTGGCCAAGCTGTCGGAAGTGCAGATCGTCGACGCGCTGCCGGATTCGCCGGCCGCCGTCGCCATCGTCGGCACGACCAAGCTGATGCTGAAGGTCGAGATCGACGTCGCCGCCGAGCGCGAGCGCCTCAAGAAGGAGATCGCCCGCATCGAAGGCGAGATCGCCAAGGCGAACGGCAAGCTGTCGAGCGAAAGCTTCGTCGCCCGTGCACCGGCGGCCGTCGTCGCGCAGGAACGCGAGCGCCTGGACAACTTCAGCGCCACCCTGGCCAAGCTGAACGAGCAGTTCGCCAAGCTGCCGCCGGCCTGATGCCGCACGTTCTCCCATGAACGACGCGCCGGCTCGACACCGGCGCGTTTTTTTTTATCGGATCACATTCATGACGACTTCCCACTTCGCACACCTGGCCGCCTACAACGAATGGATGAACCGGAAGCTGTACGGCGCGGCCGCCGCGCTGCCGGCGGAGCGCCTGCACGAGGACCGGGGCGCGTTCTTCGGGTCGATCTTCGGCACGCTCAACCACCTCGTGATCGCGGACCTCATCTGGTTCAAGCGCATCGCCGCAGGGGTGCCCGGCCTCGCATCGCTGCAGTGCCTGGACGAGCTGCCCCGGCCGGCGTCCCTGGACCAACGCCTGTGCGCGACGCTGCCCGAGCTGGACGCGCTGCGTCTGAAGCTGGACGCAGTTATCCTCGCCTTCAGCGCCGAGGTGCAGCCCGCCCAGCTTGACGGCGCGTTCACGTGGACCTCCATGAAAGGCATCGCCAGCACCAAGCGGCTGGGCGACGTCCTGCTGCACGTGTTCAACCACCAGACGCATCACCGGGGCCAGGCGACGACCCTGTTCTCGCAACTGGGCGTCGACGTCGGGCCGACGGATCTGCTGCTGTTGCTGCCCGAGGTCGCGTGACAATGTGAGTAAATACAGTAGGGGCGCTTCGCTATACTCGTCCGGACTTCATCCAACGAGAGAACCTATGAAACGCCTGATCCCGCTGCTGCTTGCCGGCGCATGCCACCTGGCTGCCCACGCGGCCGGCCCCCTCCCCGCCCACGTTGCCGGCAGCTGGGGCTCGGCGCAAACCGTCATGTACCTGCAGGCCGACGGCGATGGCCTGATGGCCGGTTCCGCACCGCCGGCCAATGAGGCAGACAACGCGCGCCCCATCATCGGCTTTCCGGTCCACGCGACGCTGGACGGCGACACGCTGCTGCTGCGGCCATCCCTGCCGAACGGCGCACCGGTGGAAAACGTCGCCATGACCTGCCGCTACGACGCTGCCGCGCCCGCCTTCACGTGCACGGGTCCGGACAAGACGCCGTTCGTCCTGCACCGCCTCGGCGCGACCTTGCCGGCCGAAGCCACGTCGACGATCGCAGGCCTGAAAGCACAGCAGAACGGCTCCTGAGGCCAGCCTGGCGTTTACTGAACGACCGTGCAATTTGCTACACTGGCCGGACACGCCCTTATAAATCCAACAGGAGACCCCATGCGCCCTCTCGCCATCCTCACTCTCGCCGCCACCCTCGCCGCCCCACTCGCCTGGGCCCAGGACGCCTCGCCGGTCGGGCTGTGGAAAACCATCGACGACGCCTCCGGCAAGCCGTCCGCCCTGATCCGCATTACGGACAACCAGGGCGAACTGCAGGGCAGGATCGAAAAACTGTTCCGCACGCCGGACGAAGACCAGAATCCGAAATGCGCACTGTGCCAGGGCGCGCGCAAGGACCAGCCGATCGTCGGCATGACCATCGTCTCGGGCCTGCGCAAGAACGGCGACGAGTACACGGGCGGCGAGATCCTCGACCCGAAGAACGGTAAAGTTTACAAGAGCAAGCTGAGCGTCCACGAAGGCGGCAGGAAGCTCGAAGTGCGGGGTTATGTCGGCGTGCCGATGTTCGGGCGGTCGCAGGTCTGGTTGCGCCAGGAATAACGACTCTCGTAAATACAAAATTTGCGCGCCGTGCGCGACATCGGTGGGGCCGCTATGCTAATCTGGCGAGTGTTGCACTCACCATATACGGCATTCATATGATCTTCTTACGGCTCCTGTCGTTCCTGATCGGCATCGGCATTCCGATGGCGTTGCCGCTCGTGCTGTCCGACGTCAGCACCCGCGGCATGCCCGGCTGGCCCGTACTGGGCGGGCTGTTCGGCATGAGCCTCGTCTCCGGCAGCTTCCTGTACATCGCCCTGCTGGCGCCGCGCATGCGCCGGTCCATCATCCTGCGCGTCCTGGGTGGTGTGGTGTTGCTGCTGCCGATGGCCGCCAGCCTGGCCGTGTTGTGGACGCGCGACCAGGAAGAAATGTTGTGGGCCAGCGGCCTGCTGCTCGCGGTGTCCGTGCTGATGTTCATCAGCTTCGTCTTCCCCGGTATCCCCGACGGGCGCCAGCGCCCCATGCGCAAGCGCGAGCGGCAGGAGCCGGCGCTGTCCTGAATGAACTAGGCAGGCGGGAGGTTGTCCCACAGGTCGCCGGTCGGGCTGATGCGCGGCGCGGCGACGCCGAAATGCCGGTAGGCCAGCGGCGTGGCAATGCGCCCGCGCGGCGTGCGCTGCAGATAACCCTGCTGGATCAGGAACGGTTCCAGCACGTCCTCGATGGTGTCCGCCGCTTCGCCGATGGCGGCGGCCAGGTTGCCGATGCCGACCGGGCCGCCGGCGAACTTGAACAGCACCGCTTCCAGCAGCTTCCTGTCCATCACGTCGAAGCCGACCGTATCGACATCCAGCATGCGCAGCGCGCGGTCGGCCATCTCCTTCGTGATCTCGCCATTCCCCTTCACTTCCGCATAATCGCGCACGCGGCGCAGCAGGCGGTTGGCGATACGGGGCGTGCCGCGGGCGCGCCTGGCGACTTCGCGCGCGCCCTCCTCGTCGATCGGCGCTTCCAGCAGCGCGGCGCTGCGCGCGACGATCTTCGTCAATTCCTCGACGTTGTAGAACTCCAGCCGGGCGACGATGCCGAAACGGTCGCGCAGCGGATTCGTCAGCATGCCGGCGCGCGTGGTGGCGCCGACGAGCGTGAACGGCTGCAGGTCGAGCTTCACGGAACGCGCGGCCGGGCCTTCGCCGATCATGATGTCGATCTGGTAGTCTTCCAGCGCCGGGTACAGGATCTCCTCGACGACCGGCGACAAACGGTGGATCTCGTCGATGAACAGGACGTCGTTCGCTTCCAGGTTCGTGAGCAACGCGGCCAGGTCGCCGGGGCGCTCCAGCACGGGACCGGACGTCTGGCGCAGGTTCACGCCCATCTCGCGCGCGATGATGTGCGCGAGCGTCGTCTTGCCCAGGCCCGGCGGGCCGAACAGCAGCGTGTGGTCGAGCGCTTCGCGGCGCTTCCTGGCCGCGTGGATGAAGATTTCGAGCTGGTCGCGGATCTTTTCCTGGCCGACGTATTCGTCCAGATGCTTGGGGCGCAACGCGCGCTCGATCGCCTCCTCGTTGGGCGAGGCCGGCGCGGCATCGATAATGCGCTGCTCGGTGAAATTGTCGGTCTGGATGCTCATTACATTATCTTGAATGTCCGCGTGGGCACGGGGTGCCCACCCTACAAATTACGCCTTGGACAACGCCTTCAGCGCCAGCTTGATGCCATCGGACACACTGGTCCCGGCCGGCATGTTCTTGATGGCGATGAGGGCTTCCTTGTCAGAATACCCCAAAGCCAGCAGCGCATTGAGCACGTCTGCCTGCGCATCGTCGTGCGGCGTGCCGGCCGCGACGCCGATGTCCGCGCCCAGTTTGCCCTTCAGTTCCAGCAGCAGGCGCTCGGCCGTCTTCTTGCCGATTCCCGGCACCTTGACCAGGCGCCCCGCTTCCTGCAACGTCACGGCCTGGGCGAGGTCGTTCACAGTCATGCCGGACAGGATGGACAATGCCGTGCGCGCGCCGACGCCGGTGATCTTGATCAGCTGGCGGAACACGGCGCGCTCGTTCGCCGACCCGAAGCCGAACAGCAGGTGGGCATCCTCGCGCACGACGTAGTGCGTGAACAGGGTAACCTTTTCGCCCGTGTGCGGCAGGTTGTAGAACGTGCTCATCGGCACGTCCACTTCATAGCCGACGCCCTGGCAATCGACGAGCACTTGCGGCGGGTTCTTTTCCAGCAGGACTCCGGAGAGACGACCGATCATGGTGACCTTTCAATAATTAGACGAGGCGGCCGCGCTTCATGTGCAGCGTCGGCTTTTTCGGATTGGTCGGTGCGAGCGTGCCGATCAATGCCAGCGCATCCTGGCTGTTGGCGTGGCAGATGGCAATGCCGAGCGCATCGGCCGCGTCCGTGCCGGGCAGGCCCGGCAGCTTGAGCAGGCGCGCGACCATGTCCTGCACCTGCGCCTTGACGGCCTTGCCGGTGCCGACGACGGCCTGTTTCACTTGCGTGGGCGTGTATTCCGCCACATCGAGGTCGGCGCCGACGAGGGCCGTGATCGCGGCGCCGCGCGCCTGGCCGAGCAGCAGGGTCGACTGCGGATTGACGTTGACGAAGACTTTTTCGATGGCCGCACAGGCCGGCTGGTAGGTGGCGACGATCTCGCTGACGCCGGTCAGGATGACTTTCAGCCGCGGTGGCAGCGCGCCTTCAGAGCCCGTCTTGATGGTGCCGGACGCGATGTAGCGCAACCGGTTGCCTTGCTTTTCAATGACGCCGAACCCTGTCGTACGCAGGCCCGGGTCGATGCCGAGAATAATCATTATCGAATGTTATACCGGCGCGGGTGTTTCGTGGGAAAAATACTGTGCAAAAACACAGGTCGTGGCGACTTTGTCACCACGACCTTCACCCCCGATCAGTGACGGAAGTGACGCGTGCCAGTGTACAGCATGACCACGCCGCGTTCATCCGCCGCGTCGATCACTTCCTGGTCGCGCATCGAGCCGCCCGGGTGGATGACGCAGGTCGCGCCCGCGTCGACGACGACGTCGAGGCCGTCACGGAACGGGAAGAACGCATCCGACGCCACGGCCGAGCCCACCAGCGACAGGCCGGCGTTCTGCGCCTTGATCGACGCGATGCGCGCGGAGTCGATGCGGCTCATCTGGCCCGCGCCCACGCCGAGGGTCATGCCGCCGGCGCAGAACACGATCGCGTTCGATTTCACGTACTTGGCCACGCGCCACGCGAACATCAGGTCCTGCATCTGTTGCGGGGTCGGCTGTTTTTTCGACACGACGCGCAGGTCGCCGAGACCCACGTTCTTCGCGTCCGGCGATTGCACGAGCAGGCCGCCGCCCACGCGCTTGACGTCATACACGTTCTGGCCGTCGCCGAGCGCGATTTCCAGCAGGCGCACGTTCTGCTTGGCCGACATGATCTGCAGCGCTTCGGCCGTGAATGCCGGTGCGATCACGACTTCCACGAACAGCTTGGCGATGGCTTCCGCCGCCGGGCCGTCGACCGGCACGTTGAAGGCAATGATGCCGCCGAAGGCCGAGGTCGGGTCCGTCTTGAGGGCGCGCTGGTAGGCGTCCAGCGCGTCGGCGCCGATCGCGACGCCGCACGGGTTCGCGTGCTTGATGATCACGCAGCCGGCCGGCATGTCGAAGCCTTTCATCGACTTGACGCACTCCCAGGCCGCGTCCGCATCAGCGATATTGTTGTACGACAGTTCCTTGCCCTGCAGCTGGCGGTAGTTGGCCAGGCTGCCAGCGGCCGGCACCAGGTCGCGGTAGAACGCGGCCGTCTGGTGCGGGTTTTCGCCGTAGCGCATGTCCTGGACTTTTTCGAAGTGCAGGTTCAGCGTCTGCGGGTAAGCGGCGCGGTTGGTGTGGTCCTTGTCCGGGCCGAGGCTCGTCAGGTAGTTCGTAATGGCGGCGTCGTATTGCGCCGTGTGCGCGAACACTTTCTTCGCCAGGCGGAATTTCGTCTCGTAACCGACGCTGCCGGCCGCTTCGCCGGTACCTTTCATCTCGGCCAGCACAGGACCGTAGTCGGCCGGGTCGACGATGACGACGACGTCGCGGTGGTTCTTGGCCGCCGAGCGCAGCATGGTCGGGCCGCCGATGTCGATGTTCTCGATCGCATCTTCCAGCGAGCATTGCTCCTTGGCGACGGTGGCCTGGAACGGGTACAGGTTGACCACCACCATGTCGATCTGCGGAATGCCGTGCTCTTCCAGCTTGGCAACGTGTTCCGGGAAGTCGCGGCGGGCCAGGATGCCGCCGTGGACCTTCGGATGCAGCGTCTTGACGCGGCCATCGAGCATTTCCGGGAAGCCGGTGTAGTCGGCGACTTCGGTGACCGGCACGCCATTGTCCTGCAGCAGTTTGGCGGTGCCGCCGGTGGACAGGATGTTCACGCCGAGGGCGGACAGCGCACGTGCGAAATCGAGGACGCCGGTTTTGTCGGAAACGGAGATGAGTGCTTGTTTGATCATGGGAGTGGCCTGTTGAAAAAAATCTGGACGGGCTCGCGCACGCCGGACAGAGGGCCCGACGCACGCCTGCACGCCCGGCCCCCTCCGCCGGCGCTTACAGCAGCCCGTGCTCCTGCAACTTCTTGCGCAATGTATTGCGATTAATACCCAGCATCTGGGCGGCATGCGACTGATTACCCTCCGCCCGCGTCATCACCACTTGCAGGATCGGTTTTTCGACGGTCAGGAGCATCATGTCGTAGATGTTCGACGGTTTCTGCTCGCCCAGGTCGTTGAAATAGTCTTCGAGGCTTTTTTGAACGACTTCCTGGATACTTTCTTTGCTCATGGTTTACAGCTTCATCCTGGTTAAATGCTGCTTTTGGCAGCGTTTGTCTCCGACGTTCTTGTTATTTTTCTTCTATTACTTAGGCGGCAATCGCGTCATCGTCAGGATGCGCGGGCCGGTATTGTAACCGGTCGCCATACCGGTGTTGTGATTTAAAGAACGCATCGACGGCAGCCAATTGCTCGGCCGTCGATTCCAAACGGTTCATGTCCTGGCGGAATTCCTCGCCGCCGGGCAGGTCTTCGACATACCAGCCGATGTGCTTGCGCGCCGTGCGCACGCCCAGGTATTCGCCATAGAAGGCGTAATGGGCCGGCAGGTGCTCGTTCATCAGTTCGCGCACTTCTTCGACCAGCGGCGGCGGCAGGTATTCCCCGGTGCGCAGGAAGTAATCGATTTCGCGACAGATCCAGGGACGGCCCTGGGCGGCGCGGCCGATCATTACCGCATCGGCGCCCGTGTAGTCGAGCACGAACTTCGCCTTGTCCGGCGTCGTGATGTCGCCGTTGGCCACAACGGGAATCCTGACGGCGGCCTTGACGGCGGCGATGGTGTCGTACTCGGCGTCGCCCTTGTAGCCGTCGGCGCGGGTGCGGCCGTGCAGGGTCAGCATCGCGATGCCGGCTTCCTCGGCCATGCGCGCGATCGTCAGCGCATTCTTGTTTTGGCGATCCCAGCCGGTGCGGAATTTCAGCGTGACGGGCACGTCGACGGCGTTCACGACGGCGTCCAGGATGCGCTGCACGAGGTCTTCGTGCTGCAGCAGCGCCGAGCCGCACCAGTTGTTGCACACCTTCTTGACCGGGCACCCCATATTGATGTCGATGATCTGGGCGCCGCGCTCGACGTTGAACTTGGCGCATTCAGCCAGGTCGTGCGGGTCGGCGCCGGCGATCTGCACGGCTTTCGGCTCCATTTCGCCCGCGTGATCCGTGCGCCGCGACGATTTCTCGCTGGCCCACAGGCGCGGATTCGACGCTGCCATCTCGGACACCGCATAGCCTGCTCCCAGCTTCTTGCACAACTGGCGGAACGGACGGTCGGTCACCCCGGCCATCGGGGCGACGAAGACATTGTTACGCAGCGTATATGGACCAATTTGCACGGCAGAAAATCACGGGAAGCGATGGGAACTCGCTATTTTACCCGAAGCGCTGCTCAATTTATCAGCACATTTTTTTACGGGATTGTTGCGCACACGCCAGAAAAGGCTTGCCAATCCCACCAGCATGCCTTTTAAGGAAGCTCGTCGAGCACGGCCGGACGCAGGTGGTCGACCTCGCCCCAGCTGCCCAGGACGAGGCTGCGATCGGCCGGGTCGAAGCGGAAACGGTTGATGCTGGCGTTATAGACCTTGAAGTCGCGCGGCGTCTCCAGCGGCAGCCCGCGCGCGAGCCGGTAGGCGCACTCCAGCACGCCGCCATGGGCAACGAGGGCGATCGTCTTGCCTGGATTCTCCACCGCCAGCGCGAGGATGGCGCCGGTGGCGCGGTCGAAGAACGACCGAAAACTTTCGCCCACGTTGCGGCCCGGCGGCAGTTGCGCATCGACATCGCGCGCCTGCCAGGCGGCGAATTCGCGCGGGAAACGCTCCTCGATCTCGCTGTACAGCAAGCCTTCGAAGCCGCCATAGCCGCGCTCGCGCAGCGCCGGGTCGATGGCCACCGTCAGTCCGCGGCGGTCGGCGACGGCCTGCGCCGTCTGATGGGCCCGGCGCAGGTCGCTCGCGATGATGAGGTCGAGGGGCTCGCCCGCGAGCGCACCCGCCAGCAGCGCGGCCTGGCGCTCGCCTTCGTCGTTCAGTGGAATGTCCAGGTGGCCTTGCAGGCGGCGTTCGGCGTTCCAGGCCGTTTCGCCGTGGCGGATGAGGAGGATATCGGTAGGTGCTGCGGATGCGTTCGTTGTCGTCATGCGGGTGCGCCGCCCCGCACCGCGGGGCGATCGTTCAAGGCGTAGCTTGTCAAAAAAATCAGGAAGGCTGGCCGATCAGGTTGCCCGTCACGTCCGGATTCAGCGAATACACGCCGAAGATCTTCGCCTCGTCCAGGATATGCCCCGTGATGGCCAGGCGCACTTCCTTGCCGGTGAACCTTCCTGCCAGCGGCAGGCGCGGAATGTCGAGGGCATACAGCGTAAAGACGTAGGTATGCACGCGTTCGTCGTTCCAGGGCGGGCACGGGCCGTCGTAGCCGTAGTATTCGCCGGCCATGTCGGGATCGTTCGCGAACCAGCCCGTGTAATCGTTGATGCCGTGGCGCAACTGGTGTTCCGTGCCGTTCTTGATGGTGAACGGCACCAGCGGCCCGCTCTTGCCGCCCGGCGTGACCATGTCGGAAAACTTGCCTTCGGCGAAGGATTTCAAACACACGGGAATGTCGACGAGGGACCAGTGGTAGAAATCCGTACGTGGCAGCGTATCGGGTACCGTCCGGCCCTCCTTGTTCACGTCCGTGCCATCCGTCGGCACGTCGATGTCGTGCACGAGCAGGACCAGCGACTGCGTCCCGGCCGGCACGTCGTCCCAGGCGATGTGCGGGCTGCGGTTGGTCGACAGCTTGATGTGGTCGCCGGGATCCATCTCAGCGAACGCGCATTTGGGCGGGATCATGTCGCCCTCGATAAAGGAATCGCTCCAGATCTTCATGTTCTCTCTCCCTGCATCCTTACCCTCTGACTCTCGCCGTGGCGCGCGGTTTCCACTTTCAAGCGGCGATACGGGGTGGATCAATATGCAGCCAGAACGTCACGGGTCCATCATTGATCAGCATCACCTTCATGTCGGCACCGAAGCGACCCGTTTCGACGATACCGTGACGCTCGCGCGCCCGGCGCACGACATGGTCGAACAGCCGACGCCCGTCCTCGGGCGGGGCGGCGGGCGAAAACGACGGGCGCGTGCCGGAGCGGGTGTCCGCCGCCAGCGTGAACTGCGGCACGAGCAGCAGGCCGCCCGCCACGTCCGTCACGCTGCGGTTCATCTTGCCGGCGTCGTCCGAGAAGACGCGGTAGGTCAGCAGCTTGGCGAGCAGCGCGTCGGCTTCCCGCTCCGTGTCGCCCTTTTCCGCGCACACGAGCACCATCAGGCCGCGGCCGATGGCACCCGTGACGTCGCCGTCGACCGTGACGCTGGCTTCGCTGACCCGTTGCAGCAGGCCGATCATGCCGTGAGGGTCACGCGGGCGAACTTGCGCTTGCCGACCTGCAGCACGAACGTACCGGCCTGGACCTGCAAGGCCTTGTCGGAGACGACGGTACCGTCGATGCGCACGCCGCCCTGGTCGATCATGCGCATGGCTTCCGAGCTGGAGGCGCACAAGGCCGTCTGGCGCAGCAGTTGCGGCAGGCCCAGCGGCGCACCGGTCACTGCCACTTCCGGCACGTCGTCCGGGATGCCGCCCTTGGAGCGGTTGACGAAGTCGGCCAGCGCATCCTCGGCCGCCTGCTGCGAATGGAAGCGGGCGACGATTTCCTGGGCCAGCGCCACCTTCGCATCGCGCGGGTTGCGGCCGCCTTCGACCTCCGCTTTCAAAGCGGCCAGGTCCTGGATCGAACGGAACGACAGCAGCTCGTAGTACTTCCACATCATCACGTCCGAGATGCTCATCAGCTTGCCGAACATCGTGTTCGCCGGTTCCGTGATGCCGATATAGTTGTTCTTGGACTTGGACATCTTCTCGACGCCGTCCAGGCCTTCCAGCAGCGGCATCGTCAGAATGCACTGCGGTTCCTGGCCGTAATCTTTCTGCAGTTCACGGCCAACCAGCAGATTAAATTTCTGGTCCGTTCCACCTAGCTCAAGATCCGCTTTCAAAGCGACCGAATCGTAGCCCTGCATTAACGGATAGAGGAACTCGTGGACGGAAATGGGAGTCCCATTCTTGTAGCGCTTGGTAAAGTCGTCGCGCTCCATCATGCGGGCCACCGTGTAGCGCGAGGCGAGCTGGATCATGCCGCGCGCGCCCAGGGCGTCGCACCATTCGGAGTTGTAGCGGATTTCCGTGCGCGCCGGGTCGAGCACGAGCGACGCCTGCTTGAAATAGGTCGTGGCGTTCGCTTCGATCTGCTCGCGGGTCAGCGGCGGACGGGTCGCGTTGCGGCCCGACGGGTCGCCGATCATCGACGTGAAATCGCCGATCAGGAAGATCACCTGGTGACCCAGGTCCTGCAGCTGGCGCAGCTTGTTCAGCACCACGGTGTGGCCCAGGTGCAGGTCGGGCGCCGTCGGGTCCAGGCCCAGCTTGATGCGCAGCGGCGTGCCGCTCTGTTCCGAACGGGCCAGTTTCTGGGCAAATTCGCTCTCGATCAGCAGCTCGTCCACACCGCGCTTGGTGATGGCAAGGGCTTCCTGGACGGCGTCGCTCAGAGGGAGAGAAGCCGGACCGGCCGCTGGCGTTGCAATTTTTGCATTACCAGAAATTTCTGGAGAAGTCATAAAAAATTTGTAGGAAAAGGACTAAAGCGGTTGTAAGACCCGGTATTTTGATATAATTCGCGATCCCGTCAATCTTGCCGCACGAAAAGTTTCAACGACAACAAGTAATAACAACGACAAAAAAATCACGGTGTCTTGGGCTGTTCAAGCGGTAAATTTTAACTGATTGCATGAACCCATTACAGAAAATCGCCGGCAAGCGCTGGTTTGGTCTGGCTGAAACGAGCCGCAAAACCCGCATCGTAGCCGGGGGTACTGCAGCCCTGGCACTGTGCGCCTTCGGCGCCACCGCAGTCGCCCCGATCGCTCCGGACGCTTCGGACATGCCGGTCAAATCAGTCGCGCAAGACCTGCAACTGCCGAACCTGGCAGACCAGATCGCCGCCCTCCAGCAAGACCAGCAGCAATTCATCCACGAAGAACGCATCCGTCCGGGTGACTCGCTGGGTTCCGTGTTCAACCGCCTCGGCATCGAAGACCAGCAAGCGCAAGCCTTCGTCCGCAGCGACAAGACCGCCCGCTCCATCCTCTCCCTCAAGACCGGCAAGCGCATCCAGGCCGAGACGGACGAGAACGGCCTGCTGCTGACCCTGCACGCGACGATCGCCGACAAGGACCAGTTCAAGACCGTCACCATCACCCGCAAGGGCGACAAATTCGTGTCGAACGCGGCACCGGCCCAACTCGAGCGCCGTGTCGAGATGCGTTCGCGCAACATCAACAGCTCGCTGTACGCCGCCACCGACGATGCCGTCGATGGCAGCCAGATCCCGGATTCCGTCGTCAACCAGATCATCGAGATGTTCTCGACGAGCATCGACTTCCGCGCGGACCTGAAGCGCGGCGACCGTTTCAACGTCGTCTACGAAACCTTCTGGCTGGATGGCGAGATGGTGCGCACGGGCCGCATCCTGGCCGGCGAATTCGTCAACCGTGGCGTCGCCTACCAGTCCGTCTGGTACGAAGACCCGGTCACCCACCAGGGCGGTTACTACAGCCTGGACGGCAAGTCGCTGAAGAAGGCATTCCTGAAGTCGCCGGTGGCGTTCAACCGCATCTCGTCGGGCTTCTCGATGCGCGTGCATCCGGTGTTCGGCACCTGGAAGAAGCACGAAGGCGTCGACATGGCCGCGCCGCTGGGCACCCCGATCAAGGCATCGGGCGACGGCGTCGTCGACTTCGTCGGCACCCAGAACGGCTACGGCAACTTTGTCGTGCTCAAGCACTGGTCCAACTACAGCACCGCGTACGGCCACATGAGCCGCTTCGCCAGCGGCCTGCGCCGCGGCCAGAAAGTGTCCCAGGGCGACGTGATCGGCTACGTGGGGACGACGGGCTGGGCAACGGGCCCGCACCTGCACTACGAATTCCGCATCGGCGGCCACGCCACCGACCCGATGGCACTGAAGAACCTGCAGCAGCAGCCGCTGACGGCGGGCGAAATGACCCGCTTCAGGATGGCCGCGGCCGAGATGTCGCACCGCTTCTCGCTGCTGTCGCCGGCCGGTAACGCGATGGCTGCACGCTGATCCTTCAGCGTCGCTGATATGAACGCCTTGCACGGCTTGCCTGCAAGGCGTTTTGCTTTTAGGAATCAATAATGGCATCCACTTTGTACATCGGCCTGATGTCCGGCACCAGCCTGGACGGCGTCGACGGCGTGCTGGCCGACTTTTCCGGCCGCGGCATCCGCACGCTGGAGGCCGCGTTCACGCCCTTCCCCGCCGGCCTGCGCGCCGAACTGATGGCCCTGCAGGCCGCCAGCGCCAACGAGCTGGAACGCGAAGCGCTGGCCGCCAACGCGCTGGCGCGCTGCTACGCCGAGTGCGTCAAGACGCTGGCCACCGCGGCGCCGGGCCCGGTCCGCGCCGTCGCCGTGCACGGCCAGACCATCCGCCACCGCCCCGAACTGGGTTTTACGCGTCAGACCAATAATCCGGCGCTGCTGGCCGAGCTGACCGGCATCGACGTCATCGCCGACTTCCGCAGCCGCGACGTCGCCGCCGGCGGCCAGGGCGCCCCGCTCGTCCCCGCGTTCCACGAAGCCCGCTTCGGCAAGCGGAACCAGGTGCGCGTCGTCGTCAATATCGGCGGCATCGGCAACATCAGCGTGCTGTATGGCGACGGCCGCGTGAGCGGCTACGACACCGGCCCCGGCAACGTGCTGATGGATCTGTGGATCGCGCGCCACCAGGGCCAGGCGTACGACGAGGACGGTGCCTGGGCGGCCACGGGCACCGTCGACGCATCCCTGCTCGACCTCATGCTCGACGAACCGTATTTCCGCCAGCCGCCGCCCAAGAGCACGGGCCGCGACCTGTTCCACGCGGACTGGCTCGATGCGAAGCTGGCGCAGCACCCGGGCCTCGATCCGGCCGACGTGCAGGCGACCCTGACACGGCTGACGGCCGTGACGATCGCCCGCGCCATCCAGGCGGAGGCAAATGCGCAAGCCGTCTACGTGTGCGGCGGCGGCGCCTACAACGGCATGCTGCTGCGCGACCTCGCCGACGCGCTCGGCGGCAACATTCCGGTCGCGTCGACGGACACGCTGGGTGTCGCGCCGAACCGCGTCGAGGCCCTCGCCTTCGCGTGGCTGGGCTACCGCTTCCTGCGCCGCCAGCCGGGCAATCTGCCGGCCGTGACGGGGGCCGCAGGGCCGCGCATCCTCGGCGCGCTGTATCCGGCCTGAACCTCAGGCGGCGCCCGCCACCAGTATCTCGATCAGCGCGCGCGACGCGGCCGACAGGTTGCGGTGGGCCGGGTAGATCACGGAAAACGTGCGCGTGCGCCCGCCCAGGCCGGGCAGTATCTCCGTCAGGCGGCCCGCATCCAGGCTCTCTTCGGCGAAGATGCGCGGGCACAGCGCAATGCCCATTCCCTGCTCCGCCAGCCAGATGACACCCATGACATCCGTCGACACGGTGACGGCGGCTGGCGGCACCCAGTCGATGTCGCGCCCGTCGTCGCGCAAGTGCCAGGGGATCACGCGGCCGGTGCTGGGACGGATGAAGGCGATGCAACGCTGGCGTGCCAGGTCGGCCAGGCCGCATAGCGGTCCCGCCGCCTCCAGGTAATCCGGCGCGGCGACCAGGCACAGCGGCGACACTTCGAGCGGACGCGCCACCATGCTGCTGCTCGGGATCGGGCCGGACCGGATGGCAAGATCAAAACCTTCCGCCACGAGGTCCACGTTGCGATTGCTGATGTCGACTTCGAGCTCGACCAGCGGATAGGCACGCGCATAGGCGGCCAGCAGCGCGGGCAGGCGTTGCCGGCCATAGCTGGTGGGCACGCTCATGCGGACCTTGCCGCTCAGTTGCACCGTCGTGCTGCGGATCGTGCGTTCCGCCTGCTCGATCTGTGCAAACGCGCCGCGCACCTCCTCGGCGTAGCGGCGTCCGGCATCGGTGAGGCTCAGGCTGCGCGTGCTGCGCCGCAGTAACTGCGCACCCAGGCGGGTTTCCAGCCGCGAAATGGCACGGCTCAGCACCGACGCCGTGGTCGACAGCACCACGGCCGCCGCGCTGAACGACCCGTGTTCGATCACGCTGAGCAACACTTCCACATCCGACAAGTGGTCGAACTTGCGGGCCATCTTCACCTTTCAGGAACAAATCATTTGCTGATCGCCTAGTTTATTGCACGGCGAGGAGAAAATACAATGTGACCCATCCACCACACATAAGGTCACTCATGGACTTACTGAATAAACTGCAATGGCGCTACGCCACCAAGGCAATGGATCCGACCCGTCCGGTCGCACAGGACAAGATCGACCGCATCATCGAGGCCGCCCGCCTGGCGCCGACCTCGTCCGGCCTGCAGCCGTACGAGATCCTGGTCGTGAAGAATCCGGCACTGCGCGCGCAGATCCGTGAAGTGGCGTGGAACCAGGCACAGGTCACGGATGCGTCGCACCTGCTGGTGTTCGCCGCCTGGGACGACTACACGCCGGAACGCATCAACCACATGTTCGACCTGACCAATGAGGTGCGCGGCTTCCGCAACGAAGGCTGGGAAGCGTACCGCCAGCAGCTGCTGTCGACGTATCCGGGCCGCGGCGCGCAGGTGAACTTCGAGCATGCCGCACGCCAGGCCTATATCGGCTTCGGTGCGGCCGTCATCGCGGCCGCGTTCGAGGAAGTCGACGCGACCCCGATGGAAGGCTTCGACCCGGCCGCCGTCGACGCCATCCTGAAGCTGCGCGAACAGAACCTGCGCAGTGTCGTCATGCTGCCGCTGGGCTACCGCAAGGCCGAGCAGGACTGGCTGGTCAACCTGCCGAAGGTGCGCCGTCCGCTCGACCAGTTCGTCACCGAAGTCAACTGATCCCGCGGCGGCGGGCCGTTTGTAACAAAACCACGTTGGCCTTCTCAGCGGCACGCGGCACTTGTACCATTGCGTTATCCGATACGCTTAAGAAAGATTTCGCAATGACCTTCAAGACCTTCGCGCTCGCCGTTGCGCTGGCCGCCGCCGCATCCACCCTGCCCGCCCACGCCGACAGCTTCGCCTCCTCGGCCTCCAGCGCGGGTTCCGCGTCGTCGGGCAGCATTTCCGATTCGATCGGCGGTTCCAGCAACAGCTCGAGCGGCGACAACAAGCGCGCGGAGACCGGCCCGTACCGCGTGATGGACGTTGCCCAGGCGCCGGCCAAGGCAGGTGTCACGCGCATCACGCTGCGCGCCGTCGCGGGCAATGCGGCTACCGAGTTCTGGATCGACGTCCCCGACCGCGCGCTGGCCGACCGCCACGTCACCAGGAATGAAGTCGTGCAGGTGAACGAGCGCGTGTACGGCTACGAATTCGCGTACGGCGACACCAAGAAGCCGTTCTTCCTCGCGCTGCAGGACGACTGGTACCGCGACCTCGCGTCGCGCAAAGTGACGATCTGATGCTGCAGCGGTTCCTCGCGGCCGCGCTGCTGCTGTGCGCGAGCGCGGGGGCATCCGCCGGCATCCCGACCTTCTGCGACCGTGCCGACAAGGTCACGGCCGCGGACCAGGACCGCGTGCTGCGCTTCGCCGCCGCCGTCAAGGACGAGCTGGCGCGCTCGGGCAGCAATCTCGCCCTCGTCGCGCGCGCGGGCCTGGACCTCTCCCGCTTCGGCCTGCTGTATTCGCACGCGGGCATCGCGCTGAAAAACAATCCCGGCGGCCCGTGGGCCGTGCGCCAGTTGTACTACGCGTGCGACGAATCGCGTCCGCGCCTGTTCGACCAGGGCATGTCCGGCTTCGTGCTCGGCGCCGACGCCCCCACGCACGGCCACGTCGCCCTGCTGTTCCCACCCGAGCAGGACAGCGCGCTGCTGGAACAGGCGGCGCTCGACAAACCGCTGGCCCTCGCCCTGCTGGGCACAACATACAGCGCCAACGCCTACGCCTTCGGCACCCGCTACCAGAACTGCAATCAATGGGTGGCGGAGCTGATCGCATTCGCGTGGGGCCGGCTCGATCCGGCCGATCCCGCGCGCGCCCGTGCGCAGGCGTGGTTGCGCGCGCAAGGCTACGCGGACACGCCCGTCCGCATCCCGTCGCACTGGCTGATGTTCGCGGGCCAGTTCGTGCCGCTCGTGCACGTGGGCGACCATCCGCTCGACGACATCCACGCGCTCGCGCTGCACATCAGCGTGCCCACGACGATCGAGTCGTTCGTGCGGAGAGAAGCGCCGCAAACGCGCCGCGTGGAACTGTGCCACGACGAGCGCCACATCGTCGTGCACCGCGGCTGGGAACTGCTCGGGCCGGGCTGCGAACCGCTGCCCGGCGACGACGTGATCGCCCTCGCGCCTTGAATCCGGCGGCCGTGTAAGATGACGTCTCGCCAACTTACACCGACCGTCCCATGTCCAACCAACTGCTCCGCCACGTCGTCCTGTTCTCGTTCAAGGACGACGCTTCGTACGACGACGTCGACGCCATCGTGACCGGCTTCGCCGCCCTGCCCTCGGCCATCCCCGGCATCACGGCCTACGAATGGGGCACGAACGTGAGCCCGGAAGGCCTGAACGACGGCTTCACGCACTGTTTTACGCTGACGTTCGCTGAAGCCGAAGACCGCGACGCCTACCTCGTGCATCCGGCGCACCAGCGCTTCGTCGAGATGCTCAAGCCGAGTCTCGCCAAATCGCTGGTGCTGGACTACTGGGCGAAGTAACGAGGGCTTTACTCCTTGTGGACGGCGCTCCACGTCATGTCCGGCAGCGTCACGTCCACCGAAAGCGGCAGGTCGTCCGCCGCCTGCCCGAACAGCACGCGGTACGTGCCCGCGCGGACGCGCCAGCTGTTGTCCGCGACCTCGTACGTCGCCAGCAGGCGCGGATCGACAGCCTGCGTGAACGCGTTGGCGTTCCCCGCCTGCAGATCGAGCTTGTGGAAGGCGACGAGGCGCTTCGGCGCTTCCCAGCCCGATGCCTTCAGGTCCGCCGGCGCGACGTACACCTGCACGACACCTTTGCCCGCCAGCTTGCCCGTGTTGCGCAGCGCGGCACCGACCGTCAGCGCGCCATTCGCGACGCTCGCCTTCGGGTCGGCGACGGCGAAGCTCGTATAACTGAGGCCATGGCCGAACGCGAATAACGGTTTATACCCTTTCGCGTCGTACCACTTGTAGCCGATCGCGGCGCCTTCGTGGTACGTGATGTGGACAGGGATGCCGTCCGGCTTGCCGAAGCCTGGAATCTGCGCATGGGCAAGTTGTAGATTCGACGCGGGGAAGCTGATCGGCAGGTGGCCCGACGGATTCACTTTACCGGTCAGGATGCGCGCGATCGCCTGGCCGCCGCGGATGCCCGGATAGAACGCTTCCAGCACGGCCGGCACCTGCGGCAGCCACGGCATCAGGATCGCCCCGCCCGATTCCACGACGACGATTGTCTTCGGATTCGCGCGCGCGACGGCGGCGACCAGCGCATCCTGGTTGCCGTCCAGTTCCAGCCTGCCGTCGAAGCCTTCGCCCATCCACTGCGTCACGAACACGACGGCGACCTCGGACTGCTTCGCCAGCGCGACGGCGGCGTCGATGTCCTTGCCGCTCGCGTAGCCGATCTTCGATTTCGGCAGCTCGGCTTTCAATGCAGCCAGCGGCGAGGATGGCATGTAGATGACGGGGCCGGGCCACTTGGTCGGCTCCAGGTTCGGCACCGCGTTGCCGCCGACCGGCGTCACACCGGACGAACCGCCGCCCGCCAGCACGCCCTTGTCCGCATGGCCGCCGATGACGGCCACCGACTTCACGTTCGCGAGCGGCAGCAGGTTGCCCTCGTTCTTCAGCAGCACGAGCGATTCCTCGGCGGCGCGCTGCGCGATGTTCGCGTTCGCCGCGAAGTCGATCTTGCCGACCTTCGGCGGATCGTCGAACACGCCGGTCTGGAACAGCGGCCACAGGATGCGCTGCGCCATGTCGTCGAGGCGGCGCATGGAAACGTCGCCCTTGTTCATCGCCTCCTTGAAGTTCTTGGCCGAGTAGAACGGGCCGTGGTGGTTGCAGCACGGGTAGCCGGTGAACTGGTCGAGGCCATAGTTGGCGGCGTCCGCCGTCGAGTGGACGGCGCCCCAGTCGGCCATCACATAACCCTTGAACTTCCAGTCCTGCTTCAGGGTCTTGTTCAGCAGGTACTCGTTCTCGCACGCCCAGCGGCCGTTCACGAGGTTGTACGAGCACATGACGGAGCCCGGCTTCGACAGCTCGTCGACGAACTCGAACGCGAGCAGGTCCGACTGGCGCATCGCCTCGGGCGAGATCGTGACGTCGACCGTCGTGCGCTGGCTTTCGTGGTCGTTGACGGCGAAGTGCTTCATCGTCGAGACCACGTGGCGCGCCTGGATGCCGTTGATCAGGCCCGCGGCCATGCGGCCGGCCAGCAGCGGATCCTCGCCCACGTATTCGAAATTGCGGCCGTTGCGCGGCTCGCGTGCGAGGTTCGCGCCGCCGGCCAGGAACGTGTTGAAGCCGGATGCGCGCGCCTCGTCCGCGATCATGCGGCCGCCTGCCTCGGAGACGGCCGGATCGAAGCTCGCCGCCGTCGCCAGCGAGGACGGCAACGCCGTGCGCTCCATGCCGCCCACGCGCACGCCGATGGACGCGTCGGTCTGCCACTGCGGCGGGATCCCCAGGCGCGGAATACCGGGCACGTAGCCGGCCGAGCCCTCGATATGGTGTGCCGCGACGTCGGCCTTGACCGCCGGCGGCACGATGTCGTCCGGCTGCTTCGCCAGGTCTTTCTTGTCCGTGTAGCTGACGATCAGCAGCAGCTTTTCGTCGAGCGTCATGGCGGCGACGGCGGCGCGGGCGCGCTCGTCGGCGGATTTCGATTTGTCGAGCCACGCGCGCTCCTGCGCCTGTGCGCCCAGCGCCGCGCAGGCGAGAAGGACGGCAACGGTCGTCTGTTTCATCATGCTGGTCTCCTTGTTATTTGTTCTTTGCGTCGATCACGCGGAACTCGCCGCCCACGTGCATCATGCTCATCAAGTACAACATGCCGTCGAAGTAGCGCTGTTCGCCGCTGGGCACGGGCGTGTCCCACAGCGCGCGCAGGAAATCGTCGGATACCTGCCCCGGCGTGGCCGCCAGACTGCCGACGGCGGCCGCCGCCAGCATGCCGGTCGAGTGGCGGTCGGACAGCGGCTTGCCGTCCAGCGTGTAGCGGTCGGCGAAACGATCGATGCCCTGGCCCGCGAGGAAGGTCTGGACGCGGTCGGAAAGTGCCTGCTGGCGCGGGTCCTTGTTCCACCAGCTGCGGTCGACGGACCAGTTGCTGATCGTGCGCCAGCTGTCGTAGCTGAACGAGCCCGGGCTGCCGTCCCAGTTCTTCAGCGGCGTGCCGTCGAAGTCGGCGCGGTCGGGACCAAGGCCCGTCGCGGGGTCGGCCGTCTTCACGAAAAAGTCGCGGCTGACGGCGGCGGCTCGCGCCCAGAACGCGCGGTCTTCGCGCGGGCCCCAGCGCGCCCACAGTTCGTAGAACGCGGGCAGGTGGTAGGACGGGTCGGTGCCGGGGATGAACGTCTCGGGCACGAAGCGGACCATCGCATGGGCCTCGTCCACCATCGGCCCCACGGTGACGGCGCGCGGCTCGCGGTGCGGACGCTGCGGCGGCCACGGCTTGCCGGCCTTCTGCGCCTGTTCCTGTTCGTGACGGTTATTGGGGCTGGGCCAGGGCGTGTCCGGCTCGACGAACGGTTTGTCGCCGGGATGGATGCGGAACGGCGGCGTGGCCGTCACGACGGGGTGGTGCCGCATGCCGCGTAGGATGGTATCCGCTTCCTTCTGGTAATCGTAGATGCCCTTCCCGTTGCCCCAGCGCCGTGCCGCGAAGTACAGCGCCATCGCATAGTATTCCTCGCCGTCCGGCGCGGCCCCGGTGGCGCGCGGCGTGCCGTCGGTCCCCATCGACCACGCGAAATAGCCGCGCGACGGATTGGCGGGATCGGTCGTCAGCATGTACGTCTTCGACCAGTTCCACAACGCGTCGAACTCGCGCTTCTTGCCGAGCTGGACGGCGATCATCATGCCGTAGCTCATGCCTTCCGTGCGGGCGTCGTTGTTGGCCCAGTCGGTGATGTACGCGAGCGTGCCGTTGGCGTTGGCGCCCGTTTCGAAATAGACGCGCTCCTCCTGGCCGTCGCCGTGGAACAGCCGCTGGAAGGCTTGCTCGATCTTCGCGTGCGTCTCTTGCGAGCTGCGGCCCAGGCGTTCGGCGAACAGGTTGCGGTAGCGCTGCGTGCGGTAGGCACCGGTGCCGTCGTCGGTCGCCGCCGTGGTGGTGGCAGCTTTGTTGGTGGATGGTGCTTGCGCTTGGGCGGCACCGGCCCAGGCGAGAATGATAGCGGTAACACCGCAAAGTAGAGTTGGTGCCCTCGACATTGTTTTTCTCTCGATTTATTGGGTTTGTATGTCTCCTTGCCGCCACATCAGCACGGCGTGGATCAGTGTACTACGCACGTGACTGTTAGCAATTGTTAATGGCTTGTCATTACGGCGGCATCCAACACTTCGTATAGGCGAAAAAAAACCGCCCCGGCAATGCCGAGGCGGTTTCGATGTCGAGGCTGGTATCGCTTACATCGAGAACGACGAACCGCAACCGCAGGTCGACTGGGCATTCGGGTTCTTGATGACGAACTGGGCGCCTTCGAGGTCGTCCTTGTAGTCGATCTCGGCGCCGACCAGGTACTGGTAGCTCATCGAGTCGATCAACAGCTGAACGCCGTTCTTTTCCATCGTCGTGTCGTCTTCGTTCACGATTTCGTCGAACGTGAAGCCGTACTGGAAGCCCGAGCAACCGCCGCCCTGCACGAACACGCGCAGTTTCAGGTCGGGATTGCCTTCTTCCTCGATCAGTTGAGCAACCTTCTGGGCAGCGCTGTCGGTGAAATTGATGGGCGTGGGGATCGTGTCTTGTGCGTTTTGCACTTCGGCGACTGCATTCATGGATAAACTCCTGATTGGATTCGGATTTCGTCCATTATAGACCGTTGGCGCCAGTCATGCTGAAGCCCCTTCGGCCGCCACGCCGAGGTGGAAGACGGGTTCGGCGGCCGCCACCGCCTCGGCATGGTGGGTCAGCTTGCCGGTGACGAGGGCGCCGCCGTGCATTTCCAGCAGGCGGTAATGGACATCCCCATGTATGCGGCCTTTCGGCTGCAATTCAAGGAGTTCGGACGAATACACCGTCCCCGCGATATACCCGTTGACGACCAGGTTGGAACAGCGCACCTCGCCTTCGATGCGCGCGTGTTCGGAAACGATCAGCACGCTGTCGTTGCCGTCCGCAGCCACCACGTTGCCGTGCACCTCGCCGTCGATGCGCAGCCCGCCGGTGAATACGAGATCCCCTTCGATGCGTGCCGAAATGCCGATCAGGCTATCGATTTCGCTTTTTGCGTTACGACCGAACATGATTGTCCCCTGTGCTTGGCGTTGGTTCTGTCCAACGGTCAATGTACCGTTGCCAATGCAGGTCGCCTTGATCTGTATCTTGTGACCGAGGCTTGCCAGGGGACGCTGCGACGAGCGGTTACGGCAGCAGCGCGATCTGCTTCAGACCGGTACTTTCCGGCAGGCCAAACATCAAGTTCATGCACTGCACGGCCTGGCCGGACGCGCCCTTGACCAGGTTGTCCTGCACGACGAGGATGACGACCGTGTTGCCGTTGTCCGGACGGTGCAGCGCGATGCGCAGCATGTTCGAACCGCGCGTCGAGCGGGTTTCCGGGTGCGAGCCGAACGGCATCACGTCGACGAATTCCGCATCCTTGTACTGCTCTTCGAACAGGGCTTGCAGGGCTTCGTTCGTGATGTCCTGCGTGAGGCGCGCGTACAGGGTCGAATGCATGCCGCGGATCATCGGCACGAGGTGCGGCGTGAAGATCAGGCCGACCTTCTGGTCCGTGTAGCGCTGCAGCTGGGCCGACGTTTCCGGCGTGTGACGGTGGCCGTGCACGCCATAGGCCTTGAAGTTGTCGCTCGCTTCCGAGAACAGCGTGCCGATCTCGGCCTTGCGGCCGGCGCCGGACACGCCCGACTTGGCGTCGGCGATCAGGTTGCCGGCATCGATGATGCCCGCCTTCAGCAGCGGATAAAAGCCCAGCTGCATCGTGGTCGGATAGCAGCCCGGGTTGGCGATCAAACGCGCCTTCTTGATGTCGTCACGATTCAGTTCCGGCAGGCCGTAGACGGCCTCTTCCAGCAGGTCCGGCGCGCTGTGCGGGATCTTGTACCACTTCTCGAACGTGGCCTGGTCCTTCAGGCGGAAGTCGGCCGCGAGGTCGATGACTTTCACGCCCGCGGCGATCAGCTCGGGCGCCTGGGCCATGGCGACGCCGTGCGGGGTCGCGAAGAACACGACGTCGCACTGCTTCAGGTCGGCCTTGTCCGGGCTCGAGAACGCGATGTCCACATGGCCGCGCAGCGAGGGAAACATGTCGGCGACGGGCAGGCCGTCTTCCTTGCGCGAAGTGATGGCGGTCAGCTGCGCCTCGGGGTGGGCAGCAAGCAGGCGCAGCAATTCCACGCCCGTGTAGCCGGTGCCGCCAACGATGCCAACTTTGATCATGTCTGTTTCCCCTTGGTAAATAGATAAGTTCTCGTAAGAACCCACAATTTTAGCAGGCTGTCCTTGCATCTGCTGCATTGCCGCATGGCTAAAGTCTACATTCGGGGTCAGAGCACATTTTTCCAAAGATTCGGGGTCAGAGCACATTTCCTAGCAATTGCATCAGAGATAACGAATTTTTCTCCTGTAGAGGAGGAACGACCAGGGTACGACATTCGCCGAGGCGCGGAGACGTCGTTCCAGCATGGCGAAAAAATGTGCTCTGACCCCGAATCTGAAGAAAAAAGGGACCTGACCCCGAATTTGGGCAACAAAAAAACCGCCGGCTTTGCAGCGGGCGGCTTTTCGTTTCGGCAGCAGCGCATGAGCGCTGCAGATCCGATTAACGCTTCGAGAATTGCTTTGCGCGACGTGCTTTGCGCAGACCAACTTTCTTACGCTCGACTTCACGGGCGTCACGGGTGACGAAACCGGCACGTGCCAGGTCGCCCTTCAGGCCTGCGTCGTAGTCGATCAGTGCACGGGTGATGCCGTGGCGCACTGCACCTGCCTGGCCGGACTCGCCGCCGCCATGCACGTTGACCTTGATGTCGAAACGCTCGACGTTGCCGGTCAGTTCCAGCGGTTGACGGATGACCATCAGGCCGGTTTCGCGCGAGAAGTATTCGGCGGCCGGTTTGCCGTTCACGATGATCTGGCCGGTGCCAGCTTTGATGAACACACGGGCCACTGCACTCTTGCGACGGCCGGTGCCGTAGTTGTAGTTACCGATCATGTCAGTTCCTTACTTAGATTTCGAGTGCTTTGGGTTGCTGGGCAGCGTGCGGGTGCGTAGCTTCCGCATACACTTTCAGCTTCTTGATCATTGCGTAGCCCAGCGGGCCCTTCGGCAGCATGCCTTTGACGGCTTTTTCCAGGGCGCGGCCCGGGAAACGCTGTTGCATTTTCAGGAAGTTGGTTTCGTAGATACCGCCCGGGTAGCCCGAGTGACGGTAGTACTTCTTGTCGTTGGCCTTGGTGCCGGTCACGCGCAGTTTGCCTGCGTTGACGACGACGATGAAATCACCGGTATCGACGTGCGGAGTAAATTCCGGCTTGTGCTTGCCGCGCAGTCGGAGTGCCACTTCGCTGGCAACACGTCCGAGGACTTTGTCCGTCGCGTCAATCACGTACCAATCGCGCTGGACTTCATGGCCCTTAGCGGAAAAAGTTTTCATGTTGACTTCCTATATATAGGGTAGTAATGCTCGAATGGTGGTTCCGCGGGCGATACTACTTCGCGGACTCTGCCTTATTGTCTTTTCCCGAGCAAATGGAAAGCCCACGACTATAGCCGATTCTTCACCCGACAGTCAAGATGCCCGCGTCCGCGCACGGGGCTGGAGCCAACGCAAGACATCCGTGCTGGGTCATGCCATTTTGCAACTTTTCATTGACCAGGAAATCGATGTCAAATTAGTATGATCCGCATCGAAGAGGAGACCGCTTGTTAAAATCCATCCTGCTCCTGGGCGCATTATTGGCGACTGACGTTCCGGCCATGGCGGCCACGCGCAGCTGCCACCTGCCCGGCGTCGAGGAAGCCCTGCGCTGCCTGACCCTGCCCGTCCCGCTCGAACCCGGCAAGCCGGCCACCCTGAACCTGCACGTGACGATCGCCCCCGCCCTGCGCCAGGGCGCGCGGCCGGATCCGCTGTTCGTGCTGGCCGGCGGTCCCGGCGAAGCGGGCAGCGACGTGCTCCCCCTGCTCTCCACCGCCTTCAAGCGCGTGCGCGCCACGCGCGACATCGTGTTCGTCGACCAGCGCGGCACGGGGTTGTCCGGCAAGCTGGAATGCCCGTCCGACGCCGACGCGGATGCGCAGCTGAGCGATGCCGATGCCGACGCCGCCCTGCGCCGCTGCATCGCGGCCGGCAAGGCGCCGTTCGCCGCGTACACGACGGCCGCCGCCGCGCGCGATATCGAGGCCGTGCGCCGGGCGCTGGGCTATGACCGGATCAACCTGTGGGGTGGCTCGTACGGCACGCGCCTCGCGCAGGCGTATGCGCGCGCCTACCCCGCGGGCACGCGCGCCCTGCTGCTCGACGCCGTCGCAGCGCCCGACCAGGTGATTCCCGCTGGAGGCCGCGACAGCCAGGCCGCGCTCGACCAGTTGTTCGCCCAGTGCGCAAAGGATGCTGCCTGCGCCCGCGCCTACCCGAACCTGCGCGGCGAATTCGACGCCCTCGTCGGCAGGCTCGATACCGCCCCCCTGACACTGAACCTGCCCGACCCGCGCACGGCGCGCCCGATCGACGTCACGATGACGAGCGCGCGCCTGCTCGATACGGTGCGCAACATGCTGTATGCGCCGGCCGACGCACGCCGCCTGCCTTTCCTCGTGCACAGCGCCAGCGCGGGCCGCTGGCAACCGTTCGTCGCGCGCCGCAACCTCGCCGCCGACTTGTCCCCCGACGGCTCGCCGGCCACCCTGCTGCACCTGGCCGTCGTCTGCGCCGAGGACATGCCGCGGTTTACGCCCGCGCTGGCCGCGAACGATGCGAGCCCGCTCACGCGCACGCTGGCCGACCGCCTGCGTGGCCTGTGCCGCGCCATGAACGTGCCGGCCGTTCCCTACGCGCCTCCCACGCGCATCGCGGCACCGGTACTGCTGCTGTCCGGGGCCCTGGACCCCGTCACGCCGCCGCGCCGTGCCCAGGACGCCGCCCGCTTCATGGATCACGCGCAGCTGCTGACGGCGCTGAACGTCGGCCACGGCGTGTCGCAACTGGGATGCGCGCCGCGCCTGCTGCGCGCCTTCCTCGACCGGCCCGACGCGAAAATCGACGGCGCCTGCCTGAACGAGATCCCGGCCCCGACCTTCCAGCTCGGCAGCGCCGGACCGCAACCCTGAACACAGGCTCCCCATGATCGAAGCACAAGAAGTCCGCAAACAGTTCGGCACCGTGCAGGCGCTGGGAGGCGTCAGCTTCACGGCGCGCGACGGCCAGATCACCGCGCTGCTGGGCCCCAACGGCGCCGGCAAGACGACCTTGCTACGCACCCTCGTCGGCATGCTCAGGCGCGACCACGGGACGATTGCCGTCGACGGCATCGACCCCGAACGCGATCCGCTCGCCGTGCGCGCCAACATCGGCTTCCTGACCGACCAGTTCGGGCTGTACGAGCGCCTGTCCACGCGCGAATACCTCACGTATTTCGGCGAGTTGAACGGCATGGAAAAACGCGCCCTGCGCGAGCGCATCGACGAGGTCTCGGAAATGCTCGCGATGGACGACATCCTGGAACGCCGCAGCAAAGGCTTCTCGCAGGGCCAGCGCATCAAGGTGGCCCTGGCGCGCGCGCTGCTGCACCGCCCGCGCCACCTGCTGCTGGACGAACCCACGCGCGGCCTCGACGTGATGAGCACGCGCGCGGTGCGCCATGCGCTGTCCACGCTGCGCAAGGAAGGATGCTGCGTCGTGATGGCCACGCACGTGATGCAGGAAGTCAGTCATCTCTGCGACGACGTGATCGTCATCGCCAAGGGCCATACGGTGGCGCAGGGCACGCCGGACGAGCTGTGCCGGCGCACCGGCATCGCCAACCTGGAAGACGCGTTCGTCCGCCTGGTCGGCACCGACGAGGGGATCGTCGCATGACTTCAAAGTTCCTCGTCGTCTTCAAAAAAGAGTTCCGCGAATCGCTGCGCGACAAGCGCTCTCTCGGTCTCCTCGCCCTGTTCACCCTGATGTATCCGGTGCTGCTGGGCGTCCTGCTGCACCAGTGGATCGACCGCGCGACGAAGCCCGAGCGCGAAGGCATCGTGCTGGCCGTGATCGGCGGCGCGCAGGCACCCACCCTGATGGCCCAGCTGAAGCAGAAGAACATCACCGTACACGACACGCCGCCGCTGGACGAAGCCGCGATCGGCGACCTGCTGCGCGCCCACAAGGCCGCCGCCGTGCTGCGCCTGCCCGGCAAGTACGCGAGCGACTACGCCGCGATGCGGCCCGCACGCATCGAGCTGTGGTTCGACTCGTCGACGGAGCAGGACGGCCGGCGCGACGTCGAGGAGGTGCTGAACGCCTACGGTTCGAACATCGCCAGCGCGCGCCTGCTGGCGCACGGCGTGTCGCCGGCCGCGCTGTCGCCCGTGCAGGTGCAGCGCTACGACACGGGCACGACGGCCGCGCGTTCCGCCGGCGTCATTGGCGGCATCCTTGGCTTCCTGTTCTTCCCCGCATTCATCTGCGGCCTGTCCGCGGCCGTGGATTCCACGGCGGGCGAACGGGAACGCCGTTCGCTCGAAGTGCTGATGGCGCAGCCCGTGCGCACGTCGGAACTCGTCGGCGGCAAATGGCTCGCTGCCGCGGCGCTGGCCGTCATCGGCATCACGCTGGAACTGATGCTTGCGCATGCGATCCTGTCGTGGATGCCGCTGGAAGAAATCGGCATGAGCTGGCGCGTGGGCTGGGGACGGCTGCTGCTCGTCTGCCTGGCATCCGTGCCGCTGTCGCTGTTCGCGGCCGCCATGCAGATCGCGGTGGCGATGAATGCCCGCTCGTTCAAGGAGGCCCAGAGCGTGCTGTCGATCGTGATGCTCGTGCCGATGCTGCCGGGGCTCGCCGTGTCGATGCTGGAACTGAAGACGGCATCCTGGATGTACCTCGTGCCGATGCTGTCGAACCAGACTCTGCTCCGCGAGACCGCGAAGGGCGGCGATATCGGCCTGCTGCCGTTCGTGTCGACGTTCCTGTGCTCCGCGCTCGCCGCGTGGGCGGCCGTCGCATTCGCCGCGTGGCGCATGAAGAGCGAGCGCTACGTGCTGGCCGTATGAGGCGTTATCAGCACGGTGCGCCGCGCTGGCTTAGAATGAACGTCTTTACCTGTCAACAAAGCGGAGAAATCGATGGAAGTCAAAGTCAGCTGGAACGGACCCTCCGGGATGAGCTTCCGGGCCGAAACCGGCTCCGGCCACCTGGTGAACATGGATGGCGCCCCCGAAGGCGGCGGCCACAACCTGGCACCGCGCCCGATGGAAATGGTGCTGCTGGGTACCGGCGGCTGCACCGCCTACGACGTCGTGCTGATCCTCAAGCGCAGCCGGGAAGACGTGCGCGGTTGCGACGTCACGCTGAAGGCCGAACGCGCCGAGACGGATCCGAAGGTGTTCACGAAGATCCACTTCCACTTCACCGTCACGGGCCGCAACCTGAAGGAAGCGACGGTCGAACGCGCGGTCAACCTGTCGCACGACAAATACTGCTCGGCGTCGATCATGCTGGCCAAGACGGCCGAGATCACGCACTCGTTCGAGATCGTCGAAGGCTAAGCCTCAGCCTCAGATGTAATACGCCGTCGTGGTCATGACCTTGGCCATGCCGCGCATCGCGGCCTTGACCGGCAACGGCATCTCGGCCGCGCCCATTTCCTGGGCCTTCGCACCATGTTCGATCTCGTCGTCGCGCATCTGCGTGACGATCGCGCGCGACTTCGCGTCGTGCGGCGGCAGCTGGTCGAGGTGGCTGTTCAGGTGCGCCTCGACCTGGCGCTCCGTCTCCACGACGAAACCGAGGCTGATCGCGTCGCCCAGGCGCGACGCGACCGTGCCCAGCGCATAGGCGCCGGCATACCACAGCGGATTCAACAGGCTCGGCTGCGAGCCCAGCTCGGCCAGGCGTTCGGCCGTCCATGCAAGATGGTCTTCTTCCTCGCGGCCGGATTTGGCGAACTGCGTGCGCATGGCCTGCGTCGACGCGCGCCGGCCCTGGGCATCGTACAGCGCCTGGGCGCACACTTCGCCCACGTGGTTCACGCGCATCAGGCCGGCGCTGTGGCGCTGTTCCTGGGCATTCAGTTCGCAGTCTGGCGCCGAGACGCCCGGATTCGGCCGCGCGGCCTTCGCCACGCCGCCCACGACACGCAAGGCCTTGTCGAAACCGACGATCAGGTGGTCAAGGGGATTGATGGTGCGGGTTGTCATGAGAAACCTTCAGCTTGTTGTTCGATAAGCCGAATTATATGCCCTCGTCCACCGCCCCTCCCTCACGTGTCTTCCGGGCACGCTTCTGCGCCTCCAGCCAGTCGTGCACGGGCCCGTCCACCTCCAGCTTCGAAATGTTTTTCGCAACGCCCAGGTTCAGTTCGAGCAGGAACGGGATCGAATCCGGCGGCACGTCGGTGCACGTGCTCGTAAAGGCCGTCATGAACCGCTCGGATTGCACGACGGGCAATACGTTCTTGCCACTCATGAATTGCAGGATGCTCGTGATCGTGTGGCCGCCGCCGAGCGTGTGATAGATGAACCGGTTGAACTCGCGGTCCACGGTCTTGAAATCGATGGTTTCCTTCGTCATCAGGTTGGCCAGGTAGTACAGGCCGACGGCGACGCGGAACCAGTCCGTCGACTCGGCCCGGGTGCGGCCCTGGCGCGTAACGGCCAGGATATTGTCCTTGTTGATGAGAGTATCCATAGGACCATTATGCATGTTCTTGCCCCGCCCGGATATCACTGGCAATGTTGCCAGAATAGACATAATTCATTCCACGCTGTATGCTGGCCTGCATCCTGCTCCCGCTTTTCTGCACTCTGGACTTGTGAAAATGCCGTGTGTCGCACCGCTGCTGCCGGGTCGGCTCCTTTTTAATACAATGCAACAGTCATGAAATGCGTGCATTGTCACGAGCAATGGAGTCTCCATGGAATTACAAATCCGCAACTTGTCCAAGACCTATGCCAATGGCGTGGTCGCGCTGGACAGGGTCTCGCTGAGCATCCCGCCCGGGATGTTCGGGCTGCTCGGCCCCAACGGCGCCGGCAAGTCGACCCTGATGCGGATCCTCGCCACCCTGCAGGAATGCGACAGCGGCTCCGTCTTCCTGGACGACATCGACGTGCTGGACGAAAAGGATGAGGTGCGCCGCCTGCTGGGCTATCTGCCGCAGGACTTCGGCGTGTACCCGAAAGTGAGCGCGTACGAGCTGCTCGACCATTTCGCGCAACTGAAAGGCCTGTCGCAGCGCCACCGCCGGCGCGAAGTCGTCGACGCGCTGCTGCAGCAGACCAATCTGTTCGAAGTGCGCAACCAGAAGATGGGCACCTTTTCCGGCGGCATGCGCCAGCGCTTCGGCATCGCCCAGGCGCTGCTCGGCGACCCGCAACTGATCATCGTCGACGAGCCGACGGCCGGCCTCGACCCGCAGGAGCGGGTGCGGTTCCACAACCTGCTGTCCGACATCGGCGAGGACAAGACCGTGATCCTGTCCACGCACATCGTGTCCGACGTGGCCGACCTGTGCGCCAACATGGCCATCATCAACAAGGGCCACGTGCTGCTGTGCGGCGAGCCGGTGCGCCTCATCGAAGGCATCGAGGGCAAGATCTGGGCGCGGGTCGTGAGCAAGGCGGACCTGCCCGCCTACCAGAAGCGCCACACCGTCATCTCCACGCGCCTCCTCTCCGGCCGGACGCTGATCCACGTGTACGCCGACCGCTACCCCGGCGACGACTTCGAGCCGATCCATCCGACCCTGGAAGACGTCTACTTCGCCACCATCGCCGGCCGCCACAACGACATGGCCGGGAACTGCTGATTCATGGGTGCGCTCCTCGCCATCGCCGGCTTCGAGGCCCGGCAGCGCCTGAAGCTGCTGTCGACCTGGGTGTATTTCTTTGCCTTCTTCGCGCTGGCCCTGCTGTGGATGGCCGCCGCGGGCGGCGTCTTCAAGGAAGCCTTCGTGTCGTTCGGCGGCCGCGTGCTGATCAACGCGCCGCGCCAGATCGCCCTGAGCGCGGCGTTCCTCGGCTCCCTCGGCGTCATCGTCGTCGCCGCGATGATGGGCCGCTCGGTGCAGCAGGACTTCGAATACGAGATGCACCACTTCTTCTTCAGCGCCCCGATCCCGAAATACGCGTACGTGTTCGGACGCTTCCTCGGCGCGCTGGCGACGCTCGCCGTCGTGTTCTCGGCCATCCTGTTCGGCACCCTGCTGGGGACCGCGCTGCCCGGCATCGATCCCGCCCGCCTCGGGCCGTATTCGGTCATGGGCTACCTGCTGCCGTACTTCCTCACCCTGCTGCCGAACCTGTTCATCTTCGGCGCCATCTTCTTCGTGCTCGCGGCGCTCACGCGGCGCATGCTGCCCGTGTACGTCGCCAGCGTCGTCATGCTGATCGGTTACATCGTCGCCCCGTCGCTCGCGCGCGACCTCGATTACAAGACGCTTGCCGCGCTGATCGACCCGTTCGGCACGACGGCGCTGATCCGCCTCACCGAGTACTGGAACCTCACGGAGCGCAACACGCTGCAGGTTCCGTTCGCGGGCGTCTACCTGATCAATCGCGCCATCTGGTCGCTGTTCTCGCTCGTCGCCCTGCTGCTCGGCTACTGGCGCTTCAGCTTCGTGTCGACGCCGGCCGGCAAGCGCGGCCAGGCGCGGCCCGAACCGGAAAGCGCGCCGCAGACGCCGGCCGGCATGGCCGACCTGCACGAGCCGCCCGACTTCGCCGCGCGCAGCCTCGCCGTGCTGCTGGCCAGGTCGAGCTGGATGAATCTGCGCGAGGCGGTCAAGAACGTCTACTTCGCCGTGATCGTCCTGGCCGGCATGCTGACCCTCATCGTCAGCTCCCTCGACCTGGGCGCGATCTACGGCACGAAGACCTACCCCGTCACGTACATGGTGCTGGAACTCATACGCGACGTGTTCGCACTGTTCGTGCTGATCGTGACGACGTTCTATGCGGGCGAGATGGTGTGGCGCGAGCGCGAGGCGCGCATGGCGCAGATGATGGATGCGCTGCCCGTCCCGAGCTGGCTGCCGCTGGCCGCCAAGACCATCGCCCTCGTCGGCCTGCAGGTCCTGCTGCTGGTGGCCGCGATGGTGTGCGGCATGGGCATCCAGCTGGCGCACGGCTACCTGACCCTGGAACCGGGCCTGTACCTGGCGACGCTGTTCGGCATCCTGCTGCCCCGCTACGTGCTGCTGGCCGTGCTGGCGATCGCCGCCCAGGCCATCCTGAACCACAAATACCTCGCCTACTTCGCGCTGGTCACCTGGTACGTCATCACGCTGTTCCTCGGCGGCTTCGGCCTCGATCACCCGATGCTCGTGTACGGCGCGCTGCCGGACATCACGTATTCCGCCATGAACGGCTTCGGCCACTCCCTGCCGCTGCAGCGCACCCTGCAAATCTACTGGGGCGGCGCGGCGATCGTCCTGTTCACCATCGCGCTCGTGCTGTGGCCGCGCGGCGTGAGCGACAGCTTCGCCGAACGCCTGCAACTGGCGCGCCGGCGCCTGACACCGGGTGTACTGGGCGGCTTCGCGGCCGGCATCCTCGTGTTCGCGGCCAGCGGCGGCCTGCTGTGGTACAACCTCGTCCACCTCGGCACCTACCAGACGGCGTGGCACAAGGAACAGGTACGCGCCGACTACGAGCTGCGCTACAAGCGCTATGCAAAGCTGCCGCAGCCGCGCATCACCGACGTCGGCCTGCAGGTCGACATCCATCCCGACACGCGTACGCTGAAGGTCCACGGCTTCTACCAGCTGGAAAACCGGACCGCGGCCCCGATCCGCGACGTCGTCCTGTTCCAGAAGCCCGGCCCCGACTTCCGTCCACGCTTCGCACAGGCGGCGCGGCTGCTGCGCGCCGATCCGCAGCACGGCTTCTATCACTACCAGCTCGCAATGCCCCTGCAGCCGGGCGCGCGCACGGCACTGGAGTTCGACCTGCTGGACGCACCGGGCGGCGTGCTGGGCCTGGGCCGCGACACGGCCGTCGTCGGCAACGGCACCTTCTTCAGCAACGAGGTCCTGCCGCACGTGGGCTACCAGCGCACGGTCGAACTGGAGGACGACCGCGACCGCAAGCGCCACGGCCTCGCGCCGCGCGAACGCATGGCCGCGCACGAGAACGAAGCGGCGCGCGCGAACAGCTATGTCGCCAACGACGCCGACTGGATCCGCTTCGACGCCGTCGTCAGCACGAGCCCCGACCAGACCGTGGTCGCGCTGGGCACGCTGGAACAGGAGTGGATGAGCGGCGGCCGGCGCTGGTTCCATTACAAGGCCGACAAGCCCGTCCTGAATTTTTATACGTTCCAGTCGGCCCGCTACGAAGTCCGCCACGACCGCTGGCAGGACGTGACGATCGACGTCTACTACCACCCCGGCCACGAGTTCAATGTGGACCGCATGATCCGCGGCGCCAAGGCGGCCCTGGAATACGGCACGAAGCACTTCAGCCCCTACCAGAACCGCGAACTGCGCATCGCGGAGTTCCCCCGCTACGCATCGTACGCGCAGGCGGCGCCGGGCACGATCCCGTTCTCGGAAAGCGTCGGCTTCATCGCCAAGGTGGATCCGGACTCGCGCAAGGACATCGACTACCCGTACTACGTGAGCGCGCACGAGGTGGGCCACCAGTGGTGGGCACACCAGATCGTCGGCGCCGACATGCGCGGTGCGACCGTCCTGTCGGAAAGCCTGGCCGAATACACGGCGCTGATGACGATGAAGAACACGCTGGGCTCCAGCAAGATGCGGCGCTTCCTGCGCTACGACCTCGAGGAATACCTGATGGGCCGCGCGCGCGAAAACAAGAAGGAGCTGCCGCTCGCGCAGAACGAGAACCAGAGCTACATCCACTACCACAAGGGCAGCCTGGCGATGTATCTGCTGCAGGACCTGGTCGGCGAGGATGCGGTGAACGGCGTGCTGCACGGCCTGCTGCTGGAGTACGCGTACAAGGGGCCGCCATATCCGACCGTGGCAACGCTCGTCGAGCGCCTGCGCGGCATCACGCCGCCGGACAAGGCCTACCTGATCGACGACCTGTTCGAGTCCATCGTCCTGTACGAAAACCACGTCGACGGTGCGACGGCGCGCCGCCGGCCGGACGGCAAGTACGAGGTCGAGATCCGCGCCACCGCCGGCAAGGTGCGCGCCGGCGACCAGGGCGAGGAAAAGCCGCAACAGCTGCGCGACTACATCGAATTCGGCGTCGACGACGAGGCCGGCAACCCGCTCGCGCGCGAGCGCCGGCTCGTGACGCAGGCCGACCAGCGCGTCGTCCTCGTGGTCAGCGGCCGTCCGGCGCGGGCCGGTATCGACCCCGACAACAAGCTGATTGACAGGAAACCGACAGACAACATGCAGCCTGTCGACATGCACTGAACTTCACGTTATGATCTGGTCACAATATCCTGCTAGGAGATCCCCATGCCTATCGTCGCCGAACTGGCCGCCCAGATCCAGCAACTGTCCGCCCAGGACAGGCACGAGCTGTTGCGTCTGCTGATGGTGGACAGCGACGACGGCGACCAGGATGCCGACGAAGCCTGGCGCAACGAAATCGTGCGCCGCGTGAAGGCGATCCGCAACGGCGAGGCGGCCATTCGGGCGTTGCAGGAAGACTGGCGCGAGTAACGCTGGCGCTGAAAGTAAAAAAACCGCGATGCCGGACGGGTCGCGGTTTTTTTATGGACGTCGCCCCCGCGCAGGCGGGGGCCCAGGTTCTTATTCGCCCGCGACCGCCTTCTTGGTTGCCGTCGCGCGCTTCGCCGGGGCCTTGCGGGCCGCGGCCGTCTTGGCCGGGGCTTTGGTCGCAGCAGCCTTGGCCGGGGCCTTCGTCGCCGCAGCTTTGCGCGCGGCCGGCTTGGCGGCCGCCGTCTCCGCGCCGCTGTCGGCACCGTCACCCTCGTCCTTCGGTTTCGCGCCCGGCTTGGCCTTGCGCTCCTCGAACTCGAAGCTGATCTTGCCATCCTTGCCGCGCACGAGGAAGGCCTTGAACGACCGGCGGGTACGCTGCGAGACGAAGCCCGGCAGCAGATCCGTCTTGCCCTCGTTCAGCAGCTTGGCCATCTGCTCGGGCAGGATTTCCTGCTGCAGGATGATGCGGCTGCTGCGGAAATCGCAGGTCTTCGGCTTGGCCACCGTGTGCTCGCAGACGTACGCGAGGCCCATCTCGTAGACGTTGCCGGTGCATTTCGGGCACGGGCCGAGCGGCGTCTGGCCGGTGAAGTCGACGCCCTCGCCGTCCTCGCCCTCGTCCTGGTCCTGGCCGAAGTCGAATTCCAGCTTGTAGTTGTGGATGTCCTCGTCGCGCACGATGCGCAGGATCGCGGCAAACGGCCGGCCCATCTTCGAGCGGAAGCCCTGCAGCGGGCCGATCGTGCGGTTCGCCAGCAATTCCTCGACTTCCTCGATCTCGAACTGGCGGCTGCCGGGCACCTTGCTCATCGAGAAATCGCACTTGGTGCAGGCAAAGCGGCGGTAGTTTTCCTTGACGACGCCGCCGCAGTTCGGGCACGGCGTGCGCAACGTCGCGTACTCGCCCGGGATCGTGTCGTTGTTGTATTCCTTGGCGCGCTTGACGATGATCTCGGTCATCTCGGCGATCTCGCGCATGAATTCTTCACGCGAAATCTGGCCCTTTTCCATCTGCGACAGCTTGTATTCCCACTCGCCCGTCAGTTCCGGCGCCGTCAGTTCGTTCACGCCCAGGCCGCGCAGCAGGGTCATCAGCTGGAACGCCTTGGCGGTCGGGATCAGCTCGCGCCCTTCGCGCAGCAGGTATTTTTCCGTCAGCAGGCCTTCGATGATTGCCGCGCGCGTGGCCGGCGTGCCAAGGCCCTTGCCGGCCATCGCGTCGCGCAGTTCGTCGGAATCGACCAGCTTGCCGGCACCTTCCATCGCCGACAGCAGGGTCGCTTCGTTGTAGCGTGCGGGCGGTTTCGTGACGAGGCCGTTGGCGTTGACCTTTTCAGTGCGCACCTTCTCGCCCTTCGCCACCGGCACGAGGCTGGCGCCGTCCTTGTCGTCGCCCGTCGTGTCCTTGCCGTACACGGCCAGCCAGCCGGGGTTCGTCATGACCTTGCCTTCGGTCTTGAACTGGTGCCCTTCCACTTCCGTATAACGGGTCGTGACGAGGAATTCCGCGGCCGGGAAGAACACGGCCATGAAGCGGCGGGTGACGAGGTCGTACAGCTTCTGTTCCGGCTCGGACAGGTTCTTCGGCACGACGCCGGTCGGGATGATCGCGAAGTGGTCCGAGATCTTGCTGTTGTCGAAGATGCGCTTGTTCGGCTTGACCCAGCCCTTGTCCAGGATCTGCTTGGCGAACTGGTGGTAGTTCGGGTTGCCCTTCAAGACTTCCAAGGTCGACTGGACGGTGCTCAGGTAGTCTTCCGGCAGCGCGCGCGAATCGGTACGGGGATAGGTCAGCACCTTGTGCTTTTCGTACAGCGCCTGGGCCAGGCCCAGCGTGTTCTTCGCGGAGAAGCCGAAGCGGCCGTTGGCCTCGCGCTGCAGCGACGTCAGGTCGAACAGCGCGGGCGCCATCGACGTCGTCGGTTTCGACTCCTCGGTGACGTTACCTTGCTTGCCCATGCAGGCGGCGACGATCGCTTCCGCGTCGACCTTAGCCCACAGGCGCTCGGCGCGTTTTTCCGGGTCGGCGTCGTCCTTCTTGAACTTCGTGTCGAGCCAGCGGCCTTCGTACATGCCGGCCTCGGCGCGGAATTCCGCGCGCACTTCCCAGTAATCGCGCGGCACGAATTTCTTGATCTTCTCTTCGCGCTCGACGACGATCGACAGGGTCGGCGTCTGCACGCGGCCCACGGTCGTCAGGTAGAAACCGCCTTCCTTCGAGTTGAACGCGGTCATCGCGCGGGTGCCGTTGATGCCGATCAGCCAATCGGCTTCCGAGCGGCAGCGCGCGGCGTCGGCCAGCGGCAGCATTTCCTGGTCGGTGCGCAGATGGGCGAAGCCGTCGCGGATCGCGTTCGCCGTCATCGACTGCAGCCACAGGCGCTTGACGGTCTGCTTGGCCTTGGCGTTCTGGGCGATCAGGCGGAAGATCAGTTCACCTTCGCGGCCCGCGTCGCATGCGTTGATCAGGGTATCGACATCCTTGCGCTTGATCAGCTTGTTCAGCACTTTGAGGCGCGACTCGGTCTTCGCGATCGGATTCAGCGCGAAGTACGGCGGAATCATCGGCAGGTGCGTAAAACTCCATTTGCCGCGCTTGACGTCGTATTCCTCGGGCACCGCGATCTCGAGCAGGTGGCCGACGGCGGACGACAGGACGTATTCGTCGGATTCGAAATACTCATCGTGCTTGGTAAAGCCGCCGAGCGCCTTGGCGATGTCATTCGCCACGGAGGGCTTTTCGGCAATGATGAGGGCTTTGGTCATAGGGTTCCTAGATCGGTCGGCTGTGTAAGCCGGCCATTTGATAGCTTATTAGTAACAACTGGCAGATAGCGGCCAATGATAAGCGGGTTGCCGCGCAATCCGCAAGTAGACTCTGCCTGCGTGCGCCTTGATGCAACCCGGCCATGCTGCCTTGAAAAATACGCTTGATCTTGCTCTACCGCAAGAAAAAACGGGGCCGCAGCCCCGTTTCACGTATTCATATAGTGGCGTCGTCAATGCAGCAGGCGCGGCGCGGCATCTTCCTCGTCCGATCCGAACAGGTCGTCGAACATCAGCGCGTCCGGCTCCTTGCCCTGGCTCCACAGGAGCATCAGGACGATGATCTTCAGCTTGCCCAGCGTGACGGGCGATTCGTCCAGCGCCAGCGCGCGTTCGATGACGATCTCGCGCTGCGACGCGGTCAACAGGCCGGCCAGTTCCAGGAACTGGATGAAACCCACGGCGGCGCTGCCGAGCGTATCGACTTCCTGGGCGATGTAGAAGCGCGTGCCGCTCGATTCGAGGGCAGGGTTGGTGGTCCCGGCCATTTCCGTCAGGCCATTCAGCCAGTCCAGCGCTTCGGAAATTTCGACATCGTCGAAACCGACGGCAGACAGCTTGCGTGCCAGGGCGGCCGGCTCGGGGCAGGCATCGGGACGGTAATACGTCTCGTAAAGATAGACTAGGATGTCGAACATGGTGACGCTACTGTAGCAGCTAAGCTCCGTGCGGCACAAGTGCGTCACGTGCTCCAATGCCGCGCGGAAACATCAGCGTTGTTTATCGGCCTTATCGCCTTCGCCACCCTATTTTCCGTGCATTATCCTCTGGATGAGGCCTCCCGGCAGCCGTTCGAGATGCCCCGACAACTCCAGCACGAGCAGGCGCGCGGCCAGTTCTCCGGGGCTACAGCCGAGGCGTGGCAGCAATGTGTCGGGGTCGACGGGGTCGTGGCCGATGGCATCCAGCAGCGCGGCGTCAGCCGGCGCGCTGAAGTGCCCGGCGGCACTGTTATCGATCTTGGTATCTATTAACGAAATATCTGCCGAGGGTAGGCGGGCCGCTTGCTGCGCCAGCAGGGGGGACAGCCCGAGCGCTTCCAGCACGTCCCGCGCGGTGTCGACGAGCTTCGCGCCGTCGCGGATCAACATGTGGCAGCCCTTGGCCAGCGCGGCGTGGATCGAGCCTGGAATCGCGAACACGTCGCGCCCCTGCTCGGCCGCCTGGCGCGCCGTGATCAGCGAGCCGGACTGCGCCGCCGCCTCGACGACGAGCACCCCGGCCGCGAGGCCGCTGATGATCCGGTTCCGTTTGGGGAAATTGCCCGGCAGTGGAGGCGTGCCGACCGGATATTCGCTGACGATGCAGCCTTCCTGCGCGATGCGCTCGCCCAGCGCCCGGTTGCGGGCGGGATAAACGAGGTCGGGGCCCGTGCCGACGACGGCGACCGTGCCGCCGCAACGACGCAGCGCCCCCTCGTGCGCGGCCGCGTCGATCCCGAGCGCGAGACCGGACACGATGCACAGGCCGGCACCGGACAACGCCTCCGCGAACGCCTGCGCATTCGCCCTGCCCTGCGCACTGGCATTGCGGCTGCCGACGATGGCCAGGCACGGCCCGTCCAGCACATGGGCGTGTCCTCTAATATAAAGAAGCAAAGGCGGATCGGGGATCCGGGCCAGCAGTTCGGGATAGCCGGGCTCGCCCAGCGCGACGACGTGGTGGCCGGGCCGGGCGAGCCAGTCCAGCGTCGCATCGAGCAGGCGGCGGGTCGCGTCGGACGGCGGCTGCAGCAGCGCGTGCGCCTGGGCCGGGCTCACGTGGGCGGCGAGTGCCGGAAAGTCGGCGGCGAACACGGCGTCCGGGCTGCCGAACGCCGCCAGCAGCGCGGCGGCCGTGCGCGGTCCGATGCCGGCCGCCCGCTCCAGGCGGAGCCAGGCTGCCAGGGAGGTCGATCGTGCAGGCGCTGCGGAAAGGTCCGTGTCCTGCACGGTGGATTTACTCCGGTGATCGGGCGACGTCGCCGACCTGCACCGGTTTCGTCACCTGCATGACCAGTCCGTAAGAGACGCGGTCGAAAACCCGGAAGATGAACAGGTCGCCGTATTGCTCGTCCGGGAGCCTCAGTTTCGCCTTGCCGAACCCGAGGAAGCCTTTGCTTTCCGGGTCCGTCACGGTCTGCCCAAGATGATAAAGCTGCAGCACGGAGCCGACATCGAGTCCGTCAAGCGTGCCCCGGTTGACAGTCACGACCTGGTTCTGCGACGCGTAATTCGATTCGGACGCGAGCGCCATCACGCGCGCCGCCACGGGCCGCACGGGCGCGTGCGGGACGTAGTTGCGCACCGGAGTCGGCGGCGTCGGCAATAAACGGTCGCCAACTCCCATTTCCTTCACGGAGCGCCCGACGACGAACGTGTGGACGTCCGTGCCCGGCCCCGCTTCCTTCACGAGCCGCGCCGTGCCGACGTAGGCCGCCTCGTGGGCAACGACCTTGCCAGTGTCCGGATCGACCAGTTCCTTGCCCGGCCGGAATACCTGGAAACTCGTCGCCCCGTCGAGCGCGCCGCGCACGTAGATGCGGTCGCCCTCGCCCAGGTACAGCCGGTCTTCCTGGGCGGCGACGATGCGTGCGGCATTCGCCAGCGCCTGTGCCTCGACGACGAGCGGCTGGGTCAGGAACGGTTCGATCGCGCTGGCGGGAATCGCGGGCACGGCATTGCCCTGGTCGAGGTTTTCCGTGCGCAGTTGCGGAGAGAGACGCACGAGCGGCGGCTCGCCCGCATCGGACCCGGTGCCCGGCTTATTCAACGTGAGGCGGCCGCGGGCACGGTCGAAATAGACGATCTGGCCCGGATAGATCCAGTGCGGATTGCGGATCTCGTCGCGGTTCATGCCCCACACCTGGGGCCAGCACCATGGGTGCTCGAGGAAGGCGCCGGAAATATCCCACAAGGTATCGCCCTTCACGACGACGTGCTGGTCGGGGGCGTTCGGGCGGAACGCGCAGTTCGTAGCCGCATGGGCGGAAACGGCGGCGCAGGAGACGAAGACGGCCGCGGCGGCGGCGCGGAGCGCGAGCGACCGGGCAACGCCTGTGCTAAAATTTTTCATTGGAGAGTCCGTAAAGTGCCGTATCGACACGGGTGCTACGCCACCTCGGCCGGCAACAACGCAGGAACCAGACGACTCTTCGACCGCGCAGCGGATCATGAAGGGTCGCAATAGTTGCCTTACTGAATCAAATTCTGCCGAGAAATCCCTGAACTAGCAAGACAAACCGCACCCGGGAGCGGGGGCGGCGTGTTGCGTTTATGCCCGCGCGGCCCAATATACCGATTACTGATTGATTTCGAATACACAGCCATGGCCTTACTGAACATTCTCCGCTACCCCGACCCGCGCCTGCACAAGGTTGCCAAGCCGGTTACCGAATTCGGCGACCGCCTCCACAAGCTGGTGGCGGACATGGCCGAGACCATGTACGACGCGCCGGGCGTGGGCCTGGCCGCCACGCAGGTCGACGTGCACGAGCGCGTCGTCGTCATCGACGTGACCGAGACCAAGGACAACCTGCTCGTCTTCGTCAACCCGGAAATCGTCTGGTCCAGCCCGGACAAGCAGGTCTACGACGAAGGCTGCCTGTCGGTGCCGGGCATCTATGACGGCGTCGAGCGTCCCTCGCGCGTGAAAGTGCGCGCCGTCGACCAGTTCAACAAGCCGTTCGAGCTCGAGGCCGACGGCCTGCTGGCCGTGTGTATCCAGCACGAGATGGACCACTTGATGGGCAAGGTCTTCGTGGAATACCTGTCGCCGCTGAAGCGCAACCGCATCAAGACGAAGCTGCAGAAGGAAGAGCGCGACATGCAGCGTTCGTCCGCGCGCCGCGCATGACGATGAACGTCGTCTTTGCCGGCACGCCGGACTTCGCCGCCGTCGCCCTGCGCGCCCTGCTCGACGCGGGCTTTACGGTCCCGCTCGTGCTGACCCAGCCGGACCGCCCGGCCGGCCGCGGCATGCAGTTGCAGGCGTCCGCCGTGAAACAGGTCGCGGCCGCGCACGGTATCGAGGTGCTGCAACCGCTGTCGCTGCGGATGGATGCGAAGGATCCGCAGCGTGCGGCCGAAGCGAAGACCGCGCACGAGCGCCTGCTGGCGACGGAGTACGACGTGATGGTCGTCGCGGCTTACGGCCTGATCCTGCCGCGCTCGACCCTGGACATCAAACCCTGCATCAATATCCACGGCTCCATCCTGCCCCGCTGGCGCGGCGCCGCGCCGATCCATCGCGCGATCGAAGCGGGCGACGCCGAGACGGGCGTCACGATCATGGAAATGGAAGAAGGCCTGGACACGGGCCCGATGCTGCTGCTCGAGCGCATCGCCATCGACGACACGGACACGACCGGCAGCCTGCACGACAAGCTGGCGGCCCTCGGTGGCCGCATGATTGTCGAGGCTCTGGGGAAAATGGCGCAGGGACAATTGGAAGCCGTACCCCAGCCGGATGACGGCGTGACCTATGCCGCGAAGATCGGCAAGGAAGAAGCGAAGCTGGACTGGACGCTGCCGGCCGTCGACCTGGCGCGCAAGGTGCGCGCGTTCAACCCGTTCCCGGGCGCCCATGGCCAGGCAGGCGCGACCACGATCAAGATCTGGAACGCCCAACCGGCCGACGGCCGGGGCCAGCCGGGCCAGGTGCTGCAGGCGGATGCGCACGGCATCGTCGTCGCGTGCGGCACCAGGGCACTCCGACTGACGGAATTGCAAAAGCCGGGCGGCAAGCGCCTGGCGGCGGGCGAGTTCCTGAAAGGCTTTTCGTTCGACGGCCTGGCATTCGCGTAACAACCTGTAACAACAATAAAGAAGGGCATCAGCCGGTTCGCGCCGGGTGATGCCCTTCTATTTTACGTTGACTGGCATGCCGTTCCGGCATCGGGTCTGCGCGACCGCGGGGCGCTGTGCCCCGACCATCAAGCGATGCAAGGAATCAGTGCTGCTCGCCCTGAGCACGCACGCGATTCGCTTCCATGTATTCACGCAGGACCTGGTTGATGCGGGTCTGGTAGCCGGGGCCTGCCGACTTGAACCATTCCAGCATGTCGACATCCAGGCGGATGGTGACGATTTGTTTCACACCGGCGACGGCGTGGGCCTTGGCCGGGGTGTTGTCGTCGTTGCGGACTGCCGGCTGGTCCCACTCAGGCACGTATTCTTTGTTCATTGCAATTCTTCCCATTTTGGCGGCGGAGCGACGGTCCGCACTTTCCGTTGATTGGACTGATACACATCAATAAAACCGCGCCAGCGGCGGTCTATGGGATTTATTGTCACCTCTGTATGTATCCGGGAAATTGCTAATATGGGGCAATTTGTATCTCAATGTAACAATAGACCGGTTGAAACAATACGTTACAAACGTCTTTACATTCGCGTCCGATTTCGAGCGAACCGTAGCTCTCGGCCGCATCGAGAACAAACTCGGCCAGTAACGGTATAATCACAGACCCGCCTCATATTTATCCAGCCGCTCTCAGGAAAGCCCTACGATGAACACCGCCGTCCACGCCATGTCCCCCGTCGAAGCCCAGCTGCGCGAGGCCCTCGCCCGTCGCATCTTGATCCTGGACGGCGCGATGGGAACGATCATCCAGCAATACAAACTGGACGAGCAGGCCTACCGCGGCGGTCCGACGGGCCGCTTCATCGATTTCGCCGCACCGGCCGACAGCGGAGCACGTGAACTGTTCGTCAAGGGCAACAACGAATTGCTGAACCTGACGCAGCCGCAGATCATCCAGGAAATCCACGAGCGTTACCTGGCGGCCGGCGCCGACATCATCGAGACGAACACGTTCGGCGCCACCAGCGTCGCCCAGGACGACTACCACATGGCCCATCTCGTGCGCGAGATGAACGTGCAAGCGGCGAAGCTCGCGCGCGCCGCCTGCGTGAAATACTCGACGCCGGACAAGCCCCGCTACGCCGCCGGCGCCCTCGGCCCGACGCCGAAGACGGCATCCATCTCGCCGGACGTGAACGACCCGGCCGCGCGCAACGTGACGTTCGACCAGCTCGTGGCGGCGTATTACGAACAGGTCGATGCGCTCGTCGAGGGCGGCATCGACCTGCTGCTCGTCGAGACCATCTTCGACACCCTGAACTGCAAGGCCGCCCTGTTCGCCATCGACCAGTATTTCGACGAGCACCCGGACACGCCGCGCCTGCCGCTGATGATCTCCGGCACCGTCACCGACGCGTCGGGCCGCATCCTGTCCGGCCAGACCGTGTCGGCCTTCTGGAACTCCGTGCGCCACGCGAAGCCGCTGACGATCGGCCTGAACTGCGCACTGGGCGCTGCCCTGATGCGTCCGTACGCCGAAGAACTCTCCCAAATCGCGGAGACGTTCGTCTGCATCTACCCGAACGCCGGCCTGCCCAACCCGATGAGCGACACGGGCTTCGACGAGCTGCCGTCCGACACGTCCGCCCTGCTGCGCGAATTCGCCGACGCCGGCTTCGTCAACATCGCCGGCGGCTGCTGCGGCACGACGCCGGAACACATCCAGGCCATCGGCGAACTGCTGAAAGACTGCCCGCCGCGCGTCATCCCGGACATCCCGGTCGCGCTGCGCCTGTCCGGCCTGGAGCCGTTCGTCGTCGACGACACCTCGCTGTTCGTCAACGTCGGCGAGCGCACCAACGTCACGGGCTCGAAGGCATTCGCGCGCATGATCCTGAACGAGCAGTTCGACGAGGCGCTGTCCGTCGCGCGCCAGCAGGTCGAGAACGGCGCGCAGGTCATCGACATCAACATGGACGAGGCGATGCTGGATTCGCAAGCCGCCATGACGCGCTTCCTGAACCTGATCGCATCGGAACCGGACATCTCGCGCGTACCGATCATGATCGACTCGTCGAAGTGGTCCGTGATCGAGGCGGGCCTGAAATGCGTGCAGGGCAAGGCCATCGTCAACTCGATCTCGATGAAGGAAGGCGAAGAGGAATTCCTGCGCCAGGCCTCGCTGTGCCGCCGCTACGGCGCCGCCGTGATCGTGATGGCCTTCGACGAGAAGGGCCAGGCCGACACGTTCGAGCGCAAGATCGAGATCTGCAAGCGCGCCTACGACACCCTCGTGCAGAAGGTCGGCTTCCCGCCGGAAGACATCATCTTCGACCCGAACATCTTCGCGATCGCCACCGGCATCGAGGAGCACGACAACTACGCCGTCGACTTCATCAACGCCACGCGCTGGATCCGCGAGCACCTGCCGTATGCGAAGGTGTCGGGCGGCGTCTCCAACGTGTCGTTCTCGTTCCGCGGCAACGACCCGGCCCGTGAAGCGATCCACACCGTGTTCCTGTACCACGCCATCAAGGCCGGCATGACGATGGGTATCGTCAACGCGGGCATGGTCGGCGTGTACGACGACCTCGATCCGGAACTGCGCGAGCGCGTGGAAGACGTGGTGCTGAACCGCCGCGCCGACGCCACCGAGCGCATGATCGAATTCGCCGGCACCCTGAAGGCCGGCGGCGCGAAGCAGGAACAGAATCTCGAGTGGCGCAACGCCCCCGTCGGCAAGCGCCTGTCGCACGCGCTCGTGCACGGCATCACGCAGTGGATCGTCGAGGACACCGAGGAAGCGCGCCAGCAGATCGCTGCCGAAGGCGGCCGCCCGATCCAGGTGATCGAAGGCCCGCTGATGGACGGCATGAACGTCGTCGGCGACCTGTTCGGCCAGGGCAAGATGTTCCTGCCGCAGGTCGTGAAATCGGCGCGCGTGATGAAGCAGGCCGTGGCCCACCTGATCCCGTTCATCGAGGAAGAAAAGGCGGCGGAAGAAGCGCGCACGGGCATCGTCGCGAAACCGAAGGGCAAGATGGTCATCGCCACCGTGAAAGGCGACGTGCACGACATCGGCAAGAACATCGTCTCCGTCGTCCTGCAATGCAATAACTTCGAGATCGTCAACATGGGCGTGATGGTGCCCGCGTCCGAGATCCTCGCGAAGGCCAAGGCGGAGAACGCGGACATCATCGGCCTGTCCGGCCTGATCACGCCGTCGCTCGAAGAGATGGCCCACGTCGCGCGCGAGATGCAGCGCGACCCGTGGTTCCGCGACCGCCGCATTCCGCTGCTGATCGGCGGCGCGACGACGAGCCGCGCGCACACCGCGGTCAAGATCGCGCCGCATTACGAAGGCCCGGTCGTGTACGTGCCGGACGCGTCGCGCTCCGTTTCCGTCGGCCAGTCGCTCGTGACGGCCGAGACCCGCGACGGCTACGTCGCCGAGATCGCCGAGGACTACGTGCGCATCCGCGAACAGCACGCGAACAAGAAGGCGCTGCCGATGGTGAGCCTGGAGCAGGCGCGCGCCAACAAGGCGCAGCTCGCGTTTTCGCCGGTGAAACCGAAGTTCGTCGGCCGCCGCGTCTTCAAGAACGTCGACCTGGGCACCCTCGCCCGCTACATCGACTGGGGCCCGTTCTTCCAGACGTGGGACCTGGCCGGCCCGTACCCGCGATCCTGACGGACGAGGTGGTGGGCGAAGCGGCGACCAAGGTGTTCGAGGAAGGCCAGGCGATGCTGAAGAAGATCATCGACGGCCGCTGGCTCACCGCGAACGGCGCCATCGCCCTGCTGCCCGCGAACACCGTCAACGACGACGACATCGAGATCTACACGGACGACACCCGCAGCGAAGTCGCCTTCACGTACTACGGCCTGCGCCAGCAGGGCGTCAAGCCCGTGGTCGACGGCGTGCAGCGCCCGAACCAGTGCCTGGCCGATTTCATCGCGCCGAAATCGTCCGGCATCGCCGACTACATCGGCATGTTCGCCGTGACGGCCGGCATCGGCGCCGACAAGATCGAGAAACGCTTCGAGGCCGCGGGCGACGACTACTCGTCGATCATGGTCAAGGCCCTGGCCGACCGCCTGGCCGAAGCCTTCGCCGAATACATGCACGAGCGCGTCCGCACGGACCTGTGGGGTTATGTCGCGGACGAGAAGCTGTCGAACGAGGCGCTGATCAAGGAAGAATACGTCGGCATCCGTCCGGCGCCGGGCTATCCGGCATGCCCGGAACACACCGTCAAGGCCGATGTGTTCAAGACGCTGCAGGCCGACGAGATCGGGATGCAGCTGACGGAATCGTTCGCGATGTATCCGGGCGCCGCCGTGTCGGGCTTTTACTTCTCGCATCCGGAGTCGAAGTATTTCGTGGTCGGCAAGATCGGCCAGGACCAGCTCGAGGACATGGCCAGGCGTCGGGGCCTGGCCAAGGACGAGCTGGAACGGTATCTGGCGCCGAACCTGTCGTAAGGGAAGTCTGACCCGCCTTTGTCCCGCGCACGCTTGAAATACTTGGCGATTCGCCAAGATTGTTCAGGTATGATCGGCTGGATTCGTCAATTCTGGCGATTCAGCGCGCGCGGGAGGGGGTGGAGATGTCCATACAAGCAAGGCGGCATGAGGACTTCGGCATTTTTGACGGATTCCCGGTCCAGCCGCCCAACGAGCTCGACACGCTGCGCCAGGCGATCGAGCACCGCCTCGGCCACTGGCTGAACCACGATGCCGCGCGCGCCGACCTGCTCACCTCCGCCATGCGCGCGGCCGCCCTCGGCGCCGGCAAGCGCATGCGCCCCCTTCTCGTGATGCTCGTGGCGCGCGACCTCGGTTGCACGTCGCCGGCCCTCGTCGACGTGGCCTGCGCCGTCGAGCTGGTGCACGCCGCCTCGCTGATCCTGGACGACATGCCGTGCATGGACAATGCGCTGCTGCGCCGCGGCCGTCCCACGATCCACGTGCAGTTCGGCGAGGACGTGACGATCCTTGCCGCCATCGCCCTGCTCAGCCGCGCATTCGGCATCCTCGCCGCCGCGCAGGACGTCCCGCCGGCCGTGCGTGCGCGCCTCGTCGCGCGGCTGGCCGAGACCGTCGGCACGCAGGGCCTCGTGCAAGGCCAGTTCCTCGACCTGCGCGGGAACCGCGGCACGGAAGACGACATCGCCGTCACCAATGAACTCAAGACGGGCGTGCTGCTGGGCGTCGCCGTCGACATGGCCGCCATCATCGCCCAGGCCGGGGATACCGTCGCCGCGTCGCTGCGCGCGTTCGCCCTTGCGGCCGGCCACGCGTTCCAGCTGCGCGACGACTTCCTCGACGTGGCGGGCAACGACAGCGCCGTCACCGGCAAGGACACCGGCAAGGACGTCGCCAAGGCGACGCTCATCAACGCCGTCGGCCAGGACGAGGCGCGGCGCCGGCTCGCGCTGCACCTGCACGACGCCGAGCGCCACCTGGCCGACGCCCTCGGCACCCGCCCGGACACGCGCCGCTTCGTGGAAGGCCTGTTCGGCCGCGTGCCGGCGGGCGCGCCCAACTGACGTGGCCCACTTCGGCGTCGTCGCTCCCGCCTTCCTCAGCCACTTCACGACCCTGGGTGCGCTGGCGGGCGCGCTCGTCGACCGCGGCCACAAGGTGACGTTCATCCACCGGCCCGACGCGGCCATGTTCGTGCGCGACCCGCGCATCGGCTTCCACGCCGTCGGCACGGCCACGCATCCCCCGGGATCGCTGGCGGCGTCCATGCGCCTCGCGGCGAATCCCGGCGGCCCGCTGGGCGTGTCCCGCGTGATCGGCGACATGGCCCGCTCGACGACGATGCTGTGCGAGGCGCTGCCGGCCGCCGTCGGACGGCTGCGCGTCGACGTCCTCCTCGCCGACCAGATGGAAGCGGCGGGCGGCCTCGTGGCGGAGGCCCTGTGCCTGCCCTTCATCTCGATCGCCTGCGCCCTGCCCGTGAACCGCGAGCCCGGCATCCCGCTGCCCGTGATGCCCTTCGGTCCCGGCACCGATGCGAAGTCGTTGAAGATCGTCGAAGAGAGCACCCGCGTGTACGACTGGATGATGCGGCCGCACCGCCGCGCCGTCGAAGCGCAGGCGCGCCGCCTCGGCGTGCCGGTGCGCGGCATGCTGCACGAGTTCCTGTCGCCGCACGCGCAGATCAGCCAGACGGTCGAGGCGTTCGAGTTCCCGCGCCGCGCGCTCCCGTCGCATTTCCATCACGTGGGGCCGCTGCGGCCCGTGACGGACCGTCCGGATACGCGTACGCTGCCGGCCATCGCCGCCGACCGGCCGTTCGTGTTCGCGTCGCTGGGCACGATGCAGGGCGGGCGCTTCGGCCTGTTCCGGCGCATCGCGCAGGCGTGCCGCGCCGCCGACGTGCAGCTGCTGCTCGCGCATTGCGGTGGCCTCGATGCGCGCCAGGCGGACGCGCTGAAGACTGCCGGCGCGACCTGGGTCACGGACTTCGCGCCGCAGCAGGCCGCGCTCGCGCGCGCGGATGCCGTCATCTCGCATGCGGGCTGGAACACCGTGATGGACGCCGTCGCCGCGCAGACGCCGATGCTGGCGCTGCCCATCGCGTTCGACCACCCGGGCGGCGCCGCGCGCATGCGCCACGCCGGCGTGGGCATCCAGGCGTCGGCGCGTTTTACCGGCGCGAGCCGGCTCGCGCGCCACCTCGTCCGCCTGCTGGACGACCCGACGTTCACACAGCGCCTGGAACCGCTGGCCGCCAAGGTGGCGCAAGCCGGCGGCACGGCACGCGCGGCCGACATCGTCGAAGCGGCGCTGCGATGAGCGACTACGACCTGATCCTCGCGGGCGGCGGCCTCGCCAATGGCCTGATCGCGTGGCGCCTGCGCACGCACCGTCCCGACCTGCGCATCCTGCTGCTGGAACAGGACGCGCACATCGGCGGCAACCACACGTGGTCGTTCCATGCGAGCGACCTCGATGCGGACGAACGGGACTGGATCGCGCCGCTCGTGACGCAGCGCTGGCCACGCTACGACGTGCTCTTTCCCGACCATGCGCGCACGCTGACCGGCGCTTATTGCAGCATCGCCTCGCGCGATTTCGCGCGCGTCATCGAAGGGGCGCTGGGCCCCGCCCTGCGCACGAATACGCGCATCGCCGCGCTGGCGCCGACGCACGTCGAGCTGGCCGGCGGCGTGCGTCTGCACGCGCGCGCCGTGATCGACGGCCGCGGTCCCCTGCCCGATGCGGGGCTCGCGCTGGGCTGGCAGACGTTCCTCGGCCAGGAAGTGCGCCTCGCCGAACCGCACGGGCTGGTGGCGCCGGTCATCATGGACGCGAGCGTCGCGCAGCAGGGCGGCTACCGTTTCGTCTACGTGCTCCCATTCGCACGCGACCGCCTGCTGATCGAGGACACGCACTACGTCGACGCCGCCGCGCGCGACGCCGACCGCCTGCGCGCCAACATCGCGGCGTATGCAGCGCAGCGTGGCTGGCGCATCACGGAGGTGCTGCGCGAAGAACACGGCGCGCTGCCGATCGTGCTGGCGGGCGACGTCGAGCGCTACTGGGACAACCTGCGCGGCCAGCCGGTATCCGGCCTGCGAGCCGGATTGTTCCATTTCACGACCGGCTACTCGCTGCCGCACGCGGTGCGGCTGGCGCGGCGTCTCGCCGGCCTGTTCACCGTGGACGCGCCCGCGCTGTTCGGTGCCATCCGCGCCGATGCGCGCGCCACGTGGCGGGAGCAAGGTTTCTATCGCCTGCTGAACCGCATGCTGTTTTTGGCCGGCAGCCCGGACGCGCGCTGGCGCGTGATGCAGCGCTTCTACCGCCTGCCCGCGCCGCTGATCGCCCGCTTCTACGCGGGCAGCACGACCCTGCTTGACAAGGCGCGCATCCTGTCCGGCAAGCCGCCCGTCCCCGTGCTGCAGGCACTGGACGCGGCGCGCCGCATCCACCCTCACCAGATCGGGACATCCGCATGAACGCATCGAATACCGCCGTGGTCGTGGGCGCCGGCTTCGGCGGCCTGGCACTGGCCATCCGCCTGCAGGCGCAGGGCGTGCAGACCACGCTGCTGGAAAAGCGCGACAAGCCGGGCGGCCGCGCCTACGTGTACGAAGACGAAGGCTTCGTGTTCGACGCCGGCCCCACCGTGATCACGGATCCGTCCGCGCTGGAAGAACTGTTCACGGCCGCGGGCCGGCGCATGGCCGACTACGTGGAGATGCTGCCCGTTTCTCCGTTCTATCGCCTGTGCTGGGAAGACGGCAGTTATTTCGATTACGCGAACGACCAGGAAGCGCTGGACCGCCAGATTCACGCGCGCAACCCGGCCGACGTCGCTGGCTACCGGCGCTTCCTCGCGTACTCGCAGGCCGTGTTCGCGGAAGGCTACCTGAAACTGGGCGCCGTGCCGTTCCTGTCGTTCCGCGACATGATCGCGGCCGGGCCGCAACTGGCGCGCCTGCAGGCGTGGCGCAGCGTGTACGGGATCGTGTCGCGCTTCATCCAGGACGAGCACCTGCGACAGGCGTTTTCGTTCCACTCGCTGCTCGTGGGCGGTAATCCGTTTGCCACGTCGTCGATCTACACCTTGATCCACGCGCTGGAGCGCCAGTGGGGCGTGTGGTTCCCGCGCGGCGGCACGGGCGCGCTCGTGCGCGGCCTGGTAAAACTGTTCGAAGACCTGGGCGGGCGCATCGAACTCAATGCGCCCGTCGCCGCGATCGAAACGAGCGGCGCGCGCGCGACCGGGGTGCGGCTGGAGGACGGCCGGCTGTTCAAGGCGGATGCCATCGCGTCGAATGCGGACGTCGTGCACACGTACGCGCATCTCCTGGGCGCACATCCCCGCGGCGCGGCGCAGGCCGATACGCTGCGCAAGAAGCGCTTTTCGAATTCGCTGTTCGTGCTGTACTTCGGCCTCGACCGGCACCACGACCAGCTGCGCCACCACACGGTCTGCTTCGGCCCACGCTACCGCGAGCTGATTACGGACATCTTCGGCGGCAACGCCCTCGCCGACGATTTTTCGCTGTACCTGCACGCGCCGTGCATCACGGACCCGTCGCTGGCGCCGCCCGGCTGCGGCAGCCATTACGTGCTGGCGCCCGTGCCGCACCTGGGCAATGCGCCGATCGACTGGACGGTCGAAGGGCCGCGCTACCGCGACCGCATCTTCGACTATCTCGAGCAGCGCTACATGCCCGGCCTGCGCAGCCAGCTCGTCACGAGCCGCATCTTCACGCCGCTCGACTTCCGCGACGAGCTGAACGCGCACCTCGGCTCCGCGTTCTCGCTCGAGCCGATCCTCACGCAAAGCGCGTGGTTCCGGCCGCACAACCGCGACGCGGACCTGGCTAACCTGTACCTCGTGGGGGCAGGCACGCATCCTGGCGCGGGCGTGCCCGGCGTGATCGGCTCCGCGAAGGCGACGGCTGGCCTGATGCTGGAGGCGCAGGCATGAGTGAAGCGCTGCTGGATCACGCGACAGAAACCATCCGCGTCGGCTCGAAAAGCTTTGCCGCCGCGGCGAAGCTGTTCGACAAGGACACGCGCCGCAGCGTGCTGATGCTGTACGCGTGGTGCCGCCATTGCGACGACGTCGTCGACGGCCAGGAACTGGGCCACAACACGACGGCACCCGTCGATGCCACGTCCCAGGTCGGGCGCCTGCGCGACCTGACGCTCAGTGCCTACGCGGGCGAGCCGCAATCCGACCCGGCGTTCGCCGCGTTCCAGGACGTCGCGCTGCGCCACGCGATTTCGCCGCACCACGCGTTCGACCACCTGGCCGGCTTCGCGATGGATGCGGCGGACGTGCGCTACGAGACCATCGACGACACCCTGCGCTATTGCTACCACGTGGCCGGCGTCGTCGGGCTGATGATGGCATCCATCATGGGCGCGCGCGATGCTGCGGTGCTGGACCGCGCGTGCGACCTCGGCCTCGCGTTCCAGCTGACGAACATCGCGCGCGACATCGTCGAGGATGCGCGTATCGGCCGCGTCTACCTGCCCGCGGCGTGGCTGCGCGAGGCGAACATCCCCGTCGCCGACGTCGCGCACGAACGGCACCGCGAGGCGCTCGCGCGCGTGGCCGCGCGCCTCGTCGACCATGCGGAGCCCTACTACGATTCGGCGATGGACGGCGTCGCCGCCCTGCCGCTACGCTCGGCCTGGGCCATCGCGACGGCGCGCCGCGTGTATCGCCAGATCGGCATCGAAGTGAAGCGCCGCGGCGCACGCGCCTGGGACACGCGCGCGGGCACGTCGCGCGCGACGAAGCTGCGCCTGCTGGCACTGGGCGGGATCGACGCGCTCGCGTCGCGGTTCAGGAAGCCGGCGTCTCGTCCGGCCGGACTGTGGCGCGCGGCGCACCACCGTGCAGCGCATGCAGCCGGCGCTTGAGGGTGGCGACGGGCGGCGCATACAGGAAGCCGAACGACACGGCGCCGTCCTTGCCCGCCACCGCATGATGCATCCGGTGCGCCTGGTACAGCCGCTTCAGATAGCCCTGGCGCGGCACGTACCGGAACGGCCAGCGCTGGTGCACGAGGCCGTCGTGCGCGACGAAGTACAGCGCGCCGTAGGCCGTCATGCCGGCGCCGATCCATTCGAGCGGATGTCTTCCCTCGGTGCCCGCGTAGATGAGCGCGATGGCCACGCCCGCGAACACGACGGCATACAGGTCGTTCTTCTCGAACCAGCCCGTGCGGGGTTCGTGGTGCGAGCGGTGCCATCCCCAGCCGAAGCCGTGCATCACGTACTTGTGCGCGACGATGGAAAACACTTCCATCGCGATGACGGTCAGTACGACGATGACGGTATTCCACAGCATGGCGCGCACCTCATTGAAGATGCGCCGAGCCTAACATAATTCCCGCGAGGACCCCATGACACTTCGTATCGCCGCCCTCCTGCTCTTCTCCCTGCCCGCGATCGTCCGCGCCGCGACGATCGACGTCCACGTCACCAACACAGCCGGCGGCAAGGGCAACGTCAACGTGGCCGTGTGCGACCGCGAGCGCTTCCTCAAGCAGTGCGCGTACACGGGCTCCGTGCCCGCCCGCGACGGCGAGACGGTCGTGACGATCAAAGGGGTGCCGGCGGGGACGTGGGCCGTGCTGGCCTACCAGGACGAGAACAGCAACGGTGAACTGGACCGCAACCTGATCGGCATCCCGAGCGAGAACTATGGATTCAGCCGCGACGCGCGCGGGCGTTTCGGTCCGCCGTCGTTCGACGATGCCGCCATGCCGATCCGCGACGAGGCCGCGAGGGCGACGGTGCGGCTACATTAAGGACGCGGACACGACACTCGCAATCGATGAAGACACGGAACGTGTCGGGGCATCGCATGACCATAGCGAGCGGCGGCAGATGCGGTCGAGAAGCGCAGCCGTACTTGCGTACGGCGAGCATCGCAGACCGCAGCTGCAACGCGCAGCTGGTCAGGCGAGCCCCCTTCAGATGGCGTAACGCACCACGGAGTCGGACCACTGGAATGCGGACATCTCCAGCTCGATCATGTCGTCGCCCGAGATCTGGAGCTCCTTCAAGGTGGGCAGCACGAGTTCCGTGTTCTCGTCGGCCTGCTCGATGCTCTCGGACAGCTTGAGCAGCTCGCCGAAGAAGCCGGCGCGGCCCACGAGGGCTTGCCGCACTTCGTCGCTGACGGGGATCTGTTCGACGATGTCGCCCATCGGAATGCCGAACAGGACGTCCATCAGCGACATGATGCCGACCGTGAACGCGATGTCCGCGACGGCACGCTGGCCGGGACGCAGGCGCTGGGCCAGCAGCTCCATCAGGCGGCCGCGCGTGGTGGCCAGCATCAGCAGCGGCGTCTGGTTGTGGCCGCGCGTGGCCGGTTCGGCATACAGCATGATCTGCAGCCAGCGCTGCAACTGGCGCCGGCCCAGCACGAGCAGGGCCTGGCTGACGGAATCGATGCGCTGCGTCGCGCCCACGGCCGGCGTGTTCACGAGGCGCAGCAGGTTCAGCGCGAGCGTCACGTCGCGCTTGACGGCCTTTTCGATGTCGGCATTGTCCGCGTCCGACATCACGAGGTTCATGAGGTCGACGACGGCCAGCTGCGACGGCGACAGCTTGCGGCCGCCCAGCACGGACGGACGCGCGAAATAATAGCCCTGGAAGTAGTCGAAGCCGAGGTTCATCGCGGCCTGGTAGGTGTCGCGCGTCTCGACCTTTTCCGCGACCACGGTCTTTTCCATGCCGTGCAGGCGGCGCACGAGGTTCGGCAGCTGCGCGGGGGGCACGCTGCGCAGGTCCAGCTTGACGAAGGCGGCCAGCGGCAGCAGGCGCTGCAGGCGCAGGCTGTCGCCGTCGACACCGTCCAGCGCGAAGCGGAAACCGTGGCCCGCGAGTGCGCGCATGCGCGCCAGCAGGTCGTCGTCCGGCACGACGTCGGACACGATCTCGAGGATCGTCCGGTCGCGCGGCAGGAACGCGAAGATGTCGCTTGCGAGGACTTCGGCGTCCACGTTCAGGAAGCAGGTGGCGTCGCCGATCGCGCGCGCGAGGCCCAGTTGCGCCGCATGGGCGATCACGGCGGCGGTCGCGGACAGGCCGGTCTCGTCGGCCTCGCCCTGGCGCGCGCTGCGGAACAGGAGTTCGTAGCCATACAGGGCCTGGTTGCGGTCGAGCACCGGCTGACGCCCCAGGTAGAAGTCACGCACGCGCAGGGGATAGTTCGCGTGGTCCAGGCTCGCGGCGGTATCGGTCATCATGGACTCTTGTAGCAAGGGAACGTAGATACTTTAACGCATTCCGCCGCCCGGTGACTATGTGAAAATGATTTCCTGTAAAAAACTTTGTCAGGATTGCGGCAGGCCGTCCACGAAAACCTTCAATTCACCCGGCGCGAATTCCGTCCACGTTTCGTTGGTCGTGAGCGGCGTCGTGACGATGATGGCGACCCGGTCGTTCGGCGTCGTCACCTGGGAAAAGTCGACGGACAAGTCCTCGTCGGCCAGGCAGGCTTTGTCGAAGGGGTACTGACGGATCACGTAGCACAGCTTCGTGGAGCAGTGCGCGAACAGCGCCGTGCCGTCGGACAGCATCATGTTGAACGTGCCGTAGCGGGCGATGATGGCGACGAGGTCGGCAATCGCGGCGCGCAGCACGGGCATGGCGGGCGGCGTGTCGCCGAAGCGGTCGCGCAATTGCTGCAGCAGGAAGCAGAAGGCCTGTTCGCTGTCGGTATTGCCCACCGGGCGGTACGGCCCGTCGAGGATGGGATCGAAGCCCTTGAGGTCGCCGTTGTGGGCGAACACCCAGTAGCGGCCCCACATCTCGCGCACGAACGGGTGGCAGTTTTCCAGCGCCACCTGGCCTTGCGTGGCCTTGCGGATATGGGCGATGACGTTCAGCGACTTGATCGGGTAATGCTTGATCAGTTCCGCGATCGGCGACGCGATGGCGGCCTGGTGATCGACGAAATGGCGCACGCCGGATCCCTCGAAGAACGCGATGCCCCAGCCGTCGTGATGCGTGTCCGTGCGTCCGCCCCGATGGGCGAAGCCGGTGAAACTAAACACAATGTCCGTCGGGACATTGCAATTCATGGCGAGTAGCTGACACATGGGTCAAGCTTACCATGCGCGAACGCAAAGCCGGTATGAGGAAAAAGTGTTTGGAAATAAGGAAGATGGTGCCCTGCGTCGCCGGCCCGAACAAGGCTGCGTCACGCAGAGCGGTGGTCGGACGGCATGTCCGGCCCGGGGGGAGACTCAGTGCAGCACGACCGGTTGGCTCATCAGGGTATCGTACGAACCCAGGAAATCGTCGATTTCCTCCATGGTCGGCTCGCTCGCGATCAGGTTGTTGACATCACGCCGGAACGCTTGCGCCAGTTTGCCGCCGATGAAAGCTTCGCGCCGGCCGGACTTGTCGACGATCTCGTAGCCGCCGAAGCGCAGGGCTTCGAGGTTGTGATCGACGCCAAATTCGACAACGCTGTACTGTTCGCTGTTATAGATCATGTTCATGATGACTCCTTCACTCGATCAGATGGGTGCAAGGGCCGCCCGGCGGCGGACGGCGCACTTTCCACTTTCTTTCCACTTCGATTAAGAGGTGGGGCCACTGGAACCGAATTCAAGAACCTCTACAACTTGTTACGAATGCCATCAACACGCTGCGGGAGATTCAGGCCTTCAGGTCGGAAGTCAGCCGTAACAGCTGATCGTATGGCTCGGACTGCAGCCACGATCGCAACTGATCAAGATGCTCGCTGTCCGCGACACCGATGAAGATACGGCGGGGTCGTTGGCGCAGCAGGCGATTCAATGTTACACGCAAAACCAGATTACCGGTGCAGCACAGGCAACCGGGCGCGATCCGCGCAACTGTCTGGCCGGATGGAAGGTCGTCGAGGGGGGAGCTGCCGGACGCGAGGCCTTCAAGGATGATGGCCTGCGTGCGGTCTTCATGCAGATCGGAAAGGTGGGCGGCGATGGCCGCTTCGCGCGCAGCGGCGCCCGGACCGGTGACGAGCGTCAGGACGGTGCGCGCATCGTCCCCACCTCCGGGATTACTGTGCACTCTTCTTGCCCAGCTTGCCCGGTTCGACGCCGAGCTGCTTGAGCTTGCGGTACAGGTGGGTACGTTCCAGGCCCGTCTTTTCGGCCACGCGGGTCATGGAACCGCCTTCGCGGCCCAGGTGGTGTTCGAAGTACATGCGCTCGAACGCGTCGCGCGCCTCGCGCAGCGGCAGGTCGAACGACAGCGTGTAGCCGTGCGCATGCGCCTCGCCGTTGCTGACCGGACGGGCCATGCCCATCGACGCGCCCATCGACCCGCCCTGCGGCTGCGGCGCATACATCGGCTGCGCGGCGGCGCTCGGCTCGGGCACGGGCGAGGACACCGAGGCGACGGTCGCCATCGGACGCGGCGCGATCGCCGGGGCGCGCGCCACTTCCTGGCCGCGCTGCAGGCCCTGCTGCACCGCTTTCAGCAGTTTTTGCAGGGCGATCGGTTTTTCCAGGAAATTCAGGGCACCGATGCGGGTCGCTTCCACGGCGGTGTCGATGGTGGCGTGGCCGGACATCATGATGACCGGCATCGTCAACAGGCCGTCGCGCTGCCACTCCTTGAGCAGGGTGACGCCGTCGGTATCGGGCATCCAGATGTCGAGCAGCACCAGGTCGGGGGCGCCCTGCTGGCGCGCCTGGCGGGCCTGCTGCGCGTTTTCCGCCAGCTGGACCGCGTGTCCCTCGTCGCCAAGGATTTCCGAGAGCAGCTCGCGGATGCCCATTTCATCGTCAACTACGAGTATGTTCGCCATCTTGTTATGCCTTTTTAATCTGACTCTCTCTACGGAGACGCTGTTCGAACGCTGACGCGCGCTCCTTTATACAGCCAAGATTCTATGCGCGATTCACGCTTCGGCCAAGTTCGCCTCTGGCGCTAACTTTAACAGCAAAATCGATACCGAAGCGCCACTTCCGTCGGCGCGGTTGGCGACGTCGATCCGGCCGCCATGTTCGTCGACGATCTTCTTGACCATCGGCAGGCCCAGGCCGGTGCCACGCGCCTTCGACGTGACGTACGGTTCGAACGCCCGCGACAGGATCTTCGGCGCGAAACCGGGCCCGTTGTCCACGATCGCCAGGCGCACCGCGGTGCCCGTGCCGCCGTCGGCGCCGACGTAGTGGATGGCTTCCGTCACGATGTCGATGCGGGGCGGGTCGTCCTGCGGCGGGCGGTCGGCCAGCGCGTCCTGCGCGTTCTGCAGCAGGTTGTGGATCACCTGGCGCAGCTGGGTCGCGTCGCCCATCACGCGCGGCAGGCCGGGGGCGAGCGACGGATGGATCACGTCCGAGCCGTCCTCGGACAGGTACAGGTTCAGGATCTCGTCGATCAGGTCGTTCAGGTCCAGCGGGTGCAGCACGGCCGGCGGCGTGCGCGCGTAGTCGCGGAAGTCGTCGACCATGCGCTTCATCGCGGCCACCTGACTCACGATGGTGTCGGTGGCCTTGTTGAGGAGGGCCGCGGCGTCAGGGTCGACGCGGTCCGCCAGCTTCATCTGCAGGCGTTCGGCCGACAGCTGGATCGGCGTGAGCGGGTTCTTGATCTCGTGCGCGAGGCGGCGCGCGACCTCGCCCCAGGCCACGGAACGCTGGGCCGAGATCACGTCGGAGATGTCGTCGAACACGACGATGAAGCCGCTGCCCGCCCCCACCGGCAGGCGCGAGCCGCGCGCGAGCAGCGTGAGGTCGTGGTCGTCGCCGGTGCCGGCACGGCGCGGGATCTCGATCTGCTGTTGCCAGTGCGCGCGCCCCCGCCCGCGGCCAGCGGCCGATTGCGCGCTTTGCGCCGAGAAGGCGCGGGTGACGGCGCCGGCGAACACCTCCAGCCCCTCGATCTCGTCGAGCGGGCGGCCGGCCAGCGACGCGACGTCGACCTGCAGGATGCGGTGCACGGCATCGTTCGAGTTGACGACGACGCCGTCGGCATCCATCACGATCACGCCGGCCGACATGTTGGCCAGCACGGATTCCAGGTGGGCCTTGGCGCTTTCCAGCGCCGCGCGGTTGCGTTCGACGGCGGAGCGCGCTTCGAACAACTGGCCCGTCATCGCGTTGAACGATTGCGTGAGCGTGCCCAGTTCGTCGTTGGTCTCGACGATCGGGCGCGGCGACAGATCGCCCTCCGCGACCGCACGCGTGCCCTCGGCCAGCACGAGCAGCGGTTGCGCCAGATTGCCGGCGATGAGGAACGAGGCGCCGATGGCGGAAAAGATCGCGAGCAGCAGGGTCAAGGTCAGCTCGCCGATATACATCTTGTTCAGGCCCCGGCGCGCCGCGAAGCGTTCCTGGTATTCGCGGTAGGCGGTCGACAGCACGGCGGCGTTGGACGCCAGGTTGACGGGCACGGACTGCGTCAGCTGCAGGTAGCGCGGCGCCATGCCGGGCGGTTCGGGCACGGCGACGACCACGCGCAGGCGCAGGCCCGTGGCGGCGTCGAGGGCGGTGGGCGCCTCGTCGTGCGCCTCGCGGAAGTCGTCGTCGATGCCGCCTTCCGGGCGCGCGTAACCGCCCGGCATCGCGGCCTGCTTGAGCATCTGCGGCGTGGGCAGGTCGGAGGGGCCGACGACGGCGCGGCGGTCCTCGGTGGCGCTGGCAACGGGCTTGCCGGCCGCATTCAGCAGCAGCGCGCTCTGCATGCCGTTGCCGTCGTCGAGCGCGCGCGCGAGGATCGTCTGCGCATCCTGTTCGCCCTGCCCCGCCAGGGTGGCGGCGACGGTGCCGGCGTTGGCGCTCAGGTCGGCCAGGGCTTCGTCGAGCGCGGCGCGGGAGAGATTGAGGCCTGAGTCGAGCGCGGCTTCGATCTTGACGTCGAACCACGACTCGATGGAGTGCGAGACGAACTGCACTGACACCATGAAGACGACGAGCCCGGGCAGGATACCGATCCCCCCGAACAGCACCATCAACCGCACCATCAGCCGCGAGCCGAACTTGCCCGCCTTGTAGCGCGAATAGAGACGCCAGAACGCGACCATCACCAGCACGAACAGCGCGCCGGCTACGACGATGATCAGGCCGAACAGCCAGGCGAAATTGCGGGCGAAGAAGCCCGTGTTGCTGGAGGCGGAGGCGAGAAGGAAAACGAGGATCGACGCGATCGCGCTGCCGATCACGAGGGCATAGCGCAGGGCCCGGATCACGGCTTACTCCGCACGGTAGGTGAAGGTCTTCTTGTGCGAGGCCAGGCGCCAATCGGAGTTATTCAGGGCATCGACCTGGAGCGGCTTCAACAGGTATTCGCGGTCCATGAACATGCGCACGGTGGCATTGTAGGTCTCGCCCGGCTTGAGATCGCCCTTGCGGGCAATCAGCCAGCGGGCCGGCGCCCGGATCGCGAGCAGCGCTTCGTCGAGCGTGTCGAAGTTCTGCTGGATGCTGCCGGGGGCGGAGACGTGATAGACCCGGAACAGCACGTCGTAGTTCAGCTTGAGCGTGCGGCGCGAGGACACGGCATGGTCGTCGGTCCACCACCAGCGCGGCCGGGTCAGCTCGATCTCGGTGGTGAACGACAGCGGCACGCCGTGCTGGATGGCCTGCTCGAGGCCGGGCGTCAGGTCGAACGAATACCTGGCGTCGAGACGGTAGCCATCGTCGGAAGCCTGGATACTGGCGCGGGTGATTTCGATCCCTTCGGCCGCCTGCGCCGTGGCGCATGTCAATGCCAGCAGCAGCTGGCAGGCGAGGAGGAGGAAAAATCGTACAGTCACTAGGGCCAGAGCCTTAAAAAGCGTTGTCGGGATTGCTCACGCTCCGGCCTTCTGGAATAGGGCGTAGAACAGACCGTCATGATCCTGCCCGGCGCCACTTCGAGGAAGCAGTTGGCCCGGCGCATCGAGACGGACCGCACCGTGGCGCGCCGCGAAGGCGGCGGCCTGCGCTTCCGATTCCTGCGGCCAGAGCGAACATGTCACGAACAGCAATTTACCATCGGGCCGCAGCATCTGCCAAAGATTGTCGAGTATTTTGCTGGAAAGTGTTGCAAGTTGGTGGGTGTCACTCTTGCGTCGTAACCAGCGGATATCCGGGTGGCGGCGGACGATGCCGGAGGCCGTGCACGGCACGTCGGCGAGGATACGATCGTATTGACGACCATCCCACCAATCCGTCGCTTCCGCCGCGCCCGCCTTGACGGTCGCGGACAGGCCCAGGCGCTGCAGATTCTGGTCCACGCGCATGAGGCGGCGCGCGTCGGCATCCAGCGCCGTCAGGTCGACGTCGGCCGTCTCCAGGATGTGTCCGCTCTTGCCGCCCGGGGCCGCGCAGGCGTCCAGCACGCGCATGCCGTCTTTCAGGTCGAGCAGCGGCGCGGCCAGCTGGGCACCCGCGTCCTGCACGGAGACAAGGCCGTCGGCAAAGCCGGGGATCTGCGCCACGTTAACGGCCTGGGCCAGGCGCACGGCGCTCGGCCCCACCTGCTCCGCGCGCATGCCGGCCGCGGCCAGCGTTTTCAGATAGGTGTCGACGTCCGTCTTGCGGCGGTTCACGCGCAGGGTCAGCGGCGGCTGGCGGTTGCCCGCCTGGAGGATCGCCTGCCAGTCGGCCGGGTACGCGGTGCGCACCGAGTCGATCCACCACTGCGGATAATTCCACTGGGCGACCTGGTCACGCAGCGCGGCGGCGACCAGTTGCTCGCGCTCGCGCAGGAAGCGGCGCAGCACGGCGTTCACCATCGCCCTCGCGTGCGCGAAATCCGGGTGGGCGGAGCTGGCGAAGACCGCCTGGTCGACGACTGTGAAGGCTTCATAAGGCGGCTCGCTGCCTTCGGGCGGATCGAGCAGCGCCAGCGCGCATTCCAGCAGGCCGGCCAGCATGGCGGGTTCGGGCGCCTTGCTCGTCATCATGCCCAGCAGGATGCCGCTGCGGCCCAGCTGGCGCATGGCGCGGTAGGCGATGTCCTGGATGGCGCCGCGCGCCTGCGGTGGGGCGTCGTACGCCTGGAACACCTCGGCCAGCGCCTGCGGGAGCGCCGTGCCGGCGCGCACGCGCGCGAGGCTGCTCGCCGCGCCCAGCAGGGCGAACGCGAGGGAATCGGTGCGCAGGTCGGGACTGTAATCGAGCTGGACGTGGGCCTTGACCTCATGGCTGTGACGCAGGCGCGCGCCCTCGTCCTTGGGACGGGACGGCGCATAGCCGGCGTCGCGCGGGGCCGGTTCGACCGGTTGCGTACCGCGCGGCGGCGTGCCGCCAGGGCCGCGCGGGGCGGTCTGTCCCTTGCCAGGTGCGCCACCAGGCCGGGCCGGGCCGGCCTTTTTGCCGCCGTTGCGGCCGCCGGCCTTGGGTTTGAGAGTGAGCGTCGGGCGCTTTTCGGTCATGGCAAATCGATCAATGCATAAAGACGCACATTGTAACGGTTACGCGTTGCGCAGGCTTAAGCGAGGCTTGTGCCCGCGTCCCCGGATGGTTTGCGCGGTCCGGCAAACCAGTATAATGATCGCTTAGCCTGCCAGTGGCACTGCCACCGCGCCGCACCGTCCATTATATTTTCGACCACAGTTCATGCTCGCCCAACAAAAACAAGAGATCGTTGCCCTGTTCCAGGCCGCATTGGCCCCCATCGTCGCCGGCAGCGACCTCTCTCCAAACGTCGTCCTGGAGCGCCCGCGCGATCCGTCGCACGGCGACATCGCCTGCAACATCGCCATGCAGCTGGCCAAGCCGCTGAAAACGAACCCGCGCGAACTGGCCACCCGCCTCGTCGCCGCGCTGCTGGCCGATCCGAAGGCAGCGGGCCTCGTGGAATCGGCCGACGTGGCCGGCCCGGGCTTCATCAACCTGCGCGTGGCAGCCGCCGCCAAGCAGTCCGTCGTGCGCTCCGTGCTGCAGCAGGGCGACGCCTTCGGCCGCGGCGAGTCGGGCCATGACCACCACGTGATCATCGAATTCGTGTCGGCCAACCCGACCGGCCCCCTGCACGTCGGCCACGGCCGCCAGGCGGCGCTGGGCGACGCGCTGTCGTCGCTGTTCGAATCGCAGGGCCACCAGGTCACGCGCGAGTTCTATTACAACGACGCCGGCGTGCAGATCCTGACCCTGGCCAACTCGGTCCAGGCCCGTGCGCGCGGTTTCCGTCCGGGCGACATCGAATGGCCGGAATCGGCCTACAACGGCGATTACATCCAGGACATCGCCGACGACTTCCTCGCCAGGAAGACCGTGTCGGCCAGCGACGGCCAGCCCGCCACCGGCAGCGGCGACACGAACGACATCGAATCGATCCGCCGCTTCGCCGTCACGTACCTGCGCAACGAGCAGGACCAGGATCTGCAGGCGTTCGGGGTCAGGTTCGACAACTATTATCTCGAGTCCTCGCTGTACACCGACGGCAAGGTCGAGGCGGCCGTGCAGGCCCTGGTCGACGCCGGCGTGACCTACGAGCAGGACGGCGCCCTGTGGCTCAAGACGACGGACTACGGCGACGACAAGGACCGCGTGATGCGCAAGTCCGACGGCACGTACACGTACTTCGTGCCGGACGTGGCGTACCACATCCAGAAATTCAAGCGCGGCTTCGACCAGGCCATCAACATCCAGGGCAGCGACCACCACGGCACCATCGCCCGCGTGCGCGCCGGCCTGCAGGCCGTGAACATCGGCATCCCGCAGGGCTATCCCGACTACGTGCTGCACAAGATGGTCACCGTCATGAAGAACGGCGAGGAGGTCAAGATCTCCAAGCGCGCCGGTTCGTACGTGACGGTGCGCGACCTGATCGAATGGTCGGGCAACGGCGACGTGACCCGCGGCCGCGACGCCGTGCGCTTCTTCCTCATCTCGCGCAAGGCCGACACGGAATTCGTGTTCGACGTCGACGTCGCCCTCGCCACCAACGACGAGAACCCCGTGTACTACGTGCAGTACGCCCACGCGCGCATCTGCTCGGCCCTCGCGAACTGGGGCGGCGATGTCGCCCAGCTGGCCAACGTCGACCTGTCCCCGCTGACGAATGCGCACGAATCCGGCCTGCTGGCGAAGCTGTCGACGTACCCGGAGATGCTGCAGCGCGCGCTCGTCGAGCTGGGCCCGCACCAGGTCGCGTTCTACCTGCGCGAACTGGCCGGCGAACTGCACAGCTATTACTTCGCGCACAAGTGGCTGCTCGACGACGACGAGCCGACCAAGCTCGCGCGCCTCGCGCTGGCAGCCGCCATCCGCCAGGTGCTGCGCAACGGCCTGGCCCTGATCGGCGTCTCGGCGCCGGAGAAGATGTAAGCGTTTTATCTACACACCCGTACTACATGACCGCTTTCCGTAATCGCTCGCAATCATCCTTCACGCGCCAGCGGGGCAGCACGCTCACTGGCCTCATCATCGGCCTGATCGTCGGCCTGGGCATCGCGGTCGCGGTCGCGCTGACCATCACCAAGGGCGCCTCGCCGTTCACCGACAAGACGGTGAAAGCGGGCCGCCCGGCCGATCCCGCGCCGGGCCAGGCCCAGGACCCGAACAAGCCGATGTACGCCAACCGCGACGCCGCGCGCGTGGCGAACAAGGAGATCGCGGAAAAGGCCGCCGCGCGTTCCGGCGGCAACGACGCCGCGCCGGAGCCGGCGCCGGCACCGGCCGCCAGGCCGGCTGACGCCGATCCTCTGGGCAAGGCCATCGCCGCGATGAAGGAGCCGGCACCGGCCCCCGCAAAGGTCGAACCGAAGCCGGAGACGCGCGTTGCAGCAGCTGCGCCTGCGGCCACGCCGGCACCGGCTGCTGCCGCCGGTGAGTACATCTATTACCTGCAGGCGGGCGCGTTCCGCGACCTGTCGGATGCGGAAGCGACCCGCGCCAAGCTCGCGCTGCTCGGCTTCGAAGCGGCGATCAGCGACCGCACGAGCGACAGCGGCGTGCTGCACCGCGTGCGCATCGGCCCGTACAACCAGGTCGAAGCCATGAACAAGGCGCGCGCCAAGCTGCTCGACAGCGGCGTCGACGTCGCCATCGTGCGTAACCAACGTTAAGGGGTCGCGATGTCTCTGACGCGCCGTCTGTTCTGCACCGCCCTCCTCGGCCTAGCGGCCGGATTCACCACGCTGTCCGCATCGGCCGCCGACCCGCAGGCCGGGTCGCAATACCTCGTGCTGCCTTCCGTGCAGCCGACCGATACCGGCGCAAAAGTCGAAGTCATCGAGTTCTTCGCCTATTACTGCCCGCACTGCTACGCGTTCGAGCCCACGCTCGAAGCGTGGGTGAAAAAACAGGGCGACAACATCGTGTTCAAGCGCGTGCACATCCAGGGCGGCGCCAGCGTGCTGCCGCAGCAGCGCCTGTTCTACACGCTGGACGCGATGGGCCTGCTGAACCAGTACCACCAGAAGGTGTTCGACGCCATGCACCAGCAGCATCTGCGCCTGTCCAGCGACGAGCAGGTGTTCGACTGGGTGGCGCAAAACGGCATCGACCGCGCGAAGTTCGTCGACACGTACCGCTCGTTCGGCATCCAGGCCAGGCTGCGCCGAGCCGCCGCGATGATGGATGCGTACGGCGTGGACCGCTGGCCGCTCGTCGTCGTCGACGGCCGCTTCGTCACGTCGCCGTCGCACGCGGGCGCGGGCGCGCCCGAGGGCACGACCGAAGCCCAGCAACAGCAGACGGCCCTGCAAGTGATGGACTTCCTCGTCGCGAAAGCGAAAGCGGACAAGAAATGACCGCTGCGCGGAGCCGCCGGCTGCGCGTATTCATCACGGGCGCGTCCAGCGGCATCGGTGCCGCCCTGGCGCGCGAGTATGCGGCGCGCGGCGCCGTCCTCGGCCTGCTCGGCCGCCGCGAGGATGCCCTGCGCGCGCTGGCCGCTTCTCTGCCCGCCTTCGGCGATCATCACATCTACACCGTCGACGTGACGGACCATGCTGCACTGGCCGCGGCCGCCGCCGACTTCATCGCGCGTGAAGGCGGCGCCGACGTCGTCATCGCCAGCGCCGGCGTGTCGGCCGGCACGCTGACGGAACGGCCCGGCGATTTGTCCCAGTTCGCCGAGATCTTCGCCATCAACGTGACGGCCACCGTCGCCACGTTCGCGCCGTTCGTCGATGCCATGAAAAACGACACCGGGCCGCGCCGCCTCGTCGCCATCGGCAGCGTGGCCGGCATCCGCGGCATGAAAGGCGCCGGCGCCTATTGCGCGTCGAAGTCCGCCATACACGCCTATGCGGAATCGCTCCGCCTCGAACTGCAACCCCACGGTATCCGGGTCGTGACCATCGCGCCCGGCTACATCGACACCCCGATGACCCGCCTGAACCGTTTTCCCATGCCCTTCCTGATGCCCGTGGACCGCTTCGCGGCCGCGGCCGCCCGCGCCATCGACGCCGGCACGAGCTACCGCGTGATCCCGTGGCCGATGGGCGTCGTCGCCAAGATCCTGCGCCTGCTGCCCAACGTCCTGTTCGATGCGCTGTTCACGCACGCGCCGACCAAATCCGGCAAGGTGGCGCCATGAACGCCGATCGCATCATGGCGCTGTCGCGGACCGGCGTCGCCGTCGAAGTGGTGGCGCAAACGGGATCGACGAACGCCGACCTGCTGGCGCGCGCGCCGCAGTTGACGGCACCCGTGCTGCTCGTTGCCGAACACCAGACGGCGGGGCGCGGCCGCGCGGGCCGCAGCTGGCTGTCCGAACCCGGCCACTCGCTGACGTTCTCGCTCGCGTGGCGTTTCGCCGGCGGCCTGCGCGGCTTGGCCGGCCTGCCGCTCGCGATCGGCGTTGCGCTGGCGGAGACGCTCGGCAAGCTTGGCCAACCCGTGCAGCTGAAGTGGCCGAACGACGTGCTCAAGGATGGCGACAAACTGGCCGGCATTCTCGTCGAAACGCAGGTGGCGGCGGACGGCGCCGCGTGGACCATCGTCGGCATCGGCGTGAACCTCGTGATGCCGGACGCACTCGAAGACAGGATCGGTCGCAGCGCCGCCGCGATGCCGTGGCTCGCGCGCATGGACCGCGACGAGCTGATGGCCGCGCTGCTCGACGGCCTGGCCGAGACCCTGGCGCTGTTCGCACGCGACGGCTTCAGCGCCTTCGTCGCGCGCTGGAACGTGCTGCACGCGTGGCAGGGCCGGCCGGTCGTCCTGCTCGACCGCGGCGAGGTCCAGCACGAGGGTCTCGCTGCCGGCGTCGACGACACGGGCCGCCTGCTGCTCGACACGGCGGCGGGACGCGTGACGATCGTCGCGGGCGACGTGTCGCTGCGCACCAGGGATTGATCTGCGGGAGAACGTGATGCTATTGCTCGTCGATGCAGGGAACACGAGAATCAAATGGGCGATCGCGGCGCCTGACGCCGCGCCGGGCGACTGGACCGCGCACGGCGCCGTGCCGCATGCGGAACTGGAGCGTCTGCAGGCCGCCTGGGCGGGCCAGGGTCTCACGCGCGCAATCGTCTCGAACGTGGCGGGCCCTGCGATGCAGGCCCAGCTGACCGCCCTGCTCGCGCCGCTGCTGCCCGCACCGCCGGCATGGTTTACGTCGCGCGCCGGGCTGGCAGGCCTGCGCAACCGCTACCGCAATCCCACGCAACTGGGCAGCGACCGCTTCGCCGCCGCCCTCGGCGCACGCAGCCTCGCACCCGGCAAGAACCTCGTCGTGGCCACGTGCGGCACGGCGACGACGGTGGATGCCGTCAGCGCCGCAGGCGACTTTCTCGGGGGGATGATCCTGCCGGGCCTGGGCCTGATGCTGGGCGCGCTGGCACGCGGCACGGCCCAGCTGCCGCAGGTGGGACCGGGCGCGAATGGTTTTGCAGCCCCGCCGACGTTCGCCGACCACACGAGCGACGCCATCCTGTCCGGCTGCCTGGCCGCGCAGGCGGGCGCGATCGAACGCGCCTGCGCGGCACTGCCGGCCGACCTGTGCATCGTCTCCGGCGGCGCGGCGGCCAGCGTGGCCCCGCTGCTGTCCGTCCCGCACTGGATGCTGGATAATATTGTCCTGGTGGGCCTGCACGCGGCCGCACCTTCGCTCGATTCCAACCCCGCGTCTACTTGAGGACACTCGTGCTACGACTCGCCTTCTGGTCCCTGCTGTTCCTGAACGCCGCCCTGTTCGCGTACGCCCAGGGCCTGCTCGGCACCGCCAGGAGCAATGAGCACGAACCGGCGCGCCTGAAGCGCCAGTTCAACACGGCCAAGATGACCTTGTTGACGCGCGACCAGGCCGAGGCCGCCGCGAAGGCTGCCGCGCCGCCGGCGGGTGGCGATGCGGTGGAAAGCGCAGCGTCGGCAAGCGCGGCCGCAAGCGCGCCTGCCGTCGTGGCCACCGGTGCCGTGCCCACCCCTGCGCCGGCACCCGCCTTCGCCTGCACGGAAATCGGCCCGTTCGATTCGGCCGACGCCCGCCGCTTCGAAGCGCGCCTGGCCGCGCTCGACCTCGGCGACCGCCAGTCGCGCCAGACGATCCAGGCCCAGGACGTCAGCAGCTGGCTCGTGCACATCCCGTCGCAAGGCACCAAGGAAGCCGCCGACAAGAAGGCCGCCGAACTGCGCAACCTGGGCGTGACCAATTTCTACGTCATCAACAACGACACCCCTTTGAAATACGCGATCTCGCTGGGCGTGTTCAAGACCGAAAGCGGCGCCCAGGCGATGCTCGCGCAACTGGGCAAGCAGGGCGTACACTCGGCCCGCATCGCGCCGCGTGGGCCGCAGACCAACCATTACGTCTACCGCGTACGCAGCATCGATGCCGCGACCCGCAAGCGCATCGAAGGCTATGCGGAGCGCTATGAAGGTGCGGACGTCAAGAGCTGCGGGTGAGCGCTGACGCGTCGCGGGATTGCTGCCCCGCCTGCTCGCCACCCAGCACCTTCACCGCCCGCTCGAGCACCTTGATCTTTTCCCGCATCGCCGACAGGTTGCGCAGCAGCGCCGCGTTGCGTTCCCACTCCGCGTTCGGCGCCATCGGATAAAAGCCCGTGTAGCGGCCCGGTGCCGTGATCGAATTCGGCACCAGCGTACCGGCCGTGACGTGGACGTTGTCGACGATGTCGATGTGCCCGTTGATCATCGCGGCGCCGCCGAACGTGCAGTGCCGGCCGATGTTCGCGCTGCCCGCGACGCCCACGCAACCGGCCATCGCCGTGTGCGCGCCGATGCGGCAGTTGTGGCCGATCTGGATCAGGTTGTCGAGTTTGACGCCGTCCTCGATGACCGTGTCGTCCAGCGCCCCGCGGTCGACCGCCGTGTTCGAGCCGATGTCGACGTCGTCGCCGATGACGACGCGGCCTGTCTGCGGGATCTTGATGTAGACGCCGCCGTCCACCGCGAAGCCGAAGCCGTCGCCGCCGATCACGGCGCCGGAGTGGATGATGCCGCGCGCGCCGATGACGCAGCGCGCGTGGAAGGTCACGTTGGCGAAGAAATGCGTGCCCTCGCCCACGCTGGCGTCGCGGCCGATGTAGCAGCCCGCGTCGATCACGGCGCCGGGTCCGATGGCCGCGCCCTCCTCCACCGTGACGTGCGGACCGATGACGGCAGTCGGGTGCACGCGCGCGCCCGGGTGCACGGCGGCTGTCGGGTGGATGCCCGGCGCGGGCGCATGTTCGGGCGCACACAGGTATTGCGCCGTGCGGGCGAAATACGCGTACGGGTTGTTCGTCACGATGCGCGCGCCCGCGTACGTGGCCGCGACCTCCGGCTCGTCGAGCGGCGCCAGGATCAGCGCCGCCGCGCGGCTGTGCGCAGCAACGGCGCGCAGCCGGCTGTTGCTGAGAAAGCTGATGTCCGTGGCGCCCGCGCGGTCCAGCGGGGCGATGCGCGCTACTTCGATGTCCGGGTCGCCTTCCAGCCGGCCGCCGAAGCGCGTGACCAGCTCCACGAGTCGTGCCCCCATCCCCTGCCTCCTGTCGCATCGTTGCGTCGATATGCGGTTCGACACGAACGCCAGGCCGACAGTTCCGGATCCTGAAGGGGAAACGGAAGCGGTGTGAGCTAACGCAAAAGAAAAAGCCCCGCTCGCAACCGGCGCGTTGCATGCCGGTCGAAAGCGGGGACAGGGGACGTAAAGGGTACTGCTATGTGATCAGAACTTGCCGCGCACGCCCAGCTGGAAGGTGCGGCCCGGGTCGTACGACGAGAACGCCGCGTTCGGGAACTGGAAGTACGCTTCGCGCTTGGCCTTGTTCAGGTTGACGATGTCGAACGTGACCGTCGGCCAGCCGTCGCGGTCGAAGACCTTTTCCAGGTCCACGCTGGACGAGAAGTCGGCCTGCTTGTACGAGCGGCCGTACAGCGACGCCAGGGTGATGCCGTTCTGGTTGGCCGTGCTGGCCTGGCTGCCCTGCTGGTACTGGTGCGAGATGCGCGCCATGTAGCCGTGGTTTTCGTAGTAGATGCCGAAGTTGTTGCTCTTCTTCGGCACGTTCAGGGCCACGAAGCCGCTGGTGCCTTCGCCGGTCGCGCTCTGGTTGATGAAGGTCGCGGTTTCGTTGAAACCGAAGCCCTTGATCGGCAGGAGCTTGTCGAGCGGCTGGACCCAGCCGATCTCCAGGCCGCGCACGCGCAGGATGCCACCTGCGTTGCGCTCCTGGCTCATCACGACCGTGGCGGCGTCCGGACCGCCGCGCGAATTGATGGCCACCTGCTGAGTCGGGATCAGGTTGTTGTAGGTGATGCCGTAGGCGGCCAGCGCGGAGAACGGCAGCGTGCGGTTGTCGATGACGGTGAAGCCTTTCACCTGCTTCTGGAACACGGTCAGGCTGACGTAGCCTTCACGGCCCGTGTACCAGTCCAGGCCCAGGTCGATGTTGTTCGACAGGTAGGGCTTCAGTTCCGGGCTGCCGATGGTGCCGATGTCGGCGGACGGCGAGCTGAAGTTGATGCCCGGGCGCAGCGAGTTCGGGTTCGCGCGGGTCATCGTCTTCGACAGCGCGAGGCGGGCCACGACGTCGCTGCGCAGCGACAGGGCCGCGGTGGCCGACGGCAGCGTGTTGTTGTAGGTGGTGTTCTGGTACACCCACTCGGTCTGGTTCGGGTACTTCGAACCGTTCTGGGTCAGCGTGGCGTTGCGCGGATCGCTGAACGAGTTGAGGGAACCCACTTCCTGCTTCGTACGGACGTAGCGCACGCCGGCGTTGTAGCGCAGCGGGAAGCCGGCGACGTTCGTCTGGCCGTTGACTTCCGTGTAGAAGCCCGTGCTGCGTTCGCGCACGTAGCCCGAGCTGGCGCCCGTCGACGAGCTGGTGGAATCCGGCGCCGACGAGTTGTAGGCGTCGTAGTTCGAATCCTTGCGGAAGCGGTCCCAGTCGATCACGAGGCGGCCGTACGGACCCGGCACCAGGTAGCTGCCCAGCTTGTTCACGGGGATCAGCGAACCCTGGTACGTGAGCGGTGCCGTCTGGCCGGCCGTATAGCCGGTGCCGTAGCCCGGGTACAGGGCGCTGGCGCTGGCACCCGGCGTCGAGGCGCCGTCGCAGGTCGGCGCGCCGTTCGGGCCCTGCAGGAACACGCTCGGATTGTTGCCGCACACGGCAGCCTGCCAGGCGGCCGAGTTGTCCTGGCCGCGGATGCGGCGGTCGATATCGTCATAGGCGATACCGGCGCGCACGTTCAGCTTGGCGTCGCCCCAGGTCAGGTCGGAGTGGAAACCCTTGGTACTCGTTTCGCGCAGCTCGTTCTGGATGTTGACGCGGCCGCCGGCCCAGACGAAGTTGGCCGGGTTGTTCACGTCCTGGTTGAACGTGATGCTCGGCATGGCGCCGCCGTTGCCGTTGAACGTCGCGACGAGGCCGCTGCCATCGGCCGTGATCGGCATGATGGTGGGCGCTTCGTGCGAGAACGACGACTTGGTCGCGTTGGCCTGCGCTTCCAGTTTCAGGGTCGGGCTGATCTTCCATTCCATGCCCGGGTTGATGCCCTTCAAGGTCGTCTTGTCGCGGCGCGGACCGTATTCGATGAAGTAGCGCGAGTTGGCGAACGTGCCCTGCGTGACGGTGCAGCCGGCGGCGCAATCGCTCTTGTCGACCTGCATGTTCAGCGGGATCTCGAAGTTGTTGCGCACGGCCCAGGTATAGCCGATGCGCGACATGTCGTCGTCCTTCTTGCTGTACATGGTGTCGACATAGAAATGCAGGTTGTCGAGCGGACGCCATTCGGCACTGATGATCGCCGCGCCCTTGTCGCGCGTGCCGAAGTAATCCATGTAGCGGCCGAGGCGCGGCAGGATCGCGTTGTCGATCTGTCCGATGTTCAGGCCCGGGTTGTTCGCCAGCAGGAATGCCTGGTTGATCGGGGTGCCTGCCACCAGGCCCGCGCCGGCGCCGGCCGGCACGGTGGCCGGGATGGTCCAGTTGCCGCCACCGGTCGGGTTGCGGGTGCCCGTCGTATTCTGCGTGGCCGACAGGTTGGCGTTGGTGAGACCCACCGTCTCGTAGCCGGTCGTGCGTGCCTTCTGGCGGTTGACGGCGAAGCCGGCCAGGATACCGAAGGTGTCGCCCCAGGTCTTGCTGGCGAGGATGGAAGCGCGGCCGCCGACGCCATCGGCGATCTTCTGCTTCTGCGCGGTGGCACCGTACGAGACGTGCGTGCCCGGATTGTCGAACGGACGCGCGCTGCGCAGGTTGACGACGCCGGCCGCGCCGCCTTCGATCATGTCGGCCGTCGGGCTCTTGCTGACGGTCAGTTTGGTGAACAGATCGGTCGGCAGCATGTCGAGGTCGATCTCGCGATTCGTGTTCGCGCCGTCGATCGGGCCGGACGATGCCACGGCGATCTGCGCATTGTTCAGCAGCACCTTGGTGAAGCTGGAACCGAGGCCGCGGATCTGCACGTTGACACCCTCGCCCGTCACGTCGCGCGCAATCTGCACGCCGGGAATACGGCTCAGCGATTCGGCGATGTTCTTGTCGGGGAATTTACCGATGTCTTCGGCACTGATGGTGTCCTGGAAACCGACGGCTTCTTTCTTGTCCTTGGCGGACGACAGCAGACTGGCGCGGTAGCCGGTCACGGTCACCACGGCCGCGTCGGCAGTTGCGGCCGGGGCTTCCTGGGCATACACCTGCTGGATGAGGCCGGCGATTACGCTCAGGCCAAGCACAACTTGGCGGCCCTGGTGACGACGCCGCGCTACGGACTTCTCGATCATTTGCTGTCTCCTGTATTTTTATCTGGGCCTGGACATACCGGTAGGCATGGTCTTATGACTAGGCAAAATCAGTGTAGGAGCTCAATGTTATGAGTGTCAATTGAGCAAACATAAATGTTTTGCGCAACCATAGCGTTAGGCCTGGTGTTTATTCTGGAATTTCGGTCAAAAACCCAAATTAAATTTAATGAAGTAGCACATATACAGTACAACAAATGGTAGCGTATAGCAAATCAAAAATCGTTGTAGATGTCTGACATCTGACGATAACATTTAAGGAAAGCCGCAATTTCAGCCATATTTCTGTGGTTTTAATGCAATTGACATCGCACATTGTCATGCGCGGATACTGAAATGCCGCCGAGTTGGTCAGACATCTGATGTCTGGACAGGAACAGGCAAAACCCGGCCGGTCCGCCGGGCGCGCTATGGGAGGGGAGCTGGAACAGGCTGGAAAGCGGCACGGGACGGCAAGGTCCCTGCCCGCTCAGCGCCGCACGACGATGGGTTTCAGGCCGAGTCCGGCCGGCAGCGCACGCGCCGCTTCCTGCGCCAGTGCGCGGGTTTCGAAGGGGCCGCCATACAGGCGGTTGACGTTGCCGGAACGGACGACTTCGACAGTCAGGTCGACGCCTGCCTGTTTCAGTTTCTCGCCCATCTCCTCGGCCTTGCCGTCGCGACCATAGGCGCCCAGTTGCAGATAGAAACCCGGCGCCAGTGCGGCCTTGTCAGCCGAGGCCAAGGCCGAAGTCGAGGCAGCGGGCGCCTGTGCGCGCGCGACGGCGGCGCTGTCCATGTCGACGCGGTCTTCCAGCATCAGGGCGGCGATGGCGGGCGGTGCCGGCAACGCCTGCGCCTCGGATGCGGCGGCGCGGCGCGCGGACGCGAGCTGCATCACGTCACCCGGGAACAGGCGCTCGACCTGGACCTGGTGGCTGCCCTTGCCCAGCAGCCCCAGCTTGAGGGCCGCCGTGTACGAGACGTCGATGACGCGGTCGGAATGGAACGGTCCACGGTCGTTGATGCGCACGACGACGGACTTGCCGCTCTCCAGGCTCGTGATGCGCGCGTACGAGGGAATCGGCAGCGTCGGGTGCGCGGCCGTCATCTTGTACATGTCGTAGGCCTCGCCCGACGACGTGCGCTGGCCGTGGAACTTGACGCCGTACCAGCTGGCCACACCGCGCTGGGTGAACGGTTCGTCGTTGATGAGCGGTGTGTAGGTCTGGCCGAACACGGCGTACGGCCTGTTGGCGAACTTGGCGTAGGGTTCGTACTTGACGACGGCGTCCGGGGTGTCCAGCAGGCCCGGCGGCGGATTCGCGCCGGGGCCGTCGTCCTGGTAGTAGCCGCCGCGACCGGAGCCGGCCGCCGGCAGGTTCGGAAGCTTCGGGTCCACGCGGGTGACCTTGTGCTTCCACGGCAGGGGAATCAGGCTTTTGTGTTCGCCGTTCTGGTCCGTGGTACTGCACCCCGCCATCATTGCCAACATCGCAATGACCGCTGGGAGCAACCTCGGAACGGCCATCGCGTTCTCTTGCATATCAGGTCTGCACCAGTTTGCGGTGTCGTTGAATACTCATCAATATACCACTGCAGAGCCCCAAAGTAATCAGCGCGGTGCCGCCATAGCTCATGAAAGGAAGCGGAACTCCGACCACGGGCAGGATGCCGCTGACCATGCCCATGTTGACAAAGGCATACACAAAAAACATCATCGCGACCGATCCGGCCAGCAGGCGCGTGAACAGGTTCGGCGCATTGGCCGCGATCATCATCGCGCGCCCGATCAGCAGCAGGTACAGGAACAGCAACACGAGGTTGCCGACCAGACCAAACTCTTCGGAATATACCGAAAAAATGAAGTCGGTGGTGCGTTCCGGAATGAACTCCAGGTAAGCCTGCGTGCCCTTCATATAGCCTTTGCCGGTCACGCCGCCCGAGCCGATCGCGATGGTCGACTGGATGATGTGGAAGCCCTTGCCGAGCGGATCGGACGTGGGATCGATCAGCGTCATCACGCGTTCGCGCTGGTAGTCGTGCATCATCGACCACGCCACCGGGAGGCCCGCGCAGCCGGCCGCGAACAGCGCGCCGAGCGCCTTCCACGACAGGCCGGCCAGGAAGATCACGAAGAAGCCGGAGCCGCCCACCAGCAGCGCCGTGCCGAGGTCGGGCTGCTTGGCGATGAGGCCGAAGGGGATCAGGAGCAGCAGCGCCGCCACCGCGAACGACTTCCAGTTGAGGATGCCGGCCCGGGTCTGGAAATACCAGGCCAGCATCAGCGGCGTGGCGATCTTCATGATCTCGGACGGCTGGATGTCCACGCCCACGTGCAGCCAGCGCCGCGCGCCCTTCTTGATGATGCCGACGGTGGCCACGGCGAGCAGCAGCGCGACGCCGAACGTATAGATCGGCACGGCGAGGCGCAGCAGGGTCTGCGGGGGCACGACGGCGGCCGCCCACATGAACACGAAGGCCGCGATGATGTTGCGGATCTGGCCTTCCAGGCGGCCGGGGAAGTCGTGGCCGGCCGAGGACAGCGTGACGAGGCCCGTGCACAGCAGCAGGAACAGGATCAGCGACAGGGCCGGATCGAAGACGGTGAAATACGGTTTGAGGCGCCGGCTGAGCGAGCGGCGTTCGGGGAAATGCGCCATGGTTCAGTCCTTGTTGCCGGGGGTCTCGCCGCCCGGCCTGAAATCGGCACCGGCCGTGGGCGCCACCTGGTCTTCGTCGGCCGGGACCGGGTCGACGGGCTTCGGCGCCGGCTTGTCCGCGTCGCCCGGACGCTTGCCGAGCAGGTAGTAATCGAGCGCCTTGCGCGCGATCGGCGCCGCCACGGTCGCGCCGAAGCCGGCGTTTTCCACGACGATCGCGAGCGCGATGCGCGGATGATCGGCCGGGGCGAACGCGACGAACAACGCGTTGTCGCGCAGGCGTTCCGGCGTCGCGGCGGCATTGTATTTCTGGCCTCGCAGGCCCACGACCTGCGCCGTACCCGTTTTGCCGGCCACCGTGTACTGCACGTTGCGGAATGGGATGAACGCCGTGCCGCTCTGGTCCGCCGTCACGCCGACCATGGCGCGCTTGATGACGTCGATGTTCTGCTGCTTGAGCGCGATGCGGCCGGATTCCTTTGCCACGGTCGGCGTGCGCGCATGATTGCCGCCGTCCTCGAGCAGCTTGACGAGGTGTGGCTTCATGATGACGCCGTCGTTGGCGAGCGTCGCCACGGCGTGCGCCATCTGCAGCGGCGTATAGCTGTTGAAGCCGTTGCCGATCGAGATCGAGATCGTGTCGCCGCCGACCCACTTCTGCGCCGCGCGGTTCTTCTTGAACCGGTCGCGCTTCCATTGCTGCGACGGCAGCACGCCCGTCTTCTCGTGTTCGAGGTCGATGCCGGTCTTGTCGCCGAAGCCGAACGGCTGCATGAAGTCGTGCAGGCGGTCGATGCCCATCTCGTTGCCGAGCTGGTAGTAATACGTGTCGCACGACATCACGATCGAGCGGTACATGTCGACGTAGCCGTGGCCGCCCTTCTTGTCGTCGTTGAAGCGGTGGCCGCCCAGCACGAAGAAGCCGGGGTCGCTGATGCCGTACTCGGGACGGCGCAGGCCCAGCTCCAGCGCGGCCAGCGCCATGAACGGCTTGAACGTCGAACCGGGCGGGTAGGTGCCGGACAGCGGACGGTTCATCAGCGGCTTGTCGAGCGACGTATTCAGTTCCGTCCAGCTCTGGCTGTCGATGCCGTCGACGAACAGGTTCGGGTCGAAGCCGGGCCGCGACACGTACGCGAGCACGTCGCCCGTCGCCGGTTCGATGGCGACCAGCGCCCCGCGGTAATTGCCGAACGCCTCCTCGACGACCTTCTGCAGCTCGATGTCGATCGACAGGATCAGGTTGTTGCCCGGCGTCGGCGGCGTGCGCGACAGGGTGCGGATCGCGCGGCCGCCGGCCGAGCGCTCCACTTCCTCGTAGCCTGTCTGGCCGTGCAGCTGGCGCTCGTAGCTCTTTTCCAGGCCTTCCTTGCCGATGTGGTCCGTGCCGTTGTAGTTGGCGGCATCGTCGCTGGCATCGAGCACCTTGGCCTCGGCCTGGTTGATGCGGCCGATGTAGCCCAGCACGTGCGAGGCGACTTCGCCCAGCGGATACTGGCGGAACAGCCGCGCCTGCACTTCCACGCCGGGGAAGCGGAAGCGCTGCGCGGTGAAGCGCGCCACTTCGTCGTCGGTCAGGCGGGTGCGGATCGGGACGCTGGAAAAATTCTTCGACTCTTCCATCAGGCGTTTAAAACGTTTCCTGTCCTTCGGTTCGATCGTGACGAGCTTCGCCAGTTCGTCGATGACGGAATCGAGGTTCGCTTCCAGCTTCGACGGCGTGATCTCGAGGGTGTAGGCGGAGTAGTTGCTGGCCAGGACGACGCCGTTGCGGTCGACGATCAGGCCGCGGTTCGGCACGATGGGGACCAGTGCGATGCGGTTGTCCTCGGCCTGTGCCATGTACTGGCTGTGCTTGACGACCTGCAGCCAGACGAAGCGTGCGACGAGCAGGCCGAAGCAGATGAAGACGAACAACACCATCGCCGTCAGGCGCATGCGGAACAGGTGGATCTCGCGATCACTGTCTTTAATCTCGGTCATTCGGGAATGCGATCAAAAGTCTTCAGATCGGACGCGTATGGTCCTTGTCGACCGCGCGGCGCTGCGGCGCCAGCAGCAGCCACGTGATCACGGGCCACAGCGCGACGGCGATCACGCTTTCGATGAACACGAGCGCGCCGGGGAAGCGGCCCGTGACGAAGAAGCGCACCATCACCTGGATCGCCTGCGTGAGCAGCAGCAGCGGGAACACGTGCATCGCCTGCGTGACGAGCGGGAACCACAGCACGCGGCGGTGGATCATGATCGCCAGGTACGACAGCAAGGTGTACGCGAGGGCGTTCTCGCCCAGCAGCGTGGCGTCGTGCACGTCCATCAGGAGGCCCATGCAGAACGCGATGCCGATGCCGACCTTGCGCGGCTGATGGATGCCCCAGAACACGAGCACCAGCGCGACGAAGTCCGGCGCGCCGACCCAGCGGCCCCACGGCAGCAGGTTGAGCATGAATGCGCAGACCAGGCTGAACGCGATGAACAGCGGGCTGACCGGCAACAGGATGTAGTGCGGACGGTTTGTCGTCGGCATCAGGTCCCCTCCTTCGGCGCAGCCGGTGCAGGCTGGGTCGGCGCGACGGTGGCTGGATTACGTGCGGGCGCTGCCGCGGCCGGCGCGCCGGCGGCGGGCGTCGTCGCCGGCGCCCGCACGGCTGGCGTTGTGGCCGGCGCGGCGGCCTGCGTTGCAGCCGGCGTACGCGCAGCAGCGGCCGGATTCGGGCGCGCGGGCGCGGCGCCGTTCGCGGCCGGCGCGACGGCCGGTGCCAGCGGTTGCGGCGGCAGCGGCAGCGGCGGCACGGGTTCCATGCGCGGCAGGTTCTTCTTCGACGTGGTGCCGGCGTTGGCCTTCGGCGCATCCGTGGCCGGGCGCGGCGGCAGCGGCTGGTCGGACATCACGATCAGCAGTTGGCGGTGGCGGTCGATGCCGGCCAGCGGCTGGCACACGACGCGGCCGAAGGCGCCCTGCGCCACGTTCTCGACCTGGATCACCTTGGCCACCGCGAGGCCGGCCGGGTAGACGCCGTCCAGGCCGGACGTCACGAGCACGTCGCCGACCTGGATGTCGGCGTTCGGCGCGACGAAGCGCAGGTCGAGAAGACCCGACTGGCCGCGGCCATACGCGACGCTGCGCAGGCCGTTGCGCAGCACCTGCACGGGGATCGCCTGCTCCTTGTCGGTGAGGAGCGTGACTTCGGACGTGAACGGGAACACGCGCGTGACCTGGCCGACGACGCCGGCGTTGTCGATCACGGGCAGGCCGAGCTTGACGCCGTTGCGGGTGCCGCGGTCGAGCACCACGCGGCGCGTGGACGGATCGCGCGCGTCGTACAGGATCTCGCTCATCATCGAATGCACGGGCAGGTGCTCGCGCGCATCCATCAGGCGGCGCAGCTGCGTGTTCTCGGCCATCTGGAGCTGCGCCTGCTGCATGGCCTGGGCCATCGCGACCTGCTGGCTCTTCAGGTCGCGCACTTCCTTCTGCAGCGCGGAGATCGAGGAAAAATACGTGCCCATGTTGGCCAGCGCGTCACGCGGGGCCAGGGCAGCCATCTGGAACGGGTACAGGACCGTTGCCGCCACCTGGCGCACGGCGGTGAGCGCGTGCAGGCGGGCGTCGACCACGAGCAGCGCGATCGACAGGAGAGCGAACACGGTCACCTTGACCCTTGCGGGGGCGCCTTGCTTGAACAGCGGCGGAGGACTGTATTCCATGACTTCCAATAATGCGGGCGACCGGCGCCCGCGTCAATCCAGACGCCCGGCGCGGGGTTGCGGCAGACGGGCGACACCAAACGCGGGCAGCGCGTGCAACGTGGAGCGTCCCCGCAGGATCGCCGGAACGGTCACACGCCCTATCCGCGCAGCCACGGCCGGGTTACTCGTACGAGAAGATCGAGCCCAGCTTGTCCATGCGCTCGAGCGCCATGCCCGAACCGCGCACGACGCAGGTCAGCGGATCCTCGGCCACCAGCACCGGCAGGCCGGTCTCTTCCATCAGCAGGCGGTCCAGGTCGCGCAGCAGTGCGCCGCCGCCGGTCAGCATCATGCCCTTCTCGGCGATGTCCGCGCCCAGTTCCGGCGGGGTCTGCTCGAGGGCGTTCTTGACGGCCGAGACGATGTTGTTCAGCGGGTCGGTCAGCGCTTCCAGGATCTCGTTGGACGAGATGGTGAAGGAACGCGGGATGCCTTCCGACAGGTTGCGGCCCTTGACTTCCATCTCCTTGACTTCGGAGCCAGGGAAGGCCGACCCTATTGCCTTCTTGATCGACTCGGCGGTCTGTTCGCCGATCAGCATGCCGTAGTTGCGGCGGATGTAGTTGACGATGGCTTCGTCGAACTTGTCGCCGCCGACGCGCACGGAACCTTTATAGACCATGCCGCCCAGCGAGATGATGCCGACTTCCGTCGTGCCGCCGCCGATGTCGACGACCATCGAGCCGGTCGCCTCGGATACCGGCAGGCCGGCGCCGATCGCGGCCGCCATCGGCTCTTCGATCAGGTAGACCTGCGACGCGCCGGCGCCCAGCGCCGATTCGCGGATCGCGCGGCGCTCGACCTGGGTCGAACCGCACGGCACGCAGATGATGATGCGCGGCGACGGACGGAAGAACTTCGAATCGTGCACCATGCGGATGAACTGCTTGAGCATCTGCTCGGTGACGGTGAAGTCGGCGATCACGCCATCCTTCATCGGACGGATCGCTTCGATGTTGCCGGGAACCTTGCCGAGCATTTGCTTGGCTTCCTTGCCGACCGCCTGGATCGTCTTCTTGCCGTTCGGACCGCCTTCCTGGCGGATCGCGACGACCGAAGGCTCGTCCAGCACGATGCCCAGGCCGCGCACGTAGATCAGTGTGTTGGCGGTGCCCAGGTCGATGGCCAGGTCGTTCGAGAAATAGCTACGTAAAAAACCAAACATGTGTGTCCTGATATGCGCGATAGGGTGCGCCTAACATTAATCGGGGAATCCTTGCCGCGACTGCCGAGCGCCTCGCGGGCTTTTCATGCGTGGAAGCGGGGCAGGTTTCGCCCGGAGAACGCATTAGCCCGCCATTCTACCTTATAATTTACCGATTAAACGCTGAAAAACGGGTGGTTTCGTGCCCATATCAGCCTGCGAGATCGACGGTATTAGAAAGCTTTTATCAGCTTTAGCGCGCCGTTGTCCAAATTTCATTATCTACACATTCATCTTTGAACGCGGTATCGAACCGCGCTTTTTGCCATGTCCCTGACACTTTCAGACGTAAAACGGATCGCCAACCTGGCCCAGCTCGACATGGATGAAGCCCATGCCGAAATCGCCTTGAACGAGCTGAACGGGATCTTCGCCCTCGCCGACCAGTTGCAGGCCGTCGACACCACGGGTGTTGCGCCGTTGTCGCAACCGCTGGCCAGCGTGCTCGCCCTGCCCCTGCGCCTGCGCGAGGACGTGGTGACGGAAGACAACCACCGCGACGACTACCAGGCCCCGGCCCCGAAAACCCAGGACGGCCTGTACCTGGTGCCGAAAGTCATCGAATAACCCGCTGCGAACGTCGACCATCATGATGCATCAAAAAACCATCAAGGAGCTGTCCGCGCTCCTGCACTCGAAACAAGTCTCGGCGACGGAGCTGACCCGGCACTACCTCGACCGCATCGCCGCCAGCCAGCATAACGCGTTCCTGGATGTAAATCCGGAACTGTCGCTGGCGCAAGCCAAGGCCGCCGATGCGCGCATCGCGGCAGGCAATGCCGGCCCGCTGACCGGTATTCCGATTGCCCACAAGGACATCTTCGTCACGCAGGGCTGGCGCTCGACCGCGGCCTCGAAGATGCTGGGCAACTACACCAGCCCGTTCGACGCGACCGTCGTCACGAAATTCGCCGACGCCGGCATGGTCACGCTCGGCAAGCTGAACTGCGACGAATTCGCGATGGGCTCGTCGAACGAGAACTCGGCATTCGGCGCCGTCAAGAATCCGTGGGACGCGCTGGCCGTGCCGGGCGGCTCGTCGGGTGGCTCGGCCGCCGCGATCGCCGCGCGCCTGGCGCCTGCCGCGACCGGCACCGACACCGGTGGCTCGATCCGCCAGCCGGCCGCGTTCTGCGGCATCACCGGCATCAAGCCGACGTACGGCCGCGTGTCGCGCTTCGGCATGATCGCGTTCGCCTCGTCGCTCGACCAGGGCGGCCCGATGGCCCGCACGGCCGAGGACTGCGCCCTGCTGCTGAACGACATGGTCGGCTTCGACGAGCGCGACTCGACGAGCCTCACAGCCGAGCAAGGCAATGCCCGCGAAGATTTTACGCGCGACCTGAACGCACCGTTGACCGGCCTGCGCATCGGCGTGCCGAAGGAATACTTCGGTGAAGGCCTGGCAAGCGACGTCGAGCAGGCCGTGCGCGCCGCGCTGGACGAATTCGTGAAGCTGGGCGCGACGCTGGTCGAGATCTCGCTGCCGAAGACGTCGCTGTCGATCCCCGTCTACTACATCATTGCGCCGGCGGAAGCCTCGTCGAACCTGTCGCGCTTCGACGGCGTGCGCTACGGCTACCGCGCCCCGGAGTACACGGACCTGCAGGACATGTACAAGAAGACGCGCGCACAGGGCTTCGGCAAGGAAGTCCAGCGCCGCATCATGGTCGGCACGTACGTGCTGTGCCACGGCTACTACGACGCGTACTACGTGCAGGCGCAAAAGATCCGCCGCCTGATCGCCGACGACTTCCAGGCCGCGTTCCGCGACAAGTGCGACGTGATCATGGGCCCGGTGGCCCCGAGCGTCGCGTGGGACCTGGGTTCCAAGGCGAACGACCCGGTGGCAAACTACCTGGCCGACATCTTCACCTTGTCGACCAGCCTCGCCGGCCTGCCCGGCATGTCGATCCCGGTCGGCTTCGGCCAGGGTGAAAAGAACGGCAAGCGCCCGGTCGGCCTGCAAATCATCGGCAATTATTTCGCCGAGGCGAAGCTGCTGAACATCGCGCACCAGTACCAGCAAGCCACGGATTGGCATACGCGCGCGCCCGAAGGCGTTTGACGCACTGACATACAAGAGAGAACACCATGCAATGGGAAGTCGTCATCGGTCTTGAGAACCACGTCCAGCTCACGACCAACTCCAAAATCTTCAGCGGCAGCTCGATCAGGTTCGGCGCCGAGCCGAACACGCAGGCGAGCCCCGTCGACCTGGCGCTGCCGGGCGTGCTGCCCGTGATGAACAAGGGCGCCGTCGAACGCGCCATCCGCTTCGGCCTCGCGGTCGGCGCCAAGATCGCGCCGCAATCCGTCTTCGCGCGCAAGAACTACTTTTATCCCGACCTGCCGAAGGGTTACCAGATCAGCCAGTTCGAAGACCCGGTCGTGCAGGGCGGCAGCCTCACGTTCGCGTTCGAGAAGGATGGCAAGCTGGAGACGAAGACCGTCAACCTGACCCGTGCCCACCTCGAGGAAGACGCCGGCAAGTCGCTGCACGAGGATTACCACGGCATGAGCGGCATCGACCTGAACCGCGCCGGCACGCCGCTGCTGGAGATCGTCTCCGAGCCGGAAATCCGCAGCGCCGCCGAAGCCGTCGCCTATGCGAAGGCGCTGCACGGCCTCGTGATGTGGCTCGGCGTCTGCGACGGCAACATGCAGGAAGGCTCGTTCCGCTGCGACGTCAACGTGTCGGTACGCCCCGTCGGCCAGAAGGAATTCGGCACGCGCTGCGAGATCAAGAACCTGAACTCGTTCCGCTTCATCGAAGAAGCGGTGAATTACGAGGTGCGCCGCCAGATCGAACTGATCGAGGACGGCGGCAAGGTCGTGCAGGCGACGCGCCTGTGGGACCCGGACCGCAAGGAAACGCGCCAGATGCGCAGCAAGGAAGACGCGCAGGACTACCGCTACTTCCCCGACCCCGACCTGCCGCCGCTCGCGATCTCGCAGGAGTGGATCGACCGCGTGAAAGCCGGCATGCCGGAACTGCCGGCCGCGATGCGCGAGCGCTTCATCCGCGACTACGGCCTGCCCGAGTACGACGCGCTGATCCTGACGTCGTCGCAGGCGATGGCGACCTACTACGAAGCCGTCGTCGCGAAGGCCGGCAAGGACAACGCCAAGGCGGCCGCGAACTGGCTGATGGGTGACGTGTCGTCCGCGCTGAACCGCGCCGACGTCGCCATCGAGAACTCGCCGGTCGAAGCGTCGCAACTGGCCCTGCTGCTGAAGCGCATCGCCGACGGCACGATCTCGAACAACGCGGGCAAGAAGGTCTTCAGCCTGATGTGGGAAGCGCAGTCGGGTGACGAGAACCTGGCCGACGCGATCATCGAGCGCGAGGGCCTGAAGCAGATCTCGGACACGGGCGCGCTGGAAGCGATCGTCGACGAGGTCCTGGCCAACAACGCGAAATCGGTCGAGCAGTACAAGGCCGGCAAGGAAGCCGCGATCAACGCGCTGATCGGCCAATGCATGAAGGCGTCGAAGGGCAAGGCGAATCCGGCGCAGGTTACCGAGCTGCTGAAGAAGAAGCTGGCGGCCTGAGTCCTGGCACGCCCCAAAAAACCGGAGCACACTCCGGTTTTTTTACGTCTGCACTATTGCCCCAATTCGGGGTCAGAGCACATTTCCGCGCAAATTCGGGGTCAGAGCACATTTCGGATCAATGTCTTTACGAAACCGAACCACCCATCCCCGCAGACAGCATCGACGTGTCGATCGCTGTGCAGCAGAACCGGCAAGCGGCCCTCGCCGTAAAACTTGCTCCAAGGATGGTGCACAAAAAAGTGCTCTGACCCCGAATTTCACCGAAAAAGTGCTCTGACCCCGAATTTATTCGTAGCGGAGCGCGTCGATCGGGTCCAGGCGCGCCGCCTGGCTGGCCGGTACGACGCCGAACACGACGCCCACGCCGCCCGAGAACAGCACGGACAGCGCCACCGCCCACCATGGCACCACGGCCGGCGGGAAGTCGGGGATCATGGCGGCAATCCCTGCTCCCAGCGCGTAGCCGATCACGAGGCCCAGCAGGCCGCCCAGCAGCGACAGGGTGACGGCCTCGATCAGGAACTGCATCAGGATGTCGCGGCTGCGCGCGCCGATCGCCTTGCAGATGCCGATCTCGCGCGTGCGCTCCTTCACCGACACCAGCATGATGTTCATGATGCCGATGCCGCCCACCAGCAGCGCGATGCCGACCACGCCGCCCATCACGAGCGTCACCGTGCCGCTCAGCTTCTCGAACGATTTCGCGATCTGGTCCGCCGATTCGATCTCGAAATCATCGGTGTCGTCGGGCTTGAGGCGATGCGCCTGCCGCATCACCATGCGGATGTGGCTGCGCGTCGCGTCCAGCCGGCCCAGGTCGCGCACGGCGACCGTGATCTGCAGCTGCGGGCGCGTGTTGTTGCCGATGATGCTCTGCCCCGTCTTGAACGGGATGATCATGTAGTTGTCCTGGGACATACCGAAGATCTCGCCCCGCTTTTCCATCACGCCGACGATCTTGAACCACTCGTTCGCGTACAGGACGAATTGCCCGACCGGATTCGGCGGCAGGTGCAGGTCCTCGATCAGCTTCTCGCCGATGACGGCCACGCGGCGCGCGCCGGCGTCGTCGGAGTCGCTGATGAACCGCCCCAGGCGCGCGTAGCGGCCGTTCACTTCCTGGTAGCTGGCCGTCGTGGCGAACACCTGCGCCGTCGCCGACATGCCCGTGAAGCGCACCTCGGAAAAGCCGGGCGCGAAGACGGGACTGAGGTTGCGGATGCCGTCCACGCGCAGGCGCAGCTGCTCCACGTCGTCGAAGCGCAGGTAGTTCACCTTGCCGCGCATGACGTCCTTGAACTCATTGTGCGGCCGCACCGTCAGGCCGTTGCCGCCCAGTCCTTCGAACTGGTCGGTGACGCTTTTCGACAGGCCCTGGATCAGCGAGATCACGGTGATCACCGACGCCACCCCGATGATGATGCCCAGCGACGTGAGGAAGCTGCGCAGCCGGTGGGCGCGGATCGATGCCAGCGCCGAGCGCAGGCTTTCGAGGAACAGGTTCATGCCGCGTTCTCCGCATCATTCCTCGTGTCCGACACGATCCGCCCGTCGCGCAACCGCACGACGCGCCGGCACTGCGCCGCGATCTCGGGCTCGTGCGTCACCATGACGACCGTCTGCCCGCCCGCATGCAGTTCGCGGATCAGGGCCAGGATCTCCTCGCTGGTGGCCGAATCGAGGTTCCCCGTCGGTTCGTCGGCCAGCAGGATGGAGGGCTTGCCCACGAGCGCCCGGGCGATCGCGACGCGCTGGCGCTGGCCGCCCGACAGTTCGTTGGGCCGGTGGTGCAGCCGCCCGCCCAGGCCCACGCGCTGCAAGGCCTGCTCCGCCAGCGCGAGACGTTCCTTCAGCGGGATGCCGCGATAAATCAGCGGCTGCGCCACGTTGTCGAGCGCACTCGCGCGCGGCAGCAGGTGAAAGCTCTGGAAGATGAAGCCGATCTCCTCGTTGCGCACGCGCGCCAGCTCGTCGCCCGACATCGTCGCGACCTCGCGCCCGTTGAGCCAGTACGCGCCGCTGCTGGGCCGGTCCAGGCACCCGACGATGTTCATCATGGTCGACTTGCCGGAGCCGGACGCGCCGATGAACGCGACGAACTCGTTGGCCCGGATGTGCAGGTCGACGCCCTGCAGCGCGTGTACGGTCTGGTCGCCCATCGTGTACTGCCGCGTCACGCCTTCCAGGCGGATCACTGGTGCGCTCCTTCGGCCACTTTGACGTCCGCCTTCTTCGCCGTGACGGCATCGCCGTCGTGCAGCTCGCGCAGCAGGCGCGCCGGGCCCACGGCGATCGTCTGGCCGGCGGCCACGCCCTTCGTCACTTCCTGGTTGGCGTCGTCCGACAGGCCCAGTTCCACCGTCGTCTTTTTCACCTTCCCGTCCTGCACGACGAACACGTAGCTGGTGTTCTTCACCTTGTCCTTCGCGCCCGGGATTTCCTCGCTCAGCACGGCCTGGATCGGCACCGCGGCCCGCGCGGCACCGTTGCCGACGACGATCTCGACGCGGCACGTCATCCCCGAACGCAGCGCGAGCTTCGCGTCGTCCAGGCGCAGCTTGACGACATAGCTGCGGCCCTGGGCCTGCGCGCCGAGGACGGTCTTCGGCGCCATCGCCACGCTTTCCACGCGGCCCGTCACCGGCTGGTCGGGGAACGCGGCCGGGAACACCCTGGCCTGCTGGCCGACGCCCACGCGCGCGATGTCCGCTTCGTCCACGTTCACCTCGGCCATGATGGAACCGACGTCGGCGATCGTCATCAGCGACGATCCCGCGATGCCGGTCGCGCTGGCGACGGCCGTCTCGCCGATCTTGATCGGCACCGCCGTCACGGTGCCGTCGATGGGCGCGCGCACCTCGGTCTTGGCCAGATGCTCGCGCGCCTGCGACAGCAGCGCGCTGGCCTGCTCGAGGGTCTCGCGGCTGGCGCGCAGCTCGACCCTGGCGAGATCGACCTGGTGCACGGCGTCGTCGTACTTCGAGATGTCGATGTACTTCGCCTTGTACAGCAGGCCCGTGCGGTCCAGGTTGCGCTGCTGGTTCGCGAGGTTGATCTGGGCGCGCTCGATCGCGATGGCGGCGTTGCGCCGGTTCGCTTCCTGCTGCGCCACTTCGGCCAGGTACACGGTCGGATCGAGCTTCAGCAGGATCTGCCCGCGCTCGACGCGGTCGCCCTCCTTCACCAGCACGCCGGCCACCTTGCCGATGACCTCCGCCGACAGCTGCACCTCCTGGCGGAACACGAGGTTGCCGGTGGCGAGGATCGACGGGTGGATGGCCAGCTTCTGCACGGTCGCCAGCTCGGCCTCGCGGCGCGTCTGCTTGCCCGCGAACTTCACCGCCACGGGGACGATGAAGAACGCCGCGACGACGGCCGCGCCTATCAGTTTCTTCTTCATGCGCTTATCCGAGGAAGGCGATTTTCGCGGCCCAGATACCATAGACGACAGCGTACGGCAGCACGGCGACCGTCACGCAGGCGGCGGTCGAGCGCCCCGTCCAGGCCTTCAGGCCGAGCACGGCCAGCGCGATGGACCACACCGACGTCAGGTCGAGATTGGTGGCGAAGCCGAACCACGGGCTGGACATGGGCACGTGCAGCAGCAGGTAGTTGAGCGACACCATGTTCATGTCTTCCGGGGCCAGGCGTCCGCCCGACGTCAGGATCTGCAGCACCGACAGGGGCACCGTCAACAGGCGCGGGATGCTGGTCCAGACGGCGAAGCCGAACCACTTGCCGTAGCCGATGCCGGTGCCCATCGCCTTGCCCGCCAACAGGTAGTACAACGCCACGACGGCGCAGATGAGCGGCGTGCCCAGCACGGCGCCGGCGCCCGAACTCCACATCATCGTCTTCGGCGTCAGGAACTGCGCCATCGCGGCCCGGGCTTCCGGTTTCATGGGCCCCTGCGCCGCCATCATGTGCTCGCGGAACCAGGCGAAATCGAGGCTCGACACGTACCAGCAGCTGACGGCCAGCGTCATCAGGATCAGGACCAGCAACGGGATGAAGGGGCGCGGCTTGTCCTTCAGCCGCGCGAAGGTAGGCGAAGGGGCGAGGATGACGTTTCCGATGTCGAAGAGCGGCTGCGTGGCCATGAGTGACTCCCTGGTTATTGTGACCAGGTAGCACCTGCTACCCGGTGCCCAGCAGTCTAGGATATTTACGCCACGGAAAACTCACCAATTGTCATGACCGGATGGCCACGCCCGAATTTATACGCGGCGTTTACATCGCTTGCAGCAGCGCCAGCGCCTGCGTGCGCGCCGCGGCCCGCAGCGAGCCGCGCAGCGCCGCATCGTCCGTCGTCCGCGCCAGCACCATGCCGCCCACGCACAGCGCGACGATGGCCTGCGCGCGCTGCTCGCCGTCGGCTTCATGCTTGAGCGCGCCCGCGTACACGTGCACGAGATTGCGGATCAGCTGCGTGTACGCCTTCTGCGGCGACAGCCCCGCGCGGGCCACGTCGCCCGGCAATGCATACAGCGGACAATGCGCCTCGATGTTGTCGAACACCTCGTCGCTCAGGTAGATGTCGACCAGCATGCGCGCCAGTTCGCGCGGCGCGGGCGGCGGCGTGTCCTTGAAATCGGGCTTGAACGGATTGCACGTACTGAAGCTGGCGACGGCCGCCGCGTACAAATCGTCCTTGCTGTCGAAATGGTGATAGAAGCCGCCGCGCGTGAGGCCGGCCTCGGACATCACGCGGTCGATCGACACCTGCTCGAAGCCATGGCGGTTGAACAGCCGGCGCGCCGCATGCACGATGCGTTCGCGGGTCTGGGCCTTGTGTTCGCTACTGTAGGGCATCACGGTTCTCCTTTCGAGAGCGGCATTATGCGCGTATTCACATTATGTTCTTGAACATATTATGTGGCCGCGTATTCTGGTCTCCATTCCCCCCAAGGAGACGACACATGTACACCCTGACCACCTTCCGTTCGGTTCCCTCGTTTGCCGTGGGCCACGTGCGCGACCTGCGCGTGCGCTGGGCCCTCGAGGAAGCGGGCCAGCCCTACGACCTGCGCCTGATCGGTTTCGAGGACAAGGAATCGCCCGCCTACCGCCGCGAGCAGCCGTTCGCCCAGGTGCCCGTGCTGCACGACGGCGACATGACGTTGTTCGAGACCGGCGCGATCCTGCTGCACCTGGGCGAGCGCCATCCCGTCCTGCTGCCGCACGACCCGGCCGCGCGTGCACAGGCGACGATGTGGATGTTCGCTGCCCTGAATTCGGTCGAGCCCTACGTGGGCAACCTTGCCAACCTCGTCGCGTTCTCCATGGACCAGCCGTGGGCCGAGGCGCAGCGCCCCGTGCTGGAAGAGATCGCGCTCAAGCGCCTGGGCCAGGTGGACGACTGGCTGGAAGGCCGCGATTTCCTCGCCGGCGATTTCAGCACGGCCGACATCCTCATGACGACCGTCGTGCGCCTGCTCGACGGCATGGGCTATGTCGAGCGCTTCGCCCGCCTGACGGCCTGGCGCGACCGCTGCACGGCGCGTCCCGCCTACCGCAAGGCGCTGGCGGCGCAGGTGGCGCAGTACGTCGTCGAGCCCGCAGCGGCCTGATTCAATCGGCCACGGGCACCAGCGGTATCGTGGCCGTCCCGCGCCGGCGCGCGAAATCGTCCGCAATACCGGTGCGGATCTGTTCGAGCCGGCGGCTGTCGCGGTACAGCAGGTTGTAGCTTTCGAACGGAACGAGACGGCCGTCCGGCAGCGCGAAATGGATGCACGATTTCTTCAGTGCGCGCACGTCCAGCGAATACGCATCCATGAATTGCACGATCAGCACGCGGAACACGTTGTCGTAACGGAGCGCGGATGGCGCGCTGACGAGCGGCAGGCAGCACATCAGCTCCGACAGGCAGTTCGCCTGCGATTCCGGCGAGTGGTTCGTCGAGAACAGCTTGAAGATGCGGTCCTTCACCGCGCCGTGCAGCGCGGGGTCGCGTTCGAACACGATCGTGTTGCCGCTGCCTTCGACGAGCGTCTGCGGATCGAGCCAGCGCGTCAGCGGCACGGTGCCCTCTTCCGTCTTGATCGCGTAGGCCATCGCCAGCGTGTCCGGGTTGCAGGGCACCGGTACCACGTCTTCCAGCGTGAACAACCGGCTCTGCTCCGCGATGCGGCGGCGGATCTCCGACACCGTCAACCGGTGCAGGCGCGGATCGTAGTCTTCCACGCGGCCGGCGTCCTGGATCGGCTGCAGGGTCACGCCGCGCACGCAGGGCTGCTGCAGCGCGAAGTCGATGATCTCGCCGATCTCGCCGTCGTTCAGCCCTTTCTTGAGCGTGACGACGAGGGTCGTCGACAGGCCGGCCTCGTTGAGGTTGTCGAGTGCCTGGCGGCGGATGCGCGTGAGGTCAGCGCCGCGCAGCGCGCGATGCACCTCCGCGCGCAGCGAATCGAACTGCAGGTAGACCTCGACGCCGGGCGCGTAGCCGGCCAGGCGCGCAACAAAACCCTTGTCCTGCGCGAGCACGATCCCGTTCGTGTTGACCATCACGTGCCTGATGGGGCGCGCCTTCGCGGCGTCGAGGATGTCCCAGAACTGCGGATGCAAAGTCGGTTCGCCGCCGGACAGCTGCATCACGTCCGCCTCGCCCTCGTTGGCGACGACGGCATCGAGCATGCGGATGACCTCTTCCAGCGGGCGATGGCGTTCGCGGTGCGTGCCGCTCTCCGCATAACATACGGGGCAGTTCAGGTTGCAGTTGTCCGTGATCTCGACGACGGACAGGCACGAGTGCTGCATGTGGTCCGGGCACAGGCCGCAGTCGTACGGGCAGCCGTATGCCATCTTCGTGTTGAACTGCTGCGGCATCTCCGGATGCTTGACGAAGACTTCGCGGCACAGGCGGTAGTATGCGACGTCGTCGCTGACGAGCACGCGCTCGATACCGTGCGCGCCGCACCACTTGTCCATGTAGACCTTGTCGTCCTTGAACACGATCTTCGCTTCGACCGGGTGCAGGCAGGTCGAGCAGACGGAAGTCGTCGTGTCGTAGAACAGGTAGGGGCGGGTTTTGCGGGTCATGCGACCTCCCTGCGCAGTTGTGTGAAGACGAGCGGCAGGTAGCACGCCAGCGCCACGATGCACACCCACTGGATGCCCGACAGCCCGAACGCATACGCATACGGCACCGGCTTGATGCCGTCCACGACAAGGCGCCAGGCGAGATAGGAAGCGAGATACAGCTTGAACGCGAGCCCCGGGCTGCGCGCGAGCGGCGCCCGCCAGCGCCACAGCAGGGCACCGGCGAAGAGCACGAACAGCATGTCGTAGACCTGGGTCGGATGGCGCGGGATGCCGTCGCCGAAGTCGACGCCCCACGGCAGCTGTGTGGACACGCCATGGGTGCCGTCGTTCAGGCCCGCGAGGAAGCAGCCGATGCGGCCGACGACCGTGCCCGCGACGAGGGGCAGGATGAACTGGTCGCCCGTCGAGCGCCGGATGCCCGTGAGCTTCTTGGCGATTTCCACACCGATGAGACCTCCCAGCAGCCCGCCGACGATCGACTGGCCCGACGCGATCAGGCGCCAGTCCGGTACGATGCCCTGCCACAGGTGCGGCATCTCGATCCAGAACACGAGCTTGTTGCCGATGGCGGCGCCGAGGATGCAGCCGGCGACGACGGCGAAGGAGCCCGGCTGCAGCAGCGCGGGTTGATGGGCGCGCCGGCGCTGCCAGCGGTACAGCTGCACGCCGCCGGCGAGGGCCAGCCATTCGAAGACGAGATGGACCCACTGCGCCGTTGCGGCGGAAAGGACGGGACCCTTCATTCTCCGCCGGGCGGGCGCTTGCGCCACAGCCTGACGACAATCCAGCCGCACACGAAGGCGATGCCGAGCCCGATCAGGCCGAAGACGAGCGCGATCGACGAGAAGTTCTCGGGCCCGGGCGAGGACAGGCCGGCCAGCCCGCTGAAGGTGCCGACGGCGCCGCACAGGCCGAAACCCGCGAGCGCCAGCGAGAGTATGGCGATCAGAATACCGCGCGCGACGTTATTCATGGCAGCTCCGAAATGGTTGCCGCCATTACATCACATTCCGCCGGCTCAGGCCACGCCGTATTGCTGGCGGTACGCCGCCACGGCATCCTTGTGCCGGGCCAGCGACGGATCGGCTTCCAGGTAGCCGAACAGGTCGGCCAGGCTGGCGATCGAGATCACGGGGATGCCGTAGTTCTGGCTGACTTCCTGCACGGCCGACAGCGGCGACAGCACGCCGTCCTTGCCGCCCCGCTCCATGCGGTCGAGCGCGATCAGCACGGCGGCCGGTTCGGCGCCGGCGGCGCGGATCATCGCCACGGATTCGCGCACGGACGTTCCCGCCGAGATCACGTCGTCGATGATGACGACACGGCCGGCCAGCTTGGCGCCGACGATGGTGCCGCCTTCGCCGTGGTCCTTGGCTTCCTTGCGGTTGTAGGCGAACGACGTGTTGCGGCCTTTCGCGGCCAGCGCCACGGCCGTCGCGGAGGCGAGCGTGATGCCCTTGTAGGCCGGGCCGAACAGCATGTCGAATTCGAGGCCGGAGTCGAGCAGGGTCTGGGCGTAGAAATCGGCCAGCTTGCCGAGCGTGGCGCCGTCGTGGAACAGGCCCGCGTTGAAGAAGTACGGCGACTGGCGGCCGGCCTTGGTAATGAACTGGCCGAACTTCAAGACTTCGGCTTCGACTGAAAACGCAATGAACTGTTGGCGGAGGTTGTCCACGACACGATCCTCGAACTGTGAAAACCGGTATTGTAATCCGCCCCGCCCCCGCCCGCGAAGCCGGTGTTCCACCAGCCGCGCGAGGCGGTGCAGGCGCCGTTCCGTGCGCGGGCCCCGCAGCGCCCGGCCGACCATGGCGAGGAATGCGTCCTCGGCGCAGCGGGCGGCCGCCAATTCGGCCTGCATGCGCACATGCTCGGTCGTGTCGCGCACGAAGCAGCGGGTGTAGCGCAGGCGGCCCTCCTCGAAACAGGCGTTCGAGCGGATGACGACGTGGCGGATCGAGCCATCCTTGCAGCGCAGGCGCACCGACCGGTCCATGATTGTCTCCCCGGCCGCAAGCCTGGCGAGCATGTCCGCGGCGACGGCCGGATCGGCATGGAACCGGGAGAAGTGGTGCCCGACATATTCTTCCCAGCGGTAGCCGAGCATCTGCAGCTCGGCCTTGTTGGCCCACAGGATCGTGCCGTCGGCGCCGACCTGGTGCAGCCCTTCGGCCGCGTTCTCGACCATGTCGGCGAACTCGCGCTCGCGCCGCAGCAGGTCGCGCTCCGCCTGGCGCCGGCGCGCCGCCTCCACCTGCAACGCCTGCGCTTTCTGCTCGAGCCGGACGACGTTGATGTCGACGCGTTGTCCGGACGGCAGCGGCGCGGCGACGTCGGCGCAGGCGTGGTCGTGCGCGGTGCATACCTGCTGGAACACGTGCGCCACGTCGGACGATGGAAACAGGGCCCAGGGATAAGCGCAAAACAGCGAAAAATCGAGCTTGCGCGCCAGTTCGTTCCACAGCCGCTCCAGGTGCAGGGCTGCGTCGTAGCGGCCGCGCGCGCACAGCAGCGCCGCCATCTCGCCGAACGCGTGCACGGGCGCGCTGCCGGCGCAGGCTTCGGCCACGAGCCGGCCGACTTCGTACTCGAAACGCGCGCGGTCGGGCCAGCCGTCGACCATCAGGCGCGCCAGCGTCGTTTCGGCGTCGAGCCACATGACGTCGCGCGACGGCGGCGCGGAACGCCCTTCCGCGCGCGCCAGCTCGTCCAGGCGCCGGCGCAACGCATCCGTGTGCGCACCGGTGGCGATGACGATGCCCCGTCCCCGTGCCCGCAAGGCCCGCTCGACGAAGGACGCGATCTCGTCGAGCAGCGTGTCGCTGTCGTCGTAGAAACGCACGAAATGCCCCGTCTTGCCGTGTTTGCCGGACAACAGGTCGTCGGTCTTGATCAGCATGGGGGTTTCTGATGGATGAAAGATGCAATTCTATCCACATCAGGCGCGATCAAGTCGGCGGCGGCCGTTCAGGTCGCCGTTGTATTGACATAAATCAAAACGTCAGACGTTCAGTCGATGCCCGCAGCCAGCCGCACGACGAGATCGGGATTGACCGGTTTGACGAGGTGCGTGTCGAACCCCGCCCGGGCACTGTGCTCGCGGTCCGCCGGCAGGCCATAGCCGGTCAGGGCGACGAGCCGGCACGGGTGGCCGTCCAGCAGCGCGCGCAGGCGGCGCGCCACCTCGTAGCCGTCGAGGACCGGCAGGCCGATGTCCAGCACGGCCAGGTCGGGCATGAATTCCGGCACGGCGGCCAGGGCGGCCACCGGTTCGTGGAACACCCGCACGTCGTGGCCGTGCGCGGCCAGCAGGCGCGCGAGCGTGTCCGCGCCGTCGACGTTGTCGTCCACCAGCATCACGCGGCGCCGCACCGCCGCCGGCGTGCTCGCAGGCGGCGCCACGTCCGGTACCGCGCAGGCGGCCGGGGTGCGCCGGGGCAGCAGCACGACGAACTCGCTGCCCTGCCCCGGTCCGGCGCTGTGCGCTTCCACGTGGCCGCCATGCTGGTCGACGATATTCCTGACGAGCGCCAGCCCGATGCCCAGGCCGCCCTCGGCGCGGTCGATGGCGCGCTTCCCCTGGAAGAACAGGTCGAATACCTGGGCGCGCAGTTCGGGACTCATGCCGATGCCGGTGTCGCTGACCGCGAGGCGCACCCGGTCGCCGTCCACGCCATGGGCGCGCAGCACGACACGGCCGCCGGGCGGCGTGTAGCGTGCCGCATTCGTCAGCAGGTTCGACACCACCTGGGCCAGGCGCATCGGATCGCCTTCCCAGGCGAGGTCCGGTTCGATGTCGACGTCGAGCCGGTGGCGGCGCTGTTCCAGCAGCGGCCGGGCCATCTCGATGGCCTTGCCCAGCGGCTGCGCGAGGTCGACGCGTTCGCACTGCAGCTCCACCTTGCCGCGGGTGACGCGCGAAATATCCAGCAGGTCGTCCACCAGCCGCACCAGGTGCTGCACCTGGCGCTCGATGATCTCGCGCTCGCGCGCGAAGCCGGTCTCGCCGCGCATGCGGATCAGTTTCAGGGCGCTGACGATCGGCGACAGCGGATTGCGCAGCTCGTGGCCGAGCATGGCCAGGAATTCGTCCTTGGCGCGGCTGGCGGCCGTCAGCTCGGCCAGCAGCTCGGCGCGCTCGGCGTGGGCGTGCTCGATCTCCTGGCGGGTGCGTACATGCTCGGTGACGTCGACGGCCACCACGATCATGCCGCGCTCCTCGCCCTCCTCCACCGCCAGGGGCTCGACGCTGAACTTGAGGAAGCGTCCGTGCACGTGCAACTCTTCCACGCGGGCCGCGCGGCCGGTGGCGTGGACCTGTTCGAGCAGGTGATGGATCTCGCCGCCGCGCAGTTCGGGAAAGGCGCGCAGCAGCGGCTGGCCTTCGATGCCGTCGCGGCCCACCAGTTCGCGGTAGCAGCGGTTGGCCAGGCGGAACACGAAGTCCGGGCCCATCAACAGGGCCGCCGCCACCGGGGCGTCGAGCAGCATGCGGTCGCGCTGCTTGAGCGCGATGTCGCGCTCGCGCCGTTCGGTCGCGTCGCGCGTGAAGCAGCGCGTATAGCGCAACTGGCCGTCTTCGAAGCTGCCGTTCGAGTGGATCAGCACGTGCCGGATCGAGCCGTCCTTGCAGCGCAGCCGGGCCGGATAGTCGTACAGCGTGTCGCCGCACGCCAGGCGGGTGACGATGTCGTCGATGACCGGGCGGTCGACGTGGAACTCGGCGATGTTGTGGCCGACGTATTCCTCCCAGCCGTAGCCGAGCATCTGCAGCTCCGCGCGGTTGGCCCACAGGATGGTGCCGTCGGCCCCGACGCGGTGCAGGCCTTCGACCGCGTTCTCGACGAAGTCCGCGAGTTCGCGCTCGCTCCGGCGCAGCGCCTTCTCATTGTCCTTGTACCGGCGCACCTCCGCGCGCAGCGCCCGCACCTCCTGCTCGAGCCGGATGCGGCCGATGTCGATGTCGCCCTCGGCCGGCAGGGCCAGCGCCGTGTCGGCGCAGGCGTGATCGTGCTCGGCGCACACGCGGCGGAACGCCTGCGCCAGGTCGGGCGTCGGGAACGCATTCCAGGGATAGGCGCAGAACAGGGAAAAGACGTGGCGCCGCGCGAGGCCGTTCCACAGTTCCTCGAGCCGCAGCGCCGCATCGTGGCGGCCGCGCGCGCACAGGAGCGCCACCATTTCGCCGAACGCATGGACGGGGGTGCCGCCGGCGCAGGCCGCGGCCACCGCGCTGCCCACCGCGGCCTCGAAACGCGCCGGGTCGGGCCAGCCGTCGACCATGAACTGTGCCAGCACGGCGTCGGCCTCCGACCAGGCGACCCGCACGGCCGCCGCCGGGCCGAGGCGCCGGCGCAGCACGTCGATGTGATCCTGCGTGGCGATCACGATGCCCGTGCCGCCCGTATGCACGGCCTGGTCGAGGAACGACGCGACTTCGTCGAGCATGACGTCGCCCTCGTCGTAAAACCGTACGAAATGTCCACTCCTGCCGTATTTCCCCGACAGCAGATCATCCGATCTGATCAGCACGTCAACTCCTTGTGCGGGGTGAAAGTGCCCGGACCCCGGACACAATGGACCAGTTTAACATATCAGGCGGAGCATTTAACGTTTGTTTATCCACCACGGATGTGTTGATGGAAGTCAAAACGAGCTACACTATCGCCCTTGGCCCACCGCACTTTTGTCTAGATCCATGCCACGAATTATCTCTGCCAACCTGAACGGCATCCGCTCCGCCCACAAGAAGGGTTTCTTCAACTGGATGGCCAGCCAGGACGCCGATTTCATCTGCGTCCAGGAGCTGAAAGCCCAGCAGGCCGACATGACCGAGGAATTCCTCGCGCCGCACGGCTACCACGGCCATTTCCACTATGCCGAGAAGAAGGGTTACTCGGGCACGGGCGTCTACAGCCGCACGAAGCCGGATGCCGTCAGGACGGGCTTCGGCTGCGTCGAATTCGACAACGAAGGCCGCTACACCCGCGCCGACGTGGGCAACCTGACCGTCATTTCCGTGTACTGCCCGTCCGGCTCGTCGTCGCCGGAGCGCCAGGAAGCCAAGTTCCGCTTCATGGAAGTGTTCCTCCCGCATTTGCAGGAACTCAAGGCCGAGGGCCGCGAGATCGTGATTTGCGGCGACTGGAACATCGCGCACAAGGAAATCGACCTAAAGAACTGGAAAGGTAACCAGAAGAATTCGGGCTTCCTGCCGGAAGAGCGCGCCTGGATGACGCGCATCTTCGACGAACTGGGCCTCGTGGACGTCCACCGCGGCATCGACCAGCGCCCCGAGCAATATACGTGGTGGAGCAACCGCGGCCAGGCATGGGCGAAGAACGTCGGGTGGCGCATCGATTACCACGTCGCCACCCCGGGCATCGCCGCCAGGGCGCATGCCGTCTCGATCTACAAGGACGAGCGGTTTTCGGACCATGCGCCGCTGATCATCGATTACCACCTCTGATAATTCCCCCGGCAAGGGGAAATCCACTCAGATATGTCGTAAAAACATCAACGTACCCACTTTCGCAGTGGGTTTGTTGATATGATCGTTCACTAAGTTTTCCTTGTGGAATCTTTTTTCCACGACGTCAAACACTGTCCGCGAACGATCATGCCCACCCAGACCACTGCCCCCTCCCCGTCCGTTCCGCCCGTCCTGCTGTCCGCCACGCCCACCGGCACGGCCGGCGACATGAGCATCGCGCTGGATTTCAACACGGCGATGGCGGCCGCCACCGGCACGATCATCATCACGGACGGTGCGGTGCAGACCGTGATCGACCGCGCGACGGGCGAGCCCACGCTGCGGGTCGTCGGCGCGACCGATACCCACACGGTGTCCGCCTCCAGCCTCGTGATCGAAGGGTCGCACGTCAAGCTGGACGTCACCGGCCTGCTGCCCGGCCACACGTACAGCGTGGTGATGGGCGCGGACGCGCTGCAGTCGAGCGGCCACGTGGCGTTCGGCGGCGTGCGTTCCACGTCGCAGCTGACGTTCACGACGCCGGCCGCGCCGGACACGCAGGGCCCGGCGCTCGTCTCGGTCGACACGGACGGCGGCGTCCTGAAGGCGGGCGGCAGCATCGTGGTCACGCTCAAGTTCTCGGAAGCCGTCGCGAACCTGCCGGCGGATGCGCTGGCCGCGCCGCATGCGGGCATCACGAACCTCACGACGGGCGACGGCGGCATCACCTGGCATGCCACCCTGACGGCGCCGAAAGACGCCACCACGGCGGCCGGCAACGTCCTGAGCCTGGACATGAGCAAGGTGCTCGACCTAGCCGGTAACCACGGCACCGGCACGAGCAAGCTGGCCACCTACGCGGTCGACACGCAGGCGCCCACGGCCACCGTCACGCTGGACCATGCCCTGCTCGGCGGGGGACAAGACGCCGTCGCGACGATCAAGTTTTCCGAAGCCGTCAAAGGACTGGGCGTGGATGCGCTGAGCGCCGGCCACGCGACGGTCTCGAACCTGCACACGACGGATGGCGGCACGACCTGGGTCGCCACGCTGAGCGGTACCGCCGCCACGAGCGCGGGCGGCAACGTCCTCGCGGTCGACCTGGGCCAGGTGAAGGACCTGGCCGGCAACGCGGGCAGCGGCAGCGCGGTGTCGGCAGCCTACACGGTCGACACGCAGGGCCCGAACGCCGTCGCCATCGCCCTCGACGGCGCCACGCTCGGCGGCGGCAAGTCCGTCCACGCCACGTTCACGTTCGCGGAAAGCGTGCAGAACCTGGCGCCGGACGCGATCTCCGCGCCGCATGCGACGGTGTCCAACCTCGCCACGAGCGACGGCGGCAAGACCTGGACGGCGACCTTGAGCGCGGACGGCACCGGCACCTGGACCGGCAACGCCGTCACCGTCGACCTGGCGAAGGTGACCGACCTGGCCGGCAACGCGGGCAGCGGCACGGTCGCCGGCGCGGCCTACGCCGTCGACACGCAGGGCCCCACCGCCACGCTGGCACTGGACGGTTCCGACGTGCACACGGGCGGCACCCTCGGCCTGACGCTGCATTTCAGCGAAGCCGTGACAGACCTGACGATGGCCGCCCTGCAGGCGCCCAACGCGGCGCTCGCCAACCTGCAGCATTCCGCCGATTACCTGACGTGGACGGCCACGCTCACCCCGCAGGGCGACGTCACCGACGCCACCAATGCCGTCACCCTGAATCTCGCGAAGGTGCACGACGCCGCGGGCAATGCCGGCAGCGGCAGCGCGGTCTCGGGCAACTACGCCATCGACACGCACGGCCCGGACACCGTCGCCATCGCGCTGGACGGCGCCACGCTCGGCGGCGGCGCCAACATCCGCGCCACGTTCACGTTCGACGAAGCCGTGCAGGACCTGCCGCTGGCCGCGATCAACGCGCCGCACGCGCACGTGGAGGGCCTCGCGTCGAGCGACGGCGGCAAGACCTGGACCGCGACCCTGAGCGCGGACGGCAGCGGCACCTGGACCGGCAATGCCGTCGGCGTCGACCTGACCCTGGTGAAGGACCTGGCCGGCAACGCAGGCAGCGGCTCCTTCGGCAGCGCGGCCTACGTCGTCGACACGCAGGGCCCCACCGCCACGCTGGCGCTGGACAGTACCGCCCTGCACGGCGGGAGCAGCGCCACCGTGACGATCCACTTCAGTGAAGCGGTGACGGACCTGACGGCAGGCGCGCTGCAGGCCCCGAACGCGACGCTGTCGAACCTGCAGCATTCCAGCGACGGCCTGACGTGGACGGCCACGCTCACCCCACAGGGCGGTATCGAGGATGCGGCCAATGCCGTCACCCTCGACCTCACGAAAGTGCACGACGCGCTCGGCAACGCTGGCAGCGGCAGCGCGGCGAGCGCCAACTACACCGTCGACACGCAAGGCCCGGCCACCGTGGCCATCGCCCTCGACGGCGCGACGCTCGCGAACGGTACGAGCATCCACGCCACGTTCACGTTCGCGCAGGCCGTGCCGGCGCTGCCGCTGGCCGCGATCAGCGCGCCGCATGCGACCGTGTCCAACCTCGCCAGCAGCGACGGCGGCAAGACGTGGACGGCCCTGCTGTCGGCGGACGGCACCGGCACCTGGACCGGCAATACCGTCGGCGTGGACCTGACGAAGGTCGCGGACGGGGCGGGCAACGCGGGCAGCGGCAGCGCCGTCTCGGCCAGCTACACGGTCGACACCGTGGCGCCGGCCGTGGCCAATATCGCGCTCGACAACACGAACCTGGACGCCACCCACGGCGCCACGCTGACCATCCGCTTCAGCGAGGCGGTGGCCGACCTGGGCACGGGCGCCATCACCGCCCCGCACGCGGCCGTCAGCGGCCTGCACACGGCTGACGGCGGCGTGACGTGGACCGGCACGCTGGCCAGCAACGACACGACGCCCAGCAGCGGCAACGTGCTGTCCGTCGACCTGACCAAACTGCACGACCTGGCCGGCAACGCGGGCAGCGGCAGCGCCCAGTCGGACGGCTATTCGGTCGCGGGCATCGCCAACACGCTCGCCATCACCCTCGACGGGACGAGCCTCGACGCGACCCACACGATCCAGGCCACGTTCACGTTCACGCAGGCCGTGCGCGACCTGCCCCTGTCGGCGATCTCGGCGCCGCATGCGAGCGTCTCGAACGTGGCGAGCAGCGACGGCGGCAAGACCTGGACCGCGACGCTGTCGGCCAGCGGCAGCGGCGACTGGACCGGCAACGTCGTCGGCGTGGACCTCGCCAAGGTGCAGGACCTGAACGGCTACGCCGGCAGCGGCAACGCGTGGAGCAGCGCGTACGCGGTCGACACGGCCGGCCCCATGGGCGCGGCGATCGCGCTGGGCGGTGCCACGCTGAACGCGGGCGGCACGATGGACGTGACCTTCACGTTCGCCGAGAGCGTGAGCGCACTGCCGGCGGACGCGATCGGCGCACCCGGCGCCACCGTGAGCGGCGTGCACACGACCGACGGCGGCAAGACGTGGATGGCCACGCTGACGGCCCAATCCGGCGTGGACACGGCCGGCCTGCACGTCGCGCTCGACCTGGCGCAGGTCGTCGACGGCCACGGCAACCGCGGCAGCGGCACCGCGACCAGCGCGGCCGCGTACGCGATCGACAGCAAGCCGCCCGTCGTGGCGGACATCCTGTTCGACGACACGACGATCGGCCCCACGCACGACATCGGCTTCACGATCACGTTCTCGGAAAGCGTGAGCGGCCTGACGGCGGCCGCGCTCCAGGCCCCGCACGCGAAGGTGAGCGGCCTGGCGACGACGGACGGCGGCAAGACGTGGACCGGCACCTTGAGCGCCGAGACCGGCACCAGCAGCAGCACGGGCAACCAGCTGCGCGTCGACCTGACCCAGGTGCACGACGCGGCCGGCAACGCGGGCAGCGGCAGCGCGACGTCGCTGTCGCACTACGACGTGGACACGACCCCGCTGACGGCCTCCGTCGCCCTGGACGGCGGCACGCTCGTCAGCGGCGCCGACGTCGGCCTCACGGTCACGTTCTCGGCACCGGTGATGGCGCTCGACGCCACCGTCTTCACCACGCCGCACGCTACGCTCACGAACCTGCACCACTCGTCCGATTACCGGACCTGGTACGCGACGCTGGGCGCGGCCGACACGGGCATCGTCGTCGACACCAATGCCGTCAGCCTGGACCTGACGCGCGTCCACGACACCCTCGGCAACGCGGGCGGCGGCACGACCGTCTCCGGCAACTACACGTACGACACGACGGTGGGGGCGTATGTATCCGGCATCTACGTCAGCGACGAGGGCCCCTATGCCGACGACGGCATCACGAACAGCGGCGGCGAATACGCCTCGGGCTATTTCATCGGCTCGATGGTCGGCAGCCAGCACCTGAAGGTGACGATCGACGGGGTGGAGGTTGACCCCTACGGCCTGCACGTGTACTCGGCGGAAGGCGGCATGACGTACTGGTATTACGCGAGCGAGGCGTACCTGGACGCCGGCGCGCACACGTACACGGCGAGCATCGTCGACGACGCCGGCCACGCCAGCGTCACGGTGTCGAAGCACATCACGATCGACACGACGTACCCGCACGTGACCAGTTCGCCCGACGGCAGCACGGCGTTCGACATCGCGGGCAACCTGGTCCTCACGTTCGACGAGGCCGTGTACTGGACGCACGGCGAGAGCAGCTACGACGGCCTGCAACTGTACGACCACGACGGCGCCAGCAGCTACATCAGCCTGACGGAAGCGAACTTCTCGGCCGACCACAAGACGCTCACGCTGACCGCCGACGAGCTGCACCTCGGTTCGGGCAACGACTACACCCTCTACCTGCCCTACGCGCTGACCGACCTGGCCGGCAACCAGGTGGCGGAGCACAGCATCGTCTTCCACACGTCCGGCACCTACGTGGACGTGACGGCGCCGAAGGCGACGGGCCTGCGCGCGGACACGAGCGGCGGCGACTACGGCGTCGGCGAGACCATCGCGATCCGCGTGACGTTCAGCGAACCGGTCAACGTGACCGGGACCGGCACGCCTGTCCTGCAGCTCAACAACGGCGCCACCGCCACGTTCCAGGGTCTCGACACGGACCACCGCTCGGCCATGTTCAACTACACGGTGGCGGCGGGCGACAGCGACGTGTCCGGCCTGGATATCGGCAGCAAGGCCGACCTGGCCGGCCATTTCGCGGACGGCGCCGGCAATCTGCTCGACCTGGCGCATATCACCTTCGGCTACCTGGCGGACGCCGACGGCTACGGCGGCACCATCCAGATCGACACGCACGCACCAGGCGCCCCGCCCGCGCCGCACTTGGCCGCCGCGTCCGACACGGGCACCATCGGCGACAACGTCACGAGCGTCGTGGCGCCCACCATCACGGGCAGCGGCGCCGATGGCTACGCCCAGATCGAACTGTATGTGGGCGACCGCCTCGTGGGCAGCGGCTGGGCCGACGGCGGCGGCGACTGGAGCATCGGCGACGTCCTGCTGGGCACCAACGGCACCTACGCGGTCAAGGCCGTCCAGTACGACGACGCGAACAATGCCAGCGCGCCGTCGCAGCCGCTGACGATCACCGTCGCCGGCTCGACCGCCGCGGGGGCGACGTTCGTGCCGGGCTACGACGACGGCCTGTCCTCCAGCGACACCATCACGAGCGCCGCCAAGCCGGGACTGACGGGTACCGTGGCCGCCGGCACGCAGGTGACCGTGTGGGACGGCAGCACGATCCTGGGTTCCACCACCGCGGGCAGCGACGGCACATGGCATTTCGCGCCGCTGTGGAACCTCGCGAACGGCGAGCACACGATCACGCTGGAACTGCAGGATGCCGGGGGCAACGTGACGCCGCGCGACCTGTCGGTCCCGTTCACGTTCACGGTCGATTTCCTGGAACCCGACGCACCGGGCCAGCCGGTACTGGCGGCAGGGAGCGACACCGGCGTCTCGTCCTCCGACGGCATCACGAACGACACGACGCCCACGCTGACCGGCCTTGCTGCGGAAAGCGGCGGCCGGATCCTGGTCTACGACGGCGCGGCCCTGGTGGGCGGGGCCGACGTCGGCAACAACCGGAGCTGGACGGTCACGCTCGGCGGCGGCACGCCGCTCACGGATGGCGTGCACACGTTCACCGTGGTCCAGGAAGATGCGGCCGGCAACCAGAGCGCCGCATCCGCGCCGTTGTCGATCACGGTCGACACGACGGCACCGACGGTGGGGTCGACCCAGTCGACCACCAAGGCGGGCGCGAACTGGCACAGCCTGACGTTCAGCGAACAGATCGTGTTCGCGCAGAACGGCACGATCGACGTGCTCGACAGCTCCAACGTGGGCCGCTCGCACCATGCGTGGGACGTGCTGACCAACTGGGACATCGCGACCGACGCGCGCACGCTGGAACTCAACCTGGGCACGCTGAACGGCGCCTACCACCTCACGGTGAACGGCAACGCGATCGAGGACGTGGCGGGCAACGTCGCCATCATCGGCAGTTCCACCTTCAACGTCGGGCAGACGGCCTGACCTCATCCACGTCATTCCCGCGCAGGCGGGAATCCAATTTCTGCTTGCGTCGCCGCAGCTCGACGAACTTGGACCCCGGCCTTCGCCGGGGCGACGGTTTCAAGCCGGCCAGTCCAGCACGCGGCCGCTGTCGAAGCTGCGTGCCTGGCCCGTGAGCGGGTCCTCGAACGCGATGGACCGCGCCAGCAGTTGCAGCGGCGCGGAGAAATCGTCGCCCTTGCACGGCAGCGCGACGGGATAGAAGGCGTCGTTCAGGATCGGCACGCCCAGCGACGCCATGTGCAGGCGCAGCTGGTGTTTGCGGCCCGTGTGCGGATGCAGGCGGTAGCGCGCCACGTCGCCGCGCGTCTCCAGCAGCTCGACGAACGTCTCGGAATTCGGCTCGCCCTCTTCTTCGCGCATCACGAAGAATTTGTCGCCGTCGACCATGCGGCTGCGGTAGGTGAACGGGAATTCCCGCCCGTGCAGCACGGGCGCCAGCGCCTCGTACACCTTGCGGATGCTGCGCTTCTGGAACATCGACTGGTACGTCCCGCGCGTGGCCAGGTTGTGCGAGAAGATGACGACGCCCGCCGTCTCGCGGTCGAGGCGGTGGATGGGCGTCAGGTGCGGCAGGTCGAATTTCTGTTTCAGCCGCACGAGCAGCGTCTCGCGCAGGAAGCGCCCCGTCGGGATCATCGGCAGGAAGTGCGGCTTGTCGACGACGAGCAGGTGCTCGTCCTGGAAGATGATGCCCTCCTCGAAGGGAATAGTCGTTTCGTGTTCGAGCTCGCGGTAGTACCAGATGCGCATGCCCTGGCGCACGTGGCTGTCGGCCGATAGCGGCGCGCCCTGCGCGTCGACGACGTCGCCGCGTGCGAGGCGTTCGGTCCAGGACGGGCCGGCGATGGCGGGAAAGCGTTCCTCGAGGAAGGCCAGCATGCCGCCGGTCCGGGTTTCCGTGATCCACAAATAGCTGGGCGCCACGCCGTCCCGAACCGGCAGCGGCACGACGGCGTTGGCCGCGGCCTGGTGACCCTTCCTGACGAAACGTGCCATCTAGCCTTTACCGTTGTGCGACGTTGGAGCGGTAAGGCGGCAACCGGTTGACCGACACGCCCTTGCTGCGCGCGTACAGCGGCAGCAGCACGTTCATGTGGCTGTCGATCTGCTCGATGCGCTCGCTGCCGCCCGGGTGCGTGGACAGCAGCTCGATCGGCGCGCCGCTCTCGTTCAGCGCCGCCATCTTGTTCCACAGCGCGATGCCGGCGCGCGGGTCGTAGCCGGAGCGCGCGGCGATATCCAGGCCCACGAGGTCGGCCTCGCGTTCCTCGTCGCGCGAGAATTTCAGCACGAGGAGCTGGCCGGCCGCGTTGGTCGCGCCGCGCACGTCCACGCCGAGCCACGCCGACAGCGCGGCGCCGCCCAGCTGGCTCGCGAGGCCCGTCGCCGTCGCCTTGCTCTGGCGGTCGCGCCCGTGCTCACGCAGCGCGTGCGCGATCTCGTGGCCCATCACGGCCGCGATCTCGTCGTCCGTGAGGCGCAGCTTGTCGATGATGCCCGTATAGAACGCAATGCGCCCGCCCGGCATGCAGAACGCGTTCACGTCGCCGGACTGCAGCAGGTTGACCTGCCATTTCCACTGTTGCGCAGCCGAATTCCAGCGCGCCGTGTTCGGAATGATGCGTTTCGCGATGGCGCGCAGGCGCTGCACGCGCGGATCGGATTCCGGCACCAGCGCGCCTTCCTGCTTCGCCTTGCTCATCAGCGCCACGTATTGCTGGGCCGACTGCTGGTTGATGGCTTCCTCGGGCGCGGCGATGTCGCGCCACACGCTGCCGATCCGGTTGCGATTGAGCGGCTTGACGGCGATGCCGTCCTGCACGACCTGGTCCTGGTTCGGGCGGTCGTCCTGGGCCGCCGCGACGTACGCGCCGTGCGTGGCGGCACTCAGGGCAAGCAGCACGGCCGCGCCATGCTTGATGAGTCGATTCATGGTGTTCTCCTGCTGGGTTCCTGGCGACATGATGCCCGCGTCGCGTCCGTAAGTACAACACGATACGCATATGCGGGCAGCGCCCGCGTCAAGCCTTGCTCACGAGATCGCGCTTGCGCAGGCGGAATACCGCCAGGCTGCCGCGCAGATTCGGCAGGAACGACACCGGCTTGCCCTCGGCCAGCGCGACGTATTCCAGCACTTCGAGGCCGCATTTCTCGGCCAGTTCCTTGAAATCGTAGATCGTCGCGTAGCGCAGGTTCGGCGTGTCGAACCACTGATAAGGCAGGGTGCGCGACACCGGCATGCGGCCTTTCAGCAGCGCGGCGCGGTGCGGCCAGTAGGCGAAGTTCGGGAACGACACGATCGCCTCCTTGCCCACGCGGACGATGTCGCGCAGGCGCGCCTCCACGTGCTGCATCATCTGCAGCGACGACAGGCACAGGACCATGTCGAACGCGTCGTCCGCGAACAGGTCGAGGCCCTGCTCCATGTCGTGCTGGATCACGCTGATGCCGCGCTGCGTGCTTTCCAGGATCTTGTCGTCGGCAATCTCGACGCCATAGCCCGTGCAGCGCTTGGCCTGCTCCAGGTAGCGCAGCATGGCGCCGTCGCCGCAGCCGACGTCCAGCACGTGCGCGCCGTCGTTGACCCAGTGCGCGATGAACGCAAGGTCGGACCGCAGGGTCAGGTCTTCGTATTTCATGCGACCTCCTTCTGCCCGCCGGCGATGCGCTCGAAGTAGGCGCGTACGATGTTCATGTAGCGCACGTCCTCGAGCAGGAAGGCGTCGTGGCCGTGCGGCGCGTCGATCTCGGCATAGGTCACCTTGCGGCGGTTGGCCAGCAGCGCTTCCACGATCTCGCGGCTGCGCTCCGGCGAGAAGCGCCAGTCCGTCGAGAACGACGCGACCAGGTATTGCGCCTGCGTGTTTTCCAGCGCCTTGGCGAGGTTGCCGCCGTGTTCGCGCGCGGGGTCGAAATAGTCGAGCGCCTTGGTGATCAGCAGGTAGGTGTTGGCGTCGAAGTATTCCGAGAACTTGTCGCCCTGGTAGCGCAGGTACGATTCGATCTCGAAGTCGATGCCGAAGTCGAATTTGTAGTCGTTGCCCTCGGCCGCGTTGCGCAGCTTGCGGCCGAATTTCTCCGCCATGTCGTCGTTCGACAGGTACGTGATGTGGCCGACCATGCGCGCCACCTTCAGGCCATTCTTCGGCACGACGCCGTGTTCGTAGAAATCGCCGCCGCGGTAGTCCGGATCGGTGAGGATGGCCTGGCGCGCCACGTCGTTGAACGCGATGTTCTGCGCCGAGAGTTTCGGCGTGGACGCGATCACGATGCAGTGGCGCAGGCGCTCGGGGAACATGATGCTCCACGCGAGGGCCTGCATGCCGCCCAGCGAACCGCCCATCACGGCCGCGAATTGCCGGATGCCGAGGCGGTCGGCCAGCAGCGCCTGCGCGGCGACCCAGTCTTCCACCGTCACGACGGGGAACGCGGCGCCGTACGGTTTTCCCGTGGCCGGATTCGTGTGCATCGGGCCCGTGGAACCGAAGCAGGAGCCGAGGTTGTTGACGCCGATGACGAAGAAGCGGTCGGTGTCGACCGGTTTGCCCGGCCCCACCATGTTGTCCCACCAGCCGGCGCTCTTCGGCTGGTCGGCGTAGTGGCCCGCGACGTGGTGCGACGCGTTCAGCGCGTGGCAGATCAGCACCGCGTTCGATTTGTCGGCATTCAGCGTGCCGTACGTTTCATACATCAACGTGTAATCGTTAATAGCCGCGCCGCTTTGCAGGCGCAACGGTTCGGCGAAGTGCATCGCCTGGGGGGAGACAATTCCGATCGATCCCATGAAGACTCTTAAGTTGTAACTAGACGGACTGCAGCTGCTCCACGGCTTCGGCGATGGCCGCCGGTTCCATCGCGCGCAGGATGCGCTTCGTGCGCGGCACGAGCCGCGCCAGGTCGCTGGACAGGATTTCCTGCTTGACGGCCAGCAGCTGGGCCGGATGCATCGAGAACTCGCGCAGGCCCATGCCCAGCAGCAGGCGCGTGAGCTTGACGTCGCCCGCCATCTCGCCGCACACGGCCACGTCGATACCGGCCTTGTGCCCGGCATCGATCGTCATCGCGATCAGGTTCAATACCGCCGGGTGCAGCGGATTGTACAGGTGCGCCACCTCGTAGTCGACGCGGTCGATCGCCAGCGTGTACTGAATCAGGTCGTTGGTGCCGATGGACAGGAAGTTCAGGCGCTTGACGAACATCGGCAGCGCCAGCGCGGCGGCCGGGATCTCGATCATCGCGCCGACCTCCACCGCCTCGTCGTACTTGATGTTCTGCTCGCGCAGCTGGGCCTTGGCCTGCTCGATCATGCTGAGTGTCTGGTCGATCTCGAACGCATGCGCCAGCATCGGGATCAGGATGCGCACCTTGCCGAATGCCGAGGCGCGCAGGATCGCGCGCAGCTGCGTGAGGAACATCTGCGGCTCGGCGAGGCAGTAGCGGATCGCGCGCAGGCCCAGGGCCGGGTTCAGCGCCGTGTGTTCGGTCTGGTCGAGCGGCTTGTCGGCGCCCACGTCGAGCGTGCGGATCGTGACCGGGCGGCCCTTCATCGCCAGCACGGCCTTGCGGTACTGCTCGAACTGCTCGTCCTCGCCCGGAACCTTGAGGCCTTGCGCGCCGCGTCCCATGAACAGGAATTCGGAACGGAACAGGCCCACGCCGACGGCGCCCGCTTCCAGCGCCGGGCCGCAATCGTCCGGCAGCTCGATGTTCGCGAGCAGCGTGATCGGCGTGCCGTCCTTGGTGACGGCCGGCGTCTTCTTGAGCTTGAGGAGGCGTTTTCTCGCCTTCATCAGGTTGGCCTGGCGCGCGCGGTACTGCTCCATCACGAGCGCGCTCGGATTGCAGATGACGACGCCGGCATCGCCGTCGACGATCACCCAGTCGTCCTGTTCGATCAGGCGCGACGCCTGGCTCATGCCGACGGCGGCCGGGATGTCCAGGCTGCGCGCGACGATCGCCGTGTGCGAGTTCTGGCCGCCCACGTCCGTGACGAAGCCGACGAACGAGCGGTCGCGGAACGCGAGCATGTCGGCCGGCGAGATGTCGTGCGCGACGACGATCATCTGCGGCTGGAAGTGGTCCTCGCCGACCGGCGGCGGGGCCGGCAGCGCGGTGCCCATCAGCACCTTCAGCACGCGCTCGGCCACCTGCTGGATGTCCTGCTTGCGCTCGCGCAGGTACTCGTCCTCGATCTCGTCGAACTGCGCGGACAGCTCGTCGATCTGCGTGACGAGCGCCCATTCCGCGTTGTAGTGGCGCGAACGGATGATGTCGAGCGGCGCCTCCGAGATCATCGGGTCGGACAGGATCAGCACGTGCACGTCGATGAACGCGCCCAGTTCCGTCGGGGCTTCCTTCGGCAGCTCGGTCCACAGCTCCTGCAGGTTGCGGTGCACTTCGGCGATCGCGTCCTGCAGGCGCTTCACTTCCGCCTCGACCTGCTCTTCCGGCACGAGGTAGTGCTTGACGTCGAGCGCGGCCGGCGTGAGCAGGTGCGCACGTCCGATCGAGATCCCGCGCGAGACCGGAATGCCGTGCAGTGTGAACGATGCCATGGAGGGTCCCGGGTGACGTGCGCCTCGGCTGCTGTCAGGCATTACTCGCCTTCGCCGAACTTGTCATTGATGAGGCCGGTAAGCGCGGAGATGCAGTCCTGTTCGTCGGGGCCGTCCGCCTCCAGCGTCACCTTGGCGCCCTTGCCGGCGGCCAGCATCATGACGCCCATGATCGACTTGGCGTTGATGCGGCGGCCGTTGCGGGTGAGCCAGACGTCGCTCTGGAACTTGGCGGCCAGCTGGGTGAATTTGGCGGATGCGCGGGCGTGAAGGCCCAGCTTGTTGATGATCTCGAGTTCCTGTTGAATCATGTTTTAATTGTCGTTTCTCTCGTTCATCGGTCCGGTCAGGTGCCGACCCGGATGCGGTTGTCGACCCGGACGGCGCCGTTTTGCGCGCCGGCCAGGGCCATCTCGACCACCACGTCCAGCGTGTCGCGCCGGTACGTGATCGCGCGCAGCAGCATCGGCAGGCTGATGCCCGCGATGACTTCCACGCGCCCGGCCTCGGCCAGCGAATTGCAGCAGTTGGACGGCGTGCCGCCCTTGATGTCGGTGATGACCAGCACGCCATCGCCTTCGTCCAGGCGCTGGATCGCACTCTTGGCCAGGGCGTGGATCTCGCTCGTGTCCTGGTCCGCCGTCACGTCGATCGCTTCGAAGCGCTCGGTGGGGCCGCGGAACACGTGCGCCACCGCGGCGATGAATGCCTGGCCCAGTGGCGCGTGGGTCATCAGCAGGATGCCTACCATGTTTTTAGTTTCCTGTTACCCGTTTCTCGACGGCGTCGATGAACATCGCCGCGACGTCGAAACCGGTCTGGTCGGTGATCTCCTGGAAACATGTGGGGCTGGTGACATTCACCTCGGTCAGGAAATCGCCGATCACGTCCAATCCTACCAGCAACAGGCCACGCGCCGCCAGAATCGGGCCGAGACTTTCGGCGATCTCGCGGTCGCGCTCGGTCAGTGGCTGCGCGACGCCGGTGCCGCCTGCCGCCAGGTTGCCGCGCACTTCTCCAGCCTGCGGAATGCGCGCCAGCGAAAACGGGACCGGCTTGCCGTCGATGACGAGCACGCGCTTGTCGCCCTTGACGATGGCGGGAATGTATTTCTGCGCCATGATCGTGCGCGCGCCGTTTTCCGTCAGCGTCTCGATGATGGAGCCGAGGTTCAGGCCGTCGTCCTTGACGCGGAAGATGCCGGCGCCGCCCATGCCGTCCAGCGGCTTGAAGATCACGTCGCCGTGTTCGGCGTGGAAGGCCCGCAGGCGGGTGCCGGACGACGACACGAGCGTGGGCGAGGTGAACTGGCTGAACTGGGCGATGGACAGCTTCTCGTTATGGTCGCGGATCGCCGAGGGTTTGTTGAACACGCGCGCGCCCTGGCGCTCGGCCAGTTCCAGCAGATAGGTGCCGTACACGTATTCCATGTCGAACGGCGGGTCCTTGCGCTGGATGACGGCGTCGAACGCCGACAGGGGCACGGTATCGGTGTCGCCTTCGCGGTACCAGTCGTCCGGGTCGCCGGTCAGCTGGATCTCGGTGGCCTCGGCCGTCACGACGCCCTCTTCCAGCACCAGGTGGCGCTGTTCGAAGGCATGGATCCGGTGGCCGCGCCGCGCCGCTTCGCGCATCATCGCGAACGTCGAGTCCTTGTAGATTTTGAAGCCGGACAGCGGATCGGCGAGAAAAGCGATTTTCATGATGGTCCCAATGGAGGCAATGCCACGATTTTAGCCGGAAATGCCGATGTTCGCGGAAAGGCGGCCGCGTCCGGCGGACGAGTTACCGGGGCATCTTCCTGTTGGCAAAAAGTCATCTATTCAATCTGCATTTGCGAACCGTCAAACGTGCCGCTGGACCAGTTGGGAAGATGCGACGCAGGAGGGCACTATGAGCGACCAAGCCGAGCAGGAACGCATCAACCAGGTCTATCGCCAATGGACTGGCGGCGCCGCGCTGGCGAAACACGCCTGGCACCGGCCCGACATCGTCCGCCAGGGGGCGGCGCGGGCACGCGTGCTGGCCGACCTGCTGCCGCTGACGGTGGGGCGCGACCTGTCCGCCGTGCGCGCACTGGACGTCGGCTGCGGCAGCGGCGGCTTCCTGCGCCAGCTGATCGACTGGGGCGCCACGCCGTCCCACCTCGCCGGCACGGAACTGCAGCCGGACCGGCTGGAACAGGCGCGAAGCCGCACGGCACCCGGCGTGCGCTGGCACCTGGGCCAGCTCGACGTCTTTCCCGACGCGAGCATGGACCTCGTGAGTGCGCATACCGTATTTTCCGCGCTCCTGGACGAAGACCTGCGGCGCGGCCTGGCCGCCGAGATGTGGCGCGTGCTGCGTCCGGGCGGCTGGACGATGATCTTCGACGTCCGCTATGGCAGCGCGCGCAATGCCCACGTGCGCAAGGTGACGGATGTCGAACTGCTGCGCTTCTGGCCCGCCGCCAGCCGCCACTACCGCACGCTGGTCCTCGCGCCGTCCCTGGGCCGCACGCTGGCCGCCCTGCCCTGGCTGATCCCGGAAGCGCTGGCGACACTGCTGCCGCCGCTGCGCTCCCACTTCATCTACATGGCGCGCAAACCGGAGACGGACCGGATGGGGTGAATCAGTAGATCTCCGGATCCGGGTCCGTGCGCTCCAGTTCCAGCGACGCCGCCAGCAACGCGAGACGCGCCACCACGCCATACACATAGAAGCGGTTCGGCGCGGCGGTCCCCGGCTTGGCCTTCAGGTCCGGCACGGCGTGCTGCTGCGCAAACGCGAGCGGCACGTATTGCGAGCCCGGCGCGTTCAGGTTCTGGTCGACGCCGCGCTCCGCGTGCACGCGGTAGAAGCCGCCGACGACGTAGCGGTCGATCATGTACACGACCGGCTCCGCCACCGCGTCGTTGATCGACTCGAACGTGGGCACGCCTTCCTGGATCATCACGTCGGTGACGGTAACGCCATCCTTGATGACCGACATCTTGTTGCGCTGCTTGCGGTTCAGGTCCTTGACCTCGCTCGCATCCTTGACGGTCATGATGCCCATGCCGTACGTGCCGGCATCCGGCTTCACGATGACGAAGGGTTTCTGGTCCTTCATCCCGTATTCCTTGTACTTCTTCTTGATCTTCGACAGCAGTGCAGAGACGTTATCGGCCAGGCACTCCATGCCGACGTCTTCCTGGAAATTGACCTCGCCGCATTTGCTGTGCAGTGGGTTCACGAGCCACGGGTCGATGTCGATCAGCTTGCCGAACTTCTTCGCGACCTCGTCGAAGGCCTTGAAGTGGTTGCTCTTGCGGCGCACGGCCCAGCCCGCGTGCAGCGGCGGCAGCAGCGATTGCTCGTGGACGTTTTCCAGGATGCTCGGAATGCCCGCGGACAGGTCGTTATTCAGCAGGATCGTGCACGGATCGAAGTCGGCCAGGCCCACGCGGCGGCCGTTGGGCGAGCGCACGAGCGGTTCCACGACCAGCATGTTCCCGTCCGGGAGCGCGAGCGGCGTCGGCTCCGTCACCTCGGGCGACAGCGAGCCCAGGCGCACGTGCAGGCCCGTCTGGCGGAAGATCTGCATCAGGCGCTGCACGTTCTGCAGATAGTACGGATTGCGCGTATGGCTTTCCGGGATCAGCAGCAGGTTGCGGGCGTCCGGGCAATACTTGTCGATCGCGGCCATGGCGGCCTGCACCGTCAGCGGCAGCATCTCCGTCGACAGGTTGTTGAAGCCGCCCGGGAACAGGTTCGTGTCCACCGGCGCCAGCTTGTAGCCGGCATTGCGCAGGTCCACCGAGCAGTAGAACGGTGGCGTATGCTCCTGCCACTCGAGGCGGAACCAGCGTTCGATCGCGGGCGTGGCTTCGAGGATCTTCTTTTCCAGGTCCAGCAGGGGACCGGTCACGGCGGTGGCAAGGTGGGGAACCATAAAAATGACGTCCTTCGGGCTTCTTGGCGATATGGTAAGCCGAGATTGGGGTGTTCGAACGTTTTTTAAAGCCCTTTATGCAATTTAGAAATAAAAAAAGCGCCCCGGAGGGCGCTTTCGCATATTGCAATCCTGGCAATCAGGAGTGGTAAGCCTGCTCGCCGTGGCTCGTGATGTCCAGGCCTTCGCGTTCCTCTTCCTCCGGGACGCGCAGGCCGACGACGACGTCGACGATCTTGTAGGCGATGAACGAGACGACGGCCGACCACACGATGGTGGTGCCGACGGCTTCCGCCTGCACGAGGACCTGGTGGCCGATCGAGTACGGGTCGGCGGACATCTTGTTGGCGACGTAGTCGAAGATGCCCTGGCCGCCCAGTTGCGGTGCCGCGAACACGCCGGTCAGCAGCGCGCCCAGGATGCCGCCCACGCCGTGGACGCCGAACACGTCCAGCGAGTCGTCGGCGCCGATCATGCGCTTCAGGCCGTTCACGCCCCACAGGCAGACGATGCCGGCGACGAGGCCGATGACCAGGCCGCCCATCGGACCGACGAAGCCGCAGGCCGGGGTGATGGCGACGAGGCCGGCGACGGCACCCGAGGCACCGCCCAGCATCGACGGCTTGCCCTTGGTGATCCACTCGCCGAAGACCCACGACACGGTGGCGGCGGCGGTGGCCAGCAGGGTGTTGATGAAGGCCAGCGCGGCGATGTCGCCTGCTTCCAGGGCCGAACCGGCGTTGAAACCGAACCAGCCCACCCACAGCAGCGAGGCGCCGATCATGGTCATGGTCAGCGAGTGCGGCGCCATCGATTCACGGCCGTAGCCGACGCGCTTGCCGATCAGGATCGCACCGACGAGGCCGGCGATAGCGGCATTGATGTGCACCACGGTGCCGCCCGCGAAGTCGAGGGCGCCCTTCTGGAACAGCCAGCCGGCCTTGGCGGTCTCGGCGTCGAGGGTGGCGGCGGTGATGGCATCCGGACCGGTCCAGAACCAGACCATGTGGGCGACCGGCAGGTAGCCGAACGTGAACCACAGCACGACGAACAGCAGCACGGCGGAGAAGCGGACGCGCTCGGCGAACGCGCCGACGATCAGGCCGCAGGTGATGGCCGCGAACGTGCCCTGGAACGCCACGTAGACGAACTCGGGGATGACGACGCCCTTGCTGAACGTGGCCGCGGTCGTGAACGCCCCCTTGACCGGATCCCAGATCCCGTTCAGGAACAGGCGGTCGAAGCCGCCGATGAACGCGGTCTTCTCGGTGAACGCCAGCGAGTAGCCGTACACGCACCACAGGACGATGATGACCGCGAAGATCATGAACACCTGCAGCAGCACGGACAGCATGTTCTTCGAACGGACCAGGCCGCCGTAGAACAGGGCCAGGCCCGGGATCGTCATCATGATCACCAGCAGCGTGGCGACCATCATCCAGGCGGTATCGCCCTTCTGCGGAGTCGGTGCGGCAGCCGGCGCTGCGGCAGCCGGTGCTGCGGCAGCTTCCGGTGCGGCGGCGGCAGCGGCTGCCGGGGCGGCCGGTGCAGCGGCGACCGGTGCGCTGGCGGCCGGTGCGGCTGCCGGTGCTGCAGCTTCCGCAGCGGGCTTGGCGGCATCCTGGGCCATGGCCGGGGCGGCTGCGGCCAGCGCCACGGCGACGGATACGCCTGCGATCAGTTTTGTAATGGTGTGGATCATCGGATTCCCCTTACAGCGCTTCGTTGCCGGTCTCGCCGGTACGGATACGGACTACCTGCTCCAGGTTGGAGACGAAAATTTTGCCGTCGCCGATCTTGCCCGTGCGCGCGGCGCTCTGGATGGTGTCGATCACCTGGTCGACGATGGCATCGTCGACCGCTGCCTCGATCTTGGTCTTCGGCAGGAAATCGACGACATATTCCGCACCACGATAGAGCTCGGTATGGCCCTTCTGGCGACCGAAACCCTTCACTTCCGTCACGGTGATACCCTGGACGTTGATCTCGGAGAGGGCTTCACGTACCTCGTCGAGCTTGAAGGGTTTGATGATGGCGGTGATCATTTTCATGTGATTGCCTCTTCAGAAAGTTTTTGAAACAGTGAGCAGGGCCGCGGACTTGCCCAGGTTTTCCGCGGACGGGCTCAGGTACGCGCTGGTGTCGGCCTTGATCCAGGACAGGGCCACGGAGCAGATGCCCAGGTCCTTGGTGACGCCGAGCTTGTAGTCGGTGTACGAGAACGAACCGTTGTGGCGCACGTTCTGGCGGCCGGCGTGCAGGTTCAGCGTGAAGCCGCTGCCGACGTCGACGTTGGCGCCGATGTCCAGGTAGCCGCTGCCCTTGCTGTCGGCGGTGCCGAACAGGTTCGTCAGCGAATGCGAGTACTTGACGTACGCCGGGCCGAAACCGAGCTGGCCGTACAGTTCGAACGTGTTGACGTTCGGATGCAGGCCGTTGCTCGGGTAGAAGTAGTACAGGCCGCCCACGTCATAGGTGATGTCGCTCGTGAGGTTGCCGCGCTTGCCGCCGTACAGATCCCACTCGACGTCGCCGCTGCCGCCCAGGTCCTTGGTCCACTTGATGGTGGACAGCCAGGTGCCCGCGTACAGGCCGGTCGGGTTGTGCGTGTAGTCGGCACCGCCCTGCAGTGCGGGGTCGAGACGGGACTGGGAAATGCCGCGGTAGCGATAATCGCTCGTGACCGCCGCGTTGAAACTCACTTCATTGTCCGGCTTCTGCTCCTCGGCGCCGGCCAGCCCGATATGAAGGCTCCACAGGCTTGCTGCGAGTACTGCGGCGTGGGACCAGTTGCTGTTACGACGCTTCATACGACACTCCCTTTAGTTGAACATATTCTTGGGTTGCGGTTTACAATCCGGGATTGCGACCTCGTTATGGTTAATGGTTGATTAGCAGGATGCGTGCCACCCCATTCCGGGCGGGTTCCCGCTTGTTTTTCGCCCCTTCCGCCCCCAGTTTTTAAATTTCAAAAAACAAACGGGACCAGGGCGCGTGCGCCGTCGCGGTGCACGCACCAAATCAGGTATGTACGCACCGTCTTGGTGCGGCACGCCGACTCAAGGACTAGTGTGAAATGAACAATTTTTTCAATGATTTGCAGGGCAAGATCAACGAGGCGTTCGAAAACTCGCCCGCCAAGGACATCGAGCGCAACGTGAAGGCGATGATGACCCAAGGCTTTTCGAAGCTGGACCTCGTGACGCGCGAAGAATTCGACATCCAGGCGCAAGTGCTGGCCAAGACGCGCGCCAAGCTGGAGGCACTGGAACTGCGCGTGGCGGAACTGGAAGCGAAGCTGGCCGCCACCGACGCCAAGGCTTGACGCTTACGGGCGGCCGCGCACCCTCATCCGCACCTTCGCCCGCGCCATCATCCGCCACAGCGCGAACACGGCCGCCCCACCCAGGCTGACCGCGAACACGATCGCCACCATCCAGCCCATCGGATTGGCCGACCCGAGACTGTCCGCAGCAAAGACCAGCGCAGACGCCAGCGCCACCTGCGCGATCCACACGGCCCGCAGCGGCCGGAACGCCTCGAGATCCCCACGCTTCCACAGGCGCAGCGCGACCCACGTCACGGGTCCGCACAACAGGCAGAACAGGACCGCGAGGGCAAGCAGGGTCAGTATCAGTCGGGGCATGCGTGGATAGGAGAAGGCGGAGCCCGCTACATTACCAGACCCGACGCGAAAAAAGTTCGGTACGTACGACTGTCCCCTCTCAACAGGCGTCGGCTCCGCTTGCCTAAGATGAGGCCTCGCCCACCGTCGAAGGAGCCCGATGAGCCTCGCCGTCCTCAGAAGCCGCGCCCTGGCCGGCATGGAAGCCCCTGCCGTCAGCGTCGAAGTCCACCTGGCCAATGGATTACCGGCCATGAATATCGTGGGGTTGGCGGACGCCGAGGTGCGCGAATCGAAAGACCGCGTGCGCGCCGCGCTGCAGAACTCGGGCTTCGAGGTGCCGAGCCGGCGCATCACGATCAACCTCGCGCCGGCCGAACTGCCCAAGGAATCCGGCAGGTTCGATCTGCCGATCGCGCTGGGCATCCTCGCGGCGTCGGACCAGATCCCGTCCAGCGCGCTGGACGGCTACGAATTCGCCGGCGAGCTGTCGCTGTCGGGCGAACTGCGCCCCGTGCGCGGTGCGCTGGCGATGAGTTTCGCGATGCTGCGTCAACACGCCCACGAGGATGCGTTCGCGCGCGCCTTCGTGCTGCCGTGGGCGAACGCGGACGAGGCGGCCCTCGTGACGGACGCCGTCATCTACCCTGCCCGCTCGCTGCTGGAGGTGTGCGCGCACTTCGCCGCGAAGTCCGACGAGACGCGGCTTGCGCGCTACCGCCCCGCGCCGTCCGACGCGCCGCCCGTGTACCCGGACTTCGCGGACGTCAAAGGCCAGCAACAGGTCAAGCGCGCGCTCGAGGTGGCGGCAGCGGGCCTGCATTCCGTGCTGCTGGTCGGGCCGCCGGGCGCCGGCAAGAGCATGCTCGCCTCGCGCTTCCCCGGCCTGCTGCCGCCGCTGCGCGAGGAGGACGCACTGGAGACGGCCGCGATCCAGTCGCTCGCGGGCAGCTTCGCCATCGAGCGCTGGCGAAAACGGCCGTTCCGCAATCCGCACCACACGAGTTCCGGCGTGGCCCTCGTCGGCGGCGGACAGGGTCCGCGCCCCGGAGAGATTTCGCTGGCCCACCATGGCGTGCTGTTCCTCGACGAACTGCCGGAGTTCGACCGCAAGGTGCTGGAAGTGCTGCGCGAACCGCTGGAAACGGGCGCCATCACGATCTCGCGCGCCGCGCGCCAGGCCGACTTCCCCGCCAGTTTTCAATTGATCGCCGCGATGAATCCCTGCCCGTGCGGCTGGCTCGGTCACCCATCGGGCAAGTGCCGCTGCACACCGGACGCCGTGCAGCGCTACCAGGACCGCATCTCCGGCCCCCTCCTCGACCGCATCGACATCCAGGTGCCGGTGGCGGCCATGACGCCGGACACGATGGCGCAACTGGCCGACGGCGAACCGAGCGCCGCCATCGCCGCGCGCGTCGCACAGGCGCACGCGCGCCAGTTATCTCGCCAGGGCAAGGCCAACCAGAAGCTGACGACGCGCGAGATCGACCGCCACTGCCACCTCGACACCGCCGCCGAACGCCTGCTGGGCGACGCCATGCAGCACCTGCACTGGTCGGCACGCGCCTATCACCGGGTACTGAAGGTGGCGCGCACGATCGCCGATCTGGCCGGTCTCGATACGGTCAACGCCCAGCACGTGGCGGAGGCGATCCAGTATCGGCGAGGGTTACGCGACCACTAGGCGGCGAGCCGCCCCGCGCCGCTCGATGACGACCACGAGCACCAGCGCCAGCACCTCGAAACTGCCGCCGACCCAACCCACGACACCCGGCGACGCATGCGCCACCGCGAACCCGCCCGCGAGCGCGCCCAGCGAAAAACCGGCGTACTGGAACGACGCGTTCAGCGACAGCACGACGGGCGCCAGCGCCACGCCGCTGCGGTTGACGAGGCTGTTCTGCTGGGCCGGATAAAAGCCCCACGTGGCCAGGCCCCACAGCACGACGCCCGGCAGCAGCAGGCCGAGCGGCCAGTGGCCGAAGCCGGCCATCGCGGCGAGGTAGTAGAACGCCGCGGCCAGCAGCAGCAGCGCGGGCACGACCACGTTAAAGGATCCGAAGCGGTCAGTCGCCCGTCCACCGAGCGCCAGTCCGACGGCCGCAGCGACGCCCCATAGCAGCAGGATGCCGCTCATCCCCTCGGCCGGCATGTCCGCCACGCGTTTCAGGTACGGCGCCAGGTAGGTCAGCACCGCATAGGTGCCGGTGCCCCACAGCAGGGTCACGACGAGCGTCGGCAGCACGCCGGGCAGGCGGGCGGCGTCCAGGCGCGCTTCCAGGCTGACGGGCTTGCTGCCTTCACCGAGCGACCTGGGCAGACCGATGGCGAGTGCCGCGGCGGCGAACGCGGCCAGCAGGGCCACGGCGCCGAACGTCGCGCGCCAGCCGAGATGCGTGCCGAGCAGCGTCCCGAGCGGTACCCCGGCCACGATCGCAATGGTCAAGCCGCCGCTGACGATGGCCAGCGCACGGCCCCGCTGCGCCGGAGGCGCGATGGCGCTGGCGAGGGCGTTGGCGCTGGGGGTGTACAGGCCGGCCGTGAGCGCCAGCAGCACGCGGGCGCTCAGCAGGCCGAGGTAATCATGGCTGGCATAGGCAAGCGCGTTGCCGAGGGCAAAAGCGGCCATGCCGCCGACCAGCACGGTGCGGCGCGGCCAGCCGCTCGTGAAGATGGCCAGCAGCGGCCCGCCGATGGCATAGGTCAATGCGAAGGCCGTCACGAGCAGGCCGGCCTGCGTCACGGTCACGGCCAGGTCGGACGCGATGCGCGGCAGCAGGCCCGCGATCATGAAGCTTTCGGTACCGATGGCGAAGGTGCCCAGCGCCAGCGTATATAAAAGGCCTTTGGGCAGGGAGGTGGGCTCGGTGGACATCGTCGACTCCGTTCTGGTTGCCTGATGCAGGCATCTTTTCAGAACGGAGGACGAAGCGTGGGTCCAATCACCCTCGATTCAGGCCATCGAATCCCTATCGAAGGATCAGCTGAAGGATCAGCTGAGACCGGTGGTCTGCTGTTCGCGCGCGGCGCGCTTGATGGCCTGGGGCGGCTGGCCGAAGGCGCGCAGGAAGGCGCGGCGCATGCGCTCGGGATCGGAAAAGCCCGTCTCGCGCGCGACGACGTCGATCGAGTGGTTGCTGCCCTCGATCATGGCGCGCGCCGCTTCCACGCGCAGCACCTCGATCGCACGGGCCGGCGACTGGCCCGTCTCGATGCGGAACGTGCGGCTGAACTGGCGCGTGCTCAGGTTGGCCGCTTCGGCCAGCTCGTCCACGGACAGCGGCTTGCGCAGGTGACGCTTGGCGTACGACAGCGCCTGCTGGATGCGGTCGGACTTCGGTTCCAGTTCCAGCAGCGCGGAGAACTGCGACTGGCCGCCGCTGCGGCGGTGGTAGACAACCAGCTTGCGGGCGATGTTGCGCGACAGTTCGATGCCGTGGTCGCTCTCGACGAGGGCCAGGCACAGGTCGACGCAGGCCGTCATGCCGGCCGACGACCACACCTTGCCCTCGTTGATGAAGATGCGGTCTTCCTCGACGCGCACCTTCGGGTACATGCGCTGCAGGTCGCGCGCCAGCGACCAGTGGGTGGTGGCGCGCTTGCCGTCCAGCAGGCCCGCCTCGGCCAGCAGGAAGGCGCCCGTGCAGATGCTGCCCACGCGGCGCGACTGCACGCCGGCCTGGCGCAGGATCTCGACGAAGCCCGGCGACGACGGACGTCGCGGCGCCATCTGCCCCGCCACCAGCAGGGTGTCGTAGTCGTAGCGCGTGACGGCTTCCGTGAGCACGCTGATGCCCGAGGAACTGGTCATGGCGCCGCCGTGCTCCGACAGCATCGTGACCTCGTACATGGATTCTTCCAGCAAGGTATTGGCCAGTTCGTAGACCGTCGTCGCCATGAGATCCAGGACCTGGAAGCCGGGTGGCAGCAAGAGTCCGATTCTGCGTTTCATGTTGTCCTCAGTGATGATCAGGTTCGCCGGAGAGTCCGGCGCCACAGCGTCTGCTGCAGTGCATGATGGTAATCATACGACAACCGCGCCGGTCCAACCAAAAACAACTGACAAAGTAGATAGGCTTCCGAATATATGTGCATACGCACACTTCGTCCGAATTCGAGGGTTATTTGTCGTCCAGGTCAAACATGTTTGCGCCAACATAGATCCCAGAAGACAACATCTTCCACACCCCTGATAACGAAAGCGGAGAATCACCATGCAACTGACGAACAATACCATCTTCATCACCGGCGGTACCTCGGGCATCGGCCGTGGCCTGGCGGAAGCCTTCCACAAGCTGGGCAACCAGGTCATCATCGGCGGCCGCCGCAAGGCCCTGCTGGACGAGGTGACGCGCGCCAACCCGGGCATGCGCGCCATCGAGCTGGACATCGCCGATCCGGCCAGCATTGATCGCGCCGCCGCGGCCCTGATCGCCGACTATCCGACGCTGAATGTCCTCGTCAACAATGCCGGGATCATGCCGTTCGACGATCCGTCCGGCACCATCGACGACGCCACGGCCGTGTCGACCATCGAGACGAACCTGCTCGGTCCGGTCCGCATGACGTCCGCCCTCGTCGGCCACCTGAAGAAGCAGCCGCGCGCGACGATCATCAACAACACGTCGGTGCTGGCCTATGTGCCAATCGCCACGAACGCGGTGTACTCGGCCACCAAGGCCGCCCTGCACTCGTACACGCTGTCGCTGCGCTTCATGCTGCGCGCTACCGGCGTCACGGTGCAGGAAATCGCGCCGCCGTGGGTCAACACCGACCTGATCCACAAGGGCGACGACCCGCGCGCCATGCCACTGGACGCCTTCATCGCCCAGACCATGCAGGCGCTCGCATCGGACCGTGAAGAAGCGCTGGTGGACATCGCCGTCCCGCTGCGCAACAACGCGGGACCGGACGAGCACAAGCTGGTCACCGAGTTCAATACGCACATCGCGGAGAACCCGATCCCGGTCGCCTGAACGGGCCGGCCCTGTTACCATGTCGTCATGACAAGACGACTCTACGCGGCCTCCACGGCCGCGCTGTGCCTGCTTCTGGCGGGATGCTCCCCCAAGTACAACTGGCGCGACTATGCGAGCCCGGACGCGCCTTACCGCGTCATGTTCCCGGCGAAACCGGCGACGTTCACGCGCACCATCGACCTGGACGGCATGCAGGTTGCGATGACGATGACGGCGGCCGAGGTCGACGGCGCGACGTTCGCCGTCGGCGCGGCCGAAGCGCCGGACGCGGCGCGCGCCCAGGCCGCGCTGGAAGCGATGCAGGTCGCGCTGGTGCGCAACATCGGCGCAACCGTCACGAGCCAAGACACGACGGTCGACAACAACGGCCGCGCCACGCGCGACGTCGACGCCAGCGGCACGAGCAACGGCGCGACGATGCACCTCGTCGGCCACTTCGAGGCGCGCGGCAAGCGCTTCTACCAGGTCATCGCGATCGGCAAGGCGGATGCGCTGCCCGCCGAACAGGTCGAACAGTTCATCACCTCTTTCAAACTGCCCTGACATGAACGTCGAGCCCCCTGCCCTGCGCCTGTCCGGCCTGCGCAAATCCTTCGGCCGTCCCGCCGTCGACGGCCTCGACCTGACCGTACGGCGCGGCGAACTGTATGCGCTGCTGGGCCCCAACGGCGCCGGCAAGACGACGACCTTGCGCATGGTGACCGGCCTGCTGGCGCCGGATGCGGGCGGCGTCGAGGTGCTCGGCATCGACCTCGCGCGCGACCCCGCCGGCGCCAAGCGCGGCATGGCCTACCTGCCGGACGACCCGCTGCTGTACGGGAAACTGAAGCCGACGGAATACCTGGAATTCGTCGCGGGACTGTGGGGCATCCGCGCGCAGGACGCCGAACCGCGCGCACGCCGCCTGCTCGACTGGCTCGACCTCACGAAGCACGCGCACGAACTGACGGAAGGGTTTTCGCGCGGGATGAAGCAGAAGCTGGCGCTGGCCGGTGCGCTGATCCACGAACCCGAGCTCCTGATCCTGGACGAACCGCTGACCGGCCTCGATGCGGCCGCCGCGCGCCAGGTCAAAGACCTGCTCGTGTCGCACGTCGAGCAGGGCGGTACCGTGATCCTGACGACGCACATCCTGGAAGTGGCGGAACGTCTCGCGCAGCGCATCGGCATCATCCGCCAGGGCCGCCTGATCGCCGAGGGCACGCTGGCCGAACTGCGCGAACGCACACAGGGCGGCAGCCTGGAAGACGTGTTCCTGCACCTGACCGAAGGGCAGCCAGGGTGAGTGCCGCGCCAGGAAGCATCCGCTGGCTGCTGGGCCACGAACTGCGCCTGGCCTGGTATGGCGCGACCATCAACAAGGGCGGCAAGCGCCGTCCGGGCTGGGGCAGCATCGCCGTCTGGGCGGTCGGATTCGTCGGGCTGCACGCGATCGCATTCGCGCTGCTGCATGCCCTGGGGCCCGGCGGCAGGGGCGATCCGCTGCTGGCCATCCCCATCAGCCTGGTGGTGATCGTGTGCTCGACCTTCATGCTGTCGAGCAGCCTGCGGGCCTGCGTGCTGGCGCTGTTCGAACGCGGCGACCTGGATCTGCTGCTGTCCTCTCCCCTGCCCTCGCGCAGCATCTTCGCCGTGCGCCTGCTCGGCATCGCGGCCGTCACCGCCCTGCCTTACGTGTACCTGGCCGGCCCGTTCGCCAACGTCGCGCTGGTGCTGGGCCATCCGGGCTGGCTCGGCCTGTACGTGACGATATGCTCCTGCGCGACGCTGATGGCCTGCGCCGGCATGCTGCTGACGCTCGCCCTCGTGCGCGTGCTGGGCGCGCGCCGCACGCGCGTGGTCGCGCAGGTGCTGGGCGCCATCGCGGGCGCGCTGATCTTCCTGCTGTCGCAGCTGTATAACTTCACGCGCCATGACGCGAACGTCGGGCCGCGCATCATGGAGATGATGACGCACCAGTCCCTGTTCGGGCCGGACAGCGCGTTGTGGCTGCCCGGACGCGCCGTCCTCGGTGCGCCGCTGCCGCTGCTGGGCGCCGTCCTGCTGGCGGCGCTTGCGTTCGCGCTGACGCTGGCCCGCACGCACCGCTTCTTCGTGCACGGCCTGCAGCAGGCGGCCGGCATGGGCCGCGTGCGTGCCCGTCCCGCCGGCGCGCTGCGCTTCCGTTTCCGCGGCAGCCTGTTCGACACGGTCGTCATCAAGGAATGGCGCCTGATCGCGCGCGACCCGCACCTGATCGCCCAGGTGCTGCTGCAGCTGATCTATCTCGTGCCGCTGCTGTTCCTCATCATGCGCGGCGATTCGGCCGGCCCCGCGCTGGGCGCCGGCCTCACGCTGCTGTGCAGTTCGTTGACGGGCAGTCTCGCCTGGATCGTGATCTCGGCCGAGGATGCGCCCGACCTGCTGCTGTCCGCCCCGGCACCGCGCCGCACGCTGCAACTGGCCAAGCTGGCGGCCGCGACGATGCCGGCCCTGCTGCTCGTCGCGCTGCCGCTGCTGTGGCTCGTCGTGCGCACCCCGCTGACCGGCCTGCTCGTCGCGTTCACGGTCTGCGCGGCCGTGCTGAGTGCCGGCCTGATCGTGCAATGGACGGGCCGCCCCGCGCCACGCAGCGATTTCAAGACGCGCGGCAAAGAGAATTTCCTGTGTACGATGCTGGAACTGGTCAGCAGCCTCTGCTGGGGTGGGCTCGGCTGGCTGCTGGTTGCGCTTGCCACGAAAGGCGCAGGCTGGACGCTGCCGGCCGCGGCGGCGGCGCTGACGGCGGGGTTGCTCGTGCTGCTGCTCGCCCGATTTCTGCGGCGGCGCCCGGTGTGAGAGGTAGCCCACTGACCTCCAGGCGCGACTCGTGATATCGTTGGGTTACTAACAATAGAATGAGACAACTATGTTAATCACCTTTAAATCCAAGGCTTACCCGAACGTCATGATGTACCAGGACCACGCCAAGCGGATCCTGGATCTCCTGCACAAGGAAAGTGACCGCGGTGTCATCACCGCCGAGGAAGCGACGCAAGCCGTCAAACTGCTGGAAAACGAGATCGAAGAAAGCCGGAAGCACCAGGCCACGGACGAGATGGAACAGGACGTCAAGGCCCATCAAGGCGAAGAAGACGCGGAACACCAGCCGATCGAGACCGTGAGTTTCTCGACCCGTGCCTTCCCGCTACTGGAAATGCTGCGCGCTTCGCGCGACCAGCAGACCGACGTGCTCTGGGGCGTCTGACCCCGCTCGCTCAGGACGCTTCCCGCTCGAGCGCTTCCGCCACCAGCGCAACGCGGCCCTTGCCCTTGCGCTTGGCTTCATACATCGCCTGGTCGGCGCGTGCCAGCAGGCGGACAGGATCCTGCAGTTCATGCGGCAACTGCAGGGCCACGCCGATGCTCGCTCCCACCTGCGCGCTGCCGCCGGCCAGCCGGTACGGGCGCGCCAACTGGTCGAGCAGGACATGCGCCTTGTTCTCGGCATCCCGCGCATCGTTCAACAGTTCCAGCACGACGACGAATTCGTCGCCGGCCAGCCGCGCCGCCATGTCGGTCTCGCGGATGCCGTTCAACAGACGTGTGCCGAACTGGCGTAATAAATCGTCGCCCTCTTCGTGGCCGCGCGTATCGTTGACCTGCTTGAAGCCATCCATGTCGATGAACAGGACGGCGCACGGACGCCCCACGCGCGCCGCCCGCGCCAGCGCTTCCGGCAACGCCTGCATCAGCGCACGGCGGTTCGGCAGGCCCGTCAACACGTCGCGCATCAACATCTCCCGCAGCTCGGCCGTGCGCGCGGCCACCGTCTCCTCGAGTTGCGCATTCATGTGCTCCAACGCTGCGCGGTGCGTGCGCTCGCTGGCGACGAGGTCGCGCATCGCATCCGACAACACGCGCGCCTCGTGGAAACTGTTCACTTGCGGGATCCGGTCCGCCGTCGCATGCGCGGGCGCGTGCGCGAGGTCTTCGATGGCGCCGCTGAGCATCTTGAGCGGCGCGACGAGACGCCGCGCCAGCAGGGCCGCCACGGCCGCGAGGACGAAGCCCAGTCCGAGACACAGCCACAACGTGCGCCGTTCGAAATCATGGGCGGACGCGAGCGCCGCGGCCTCCGTCTGGCGCACGAGCACGGCCCAGCGCAGGCCCGCGCGATCGCGGCCGCGCCCCGTCTGGCTGTAACCCGTCAGATACGTGCGGCCGTCGGGCCAGTGCTCCTTGACGGCACCCGTCCCGCCTTCGAACGCGCGGCGCAGGCTCTCCGTCGCGATGGGCTTTTCCAGCATCGCTTCCGGTCCAAGGAGCACGATCCCGTCGCGGCGGACGACGATGATCTCGGCGCCGTAGCCGCGCAGCGCCGGCGTCAGCAACCCGTTTGCCAGCGTACGCGCCCACTTCCAGCTCAGGTGGATGGCCAGCACGCCGCGCAGCGTGCCGTCGGCATCGCGGATCGGGCCGGCCACGTCGACGAAGCGCCATGGATCCGACGCGTGCGGCAGCAGGCTGCCCAGCATGACGGCCGGGTGGTAATCTTCCGCGATCACGGCCTGCTGCCCGGCGTGGAACCAGGGCCGCGCCATCACGTCGCGATTCTCCAGCAGGCCGCCAGTCGCAGCGAGCACCCGGCCGTCCGGCTTCGCGATGCCGATCCATGCATAGTCGGGGAACCGGCGCTGGAAATTCTCGAGGACCTGCCGGATTTTGGTCGGGTCGCCGCGGGTATGGGTTTCCGACAGTGTCGACAACAGGGAGACGTCGCGGACCGCCTGGTCCAGCGTGCGGTCGAGCGAATCGCGCATTTGCCAGGACAGCTGCTCCAGCCGCAATCCGGCCTCTTCGGACGCGTGACGGATCGCGAAATGGTCGGCGAGACTCACAAACAGAAACGCCGTGATCGCGACGGTCATGCACGCAAACGACACCATCCATGCCGCAAGCCGAAAAGGTCTGGTGCGCTTGCCGCTCATACGCTTTGCCAAAAGATAAAGACTGGAATGCTACCGTACATACGCGGCAATCTACAAACGAATAATTTTTCGGTTGCAGAAAAGCAAAAAGCCCGCTCAGTGCATACTGAGCGGGCTTTTCTAATAACTAGCCTGACGATAACCTACTTTCACACTGGTTGCAGCACTATCATCGGCGCAGAGTCTTTTCACGGTCCTGTTCGGGATGGGAAGGGGTGGTACAGACTTGCTATGGTCATCAGGCATAACTTGTACGGGTATCGTCTATGTGGACGCTACCCTGAATCTGGAAGAAGTAGTTTTAATCTGTTGTCTCAACAAACAGCTGAACCCTTGCATTGGCAATGACTGCCAAGGTTATAGGGACAAGCCGTACGGGCAATTAGTATCAGTTAGCTTAATGCATTACTGCACTTCCACACCTGACCTATCAACGTCCTGGTCTCGAACGACCCTTCAAGGAGCTCAAGGCTCCGGGAAATCTCATCTCAAGGCGAGTTTCCCGCTTAGATGCTTTCAGCGGTTATCTCTTCCGAACTTAGCTACCCGGCAATGCCACTGGCGTGACAACCGGTACACCAGAGGTTCGTCCACTCCGGTCCTCTCGTACTAGGAGCAGCCCCCTTCAAATTTCCAACGCCCACGGCAGATAGGGACCAAACTGTCTCACGACGTTTTAAACCCAGCTCACGTACCACTTTAAATGGCGAACAGCCATACCCTTGGGACCGGCTACAGCCCCAGGATGTGATGAGCCGACATCGAGGTGCCAAACTCCCCCGTCGATATGAACTCTTGGGAGGAATCAGCCTGTTATCCCCAGAGTACCTTTTATCCGTTGAGCGATGGCCCTTCCATACAGAACCACCGGATCACTATGTCCTACTTTCGTACCTGCTCGACTTGTCGGTCTCGCAGTTAAGCACGCTTATGCCATTGCACTATTAGCACGATGTCCGACCGTACCTAGCGTACCTTCGAACTCCTCCGTTACACTTTAGGAGGAGACCGCCCCAGTCAAACTGCCTACCATGCACTGTCCCCGACCCGGATTACGGGCCAAGGTTAGAACCTCAAACGAACCAGGGTGGTATTTCAAGGTTGGCTCCACGAGAACTGGCGTCCCCGCTTCAAAGCCTCCCACCTATCCTACACAGATTGGTTCAAAGTCCAATGCAAAGCTACAGTAAAGGTTCATGGGGTCTTTCCGTCTAGCCGCGGGTAGATTGCATCATCACAAACATTTCAACTTCGCTGAGTCTCGGGAGGAGACAGTGTGGCCATCGTTACGCCATTCGTGCAGGTCGGAACTTACCCGACAAGGAATTTCGCTACCTTAGGACCGTTATAGTTACGGCCGCCGTTTACTGGGACTTCAATCAAGAGCTTGCACCCCATCATTTAATCTTCCAGCACCGGGCAGGCGTCACACCCTATACGTCCACTTTCGTGTTTGCAGAGTGCTGTGTTTTTATTAAACAGTCGCAGCCACCAGTTTATTGCAACCCTTTCACCCTCATGGAGTAAACCAATCAAGTTACCGGGGCGTACCTTATCCCGAAGTTACGGTACCAATTTGCCGAGTTCCTTCTCCCGAGTTCTCTCAAGCGCCTTAGAATACTCATCTCGCCCACCTGTGTCGGTTTGCGGTACGGTCTCGTATGACTGAAGCTTAGAGGCTTTTCTTGGAACCACTTCCGATTGCTTCGTGCCACAAGGGCACACGTCTCGACCCCTTGAATTACGCGCCCGGATTTGCCTAAGCGCCTTCTATGAGTCAAAAACCAGCTATTCCAACAGCTGGACAACCTTCCGCGATCCGTCCCCCCATCGCATCATACGACGGTGCAGGAATATTAACCTGCTTCCCATCAGCTACGCATCTCTGCCTCGCCTTAGGGGCCGACTCACCCTGCTCCGATGAACGTTGAACAGGAAACCTTGGGCTTTCGGCGAGAGGGCTTTTCACCCTCTTTATCGCTACTCATGTCAGCATTCGCACTTCCGATACCTCCAGCATCCTTTACAAGACACCTTCTCAGGCTTACGGAACGCTCTCCTACCATATGGATCAAAGTATAAATACTAAGAAACATATCCGCAGCTTCGGTGACTGGCTTAGCCCCGTTACATCTTCCGCGCAGGACGACTCGATCAGTGAGCTATTACGCTTTCTTTAAATGATGGCTGCTTCTAAGCCAACATCCTGACTGTTTTAGCCTTCCCACTTCGTTTTCCACTTAGCCAATCTTTGGGACCTTAGCTGGCGGTCTGGGTTGTTTCCCTCTTGACGCCGGACGTTAGCACCCGACGTCTGTCTCCCAAGCTCGCACTCATCGGTATTCGGAGTTTGCAATGGTTTGGTAAGTCGCAATGACCCCCTAGCCATAACAGTGCTCTACCCCCGATGGTGATACTTGAGGCACTACCTAAATAGTTTTCGGAGAGAACCAGCTATTTCCAGGTTTGTTTAGCCTTTCACCCCTACCCACAGCTCATCCCCTAATTTTTCAACATTAGTGGGTTCGGACCTCCAGGGCGTGTTACCGCACCTTCATCCTGGCCATGGGTAGATCACCTGGTTTCGGGTCTACACCCAGCGACTGTCGCCCTGTTCGGACTCGATTTCTCTACGGCTCCCCTATTCGGTTAACCTCGCCACTGAATGTAAGTCGCTGACCCATTATACAAAAGGTACGCCGTCACCCCACGAAGAGGCTCCGACTGTTTGTATGCACACGGTTTCAGGATCTATTTCACTCCCCTCCCGGGGTTCTTTTCGCCTTTCCCTCACGGTACTGGTTCACTATCGGTCGATTACGAGTATTTAGCCTTGGAGGATGGTCCCCCATATTCAGACAGGATTTCTCGTGTCCCGCCCTACTTGTCGTACGCTTAGTACCACCGGTCTGATTTCGTGTACGGGGCTATCACCCGCTATGGCTCCTGTTTCCAAAGGATTCCACTATCAGTCCGACTATCACGTACAAGGCTCATCCCATTTCGCTCGCCACTACTTTGGGAATCTCGGTTGATTTCTTTTCCTGCAGCTACTTAGATGTTTCAGTTCGCCGCGTTCGCTTTGCATACCTATGTATTCAGTATGCAATGACCTAAAAGGCCGGGTTTCCCCATTCGGAAATCTGCGGATCAAAGTGTGTTTGCTCACTCCCCGCAGCTTATCGCAAGCTACTACGTCCTTCATCGCCTGTAATCGCCAAGGCATCCACCATGTGCACTTATTCGCTTGTCCCTATAACGTTGGCCCCTGTATGAGTATCAGGGAACGTCATATCGACAAGGATTCAGCTTACTTTGTTTGTTGATACATACAGATTACTACCCTAAGTGTGCATCTGATCGTTAGACCAGCTACACGCTTAAAGAAAACTTTACTTCTTCCAGATTGTTAAAGAACGAGAACTACACTTATCTAAACCACCAGGCTTACATAAATATAGTGATAAACAGTCGAATGGTGGAGGATGACGGGATCGAACCGACGACCCCCTGCTTGCAAAGCAGGTGCTCTCCCAGCTGAGCTAATCCCCCATTTTGGTAACTGGTGGGTCTGGTTGGATTCGAACCAACGACCCCCGCGTTATCAACACGGTGCTCTAACCGACTGAGCTACAGACCCGAACTGTTCTCGTTTAACTTTACAACAGCCGATAAGCGTAGGCGCTTGAGCAGAGCGAAGCTCTGCGAACCGTTTGGCGGTTCTGTCGTGCCACTCTAGAAAGGAGGTGATCCAGCCGCACCTTCCGATACGGCTACCTTGTTACGACTTCACCCCAGTCACGAATCCTACCGTGGTAAGCGCCCTCCTTGCGGTTAAGCTACCTACTTCTGGTAAAACCCGCTCCCATGGTGTGACGGGCGGTGTGTACAAGACCCGGGAACGTATTCACCGCGGCATGCTGATCCGCGATTACTAGCGATTCCAACTTCACGCAGTCGAGTTGCAGACTGCGATCCGGACTACGATACACTTTCTGGGATTAGCTCCCCTCGCGGGTTGGCGGCCCTCTGTATGTACCATTGTATGACGTGTGAAGCCCTACCCATAAGGGCCATGAGGACTTGACGTCATCCCCACCTTCCTCCGGTTTGTCACCGGCAGTCTCATTAGAGTGCTCTTGCGTAGCAACTAATGACAAGGGTTGCGCTCGTTGCGGGACTTAACCCAACATCTCACGACACGAGCTGACGACAGCCATGCAGCACCTGTGTTCAGGCTCCCTTTCGGGCACCCTCCAATCTCTCGGAGGTTCCTGACATGTCAAGGGTAGGTAAGGTTTTTCGCGTTGCATCGAATTAATCCACATCATCCACCGCTTGTGCGGGTCCCCGTCAATTCCTTTGAGTTTTAATCTTGCGACCGTACTCCCCAGGCGGTCTACTTCACGCGTTAGCTGCGTTACCAAGTCAATTAAGACCCGACAACTAGTAGACATCGTTTAGGGCGTGGACTACCAGGGTATCTAATCCTGTTTGCTCCCCACGCTTTCGTGCATGAGCGTCAATCTTGACCCAGGGGGCTGCCTTCGCCATCGGTGTTCCTCCACATCTCTACGCATTTCACTGCTACACGTGGAATTCTACCCCCCTCTGCCAGATTCAAGCCTTGCAGTCTCCATCGCAATTCCCAGGTTAAGCCCGGGGCTTTCACGACAGACTTACAAAACCGCCTGCGCACGCTTTACGCCCAGTAATTCCGATTAACGCTTGCACCCTACGTATTACCGCGGCTGCTGGCACGTAGTTAGCCGGTGCTTATTCTTCAGGTACCGTCATTAGCCCCAGATATTAGCTGAGACCGTTTCTTCCCTGACAAAAGAGCTTTACAACCCGAAGGCCTTCTTCACTCACGCGGCATTGCTGGATCAGGCTTGCGCCCATTGTCCAAAATTCCCCACTGCTGCCTCCCGTAGGAGTCTGGGCCGTGTCTCAGTCCCAGTGTGGCTGGTCGTCCTCTCAGACCAGCTACTGATCGTCGCCTTGGTGAGCCTTTACCTCACCAACTAGCTAATCAGATATCGGCCGCTCCAGGAGCATGAGGCCCGAAGGTCCCCCACTTTCATCCATAGATCGTATGCGGTATTAGCGTAACTTTCGCTACGTTATCCCCCACTCTTGGGTACGTTCCGATATATTACTCACCCGTTCGCCACTCGCCGCCAGGTTGCCCCGCGCTGCCGTTCGACTTGCATGTGTAAAGCATGCCGCCAGCGTTCAATCTGAGCCAGGATCAAACTCTTCAGTTTAATTCCTGTTTTTGCTGCTTTCGCAGCATGTCGCTCACTCAAAATACTGACCGTCACTCATTGCTGAGCAACGTATTTCTTTTGTGTGAACATTTGATAATTTAAGCATTCAGCAGCACTTGCGTGACTGCTGGCACTTCATCAAACGCCCACACTTATCGACTGTTTATTGTTAAAGAACTGTATTCGGTACTGCCTTGCTGCATTCTGCGAATCGTTTTGTTCGTCAGCAGCAGAGAAGTGAGATTATGCAGCGTTTCGCGATGTTCGTCAACTTCTTTTTCCCGCTTCGTGGCGTCGATTTCCTTGGAATGTCGACCGTGCCGTGAAGCGGACGCGCAGTATAGCAACCGCCTCTCGCCCCTGCAAGCTCGGCCGTATCAAAAATCTGACGACGGCTGGCGCCGCAACTGCTCCGCATCCTTCAACGGCGGCGCGCCGAACAGCCGCCGGTACTCGCGGCTGAACTGCGACGGGCTTTCGTAGCCGACCTCATAGGCAACGCTGGCCGCCTCGACGTCGCCGCTCATCAGCATCTTGCGCGCCTCGAGCAGCCGCACCTGCTTCTGGTACTGCAAAGGGCTCATCACGGTGGCCGCCTTGAAGCGGCGGTGCAGCACCGAAGGGCTCATGTGCACCGTGCGCGCCAGCGCGTCGATACTGAGCGGCTCGTTGTAATGCGTGCGGATCCACTGGATGGCCTCGCCCACAGCCCGCTCGCGCTGCCCGCCGACGACACCCCGGCTCAATGTCGCCCCGCCTGGCGCCGTCACGAGGTGATAAATCAGTTCCTGCTTGAGCAGGCGGCCCAGCACGGGCAGGTCGCGGGGCCGGTCGAGCAGCCGCAGGAGGCGCACGAACACGTCCAGCATGGCATCGTCCGCACGTTCGACCGTGATCGCGGGCGGGTCGGCGTCCGCCAGCGGCAGTTGCAGCCGCATCTCCAGCACGAACGCCGCCACTTCCTTTGGATCGATGTCGACACGGATGCCGTAGTACGGTGCCGCATCCGTTGCACGTATCACCTGGCCGGACACGGGCATCGCCACGCCCGCCTGCACATAACACCCGGGGCCGTAGCGCAGCACCTGCGAGCCGACCAGCATCTCCTTCTCCCCCTGCACGAGCAGGCAGACGGAGGGCGTCAGGATGCCGCGCCCGGCGGGCGTCGGCGCGAGCCTGCGTATGAGCCAGAGCCAGGGCAGGCCCGTGGCCAGGTCGAGGTCACCGGCGTCCGCGCCGCGCATCGCCTGCTCGACGAGACCACGGAGCTGGATGTCAAAGTCCTTTGTCATGGCCCATGATGGCTTTCGGTTCGAGATAGGTCTCCAGGCCGAAGACACCGAACTCGCGTCCCAGGCCGGATTGCTTGAAGCCGCCGAACGGGGCCTCCGGTGCATCATACAATCCGTTCACGAACACGCGCCCTGCCTGAATGCCGGCCGCCACGCGGTTCGCACGCGCCAGGTCCGCGCCGAATACGTACGCATGCAAACCATATGGCGTGTCGTTGGCGATGGCGATGGCATCGTCGTCGTCGCGATACGGGATGATGGACAGGACGGGCCCGAAGATCTCGTCGCGCGCGATCGTCATGTCGTTGCGGACGTCGCCGAACACGGTCGGCCGTACGAAATAGCCCCGTTCCAGTCCGTCCGGGCGCCCCGGCCCGCCCGTCAGCAGGGTCGCGCCCTCGTCGATCCCCTTGCGGATATAGTCCTGCACCCGCTCGTACTGCTTGCGCGTGACCATCGGCCCCACGTTGACGCGCGGGTCGCGCGTCGGGCCGACAACCAGGTCCTCGAACGCGCGCACCGCCAGTGCATGCGCCTCGGCGACGCGGCTCGCCGGCACCAGCAATCGCGTACCGGCGATGCACGCCTGGCCGCTGTTCATCACCGCCGCCAGCGCCGCCAGCGGCATCGCCTTGGCGAAGTCGGCATCGTCGAGCAGGACGGTTGGCGATTTGCCGCCCAGTTCCAAGGTCACCCGCTTCATCGTGTCGACGGCGCCGCGCGCGATCGCCTTGCCGACGCTAGTCGACCCCGTGAACGAGATCTTGGCGATGTCGGGATGCCGCGTGATCTCCGCCCCGACCACGTCGCCGCGGCCCGTGACGATATTGAAGACGCCCGGCGGCAGTCCCGCGCCATGCATCACGCGGGTGATGACCTCCGTCTGCGCGGCACTCAGTTCGCTGGGCTTGATGACGGCCGTGCTGCCGGCGGCGATCGCCATCGCCAGCTTGCTCGCGATGAAGCCGATGTTCGCATTCCACGGCGTGATCATGCCGACGACGCCATGCGGCACCATCGTCACGCGCGCGCCGCCGACCTCGCGCTCGAACGCGTACTCCCCCAGCAGCCGGCGCGCGATCGCGAACGACGCGGCGGCGCGGCGCGCGGTCCCCGTCGCCATCGCCGTCGTGCCGCCGTATTCCGCGACCATGACGTCGACGATGTCCTGTTCGGCGGCGGCGACGGCGTCATGCAGCCGCTGCAGCCAGTCCATGCGCTCTTCCCGCGTCGTGCGCGCCACGGCCGGCAGCGCCGCCTTCGCCGCGGCGATCGCGCGCTGCGCATCGACTTCGTCGGCCAGGATCACGGTGGTCGTTTCGCGCTCGGTGGCCGGATCGAGCAGGACGAGCGGCTCGCGCCCGTGCGGGGTGACGAACGCGCCGTCGATGTAGATGGTGGCTATGGTTTTCATGGCAGGACTCCTCGTGAACGATGACTTCATCTTAGGAGTCCGGGCCCGCCCGGCGGTAGCAGGATACTGACGAAGGATTGCCTGATCCTGCCGATCTGGCGCGGATCAGGCAGTGCGCACCAGCGCTTCGAACGCCTGCGCCGCGCGGCTGCGATAGCGTTCGCGGTGGCGCAGCAGGAAGAAATCGCGCGGCGGGAAGTCCACGCGCACCTTGGCCAGCAGGCCCGCCGCGATATACGGCGCCGCGACCAGTTCCGACAACCCGGCCACGAAGCCCGCGCTCATCACGGCCGCGCGCACGGCTTCGTTGGACGGCAGCGTCAGCGCGATCTGCAGCGCGGCCAGGTCGGCGCCTTGCGCCACCAGCATCTCTTCCAGCGCGGACCGCGTGCCCGAACCGGGCTCGCGCATGATCCAGCGCGCCGCCTGCAAATCTGCGACCGTGAGCCTGCGCTTGCGCGCCCACGGATGGCCGGGCGCGACGACGATCGCCATGCGGTCCTGCCCGATGCGCTCGGCGACCAGCGCCGCATCGTCGACGCCGCCCTCCACGAGCCCGAGATCGGCCAGGCCCTCGCGCACGGCGTCCGCCACGGACTGTGTATTGCCGACGTCCAGCCGCACGTCGATCTGCGGATGCGTCTCGCGAAAGCGCACGAGCAGCGGCGGCAGCCAGTAGCTGGCGATCGTCTGGCTGGCGTGCAGCGCGAGAACACCGCGCGCCAGCCCCGCCAGTTCGACCAGCACGCGCTCGGCGCCGGCCGCGCGGGCCAGCGTGGCGCGCGCCTCGTCGAGGAAGATTCTCCCCGCCGCATTGACTTCGATGCGGCGCCCGACGCGGTCGAACAACGGCGTGCCGTAACGTTCTTCCAGCGCGCGCAGCGACGCGCTGACGGCGGAGGGCGTCAATGCGAGCACGTCTGCCGCCCGCGTCAGGTGCTGGCGTTCGGCGACGGCGACGAAGATGCGGAGCTGGTCGAGGGTCATTATTCGTTCGATTCAGGTAAATGATTTGTGCGAAATTTTAAGATGGACCGAACGATCCTGTCGAGCCGATACTGCGGGCTCGAACCAGGAGAACACCATGAACGACAAGATCCTGACGCTGGTCCCCGGCATTGCGCTGAGTGCCGCCGTCACCGGCGCCGCCATCCTGCTGGAGCGCGGCGAGACCGCCCTGTTCGGCCGCGCATGGCTCGAAAGCCTCGTCCTGGCCATCCTGCTGGGGAGCCTGGTCCGCACCGTCGCGACCGTCCCCGCAAGGTGCGAGGCCGGCGTGCGCTTTTCCGCCAGGGTCGTCCTCGAACTGGCCGTGATGCTGCTCGGCGCATCCGTCAGCGCAGGCGCGATCGTCGCGCACGGGCTGCCGCTGCTGGCCGGGATCGCGCTGTCGGTCGTGCTGGCGATCGCGTTCAGCTACACCGTCGGCCGGCTACTGGGGCTGCCGCACGAAATGGCCGTGCTGGTCGCATGCGGGAATTCGATCTGCGGGAACTCGGCGATCGCCGCCGTCGCGCCGGTCATCGATGCCCAGGGCAAGGACGTGGCGTCGTCGATCGCGTTCACGGCCGTGCTGGGTGTCGTCGTCGTGCTCGTGCTGCCGCTGCTCGACCGCGTCCTCGGCCTGACGCCCCTCCAGTACGGCATCTTCGCGGGCATGACCGTGTACGCCGTGCCGCAGGTGCTGGCCGCGGCGGCGCCCGTGTCGCAGGCGAGCCTGCAGATCGGGACGCTGGTAAAACTGGCGCGGGTACTGATGCTGGGGCCCGTCGTGCTCGGACTGTCGCTGTTCCGGCGCGACGGTGCGCGCCGCGCCTCGCTGCCGCTCGCGCAACTCGTCCCGTGGTTCATCGTCGGTTTCCTCGCGCTGATGCTGCTGCGCTCCGTCGGTGCGCTGCCGCCCGTCGTGCTCGAACCGGCGCACGCGGCGTCCGGATGGCTGACCAGCATGTCGATGGCGGCCCTCGGCCTCGGCGTCGACGCCCGCGCCGTACTGCGCGCGGGCGGCAAGGTGACGGCGACCGTCGTCGTGTCGCTGGTCGGGCTGGGCGCGATCAGTTGGGGGCTGATTGCGCTGCTGGGGATCCGCTGACCGGATAGTACGGGCTTTCCTGCGGCCCGAGATAACTGGGCCGCAGCCCGCCGGCATCGACGACGAGGCGCTGCAGCACGAGACCCGGGTCAAGCGCCCAGAATTTCACGGTATGGCGGCCCGGGCGTGCCACACGATGGGTGGTGACGAATTGCGCGACGCCGTCCGAGACAATCTTGCTCCAGTGCCGTTCGGAGCCATCCGCATGGACGTTGACCACCTGCGGCGCCTCGTCATCGATCGAGACCGCGTAGCGGAAGCCCTCGCCCGGCTGGAACTTGAGCGTCGGCCCGAGGACGGCCTGCACCTTCAGCTCGCCGGACGTAAAGAGATTCACCTCGTACTCGAGCCGCATCCCATCCGCGACCTTCAACGCGTTCGCCGCGACGGGCAAGGTGCTCATGCCGGACAGCGTGCGGCCATAGCCGGGAATCCTGAGCCACTGCCGGCCGGATGGCGCCAGCGCGCGGGTGTAATGCTCCGCCTCGATCGCCACGACGCCCTGCGTTTCCACGTGGCCCCGCGCCGTGTCGGGCGCCAGGTCGGCCGGCCGGCGCACGGGCACCTTGACCTCGACCTGCGCCTTGGCCGGACCGCTGATGGTCAACGATGCCATCGTGGTACCTGCGGGGACGGCGCTCCAGTCCACATCGACGACGATGCGCTGCTCCTTGCTCACGCGGCCGGCCTTGTGACTCAGGCGGATCCACGGATGGCTCGTCGTGATGGCGTAGTCGAACGGCTGGGCGCTGCGGTTGAACAGTTCCAGATAACGCGGCTGTTTTTCGAACACGTCCAGCGGCGGCAATACGAGCTGGCGGATCGGGAAGACAGGCCAGGCGATGGCGTCGCCCTGCACCGCCACGCCCATCTGGTCGGACGGGTGAATGCCGTTCGGCGCCGCCAGCTGGCCGGGCGCAGGAACGCGCAGTTCCGACACGGCCGGCATCACGTCGCGGTAAGGCTGGTCCCAGTTGGTGTAGCCGAAGCGCGTCTGCGACATCATGTGATTCCATTTGCCGCCGCTGATCTCGCGCTGGTATTGATTGGCGAGATCGGCGTCGCGCTGGAACAGCTGGCGCACGCGCGCCGCCATGTCGTTCGTCGTCACGCGGCCCTGGCGCGCATACAGGCGATTGAGGCCGGTCGACACGTACATATCAAGGGCATTGGCGGACGCGCGGACGGGATATTCCACGAGCTGGAAGTAGGCGTCGCGCATGTTCGCTGGCAGCGTGCGGCCGACGCGCACCGCTTCGTCGGCAAGCGCGTTGTAGTCCGCGACGACGCGCGCTGCCTCATCGTAGTTGGTGAGGCTGTAGGTCTCGGGCTCCAGCTGTTCCGGACGGCGCCGCGCGTTGTAGCGCGTGTATTTATCGACGATGGACGCGATGGTCTCCGCATGCGCCGCGCCGAATTCGCGGGTGGCCCAGGCGCGCAGGTACTCGGGCAGCCGCTCCGCCGGCCACGCTTGCGGGTTCCACGCATACGCCATGAAGAATTCGGTGGGCACTTCCATCGGCTTCAGGTCGCCCACGTTGACGACCCACAGCCGGTTCGCGCCGTATTCGTTCGCGAGGTTCATCTGCTCCCACACCTTGGCGATCTGGGTCACGTTCAGCCATTTGTACGAGCGGGGACCGCCGACGTAATCGAAGTGGTAGTAGACGCCGGCACCGCCGCCGCGCTTGCGTTCTTCGGCGGTGGGCAGGCGACGGATATTGCCCCAGTTGTCGTCGCACCAGAGCAGCAGCATGTCGTCCGGGACGCGCATGCCCTTCTCGTAATAGTCCTGCACTTCCTTGTACAGGGCCCACAACTGCGGCACCTTCTCCGGTTCCTGGCCGAGCTCCTTCTTGATGATCGAGCGCTGGTCGCGGACGATCTGCTGCAGCAGGTCGACGTTGGCGTCTTCCGACATCGGCTCGTCGCCGTCGCCGCGCATCGCCATCGTGATCACCTTTTCGTAATCGCGCGTATTGCGCAGGCCCTGCGCCCAGAAGTCGCGCAGCACGTCGCCGTTGCGGTGGTAATCCCACGGCCCCTTGCCGTAGCGCTTCCACTCCTGCTGCGCCCGCATCATCGGTTCGTGATGGGACGTGCCCATCACGATGCCCATCATGTCGGCGAGCTTGCCGTTGTCCTTGTCGTCGTCATAGAACGACGAGTACCACATGGCCGGCCACAGGTAATTGGCACGCATGCGAAGCATCAGCTCGAACAGCTTTTCGTAGAACTTGTGATTGAAGCCGCCGAAGCGCTCCTTCGCCCAATTGGTCAGCACGGGCGCCTCGTCGTTGAGGAACAGGCCGCGGTACTGGACAGTCGGCTTTTCCATGATGTGCGTGCCGAGCGCCACGCTGAGCGAGCGGTGATGCACGATCGGCACGTCGGCCCACCAATACCAGGGCGAGACCCCGATCTGTTCCGACAGCGTATAGATCCCGTAGATCGTGCCGCGCTTGTCGCTGCCGGCGATGACCAGCGCCCGCTGCACGCCGGGCATCGGGTCGGCGACCGCCTGGATGACGAAGCCTTCCCACTGGCCGGCCAGCGCGCGCGTGTCGATCTTGCCCTGTTGTGCGAGACGGTCGATCAGGGCGTGGTGCCCGAGCGTGCCGACGATGATCACGTCGCCCGACGCTGACGGACGGTCGACCTGCCATTGCGGCGTCTTGCCCGTCACGCTGCCGATATCGCGCTGCAGGTCGCGCGCCGCGCGCAGCACGCCGGGATATTCGTCCGTGCCGACGACGATGGGCGCCGCACGTCCGGCCTGGACCAGCGCCACGCCGCTCTTCCCTTCGGTATCGACGAACCGCGCCGTGCCGATCGCGTGGACCTGCCCCGCGATCAGCAATCCCGCCACTGCCGTCACGAGGCCTAGCAATGCGCGGACCGCGCGCCATGAATCCTTACTGGTACTTCGCTGCATGAACGTCTCCTCCGTTGAATGACCGACGGTCCCCGGATGTTATATAACATTGCTTATCGTTATTTTTGGTAGCGCAATCATTCGAGTCTACCGACAGGCGGGTCGCAGGTCAAACGGCTGCTACACTTGTATTTAGCCAATAAACAACGAAGGGGACCCCATGCGGCAAGCCATCGTCCACATCGCCCTCGTCGTGCGCGACTACGACGAAGCGATCGATTTCTACGTCAACAAGCTCGGTTTCGACCTGCTGGACGATACGTACCAGCCGACGCAGGACAAGCGCTGGGTCGTGGTGGCGCCGCCGGGCGGTACGGGCACCACACTGCTGCTGGCCAAGGCATCGAAGCCGGAACAGGTGCCGTTCGTCGGCAACCAGGCCGGCGGCCGCGTGTTCCTGTTCCTGAACACGGACGATTTCTGGCGCGACTACGAACGCCTGCGCGGACATGGGGTGCACTTCGTGCGCGAGCCGAAGGAAGAAGACTACGGCACGGTGGCCGTGTTCGCAGATTTGTACGGCAATCTGTGGGACCTGCTGCAACTGCGGCCGGACCACCCGATCGCGGCACGTCTGCACGTTTACCACGAGAGCAACGATGTATAGAATGCAAGATTCCACATGACCCCGAGGGCGATGCGTGAAACTGATCAGAACGGCGAGCCTGGTCCGGCGACAAAAAGACAGCATCGTCCATTGTGAAATCGAGTTGTGCCTGGCGCCGGGTGCATCCGACCGCTACCTGGTCAACCTGCGCCAGGGCCGCATGGGCGAGGAATGGCGGGAAACGACGCGCACCCCGCAACCCGTCGCCCTGGCCGATGCCGACACGCTGTTCCACCTCGCCGTCACCGAGCGCATGGCGCAGGGCTTCGTCGATCCGGCGGATCCCGCGCCCGCGTCCATCCCCGCCGCGCCGCCGCCCATCCCTGTATCGACCGACGCCGACCGCATCCTGCTCCAGCGGCTGGAACCCGGCAGCTGGCGCCGGCTCGCGCAGACGCAGCGCAACCGCACGATCTGGCGCGTGGGCGAACGCCGTCTTGCCGCCGCGGTGCCGACGCTCGTCGGCCTGCTCGAACGGGGCGACGCAATGCAGGACTATTGCATCGCCTGGGCCATCGGCCGCTGCGGCGACGCCGGCGCGGCCGAGGCGATGCAGCAGCTGGCGGCACGCGGCGCCAGCGATGCCGTGCGTCGCGTCGCGCTGCACGCCTGGCTGATGCTGGCGGGCCCCGATGCGCGCCGCGCCCATGCGCAGGCCCTCGTCGCCGACTGGCCGCAAGACCTGCGCGAGACGTGGGCACGCAACGACATTGATACATTGGTGGCGCGGGCCGCCACCGGCAACGGCTGGCGCAACGTGCCGCTCGACGCCTGGCTGGAGCAGCTCGACCAGGTGGCACAGGCCGACGATCAGCCGCTGGCGCGCCGTGTGCTGCTGGCCGCGCTGCGCGCCGTGCCGCTCGCCGCCGGCAGCTTCCGCGCCGTGCGCCACCTCTTCAAAATGGCGGAAATGCGCGCCGACGGTGAACTCTTCGGCCTGCTGCAGCGCCGCTTCGAAACGACGGCGCATACCGCGCAGCGTTACGTCTACACGCGCACGGGCTACCGCACCTTCGCAGAGGAAGCGGCGCGACCCGACAGCACGGTGGCCTACGGCGTCGTGACCCGCCACTACCTGCTGCGGCGCGGCTGGCGCACGTTGCGGCGCCTGGGCGAGGACGCCTCGCCCGACTTCATCCCGCTGGCCCTCGGCATCCTGGCCACCTACGACGACCGCGACGCCAACGTCCGCACGGCCGGCCGCATCGTCGACCGCTATGGCCACTGGCCGCTGTTCAACCACCTGCTGCGCGCCCGCGCCGGCCTGCGCCGCAGCGCATCGGGCCTGAGCTGGTATCACGATGGCGCGCGTCCGGCGGGCGACGTGCGGCACGAAGCCTTCCCCGAGCTGTGGGACCGGCATCCGGACGCCCTGTTGTGGCTCATGCAGCACAGCCGCTGCGAAGGCGTGCATGCCTTCGCAGCGCGTGCCCTTGCCGGCAATACGGCCTACTGCGCCTCACTGCCCCTTGCCACGCTGCGCGAGCTGCTGCGCAGCCATTACCTGCCGACCGCCCTGTTCGCCTTCGAGACGGCGCGCCGCCGCTTCGAACCCGGCGTGCCGGATGGCGAATGGCTGCTGCTGTTCGTGCAGTCGACGCTGCCGCAGGCGCAGCAGTATGCGCTCGACTGCATCGGCCGCGCGCCCGACGTCTATGCGGCCGACGCGGCCCTCGTCGTCGCGGTGTTGTGTGCTTCGGTGGAAGCCGTGCGGCGCCAGGGCTGGATCCTGTGCCAGGCCGCGCTCAAGCTGCCGGGCCAGCCGGACGCCATCGTCCTGCGCCTGCTCGACTGGCTCGATGGATGCACCGACCAGGACGACGTCGCGGCCGCCGCGCCCGACATCGTCTGGGCGCTCGATCATCCGCTGCAACCGGCCGCTCAGCAGGCGCCGTACGAGCGCCTCCTGATGCTGTTGCGCCACGCGCTGGCGCCGGTGCGCGCGCTGGCCTGCGCATGGCTGCTGCTGCATACGGCGCCGGCGTCCAGCCTGCCGCCGGCCGTGCTGGCGGCGCTGCTGCGCGATCCCGATCCGGCCGTGCGCGCGCTGGGCGTGCGGCTGTTCGGTGTCCTGCCCGACGCGATGCTGGCCACGCAGGTCGACCTCGTCGCCGTGTTCGCGTGCGCCCCGGACGCGCAGGTGCGCCAAGCGATCGACCCCGTCATCGCGCGCCTGGCGCCGGTCGATGCGGTGTTCGCGTCGACCCTGCTGCCGGCGCTGCTCGACGGCCTGTTCCGCGCCGAAACCGGCGCCGGCATGCACGCCGACTTGCTGTCGTGGATCACCGGACCGCTGGCGCACGCGCCCGGCCTCGCGGACGCGGACCTGCTGCGGCGCCTGCTGGCCGCGCGCAGCAAGGGCGCGCAGCTGCTCGGCGCGGCGCTCGTCGACCGCTTCGACCCGCTGCGATTCGACGTCGCCGACTGGGCCGCGTTCGGCCGCAACCAGAACGTCAGCGTGCGCCGCTGGGCCTACGCGGCATTCGAGGCCCATCCCGAACGGGCGCGGGCGCAGCTCGAGGCGGCGCTGCGCCTGTTCGACAGCCGCTTCGACGATACGCGCGCCTTCGCCATCCGCTATTTCGGGTCCGTCTGCACGCGCGAGGACTGGACGCCGCTGCTGCTGGTGAGCCTGTGCGACCATGCCGACCCGGCCGCGCAACGCTTCGGCCGCGCGCTGATCACGGCGCACGTGGACGTGGCCGACGCGGCCGACTTCATGCTCAAGTTGAGCCAGCACCCGTCGGCGAACATGCAGCTGTTCGTCAGCAGCTGGCTTGAAAGCGCCAGCGCAGGCGACATCGACACGCTGCGCCGCCTCGAACCGTACTTCCTCACCGTGCTCTCGCAGGTCAACCGCGGCCGCACGGCCAAGAGCCGCGTGCAGGACTTCCTGGCGCAACAGGCGATGCTGTCCGACGACATCGCCGCCTTCGTCGCGCGCCTGTTCGCGCGCCAGGTGGTCACGGTGGCCATCGGCGACAAGGCGCGCTACATCGAAGCCCTGCGCGCGATCCAGGCGCGCTACCCGCATCTGCCGGCCGTGCTGACGGTCCAACCTCCGGCGCGTATACCCTCATGAGATTCCAGTACCGCTACTACGGCGCGACGAGCGTCGACAACGGCGCCTCGTCCACCACGATGCGCTTCGCGCCGGACACCTTGCGGCCGCCGACGTACTTCGTCGCCGACGTCAACCGGCGCGTGCCGTTCCGCGAGGCGATGTCGGCCCTGCACGACGTCGTCACCGCCGACCAGCGTTACCAGGCGCCCGACAAGACAGCCTATAAAGCGTGGCTGGCCGCGAACGAGGCGCGGCTGCTGGCCGAATTCCAGGCCCGGTCAAGCGACCTGCGCGCGCGCCAGGCGCCGATCGTGGAAGAACTCGCGACGATCCGCGCGCGCAAGGACAAGGTGCTGCAACCGTTCCACAAGGCGCAGTCGCGGTTCTTCAGCTACCTGTTCCTGACCAACCGCGACATGTGGATCGTGCTCGACCCGGTGATCACGGTGCATCCGGACCGCGTGTTCTTCGAATGCTTCAGCCGTGACGAATCGAGTTACGCGTCGCTCAGCTGCGACCACGAGATGTTCGATCACGTCGGCGAATTCGCATGCGGCACCACCAACATCGATTACTCGGCCGCGCTGTACGACGAATTCCAGAAGATCCGCGACTACAAGACGACGCGGCTCGCGATCGATCCCGCCGGCTTCCAGGTGACGACGGCGGACGATCCCGCCTTCATCGAGGAAAAGATCGACGTGCCCGATACCTGGGTGCGCGGCTTCCTGCAGGTGAGCAGCGCGATGAACCTGCCGGCGCGCCGGCTCGACCTGCACCCGATGGACGTGTACAACTTCTGCCACGTGCTGCGGCGCCGGCGCGAGCGTGCCGGTCCGCGTTCGATCCGCTTCATCCTCACGCCGGGCGAACCGGTGCGCGCCGTGTTCGAACCGTGGAACGTGGAAGTCGTGTGCCGCCGCTCGGTCTACCAGGGCGGCACTGCCGAGGAAATCCGCATCTGGGGCCGGCGCCGCCTGCTGCTGCTCGAACGCCTGCTCCCGCTGGCGCAGGGTTTTACCGTGCACCTGATGGGCAACGGCATGCCCAGCTTCTGGATCGCCGACCTGCCCGGCATGCGCTTCACGCTCGGCCTGTCCGGCTGGGTCGCGAACGACTGGTCACGCGCGGGCCGCTTCGACCTGCTCGCGCCGCGCGGCGACGTCGACGACGATACGAAGGAACGCGTCTACGCGGCCCTCGCGCGGCGCTGGTTCGCCACGGCGGACGCGCTGGCCATGGACACGGGCCTGGAACGCGCGGCCGTCGAACGCGCGCTGACGCTGTACACGCAGGCCGGCCGCGTGATCTACGACCTGGCGCACGGCGTGTATCGCCTGCGCGAGCTGGCGCGCGATCCGCTGCCGCTCGACACGCTGCGCTTTTCCAGCACGGCCGAACAGGACGCGGCCGCCATCGTCGCGCTGCATGCGCTGGACGAGGGGCCGGTCGAAACACTGCCCGACGGTGCGGTGCGCCTGTCCGGCACAGCCCGGAGCGGCGACAGGCGCTACCGGACGATGCTCGTACTCGACGCCGACCAGCGCATCGCGGACGGCGCGTGCGAGTGCAACCAGTTCACGCAGCACCGGCTGCGCCACGGACCCTGCCCGCACATGCTCGCGTTGCGCCTCGTGCATGCACGCCGCGAGGCCATCGCATGATGTTATACTTCCTTCAACAGGTGCGGTCGGATGGCTCTTGCAAACCGGACGGTGGATCGCCGTCCACGTATTCAGCCCTCCCCATGCGTCACTGGCGCGCTCTTCACTGTGCCAAACTGACGCCGGTAGCGCGAGTCGGTGTGAATTCGCCGAATTACGTCAGCGCTACCGGCGTCGTTTGGCGTCGAGTTGAGCGCGCCAGTCCTGCCGGCCCTTCGATGACGATCCCGCCGCGCCTGTTTCTTCCTGCCGCCCCCTTTAGGGCTTTCCAATGCGGGGCTTTCCCATGAGTGCCAATCCCACGTCCGCCTCCACGCGCGAGGCCTTGTATGCGCGCATTCGCGCGTCGTCGCGTACCGAAGTCACGCTCGAGGAGATGAAGCGGCTCGGCTTCTGGCCCGACGACGACACCTCGCTGGCCGAAGCCGAGCAGCTGATCAAGCGCGAGACCGAACTACAGCAGGCCTTGAGTGATCTCGGACGCGAACTGCGCGAGGTCGAGGATCCGGCACTGGCCCTCAAGCGCATGCGCAAGGAACGCATGGCCCGCGCGAAGGCCCGGCGCGAGGAGACGCGTCAGCGCCGCGCGCGCGAACGCCACGAACGGGCGCTGGCGTGGCATGCGCGCCGCGCCAAAGAGCTTTTATATTTGGGCGCCGGCGTATCGGCCGGCCTGAACGAGGCGCGCAGCGACGCCGACCAGCTGGCGCGCCTGTCGCTGCCGCCCATGCACGACGCGCAGGACCTGGCGAACGCCATGGGCCTGTCGCTGGAAGAGCTGCGCTTTCTCGCGTTCGAACGGCGCGTGTCGCGCATCAGCCACTACCGCCGCTTCGCCATGCCGAAGAAGGCGGGCGGCGAGCGCATCATCTCGGCCCCGATGCCGCGCCTGAAGCGGGCGCAGTACTGGGTGCTCGACAACGTTCTTGTGCGCGCGCCCGTACATCCGGCCGCGCACGGCTTCCTGGCCGGCCGCTCCATCGTCAGCAACGCCGCGCCGCACGTCGGCCAGGCGGTTGTCATCAACGTCGACTTGAAGGACTTCTTCCCGTCGATCGCGCTGCCGCGCGTGCGCGGCGTGTTCCGCCAGCTCGGCTACGGCAAGCAGGTCGCGACGACGCTGGCGCTGCTGTGCACCGAATCCGCGACCGAGGAAGTGCAGGTCGACGGCGAGACGTTCCACGTCGCGCACGGCCCGCGCGTCCTGCCGCAGGGTGCGCCGACGAGTCCTGCGCTGACCAACATCCTGTGCCGCCGTCTGGACGCGCGGCTGCAGGGCGCAGCGGCACGGCTCGGTTTCCGGTACACGCGCTATGCCGACGACCTGACGTTTTCAGGCGACGAATCGGTGCGCAAGTTGGCGGCCAAGCTGCTGTGGCGCGTGCGTCAGATCGTCATCGACGAGGGCTTCACACCGCATCCGGACAAGCAGCACGTGATGCGCAGCCATGCGCGCCAGAGCGTGACAGGCATCGTCGTCAACGAGAAGCCCGCCGTGGACCGCGACACGCTGCGCCGTTTCCGCGCGGTGCTGTTCCAGGTCGAGAAGGATGGACCGGCCGGCAAGCAGTGGAACGGCAACGACAACGTGCTGGCGGCGCTGGAAGGCTATGCGCACTTCATCCGCATGGTCGATGCCGATAAGGGCACACCGCTGCTGGCGCGCGTGCGTGCGGCGCGCGCGAAGTGGAGCGGTGACGTAGTCGCGCCGGAGGCGGTCCCGCGGCGCGCCGGTGGGCAGTTCCGTACGCTGGCGGCGCAAGGCAAGGCGCCGTGGCCGGACTTCTGGCAGGCCGGCACACCGCCGGCACCCATGCTGGAAAAGACGCAGGAGCAGGTCGAGACGGAACGCAAGCTCGCCAGGCAGGAGGCGGAGCCGCGCAAGCCGGTGCCCTCGCCCGCGCCGGCCAACGATCTGATCGCGAGGCGTGGCGAACGCACGGCGCGCCGCAATCCCCTGCTCATCGGTGGCGGGCGCATGACGTGGTATGCGGTCGCCCTGCAGGGCGTCGTCGCGCTGCTCCTGAGCCGTAAGCTCGACAGCAATGTGCCGATTCTCGCCATGCTCGCGTTGTACTGGCTGTCGGTACGGTATCGCCGGATGCTGTGGGTACCGTTTATCGTCGCGATGGTGCTGATCTGGGCGGTGCTGGCGCCGCGCTGAAAAGCAAAAAGCCCGCTCAGTGCATACTGAGCGGGCTTTTCTTAATAACTAGCCTGACGATAACCTACTTTCACACTGGTTGCAGCACTATCATCGGCGCAGAGTCTTTTCACGGTCCTGTTCGGGATGGGAAGGGGTGGTACAGACTTGCTATGGTCATCAGGCATAACTTGTATGAGTGCCGCAGCTTAGTGCATGCGTCACTCTGAATCCGGAAGAAGCAGTTTTCGTAATCTGTTGTCTCAACAAACAGCTGAACCCTTGCATTGGCAATGACTGCCAAGGTTATAGGGACAAGCCGTACGGGCAATTAGTATCAGTTAGCTTAATGCATTACTGCACTTCCACACCTGACCTATCAACGTCCTGGTCTCGAACGACCCTTCAAGGAGCTCAAGGCTCCGGGAAATCTCATCTCAAGGCGAGTTTCCCGCTTAGATGCTTTCAGCGGTTATCTCTTCCGAACTTAGCTACCCGGCAATGCCACTGGCGTGACAACCGGTACACCAGAGGTTCGTCCACTCCGGTCCTCTCGTACTAGGAGCAGCCCCCTTCAAATTTCCAACGCCCACGGCAGATAGGGACCAAACTGTCTCACGACGTTTTAAACCCAGCTCACGTACCACTTTAAATGGCGAACAGCCATACCCTTGGGACCGGCTACAGCCCCAGGATGTGATGAGCCGACATCGAGGTGCCAAACTCCCCCGTCGATATGAACTCTTGGGAGGAATCAGCCTGTTATCCCCAGAGTACCTTTTATCCGTTGAGCGATGGCCCTTCCATACAGAACCACCGGATCACTATGTCCTACTTTCGTACCTGCTCGACTTGTCGGTCTCGCAGTTAAGCACGCTTATGCCATTGCACTATTAGCACGATGTCCGACCGTACCTAGCGTACCTTCGAACTCCTCCGTTACACTTTAGGAGGAGACCGCCCCAGTCAAACTGCCTACCATGCACTGTCCCCGACCCGGATCACGGGCCAAGGTTAGAACCTCAAACGAACCAGGGTGGTATTTCAAGGTTGGCTCCACGAGAACTGGCGTCCCCGCTTCAAAGCCTCCCACCTATCCTACACAGATTGGTTCAAAGTCCAATGCAAAGCTACAGTAAAGGTTCATGGGGTCTTTCCGTCTAGCCGCGGGTAGATTGCATCATCACAAACATTTCAACTTCGCTGAGTCTCGGGAGGAGACAGTGTGGCCATCGTTACGCCATTCGTGCAGGTCGGAACTTACCCGACAAGGAATTTCGCTACCTTAGGACCGTTATAGTTACGGCCGCCGTTTACTGGGACTTCAATCAAGAGCTTGCACCCCATCATTTAATCTTCCAGCACCGGGCAGGCGTCACACCCTATACGTCCACTTTCGTGTTTGCAGAGTGCTGTGTTTTTATTAAACAGTCGCAGCCACCAGTTTATTGCAACCCTTTCACCCTCATGGAGTAAACCAATCAAGCTACCGGGGCGTACCTTATCCCGAAGTTACGGTACCAATTTGCCGAGTTCCTTCTCCCGAGTTCTCTCAAGCGCCTTAGAATACTCATCTCGCCCACCTGTGTCGGTTTGCGGTACGGTCTCGTATGACTGAAGCTTAGAGGCTTTTCTTGGAACCACTTCCGATTGCTTCGTGTCACAAGGACACACGTCTCGACCCCTTGAATTACGCGCCCGGATTTGCCTAAGCACCTTCTATGAGTCAAAAACCAGCTATTCCAACAGCTGGACAACCTTCCGCGATCCGTCCCCCCATCGCATCATACGACGGTGCAGGAATATTAACCTGCTTCCCATCAGCTACGCATCTCTGCCTCGCCTTAGGGGCCGACTCACCCTGCTCCGATGAACGTTGAACAGGAAACCTTGGGCTTTCGGCGAGAGGGCTTTTCACCCTCTTTATCGCTACTCATGTCAGCATTCGCACTTCCGATACCTCCAGCATCCTTTACAAGACACCTTCTCAGGCTTACGGAACGCTCTCCTACCATATCGATTGCTCGATATCCGCAGCTTCGGTGACTGGCTTAGCCCCGTTACATCTTCCGCGCAGGACGACTCGATCAGTGAGCTATTACGCTTTCTTTAAATGATGGCTGCTTCTAAGCCAACATCCTGACTGTTTTAGCCTTCCCACTTCGTTTTCCACTTAGCCAATCTTTGGGACCTTAGCTGGCGGTCTGGGTTGTTTCCCTCTTGACGCCGGACGTTAGCACCCGACGTCTGTCTCCCAAGCTCGCACTCATCGGTATTCGGAGTTTGCAATGGTTTGGTAAGTCGCAATGACCCCCTAGCCATAACAGTGCTCTACCCCGATGGTGATACTTGAGGCACTACCTAAATAGTTTTCGGAGAGAACCAGCTATTTCCAGGTTTGTTTAGCCTTTCACCCCTACCCACAGCTCATCCCCTAATTTTTCAACATTAGTGGGTTCGGACCTCCAGGGCGTGTTACCGCACCTTCATCCTGGCCATGGGTAGATCACCTGGTTTCGGGTCTACACCCAGCGACTGTCGCCCTGTTCGGACTCGATTTCTCTACGGCTCCCCTATTCGGTTAACCTCGCCACTGAATGTAAGTCGCTGACCCATTATACAAAAGGTACGCCGTCACCCCACGAAGAGGCTCCGACTGTTTGTATGCACACGGTTTCAGGATCTATTTCACTCCCCTCCCGGGGTTCTTTTCGCCTTTCCCTCACGGTACTGGTTCACTATCGGTCGATTACGAGTATTTAGCCTTGGAGGATGGTCCCCCCATATTCAGACAGGATTTCTCGTGTCCCGCCCTACTTGTCGTACGCTTAGTATCACCGGTCTGATTTCGTGTACGGGGCTATCACCCGCTATGGCCGCCGTTTCCAAGGCGTTCCACTATCAGTCCGACTATCACATACAAGGCTCATCCCATTTCGCTCGCCACTACTTTGGGAATCTCGGTTGATTTCTTTTCCTGCAGCTACTTAGATGTTTCAGTTCGCCGCGTTCGCTTTGCATACCTATGTATTCAGTATGCAATGACCTAAAAGGCCGGGTTTCCCCATTCGGAAATCTGCGGATCAAAGTGTGTTTGCTCACTCCCCGCAGCTTATCGCAAGCTACTACGTCCTTCATCGCCTGTAATCGCCAAGGCATCCACCATGTGCACTTATTCACTTGTCCCTATAACGTTGGCCCCTGCAGTCTTTCCGAAGGAAAGACGAGAAGGGAGCGTCATAGCAACAAGAGTTCAGCTTACTTTGTTTGTTGATACATACAGATTACTACCCTAAGTGTGCATCCAACTTTCGTTAGCTACACGCTTAAAGAAAACTTTACTTCTTCCAGATTGTTAAAGAACGAGAACTACACTTATCGAAGACTCTGGTCTTGGATAAAGATAGTCTAAACAGTCGAATGGTGGAGGATGACGGGATCGAACCGACGACCCCCTGCTTGCAAAGCAGGTGCTCTCCCAGCTGAGCTAATCCCCCTTGGTAACTGGTGGGTCTGGTTGGATTCGAACCAACGACCCCCGCGTTATCAACACGGTGCTCTAACCGACTGAGCTACAGACCCGAACTGTTCTCGTTTAACTTTGCAACAGTCGATAAGCGTAGGCGCTTGATGATGGAGCGTAAGCTCCCGTGCCACTCTAGAAAGGAGGTGATCCAGCCGCACCTTCCGATACGGCTACCTTGTTACGACTTCACCCCAGTCACGAATCCTACCGTGGTAAGCGCCCTCCTTGCGGTTAAGCTACCTACTTCTGGTAAAACCCGCTCCCATGGTGTGACGGGCGGTGTGTACAAGACCCGGGAACGTATTCACCGCGGCATGCTGATCCGCGATTACTAGCGATTCCAACTTCACGCAGTCGAGTTGCAGACTGCGATCCGGACTACGATACACTTTCTGGGATTAGCTCCCCCTCGCGGGTTGGCGGCCCTCTGTATGTACCATTGTATGACGTGTGAAGCCCTACCCATAAGGGCCATGAGGACTTGACGTCATCCCCACCTTCCTCCGGTTTGTCACCGGCAGTCTCATTAGAGTGCTCTTGCGTAGCAACTAATGACAAGGGTTGCGCTCGTTGCGGGACTTAACCCAACATCTCACGACACGAGCTGACGACAGCCATGCAGCACCTGTGTTCAGGCTCCCTTTCGGGCACCCTCCAATCTCTCGGAGGTTCCTGACATGTCAAGGGTAGGTAAGGTTTTTCGCGTTGCATCGAATTAATCCACATCATCCACCGCTTGTGCGGGTCCCCGTCAATTCCTTTGAGTTTTAATCTTGCGACCGTACTCCCCAGGCGGTCTACTTCACGCGTTAGCTGCGTTACCAAGTCAATTAAGACCCGACAACTAGTAGACATCGTTTAGGGCGTGGACTACCAGGGTATCTAATCCTGTTTGCTCCCCACGCTTTCGTGCATGAGCGTCAATCTTGACCCAGGGGGCTGCCTTCGCCATCGGTGTTCCTCCACATCTCTACGCATTTCACTGCTACACGTGGAATTCTACCCCCCTCTGCCAGATTCAAGCCTTGCAGTCTCCATCGCAATTCCCAGGTTAAGCCCGGGGCTTTCACGACAGACTTACAAAACCGCCTGCGCACGCTTTACGCCCAGTAATTCCGATTAACGCTTGCACCCTACGTATTACCGCGGCTGCTGGCACGTAGTTAGCCGGTGCTTATTCTTCAGGTACCGTCATTAGCCTCAGATATTAGCTGAGGCCGTTTCTTCCCTGACAAAAGAGCTTTACAACCCGAAGGCCTTCTTCACTCACGCGGCATTGCTGGATCAGGCTTGCGCCCATTGTCCAAAATTCCCCACTGCTGCCTCCCGTAGGAGTCTGGGCCGTGTCTCAGTCCCAGTGTGGCTGGTCGTCCTCTCAGACCAGCTACTGATCGTCGCCTTGGTGAGCCTTTACCTCACCAACTAGCTAATCAGATATCGGCCGCTCCAGGAGCATGAGGTCTTGCGATCCCCCACTTTCATCCATAGATCGTATGCGGTATTAGCGTAACTTTCGCTACGTTATCCCCCACTCTTGGGTACGTTCCGATATATTACTCACCCGTTCGCCACTCGCCGCCAGGTTGCCCCGCGCTGCCGTTCGACTTGCATGTGTAAAGCATGCCGCCAGCGTTCAATCTGAGCCAGGATCAAACTCTTCAGTTTAATTCCTGTTTTTGCTGCTTTCGCAGCATGTCGCTCACTCAAAATACTGACCGTCACTCATTGCTGAGCAACGTATTTCTTTTGTGTGAACATTTGATAATTTAAGCATTCAGCACCCCGAAGGATGCTGGCACTTCATCAAACGCCCACACTTATCGACTGTTTATTGTTAAAGAGCTTCGTATTCGGTACTGCCTTGCTGCGTTTGCGAATCGTTTTGTTCGTCAGCAGCAGAGGAGTGAGATTATGCCGTGCTTCGCTTAACTCGTCAACCCCTCGTTTTTCTGCAACACATTCGATGTAATCGATCTGACAAGCTTAACTAGTTGATTCAGTTAAACTTTTTGTGCGCTGCAGAAGCAGGACGCGAACTATAGCAAACCGCCCACCATCTGCGCAAGTCCTGTTTTGCGTGCTTAAAAAGCTGGCATCCAGCTTGCTTACTGTATGTTGCATAAAACAAAGCATCGAGAATACGGAACATATTTACACGCCTGATTGTTCCGTTCTGGTACAGGTGCTACATTTGTGAACAGTCGATTTCCAATATAGAGAGCCGCGGTCCAGGGCCAACCAGGAGACATGGAATGACTTACCAACACGCAGGCTTGCTCGTCCCCGGCGACGACATGGCAACGATGATCGCGGTCTCGCATCGACGCTCCGAACAATTCGGGCTGAATCCGGATTCACGACCCGATTTCACGCCGGCATCCGGCACCGACCTCTCGCACCTCGTCGAACAGAACCGCCTCTTATATAGTCATGCGGTGCCGGCGATGGAAACGCTGTACCAGCAGATCGCCAATACGCACAACATGGTCCTGCTGACGGATGCGCAGGGCGTGATCGTGCACTCGCTGGGCGACGCCGACTTCCTGGAAAAGGCCAACCGCGTCGCGCTGACGCCGGGTGTCGCCTGGTCCGAGGAGAGCAAGGGGACGAATGCGATCGGCACCGCGATCGCCGAACGGGCGCCGACGACGGTCCACGCGGACCAGCACTTCCTCTCCGCGAACCACTTCCTGACCTGCTCCGCGGCGCCGATCACGGACCACCGCGGCAACGTGGTCGGCGTGCTGGACGTCAGCGGCGACCGGCGCAGCTTCCACAAGCACACGATGGCCCTCGTGCGCATGTCCGCGCTGATGATCGAAAACCAGCTGTTCGCGGCGACGTTCGAAAACGCGATCACCTTGCACTTTCATGCGCGGCCCGAGTTCATCGGCACCCTGATGGAAGGCATTGCATCGTTCAGCCCGGGCGGCCGCTTCCTTGCCGCCAACCGCAACGGCCTGTTCCAGCTCGGCCTCTCGTATCCCGCGTTGCAGGCCCACACGTTCAGCTCCCTGTTCGGCCTCCCCGTCTCCGCCCTCTACGACCATTACCGCACGGCGGCGCCTGGCCTGCTCGACCTGTGCATGCACAACGGCGTGCGGGTACGCGGCCGCGCGGAACTGCGGCTGACGAACGGCGTACATGTCCTGACCGGCGCGTTCGACGATGCCCCGCAGATGATCAACGCCATTCCCCAGCCGCTGGGCAAGGCACCGACGCGCCGCCTGTCCGGCCTGCGCTACCTGAACACGGGCGACCCGCAACTCGAACAGGTCATCGAGAAGGTCAACCGTGTGCTCGGCCGCGACGTGCCGATCATGATCATGGGCGAGACGGGCACCGGCAAGGAATTGCTGGCCCAGGCCATCCACAACGATTCGCCGCGCGCACAGGGACCGTTCGTCGCCGTGAACTGCGCGTCGATTCCCGAAACGCTGATCGAATCGGAGCTGTTCGGCTATGAGGACGGCGCGTTCACCGGCGCGCGCAAGAAGGGCGCGGTCGGCAAGATCCTGCAGGCGAACGGCGGCACGCTGTTCCTCGACGAGATCGGCGACATGCCCTATTCGTTGCAGGCCCGCCTGCTGCGCGTGCTGCAGGAACGGATGGTCACGCCGCTCGGCAGCAATAAATCGATCCCGGTGAACGTCGAAGTGATCTGCGCGACGAACCACAACCTGCGCCGGCGCATCGCCGAAGGCCTGTTCCGCGAAGACTTGTATTACCGCCTGAACGGCCTCGTGGTGAAGCTGCCGCCGCTGCGCGAGCGCACCGACCTCGAAACGGTGGTGAGAAAAATCCTCTCGGCCGAAACAGAATCCGGCGCCACGCACACGATCTCCGACGAAGTGCTGCGGCTTTTCAAGCGCCACAAATGGCCCGGTAACTTTCGCCAGTTGACGAACCTCCTGCGTACGGCGGCGATCATGGCCGGCGACGAGGAAGAGATCGGCCTGCGCCACATGCCGGACGACTTCATGGACGACATCGCAGAGACTCCCGAAGCCGCGCCCGCGAGCGCGCCCGCCGCCCAGCAGATGATCGCGTCCGGCGCCAACCTCGAAGAGATGGAACTGGCCGCGATCCTCAAATCGCTCGAGGCGAACGGCGGCAACGTGTCGGCCACGGCGCGCGCGCTGGGCGTCTCGCGCAATACCATTTACCGCAAGCTGCCGCACCTGAAGACCTCCCCTTAAGCGGTCGGGAAGCCGGACGACTTCCAGCGCGCGCCGTCCTTGCCGATCGTGAGCAGGTCCACGCCCGGCAGGTGCGCCGCCAGCGCGTGCGCGCGCCGCGCGCCCATCACCATGAACGCGGTCGACAAACCGTCCGCTTCCAGCCCGGTGGGCGCCAGCACCGTGACGCTCGCCAGCTCCGTCGGCGAATCGCCGCTGGCCGGATCGAAGATGTGGTGGTGGCGCAGGTCCGACGTGAACGCGGACGCATAATCGCCCGACGTCGCGACGCAGCGTCCGTCCAGCACCAGGCTCGCGGCCACCGCGTCCTCGTTGCGCGGATCGCGGATGCCCAGGTGCCACGGGCGCCCGCCCGTGCGGCCCAGCGCACCGTATTCGCCCGTATCGACGAGCGCATGGCGGATGCCATGCCGGCGCAGCGCCGCCAGTGCGAGATCCGTCGCATAGCCCTGCGCGAGGCCGTTCAAGGTGATCGCCATCCCTTTGCGCGCCAGCACGACGCGTTCCGGCCCCGCCTGCACTTGCGTCCAGCCGACGAGGCGTTGCGCGCGCGTGCGCTCGGGCTCGGGCGGCACGCCATGCGCGGAATCGAACGCGCGCCACAGCGGCTGCACCGTGATGTCGAACGCGCCCTGCGTCAGGCGCGACAACGTGCGCGCATGCTCCAGCACCGTCAGCAGATGCGGATCGGGGCCGTGCAGCACCTTGTCGCGGTTCAGCCGGAACACCTGGCTGGGCGGCTGGTGAAGACTCATCAGCGCATCCACACGGCGCGCTTCTCCCAGCGCGGCGGCGATGGCCTGCTGCGCGGCTTCCGGGTCCGCATGGCGCACGGCGACGCTGATCGTCGTCCCGAACGCCAGCGCCGCGCCGCTGTGCAGCGGCAGCTCGTCGGCTGCGGCCGCGTCGACTACCGCGGCGCCGGCCATGCCGCCCAACGTGGCGGCGATGAAGGTCCTTCTGTGCATCATGGTCCCCTGTCGATGACGTCCGGGGCCGGCACGATCGGAATCGTCCGGCTGCGCTTCCGTTCCAGGATCCGCGGCGCGCACTGTTCGTCGCTTGCGTGGATAACGACACATTCCATACATTGAAAACACTCCTCGTAGTCGACCTTCCCGCTCGGGACGATCGCGTTGTAGCCGCAGCGGTGGCGGCATGTCTGGCACGGCGTGCCGCATTCGGCGCGGCGCGGGATCCAGTCGGGCAGGCGCACGCGGCCCAGCAGCGCCAGCGCCGCACCGAGCGGACAGAGATAGCGGCAGAACGCCTTGTTGACGACCATGGCGACGAGCAGCAGGCCGGCGGCGTACGCGACGAACGGCCAGGCGCGCACGAAGTTCAGGGTGATCGCGGTCTTGAACGGCTCCAGCTCGACCAGGCGGTCGGCCTGTGCGGGCGCCCACACGGCCGCCAGCAGGATCGCCGCCAGCACGCCGTACTTCACACGCTTCAGGCGCGCATCGAGCACGCGCCGCACGACGACCTGCGGCAGCCGCAGCGCCTGCCCGGCGAGACAGGCGAATTCCTGCAGCGCGCCGAAGGGACACAGCCAGCCGCAGAACGTGCCGCGCCCCCAGATGAACAGCGAGACGAGCACGAAGGCCCACAGCGCCACGGTCATCGGATCGAACAGCAGGTAATCGAGCCCCCGTCCCGCGCGCAGCGCCTGCACGATGCCGGTGAGGTTGACGATGGAGAGCTGGGCCTGCGCCGCATAGCCGATGAAGCCGATGGTGAACAGCAGCCACGCGCGGCGCAGCCAGGCGAAGCGGCGTGCATGCGCCACGAGCCAGCGCTGCTGCCACAGCGCGGCCGCGAGCAGCGCCAGCGCCACGCCCAGCACGATCAACTCCACGCGGCGTGCCTTCCAGCTGGCCTGCCAGGCCGGCGCGGCACCCTCAGGCGCGATGTAGTATGCCTCCGGCAGGCGATACGAAAACGCGATCTCGCGCGTGATCCGCTCCGGATAGACGATCCCCTTGCTGCGCGTGACCGGCAGCGCGAAGTCGAGCGCGCGCGCCGGATCGAGTCCCGCCTGTGCGATGACGCGCAGGAGCAGCATCTCGTCGGCCGGCAGGTGCATGCCGTCGGCCAGCCGCGGTTCGAGATCGAGGTCGCGCATTTCGACCGGCAGGCGGTCCTGGCGCAGCACGATGCCGCGCGGGACGCTGCCGCGCACGAAATCCGCGCCGGTCAGCGTGTGCGGGCCGGCCGTCAGCACGAGCAGCGCGTGGTCGCCCGGCTCCAGCCTGCCCTGCAGCCGGTTCCACGTGCGCGGTGCCAGCAGGTTACGGCCGACGGCCGGCACCGACGCCCAGGCCACCCACAGGTCGATGAAGACGTCGTCCGGCTGCGCGAGCGCCTGCGCATCCAGTCCTGCGCCGACACTGCCCGCAAACAGCCGCTCGACGTCGCCCATGCGCACCCGGACATGGCGTACCAATCCCGCATCGAGCATCTCCTGCAGCGACATCGGCGTGAACACGTCATCGCGAATACGGCCGATGCGGCCCGGATCGCGCCCCTGCGCAAAACCGAGTTTGGCGCGCGCTATCTTCAGCGCGGCCGACAGGACGCTCTGGTTGATGATGCGGACGGACGCCGTCGCCTTCGACACGCCGTCCAGGCTTCCCTTCCCGCCGCCGACCGTGATCCCCTGCCCCAGCGAGCGGCCGCGGTACTGCTGCAGGAACTCGCGCAGCGGCGCCTCGCCCAGCCCCTCCAGGAACACGGGCTCGTGCTGCGACAGCACGGCGACGTCGAGGAAGGTGCCCTTCGGGTCGATGACGACGAGGAGATTCGGCGGCACGCCGGCGAAGCCCGGCACCGGCGCCAGGTCCACCGATTCGAACGCGTAGCCGACGAGTTCCGTCGCCGTGCCGTTCTGCTTGAACAGCGGCCAGGCCTGGACGTCGGCCGCCTTCTCGCCGACGACCAGCGGCGCCGGGAAGCGCCGCGCCAGCTCCGCCTGCGTCAGCGTGCCGGCATGCGCCGCAGCGCAAAGCATGAGCCAGCAGATGAGAAGGCGGAGCAGGTTCATGGCCGCGTCAGAAGAAGATGATGCCGCCGACGGAGCCGCCGTTCATGCGCGCGGTGGCGCCGCCGAAGCCCTTCGAACGGGTCTGCCCGACCTCGGCCACCAGCGTGATCGCACTGTTCAGCGAATAATAGGCGCCGGCCGTCAGGTTGGCGTTCGACTTCAGGCCGCCCGTGCCGACGGTGTTGTCGTCGTTGGCGCTGCGGCCCCACGACAGGCCCAGCTTGAGCGCGTCGGTCGCCTTGAACGTGCCCTGCACGAGGTAGTTCTTCGAGCGGACGTCGCCCTGGTCGGCGTCGGACAGGATGCCCAGCGCGCGGCCCGTCTGCGCATTGACCAGGAGGCCGGCGGCGCCCAGCTGGTACGAGGCGCCCGCTTCGAAGCCGTTCATCGTCAGGTCGCTCGTACCGGCCGTTTGGGACTCGAAGCGCTGGGTCTTCGCACCCAGCCAGGCCTTGAAGCCGTCCTGTTCGAACGAGAGGCGCGCCTGCACCTGCGGGCTCGAACGGGTCGAGTAGCGCGGACCGGCGATGACCGGCGTGTCGGACACGGGGCTCATCACGCCGAAGTCGAAGCCGATGCCGGCGTCGTTCTTGGGCGTGCTGTAGACGATCTGGCCATAGGTGCCCAGATAGGTGTAGCCGGCGCCGATGTGGCCCAGCGTGACGCGGCCGCGCTGCGTGGCCTGCACCGGCGCGCCGGCGCCGACGAGCGTCATGTCGTTCAGGATGGCGTTGGCGCCGAAGATGCCGTAGTCGCGGCCCAGCTTGAAGGTGCCGAGATCCGCGCGGCCGAACGTGAAGTAAGCCTGGCGCACGTCGACGGTGCTGTTCTGGGCGATCGCGCTGTCCGTCGCCGTGGCGGCGTAGATGCCGATCTTGGCGGTGACATCGAAGCCGCCCTGCGTCGACGACACGGACGTCACGAGGCCGCTGGGCAGCAGGCCGTTGCCGATGGTGGTGCGGTGATCCTCGCCGCCGCAGCCGAGCGCGCGGCCGCCCAGCGCCAGCCCGCCGACGGCGTCGCCGCTGCACGACACGCCCGTGTAGTAGGCGTTGACGATGCCGCCGACGTTGACCGTCCAGTCGCCGGCCTTCAGGTCGACCGCACAGGCCTGCGTGCAGGCGCCGATCGAGGCCAGGACGGCCATTGCGTGAACCTTCTTCATTTGTCTCCTCGCTTTCTTGTTTGTAGTGGGATACATCGTTGTGATGTACCGACAGTGATGGCAAGTTGCGTGCCCGGTCGTGCACCGGGGAAAAGCGAAGAAACAGCGGATTTTTATGTGACGATTCGGATCATGTGTTGCAGTTTTGACCGTCCGCACGCAAAAACGGAATAAACGATATAAATAAAAAAAGCCGCGGCCGAAGCCGCGGCAAAACAGGGTCTTGACGCCGGCCGCCGCCGCAGCCTTTGCATAACCCTCCCTGACCACTTACCTGGAGTTCACATCAAATCTTGGTGGCGAGCTTGAAGACCCAGACCGAGCCGCCCTGCTCCAGGAAATTCACCTTCTTCGCGACCTCGCCGCCCCACAGCGGCACGGCGCCGCCCCAGCCGGAGACCACGGCCACGTATTGCACGCCGCCGTCTTCCCACGTCACCGGCGGCGCGACCACGCCGGAACCGGTCTGGAACTTCCACAGCTCTTTACCCGACTTCGCATCGACCGCTTTCAGGAAGCCTTCGGGCGTACCGTAGAACACGAGGCCGCCGGCCGTCGTCATCACGCCGCCCCACAGCGGTGCCGAGTTCTTGTTCTCCCAGACGATCTTGCCCGTCTTGGGATCGACCGCGCGCAGCGCGCCGATGTAATCCTCGTTCAGCGGCTTGATCGTGAAGCCTGCGCCGAGGTAAGCGCCGCCCTTCTTGTACGTGATCGGCTCGTTCCAGATCTCCATGCCCCACTCGTTGGCGGGCACGTAGAACAGGCCGGTCTGCGGGCTGTACGCCATCGGCATCTGGTTCTTCGCACCGAGGAAGGCGGGTGCGGCGAATACGGTCGAACCCTTCTTGCCGTCGCCCTTCGTCGGATCGCTGGGGCGGTTGGCCGCGATGAAGTTCGGACGGCCCGTCTTGAGGTCGATGCTGCTCGCCCACGTGATCTTGTTCACGAACGGGAAGGCATTCTGCAGCTGGCCCGTCTTCGCATCGATCACGTAGAAGAAGCCGTTGCGGTCGGCCTTGCCGCCGTAGCGCTTGCCGTTCATGTCGAACGTGACGAATTCATTGGCGCCGTCGAAGTCCCACGAATCGTTCGGCGTGCTCTGGTAGGCCCACTTGATCTGGCCCGTCGTCGGGTCCAGCGCGAGCGTCGACGACGAATACAGGTTGTCGCCGGGGCGCAGGTGGCTGTTCCACGGTGCCGGGTTGCCGGTGCCGAAATACGCGAGGCCGGTAGCCGGGTCGTACGTGCCGCCCATCCAGGTCGAGGCGCCGCCCGTCTTCCACAGCTCGCCCGGCCAGCTCTTGTTGACGGTGCCGGTGACGCCAGCGTCGGTGGCCTTGCCGTCCTTGTCGTACTTGTAGCCCATGTGGCCTTCGACGGTCGGGCGCGACCACAGCAGCTCGCCCGTCAGCGGATTGCGGCCTTCCACGCGGCCGACGATGCCGAATTCACCGCCCGAGACGCCCGTGATCAGGACGCCCTTGGCGATCAGCGGCGCGGCCGTCATGGAGTAGCCGGCCGCATAGTCGTCGACCTTTTCCTTCCACACGATCTTGCCGGTGTTCTGGTCGAGGGCGACCAGTTGCGCGTCCAGCGTGCCGAAGATGACGAGGTTGCCGTACACGGCGGCGCCGCGGTTGACGACGTCGCAGCATGGCATGATCGCTTCCGGCAGGCGGTGCTCGTACTTCCACAGCTTGTTACCCGTCTTCAGGTCGATCGCATAGATGCGCGAATACGACGCCGTGACGAACATCTTGCCGTTGGCGATGATGGGCTGCGACTCCTGGCCGCGCTGCTTCTCGCCGCCGAACGAGAACGACCAGGCCGGGACCAGCTGGCCGACGGTCTTGGTGTTGATCTGGGTGAGCGTCGAATAGCGCTGGCCCTGCGTACCCATGCCGAAGGACAGGACGTTCTTCGTGTCCTTCGCGTTCTCGATCATTGCGTTGGTGATGTCGGCCGCCTGGGCGATGAACGCCAGCGGGGCGAGTCCTGCGAGCAGGATGGTCATTCTCGTCTTCATGCTTGTCTCCTTTGTTGTCGTTATGAGTTACTCAAGGTCCAGGCGCCTGGCTGCGCAGCTGGCCGTTTTCCTCGTCCGTGAACAGGCGCGAGCGCGTGAGGAAGCGCCGGCCCGTGCCGTTATCGAGCGAGAACATGCCGCCATTGCCTTCCACCACGTCGATGATCAGCTGCGTGTGTTCCCAGTACCCGAACTGCTCCAGCCCGATGTAGAACGGTGCGCCGTCCAGGTTGCCCAGGTAGACGTCCGTGTCGGACAGGTCGAACTCCCCGGCGGCGTAGCACATCGGCGTGCTGCCGTCGCAGCAGCCGCCGGACTGGAAAAACATCAGCGGCCCGTGGCGCTGCCGCAGCTCGCCGATGAAGGCCAGCGCGGCGGGGGTCGCCAGTACGCGTTCGATATTGATTGTCATGGCGCCCCTGGTGCTCAGTGTTTAGAAGAAGCCCAGCGCTTTCGGGCTGTAGCTCACCAGCAGATTCTTGGTCTGCTGGTAGTGGTCGAGCATCATCTTGTGATTCTCGCGGCCGATGCCCGACTGCTTGTAGCCGCCGAACGCAGCGTGGGCCGGATACAGGTGGTAGCAGTTGGTCCACACGCGGCCCGCCTGGATCGCGCGGCCGACGCGGAAGGCGCGGCTGCCGTCACGCGTCCACAGGCCGGCGCCCAGGCCGTACAGCGTGTCGTTGGCGATGCGCAGCGCGTCCGCCTCGTCCTTGAACGTGGTCACCGACACGACCGGGCCGAAGATCTCTTCCTGGAAGATGCGCATGCTGTTGTCGCCCTTGAACACGGTCGGACGCACGTAGTAGCCGCCGGACAGGTCGCCGTCATGTTTCGCCTGCTCGCCGCCGGCCAGCACCTGCGCGCCTTCCTGGCGGCCGATGTCGAGGTAGGACAGGATCTTTTCCAGCTGCTCCTTCGACGCCTGCGCGCCGATCATCGTGCCCTCGTCGAGCGGGTTGCCGGCCTTGATCTGCGCCACGCGCGCCAGCGCGCGCTCGATGAACTTCTCGTAGATCGATTCCTGGATCAGCACGCGCGACGGGCAGGTGCACACCTCGCCCTGGTTCAGCGCGAACATCGCGAAGCCTTCCAGGCACTTGTCGAAGAAGTCGTCGTCCGCGTCCATCACGTCGGCGAAGAAGATGTTGGGCGACTTGCCGCCCAGTTCCAGCGTGACCGGGATCAGGTTCTGCGCGGCGTACTGCATGATCAGGCGGCCGGTGCCCGTCTCGCCGGTGAAGGCGATCTTGGCGATGCGCTTGCTCGACGCCAGCGGCTTGCCCGCTTCCAGGCCGAAGCCGTTGACGATGTTCAGCACGCCCGCCGGCAGCAGGTCGGCGATCAGTTCGACCAGCACCATGATCGAGGCCGGGGTCTGCTCGGCCGGTTTCAGCACGACGCAGTTGCCGGCGGCGAGTGCCGGGGCCAGCTTCCACACGGCCATCAGGATCGGGAAGTTCCACGGGATGATCTGGCCGACGACGCCCAGCGGCTCGTGGAAGTGGTAGGCATAGGTCTGGTCGTCGATGGTCGAGATGGCGCCTTCCTGCGTGCGGATGCAGCTCGCGAAATAGCGGAAGTGGTCGATCGCCAGCGGGATGTCGGCCGCCATCGTTTCGCGGATCGGCTTGCCGTTGTCGATGGTCTCGGCGGTCGCGATCAGGCGCAGGTTCTGCTCCATGCGGTCGGCGATGCGGTTCAGGATGTTGGCGCGTTCGGCCGGCGACGTCTTCGCCCAGGCGTCCTTGGCGGCGTGGGCAGCGTCCAGCGCCAGCTCCACGTCTTCGGCCGTCGAGCGGGCGATTTCGCAGAACGGCTGGCCGCTGATCGGCGTGACGTTGGCAAAGTACTCGCCCTTGACCGGTGCGACGAATTTGCCGCCGATGAAGTTGTCGTAGCGTTGGCGGAACGGGTTGGCGACGCCGAGTTTGCTGATGTCCGCGAGATTCATGTCATCCTCTTTCACTATGAGTTGGAATTCGCCGTTGCCGGCGCTTGTTTGTTCGGTACATCCCTTCTTTCGCAAACCCCGTGCCAGCCCGTTTTCGCCTGTTTTGCCGCGTTGGGAGGCCTGGCGCCGGCTGTTTCTGGTACAGGTGTCACAAACTTGAACAGGTCAACGGATCACCACGCCCCACGGCAGCTGGCCCACGGCGATGTCGCCCGTCTTGCTGCCCGCGGCCGTGTCGATCACGGACACGCTGTCCGAGCGCCCGTTCGCCACGTACAGCCGGGTGCCATCCGGTGTGAGCGCCATGTTCCACGGCCGCTTGCCGACGGCGATGGTGGCATCCACCACGTTGCGCACCGCGTCGATGCGCATCACGCTGCCGTCCGCGCCGTTCGACACGAACACGGTCTTCCCGTCCGGCGACACGACGATGCCGGCCGGGTTCTTCCCCGCCGGGATCGTCGCGATGCTGCGCCGCGCCGCCATATCGATCACGTGCACGGCACCCGCGAGTTCGCACGCGACATAAGCCCGCGCGCCATCCGGCGAGAAGCCGATGCCGCGGGGACGCAGGCCCACTGCGATCGAGCCCACCTGGCGGCGCGCTGCCACGTCGATCACGTCGACCTGTTCCGCGTTCTCGGCGGAGACGAGCAGCCAGCGTCCGTCCGGGCTGAACACGGCGTGCTCGGGGTTCTGGCCCTGGACGGGGATGTCGGCGACGAGCTTGCGCGCGGCCGCGTCGATGAGCGCCACGCTGTTGCTGTCCTCGACGGCGACGGCGACCCAGCGGCCGTCGCGCGACGCGTTCACGCCCTCGGGCGAACTGCCGAGCGGGATCGAGGCCAGGGTCGCACCGCTGGCCGCATCCAGCACGAGCAGCGCGCTGCCGGCGGCGTCCGTGACGTACAGCCGGCTGCCCGTCGGATCGGCCGCGATGCCGCGCGGGCGCTTGCCGGCGGCGATCTGGCGCACGGCCGTGCCGCCGGCCGTGTCGATCACGCTGATGCTGCCGGATTTTTCGTTGGGGACGTAGGCGAAGGGGGCGGCCTGCGCGGCGCCGAAGCTGCAGGCCAGCAGGACGATGAGGGAACGGATGCGTGACATGATGATCCTTCGAGAGTAAGCGGTACTCTCCGGGTTGCAAGGGCCATGCCATGCGGGCAGCACGTTTCCGCCCTGGCAGGTATATTGCATGCGCTGATGGTCAGCGCCCGGACGACAAGGGCGGACCATTCGACTGGAGACAAGATGAATTACCGTTTGAACTTCGTGGCGGCGCTGTTCGCAGCCGCCCCCCTGGCCGCCACCGCCGCACCCGATGCGCCGATGAGCGTCGTCGTCGTCAGCGCGACCCGCGCCGAACACACGAGCTTCGACCTGCCGGCCGTCATTGACGTCGTGGACGCGGACCGCATCGGCGCGGCCCAGCCGCGCGTCAACGCGTCCGAGGCGCTGGCCACGGTGCCGGGGCTCGTCGTGCAGAACCGCCAAAACTATGCGCAGGACCTGCAGATCTCGTCGCGCGGCTTCGGCGCCCGGTCCGCATTCGGCGTGCGCGGCGTGCGCCTCGTCGCCGACGGCATCCCGGCCACCATGCCGGACGGCCAGGGCCAGGCCGCGACATTCAATCTCGACATGGCCGAGCGCATCGAAGTCTTGCGCGGCCCCTTCTCCACCTTGTACGGCAACCACGCCGGCGGGGTGATACAACTGTTCACCCGTGATCCACGCGGCGCACCCTACATCGAAACGAATGTCTCCGCCGGCAGCGACGGCATGCGCAAGACGGACGTCAATACGGGCGGCAAACAGGGCGCCTTCGGCTGGCTGCTGGACGGCTCGCGCTTCGAGACGGACGGCTACCGCGCGCACAGCGCCGCCACACGCGACCAGGCCTATGCGAAGCTGACCTTCGACACGTCCACGACCGGCAAGCTGACGGTGACGGCCAGCGGCCTGCGCCAGGACGACACGCAGGATCCGCTCGGCGTGACCTGGGCCACGTTCCAGCGTGACCCGCGCGCCGGCGAGATCGACGCGACGGACACCCAGACGCCCAAGCGCACATTGGCCGACCGCTACGACACCCGTAAAAGCATCCACCACACACAGGTCGGCCTCGCGTGGGACGAAAAATTCGGCCAGGACCGCCTGCACGTCGCCCTCTACGGCGGCAACCGCAGCGTGATCCAGTACCAGTCGTTCTCGAAAGCGTTCCAGGCCCCGGCCAGCCATTCCGGCGGCGTGGTCGATTTCGACCGCGATTTCTACGGCATCGACGCGAACTGGCTGATGGTGCGCCCGCTCGGCGACGGCCAGCTGCGCACGACCGTCGGCCTGGAAGCCGGTAAGTCGAACGATGCGCGCAAAGGTTACGAGAACTACGTCGGCACCACGTTCGGCGTGAAGGGGAACCTGCGCCGGGACGAGGAAGACGACGTGCGCAACGTCGACCCTTACCTGCAGCTGGAATGGGAGCGCGGACAATGGGTGTTCACGGGCGGCCTGCGCCACAGCCGCGTGAGCTTCGACGTCGACGACCACTATCTCGCCAACGGCAACGACGGCGGCAGCGTCGATTACCGCCACACGACGCCACTGCTCGGCGCGCTGTACAAGGTCACGCCGACCCTGAACGTCTACGCCAGCGCGGCGCGCGGCTTCGAGACGCCCACGCTCAACGAAGTCTTTTACTCGGGCACGGGCAACGGCTTCAACTACCGCCTCGGCGCGGCGACCAGCACGCAACTGGAGGTCGGCGCGAAAGCCCTGGCCGGCCAGGACGTGCGCGTCAACGCGGCCCTGTTCCAGGTGCGCACGCACGACGAGCTGGTGGTCGACAGTTCCAGCGGCGGCCGCACCAGCTACCGCAACGCGAGCGCCACCCTGCGCCAGGGCCTGGAACTGTCGCTCGACGCCGACCTGCGCGCGGGCTTCTCCGCCCGCGTGGCGGCCACAGTGCTGCGCGCGATCTACGACGAGGCGTTCACCGGCGTCGCCGAAGGCAACCGCCTGCCGGGCGTGCCCAGAGCGAGCCTGTTCGGCGAGCTGGCGTGGAAGGACGCGGACGGCCGCCTGCAGGCCGCGCTGGAAACCATCGCCAGCGGCAAGGTCAATCCGGACGATGCCAACGCGGCGACGCCGGCGCCAGGCTATGCGATCGTCAACGCGCGCGTGCAGGCCAACCAGGCGCTGGGCGCGTGGCGCGTGCGCGAGTACGCCCGCGTGAACAACGTGTTCGACCGTACGTACGTGGGTTCCGTGATCGTCGGAGACAGCAACAAGCGCTATTACGAGCCGGCGCCGGGCCGCAACTGGGTCCTGGGCGCGAGCGTCCAGTATCAGTTCTGAATACGCGTAACGCATAACATTCATGCACGCCGGCATATGACCGGCGTGCGCGTTGCCTGTTACGCTCGCGTGATGGACAAACTCTCGGAATGGCAAACGCGCGTCGACCTCGCCGCGTGCTACCAGTTATGCGCGCTGTACGGCTGGGCCGACGGCATCTACACCCACATCTCGGCCGCCGTGCCCGGCGAACCGGGCCACTACCTGATCAACGCGTTCGGCTTGTGCTTCGATGAAGTGACGGCGTCGAACCTCGTCAAGGTCGACAGCGCCGGCAACGCCATCGGCGCCATCCCCGCCCCGGTGAACCAGTCCGGCTTCCGCCTGCACGCGGCCGTGCACAAGGCGCGGCCGGATGCGGCCTGTGTCATGCACTTGCATCACCCCGCCGGTATCGCCGTCGGCATGCAGCGGGACGGCCTGCTGCCGCTGTCGCCATACGCGCTGCGCTTTTACGGCGAACTCGCGTACCACGACTACGAAGGCATCGCGATGACGCTTAACGAGCAGGCGCGCCTCGTCGACCACCTGGGCAACCGCCCCGCCATGCTGATGCGGAACCACGGCAGCCTGACCGTCGGCCGTACGATCGCGGAAGCGTTCGTGCTGATGGAAACGCTGGACCGCGCCTGCGACGTGCAGTTGCGCGCGCAGGCGGCCGGCGTTCCGCTCGTGCAGCCGCCCGCTGCCATGTGCGCGACGGCCCACGCGCAGCTCGTGGGCGACGGTTCGCCCGAAGGCGTGCTCGAATGGCCGTCGCTGCTGCGCCGCCTCGACGCCGCCAGTCCCCTATACCGTACCTGAAAGAGCCCCTATGCCGACCATTAACGTTCAACTGTTCGAAGGCCGTACGCCGGAACAAAAGCGCGCCTTCGTGCAAGCCGTCACGGAAGCCACCGTCAAGACCCTCGAGTGCTCGCCCGACTCCGTGGACATCCTGATCCACGAAATCAGGCGCGAGCACTGGGCCACGGCAGGCAAGCTGTGGTCCGAGGAGTGATCACGGCCTGACGGTCTGCACCCCGTACTTCGCGAAGATCGTCTTCAGTTCGCCGCTGGCCGCCAGGTCGTTCAGCGCGGCCTGCAGCTGGCGCGCGAGGCCGAGGTTATCCTTTTTCACCGCCATGCCGACCGCCCAGCCGCCACGCGGCAGGCGGTCGAACGGCACCTCCTGCACTGGGAACGCGGGATCGCCCTTCATCACCGACTCGATCTGGGCGCGCGTGGCCAGCACCGCATCCAGGCTGCCCGCCTTTAGCTGCTCCAGCGCTTCGATCGCGGTCGGGTAGATGTGCACCTGCTCGCGGAAGCGTCCCCCGCCCTCGCCCAGCATCACCATGCCGGAGATCGACACTTTCTCGACGCCGATCCGCTTGCCCGCCAGTGCCTCCACGCCGTCGAACTGCGGAATCGCCTGTGCGCTGCGTACGAGCCGCACGGTCTCCACGTAATACGGCGCGAAGATCTCGACCTGCGGATTCGCGTTCATCAGCATGCGATCGACCGGCACGTGCAGCATCACGTCGGCCGGGCCGTAGCCGAGGTAGTGGCCCTTCCATACCATGTTGCGCAGGTCGTCGCCGAGGTCGTCGCCTGCATCGAACGGCAACAGTGCCAGCTTCAGCCCGAGCTTGCCGGCCAGTGCGGCGCCGAGGTCGGCGTCGATGCCCTGGCCATGGCTGGAGAACGGCGCAAGGTCGTTATAAACGGCCACCTTGAGGGTGCCCGCCGTGCGCAACACGGGTGTGTCGCCGGCGAAGACAGCGCCGGGCGCGGCGATCCCGGCACCCAGCAGCAGGCCGGCCGCGAGCAGCCGGCGGCGGGACGGCGAAGTCGGGGTCGACATGATGGCCTCAGTCGGCGGCGCGGCGGGATTCGAGGTAGGTCTTGATGGCCCACATCGCTTCCTGGTTGAACACGCCTTCGAACGGCGGCATGTACACGGCACCGTTGCGCACCTTGCCGTGGCGGATGCTGGTCAGGTAGTAGTTGTCGACTTCCTTGTAGCAGGCGTCCTTCTTCTTCTCGTTCTTGAGACCGGTGCAGTCGCGGTCGAGCAGGCGCAGGTCCGGCGCGATCCCGCCCGACACAGCTTCCAGCCCGTGGCAGCGCGCGCAGTTCTGCGTGTAGGCCGAGGAACCGATCTTCAGCGCGAGCTTGTTGGTGCGGTACGGATTCTCGTCGCGCCATTTGTCGCCCAGCGTGGGCAGGCCCGTCGTGTCGACGCCTTGCGGAACCACGTTGCCGTGCGCGTTGGCCCAGAGCGAGGTGAGTGCGGCGGCGGCAACGGCGACTGCGCCGGCGGCGATGCGGAATTTGTGCTTCATGGTGATGTCTCCTGTAGGTTTATCGATCTATCCCTACATGAGCAATCGGCGTGCCATGCTTCATACGCCCTGGATGACGGCGATCACGGCCCGCGCCTGTCCCAATTTGCAACAGGTGTCACATGTCCGCGCGTGCCAGGGCGCGCGCCGCCGCCTCCGGATATAGATGTTCCAGCGTATGCGCCATCACGCGACCCAGCAGCGTCTCTACCTGCGCCGTGGCCGCCGCCGCATCGGGCGCAGTGCGCACGGCCTTCCACAACGGCGCCAGCTCGGCCTCGTGCACGGCGACGCTGCGTTCGACCTCCGCCTGCCAGAACGGCGGCGCCTCGCCTTCGACGAAGTTGCCGCGTCCGCGTCCGAAGTGGGCGACGGCGAGATAGCGCAGTACGCTGCCGACGAGGAGCGTGCGCAGGAACGGGTCCGCGAACTGCACCGTCGGCCGGTCGCGGTCCGTCGTCGTATTGAAGCCCCAGGCCGCGCCGGCCATCGTGAGCGCGCCGACGATCGCGCCGAGCAGCGCGCCGCCGCCCAACGTGAGACCACCGGCCATCAGGTCGGCCGACAGGCCCGTCGCGGCGCCGGAAACGACGGCACCCAGCAGCCCCGCCTGCGCCTTGTCGATGGGCGCGCGCACGGCGAAGTTTTCGCGCACGCGGGCATTGATGCGGCCGGCGTCGCCCGGGTCGAGGCGGTGCAGGCGCAGCAGGCCGACGGTCGTGTCGCCGATGCGCCGCTCCAGCCGCTCGACGAGGCCGGCCATCGCCGTATCCTGGCGCTTCTGCTCGTCCTTGCCGAGACCGACGGCCTTCAGCGCCGATTTGAACAGGTTCGCCTTGCCCTCCTGTTCGATGGCCTGGCTGTCGCGCGCGGCGCCGGCCAGCATCTGCGCGCCGAGTGCCGTGGCCTCGCGGAAGCGCCGCACATTGTCCGCCTGCCAGGCCGCGAGCAGCCGCGCATAGCCGTCGCGTTTCGACTCGTCGATCAACTTGCCGACACGTTCGTAGAACACGTCCTCGTGCACCCAGCAGCGGGCGAATGCGTCCAGCGCGAGCACGTCGCGCACGATCGGGAACTGGTCGAGGTGTGCTTTCCAGCGCGTCTGCTCCGCCTGTTCCTGCTCGTCCGGCCGCGGTGGCCCCAGCTGGTTGAGCAGCACGACGACGGGCTTGCCGAGCCATTCGAGGATGCGCATCTCGGCCGGCAGATAGCCGGCGTCACGCGGATCCTCGGACGAATTCACGAGGTACAGCACGACGTCGGCCGCATCCTTCGCCGCGCGCAGCGCCTGCTGGCTGAGCCAGAACGGCCGGTCGCGGTAGCGGTCGAACACTTCGCGCATGAACCAGCCGATCGGATTGCCCGCCTGCGCGAGGCGCTTGAGCAGGCGGACCGAATCGCCGAAACCCGGCGTGTCCCACAACAGCAGGCGGTCGCCCGCGGCGCTGGTCTGCAAGGTATGCGCTTCGGCGAACACGGTCACGTGGGCAGCATCGCGCACTTCGCCCACGTCCATGCCGACGAGCGTGCGCGCCAGGGTCGTCTTGCCGTTGTTCGTATGCGAGACGAGCGCGAACTGGATGTCGACGGGCTGCGCGTTCATGCGGCCCCCGACACGGGCAGGCCGCTGCCGAGATCGAGCGGATGGCGCTCAGGATGCAGCAGGTCGACGACGGTCGCCTGGATGTGGTGATACTGGCAGAACTGGTGCCACAGCGCGACGCGCTCCACCAGGCGGGCGTCGACGGCGCCGCGCTCTACCAGCCCTGATTCGTCGAGCAGCACGGCGATGCCGCGCGGCGTGTTACGCGCCAGGTACTCGAGAAACGCGCCGTGGTTCTCGCGTTCCGGCGTGGCAGTCAGGTTGAACAGGACGGCCGTGATGGCGACGTCGGCATCGTCCAGGCGCGCATCGCGCAGCGCATCCTTCGGCTCCTCGCCGTACGGGGACGACGGGCGCAGCATCAATTGCGCCTGTTCGCCGAGGACCATCGCCGCGACGGCCGCGAGGCCTTTATGACGCGGCTCGTCGACAGTGAAGCTGTACGGAATCACGCGTAGCACGGCCGGGCCGGAGGCGCCGACGCGGTCGGCCAGCAGCCGGTAATACGGCTGGCCCAGGTCGAGCGGGAGGCGGTGCGCGAGACGGCGCGCGCGCAGGCCGGACACGATCGCCAGCATGAGACGCGGCAGCACGACGAGCAGGAACAGCGTCGCCGCATACAAATGCACCCAGCGGGCACCGCCGGCGGGCGACGGCTCCTGCACGAAGCGGAGCAGCTGGACGTCGGCCAGCGTAAATCCCTGCAGCGGGAACACGGCCAGCGCGGGCGCGAACAGGAACGACAGCAGCGTGTGCACCTGCTGGGCATCGAGGAAGGTGCTTTCCCACCCGGCCGCGTACTGCGTCAGCACGCCGCGCGCGTACAGCGACGCGATGGCGCCGAGCGCGAACGCGGCGGCCGCGAGGTGGATCGTGCGGCCGAGGCGCAGATGCGTGAGCTTGGCCGTCAGCGCCGACCAGTCCGTGAAGTATTGCGCGATGCCGGCGGCGAGCGGCGCCGGCAGCTTGCGCGGCAGCGCGGCCTTGCCGACCGAGAGGCGCCGCAGCAGTTGCGGGCTCGCCCAACCGGTCCGCTTCGACGGCACGAGCGCCCACACGATCAGCGCGAGGTAGACGAGCAAATTCCACGCGAGGATTGCGAGCAGCGGCGCCGACAGCAGATCGACACGGTGCGGATTGCCGATGCGGTCCAGCCCCGCGCCGGCCACGAAGCCGACGATGGGCAGCAGCACGGCCAGCACGGGCAGCAGGCTGCGGCGCTGGCGGAACGCGGCAAATGCGGGCGTGCGCTCGGCCAGCCGCTTGAGGATGAGTTCCGCGCGCTGGCCGAGGAAATGGTCGAGCCGCGGCTCGCTCTTGCCTTCGGCCGCCTGCCAGTGCGCCAGTTCGCGCGCGCTGCGGCTTGCGTAGACACGGTCGTCTTCGGTCAGGATCTCGCGCTTCGTGTCGGCGGTTTCGATGGCGCGCATCAGGACGACATCGCGTGCGGTCCGTTCGTTCATGGGCCTCCTGTGTGATTGAATTAACAAGCTTGCAGGAGGCATTGTGCCTGAAAAAGCAAAAAGCCCGCTCAGTGCATACTGAGCGGGCTTTTCTTAATAACTAGCCTGACGATAACCTACTTTCACACTGGTTGCAGCACTATCATCGGCGCAGAGTCTTTTCACGGTCCTGTTCGGGATGGGAAGGGGTGGTACAGACTTGCTATGGTCATCAGGCATAACTTGTACGAGTGCCGCAGCGTAGGCGTGCGTCACTCTGAATCCGGAAGAAGCAGTTTTCGTAATCTGTTGTCTCAACAAACAGCTGAACCCTTGCGTTGGCAATGACTGCCAAGGTTATAGGGACAAGCCGTACGGGCAATTAGTATCGGTTAGCTTAATGCATTACTGCACTTCCACACCCGACCTATCAACGTCCTGGTCTCGAACGACCCTTCAAGGAGCTCAAGGCTCCGGGAAATCTCATCTCAAGGCGAGTTTCCCGCTTAGATGCTTTCAGCGGTTATCTCTTCCGAACTTAGCTACCCGGCAATGCCACTGGCGTGACAACCGGTACACCAGAGGTTCGTCCACTCCGGTCCTCTCGTACTAGGAGCAGCCCCTTCAAATTTCCAACGCCCACGGCAGATAGGGACCAAACTGTCTCACGACGTTTTAAACCCAGCTCACGTACCACTTTAAATGGCGAACAGCCATACCCTTGGGACCGGCTACAGCCCCAGGATGTGATGAGCCGACATCGAGGTGCCAAACTCCCCGTCGATATGAACTCTTGGGAGGAATCAGCCTGTTATCCCCAGAGTACCTTTTATCCGTTGAGCGATGGCCCTTCCATACAGAACCACCGGATCACTATGTCCTACTTTCGTACCTGCTCGACTTGTCGGTCTCGCAGTTAAGCACGCTTATGCCATTGCACTATTAGCACGATGTCCGACCGTACCTAGCGTACCTTCGAACTCCTCCGTTACACTTTAGGAGGAGACCGCCCCAGTCAAACTGCCTACCATGCACTGTCCCCGACCCGGATCACGGGCCAAGGTTAGAACCTCAAACGAACCAGGGTGGTATTTCAAGGTTGGCTCCACGAGAACTGGCGTCCCCGCTTCAAAGCCTCCCACCTATCCTACACAGATTGGTTCAAAGTCCAATGCAAAGCTACAGTAAAGGTTCATGGGGTCTTTCCGTCTAGCCGCGGGTAGATTGCATCATCACAAACATTTCAACTTCGCTGAGTCTCGGGAGGAGACAGTGTGGCCATCGTTACGCCATTCGTGCAGGTCGGAACTTACCCGACAAGGAATTTCGCTACCTTAGGACCGTTATAGTTACGGCCGCCGTTTACTGGGACTTCAATCAAGAGCTTGCACCCCATCATTTAATCTTCCAGCACCGGGCAGGCGTCACACCCTATACGTCCACTTTCGTGTTTGCAGAGTGCTGTGTTTTTATTAAACAGTCGCAGCCACCAGTTTATTGCAACCCTTTCACCCTCATGGAGTAAACCAATCAAGCTACCGGGGCGTACCTTATCCCGAAGTTACGGTACCAATTTGCCGAGTTCCTTCTCCCGAGTTCTCTCAAGCGCCTTAGAATACTCATCTCGCCCACCTGTGTCGGTTTGCGGTACGGTCTCGTATGACTGAAGCTTAGAGGCTTTTCTTGGAACCACTTCCGATTGCTTCGTGTCACAAGGACACACGTCTCGACCCCTTGAATTACGCGCCCGGATTTGCCTAAGCGCCTTCTATGAGTCAAAAACCAGCTATTCCAACAGCTGGACAACCTTCCGCGATCCGTCCCCCATCGCATCATACGACGGTGCAGGAATATTAACCTGCTTCCCATCAGCTACGCATCTCTGCCTCGCCTTAGGGGCCGACTCACCCTGCTCCGATGAACGTTGAACAGGAAACCTTGGGCTTTCGGCGAGAGGGCTTTTCACCCTCTTTATCGCTACTCATGTCAGCATTCGCACTTCCGATACCTCCAGCATCCTTTACAAGACACCTTCTCAGGCTTACGGAACGCTCTCCTACCATATGGATCAAAGTATAAATACTAAGAAACATATCCGCAGCTTCGGTGACTGGCTTAGCCCCGTTACATCTTCCGCGCAGGACGACTCGATCAGTGAGCTATTACGCTTTCTTTAAATGATGGCTGCTTCTAAGCCAACATCCTGACTGTTTTAGCCTTCCCACTTCGTTTTCCACTTAGCCAATCTTTGGGACCTTAGCTGGCGGTCTGGGTTGTTTCCCTCTTGACGCCGGACGTTAGCACCCGACGTCTGTCTCCCAAGCTCGCACTCATCGGTATTCGGAGTTTGCAATGGTTTGGTAAGTCGCAATGACCCCCTAGCCATAACAGTGCTCTACCCCCGATGGTGATACTTGAGGCACTACCTAAATAGTTTTCGGAGAGAACCAGCTATTTCCAGGTTTGTTTAGCCTTTCACCCCTACCCACAGCTCATCCCCTAATTTTTCAACATTAGTGGGTTCGGACCTCCAGGGCGTGTTACCGCACCTTCATCCTGGCCATGGGTAGATCACCTGGTTTCGGGTCTACACCCAGCGACTGTCGCCCTGTTCGGACTCGATTTCTCTACGGCTCCCCTATTCGGTTAACCTCGCCACTGAATGTAAGTCGCTGACCCATTATACAAAAGGTACGCCGTCACCCCACGAAGAGGCTCCGACTGTTTGTATGCACACGGTTTCAGGATCTATTTCACTCCCCTCCCGGGGTTCTTTTCGCCTTTCCCTCACGGTACTAGTTCACTATCGGTCGATTACGAGTATTTAGCCTTGGAGGATGGTCCCCCCATATTCAGACAGGATTTCTCGTGTCCCGCCCTACTTGTCGTACGCTTAGTACCACCGGTCTGATTTCGTGTAAGGGGCTATCACCCGCTATGGCTCCTGTTTCCAAAGGATTCCACTATCAGTCCGACTATCACGTACAAGGCTCATCCCATTTCGCTCGCCACTACTTTGGGAATCTCGGTTGATTTCTTTTCCTGCAGCTACTTAGATGTTTCAGTTCGCCGCGTTCGCTTTGCATACCTATGTATTCAGTATGCAATGACCTAAAAGGCCGGGTTTCCCCATTCGGAAATCTGCGGATCAAAGTGTGTTTGCTCACTCCCCGCAGCTTATCGCAAGCTACTACGTCCTTCATCGCCTGTAATCGCCAAGGCATCCACCATGTGCACTTATTCGCTTGTCCCTATAACGTTGGCCCCTGCAGTCTTTCCGAAGGAAAGACGAGAAGGGAGCGTCATAGCAACAAGGATTCAGCTTACTTTGTTTGTTGATACATACAGATTACTACCCTAAGTGTCCAATACATCTTTCGATGCGTTGAACGCTTAAAGAAAACTTTACTTCTTCCAGATTGTTAAAGAACGAGAACTACGCTTATCTAAACCACCAGGCTTACATAAATATAGTGAAACAGTCGATGGTGGAGGATGACGGGATCGAACCGACGACCCCTGCTTGCAAAGCAGGTGCTCTCCCAGCTGAGCTAATCCCCCATTTTGGTAACTGGTGGGTCTGGTTGGATTCGAACCAACGACCCCCGCGTTATCAACACGGTGCTCTAACCGACTGAGCTACAGACCCGAACTGTTCTCGTTTAACTTTGCAACAGTCGATAAGCGTGGGCGCTTGATGATGGAGCGTAAGCTCCCGTGCCACTCTAGAAAGGAGGTGATCCAGCCGCACCTTCCGATACGGCTACCTTGTTACGACTTCACCCCAGTCACGAATCCTACCGTGGTAAGCGCCCTCCTTGCGGTTAAGCTACCTACTTCTGGTAAAACCCGCTCCCATGGTGTGACGGGCGGTGTGTACAAGACCCGGGAACGTATTCACCGCGGCATGCTGATCCGCGATTACTAGCGATTCCAACTTCACGCAGTCGAGTTGCAGACTGCGATCCGGACTACGATACACTTTCTGGGATTAGCTCCCCCTCGCGGGTTGGCGGCCCTCTGTATGTACCATTGTATGACGTGTGAAGCCCTACCCATAAGGGCCATGAGGACTTGACGTCATCCCCACCTTCCTCCGGTTTGTCACCGGCAGTCTCATTAGAGTGCTCTTGCGTAGCAACTAATGACAAGGGTTGCGCTCGTTGCGGGACTTAACCCAACATCTCACGACACGAGCTGACGACAGCCATGCAGCACCTGTGTTCAGGTTCCCTTTCGGGCACCCTCCAATCTCTCGGAGGTTCCTGACATGTCAAGGGTAGGTAAGGTTTTTCGCGTTGCATCGAATTAATCCACATCATCCACCGCTTGTGCGGGTCCCCGTCAATTCCTTTGAGTTTTAATCTTGCGACCGTACTCCCCAGGCGGTCTACTTCACGCGTTAGCTGCGTTACCAAGTCAATTAAGACCCGACAACTAGTAGACATCGTTTAGGGCGTGGACTACCAGGGTATCTAATCCTGTTTGCTCCCCACGCTTTCGTGCATGAGCGTCAATCTTGACCCAGGGGGCTGCCTTCGCCATCGGTGTTCCTCCACATCTCTACGCATTTCACTGCTACACGTGGAATTCTACCCCCCTCTGCCAGATTCAAGCCTTGCAGTCTCCATCGCAATTCCCAGGTTAAGCCCGGGGCTTTCACGACAGACTTACAAAACCGCCTGCGCACGCTTTACGCCCAGTAATTCCGATTAACGCTTGCACCCTACGTATTACCGCGGCTGCTGGCACGTAGTTAGCCGGTGCTTATTCTTCAGGTACCGTCATTAGCCCCAGATATTAGCCGGAGCCGTTTCTTCCCTGACAAAAGAGCTTTACAACCCGAAGGCCTTCTTCACTCACGCGGCATTGCTGGATCAGGCTTGCGCCCATTGTCCAAAATTCCCCACTGCTGCCTCCCGTAGGAGTCTGGGCCGTGTCTCAGTCCCAGTGTGGCTGGTCGTCCTCTCAGACCAGCTACTGATCGTCGCCTTGGTGAGCCTTTACCTCACCAACTAGCTAATCAGATATCGGCCGCTCCAGGAGCATGAGGTCTTGCGATCCCCCACTTTCATCCATAGATCGTATGCGGTATTAGCGTAACTTTCGCTACGTTATCCCCCACTCTTGGGTACGTTCCGATATATTACTCACCCGTTCGCCACTCGCCGCCAGGTTGCCCCGCGCTGCCGTTCGACTTGCATGTGTAAAGCATGCCGCCAGCGTTCAATCTGAGCCAGGATCAAACTCTTCAGTTTAATTCCTGTTTTTGCTGATTTCTCAGCAGATCGCTCACTCAAAATACTGACCGTTACTCATTGCTGAGCAACGTATTTCTTTTGTGTGAACATTTGATAATTTAAGCATTCAGCAGCCGCTTACGCGACTGCTGGCACTTCATCAAACGCCCACACTTATCGACTGTTTATTGTTAAAGAGCTTCGTATTCGGTACTGCCTTGCTGCGTTTGCGAATCGTTTTGTTCGTCAGCAGCAGAGAAGTGAGATTATGCAGTGTTTCGCTTAACTCGTCAACTCATCTTTTTCATCAGCGCAAGCGGCGTTGTCAAACCACCTAGCTCAACTGTTTGATTTCGCTGAACTTTTCTTACGCTGCCGAAGCAGGACGCGAACTATAGCAAACCGGATCGGGGGTATGCAAGGGGCTTACCGTAAGAATTTTCGAATTGCTTCTGTGCTATCTTTGCCGGCTTCATCACCCCATGGAGTCCCCATGCGCATCGCCCCCACGACGAATCCCGATCTGGCCGCCGCCCTCACCGCCGCCATTAATAACAAGACGAAGCCACTCGGCAGCCTGGGCGCGCTCGAACGGCTGGCCAGCCGCCTGGGCCTGATCCAGGACACCGTCACGCCCACGATCGAGAAACCTGCCATCCTCGTGTTCGCCGGCGACCACGGTGTCGTCGCGGAAGGCGTGTCCGCCTACCCGCAGGACGTCACATGGCAGATGGTCGAGAACTTCCTCGCCCAGGGCGCCGCCATCAACGTGTTCGCGCGCCAGAACAATATCGACCTGCACGTCGTGGATGCGGGCGTCAATCACGACTTCGGCGCGCGCCCCGGCCTCGTCGACCGCAAGATAGCAAACGGCACGCGCAACTTCGCACTCGAGCCGGCGATGACGCAGGCGCAGTGCGCGACCGCGCTGGAACATGGCGCCGCCCTCGCGGCCGACCTGCCCGGCAACGTGGTCGGCTTCGGCGAGATGGGCATCGGGAATACGACGGCGGCAGCAGCCCTGATGTACAAGCTGACGGGGATTCCCGTCGCGGAGTGCGTCGGCGCCGGCACCGGGCTGTCGCCGGAAGGCGTGCTGCGCAAGCAGCGCGTGATCGAAGCGGCGGCCGGGCGCCATGCGGGCGTCGACGCCCCCTCGCCGTGCTGGCCACGTTCGGCGGCTTCGAGATCGCGATGATGGCCGGCGCCATGCTGAAAGCGGCCGCGCTGCGCAAGGTCTTGCTGATCGACGGCTTCATCGTCACGAGCGCCCTGCTCGTCGCGGCGCGCATCGAACCCGCGATCCTCGATTACTGCGTGTTCGCGCACTGCTCCGACGAATCCGGCCACCGCCGCATGCTCGATGCGCTCGGCGCGGAGCCGCTGCTGCAGCTGAACCTGCGCCTCGGCGAAGGCACGGGCGCCGCGCTGGCCCTGCCGCTGCTGCATGCAGCTACGAACTTCCTGAACGAAATGGCGACCTTCGAGTCGGCCAGCGTCAACGAAAAATCCGCCTGATGCATCAAGTCCGCCTGTTCTTCATCGCCCTGCAGTTCTTCACGCGGCTGCCGATCCCGGCGTGGGTCGGCTTCGAGGCCGCGTGGCTGCAGCACGCGTCGCGCTACTTCCCGCTCGTCGGCGTCGTCGTCGCGGCCATCGCAGCCGGTGTGTACTACGCGGCCGCGCTCGTGCTGCCCGCGCCCGTGGCGGCCGTGCTGTCGACGGCTGCGTCGATCTATATTACGGGCGCTTTCCACGAGGACGGCTTCGCCGACACGTGCGACGGCCTCGGTGGCGGCATGACGAAGGAACGGGCGCTGGAGATCATGAAGGATTCGCGCGTCGGTGCGTATGGCGCGATCGGTATCGTGTGCATGCTGGCGACCAAGCTGTCCGCGCTGGCGATGCTGCCGCCGCGCGTGGCCGTGGTCGCGCTGTTCGTCGCGCATCCGCTCTCTCGTCTCGCCGCGACGGCGCTGATCTGGAAGCTGGACTATGTCCGCGGCGAAGGCAAGGCCAAGCCGCTGGCGCAGCAGATGACGAACGCGGAATTCGCGATCGCGGCGCTGACCTGCCTGCTCCCCGCAGCGTATATGTTGGCCACCGATGCGATGACACCGGCCGCCATACTGGCCGCGATGATCGCAGCGGCACTCGCCGCGCTGTGGCTCGGCCGTTTATTCGTCCGGCGCCTCGGCGGCTACACGGGCGACTGCCTCGGCGCCGTGCAGCAGCTGGCCGAAGCGCTCATCTATATCGCCGTGCTGGCCACGCTGGGCCACGGTGCCTGGAACGCATGACGCTGTACCTGGTACGCCATCCGCAGCCGGACGTGGCGCCGGGCCTGTGCTACGGCGCCAGCGACGTCCCGGTCACCGACAGCGAACTCGCACGCGTGCATGCCGGACTCGCCGTACCGAGCGGCCTGCCCGTCTACGCCAGCCCGCTGCAACGCTGTGCCCTGCTGGCCGCACACCTGGCCCCGGGCCGCGTGACGCTCGATGCGCGTTTGGCCGAAATGAATTTCGGCGCGTGGGAGTTGCGCCCCTGGTCGGACATCCCGCGCGCCGACGTCGACGCCTGGACCGCCGACCTGCTCCACTACCGCCCCGGCGGCGCCGAAAACGTGCTCGACGTGGCCCGCCGCGTGCAAGCGTTCGTCGCCGATTTGCGCACACCGTCCGCGCTCATCGTCTGCCACGCCGGCACGATCCGCCTGCTGGCGGCGCTGCATGGCGGCGCACCGCTGGAACAGGCGGCACTGAACGCGGCGCAGACGCCGCATCGCATCGGCTACGGCCAGCTGGTCGTGCTGGGCGTATAATGTCGGCGTTTTGGTGCTCGCGCCCGTCTCTCGGGCGCAGTTAAACGGGAAACACGAAGCGCTCTTCAGACAAGCGCCAACGTGTGCTGCCCCCGCAACGGTAAGCAAGTGCCGGCACGCCTCTCACGCGTGCACGGCAACCGTCCCCACATACCACTGTGCATCCGCATGGGAAGGTCGGACGGCCATACTCGCCAGCCCGGATACCGGCCAAAAGGTGGAAGCGCGATTCATCCAGCGCTTCTGTTCATCTGGCTGACGGGGACGTCGGCCGGTTGGTCTACACAATAAAAAGTCATGTCCTTTCCTGTTTCCCGGCTGGCGGCCGCGCTTTCGCTCGCATTCGCTGCCGCCGCATCGGCCCACGCCGATCCCATTCCCGACACCGTCATCGTCACCGCCAACCGCACGCCGCAACGCGCCGAAGACGTCATTCCCGACACCGTCGTCATCTCGAGCGACGACATCGCCCGCGCAGGCGCCGGCTCCGTCGCCGACGTGCTGCGCCGCCAGCGCGGCATCGAAATCTCCCGCAACGGCGGCGGCGGTACCAACACTACCGTATTCCTGCGCGGCGCCAACAGCAACCAGGTCGTCGTGCTGGTCGACGGCGTGCGCATCGGCTCCGCCACCACGGGCGCGGCGTCCTGGAATGCGATCCCGCTGTCGGCCATCGACCACATCGAGATCGTCTACGGCCCCCTGAGCTCCCTGTACGGCGCGGATGCCATCGGCGGCGTCGTGCAGATCTTCACGAAGAAGAGCGCAGGCGCACCGATGTTCAGCGCCAGCGCGGGCGGCGGCACGTACGGCACGAACCAGTACGACGCCAGCGTGCACGGCTCGACGGGCGGTGCGCACAGCGTCACCTACGCGCTCTCCGGCGCACACGAAGAATCGGATGGCTTCTCGTCCACACGCCCTGGCTCGTCGAGCTACAACCCCGACGACGACGGCTACACGCGCAACAGCGTCAACGGCCGCATCGCACTGCGCCTGGCCGAGGGCCACGAGATCGGTGCGCAATTCATGCAGAGCCGCCTGAACGCGCAATACGACAGCGGCAAGTCGGACTTCGACACGCACAACCTTCAGGAACTCGACAGCTACAGCGTGTTCCTGAACGACCGCTTCCTGCCGAACTGGCGCAGCAGCGTCCAGGTGGCGCGCTCGGAAGACAAGCTGGGCAGCTTCACTGGCACGACGCCTTCCGGTACCTCGCAACTGAACACGCGCCAGGACGAATTCACGTGGCAGAACACGTTCGACATCGCCGGCGACACGCTGCAGGTGCTGGCGGGCCACCGCAAGGAACAAGTCCTGTCCAGCGCCATCAAGGACATCAACCGCACGCGCATCACGAATGCCGTCGCGGCGTCGTACGACCTGCGCCGCGGCAGCCACCTGCTCGACGTCAGCGCGCGCAACGACCATTCGGAATATGGCGGCAAGACGACGGGCGCCCTCGGCTACGGCTACGAATTCACGCAGGACCTGCGCGCCACGGCCAGCTACGGTACGAGCTTCCGCGCCCCCACGTTCAACGAGTTGTACTACCCGGGTTATGGCCTGACGTCGAACAAGCCGGAACGGGGCCGCAACGCGGAGGTGGGTGTGCAGTACCGCGTGGCCGGCGTCGACCTGCAGGCGAACTACTACCGCAACCGCCTGACCGACATGATCGTGTCCGTCACGCCGTGCCCGGGTCGCCCCAGCGGCAGCTGCGCCTACAACGTCGACCACGCCCTGCTGGAAGGCCTGACCCTGGCAGCAAGCACCCGCCTCGGCAACCTCGACCTGCGCGCCAGCGCCGACCTGCAGGATCCGCGCGACGAGACGACCGGGAAGCAGCTGGCCCGCCGCGCGCGCCGCCACGCCAGCGTCGCGGCCGACTACACCGCGGGCCAGGTGGACGCCGGCGTCGAACTGCAGGCCTCCGGCCGCCGCTTCGACGATGCCGCCAACGCCAATCGCCTCGGCGGCTACGGCCTGCTGAACCTGTACACTACCTGGCACATGACGCGCGACTGGTCGCTGCTGGTCCGCGTCGACAACGCGGCCGACAAGCACTACGACCTGGCGCGCAACTACGGCACCGCCGGGCGCACGTGGTTCGCAGGTATTCGCTACGGAGTTCGCTAACCCCATGTTCCGACGAGCCATGCACCCAGTACCACCGCCACTGCGCCAGCGCGCCATTCCGATCATCGTCACGCTGCTGTGCGTGGCGGTCGCCAGCCTGCTCGTCGCGGGCATGAGCGGATCGATTGCGGTCGCGCCGGCCGAGCTGCCGGATGCGGTGGCGCAGGTGCTGCGCGGCCGGCCGGAATCGCTGGCCGCGTCGCTCGTCGAGCTGCGCGCCGGCCGCGCGCTGATGGCCTTCGTCACCGGCGGCGCGCTCGCGCTGGCCGGCGTCATGATGCAGGCGCTGCTGCGCAATCCACTCGCCGATCCGTACGTGCTCGGCATCTCGGCCGGCGCGTCGGTCGGCGCGCTGTTCGCGCTGCTGATGATGTGCGCGGCCGCCACCGTGGACGGCGCGGCGATGGCCGGCGCGGTGACGGTTGCCCTGCTGCTGTACCTGCTGGCGCGGCGCGACATGCGCAGCGGGGTAGCGGCGGAAGGCGGTACGTCGATGCTGCTGCTGACGGGCACGATCCTGCAGGCGGCCAGCATGGCGCTCGTCACGCTGATGCTGTCGATTGCGCCGGAAGGGCGCCTGCGCAGCATGGTGTTCTGGATGATCGGCGACCTGGCCGGCGCGCCGCTGCGCATCCTGCCCTGGGTCGTGCTGGGCGCGGCGCTCGCGTACGCGCTGCGCAACGCGCGGGCGATGAACATGCTCGCGTTGCACGCGGAGGCCGCCGCCACGCTGGGCGTGCGCGTCGGCACCGTGCGCAAGGGCCTGTTCTTTGTGTCGGCCGTGCTGACAGCGAGCGCGGTGACGAGCGCCGGCGCCATCGGCTTCGTCGGCCTGATCGTACCGCACGCGTGCCGGTTCGCGTTCGGCCCGGACCACCGCGTACTCATCCCGGCCGCCGTGCTGGGCGGCGGCAGCCTGCTCGTGCTGTGCGATACGGTCGCGCGCACGGTCGTCGCGCCGACCCAACTGCCCGTCGGCGCCATCACGGCGCTGATCGGCGCGCCGGTCTTCCTGTATCAACTGCACCGCATGCACAAATGATGATCGCGACCCGACAACTGGAACTGCGCGCCGGCGACCGCGTGCTCGTGCACGGTCTGGACTGGGATGTGCGCGCCGGCGAATGCTGGTCCATCATCGGCCGCAACGGCGCCGGCAAGAGCACCTTGCTGCGCACCGTGGCCGGCCTGCGCGCGCCCGACGCCGGCACCGTCGCGCTGCACGACCGCCCGCTGTCCGCCTGGCCGCTGGAAGCGCTGGCGCGCGAACGGGCGTACCTGCCGCAGTCGCGCAGCGACGCGTTCGCGTACAGCGTGATGGAAACCGTGCTGTCCGCGCGCCATCCTTACCACGCGAACCATTACTGGGAACAGAGCGACGACCACCACGCGGCCGTGAATGCCCTCGCGGCGATGGAAGTCGATCATCTCGCCGCGCGCGACGTGCGCACCCTGTCCGGCGGCGAGCGCCAGCGCGCGGCCATCGCCGCGCTGCTCGCGCAGGACACGCCGCTGCTGTTGCTCGACGAGCCGGCGAACGCGCTCGACCTGGCGCACCAGGTGCGCACGATGTCGCTGCTGTCGCGCCTGTGCCGGCAAAGCGGCAAGACCATCGTGATGATCGGCCACGACCTGAACCTGGCACACAGTATCTCCACCCACGCCCTGCTGCTGATGGGCGACGGCAGCTGGCATGCCGGCACCGTCGACGACGCGCTGCAGGCACCGCTGCTGAGCAGCTATCTCGGCCACCCGATCGACGCGATCGAGAACAAGGGCCGCCGCATTTTTATTCCCCTGGAGACCCCTCATGACTGACCTGACCCCGGAACAAACCGCGGAACTGAACGAGCGCCACCGCGCGCGCATGGAACGCAAGAAGGCGGTCATCGACGCCAAGATCGCCGCGGCCGACAAGAAGATCGGCATCATCATCGTCAATACCGGCAACGGTAAGGGCAAGAGCTCGAGCGCGTTCGGCATGGTCGCGCGCGCGCTGGGCCACGGCATGAAGGTCGGCGTCGTCCAGTTCATCAAGGGCGCGATGTCCACCGGCGAAGAGACGTTCCTGCGCCGCTTCCCCGACGACGTCAGTTTCCATGCGATGGGCGAAGGCTATACGTGGGAGACGCAGAACCGCGAGCGCGACATCGCCAAGGCCGAGGAAGCGTGGGAACAGGCGCGCCGCTTCCTCACAGATCCCGCCTACGGCCTCGTCGTGCTCGACGAACTGAATATCGCGCTGAAGTATCGCTACCTGGACGTGCACACGGTGATCGCCGACCTGCTCGACCGCCCGGACATGCAGCACGTCGTCGTGACGGGCCGCGCGGCGCCGCCGGAACTCATCGCCGTGGCGGACACCGTGACCGAAATGAACGTCGTCAAGCACGCGTTCAAGGCCGGCATCGCGGCGCAGGCCGGGACGGAGTGGTGATGACCGCCGGCGCCCGCATGCTGCTGGTCGCGGCCATCGCGTCCGGCCAGGGCAAGACGACGGTGACGGCCGCGCTGGCGCGCCGGCTGCGCCGCATGGGTCAGCGCGTGCACGTGTTCAAATGCGGCCCGGACTTCATCGATCCGATGGTCCTCGAACAGGCGAGCCGCGCGAAGGTGCACACGCTCGACCTGTGGATGGTCGGACTGGAACAGAGCCGCCAGCGCCTGGCCCGCGCCGCGCGTGAAGCGGACGTCGTGCTGGTCGAAGGCGTGATGGGCCTGTACGACGGCGATCCGTCCGCGGCCGATCTCGCGCGCGCATTCGACCTGCCCGTGCTGGCCGTGATCGATGCGTCGGCGATGGCGCAGACGGCCGGCGCCGTGGTGCTGGGCCTGCGCGACTACGGGCCCGTGCGCATGGCGGGCGTCGTCGCCAACCGTGTCGCGAGCGAGGGTCACGCGCGCATGGTCGCCGCGTCGCTGCGCGACATCCCGCTGCTCGCGACCCTGCCGAAGCAGGCGCGCAGGCTGCCGGAACGCCATCTCGGCCTCGTCGTGCCGGGCGAAGTCGCCGACATCGACGCGATCCTCGACGAACTGGCCGACCAGTTGCAGCTGGACGAGGCGCAATGGAACGCCCTGGCGCCGCAGCTCCCGGACGAGGCGTTACCGGAAGAAGCGGTCGCGCCGCTGCTGGCCGGACTCACGGTGGCGATCGCGCGCGACGCCGCCTTCTGCTTCCTGTATCCGGCCAACGTCGACACGCTGGAAGCGCTGGGCGCGCGCGTCACGTGGTTCTCGCCGCTGGCGGACGAGCCGGTGCCCGAGGATGCCGACGCCGTCTACCTGCCGGGCGGCTACCCGGAACTGCACGGGGAAGCGCTGGCGCTGGCCGCGCGCTGGCAAGAATCGATCCGCGCGGCGCATGCGTCCGGCCTGCCGATCCTCGCGGAATGCGGCGGCATGATGGTGCTGGCCGAGTCGCTCGCGGACAAGGAAGGCCGCGACTGGCCGATGGCCGGCCTGCTGCCGGGCCGCGTGCTGATGCAGCCACGCCTCGCGGGACTGGGATCGCAGGGCCTGGCAACGAACGCCGGGCAGATGCGCGGCCACACCTTCCACTATTCGCGCCTGGAGACGCCGCTCGCGCCCGTGGCGTGGACGGTGAAACATCCGTCCGGCGCCCAGGGTGAAGCCGTCTACCGCATCGGTTCGCTGACGGCGTCGTACTTCCATGCGTTCTTTGCTTCCAACCCGGCCGCCGTCGCGAGCCTGCTGCAGGGAGAGCTGGAATGAGCCGCGCCCTCCTCCTCGGCGGCGCGCGGTCCGGCAAGAGCGGGCTGGCCGAACGGCTTGCACGCGAATCCGGCAAGGACGTCGTGTATGTCGCGACGTCGTATGCGGGCGACGCCGAGATGTCGGCGCGGATCGAACATCATCGCGCGCGCCGGCCGGCCGAGTGGAAGACAGTGGAAGAGCCGACGGCGCTGGCGGCCACGTTGCGGATCTTGTGTGCGCCGGACCGCATCGTACTCGTCGACTGCCTGACATTGTGGCTCACGAACCTGATGTTCTCCGCGCAGCGGGAATTTCCGGAGGTCGGCCCCATCGACCTGCCGCCGCTGTTCGTCGAGGAACGTGCCGCGCTGCTCGACTGGTTGGATTCGACACCCGCTGGGGACGTCGTGTTCGTATCGAACGAAACCGGGATGGGCATCGTGCCCTACGGCGCCGTGTCGCGTGCATTCGTGGACGAAGCGGGCCGCCTGAACCAGGACGTGGCCGCCCGTTGCGACCGTGTGCTGTTCGTCGCGGCCGGCCTGCCGCTCGTACTGAAAGGCGCGCCATGCTGAGCGGGCTGGCGCCGTCGACGCTCGCGCTGGCGCTCGTCGCCGGCGTGCTGCTCGACCTGTTGCTGGGCGAGGCGCGGCGCTGGCATCCGCTCGTCGGCTTCGGCCGGCTGGCGTCCGCGCTGGAGCGCCGGCTCAACGCGGGGCGTTCGCGCATCGCCGGCGGGCTGCTCGCGTGGATGCTCGCCGTGCTGCCGTTGTGCGCGCTGGCGTGGCTCGCCTGCAAATATGCCGGCGCGGCCGTCCACGCGCTGCTGCTATACCTTGGCATCGGCCTGCGCAGCCTGCGCGACCACACGTTGCCGATCCATGCGGCGCTCGTGCGCGGCGATCTCGATGCGGCGCGCGGGCTGACCTCGCGCATCGTCAGCCGCGACACCGAACAGGCGAATGAATCCGACCTCGCCAAGGCCGGCGCCGAATCGCTGCTCGAAAACGGCAACGACGCCGTGTTCGGCACGCTGTTCTGGTTCCTCGTCGGCGGCGGCGCCGGTGTCGTGCTGTTCCGCCTCGCAAACACGCTGGACGCCATGTGGGGCTACCGCAATGCGCGCTTCAACCTGTTCGGCCGGGTGGCCGCACGCATCGACGATGTGCTGAACTATGTGCCGGCGCGCCTCACCGCCCTGTCGTACGTGCTGCTGGCGGAACGGGGACGGCTGCGCGCCTGGCGCTGCTGGCGCGCGCAGGCACGCGCGTGGAGCAGCCCGAACGCGGGCCCTGTGATGGCCAGCGGCGCGGGCGCACTGGGCGTGCGGCTGGGCGGCGCGGCCGTGTATGACGGCGTGACGGAACAGCGGCCCCCGCTCGGCACCGGTCCCGACGCATGCGCGGACGACATCCTGCGTGCCTGGCGCCTCGTGTGGCGCACGACCCTGCTGTGGGTCCTCGTCGCCGGCATCGCGCTCTTCGCACTGGATGGGGTGGTCCATGCTTGAACACGGCGGCAACCTGCGCGCGGCGCAGCAGCGCTACGGCGGCACGGACTGGATCGACCTCTCCACGGGCATCAATCCGCACGGCTATCCGGCGCCCGCGCCGGCACCGGATGCGTGGCACCGCCTGCCAGAACGGGATCCGCACCTCCTGCGTGCGGCATGCGAGTACTACGGCGCACCGCAGTTGCTGCCGGTGGCGGGCACGCAGGCCGCGATCCAGGCCCTGCCGCGCCTGCGCGCCGAACTGGCCGGGCCGGCGCGCGTGACGGTGTCCGCGCCGTCGTATGCGGAACACGCGCATCACTGGGGCCGCCATGGCCACGTCATGCGCCAGGTCGCCTACGCTGCGCTCGACGATGCCGTGGACGGCAGCGACGTGGTCGTCGTCATCAATCCGAACAATCCGACGGGCGCCACGGTCGCGCCGGACCAGTTGCTGGCGTGGGCGGAGCGACTCGCTGCACGCGGCGGCTGGCTCGTCGTGGACGAAGCGTTCGGCGACACGGCGCGTGCCCTCAGCGTTTCCACCCACGCCGGCCGGCCCGGTCTCGTCGTGCTGCGCTCCGTCGGCAAGTTCTTCGGCCTGGCCGGCTTGCGGCTGGGCTTCGTCGGCGCGGAGACGACTCTCCTCGCGGCGCTGGATGACCTGCTCGGGCCCTGGGCCGTCAGCGGTCCGGCGCAGGAGATCGCGATCGCGGCCCTGCGCGACCACGGCTGGCAACAGGCCACGCAGACCCGCCTCGCGCGCGACGGCGCCCGCATGCACGCGCTGCTGGCTGACTATGGCATCGACGCCCACGGCACGCCGCTGTTCCACTGGTGGGCGGAGCCGCGCGCCGAGGCCTTTCATGAACACATGGCGCGGCGCGCGATCTGGGTGCGGTTGTTCCCCGGCGCGGCACGCGGCATCCGCGTCGGCCTGCCGGGGAACGAATCCGCATGGCGCCGCATCGAACAAGCACTCCGGGAATGGAACGACACATGAAACCATCGATCATCGCAGCCGCGCTCCTGCTCGCGGCCAGCCTGCAGGCGCAGGCCGCCGTCAGCGTCAAGGACGACGCCGGCGCCACCGTCACCGTCGCGAAACCGGCCCAGCGCGTGATCTCGCTGGCGCCCCACGTCACCGAGCTGCTGTTCGCGGCGGGCGGCGGCAGCCATGTCGTGGGCGTCGTCTCGTACAGCGACTTTCCCGAGGAAGCGAAAAAGATCCAGCAGATCGGCTCGAACCGCGAAGTCGACCTGGAACGGATCATGGCGCTGAAACCCGACCTGGTGGTCGTCTGGCGCCACGGCAGTTCCGAACGCCAGATCGAGATGGTGCAGAAACTCGGCATCCCGATGTTCCACAGCGAGCCGCAGAAGCTGGAAGACATCGCGGACAACGTGCAGAAGCTCGGCCAGTTGATGGGGACCGAGGCCGTCGCCGGCCCGGCCGCGGCCAGCCTGCGCGGCAGGATCGCCGACCTGCGCACCCGTTATGCGAAGCGCCCCGTCGTGCGCAGTTTTTACCAGGTGTGGGACAAGCCCCTGTACACGCTGAACGGCCGCCACATTGTCAGCGACGCGCTGCGCCTGTGCGGCGGCGAGAACATCTTCGACAAGCTGCCCGTGACGGCACCCGTCGTGTCGGTCGAAGCCGTGCTGCAGGAGAATCCGGAAGCGATCTTCGCCACCGCGGAAAAGAACTACGGCGGCGTGAGCCTCTGGAAGCCCTACGGGACACTCACCGCCGTCCGCAACGACAACCTGTTCACCATCGACGGCAACCTGCTCAACCGCTCCGGCCCGCGCATGATCGCCGGTGCCGCGCAGTTGTGCGAGAAGCTCGAACTGGCGCGCAGCCATCGCAGCAAATGACGCGCTTTTCCTACCCCACCCTGATGGTGCAGGGCACGACGTCGGACGCCGGCAAGAGCACGCTCGTCGCCGCACTGTGCCGGCTGCTGGTCCGGCGCGGCGTGCGCGTGGCGCCGTTCAAGCCGCAGAACATGGCCCTGAACAGCGCCGTCACGAGCGACGGCGGCGAGATCGGCCGCGCGCAGGCACTGCAGGCCATCGCGGCCGGCCTGGCGCCGCATACGGACATGAACCCGGTGCTGCTGAAACCGTCGAGCGACACCGGCGCGCAGGTCGTCATCCACGGCCGCGTGCGCGCCGAGATGAACGCGCGCGACTACCACCAGTACAAGACGGTGGCGATGCAGGCCGTGCTGGAATCGCATGCGCGGCTGCGCGCGCAGTACGACGCCGTGATCGTGGAAGGCGCCGGCAGCCCGGCCGAGATCAATCTGCGCGACCGCGACATCGCCAACATGGGCTTCGCGGAAGCGGTCGACTGTCCGGTGATCCTCGTCGCGGACATCGACCGCGGCGGCGTGTTCGCCCACATCGTCGGCACGCTCGCCTGCCTGTCGGACAGCGAGCGGGCGCGCATCAAGGGTTTCGTCATCAACCGCTTCCGCGGCGACATCAAGCTGCTCGAACCGGGCCTGGACTGGCTGGAAGAGCAGACGGGCAAGCCAGTACTGGCCGTGCTGCCCTATCTGCACGGGCTGTATCTCGATGCGGAAGATGCCGTGCAGGCCGTCACGCCGGGCACGGGCAGTTTCCGCGTGGTGGTGCCCAGCTATCCGCGCATGAGCAACCACACGGATTTCGATGCGCTGCGCGTCCATCCCGACGTGGACCTGCGCTTCGTGCGCGAAGGCGAGCCGGTACCGGATGCGGACCTCATCATCCTCCCAGGCAGCAAGAACACCCGCGGCGACCTCGCGTGGCTGCACGCGCAGGGCTGGCCGGAGCGCATCCGTCGCCACCTGCGCTACGGCGGCAAGGTGATCGGTATCTGCGGCGGCTTCCAGATGCTGGGGGCCTGCGTCGACGATCCGCACGGCGTGGAAGGTACACCAGGCCACTCCAAAGGCCTCGGCCTGCTGGACCTGGGCACGACGCTGACGCGCCAAAAGCGCCTCGCGCAGGTGACCGGCCGCTGCGTGTTCGCGCCCGATGCGCTGGAGGCGGCGGTCGCCGGCTACGAGATCCACATGGGCGTCTCGACGGGCGATGCGTTGTCCCGGCCCGCGTTCGAGATCGACGGCCGGCCGGAAGGCGCCTGCTCGGACGACGGCCAGGTGCTGGGCACCTATCTGCACGGGCTGTTCGACCATGCCGACGCCTGCGCAGCGCTGCTGCGCTGGGCCGGGCTGCACAGCGCGCACGTCGTCGACACGGCCGCGCTGCGCGAGGCGAGCCTGGACCGGATCGCGGATGCCGCCTCGCCGCTGCTCGACCGGCTGATGGAACTTGATAAAAATCAAAACTCTGTGACGCATGTAATTTAACTACGAAACATTGTTGACTTAACCAGCAGTAAACCGTACATTTCACCCTCATAAGTAGTAAAAATACTATTCGCCCGCCCGGGCACGAGGGGACATCATGGCACTTTGCTGCATCCATCCGGTCGCGCACGACGCACGACATCCTTCCCCCTCCAGCGATCCCGCTACCTGACACGCCCCGCGTGTCGGCCGGCGGTGCCCGGGGCGCTTGGGGCCCGCCGGCTTGTCCAGCAAGCGCGATCCGACTGGAGACCTTCATGCATTTCCGGAAGACCCCGGCTGCGCTCTGCGTGGCCAGCCTCGTTGCGTCCATACTGCCGGCGGCGCACGCCGGCCCCATCCCCGCGGCCCACGTGTACCACAACCACATGCCGAATTTCTGGCCCTTTTACGCGGTCGACCCGGCGGCGAAATACGACGCCACCCCGGTCGGCGCGCCGGTCCGGTACATGGCCGACGGCGAGGTCATCAACCTGAAAAGCAATCCGCCCTCCGGCTACCGCTACTACCTGCCGGCCGCGCTGGGCGGCGGGATCATGCCGCACGACGACCTCGTGTCCTACTACACGCCGGACGCGAAGACGGGGGCTTACCAGTACTGGCCGATCCAGGTCGCGAACGAGCTGCAGTCGTGGTCCGGCGGCCGCGGACAAGTCCACGTGACGATGTCCGGCGCCGTCGTCAACAACGTGCAGAGCCTGGAGACCCTGCAGAACGTCCCCGGCTACACCAACCCGTCGTGGGGCCAGCCGTGGTCGAACACCGTGGCCGCGCTGCGCACGCAGAACAACTTCCGCACGCTGGACACGATCCACTTCACGGGCCACCACTCGATGGGTCCCCTGGTCGGCGCCGACTACTTCCTGAAAGACCTGCTGTTCCAGAACACGACACTCGCGCAGTCGTATTTCCTGGGCGGGAACTTCGTCTCGTCGAAGGGCTACTTCCCGACGGAGCTGGGCTTTTCGGAACGCCTGATCCCGACCCTGGCGAAGCTGGGCGTCCAGTGGTCCGTCCTCGGCAACAACCATTATTCGCGCACGTTGAAGGATTATCCGTACGCGACCTACGACGCGAACGGCGACACGCTGACGTCGCCGCCGAACCGCGCGGACCTGCGCAACACGTCGACGACGGGCAGCTGGGTGGCCGCGCAGATGGCGCACGAGCAGCAGGTCATCGTGAACAAATTCCCGTTCGCGTCCACACCGCACTGGGTGCGCCACGTCGACCCGGCCACGGGCGCGGTGACGCAGATCGCGGGCGTGCCGGTCAGCCAGAACGGTTCGTGGCTGGAAGGCTGGGAGGGCGCGACGACGGTCGACGAGATCGCGCCCTACGCCGCACTCGAGCCGCGCCAGTTCTACGTGATCGCGCACGACGGCGACAACTCGAGCGGCCGCGCCGGGTCGCTGTCCACGTGGCAGGCGGGCTACAACACGACGTGTGCCGGCAGCGGCTACTGCCTCGGCATCGACGAATACCTGCGCGCGAATCCAATCCCGGCGGGCGACGTGCAGCACGTGCAGGACGGCTCCTGGGTCGACACGCGCGACTCCTCGTCCGATCCGACCTGGTACCACTGGCATCTGCCGTTCCTGATCTGGAAGGGACAGTTCGCCGACTTCAACCGCGTCAAGGGCATGGGCCTCGCGCCGAAGACCAACCTGAAAGGCGTGCAGGAAGGCGCGACCGTGTCGTTCGAATACGGTTGGCACTACCTGGAACGGAACTTCGCGCTGCTGCAGGCGGCGCTCAACTATGCGAAGACGGCCGAGCAGATCTGGCTCGACGGTCACCCGAACCACTGGTCGCCCACGACCGCCGCAGACAAGCAGGTGACCTATACCGGCAACCAGCTGAACCCGTGGATGATGTCCTTCCCCGTCAAGGGCGACGCCGCGAAGGACTACGCAGGCGGCGCGAACCCGGCGGAACTGGGCTGGTATTTCCTGCTGCCCGCGATGGATTCGGGCTTCGGCTACTACGACGAGAACAAGGACGACGACGTCAAGCCGACGCTGGCCTTCAACAACTCGCTGGCCTTCTCGAAGCCGTACGTGCAGGCGAATGCCGCGCAGGACCGCACCGGCCCGTCCGTGTGGTGGCCGCAGCGCTATCCGTACAATCCCGGTTCCGTGAACGCGTCCAAGGCCGAGGGCTGGACCGTCCAGCACTACAGCAGCGACTTCGCCGTGTACACCTATGGCTACGACGTGTCAGGCATCACGAATGCCGTCGCGAAGGTGCGCGTGCATGCATCGAACAACATCGACGCAAACGACGACACCTATAAAGTCTACGATCCGGCCGCACTTGCGGGCACGCCGGGCCTGGCGATCACCCCATCGAAAGTGGGCGCCTGGCAGAGCTTCCCGATGAAGGCGCGCGACCTGCAGCCGGACATCAACGGCGTCGACTGGATCCCCGGCACGCGCGACACCCTGCAGGTCCTGCCCGCGCAGGAGATCGGCGACCTGTACTACGTCTACCTGTCGGGCTTCCGCAACCAGCTGCTCGATTACTACGTCGAGATGACGGACAGCCGCGGCAACGTGACGCGCAGCGACATCCAGCAGGTGTTCGTCGGCGCCGGCACGTACTCGGCGTCGTCGACCGGCTCCGGCTTCGTGGAAGACGTCAACGGCAAGGTGGCGGGCGTGTATCCGTTCCTTGTCGTCGACAAGGAAGCACCAGGCACACCGGGCACGATCGTCGCGTCGCAGCTGACCGACCGCTCGGTGACGCTGACCTGGCCGGCCGCCACCGACAATGTGGGCGTCACCGGCTACACCGTGTACCGCAACGGCACCGCCGTCGGCACGACAGCGTCGACGACGTACACCGACAGCGGCCTCGCACCGTCGACCCTGTATTCGTACAGCGTGACGGCGCAGGATGCGGCGGCGAACATGTCGGCGCAGTCCGCCGTCACGAGCGTCACGACGAAAGCGGCCGACACGATCGCGCCCACGGCACCGGGCCAGCCCGCGGCCGGCACGGTGACGCCGACGTCCATCGCGCTCACCTGGGCGGCATCGACGGACAACTACGGCGTGACGCAGTACGTCGTCTACCGCAACGGCGCGCAGGCCGGCGTCGTCACGTCGACCGCGTTCCCGGACAGCGGCCTCGTGCCCTCGACGACCTATGTGTACACCATCGTCGCGAAGGACGCGGCGGGGAACGCATCGGGCGCATCGGCCGCACGCCAGGTCACGACGGCCGCCGGCAACGTCGCCAACGTCTACTACAAACTGCCGTCGGGCTGGAGCACGGCGAACATCCATTACGCACCGAATGGCGGCACGTGGACGACGGCGCCGGGCGTGGCGATGCAGGCGGCGTGCAGCGGCTGGATGTCGTCGGTGCTGAATCTCGGCAGCGCGACCGGCCTGCAGGCGGTCTTCAACAACAACGCGGGCACGTGGGACAACCACGGCGGCGCCAACTACGCGCTCGGCACGGGCATCTCGGCCGTGAACGGCGGCGCGGTCACGACGGGTTCCAGCCCGTGCACGCCCGACACGACGGCGCCGGCATCGCCCGCGAACCTGCGCGCGACGGCCGTCGCCGCCAACTCGGTCGCCCTCGCGTGGGATGCTGCGACGGACAACGTGGGCGTGACCGGCTACACGGTCTTGCGCGACGGCGTCCGCGTGGCAAGCGTGACCGGCACCGGCTACACCGACACCACCGTGGCCGCCAGCACATCCTATTCGTACGCGGTGCAGGCATTCGACGCGGCGGGGAACGTCTCCGCAGCCGGCAGCGCCCTGCCGGTGACGACGCCGGGCGCATCGACGACGTGCGCGGTCAGCTTCACGATCGCGAATGCGAACACGGTCGTCGGCCAGAACCTGCGCGTGGTCGGCAGCGTGACCACGCTCGGGTCGTGGGCGCCGGCGAGCGGCTTCGCGTTGACGATCCAGGGCAGCGGCGCGAACGTGCCGTGGACCGGGACCGTGTCGCTGCCGCCGAATACGGCCGTCCAGTACAAGTACGTGAAGTGGAATGGGTCGACGGCGACGTGGGAGAGCAACCAGGCGACGGCATCCGGCAACCGCGAGTTCAGTACGCCGGCCACCTGCAGCGGCACCATCGCGCGCAACGACTGGAACTTCAAGCCCTGACCATAGAGGCCGTCTATCGACGGCTTCGAATCATCCGATTGGCCTGCTCAGATGAGAATCGATATCATTTGCAGCAACAGGTCCACAGGAGATTCACATGGCAGCGGCACGCAAAGGCAGTCAGGTCATCACGCACATGGCGATCGGTTTCGCGATCGCTTATGCGTTCACGGGGTCGATCGCGCTCGGCGGGCTCGCCGTGCTGGTCGAACCCGTGCTGAACGTGCTGCTGCTGCCGTTCCACGAACGGGCGTGGGCGCGCGGGGTGCATGCGGCCAGCGGGCGGCGCCGCTATCTGCTGGTCAGCCTCGAGAAGATCAGCCAAGCGGCGATGCACGCCGTGATCGCCTTCCTCGTGCTGTACCTCGCCACCGGGTCGGTGGCGTTCGGCGGCATGGCGGCGCTGCTGGAGCCGGTGTGTAACGTGATCCTGATGCCGCTGCACGACAGGCTGTGGGACAACGCGCAGCGTGCGGCGGCAGCGGCAGCGGCAGCGGCATAAGGGCTTATTTACGCAGGAGCTCCGCACCGAAGGGCGCGAGCCGCAGCGTGCCATTCCACGCCTGGCCACCGAGCACGCCGGTGGCGGCGCCGTCGAACTTCACCTCCTGCGGCTGCGTCGTCGTGTTGACGTACAGCGTGCGGCCATCCACCTCGCGGGCATAGACGCCTTCGGGCGTCGCGGGCCCCCGCTTGATGCCAAGCTCGCCGTACAGGCGGCGGTACAGGGCCTGCATCACGGGACGCTGCGCGGCCATGGCGACGTAGATCGCCCTGCCCTTGCCGTAGCGGTTTTCGGTGATGGCGGGCGGAGAATCCGGCACGTTGGTCAGGCGCGCGACGACCTTCGCGGTGGACGGCTCCAGCACTTCGTAGAACTTCGTGGTCGTCGTCACGGTCTTGCCGTCGAAGCCGACGTCGAGCGGCGCGTCGGCGTTGTAGTACTCGCTGGTGCGCAGGCCGAACACGTCGCTGAGGCGGCCCGGCAGCGGCGTGTCGAACACCTGGCCCGTCTCGCTCACCTTCGCCGAGAAGGCCGTCATCACGACCGTGCCGCCGTCCTGTACGTAGCGGCGCAGCGCGTCGGCACTCGCGCGGTCCATCACGAGGTCGGCCGCCACCACGACCATCTTGTAGCGCCGCAAATCATCATGGCCCACGTGGATGACCGCTGTGTCGATGTTATCGTTGAAGACCGGCGCGAACGCGTTGTGAAGCTGGTCCATGTACGGGATCGTGAAGTACTGGCGCATCGTGTTCGACGGGCCCGGCGGCGTCGAGGCGTTGCGGCTGTCGAACGAATACGCGAACGCGATCTGCGGTTCGGTATGGCGCGGGAAGCCCAGCGCCTGCAGCGTCTTGAATTCACGGGCGATCGTGCCGAATTCCCACAGCTTCCACGACGGCTTGCTGTCGTGATCGAGAAGACCCATTATCATCTGTTCCTCGCCGCCGAGGTGGGAATTGTACGTCCATGCCATCACCGACTGTGCGCCGAGCAGCAAGCCGAAGTGAGCCCACATGCGCGAGCGCCCTTTCGTCCCGTAGTAGCCGCCGCCACCCGCCGTGAACTCGTTGAACCAGATGGGCGTGTCCAGGCCAGCCTTCATCATCAATGCTTCAAAGCCGGACCCCACCGGCTCGCCCGGATAAAAGCCCATCGCACCGTAATGCGCGTACTGGCGATACGTCGACAGATAATCGAAGCCTTTTCGCCCCGCGCTGTCCCACAGGTTCGAGATCGCCGGCTTGTCCGGCGCATACTTCACGCGGACGGCTTCGAGGTCCTTCAGCACGGCGATCGTGTTGTCGGACCAGAAGCGGCGCAGGTCGAGGTTGCGCTCCGCCGGGCCGGGACCGTCCGCATACGGCAGTTCCACTTCGTCCCACGACGACAGATGGCGCGCCCAGCGTTGCGTAGCCCACGCCTGGTTCAGCGCATCCAGCGTGCCGTATTTGCGTTTGAGCCAGGCGACGAAGCGCGTACGGTCGGCCTTCGAATATGACATGAACGTGTTGCCGATCTCGTTGTCGAAGCCGATCGCGAGCACGGCCGGATGCTTGCCGTAGCGCTGCGTCAGCTTCTCGGCGAGACGGACGGCGTGGCGGCGGTAATCGGGGTCGCTGATGTCGAGCATATAGCGTTCGGCCGGCTGCACAGTCGCGCCCTGTGCGTTGACGAGGTTCACGCCGGGGTATTTGCGATGCAGCCACAGCGGAGCCGGCGTGCCCGGAATGTCGACGATCACCTTGATGCCGTTCGCCTGCATCGCGTCCACGATGCGGTCGAATTCGGCGAACTTGAACTTGCCTTCTTCGGGCTCGAAGTAATCCCAGGACAGGTCGCCCATCCGGACGACGTTGAAGCCGGCTTCCTTCATCAGGGCGATGTCGCGCTGGATCTGGGCGGGCGTGCGGTCGACGGGCTGGTAGCAAGTACCCACAAACAATTGTCCGGGGCCGGGCCAGCCTACGGGTGCAGCGAGCGGAAGCGTGGCAGGGCCGGCCAGCGTGGCCAGGGCAAAGGCGATCTGTGCAATAAGTTTCATTTTGGATCTTTGAAAGTTTCTCGACCACAAAAGAATAAAGGTGCCCAGCCGCGTCTCATTAACGCCAATGCGGAAGATTTGGCGAAAAATGCAGGATTTGTTATGAGTCGTGCTGCTCCTGCGATGCGGTGCTCGCCACGGTCTTGAAGACCTTGGGCGTGCAGCCGTATTCTTCCTTGAACAGCTTGTTGAAATACGAGACGTTGGCATAACCGACGGAGTACGCGACTTCGGCGACGGTCACGGCGGGCGTCTCGGTGAGCAGCCTGGCCGATTCCGTCAGCCGCAGTTTTTTCAGATAGGCCGTGAACGTCATGCCGAGTTCCGCCTTCAGTACTTCATTGACCTTGTTGCGGTTGGCGCCCGTTCCCGCGACGACGCTGTCCAGGTCCAGGTCGGGATTCGTGTAATTCGTCGCGATGAAACGCAGGACGGCCGCCTTTTCCTTGTCCTTGAACGGTTCGAGCGTCAGCTGGCGATAGGCGACGAGCGGCAAGTCCTTCCTGAGCTTGGCGTCCAGGCTGGCAGACAGTTCCCGCGCATGGGCCCGGAAAAACCAGAACGCGAACGCACACCAGCTGCTCACGAGGATGACGGCCAGTGCGACGAGATAGCGATAGTCGCGGCCATGCAGCGTCACCTGGCTGATTTCCACGCGGCTGTCTTGATCGCGCGGACTCTGCTGGCTGACGCCGAATACGAATTTCGCCACCTGGTTCAGTTGATAAGACTGATGCGACAAATCGAGGTGCATCCTGTCGTACCACCATTGCGGGATGGTCAGCCGCGTCAGGTCCAGCGATACGCGAGTGCCCTGCTCATTGCAGGAGAAAAACGTGAGCGGTGATGGATAGGTCAGGTAGTCGCCGGGCTTCGAAATGGTCGCGTCGAAGGTCGGCAGGGCGAATATCAAGGCATTCATCGGCTTGCACTTGGCGGTGAACGTGATGGTGTCGAACCTCGTCAAATCCACCGGCACGGCATTCCCCTCGCCGTCCTCGAACAACATGTCGGCCGAGACGAATGGATACGCCGTCGCCCGCGTGAGCCGGAAGTCGAAACGGAGCGATCGCTGGGCGGTCTCGATGACGCGTATGGTCGAGGTACCGCCTTCTGGCGCGTCCGTCTTCGTGACCGTGCGCCAGTACAGGCCCCCGCCTCCCGGCGGCATCAGCGCGGCGGATGGATAACTTTGGTACACGCACAGGCAGGCGATCAACGCGTCCGCGACCAGCAGCAGAATGAGCGCATACAGCGCTTTTTTATAGAAATTTTGCATCTTGCTTACATCAGGTGTCTCGTCAGGAAAGCTTAGCGCCGCCGGGCATGAAAGCGTAACAGCGCTGCAGTTTTTTATATGACGATGCAAAAATTTTCGTTTCCAGGGCAATTTTGCTACTGGTTGCAGGTGGTGCCTGAAAAAGCAAAAAGCCCGCTCAGTGCATACTGAGCGGGCTTTTCTTAATAACTAGCCTGACGATAACCTACTTTCACACTGGTTGCAGCACTATCATCGGCGCAGAGTCTTTTCACGGTCCTGTTCGGGATGGGAAGGGGTGGTACAGACTTGCTATGGTCATCAGGCATAACTTGTACGAGTGCCGCAGCTTATGCGTGCGTCACTCTGAATCCGGAAGAAGCAGTTTTCGTAATCTGTTGTCTCAACAAACAGCTGAACCCTTGCGTTGGCAATGACTGCCAAGGTTATAGGGACAAGCCGTACGGGCAATTAGTATCAGTTAGCTTAATGCATTACTGCACTTCCACACCTGACCTATCAACGTCCTGGTCTCGAACGACCCTTCAAGGAGCTCAAGGCTCCGGGAAATCTCATCTCAAGGCGAGTTTCCCGCTTAGATGCTTTCAGCGGTTATCTCTTCCGAACTTAGCTACCCGGCAATGCCACTGGCGTGACAACCGGTACACCAGAGGTTCGTCCACTCCGGTCCTCTCGTACTAGGAGCAGCCCCCTTCAAATTTCCAACGCCCACGGCAGATAGGGACCAAACTGTCTCACGACGTTTTAAACCCAGCTCACGTACCACTTTAAATGGCGAACAGCCATACCCTTGGGACCGGCTACAGCCCCAGGATGTGATGAGCCGACATCGAGGTGCCAAACTCCCCCGTCGATATGAACTCTTGGGAGGAATCAGCCTGTTATCCCCAGAGTACCTTTTATCCGTTGAGCGATGGCCCTTCCATACAGAACCACCGGATCACTATGTCCTACTTTCGTACCTGCTCGACTTGTCGGTCTCGCAGTTAAGCACGCTTATGCCATTGCACTATTAGCACGATGTCCGACCGTACCTAGCGTACCTTCGAACTCCTCCGTTACACTTTAGGAGGAGACCGCCCCAGTCAAACTGCCTACCATGCACTGTCCCCGACCCGGATCACGGGCCAAGGTTAGAACCTCAAACGAACCAGGGTGGTATTTCAAGGTTGGCTCCACGAGAACTGGCGTCCCCGCTTCAAAGCCTCCCACCTATCCTACACAGATTGGTTCAAAGTCCAATGCAAAGCTACAGTAAAGGTTCATGGGGTCTTTCCGTCTAGCCGCGGGTAGATTGCATCATCACAAACATTTCAACTTCGCTGAGTCTCGGGAGGAGACAGTGTGGCCATCGTTACGCCATTCGTGCAGGTCGGAACTTACCCGACAAGGAATTTCGCTACCTTAGGACCGTTATAGTTACGGCCGCCGTTTACTGGGACTTCAATCAAGAGCTTGCACCCCATCATTTAATCTTCCAGCACCGGGCAGGCGTCACACCCTATACGTCCACTTTCGTGTTTGCAGAGTGCTGTGTTTTTATTAAACAGTCGCAGCCACCAGTTTATTGCAACCCTTTCACCCTTCTGCAGTAAAGCAGTCAAGCTACCGGGGCGTACCTTATCCCGAAGTTACGGTACCAATTTGCCGAGTTCCTTCTCCCGAGTTCTCTCAAGCGCCTTAGAATACTCATCTCGCCCACCTGTGTCGGTTTGCGGTACGGTCTCGTATGACTGAAGCTTAGAGGCTTTTCTTGGAACCACTTCCGATTGCTTCGTGCCACAAGGGCACACGTCTCGACCCCTTGAATTACGCGCCCGGATTTGCCTAAGCGCCTTCTATGAGTCAAAAACCAGCTATTCCAACAGCTGGACAACCTTCCGCGATCCGTCCCCCCATCGCATCATACGACGGTGCAGGAATATTAACCTGCTTCCCATCAGCTACGCATCTCTGCCTCGCCTTAGGGGCCGACTCACCCTGCTCCGATGAACGTTGAACAGGAAACCTTGGGCTTTCGGCGAGAGGGCTTTTCACCCTCTTTATCGCTACTCATGTCAGCATTCGCACTTCCGATACCTCCAGCATCCTTTACAAGACACCTTCTCAGGCTTACGGAACGCTCTCCTACCATATGGATCAAAGTATAAATACTAAGAAACATATCCGCAGCTTCGGTGACTGGCTTAGCCCCGTTACATCTTCCGCGCAGGACGACTCGATCAGTGAGCTATTACGCTTTCTTTAAATGATGGCTGCTTCTAAGCCAACATCCTGACTGTTTTAGCCTTCCCACTTCGTTTTCCACTTAGCCAATCTTTGGGACCTTAGCTGGCGGTCTGGGTTGTTTCCCTCTTGACGCCGGACGTTAGCACCCGACGTCTGTCTCCCAAGCTCGCACTCATCGGTATTCGGAGTTTGCAATGGTTTGGTAAGTCGCAATGACCCCCTAGCCATAACAGTGCTCTACCCCCGATGGTGATACTTGAGGCACTACCTAAATAGTTTTCGGAGAGAACCAGCTATTTCCAGGTTTGTTTAGCCTTTCACCCCTACCCACAGCTCATCCCCTAATTTTTCAACATTAGTGGGTTCGGACCTCCAGGGCGTGTTACCGCACCTTCATCCTGGCCATGGGTAGATCACCTGGTTTCGGGTCTACACCCAGCGACTGTCGCCCTGTTCGGACTCGATTTCTCTACGGCTCCCCTATTCGGTTAACCTCGCCACTGAATGTAAGTCGCTGACCCATTATACAAAAGGTACGCCGTCACCCCACGAAGAGGCTCCGACTGTTTGTATGCACACGGTTTCAGGATCTATTTCACTCCCCTCCCGGGGTTCTTTTCGCCTTTCCCTCACGGTACTGGTTCACTATCGGTCGATTACGAGTATTTAGCCTTGGAGGATGGTCCCCCCATATTCAGACAGGATTTCTCGTGTCCCGCCCTACTTGTCGTACGCTTAGTACCACCGGTCTGATTTCGTGTACGGGGCTATCACCCGCTATGGCTCCTGTTTCCAAAGGATTCCACTATCAGTCCGACTATCACGTACAAGGCTCATCCCATTTCGCTCGCCACTACTTTGGGAATCTCGGTTGATTTCTTTTCCTGCAGCTACTTAGATGTTTCAGTTCGCCGCGTTCGCTTTGCATACCTATGTATTCAGTATGCAATGACCTAAAAGGCCGGGTTTCCCCATTCGGAAATCTGCGGATCAAAGTGTGTTTGCTCACTCCCCGCAGCTTATCGCAAGCTACTACGTCCTTCATCGCCTGTAATCGCCAAGGCATCCACCATGTGCACTTATTCGCTTGTCCCTATAACGTTGGCCCCTGCAGTCTTTCCGGAGGAAAGACGAGAAGGGAGCGTCATAGCAACAAGGATTCAGCTTACTTTGTTTGTTGATACATACAGATTACTACCCTAAGTGTGCATCTAACTTTCGTTAGCTACACGCTTAAAGAAAACTTTACTTCTTCCAGATTGTTAAAGAACGAGAAAACAGTGATCTCTAAAAGATCAAACCTAAACTACCGAGCTTACGTTTGAACTTTTGGTGGAGGATGACGGGATCGAACCGACGACCCCCTGCTTGCAAAGCAGGTGCTCTCCCAGCTGAGCTAATCCCCCATTTTGGTAACTGGTGGGTCTGGTTGGATTCGAACCAACGACCCCCGCGTTATCAACACGGTGCTCTAACCGACTGAGCTACAGACCCGAACTGTTCTCGTTTAACTTTATAACAGCCGATAAGCGTGGGCGCTTGATGATGGAGCGTAAGCTCCCGTGCCACTCTAGAAAGGAGGTGATCCAGCCGCACCTTCCGATACGGCTACCTTGTTACGACTTCACCCCAGTCACGAATCCTACCGTGGTAAGCGCCCTCCTTGCGGTTAAGCTACCTACTTCTGGTAAAACCCGCTCCCATGGTGTGACGGGCGGTGTGTACAAGACCCGGGAACGTATTCACCGCGGCATGCTGATCCGCGATTACTAGCGATTCCAACTTCACGCAGTCGAGTTGCAGACTGCGATCCGGACTACGATACACTTTCTGGGATTAGCTCCCCCTCGCGGGTTGGCGGCCCTCTGTATGTACCATTGTATGACGTGTGAAGCCCTACCCATAAGGGCCATGAGGACTTGACGTCATCCCCACCTTCCTCCGGTTTGTCACCGGCAGTCTCATTAGAGTGCTCTTGCGTAGCAACTAATGACAAGGGTTGCGCTCGTTGCGGGACTTAACCCAACATCTCACGACACGAGCTGACGACAGCCATGCAGCACCTGTGTTCAGGCTCCCTTTCGGGCACCCTCCAATCTCTCGGAGGTTCCTGACATGTCAAGGGTAGGTAAGGTTTTTCGCGTTGCATCGAATTAATCCACATCATCCACCGCTTGTGCGGGTCCCCGTCAATTCCTTTGAGTTTTAATCTTGCGACCGTACTCCCCAGGCGGTCTACTTCACGCGTTAGCTGCGTTACCAAGTCAATTAAGACCCGACAACTAGTAGACATCGTTTAGGGCGTGGACTACCAGGGTATCTAATCCTGTTTGCTCCCCACGCTTTCGTGCATGAGCGTCAATCTTGACCCAGGGGGCTGCCTTCGCCATCGGTGTTCCTCCACATCTCTACGCATTTCACTGCTACACGTGGAATTCTACCCCCTCTGCCAGATTCAAGCCTTGCAGTCTCCATCGCAATTCCCAGGTTAAGCCCGGGGCTTTCACGACAGACTTACAAAACCGCCTGCGCACGCTTTACGCCCAGTAATTCCGATTAACGCTTGCACCCTACGTATTACCGCGGCTGCTGGCACGTAGTTAGCCGGTGCTTATTCTTCAGGTACCGTCATTAGCCCCAGATATTAGCCGGAGCCGTTTCTTCCCTGACAAAAGAGCTTTACAACCCGAAGGCCTTCTTCACTCACGCGGCATTGCTGGATCAGGCTTGCGCCCATTGTCCAAAATTCCCCACTGCTGCCTCCCGTAGGAGTCTGGGCCGTGTCTCAGTCCCAGTGTGGCTGGTCGTCCTCTCAGACCAGCTACTGATCGTCGCCTTGGTGAGCCTTTACCTCACCAACTAGCTAATCAGATATCGGCCGCTCCAGGAGCATGAGGTCTTGCGATCCCCCACTTTCATCCATAGATCGTATGCGGTATTAGCGTAACTTTCGCTACGTTATCCCCCACTCTTGGGTACGTTCCGATATATTACTCACCCGTTCGCCACTCGCCGCCAGGTTGCCCCGCGCTGCCGTTCGACTTGCATGTGTAAAGCATGCCGCCAGCGTTCAATCTGAGCCAGGATCAAACTCTTCAGTTTAATTCCTGTTTTTGCTGATTTCTCAGCAGATCGCTCACTCAAAATACTGACCGTTACTCATTGCTGAGCAACGTATTTCTTTTGTGTGAACATTTGATAATTTAAGCATTCAGCAGCCGCTTACGCGACTGCTGGCACTTCATCAAACGCCCACACTTATCGACTGTTTATTGTTAAAGAGCTTCGTATTCGGTACTGCCTTGCTGCGTTTGCGAATCGTTTTGTTCGTCAGCAGCAGAGAAGTGAGATTATGCAGTGTTTCGCTTAACTCGTCAACCCCTCGCTGTTTCTGCAACACACTGAATTCTTTCGATTTCGTGCGCTGCAGAAGCAGGACGCGAACTATAGCAAACCCGCCCGCGTCCATGCAAGGCCTGTGGAAAAATTACATCCCTTCGAAATTCGGCTTACGCTTTTCCAGGAACGCAGCCATCCCCTCCTTCTGCGCCGGCGTACCGAAGCCGGCATGGAAGAAGCGGCGTTCATAACGTACGCCTTCGGTCAAGGTCGTCTCGAACGCGCGGTTGACGGCATCCTTGATCTGCATGGCCACCGACACCGGCATCGCCGCGATCGTTTCCGCCACTTCCAGCGCCACCGTCATCACGAGGTCGGCCGGCACGACGCGCGACACGAGGCCCGTGCGCTCCGCTTCCGCCGCGTCGATCATGCGCGCCGTCAGCAGCATGTCCATCGCCTTCGACTTGCCGATCGCGCGCGGCAGGCGCTGCGTGCCGCCGGCGCCCGGGGTCACGCCGACCTTGATCTCCGGCTGGCCGAACTTGGCCGTGTCCGACGCGATCAGGAAGTCGCACATCATCGCCAGTTCGCAACCGCCGCCCAGCGCGTAGCCGGCAACGACACCGATCACCGGCTTGCGCACGTTCAGGATGTGCTCCCAGTTGCGGCCGATGTAATTGCCCGGATACGTGTCGGCATACGAGTAATTGGCCATCGCGGCGATGTCGGCGCCAGCGGCGAACACCTTGTCGCTGCCGGTCAGGATGATGACGTTGACGGCCGGGTCGGCGTCGAATTTATACAGCGCGTCGCCCAGCTCGTTCATCATGTTGTCGTTGAGGGCGTTCATCGCCTTCGGACGGTTCAGGCGGATCACGACCACCTTGTCGTGGTGCTCGATCAGCAGATCAGAATATTCCATGGGACACCCCTTAATAAGATGAGCCCAGATTGTAGCGCCTGAACGACGCATGTGACGTATACGGCAATCATGCGTTTGCTATCATGTCCTGGTGTCCCCCATCGCCCTCCTCCGCAGCTTCGCCACCGACCGCCAGCTGCGCAACGTCGACTTTCGCCGTTTCTGGTTCAGCAGCACGCTGACCAATTTCGGTGCCCAGATCACGCTGCTGGCCCTCCCGATCTGCGCCGCCCTGCTGCTGCACGCGACGCCCGCCCAGATGGGCACCCTGGCCGCCGTCGGCTCGCTCCCATTTCTCCTGTTCTCGCTGCCGACGGGCGTCCTGCTCGACCGCAGCCGGCGCCTGCCCGTGATGCTGGCCAGCGATGCGATGGTCGCGCTGAGCCTCGCCAGCGTGCCGTTCGCGTGGTGGCAGGGGTGGCTCAGCGTGCACTGGCTGTATGCGGTGCAGTTCATGCTGGGGACGGGATTCGTCGTGGGCGGTAGCGCGGAGCAGATCTTCCTGACGTTCCTGGTGGGCCGCGATGGCCTCATCGATGCGCAGTCGAAGCTGGGCGCGACGGAATCCGCCTCGCGCCTGCTCGGCCCCGGCATCGCGGGCCTGCTCGTGCAGGCGCTGGGGGCGCCCGTCGCGATCCTGTGCAACGTGGCCGGCTTTACAGTCTCGTTGTGGAATCTGCGCCGGATCCGCACGCGCGAGCCGCAACCGCAGCCGCCGCAATCGCACGTGCTGCGCGACGTGGCCGAAGGCCTGAAATTCGTGTGGAGCCAGCCGGTGCTGCGGCTGCTGGCGTGGTCATCCGCCTGCTGGCACCTGCTGTTCTATGGCTACACGGCGCTGTACGTGCTGTTCGCCACGCGCGTGCTGGGGATGTCGCCGGGCCTGATGGGCACCTCGCAGATGCTGGGCGGCGCCGGGGTATTACTCAGTTCCCTGATGTTGAAACCGCTAACGCGCCGCTTCGGCTCCGGCGGCGCCATCGCCACGGGACTGTGCATCTCGTGCCTCGGCTTCATGCTGATGCCGACGATCCCGCGCGACCTGCTGGGCAGCCGCGCCGCGACCGCGGCCGCGTATGCCGGCGTCGTGTTCTGCCTCGATTGCGGCGGCACCCTGTTCTTCCTGCCCTATCTCGCGCTACGCCAGCGCGTCACGCCCGATGCGCTGCTGGGCCGGATGACGTCGACGATGCGCTTCATGACGGTGGCCGTGGCCCCGGTCGGCGCGGCCGGTGCCGGTGCGCTGGCCGAGCGGCTCGGCGTGCGCGGCGGCCTGACGGTCGTCGCGGCGGGCGCCCTGCTGCTGACGCTCACCACGCTGTTCGGCACCCGCCTGCACCAAATACGTCAGTAAGTCTGACGTGGCAGCAGCGCCCAGATCTGCCCGCGCTGCTTCATGCGGCCCGCGTTGTCGGCCGCCTGCCCGCCGAAGCCGAAGAAGAAATCCGCACGCACGGCGCCCTTGATGGCGCCGCCCGTGTCCTGCGCCATCACGAGGCGCTGCAGCGGCACGTCGCCGGCCGGCTCCGTCGTCGACAGGAACAGCGGCGCGCCGAGCGGGATGAAGGCCGGGTCGACGGCGACGGAGCGCGTGGGGGTCAGCGGCACGCCCAGGGCGCCCTTCGGTCCCACGTTCGGATCGGGCAGGCGCTCTTCGCGGAAGAACACGTAGCTCGGGTTGACGTTGAGGAGTTCCTGGCGGCGCTCCGGGTGCGCGGCGATCCACGCCTTGATGCCCTGCGCCGTCGCCTCGCCCGGCGCCAATTCTCCCTGGTCGATCAGCCAGCGGCCGATCGCCTTGTACGGATGGCCGTTCTGGTCGGCGTAGGCGATGCGCACGGTGTCGCCATCGTCCAGCTGCACGCGGCCGGAGCCCTGCACCTCGAGGAAGAACGCCTCCACCGGATCGTCGACCCACACCAGTTCCTTGCCCGGGAGGCGCGCGCGTTCGATGTCGGCGCGCGTCGCGTACGGGACGACGGTCTTGCCGACGAGGCGTCCGCGCAGCCGCATGCCCTTCAGGCTCGGATAGACACTGGCCAGGTCCACGGTGATCAGGTCATCCGGCACTTTATAGAGAGGCGTCTGGTACGCACCGCCGCGCTTGCGGGCGCCGCGCAGCATCGGCTCGTAATAACCGGTGATCAGGCCCGCGTCGGCGCCGTCGGGCGCGCGCACGAGATTCGGCACGAAATACGTCTCGAAGAACTGGCGGATGGCCGTGCCGTCGCCCGGGTCGACCAGCTTGCCGGCGGCGCACGGCGCCTTCCAGTCCGGCTTCGCGCCGAGCGCGCGGCACGACGCCTGGAACGCGGGCCAGGCCTGGCGCAGGTCGTCCTGCTGCCAGCCCGGCAGCACATCGAACGTCACGGGCGTAAACAGGGGCGTGGGCGGCGGTGCCGGCTGCGGCTGCGGTTGCGCCGGCGGCTGGGTGGGCGGCACAGTCACGGGGCCGACGGGCGGCGGCAGCTTGACCGGCGGTTGCGGCTGCGGGGGCGGTGTCGTCGTACAGGCCGCCAGCAAGGCGACGAGGGTCAATAAAGCGGGTACACTGCGGCGTGTCGAAACCATAGGAAATGCGCGATGTGGATACTGATGTTGGAGGCCGGCGTGGCCTTGTTCCTGCTGGTGTTCATCGTCTGGTGGACGATGTTCTCGGGCCGTAAGCCCGAGCAGAGGAACAACGATACGAAAGATTAATGCAATGCGTGCGGCAGCGACAGCACGAACTCGGGGATCTTGACCTCGAAGCGGTGCCCGTCCTCGGCGACGAAGAAATACTCGCCGACCATCGAGCCCTGGTTCGTTGCCAGCTGGGTGCCGCTCGTGTATTCGAACTGCTCACCCGGCTGCAGCAGCGGCTGGTGGCCGACGACGCCCAGGCCCCGCACTTCCTGCACCTGGTTGTTGGCGTCCGTGATCACCCAGTGGCGCGAGATCAGCTGGGCCGCGACGGTGCCCGTGTTCTTGATCGTGATGGTGTAGGTGAACACGTGCTGCGTCCGCTCCGGGTGGGATTGCTCCGGCAGGTATTGGGTCCTGACGGTGATCTCGAAATCGTAGGCGGGCATCGGTGTTCCTTGTTAGATTAGCAAAAGAGCGCGTGGTCGACATGATACAACGCCCGCCGAAAACACGACGTCGGCGTACAATGCTGGCTTTGTCTAAAGCAACCTCCGGCCCATCATGACCTACCGCATCGCTCCCAGCATCCTGTCCGCCGACTTCGCCCGCCTGGGCGAGGAAGTGCGCAATGTCGTCGCCGCCGGCGCCGACATCATCCACTTCGACGTGATGGACAACCATTATGTTCCCAACCTGACCATCGGCCCGCTGGTGTGCCAGGCCATCCGTCCGCACGTGCAGGTGCCGATCGACGTCCACCTGATGGTCAAGCCGGTCGACCGCATCATCCCCGATTTCGCCAAGGCCGGTGCCGACATCATCACCTTCCACCCGGAAGCGTCGGAACACATCGACCGCACGCTGCAGCTCATCCGCGACAACGGCTGCAAGGCCGGCCTCGTGTTCAACCCGGGCACGCCGCTGCACCACCTGGACCACGTGATGGACAAGATCGACATGATCCTCATCATGTCCGTCAACCCGGGCTTCGGCGGCCAGTCGTTCATCCCGGAAGCGCTGAAGAAAATCGCGCTCGCGCGCCGCATGATCGATGAATCGGGCCGCGACATCCTGCTGGAAGTCGACGGCGGCATCAAGGCCGACAACATCGCCGCGGCCGCCGAAGCCGGCGCCGACACGTTCGTGGCCGGTTCCGCCATCTTCGGCAAGCCGGACTACAAGGCCGTCATCGACGCAATGCGCGCCGAGCTGGCCACCGTCGCGAAGAAGGCGGCGTAATGAAAAGCGGCGCTGCGGCGATCCGGGCCGCCATCATCGACCTGGACGGCACGATGCTGCACACCGTGCCGGATTTCGAGCTCGCGCTGAACGGCATGCGCGCGGAATTCGGCCTGGCGCCGATCACCCAGCAGATCATTGAACCGATGGTCGGCAAGGGATCGGAAAAGCTGATCCGCGACGTGCTGGCCCGCGACTTCGACACGGATCGCATCGACGCCATGTTCGACGACGCGATGGCCGCCTACCAGCGCCACTACCTCGCCATCAACGGCGAACGCGCCACGCTGTACCCGCACGTGATCGAAGGCTTGCAGGCCCTGAAGGACCTGGGCCTGCGCCTCGCGTGCGTGACCAACAAGCCCGTCGCGTTCACCCAGCCGCTGCTGGCGAAGAAGGGCCTCACGCCGTTCTTCGAACTGGTCTACGGCGGCGACTCGTTCCCGCGCAAGAAGCCGGATCCGATGCCGCTGCTGCAGGTCTGCCGCGACTTCGACGTGGAGCCGGCGCGCGTGGTTGCGATCGGCGACTCCAGCAACGACGCCGAAGCCGCGCGCGCGGCCGGGTGTTTCGTGTTGTCGGTCCCGTATGGCTACAACCACGGAAAACCTGTGCAAACTATTAATTCCGATGGTATAGTTGATTCGCTACTTGAAGCGGCTGAACTGATCAGCGCTCATAACAAAGCCAACTCCTAAACCATCTACTCCATGTTTTTCGCCAAAAAACACATCGTCAACCCAACCGGTGCCCATGAGGCCTGGCTGTGGCGACGCTGGCAATCCTGGTCCATCTGACCCAAGCTGATTGCTGCCGGTGCACGCCTTGTGCACATAGATACCGGCAGGTTTTTTGAAGAAATCGCCGCCCGTTCCCCTTCCTGCGGGCGGCCCGGAGAAAAGCATGACCGAACTCGAATTCAAATCGCTCGCCACGCAAGGCTATAACCGTATCCCCCTGATCGCGGAAGCATTTGCCGATCTCGAAACCCCGCTCACGCTGTACCTGAAGCTGGCCCAGAGCCAGGACGCCGGCAAGAACACGTTCCTGCTCGAGTCCGTGGTCGGCGGCGAGCGCTTCGGCCGCTACTCCTTCATCGGCCTGCCGGCCAAGACGCTGCTGCGCACGCGCGGCAACGTCACGACGGTCGAGAAGAACGGGGAAGTCATCGAGACGCACGAAGGCAATCCGCTCGACTTCATCGAGGCCTATCAATCCCGCTTCAAGGTCGCGCTGCGCCCGGGCCTGCCCCGCTTCTGCGGCGGCCTGGCCGGCTACTTCGGCTACGACACCGTGCGCCACATCGAGAAGAAGCTGGCGCACACGGCACCGCGCGACGAACTGGACCTGCCGGAAATCCAGCTGATGGTGACGGAAGAGCTGGCGGTGATCGACAACCTGTCGGGCAAGCTGTACCTGATCGTGTATGCCGATCCGTCCCAGCCCGAGGCCTACAACAAGGCCCGCCAGCGCCTGAAGGACTTGCGCGTGATGCTGCGCCGGAGCGTGGACGCACCGGTGACGTCGAGCTCCGTACGGACCGAGGCCGTACGCGACTTCAGCAAGGAAGACTATTTAAAAGCCGTCGCCGTCGCGAAGGAATACGTGATGGCCGGCGACCTGATGCAGGTGCAGATCGGCCAGCGCATCCGCAAGCCGTACGTGGATTCGCCACTGTCGCTGTACCGTTCGCTGCGTTCGCTGAACCCGTCGCCGTACATGTATTACTACAACTTCGGCGACATGCAGATCGTGGGTTCGTCGCCCGAGATCCTGGTGCGCAACGAGAAGGACGCCGACGGCGGCCGCAAGGTGACGCTGCGCCCGATCGCCGGCACCCGCCCGCGCGGTTCGACGCCGGAACGCGACGCCGAGCTGGCGCACGAACTGCTGAACGATCCGAAGGAAGTGGCGGAACACGTGATGCTGATCGACCTGGCGCGCAACGACATCGGCCGCATCGCCACGACCGGCAGCGTCAAGGTCACGGACCAGATGGTCATCGAGAAGTACTCGCACGTGCAGCACATCGTCTCCAACGTGGAAGGCACGCTGAAGGACGGCATGTCGAACCTGGACGTGCTGCGCGCCACCTTCCCGGCCGGCACGCTGACGGGTGCGCCGAAAGTGCGCGCGATGGAAATCATCGACGAACTCGAACCCGTGATGCGCGGCATCTACGGCGGCGCCTGCGGTTACCTGTCGTTCGGCGGCGAGATGGACGTGGCGATCGCGATCCGCACGGGCGTGATCAAGGACGGCAACCTGTACGTGCAGGCGTCGGCGGGCATCGTCGCGGATTCCATCCCCGAGATGGAATGGCTCGAAACAGAACACAAGGCGCGCGCCGTGCTGCGCGCGGCCGAGCAAGTGCAAGACGGACTGGATGGGGAGATCTGACATGCTGCTCATGATCGACAACTACGACTCGTTCACCTACAACATCGTGCAGTACTTCGGTGAGCTGGGCGAGGATGTGCGCACCGTGCGCAACGACGAGATCACCCTCGAAGAGATCGCGGCCATGAACCCGGACCGCATCTGCATCTCGCCGGGCCCGAAGGCGCCCAAGGATGCCGGCGTGTCGGTGGACGTGCTGCGCGAATTCAAAGGGAAGAAGCCGATCCTCGGCGTGTGCCTGGGCCACCAGGCGATCGGCGAAGCGTTCGGCGGCAACATCATCCGCGCCAAGCAGGTCATGCACGGCAAGACGTCGAAGATCGCGCATATCGGCGAAGGCGTCTTCAAGGGCCTGCCGAGCCCCTTCACGGTGATCCGCTACCACTCGCTCGCGATCGAGCGCGCGTCGCTGCCGGCGTGCCTGGAAGTGACGGCGTGGACGGACGACGGCGAGATCATGGGCGTGCGCCACAAGGAATTCGATATCGAGGGCGTGCAGTTCCACCCGGAGTCGATCCTGTCGGAGCACGGGCATGCGATGCTGAAGAACTTCCTCGACCGCACCGCGTAAGCAAGAACCACGTCGTTCCCGCGTAGGCGGGAACCCATACTGAAGCGCCGAAGTCTGCGGCCTCTTAAGTTCGCGACGATGCAGACTGTCTATGGATTCCCGCTTCCGCGGGAATGACGGTTCGAAGGCCGCGTGGCCAAATTGAATTCCAAGAATTGGACTTGCCATGATCACCCCACAAGAAGCCCTCCTCCGCTGCATCGAGCACCGTGAAATCTTCCACGACGAGATGCTGCATCTGTTCCGCCAGATCATGTCCGGCGAAATTTCGCCGACGATGGTCGCCGCGCTGACCATGGGCCTGCGCGTGAAGAAGGAAACCATCGGCGAGATCACCGCCGCCGCACAGGTGATGCGCGAGTTCTCCACCAAGGTCCCGATGGCCGACACGACGCACCTCGTCGACATCGTCGGCACCGGCGGCGACGGTGCGCACACTTTCAATATCTCGACCGCGTCGATGTTCGTCGCGGCCGCCGCGGGCGCGCGTGTCGCGAAGCACGGCGGGCGCAGCGTGTCGTCGTCGTCCGGCAGCGCCGACGTCATCGAATCGCTGGGCGCGCACATCGACCTGAAGCCCGAGCAGATCGCGCAGTCGATCGCGCAGACGGGCATCGGCTTCATGTTCGCGCCGAACCACCATGCCGCCATGAAGAACGTGGCGGCCGTGCGACGCGAGATGGGCGTGCGCAGCATCTTCAACATCCTCGGCCCGCTGACGAATCCGGCCGGCGCGCCGAACATCCTGATGGGCGTGTTCCACCCGGACCTCGTCGGCATCCAGGTGCGCGTGCTGCAGCGCCTCGGCGCCCAGCATGCGCTCGTCGTCTGGGGCCGCGACAACATGGACGAAGTCTCGCTCGGCGCCGGCACGATGGTCGGTGAACTGGTCAACGGCGAAATCCGCGAATACGAGATCCACCCGGAAGACTTCGGCCTCGCAATGATCGCCAGCCGCAACCTGAAGGTGGCCGATGCGACCGAATCGAAGGCGCGCATCATGGAAGCGCTGCGCGGCGAACCGGGGCCGGCCCACGACATCGTGGCGCTGAACGCGGGCACGGCGCTGTACGCGGCCGGCGTGGCGGCGTCCATCGAGGACGGCCTGCAGCGCGCGCGCACCGCCATCGCGTCGGGCGCGGCGCTGGCGAAGCTCGACCAGTTCGTGAGCGTCACGCGATCCCTCGGCGCGGCGGGCTGACATGTTCGGCATCCACGACCTTGCCCTGTTCGTGGTCTCCGGCCTGCTGCTGAACGTCATGCCGGGGCCGGACTCGTTGCTCATCATGACGCGCAGCGCGACGCAGGGCTGGCGCGCCGGCAGCGCGGCGGCCCTCGGCATCGGCACGGGCACGTTCGTGCACATCTTCGCCGCTGCGCTTGGCCTGTCGGCGATTCTGGCCACGTCGGCCGCCGCGTTCACCGTCGTCAAGCTGCTCGGTGCCGCGTACATCCTGTACCTGGCTGTCGGCATGCTGCTCAGCAAGCGCGGCGATGGCGTCGACAAGCCGCTGACCGTCGCCCCGCTGCCCCTGCGCCGCATCTACGCGCAAGGCATCCTGACGAACGTGCTGAACCCGAAGGTGGCGCTGTTCTTCCTCGCGTTCGTCCCGCAATTCATCGACGCGAACGCGCCGCACAAGGCCATCGCCTTCCTGATCCTCGGCGCCATCTTCAACATCAACGGCATGTTGTGGTGCCATGCGCTGGCGCTGTTCACCGCGCAGGCACGCGCCCGTCTGAAACTGAACCCCGCCGTCACGCAATGGCTCAACCGCGCCACGGGCGGCCTGTTCGTCTGGCTCGGCGTCAAGCTGGCGCTGGCGAAACAACACTGAATACCATCATGTCCGATATCCTGAACAAGATCCTCGACGTCAAAGCCACCGAAGTCGCGGCAGCGAAACGGCAGCGCGATTTCAACAGCCTGCGCCGCGACGTCGAAAGCGATACCGCCCTGCGCGCCGACCTGCGCGGCTTCGAAACGAGCCTGCGCCGCACCATCGAGGCGGGCCGCGCCGGCGTGATCGCGGAAGTGAAAAAGGCGTCGCCGTCGAAGGGCGTGATCCGCGCCGACTTCCGCCCGGCCGACATCGCCCGCAGCTATGCGGCGGGCGGCGCATCGTGCCTGTCCGTCCTGACCGACGTGCAATTCTTCCAGGGCTCGCCCGAGTACCTGAAGCAGGCGCGCGCCGCGTGCGGCCTGCCCGTGATCCGCAAGGATTTCATCATCGACCCGTACCAGGTGTACGAAGCCCGCGCGATGGGTGCGGACGCGATTTTGCTGATCGTCGCTGCGTTGGATCATGGCCTGATGGCCGACTTGGAGGCATGCGCCCGGGAACTCGGCATGGACGTGCTGGTCGAAGTTCATGACGGCGACGAACTGGATGCGGCCCTGAAGCTCAACACGCGCCTGCTGGGCATCAACAACCGCAACCTGCGCACCTTCGAGGTCACGCTCGACACGACCATCGGCCTGCTGCCGCGCATTCCGGCGGAGCGGCTCGTGGTCACCGAGTCCGCGATCCTGGCGCCCGCCGACGTCAAGCGCATGCGCGACGCCGACGTGCATGCCTTCCTCGTGGGCGAAGCGTTCATGCGCGCGCCCGATCCCGGCACGGAACTCAAGCGCTTATTCGACTGACATGGACACGATCATCCGCCCAGGCCTCGTTCTCATCACGTTGATCGCAGGCTTGAGCGGATGCTCGAGCGTCAGGACGGCCACCGAGGCCGTCACCTCTTCCGTCGGACACATTTTCCATCCTGGGACACCCACAGCGCCAACATCGCCGACAGCGCCCGTGCCCCCGGGCCTGGACAATTACAAGACCCAGGTCGCGCACCACGTGGCCGACCACAATCCCGAACGCACCTACACAGGCATCTTGCCGCCCATGCTGCCGGCCATCGTCGTACTCGAGATCACGGTCGACCGCGACGGCCAGCTGGCGGACGTGGCCGTGCAGCGCTCGCGCAATCCGGATGCGTCCGAGATCGCGCTGGCGTCCGTACGGCGCAGTTCGCCGCTGCCGCCCCCGCCGACGGGCAGGCTCACGTTCTCCGAAACGTTCCTGTTCGCGGACAGCGAGCGGTATCAGCTGCGCAGCCTGGCGGGGCCGCAGGCGTCGGAATGACGCCCGTCAGTCTCACTTCAGCCGCCACAACTCGTAACGTTCCTCGCCCGCTTTGACCTGCCCGGCGAAATGCCCGTTCAGGTGGCTGGCCGTGAACACGACGCCGCCGTCAGGTCCGATGGCGGGCGTGTCCGGCCAGCGCACGCCGTCGCTCGCGGCCTGCAGCGCCAGCGTTCCCGTGCGCGGGTCGTAGCGCACGATGCCGTTGCGGGTGACGTCCGTGATCCATAGATTGCCCGCCTTGTCCGTGACGATGCCGTCCGTGTTGCCACCCACATCGCCCAGGTCGCGCACGGCGGCGGCCAACGTGGCCGGACGCGCGTGCGCGTCGCGCAGCAGCGACGTCGGGATCGCGTACGCGTGCGTGCCGGTCGTCACCGTCCAGTACAGCGTGCTCCTGTCCGGCGACAGGGCGATGCCGTTCACGCCCAGCACGAGCGGCTTGCCGGGCCACACTTCCGCACCGTGCGACACGACCTTCGCGCCCGGCTGCGGCAGCACGGCCGGATGCCGGTCGAGCACACGCCGCGCGCGGCCCGACGCATAATCCACGACGATGATGCCGGCCTGGTTGTCGGGCGCACTGCGCAGGCCGCTGTCGGACACGTAGGCCACTTTGCGGACCTCGTCCACGGCGATGTCGTTCAGGAAGCTGCCTGTGCGGTCGGCCACCGCGTCGAGCGGGATCGTGCGGACGGTCTTCCCCGTGCGCACATTGAACACGACGATCTTCTGGCCGCCGGCCGGCGCTTCGGCCTCGCCCGCGACGAAGCCCTGGTCAAGCGCCCACAACCAGCCGTTGCGCCGGTCGATATGAAAGCCCAGCACGTTGCGCAGGTGCGTGGCCGGTGCGCCCGTCACTGCATTCGCTTCCTGCGACGGGAAAGCCGTCAGGCGTGCGGGGCCCGTGGTGGCGCGGGTATCGAGGAGGCTCAGCGTGGCCGGCGCATCGGCGGCCACGAGACGCGGCGTGCTGACGAAGGCACGGCCGGCGGCGTCGAAGTGGATGCCGGCGATGGGCGCGTTCACCGAGTTCGCGAACGGCGCCGGGTCGCTGCCGTCGCGGGGCCCATCCCAGCTGACGCCAGCGTAGCTGCGCCAGCGTTCGACGCGGGAGGTATCGGCCGCGGTCGCCGCGGTCACGGTGAGCGTGGCGAGGATGGCCAGTGCAGGGAGGCGGATGTTCATGATGGTTCCTGTCCAGTCAATCAAAGGATCGAGCGGTAGCTGCCGCCCTCCACGCGCACGGCCGCGCCATTGGTCGCGGCGCCGAGCGGACTCGCGAGCAGCGCGACCATCGCCGCCACCTCGTCCGCGTCTATCATCCGCGCGATCAATGAACTCGGGCGATAGGTGGCGAAGAAGTGCGCTTCGATCTCCGCATCCGTCATGCCGGGCCGCGGCGCCGTCTGGCGCAGGTAGTCGACGATGCCGTCCGAGCGCGTGGCCGCCGGGAGGACGCTGTTGACGGTCACGCCGGTCCCGCGCGTCAGTTCGGCGAGGCCCCGCGCCACCGCGAGCTGGGCGGATTTGCTGACGCCATAATGGATCATGTCCGGCGGCGTGAATGCGCCCACCTCGCTGGAGATGAAGAGCACCCGGCCCCAGTTCTTCGCGAGCAGGCGCGGGAAATAATGGCGGGCGAGGCGGACGCCCGACATCACGTTGACGTCGAACATGCGCAGCCAGTCGTCGTCCGTGATGTCGGTGAACGCCTTGCCCTCGTAATAGCCGAGGTTGTTGACGAGGATATCGACGTCGGGCACGGCCTGCGCGACGGCGGCCGCGCCGGCTGCGTCGGCGAGGTCGGCGACGACGGGCGTCACGACGGCGTCCGGCGTGGCGGCGCGGATCTGGGCGATGGCGGCGTCGAGCTTGCCGGCATCACGCCCCGTGATGGCGACGGCCGCGCCTTCTTGCGCCAGCGTGCGGGCGATGGCCAGGCCGATGCCGGCCGTGGCGCCGGTGACGAGCGCCGTTTTGTCTTTCAGTTTCAAGTCCATTGCGGTTCCTTTCGGTGATCAGGTAGCGCAACTTTATTGTTTCAGCCGAAGCAGATAAACTGGGTCAAAAGGAATTCATTTGTTCTTGGGAGGACGAAATCAGCCGACAATTCGACTATCTGGACGACCTGGAAGCGTTCCTGGCCGTGGCGGACCGTGAATCGTTCACGGCTGGAGCCGTCGCGCTGGCGACGACGGCGTCCGTGCTGAGCCGCGCGGTGACGCGGCTGGAAAACCGCCTCGGCACGCAATTACTGCGACGGACCACGCGCCGCGTCACGCTGACGGAAGCCGGCCGCCACTACCTGGAGCAGGCACATACGGCCTTCGCGCTGCTGGGCGACGCGGAGCGCGAGATCCAGGGACAGGCGGCGGCGCTGGCGGGGCGCATCCGCATGAGCGTGCCGACGACGTGGGGCCACCACCGCGTCCCCGCCCTGCTGGCGCGCTTCACGCGGCGGTATCCGAACGTGAAGGTAGAACTGAACATCACGAACCGCAGCGTCGACCTCGTCGCCGAAGGCTACGATCTCGCGATCCGCCTCGGCCACCTGCCCGACAGCGGCCTCGTGGCGCGCAAGCTGGCCGACGAGACGCTGTGCCTGGTGGCGTCACCGGACTACCTGGCACGAGCCGGGACGCCGCGCACGCTGGACGACCTGCAGGGGCATGCCTGCCTGCCGTTCATCCTGCCGCGCACAGGCAAGATCGCGCCGTGGGTATTCCGCGATGGCGACACCGACGTCGAGTGGACGGCGCCGGCCACGATCGAGGTGTCGGACGACGTACTGGGCGTCGTCTCGCTGGCGGTGGCCGGCATCGGCATCGGCCAGAGCTACGACTTCATCGTGCGCGAACACGTGGCGGCCGGGCGGCTCGTCGAAGTGCTGCCCCATTTGCGCGGCCGCTCGCGGCCCTTTTCCGTCGTGTACGCGCCGCACCGGCGACAGTCGGCCGCGATTCGTGCCATGATCGATGTCCTGACGGCGGGTGCGGACGGGCCGTAACCGCATGCGCCACGGGTGCGCCTGCTCGGCAATATCCGGCCTATAATCCTGCGTTACATTTCTACAAATTTTATAATCATGTCCAACGTGCAACGCAGGAATAACGTCCGGCTGGCCGGCAACGGTCCGGCAACGATGGTGTTTGCCCACGGCTTCGGTTGCGACCAGACCATGTGGCGCTTCCTGACGCCCGCGTACGAAGATCGCTTCCGCACGATCGCGTTCGACCTAGTCGGCAGCGGCGGCTCCGACCTGTCCGCCTACGACCGCGACAAATACGGCACGCTGCACGGCTACGCGGACGACCTGCTGGAAATCGTGGACGCATTCGCGACGGGTCCCGTCATCTTCGTCGGCCATTCCGTCAGCACGATGATCGGCATGCTGGCGACGATCAAGGCGCCGGAAAAATTCCTGGCCCAGGTCATGGTGGGTCCGTCGCCCTGCTACATCAACGACGGCGACTACGTCGGCGGGTTCAGCCGCGAAGACATCGACGAACTGCTCGAGACGATGGACGCCAACTACCTCGGCTGGTCGAGCAGCCTGGCGCCCGCGATCATGGGCGTGCCCGACCGTCCGGAACTGCGCGCGGAACTGACCGAGAGCTTTTGCCGCAACGATCCCGAGATCGCCAAGCACTTCGCCCGCGTGACGTTCCTGTCCGACTACCGCGCGGACGTGCCCCGGTCGACCGTGCCGGCCCTGATCCTGCAATGCAGCGACGACCTGGTGGCACCACGCCAGGTCGGCGACTTCCTGCACCGGCACCTGCCGAACAGCGTCCTGCACGTCATCGAGAACGTCGGTCACTGCCCGCACATGAGCGCGCCCACGGAAAGCTCGCGCGCCATCGACAACTTCCTCGCGCACGCCCTGCGCTGACATCCGTGCCTACCGCGCCGTCCGGCGACATCCTGTTCGACCAGGCCGCCTGCGCGCTGCTGCTGACGGCCGCCGACGGCGTGATCCTGAAGGCGAACAGCATGGCGTGCACATGGCTCGGCTATGCGGAAGAGGAACTCGTCGGCAAGCTGCGCATGCAGGACCTGCTGCCGGTGGGCGCCCGCCTGTTCTACCACACGCATTGCCAGCCGATCCTGCAGGTGCAGGGCTCGGTGGCCGAGATCCAGGTCGACCTGCGCAACAAGCGCCAGGAGCGCATCCCCGTGCTCATCAACATCAGTCGCCGCCAGGAAGCGGACGGCATGCTCGACCACTGGGCCCTGTTCAAGGCATCGGACCGCCGGGCCTACGAACGGGAACTGCTGGCGGCCCGCAAGACGGCGGAAGCGGCGCTGGACGCGCGCCGCAGCGCCGAGGAGGCACTGAAAAAACTGAATGCCCAGCTGTCGGCCGCGGACCGGCGCAAGGACGAATTCCTCGCGACCTTGTCGCACGAACTGCGCAACCCGCTCGCGCCGATGCGCAGCGCGCTCGACATCCTCAAGCTGAAGTTCGGCCAGGGCACGGACAACCGCCTGCTGCAGGCGTTCGACCGGCAGCTGCGCCACATGACGCGCCTCGTCGACGACCTGATGGAAGTCTCGCGCATCACGCAGGGACGCATGCAGCTGCAGCGCGCGCCGGTGGAACTGTCGGCCCTCGTGCAGGGCGCGGCGCACGACCTCGCTGCGACGATGGAAGCGGCGCGCCACACGCTGCGCGTGTCCATCGCCGAACCGCCCGTGATCGTGGACGGCGACGCGACGCGCCTCGCGCAGGTCGTCATCAACCTGCTGACCAATGCCGCCAAGTACACGCCGGACGGCGGCACGATCGAACTATGCCTGTCGTGCGACGACGGCACGGCCGAGATCAGCGTGCGCGACAACGGCATCGGCCTGCCCGCCTCGGCGCTCGCCACCGTCTTCGACATGTTCTCCCAGCTCGAACCCGCGCTGGAGCGTTCGAAGGGAGGCCTCGGCATTGGCCTGGCGCTCGTGCGCGGCATCGTCCAACTGCATGGCGGCAGCGTGCACGCGGACAGTCCCGGGCCCGGTCTCGGCAGCACGTTCACGATGCGGCTGCCGCTGGCGGCGGGCAGCGTGTGCGCACCTGCACCGGTGCCCGCATCGAGCGGCGCGGCGCCGTCCCAGTTGCGCGTCCTCGTCGTGGACGACAACGAGGATGCCGGCGAGACGCTGGCGATGACGCTGGAACTGTATGGCTTCGACGTGAAGACGGCATCGACGGCCGCCCGCGCGCTGGACATGCTGCCCGGCTTCGCGCCGGCCGTCGCCCTGCTCGACATCGGCCTGCCGGACATGAACGGCTATGAACTCGCGCGCCGGGTGCGCGCGTTACCTCTGGGTGCGGGTATCACGCTGATCGCGACGACCGGGTGGGGACAGCAGAAGGACCGCGAGCGCGCGTTCGCGGCCGGGTTCGATCATCACCTCACCAAGCCGATCGATTTCGATCTGCTGCGGTCGTATTTACCCCGTTAACTCGCGCTCGGCCGCTTGACCGCAGGCCCCTTGCGCGTGCCCGGCGCCACCGAGATCTGCACGCATGGCACGCGATCGCCCTGCAGGGTGACGTCGAACGCCATCAGCTCGTCGCGGCGGAATGCATGCACGGTCACCGTGTCGCCCACGCGGTAGCGCGCGAACAGCTGGTCCAGGTTCGATGGGTTGGCGTTCACGCGCAGGCTGTCGACGGCGATGAGGATGTCGCCGGCCGACAGACCCGCCTGATGCGCCGCGCCGCCTTCGTGCACCTGCGTCAGCTTGACGCCGGCGGCGTCGCGGCCGACGCCGACGTCCAGCGACGGCTTGGCATTCTTGCGCTCTTCCGTCACCTTGACGCTGAACGGCGCGTACAGCTTGGCCAGCGGGATGTCTTCCGTGCCGCGGATGTAGCGGTCGAAGATCGACTTCAACCGGACGCCGCTCGCCTCGTCGAACAGGCTTTCGACCTCCTGCTCCGTCACGCCGCGCGCCCCACCCTTGTAGAAATCGCGGCCGTAGCGGTCCCACAGCGCGAGCATGATGTCGTCCAGCGACTTCGCGCCTTCCGTCTTCGCGCGGATCGTCAGGTCGAACGCGAGGCCCACGAGGGAGCCCTTGGTGTAATAGCTGATGATGGCGTTCGGCGCGTTCTCGTCCTGGCGGTAGTACTTGCTCCACGCGTCGAAGCTGGAATCGGCGATGCTCTGCTTCGTGCGGCCCGTGCCGCGCAGGACGCTGCCGACGGTCTTGCCGAGCAGCTTGAAGTACGTGGCTTCGCTGATGATCCCGCTGCGCACGAGCATCAGGTCATCGTAATAGCTGGTGAAGCCTTCGAACAGCCACAGCAGGGGCGTGTAGTTTTCGACCTGCAGGTCGTACGGCGCAAACACGGCCGGCTTGATGCGCTTGACGTTCCAGGTGTGGAAATACTCGTGGCTGCACAGGCCCAGGAACTTGATGTAGCCCTCGTTCGGCTCGGCGGTCTTCGGCGCGGCCGTCGTCGGCAAGTCGCTGCGCGCGCAGATCAGCGCCGTCGACGCGCGGTGTTCCAGGCCGCCGTAGCCGTCGCCGACGACCATCGTCAGGAACACGTAGCGGTCCATCGGCGCCTTCTTCGTCTTCGGCTCGAAGAACGCGATCTGCGTTTCGCAGATGGCTTTCAGGTCTTTTTCCAGGCGCGCCATGTCCAGGTTCGGCACGCGTCCCGTGATGACGATGTCGTGGCGGACGCCGTGCGCGGTAAAGCCGCCCAACGCGAAATCGCCCATCTCGACGGGGTGGTCGATCAGTTCATCGTAGTCGCCCGCGGCATAGGTGCCGAAGCCGTAGCGCTTCGCGCCCGCTTCCGGCAGCGATGTGGCCACGCGCCAGGTGCGGGTGGCCGGGTCGCCCGGGCGCTGGATGTCGACCTGGTGCGGCCGCGCTTCCTGGCCCACGACGCGCAGGAATACGCTCGTGCCGTTGAAGAAGCCGTGGGTCTGGTCCAGGTGGGCGGCGCGCACCGACAGGTCCCAGGCATACACCTCGTAGTGCAGCGTCAGCGGTCCGGCGGCGGGCGCCGCCTGCCACGAGTGCTTGTCCAGCTTCGTGAGACGGACCGCAGCACCCCCGGCCTCGGCGCGGATGCGCACGATGTTGCGGGCGAACTCGCGGATCATGTAGCTGCCCGGGATCCAGGCCGGCAGCGCGAACACCTGCCCTTCCGGATCGGGCTCCGCCACGGTGACGGTGACGTTGAACAGGTGCCCGGCCAGGTCCTTCGGGACGATGGTGTAGTGGATGGCCGGGGGCTGCTTCTGGGGTGCTTTTTTCATATGGCGTGAACAATCTCTCTCCGATGCGCCGTAGTGTAATCGGATTTTTCAAGAAAGAGCGTATTCACACGGTTGGGATTACGTTCCCGTCAGGTCCGCGGGCAGATCGATGTCGCGGAAGATCCCCGGGTCGTCGACCGGCACCTCGGTCACGGGAAACGCCTGCAACAGGCGCCGCGCCCCCGCATCGCCGCTCAAAGCCAGCAGCGCATCCAGGTGAACGGCACCGAAACCGACCGGATTGCCCCGCCGCCCATCCATCACGGGCGCCGCGATGCCCGCGCCGGCCGCCAGCGCGTCGGCGAGGCGCCGCAGCGTGGCCGGATCGACATAGGGCATGTCGCCCAGCGCCACCAGCCAGGCCTGTGGCTGCAGCGCCAGCGAATGGCGGATGGCATGCGTGAGCGAGGCCGCCATGCCGCTGTCGGCATCCGGGCACACGGTCACGTCGCACCCGAGCGCGGCCAGCCGCTCGCCGACGCCGGCATCAAGCGGCGGCACGACGGCGATCACGCGCGGCACCGCCGCCATCAGCGTGCGTGCGCTCGCCACGACGACGGGCTCCCCGTCCAGCGGCTGCAACAGCTTGTTGCGCGCGCCGGCCGGATCGAAACGGCGCCCCCGGCCGGCCGCCAGCAGGATGCCGACCAGGGACATGCTCACGCGGCCGCCAGGTCGAACGGCAGCTTGCGCAGGCGCTTGCCGGTCAGCTTGAACACGGCATTGGCCAGTGCCGGCGCCAGCGGCGGCAGGCCCGGTTCGCCCATGCCCGTCGGCGGATCCTGCGACGGCACGATGAACACGTCGACGTGCGGCATGTCGTTCATGCGCGCCACCGTGTAGTCGCCGAAGTTCTGCTGCTCGACGACGCCGTCCTTCAGGGTGATGCGCGCGCCCGGCAAGGTCGTGCCGAGGCCCATCAGCGCCGCGCCCTGCACCTGGGCCTCGATGGACATCGGGTTGACGGGCAGGTTGCAGTGCACGGCGGCCGTGACCTTGTGCACCTTCGGGCTGCCGTCGACGATGGACGCTTCGACGACGTAGGCGACGACCGTGTTGAACGACTCGTGCAGCGCGACGCCGTATGCATGCCCTTTCGGCAGGGTCTTCCTGCCATAGCCGGATTTGGCGACGGCGAGGTCCAGCGCCGCGTGATGGCGCGCATGCTTCGCGTCGATCAGCTTCTTGCGGTACGCGACCGGGTCCTGGCCGGCCGCATGGGCCGCCTCGTCGATCAGCGTCTCCATCACGAACGCCGTGTGCGTGGAGCCCACGGAACGCCACCACAGCACAGGCACGTTGGCCTTGACCATGTGCGCGGTCAGGTTCAATGGCACGTCGTACGGCTCGCCCATGCCTTCGACCATCGTGGCGTCGACGCCGTTCTTGACCATCATCGGTTCGAACGGCGTGCCGCTGATGATCGACTGGCCGACGATCGTGTGGTCCCAGGCGACGATGTTGCCGCCGGCGTCCAGGCCGATGTCGGCGCGGTGGATGTGCGACGGACGGTAGTAGCCGCCGCGGATGTCGTCCTCGCGGCTCCAGATCAGTTTCACCGGACCGGCATGGCCCGCGGCTTTGTACGCCTTGGCGATGTTGACGGCTTCCACGATCACGTCCGACGTGGGCACCGCACGCCGGCCGAAGCCGCCGCCCGCCATCATCGTGTTCAAGGTGACCTGCTCGGGCTTCAGGCCGGCCGCCGCCGCGGCCGCGGCCTGGTCGACGGTCTGGAACTGCGAGCCGACCCACAGCGTGCAGGCGTCATCCTTCAGGTCGACCGTGCAGTTGAGCGGTTCCATCGGCGCGTGTGCCAGGTACGGGAATTCGTAGACGGCGGAGATCTTCTTGTTCGCGCTTGCCAGCTTCGACGTGTCGGCCTTGCGCGCGACGGCGCCCGGCGTCTTCGCCAGTTCCGCGAACTGCGCCAGCTGCTTGTCGCTGTCAACTTTTTCGACGGCGCCCGTGTCCCACTCGATGGCGAGCAGGTCGCGCGCCTGCTTGGCGGGCCAGTAGCCGTCGGCGACGACGGCCACGCCGCGGCCGCCGCGGTCCACCGGGATCTCCAGCACGGCGATCACGCCGCGCACGGCCTTGGCCTTCGATGCATCGAACTTCGCGACCTTCGCGCCGAACACGGGCGGATGCGCGACGACCGCGACCCTGGTGCCGGCCGGCTTGACGTCGAGGCCGAACTGCTGGCGGCCAGTCGACTTGGCGCGGGCGTCCAGGCGCGGCATCGGCTTGCCGATGTAGCGGAACGCCTTCTGGTCCTTCAGGGTGACGGTTTCCGGCACCGGCAGGGCCATGGCCGCGTCGGCCAGCGCGCCGTACGTGGCCTTCTGGCCCGCCGGGCCGTAGACGACGCCTTTCGCCGTGCGGCACTGGGACGGATTCACCTTCCACTGCTGCGCGGCGGCCTGGATCAGCATCGCGCGGGCGCGGGCGCCCACTTCGCGGTATTGCGTGAACGAGTGGGCAATGGTGCCCGAGCCGCCCGTGATCTGGATGCCGAAGGCCGGATCCTTGTAGACGTCGGCGGCCGGCGCCAGCTCGGCGCGCACCTGGCTCCAGTCGGCATCGAGTTCGTCCGCGATCACCATCGGCAGCGCCGTGTGCACGCCCTGGCCGAACTCGAGGCGGTTGACGATCACGGTCACCGTGTTGTCCGGCGCCACGCGCAGGAACGCGTTCGGCGCATACACCGTCGGCTTGGCGGCTTCCGCGGCCTGGGCGAAGCGGCCGCCGGTGGGCAGCACGAAGCCCAGCACGAGACCGCCGGTGGCCAGCGTGCCGGCTTTCAGGAAATCACGACGGGATACACCGGCAGCCGGCACGACACTCTTCATCTGATCGAATAGCATACCGGCCTCCTTACGCCAGGGTCTTGGCGGCATCCTTGATGGCCGCGCGGATGCGTTGGTAGGTGCCGCAACGGCAGATGTTGCCGCTCATGGCGTTGTCGATGTCGGTGTCGGTCGGCTTCTTGTTCGCGCGCAGCAGTGCCGTGGCGCTCATCACCTGGCCGCTCTGGCAATAGCCGCACTGCGGGACGTCGTGCTTGACCCAGGCGTCCTGCACGGCCTTGCCGACCTTGTCGGCTTCCATCGCTTCGATGGTCGTGATCTTGTGGCCCGCGGCGGCGGAGATCGGCGTGACGCAGGAGCGGATCGCCTGGCCGTCCAGGTGCACGGTGCAGGCGCCGCACAGCGCGGCGCCGCAGCCGAACTTGGTGCCGGTCATGTTCAGGTTGTCGCGCAGCGTCCACAGGATGGGCGTGGAGGGATCGGCGTCGACCTGGACGTCGCGCCCGTTGATGTTCAATGTGAGCATGTCTTCTCCCTTGTTTTGGCTTGTTGGTATGGTCGTAAAAAACCCGGCGGTGCCGGGCTTTTCGTTTTACTGCTTGAGGGCGGCCAGTTTGGCCTCGAGCGTTTTCTGGTCGACGGCGCCCGGAATCCGGCTGCCGTCCGAGAAGAAGATCGCCGGCGTGCCGGTGATGTGCAGCTTCTGGCCCAGCGCCAGCACCTTCTCGTTCGGCGACTCGCAGCTCGCCGGCGCGGCCGCTGCCGGCTTGTTGTTGATCATCCAGTCATCCCAGGCCTTGACGCGGTCGGGCGAGCACCAGATGTTCTTCGACTTCTCGAACGAGTCCGGCGACAGGATGTTGTACATGAACGTGTAGATCGTCACGTTGTCCATGTTCTTCAGCGTCGTCTGGCGCAGGCGCTTGCAGTAGCCGCAGTTCGGGTCTTCGAACACGGCGATCACGCGCTTGCCGTCGCCCTTGACCTGCTTGATGGCGTCGTTCAGTGGCAGGTCGGAGAACTTGATCTTGTTGATGTCGTCGATGCGCTCGCGGGTCAGGTCGCGCGTCGTCTTGGCATCGTAGACGTGGCCGATGATCAGGTATTCACCCTTCTTGTCCGTATACAGGATGTCGCCGGCCACGCGCAGTTCGTACAGCCCGGCGTACGGCGTTTCCTTGATCGACTCGATCTTGGCGCCGCCCAGGCGGGGTTCGATCGCCTTTTTGATGGTCGCCTCGACCGAATTTTGCGCGCCGACGCACGACGTGATCAGGCCGGTCGCCAGCAGGACGGCGAGCTTCGTTTTACCCATGAGTGAATTCCTTAAAGATGTGCCACGTTACCTGCCCATCGCGTGGGCGATCAGCCGTCGCTTGACCAGAGGCAACTTATCCAGCAAGTTTAATCCTAAATTGCGAACCACGCGCACGGGCTCCAGATTTGCGCCGAACAGACGCTCCAGGCCATCCGTGGCGAGTTGCATCAGCAACACGTCTTCCTTGCGCGCGCGGGCATAGCGCGCCAGCACGCGCTCGTCGCCAAGGCCCTGGTGGGCGTCGCGCGCGGCGATCGTGTCGAGCAGCGCATTGATGTCGCCGAAGCCCAGGTTCATGCCGTGCCCGGCCAGCGGATGCACCGCATGGGCGGCGTCGCCGATGAGCGCCACGCGCGGCGCCGTGATCGCATGCGGGCGCACGAGCGCCAGCGGGATCGCCTTGACGTCTTCCGGCTGCAGCGGCTTCAGCAGGCCCAGCTTGTTCTCCGAATACTCGCCCAGGCGGATCGCCAGTTCGCCCAGCGATTCGTTCATGATGGTGTCGGCCAGCGTGTCCGGCGCGGACCACACGAGCGACACTTTATTCCCCGGCAGCGGCAGCAGCGCGACGATCCCTTCCTTGCACGTGAACCATTGATAGGCCACGTTGTGATGCGGCTTTTCGCACGCAAAATTCGCCACGATGGCGCGCTGGTGGTACGAGCGGTAATCGATGCCGATGTCGCACTGCCCGCGCACCCAGGAATCGCGTCCGTCGGCGCCGACCAGCAGCTGGGCCGCGAGCACCTTGCCGTCTTCCAGCTCGACCTCGACGTCGTCGGCACTGCTCACGATGCGGCAGGCGCGTCCCGTGACGGTCTCGACGTTCTGGGCGAAGCGCAGCGCCGCATCGAGCGCCTGGTTCAGGTTGCTGTCCTCGACGATCCACGCGAGCGAGCCCGCATGGGCGCCGAACGCATCGAACCCGAGATGGCCGCCCTGCTCCCCGTCGCCCTGCACGTCCATGGCGTCGACGGGCGCCACACGCGCCATGTCGAGCGCGCCCCAGACTTTCAGCGACGACAGCAAAGTATGCGCCGTGTGGTTGAGCGCATAGACGCGCACGTCCCAGGGCTTGTCGCCCGACGCGGTCGACGTATCCTGTGCCTCGGGCCGCGCGGGCGGCACGAGCAGTGTGACGCTGTGCCCGGCCTGCGACAGGCCCAGCGCCGCCGTCTTGGCGATCGCGCCATTGCCGACGATGCAGATGTCGCTGCGGCGCGCGACGTTGCGATGAGGTGCGGAGGAAGTGGTCTGTGTGCTCATAATGAACATTATAGACCCTTCACCATGGCCTGCTCCCGGCGAACGGGACGGACATCTTGCCCACCCCCGTCCAAAAATTACTCGACAGGACTTGCAGCTTCGCAAACCCGTCGCTATAATCATGCCTCCTTTGGCCTGGTAGCTCAGTTGGTAGAGCAGAGGATTGAAAATCCTTGTGTCGGTGGTTCGATTCCGCCCCGGGCCACCAAAGAATTCAGCAGTATTTAACGAAACGCCAACCCATGCAGGTTGGCGTTTTTGTTTCTCGAACGGGATATCATGAACGTCGAAGAGCTGAAGTCATTTTGCCGTGGATTCGCTGGCGCGACCGAAGTGCTGCATGGCGCGCCCACGAACGTTCTTGCATACGCCGTTGGCGGAAAGAACTTCGCTTATTTCAAGACGAGCGAGCCGGAAAAATGGCGTTTCAGCACGAGAGTCTCGACCGACCGTTTTGTGGAACTGACAGACATTCCTGGTGTGAAGCCGGCTCGCTACATGGGACGTTTTCACTGGGTGACGATCGTCCAGGTCGAGCATTTCCCCCCTGCGTATCTGGCGGAACTGGTCGAGTGGTCGTATCGGAAAGCCCTCGGCTCACTCAGCAAAGCCGCACAGCGTGCCATTGCGGGAGATAAGGAAGGATAAGAGAGCGGCAATGCTGCAAAAAAAACGCCACCCGAAGGTGGCGCTTTCTTTTTTTATTACTGCTTATTTAGCCTGCTTGCGACGACGCGAGCGCAGCATTGCACCTGCACCCAGCAGCATCAGCGCAGCGGAAGCCGGTTCCGGAACATTCACCGGCGGGATAACCGCGCCGAAACCGTCGATATAGGCATAACCCGTGTGACCGGTCGGCGAGCAATCGGCCGCCAGAATCGACAACGTGAAATCATGGCCCGACAGCGACGAATCGATTGCGAGCTGTTCGATTTGCCAGGTCGGCGTGTAATACAGGTCGCCAGTCACCGAGAAACGGCCGTCGACGCCACCACCACCCGCACCGGCGTTATACACGCGGTTGATCAGTACGGTACCGGTCGTATCGTCGGTCAGCGTGATCAGCAGTTCGGCCGATTCATCGGCGCTGTGACCGCCGTTTTCCAGCACGGCTTTCCAGGCGAAGAAGACGTTCGCTTCGGTGTAATTCGTCACTTTCTGGCTGAGGACCGAAGCGTTACCGCCGAACGTGGTGTCTTCCACGCGGTACGAATACTGGCCCGAATAGACGGTCGAGCCCAGCAGCCCGCCCAGCAGCGGATCCGACGTGCCTGCGGTATTGATGGCGGAACGGGTGGCCGGCCCCGTGTACAGGCTGCCACCCGGCAGGAACGTTGCCGGCGTCAGTCCGGTATTGCCGATGAACGAACGATTACCCTCCCCAGTCGTCCAGCCGTTCGTATTGCCGTCTTCAAAACCGCCGTTGATAAAGGCGCCGGCGTGTGCGGTACCGGTAATGGCGGTGAATGCGAGGGCAGCGGCCAGCGCAAATTTTAGTTTCATCTCAGTGGTCCTTTCAAGTGGATAAACGTTATAGGTGCAACGAATGCATGCGACACCTTAGCAATTCCCGTGCCACCGCCTTATCTATTTGAAAGAAAATGGATTTTTTAAATGCGCACTGATATAGATCCCAGCACTGTTAAATACTCCGACATTTAAATCGGGTAATTCACCGATGGCTGATGAAACATATGTATTCTTAATACCCGTCGCGCATTCACATTATGGATATACTTTTATTACTATGCGCAAATTATTTTACTTTGAAGAAAATTTGATTATCTGTGATATTTTGAATTAATTCAAAATAGAAATCTATTTAACCGACATCCCATAAATGCAATACCTCTTCCGCAATAACATCAGGAAATTCCTCCTGAAAAAATAATTTTCCTTTTGGAACCCGGCGTATTCCCTGCGAGCGCGGGAAAATACGGTCCAGGTAAGCGGCATCCGCCATGGGAAAGATGATGTCGCTGGCGCCCCACACCATTCGCACCGGCACCGTACTGCGCCTGAGCGCCGCCTCGATGCCCGCGAGCGGGTTCGGCGCCAGGGCGTTGTGGAACGCGTGGTACTGCCTGCGCCGCAGCGGCGTGCTCACCAGCGGTGCCACGTAGTAGTCGATGATGTCGTCCGTGAGCAGCGCAGGGTCGTGGTACACGGCCGCGCCGAACGTCGCGCGCGCCCGATTCCCGTCGGCCAGCCATGTCGCGGTGTCGTCGGCCAGCGTGCCGGCACGGGCCATGTCGAGCACCGGCTGGATCATCGGCGGCGGGCTGTTGGGCTCCGTGTCGCAGTTCGTCAGGAGCAGCGTGCGTACCCGCGCCGGATAGCGGACCAGGAACATCTGCGCGACCGCGCCGCCGCTGTCGGCAGCGACGATGTCGGCCTGGTCGACGCCGAGCGCATCCAGCAGCGCCGCCAGCATCGCCACCTGGGCGGCGGGCGCCACCGACTGGTCCTCCGGGACCTGCGAGTAGCCGAGGCCCGGAAAATCGGGGGCGATGCAGCGCCGGTACGGGGCCAGGCGGTCGATCGCGCCACGCCATTGAAAGCCATTCAGCGGCGCCCCGTGCAGGAACAGCGCCGCCGCGCCCTTGCCCCGCTCGACGTACGCGATGCGGCCGCACGGCAGGTCCACGTAACGCCGCGCGTGACGGTAGCGCTCCACTTCCGTTTGCGGCGCCGCCTGCGCACGGCCAGCCGCCACGGCCGCCGCGGTCATGTACAAGAAATCCCTGCGTTTCATACCGACTCTCCTTCGATGCGTTGGACATGGAAGGATGCTAGTGGCGCGCGCCACGATCTGCGCGCACCGGCGGCCGACAGCGGACACAAACGGATGATTTCCTTGTACATTGGCGAGACGCGTACCGGAGGATCCGATGACCGACCGCCCCGCCTGCTATCCCAGCCCGTCCACCGCCCCGCTGCCGCTCCTCGACGTCCTGACGTCGCCGGTGCCGCCGGGCCGGTTCGATTCGCCCGTGGACGAGCGCCACGTGCTGTGCCTCCACCTGGGCGCGCCGGTGCCGGTGTCGTACCGGGCCGGCAAGGCCGAGCGGCAGGGCGTGCGGTTGCACGGCCAGTTCTGCGTCGTGCCGGGCGGCTCGAGCACCCGCTGGACCCTGTCCCGGCCGGCCACCTCGCTGCTGCTGCGGCTCGCGCCCGCGCACCTGCGTGCCACGGCCGAGGACATGGGACCCGGCGCGCGCACCTTCGACCTCGCGCCGGCGATCCACATCCGCGATCCGCAGATCGAGCGCATCGGCTGGATGATGCAGGCCGAGGACCATGCCGCCCACCCGGGCGGCAGGCTGTTCGCCGACAGCCTCGCGTCGGCACTCGCCGTGCGCCTCGTCGCGCTGCAGTCGCCTTTGACGCCCGTGCCGGCGCGGGCGCTGCCGGCCTGGCGCCTGCGCCACGTCATCGACTATGTCGACGCCCACCTGGACCGCGACCTCACGCTCGCGGAATTGGCCGCCGTCGCGGGGTTCAGTCCTTCGCATTTCAAGGCGTTGTTCAAACAGGCGACAGGTACGCCGGTCCACCGGTTCGTGCTCGAACGGCGCGTGGAACGGGCGCGCCTGCGCCTGCTCGAGGGGCAGGACAGCGTCACGGCGATCGCGCTCGACTGCGGCTTTGCGCATCCGAGCCACATGGCGCGCTGGATGCGCCGGCTGCTGGGGTTCAGCCCCTCGCAGCTCCGCAGTTAGTCAGCGTTTGGGCGGCTGCCCGAACAACGAAAAATCGGGCAGCTTGCCGCGCGCCTGCAGGTCGGCCGCGTCGCCGATGCGCAGGATGGTCGCCGGCCTGCCGTCGAACGCGGGCCAGTCGGGCAATCCCTGGCCGTTCGGCGTGCCCGAGCGCGCGAAGTTCGCCCAGGTGTCGGCCAGGCGCGTGGCCAGCTGCCGGTCGTACGTCGACCACGGCCGCGGATCCTGGCCGAGATGGTCGAACACGTACTGGATCTCGGCGCCATGTCCCGCCCCGCAACCATAGCCGCACGGCGTCAGGGGTTCCGCCGGCCGGTGCGTGAAATAGTAGAGGTAGGGCCGGGCCTTGCCATACTGCGCCTGCAGCGACGCCCAGTACCACGTGCGCCAGCCCCACCAGTCGTTCGTGAGCTGGTCGATGGACGCCCTGGCCTGTGCATCGGTGGCGCCCGGATAAGCAGCCAGCAGGGCGGCGGACGGCGCATGGCCCAGCAGCTTCGTCACGAGCGTCTTGTGGGCGGCGGCCGTGAATTTGTCCGTGCCGAGGATTTCCGGTGCAAGATCCTTGCCCTCTTCCGCATTCCAGCCCGCGAGCAGGGGCACGTCGTTCTGGCGGCGGTTGCGGTACGTCGTCGTCAGGTCTTCGCGCAGCAGATGGCCGTCGACGATCGGATGCGGCGCCCACGCCGGTTTCTGCAGCGCGGCGACGGGCAGCGCGCGCAGGTCCGCGAGGCGCTTCGCCCCTACCGCGCTGGCGAACGTCACGCCCGCCTTCTCCGCGGCCGTGCGGTCGAACAAGGCGTTCTCGCTGGCGTCGATCGGCATCGCGAAGTTGCCGCTTTGCGAGATCGCGCGCTGGAACAGGCCCTTCGCCAGCGGTGACGCGACGAGGACCGCAACCGATTCGCCGCCCGCCGATTCGCCCATGATCGTGACGCGCGCCGGGTCGCCGCCGAAGGCCGCGATATTGTCTTTCACCCAGCGCAGCGCCGCGACCTGGTCTTCCATGCCCTGGTTGCCCGACGCTTTATCCGGCGACTCCGCCGTCAGCTCGGGATGCGCGAAGAAGCCGAAGATGCCAAGGCGGTAATTGATGGTGACGACGACGACACCGCGCCGTGCCAGGTTGCCGCCGTCATAGCCGGGCTGGGCGCCCGTGCCGCCGTAATAGCCGCCGCCGTGGATCCAGACGATGACGGGGAGGTTCTGCGCCTTCGCGGGCGCCCACACGTTCAGGTACAGGCAGTCTTCGCTTTTCGGATCCGGCACCCACTGCGCGGTCTGGGCGCAGGCCGGCGCATAGGCTTGCGCGGACTTCACGCCCGGCCATGGCACGACCGGCTGCGGCGCGCGCCAGCGCAGCTTGCCGACCGGCGGTGCCGCGAACGGCACGCCCAGGAACGTATTCACCCCGTCGGCCGCCGCGCCGACGATTTGCCCTCCCGTGACCCGCACCGGGTCAGTCACCTGGGCCGCCTGGGCCGCACAGGCCAGCAGGCATCCGGCGACAGCTGCCGCACTTCTCATGATGTCTCCTAGATATTTGTCGAAATGACATTCTAACGGCCGTCTTTTCGGACACACCGCTGTGTCAAAAATAATTATCGAAATAATGGTTTTCGCGCCTGCAAAGCTTTGGCACCTCGGATACAGTTATCGACATAATGATTATCGCGATAAGTAATTCGCGGCAGCAGATTATCTGACCCATTTACCGGAGGAATCGAAATGAACCAGTCCATCGCCCGCACGCTGCGCAACGTCTTCGGCGCAGCCGCCCTCACCGTCGCTGCGCTCGGCACGGCCCATGCACAGACCGCCGACGCTTTCTCGTCCGTCAAGCAGATCAATGCGGGCGTACTGAACGTCGGCTACGTCGACGCAGGTCCGGCCAATGGTCCCGTCGTGATCCTGCTGCACGGCTGGCCGTACGACATCCACAGCTACGTCGATGTCGTGCCGCTGCTGACGAAGGCCGGTTACCGCGTGATCGTGCCGCACCTGCGCGGCTACGGCACGACCCGCTTCCTGGATCCGAAGGCCGTGCGCAACGGCGAGCCGGCCGCGCTGGCGCAGGACGTCGTCGACCTGATGGATGCGCTCAAGATCGACAAGGCGACCCTGGCCGGCTACGACTGGGGTGCGCGCAGCGCCGACATCGTCGCCGCGCTGTGGCCCGAGCGCGTGAAGGGGCTGGTGTCCGTGAGCGGCTACCTGATCGGCAGCCAGGAAAGCGGCAAGCAGCCGCTGCCGCCGGCCGCCGAGCTGCAATGGTGGTACCAGTTCTACTTCGCCACCGACCGCGGCGCCGCCGGCTATGCGAAGAATCACCACGATTTCGCCAAGTTGATCTGGAAGACCGCGTCGCCGCAATGGCAGTTCGACGACCGCACGTTCGACCGCAGCGCCGCGTCGCTGGAGAACCCGGACCACGCGGCCATCACGATCTTTAACTACCGCTGGCGCCTCGGCCTGGTCCAGGGCGAAGCAAAGTACGACAAACTGGAACAGCGCCTGGCGACCTTCCCGGCCATCACCGTGCCGACGATCACCCTGGAAGGCGATGCCAACGGCGCCCCGCACCCGGAACCGGCCGCGTACGCCAAGCGTTTCACCGGCAAGTACAAGCACGAACTCATCAAGGGCGGCATCGGCCACAACCTGCCGCAGGAGGCACCGCGCGCGTTCGCCGATGCCGTCATCGCCGTCGACCACCTGTAATCCGCTTTACTCACCTCATCAAAGGAAAAAATCATGAGCAAGATCGACAAGGTTCTCTACACCGGCAAGACCCGCACCACCGGCGGCCGCGAAGGCAGCGCAAAGAGCGACGACGGCCGTCTCGACATCACGCTGTCGCCGCCGGGCAGCCACGGCACGGGCACGAACCCGGAACAGTTGTTCGCCGCGGGCTGGTCGGCCTGCTTCATCGGCGCGCTGGGCCTCGCCGCGCGCGACCGGCATGTAGCACTGCCGGTGGACACCGCCGTCGATGCGGAAGTCGACCTCGGCACCGGCACCGACGGCTATGCGCTGCAGGCGCGGCTGCATGTCAGCCTGCCCGGCGTGCCGCGCGAGGTCGCGCTGGACCTGGTCCATGCCGCGCACCAGACGTGCCCGTATTCGAAAATGTCGCGTGGGAATATCGACGTGAACATCACCGTGGCGTAAGCCTGGAAACGACAACGCCACCGGCTGGTGGCGTTGTCATTCGTTACGGCAAGTCCCCACGATCAGTGGAAGAACAGGTACAGGATGACCAGCACGATAGCCGGTACGCCCATGATCCAGGCCAGGAAATATTTGCCCATGATCGTACTCCTTTCGTTTGTGATTGATCATGGGTTCAGGATGCCGCAGGCGGGCGCGGGCGTCCGTACGGTAATGCACGGAGTGCGCGCGCCGGCCTAGGGTTGTGCGAGGAGCACCTGCAGGTCGTCCCGCCCGATGGCGGCGGCCAACCCGCCTTCCGCCTCCAGCACCGCGGCGGCCAGCTCGCCCTTGCGGCGCTGCATGTCCTGGATTTTTTCCTCGAGCGTCCCCTGCGCGATCAGTTTGTAGACAAACACGGGCTGGTCCTGGCCGATGCGCCAGGCACGATCGGTCGCCTGGTTTTCGCTGGCCGGGTTCCACCATGGATCGTAATGGATGACGGTATCGGCCGCGGTAAGGTTCAGGCCGACGCCGCCCGCCTTCAGGCTGATCAGGAACACGCTCACCTCGCCCCGCTGGAACGCGCGGACGGGGGCGTCGCGATCGGCGGTGTCGCCCGTCAGCTGCACGAACGTGATGCCGCGCGCGTCCAGCGCGGCGCCGATCAGCGCCAGCATGCTGGTGAACTGGGAAAACACGAGGACGCTGCGCCCCTCGCTCAGCAACGTGTCGAGCAGTTCCAGCAGCGCGTCAAGCTTGGCCGAGCCGGCGCTGGCGGCCGCGTCCAGCAGGCGCGGGTCGCAGCAGACCTGGCGCAGTTTCAACAAGGCATCAAGGATGATGATCTGGCTGCGCGCCAGGCCCCTGGCGTCGATGGCGTCGCGGACCTTCCTGTCCATCGCCACGCGCACGGTCTCGTACAGGTCGCGCTGGGCGCCGTCGAGTTCGATAGGCAACACGATCTCTGTCTTGGGTGGCAACTCGGTGGCGACCTTGTCCTTGGTCCGGCGCAGCATGAACGGTTTCACGCGGCGTGCCAGCAGGTTCTTGCGCTGAGAGTCACCGCGCTGCTCGATCGGCTTGCGGAACACCGTATTGAACTGTTTGTCGTCGCCCAGCAGGCCCGGCATCAGGAAATGAAACTGCGACCACAATTCGCCGAGATGGTTCTGTACCGGCGTGCCGGTCAGGCACAGGCGGTGGCGGGCATCGAGCAGGCGAACGGTCTGCGCCGCCTTCGAGCGGCTGTTCTTGACGTACTGGGCTTCGTCGAGGATCACGAGGTGGTAGCGGTGCCTGCGCAGCGCCGGCTCGTCGCGGCCCAGCAGGGCATACGTCGTGAGCACGAGATCGGCGCTGCCGACCAGCTCGAATGACGCTTTCCTGTCCTTGCCGTGCAGGAGCAGAACGCGCAGGCCGGGTGCGAAGCGCGCCGCTTCCGTCTGCCAGTTGCCCATCAGGCTCGTCGGCGCCACGACGAGCGCCGGTGCATCGAGGCGGCCCGCCTCCTTTTCCGCGAGGATGTGGGCAAGCGTCTGGACGGTCTTGCCGAGACCCATGTCGTCGGCCAGGATGCCGCCGAAGCCGTATTCGCGCAGGAATTGCATCCAATTCAGACCCGCGCGCTGGTAGGGGCGCAACTGCGCCGTCAGGCCGGCCGGCACGTCCACCGGCCGGATGCCGTCGAAATCGTGCAGCTTGCGCCCCAGTTCACGCAAGCGTTCGCCGCCCAGCCAGCGCAGGCGCGCGGCGCGCTCCAGTTCCGCCAGGCGCGCCGCATCCAGCGCAGGCAGATGGATCTTCGCACCGACGCGGTCGCCGAAATACAGCTCCCCCAGCGTGGCCAGGATGGGTTTGATCCGTCCCCAGGGCAGGGCCACGCGCCTGGACGAGGTCAGTTCGACCAGCATCGCGTCGGTGTCGGCGCGCGCGGCCAGGGCGTCGGTGCCGAATTGCGATGGGGCTTTGCGGATCATGTCCACCAGCAGCGGCAGCAGCGGATGGCGTTCGCCATCGACGACGATGCCCAGTTCGAGGTCGAACCAGCCGTTGCCGTCCTGCTCGCCTTCGTCGAGGTCCGCGTACCACTCCTGCACTTCCGCGAGATGGTAGCGGAAATCGTCGCCGATCTCGACCTGCCAGCCAGCCTCGCGCAGGCGCGGCAGCTCGTCGCGCACGAAGGCGAGCCATGCGGCTTCGTCCGGTAATCCCAGGGCGTCGGGCCAGTCGTCGAGCAATGGATCGTCCGGCAACGGCGAGTCGAAGCCGGACGCGGCAAGTTGCGCGGCAGCGGCGGCTTCGGCCGCCGGGTCCCGCACGATCACGTCGACGCCGCCATCGAGCACGTTGCGCAATACGGGCTCGTCGATGCCTTCCGTGGAGAGACCGTCATATTCAAACGTCAGGACGGCAATGTCGCGCCAGTCCCAGTCGCGGCGCGTCGGTATTTGCAGGCTGTCCAGCGTGAGGTGCGGTACGGGCGCGATGTCGCGCCGCTCGCGCACCTCGAGCGATGCCGGCGCGGGCACGAGGCCGTCCAGGCCCAGGTCGATCATGCGGCCTGCGACGCCGTTGCGCTGCTCCCCGCGCAGCGTGGGTGCGTGCCCGACGACGTCCAGAAGGACCGCCGGCGGGATGGCCGCCAGCTGTTCCGGCAGCGCCACCTCGCCGACCACGAGGCCGTCCAGATAGACCATGGGGTCGGTGGGATACATGTGCTCGGGCAGCTGGCCGCCATCCGCACGCCAACCCAGGCTCACGGTCTCACGGTCGGCGCCATGCTGCAACCAGTCGAGCGCCAGCGTCCGCCGCGGCCCCCACTCTACCCGTTCCAGGTGGCCGTACCTGGCCGCCTTCAGCGAACGCGCGCGCCACAGCCAGCCTGCGGCACCGAGCCTTTCCAGCAACGCGGCGCCGAGGACGCCTGCGGGCTTCAGCGTGTGATGGCTTACCTGCATCGCGCCCAGCAGGCGCAGTGGCTCGTCGTGCTCGCGCGTCACGTGCGGCGGCCGGAAGTTAACCAGGCGCAGCGGATCCGTCTCGAGTACGGCTTCGGCCACGCTGCCGTCCTGGCGCAGGCGGACCGTGTGCGGATGCAGCCCCGGCACCTTGCCCTCGCGGTCCGGGGCGAGCACGTACACGAGCCGGATCGAGGTGTCGCGCGCCGCATCCGCCACTTGCTGCCGGATGTCCTGGACCGCCGCCAGCTGCTGCAGCCAGCGCTCGGCCGCCGCCGGCACATCCACTGGGCGGTGCGCCAGTTCCGTCAGGAGCACGGCCACGACGTGCTTGCAGTTGCGGGTCATGGGGCAGCTGCAGTCGCCGCGGAAACGCACGCCGCGCTTGTCGCGCGTCACGCGTATGTCCTGCCAGTATGTCTTGCCGCCGCTGCCCTCCACCTTGCCGTGGAGCGTATCGGGAAATTCGATGTCGATGGAGATCACGCGGCCCTTGCGGGCATACTCCTCGCCCCGGGCAAACGTGCCGGGGTCGAACTGGCGGCTGATGTCGTCGTGCGTGAATTCCATGTGACCGTGTATGTCGAACGAATCGAGGCGCCATTATCCCCGATCGCCGCGCCGCGCCAAACGCGCGGCATTGACGGACCTCAGGCCGGCTGCGCCACTCGCGCCGCACGCGCCATGCGCCAGATCATCGTCGCGTTCACGAGCGCGATCACCACTTCGAGCGCCGTGCCGCCGATCGAGCCGGCGATGACGTTATTCGCGATCCATAACAACGTCCCGCACAGCATCGCGAGGCGCATCGGGATGCCGCGCAACAGGAACAGCGCGAGCGTGCCGATGCAGGACGCGCCCAGGGGCAGCCAGTCCGTCATGCGCGTGGCGAGCGCCAGGCCGAGGGCGACGTTCATCGCGACGACGCCGCCCGCCACCCACAGCGAGCGCGTGTACAGCGCCAGCACGGAGCGCAGCAGCGACATCGTCGAGCTGGCGACGGCCGTCGGATTGCCGAGCAGGGCGAAGTGGACGATGTAGGCCAGGCATTCGCCGGCCATGAACAGCTTGAAACGGCGGTCGTCCTTTTGCGTGAACGAAGCGACGCCGAGGATGAACGCGACATAGCCGACGCATTGCGCCGGCGCGAACCAGTCGAGGGACATGGGAACACTCTTCAGAAGGAGCGGCATTATAGCCCGCATCCTGGACTAGAATGTCCGGGCAGTCCTGACAACCGATGTCTTCCAAGGAGCTCCCATGAAAGCACTGAAATTCGGTATCGCCTGTCTCTCCGCCCTCTTCGCCCTGTCCGCCCACGCCGCCGATCCGGCACCCGTCAAGAAGATGAACGGCGTCCTCGTCGATGCCCACGGCATGACGGTCTACACGTTCGACAAGGATACCGCCGGCAGCGGCAAGAGCGCCTGCAACGGCACGTGCGCGGAAAACTGGCCGCCTGTGAAAGCCGGCGACGCGGCCGTGTCCGCGCCGTACTCCGTCGTCACGCGCGACGACGGCAGCAAGCAGCTCGCCTACCAGGGCAAGCCGCTGTACACCTTCGTGAAGGACAAGAAGGCGGGCGACCGCGAAGGCGACAAGAAGATGAACGTCTGGCACGTCGTGACGGATTGACGGCCGCGCCGCGGCATCAGGCGGCGGGGTCGTGATGGTCGCGATGGCCCAGCGCCAGTCCGGCGCCCAGGCCACTGCCGCCGCCGTCCATGCCGCCGCCTCCACCGCCCCCGCCGCCGCCCTCACCTTTGCCGCGGCCACCGCTGCCCTGCGTACGCGTAGGCCCCTGCAGCGGAATCGCGACGCCGTCCGGCACCGGCCCCAGGTCGAGCGCCTCGCGGATGAAGGCGCGCAGCGAGATCACCAGGTCGGCCGTGTGGATCGGCCGGCCCGCCGCGAGGTCGCTCGCGGCCTGGCCCGCGAGGCGGCAGTGTTCTTCCGTCCCGAGCAGCAGGATGTCGGCCAGCGCCGCCTCGACGGCATCGCGGATGCGGCGCGCGCGGTCCGGGCCCGCATCCAGGCCGGCCGCGCGCAGGTCGCGCAGATGCTTGGGATCGACCGTCAGCTCGCCCGTGAACGAGCCGCCCAGCGTGCGGTAGGCGGCGATCAGGGTGCGCAGGCGTTCGTTGATCTGGCGGTTCATGCGCTCGCGCCGCTGCTGGATCGTCTGCATCATGAGCACGCGGATGCCCACGCCGATCAGGGTGACGACGGCGAGGCCGAGGAAGGTCGTCGCCAGCGCCTGCCACGAACTGAAGTCCAGGTAGCGCATCGTCCGCTCAGTTCACGCTGCCGCGCACGACCCGCAGCTTGGTGAGCTGGCCCTTGCGGTAGGTGTACAGCGTGAGGGCCGCGTCGCGCAGGTCGCCGTTCGCATCGAACGCGATGGTGCCCGTGATGCCCTGGTACCTGATCTGCGCGAGGACCGGCAGGAACTTCGCGGGGTCGGACGAGCCGGCCGCGCGCATGGCGGCGGCGAAGGTCATCGTCGCGTCGTACGCGTACGGCGCATACGTCTGGAAGCCCATGCCGTAGCGCTTCCTGTAGCGGTCCGCGAAGGCCGCCATGCCCGCCTCCAGCGGCGCGTCGACGCCGCCCGCCACGACGCACACGACCTTGTCGTCGCCGAGCGCGCTGCCGGCCAGCTGCGGCAGCTTTTCCGAGCACACGCCGTCGCCGGACACGAACGTCGCGGCGATGCCCAGTGCCTGCATCTGCTTGAGCATCGGGCCGGCTGTCGCGTCCATGCCGCCGTAGAAAATCACGTCCGGCCGACGCGCGCGGATCTGCGTGAGGATCGCATTGAAATCCGTCGCGCGGTCGTTGGTGAACTGGCGGCTGACGATCTCCGCGCCTTTCAACCGCTTGACGTCTTTCGCGAACTGGTCGGCGAGGCCCTGGCCGAACGCGGTGCGATCGTCGATGATGGCGATCTTCTTCGCCTTCAGCGTGTTGATGGCGTAGCCGGCCAGCACGCGGCCCACGAGGTCGTCGTTGGCGACGATGCGGAACGCCGTTTTATAGCCCTGGTGCGTGTACAGCGGCGTCGTGGCCGCCGGCGAGATTTGGGGGATGCCGGCGCTGTTGTAGATCTTCGAGGCCGGCACCGTCGTCCCGGAATTCAGGTGGCCGACGACCGCCACGACGCCGCCGTCGACGAGCTTTTGCGCGACGGCCGTGCCGAGCTTCGGATCGCTCCCGTCGTCCTCGGCCTGCAGCACCCATTTGACCTTCCTGCCGCCGATGGTCGCGCCCTGCGCATTCAGGTCGTCGATCGCCAGGCGCGCGCCGTTCTCGATGTCCTTGCCCTGGTGCGCGCTGGGACCGGACAGCGGCGACGCGCTGCCGATCTTCACTTGCGATTGGGCGTGGGCGGCCGGGACGACGGCCAGCGAGAGCAAGGTGGCGAAGCAGATCAGACGCATGGGCTATTCCTTCAGGGTGATGTCCCGATTGTAATGCCCAGCGACCCCGTTTACGACAACCAAAAGTCACATACTATTCTTGACTTCCCGCGCCGGGCGTCTAGGCTGCATGAAGCGGCCCCGCCGCACCACAATCACAAGGAGAAAGAGACATGGACGCACAAGACAACAAACGGCTCGTCATGGAAGGCTACCGGCTGTTCCAGAGCGGCGACATTCCCGGCATGATGGCCTACGCGCACGACGACGCCGCATGGATCGCCCCCGACGCCGAAGCCGTGCCCTTCGCCGGGAGCTTCCACGGCAAGGCGGAAGTCGGGCGCTTCTTTTCCGAGCTGCTCAAGGCCATGCAGCCGACACGCTTCGTCATCAAGGACGTCATCGCGGAAAACGACAAGGTCGTCGTCCTCGGCGAGGCCATGTGGATGGTCAGGTCCACGGGGCGCAGCTACGACAGCCAGTGGGTCCACGCGTTCACCATGCGTGACGGTAAGTTCATCCGCGTCGAGTCGCTGTACGACACGGCGGCGGCCGAGCGCGCGTTCCGCCCCGACCGGCCGGACCTGGCGGCCGCAGCGACCTCGCTGCGGCACTGAACCGGGCGCGTTACCAGAACACCACGCGGTCCTGTGGCGCCAGGTACATCCTGTCGCCCGGCTTGACGTCGAACGCGTCGTAGAAGCCCGGGTGGTTGCGCAGGCTGCCGTTGACGCGGAATTCCGACGGCGAGTGCGGATCGGATTTCACTTGCGCGATCAGCGCGGCATCGCGCGCCTTGCCGCGGCGCGCCTGCGCGAGGCCCATGAAGATGCGCTGCTCGGCCGTGAAGCCGTCGATCACGGGCGCCGGCTTGCCGTGCAGCGAGATCTTGTAGGCACGGCTGGCCATGATGGCGCCCGCGTTGTCGGCGATATTCTCGCCCAGGGTCAGCTCGCCATTCAGGTGGTAGCCCTCGACCGGGCTGTAGCCGGCATACTGCGCGACGAGCACCTTGCCCTTCGCCGCGAATTTCTCTCCATCTTCCTTCGTCCACCAGTTGCGCAGATTGCCGTCGCCGTCGTACTGGGCGCCCTGGTCGTCGAACGCGTGGCTGATCTCGTGGCCGATGGAGATGCCGACGGCGCCGTAGTTGATCGCCGGTTCGGCATCCGCGTCGTACAACGGCGCCTGCAGGCGCGCGGCCGGGAACACGACCTCGTTCATCTCCGGGCTGTAGTAGGCGTTCACGGTCTGCGGCGTCATGTGCCATTCGGCGCGGTCGACCGGCTTGCCCAGCTTGGCGACGGCGTAGCGGTGCGCGAATGCGCGCGAGCGCATCACGTTGCCGACGAGGTCGGCGCGCTTGACGGCCAGCGACGAATAATCGCGCCACTTGTCCGGATAGCCCACCTTGACGGCGATTTTCGCCAGCTTGGCCTGCGCCTGTTTCTTCGTCTCCGGCGTCATCCAGTCCAGCGTCTCGATGCTGTCCTTGTACGCCAGCAGGAAGTTATGGACCATCTCCTCGACCTGGCGCCTGCGCTCGGCGGGAAAATAGTGCTCGACATAGACTTTGCCGACGACTTCGCCCAGGTCGCGGTTGATCTGCGCGATGGCCAGCTTTTCTGTCGGACGGTTGACCTTCGCGCCGGACAGTACCATGCCGCGGAACGCGAAGTTCTCGTCGACGAACGCCTGCGACAGGTAAGGCGCGTAGACGCTCAGCACGCGGAACGTGAAGTAGGACTTCCACGTATCGACGGGCGTGGTAGCCACGATGCCATCGAGCTTTTGCACATAGGTCGGCTGCTCGACGTTGACGGCGTCCGCCTTGCCTGCGATGTCCTGCGTCTTCATCCACGCGGCCCAGTCGAAGCCCGGCGCCAGCGCTTTCAGCTGCGCGACCGTCAGCCTGTTGTACGTTTTCACCGGATCGCGGTTCTCGACGGCGCTCCATTGTGCCTGCGCGATCGCCGTCTCGAGTGCGACAATGCGCGCGGCCTGACCTGCCGCATCCGGCTGGCCGGCCAGCGTCAGCAGTTTTTCCACGTGCGCCTGGTATTTCGCGCGCGTGTCGGCCAGCCTGGCGTCGTCCTGCAGGTAGTAGTCGCGGTTGGGCATGCCGAGGCCGGACTGGGAGATCACGACGAGGTAGCGCGTCGACTGCCGGGCATCCTGCTGCACCGACATGGACAGCGGGCTGCCCGCGCCGATGGCGTCGAAGTGCGCGGCCAACGCGGCCAACTGGCGCTTGTCCTTCAGTGCCGCGATGCGCGCCAGTTCCCCTTTCAACGGGGCGACACCCAATGCGTCGCGGTGCGCGCGGTCGATGTAGCTGGCGTAATAGTCTCCCATCTTTTGCGCATTCGAACCGGCTTTCGCGGTCTTGTCCTGCGCGGCCTGCTCGATCAGCGTACGGATCTGCGTTTCGACATTTTCCTGGGCGATGTTGAACGCGCCCCAGCTGGCGCGGTCGGCCGGGATATCGACGTCGTGCAGCCACTTGCCCTGCGAATAACGGAAGAAATCGTCCTGCGGACGGAAGGCCGGATCGACGGCGGTCTTGTCGACGCCGGAGGGTGCGGTATCGGCCGGGGCCGCGTAGGCCTGGCCTGCAAATACGCCCAGGATAAGGGCGCTGCACAGAAGTCGTTTCATGGTGTCTCCACGGTTGTGTAGGCTTGCGATGCTAAAGGAACCGTTGCCCGATGCCAAGCGTCCAGGCTGGCTGGAATTCCGGGCCCGCGTCCCCATCTGGGTGACGACCATGCCTGCCCTCACCCGCTTTCTGCTGCTCGCCGCCACGCTGGCTGCCGCCACGCCCGCGCGTGCGGACGAGCTCGCCAATCTGATCAATGCGTACCGCGCCGCGCCCGGCACCTGCGACGGCGCTTCGGTTGCGCCGGTTGCGATGCTGAACGTCGAGCCGGCCCTGTCCCGCATCCGCATCGGTCCCGGCACTTTCCTCGAATCCGCCCTGCAGCGCGCCGGCTACGAGGCCGCGCATGCGGAGGCGATCACGGTCACGGGGCCACCCGATGCGCGCGCGGCGATGGAGGTGATCGCACAAAAATACTGCCGCACCCTGCGCGCTGCGGAATTCGCGGCCGTGGGCACGGCGCACATCGGCAACGACTGGCAGGTCGTGCTGGCGCGGCCCGTCGTCATCCCGCCGCTGCCCAAGTGGCCGGACGCGGGCCGGGACATCCTCGCGCTCGTGAACGCGGCGCGCGCGCAGCCGCGCACGTGCGGAACGCAGGCGTTCGGTCCGGCCGGTCCGCTCATCTGGAACCCGCTGCTGGGCCAGGCCGCCCTCGTACACAGCACGGACATGGCGCAGAAGCACTACTTCAACCACAAGCAGCCGGACGGCAGCGTTCCGGCCGACCGGGCCACCAGGGCCGGCTACCGCTGGGCGCGCGTCGGGGAAAATATCGCGTCGGGCCAGCGCACGCCCGAGGAAGCGGTGGCGTCCTGGCTGGACAGCCCCGGCCACTGCGCCAACATCATGAATCCGACGTTCACGGAAATGGGCGCGGCGTACGCGATCAATCCGCAGAACCGCAACCGCACCGCCTACTGGACGCAGGTCTTCGGCACACCGCGTTGATCATAGCTCCACGCTATGCCATTCATAAAAACAAACATATTGCGCACAATTGAATTGCGCGCTATAGTTCAACCCATGGAAACGAACGACGCAAACGCAGCTCTCCTGCTCGACAACCAGTTGTGCTTCGCACTCCACTCGGCATCGCTGGCGATGACGAAGGTGTACAAGCCGCACCTGGACAAGCTGGGCGTGACGTATCCGCAGTACCTGGTGCTGCTGGTGCTGTGGGAGCGCGACGGCCTGAGCGTGTCGGACATCGGCGAGCGCCTGTACCTCGATTCCGGGACGTTGACCCCGCTGCTGAAGCGGCTGGAGGCCCAGGGCCTGGTCGACCGCTCCCGCGATCCGCAGGACGAGCGCCGCGTGGTGATCCGGCTGACGGCTGCGGCGCGTGCGCTGAAGGACGAAGCGGCCGGCATTCCGGCCTGCATCCTGGGCGCCACCGGTTGCGACGTGCAGGAAGTTGTAAGACTCGTCGGCGAAGTCAAAGCGATGCGCGACAGGCTCGCCGGCGCGATTTAAGACGATTTATGTGCAGTACGAACTCAACCACTGAAAGGATAACGCCATGACCACCAAACTCGATAAAGTCCTGTACACCGCCAAAGCCCACACCACCGGCGGCCGCGAAGGCACCTCCCGTACCGACGACGGCCTGCTGGACGTCCGCCTGGCACCGCCGAAGGAAATGGGCGGCAAGGGTGATGCCACGAACCCGGAACAACTGTTCGCCGCCGGCTACTCGGCCTGCTTCATGGGCGCCATCAAGTTCGTCGCCGGCCAGAAGAAGGTCGCCGTCCCGGCCGACGCGTCGATCGACGCCAGCGTCTCGATCGGTCCGATCCCGAACGGTTTCGGCCTGGCCGTGGAACTGGCCGTGAGCCTGCCGGGCCTGGACCGCGCCGTGGCGCAGGACCTGGTCGATGCAGCCCACATCGTGTGCCCGTACTCGAACGCGACCCGCGGCAATATCGACGTCACGCTGAGCCTGATCTAAGTCAAACCGGGGTCAGAGCCCAGATTTTGGAAATTTCCCAAAATCGGGCTCTGACCCCGGTGTTCGAGCAATAGTCCGCTGCTACGAGGATTCTTTTAGTTGATTAATTTTATCTATTAGATCCATATAAACGGATAGTTTGCACGAATACCCCGCAAGCTCTACCATGGTTATGAATAGATCGCAGCTATCGATGAATATTCGCCGATAGCTTAACCATGAAAGAGCCGCTATGACCCAACTCACTACCGCCTCCGGCATTCCCGTCGACGACAACCAGAACTCGATCACGGCCGGCCCGCGCGGCCCCGTGCTGCTGCAGGACTTCCACCTGATCGAAAAACTGCAGCACTTCAACCGCGAACGCATCCCCGAGCGCGTCGTGCACGCGAAGGGTTCGGGCGCATACGGCACCTTCACGGTCACCCACGACGTCAGCAAGTACACGAAGGCGAAACTGTTCTCGGCCGTCGGCAAGCAGACGGAAACGTTCCTGCGCTTCTCGACCGTCGGCGGCGAAAAGGGCTCGGCCGACACGGAACGCGATCCGCGCGGATTCGCCGTGCGCTTCTATACCGAGGAAGGGAACTGGGACCTGGTCGGCAACAACACCCCGACGTTCTTCCTGAAGGACGGGATCAAGTTCCCGGACTTCATCCACACGCAGAAACGCGACCCGCAGACGAACCTGAAGTCCGCACAGAACGTGTGGGACTTCTGGAGCAGGACGCCGGAAAGCCTGCACCAGGTGACGATCCTGTTCTCCGACCGCGGCACGCCGGACGGCTACCGCCACATGGACGGCTTCGGCAGCCACACCTACAGCCTGATCAACGACGCGGGCGAACGCGTGTGGGTCAAGTGGCACTTCAAGACGCTGCAGGGCATCAAAAACCTGAGCGCGACGGAAGCCCAGCGCCTGGCCGGCGTCGACCCGGACTATGCCCAGCGCGACCTGTTCGGCGCCATCGCCAGGGGTGACTACCCGCGCTGGAGCGTGGAGATCCAGGTGATGGACGACGCCCGGCGCGCCGCCTGGGAAGCGAAGACCGGCTGGGACGCGTTCGATCTCACCAAGGTGTGGCCGCAGGGCGAGTTCCCGCGCATCCCGGTCGGCATCCTGGAACTGAACCGCAACCCGGACAACTACCATGCCGACGTCGAGCAGGCCGCACTGTCGCCGTCGAACATCGTGCCGGGCCTGGGCTACAGCCCCGACAAGATGCTGCAGGCACGCCTGTTCGCCTACCACGACGCCCAGCTGTACCGCGTCGGCACGAACCACCAGCACCTGCCGGTGAACCGCCCGCGCTGCCCGTTCCACAACCAGCAGCGCGATGGCGCCATGGCCATCGCCAACGGCGGCGCGGCGCCGAACTACGATCCGGTCCGTGCCGATGTCCCGGCCGCCGGCGGCTTCGGCCACGGCGACGCCGGCTGGCCGGTGGAAGGCAACGCGGGCCGCTACGACACCCGCGCCACCGACGACCACTTCACGCAGGCGGGCAACCTGTTCCGCCTGCTCACCGACGAAGGCAAGCGCAACCTGATCGCCAACATCGCCGGGTCGCTGTCCAATGCGGATGCCGTTATCCAGGATCGCCAGATCGGGCATTTCCTGAAAGCGGATCCGGCGTACGGCCAGGGCGTGGCGGAGGCGATCCGCGCGCTGCAGAACAGGGCGTAATCACCGTTAGCAGTTTCCGACGGGCCGGGCGGCGTTGCTGTCCAGCCCTATTTGCGTCCTCAATTCTCACAAAAAATCACAACAAGTTCTTTATTTTCAAGGGCTTGTGGACTTTATTGTCGAGTTAGGCAATAGTTGTGTCTTTACAAAAACAAGATGCAAAAATGGCCATCGACGACACGCGGTTGGGGACCGCACTCCTGCCCCGGAACGGGACCATGTCCGGCCGCGCGGCAGATACGGCCGATGCCGTGCCGCGGCTGACCGACGGCCCGGACGACGGCCAGCCTGTCGACGCCGACCTCGTCTTCACGTTCAGCGAGGCGATCCAGGCCGGCAGCGGTACCGTGACCGTGTCTATCTCCGGGCTGCTCCAGGTGTACTCGGACAACGTCAAGAGCGCCGACGTGCACATCGACGGCAACAAGCTCACCTTGCATCTGCCGCAACACCTGGCCTACGCCACGCGCTACTACGTCACGTTCGACGACAACGCGGTCCTGGACCTGACGGGGCATCCGCTCGGTATCACGAACTCGGTGGGGTTCATGTCCGGCCTGAGCCCGGTCGCCCTCAACCTGACCGGCACGGACGGCATGGACACCCTGCACGGCAGCGATCTTGGCGACACGTTGACCGGCGGCGCCGGTACGGACTGGATCTACGGTCACGGCGGGAACGACCTGATCCACGGCGGCGATGAACCGGCGAGTGCATACATCGGCGACTTGATCGAAGGCGGCGCCGGCGACGACACGGTGTACGGCGATGCCGGCCACGACGGCCTGCTGGGCGGCGCCGGCAATGACCGGCTGATCGGCGGCGAGGGCAACGACACCCTGGATGGCGAGGCCGGCGACGACCTGCTGGAAGGCGGCGCAGGCAACGATACGTTCTGGACGCACTACGGCGTCGACACCCTGCGCGGCGGCGATGGCGACGACTCGTTCGCCGGTGAACACGCGGGCGTGCTGGACGGCGGCGCCGGCAACGACACCCTCACCGGCCACGACGGCATCGACTACGACGGCGGCGCCGGGGCGGACCGGATCGTCGTTAACGTCGACTCGTTCAGCGGCCTCGTGTCGCACGTCGACGGCGGCGACGGCGACGACGTGATCCACCTCGACATCGGGCTGAATACGAACGGCCGGATCAGCGTGACGGCCGGCGCCGGCCGCGACACGATCGAGCCGGGATCGTCCTATTACGCTTCCTACAGCGCGGACATGCGCATCGACGTCACGGACTTCACGCCGGGCAGCGGCGGCGACGTCATCGACCTGCGCGGCCTTCTGCCCTACGACGCGCAAGACAATCCGTTCGCCACCGGTGCCATCCGGTTGCAGGCCGACGGCAACGACACGCTGTTGCAGATCAAGCCGGGCACGCCCGGCGCCGGCTGGCAAACGGTGCTGCACCTGAACCACGTCACGCCGGACCAACTGACCGCTGCGAATTTTACCGGCGGCATCGATCCGAAGGGCGGCACGACCGGCATCGTCGTCACGGGCACCGCGCAGGCGGACACGCTGAACGGCATGCTGCTGGACGACACGATCAGCGGCCTGGGCGGCGACGACACGCTGAATGGTGCCGCCGGCAACGACGTCATGGATGGCGGCGACGGCGCCGACGAACTGCGCGGCGGCGACGGCGACGATACGCTGACCGGCGGCCTCGGCAACGACAAGCTGTCCGACAGCGCGGGCTCCAACCGCATGAGCGGCGACGCCGGCGACGACCAGTTGGGAGCCGACTCGTCCGGCGCCAGCCTGCTCGACGGCGGCACCGGCAACGACACGCTGTTCGGCGGCAGCGGCACCGATACGCTGCAAGGGGGCGCCGGCGACGACAGCATCGACGTCTGGAGCACCTACTACTTCGGCACCAAGTCGCATGTCGTGAGCGTACTCGGTGGCGACGGCAAGGACACGATCACGTTCGGCGCACGCGAACAGACGGCGATCGAGGCCGCAGGCGGCCATGGAGCGGATCTGTTCCGCGTCAACAGCATACCGGACACCGGCAGCATCACGATCACGGATTTCAGCACGGCCGACGGCGACCGGCTCGACCTGGGCGGCCTGCTGCCGCCCGACCTGAACGGCAATCCGTTCGGCACTGCCGGCTACCTGAGGGCGGAGCAGGCCGGCACCGACGTGCGCATCTTCCTCGACAGCGACGGCGCGGCGGGCGCCAACTGGAGCGAGAAGCTGCTGCTGACGCTCAAGGACACGCCCCTGTCCAGCCTGACCCCGGACGCGTTCGTGAACGGCTACGACATCGGCGGCGGCGGCCGCGGTGTGCAGCTGACCGGCACGGCCGGCAACGACGTGCTGGCGGGCGGCGCGCTCGACGACACCGTCACCGGCGCCGACGGCGCCGACAGCATCGCCGGCGGCGCCGGCCAGGACCTGCTGCAGGGCGGCGACGAAACGGTGCTGGGCGCCGGCGATACGGTCGCGGGCGGCTACGGCAACGACACTGTCGACGGCGGCGTCGGCGGCGACATCCTGCGCGGCGACGACGGCAACGATTCGGTGCTGGGCGGCCAGGGCGCCGACACCATCGACGGCGGCGCCGGCAACGACACGCTGCGCGGCGGCGACGGCCACGACCTCATCACCGACAACGCGGGTGCCAACCTGCTCGACGGCGGCGCGGGCGACGACCGCCTCGCCAGCCTCGGCGACTTCGCCACCGTGCACGGCGATACGACGCTCGACGGCGGCGCCGGCAACGACATCATCACGGCCGCCAACGCGAACGACGTCGTGCGCGGCGGCACGGGCGACGACAGCATCTGGATCGACCTCCGGGGCAGCACGGCGTACCGCGTGACGGTGGACGGCGGCGACGGCAACGACTCGATCCTCGTCACGCGCGAGCCATGGACCGTGGGTGGCACCGTCGAGGCGACCGGCGGCGCCGGGCGCGACACTTACCACTGGGGCCAGGCCGGCCAGTTCGCGCCGGACACGCTGACCATCACGGATTTCCAGGCCGGTCCGGACGGCGACGTTCTGGACGTGCTGTCGCTGCTGTACATGGCGACGCAAAATCCGTTCGCCACGGGCCACCTGCGCCTGGAGGCCAGCGGCGCCGACACGCTGCTGCAGGCGGACACGGACGGTCCGCAGGGCTCGGCCGGCTTCGCCACCGTAGCGGTACTGAAAAACGTCCTGCCCTCGGCCCTGACCGGCGCGAATTTTTCCGACGGCATCCGTCCGGACGGCTCGAGCACCGGCCTCGTCATCACGGGCACGGACGGCACCGACTCGCTGCGGGGCGGCATCCTCGACGATACGATCCACGGCGGCGACGGCAACGACACCATCGACGGCGGCCGCGGCGCCGACCTGTCGTACGGCGACGGCGGCAACGACCTGGTGCAGTCCGGCTTCGGCAACGCGCATCTGCATGGCGGTGCGGGCAACGACCGGCTGTACGGCGGCTGGTCCGGCAACGATACGCTGTCCGGCGATGCCGGCGACGACATGCTGACGGTCCAGGCGGGCAACAACGTGCTCGACGGCGGTGACGGCAACGATTACCTGTCGGCCACGAGCAACGGCGACAACGTCCTGTCGGGCGGTGCCGGCGACGACAGCCTTGGCGTCAGCGGCGGCAATGCGACGCTGGACGGCGGCCTGGGCAACGACGTCATCAACATCGGCAACTACACGAAGGCCGGCGTGGTGCAGGCCGAGGGCGGCGACGGTGCCGACATCTTCCGCTTCGCGCTCGGCGGCGCGATGCGCGTCGACGCCGCCGCGCACGGCGGCGCGGGCCGCGACGTCTTCTTCTTCGACGACGCGCTCGGCAATGCCACGGTCACGCTGACGGGGTTCGAGACCGGCACGGGCGGCGACGTCGTCGACGTCAGCGTCCCGCTGCGCAACCATGCCACCGGCCTGTTCGATACCAGCAACCCGTTCGCAGCGGGCGGCACGCTGCGCCTCGTCGCGCACGGCGCCGACACCGTGCTGCAGATCGACCTGGACGGCACCGGCCCCGGCGGGTTCGCCGACCTGCTGACGTTCAAGGGCCTGCAGAAAGACAGCCTCGGCGCCGCGAACTTCTGGAACGGCTTCAATCCGGACGGTTCGAACCACGGCTATGCCCTCGGCGGCACGGAGCAGGCCGACCAGCTCGACGGCGGCTACCTCGACGACACGCTGACGGGCGGCACCGGCAACGACACGCTGGCAGGCGGCTTCGGCAACGACAGCCTGCTGGGCGGCGACGGCGACGACGCCCTCGTGGGCGACCGCGCGGACGGCCAGGTGCTCGCCGGCGCTCGCTACGACGACTACCTGGCCGGCGGCGCCGGCAACGACGTCCTGTATTCCGACCTCGGCAACGACACCCTCGACGGCGGCGCGGGCGACGACACGCTGGCACTCGACTGGCACCTCAACACGCTGCAGGGTGCGCGCGAGACGGTCGTGGCCGACGGCGGCGCCGGCGCCGATCAGCTCATCGTCCGCACGCGCGGCCCGGCCGTCGACATCCGGCTCAGCGGCGGCGCCGGCAGCGACGTCTTCACGATCGTGTACGCCTACGTGCCCGAGGACGGATCGATCACGATCGCCGACTTCCAGGCGGGCGCGGGCGGGGACAAGCTCGATCCGTTCTCCGACAGCCAGTGGACGACCGGCACGCCCTTCTCGATCGGCCTCTACCGCTTCGAACAACGCGGCGCCGACGCCGTGCTGGAGCGCGATGGCGACCTGCCGGGCGGCCCGCAGGGCTGGCAGGACATCGCGATCCTGAAGAACGTGCAGGTGGCCGCGCTCACGGCCGACAACATCGTCGGCGGCTTCGATCCGCACGGGGCGCCTGCGCCCGCCCCTGCGCCGACGCCCACGCCGACGCCCACGCCGACTCCAACACCGACGCCTACTCCAACGCCGACACCCACGCCGACGCCTGCACCGACGCCAACGCCAGCGCCGCCCTCCCAGGGCTCGACGCAAACCGGCACCACCGGCACCGACCAATTACCGGGCACCGCGGGCGACGACAAGCTCGACGGCGGTGCCGGCGACGACGTCCTGCACGGCGGCCGCGGCAACGACCTGCTGGTCGGCGGCATCGGCCGCGACACTGCCACCTACGAGGGCAAGGCCACCGACTACAAGGTCACGCACGACGCCGCCGGCTGGCACGTGACCGACCAGCGCAGCGGCGGCACCGACGGCGCCGACGTCCTGCAGGGCGTCGAACGCGTCACCTTCGCCGACACCACGCTCGCGCTGGACACGGACGGCGCCGCGGGCCAGGCCTACCGCTTCTACCGCGCCGCGTTCGATCGCACGCCGGACCTGCCCGGTCTCGGCTTCTGGATCGGCGCGATGGACAAGGGTTCGTCGGTGCAGGATCTCGCGGCCGGCTTCGCCACGTCGAAGGAATTCAACGACATGTACGGCGGGGCGAGCAATGCCGATATCGTGGGCCGGCTGTACCACAACGTGCTGCACCGGGCGCCCGAGCAGGGAGGCTACGACTACTGGCTGGGCGTCCTGAACGACAGGAAGGCGAGCCTGTCGGACGTGCTGGCCGCGTTCAGCGACAGCGCCGAGAACAAGGATGCGGTCGCCGAGCTGATCGCCAGCGGCATCCTGTTCACGCCCTGGCAGGGCTGAACCGAACATTTACAATAAAACATACCATCATGACCATTTTCAATGTCCAGAACGGCACCATGTCCGGTGGCGGAGCCGCCACGGCCGACATCGAGCCGCCGCAGCTCGTCTCCAGCCCCGAGGACGGCACGGCGATCACGGGCGACCTGGTGTTCACGTTCAGCGAGAACATCCAGGCCGACAGCGGCCTGCTTAAATTGATGTCCGGAGGCGACGTCGTTTTCAGCGGCGACGTGGCGACCTCATCCGTTATTCATGTGGCAGGCAATACCCTCACCCTGCATCTGGCCAAACCGCTGGACTATGGCACGCAGTACCGGATCGAACTGGACAGCCACGCGATCAAGGACCTCGCGGGGAACGGGATGATCTACACGAGCTACACCTCGTTCCTGACCGCCCTCAGCCCGACGGCCATCAACCTGAGCGGCGACGATGACTACGACCTCCTGCACGGCAGCGAGCTCGGCGATACGCTGTCCGGCGGCCTCGGCAACGATACGCTCGACGGCCACGGCGGCAATGACCTGCTGACCGGCGGTCCCGAGGGTGACAACATCTGGAACGATTACGACAGCATCGACGGCGGCGCCGGCGACGACACCATCGACGGCGGGGCCGGCGGCGACCTTCTGAACGGCGACGATGGCAACGACCTCATCCACGGCGGCAGCAACGCCGACCAGCTCCGCGGCGGCAATGCCAACGACCAGCTCTTCGGCGACGCGGGCCACGACCACCTCTACGGCGACGCCGGCGACGATACGCTGGACGGCGGCACGGGCAACGACTGGCTGTACGACGTATCCGGCCGCAACGTACTGCGCGGCGGCGACGGCGACGACCAGTTGACCGCGTCCAGCAGCGACTATTATGGCGGAACGAGCAGCAGCACCGGCACGCTGGATGGCGGTGCCGGCAACGACCTGCTGACCGGTACCGACACGGCCGACTACAGCGGCGGTGACGGCGACGACAGCTTCGTCATCGACGTGAAATCGATCCAGGGTCCCGCCTCGAGCGCCAGCGGTGGCGCCGGCAACGATACGTTCACGTACCGGATGTATGACCACACGACCGGCCATCTCGTACTGACAGGCGGCACCGGCACGGACACCTACACGCCGCAATCGCTGGCCGCCCTGCCAGACAGCTCGGCGCGGGTCGCCGTCACCGATTTCCAGCTCGGCACCGGCGGCGACCTGATCGACGTGCGTTCCCTGCTGCCCTATGATTTCAGCGGCAATCCGTTCGCGAGCGGCGCCATCAGGCTGAAGGCGGACGCCACCGGCACGGCGCTGCAGACGCAGGTCAAGCTGAATGACGGCACCGTCGTCTACCAGACCATGCTGCACCTGGACGGCATCCAGCCGGACCAGCTCGACGCCAGCAACTTCGTCGGCGGCTTCAACCCGGACGGATCCTCGAAAGGCCTGACGCTGACGGGCACGAGCCTGACCGACGAGTTGCGCGGCCTGCAGGCGGACGACACCATCAGCGGCCTGGAAGAGAACGATTTCCTGTACGGCGGCGGCGGCAACGACCTGCTCGACGGCGGCAAGGACGACGATTACCTCGACGGCCAGGCAGGCAACGACACGCTTGCCGGCGGCGACGGCAACGATAACCTGCACGACGAAGCCGGCAACAACGTATTCCAGGGCGGCGCGGGCGACGATTCCATATCCGCTCTGTCGCCCGGCCACGACAGTGTCGACGGCGGCACGGGCGACGACACGATCAGCGGCGGCCGTGGCGACACGCTCGACGGCGGCGCGGGCAACGATACGATCACGGAATGGGGCGGCACCGTAACGCGCGGAGGCGACGGCAACGACACGATTTACATCCTGGGCGATAAAGACGCAACGACGACCGTCAGCGGCGGGGCTGGCGCCGATACGTTCATCCCGGTCAATGGCGTGACAGGAGGCACCGTCACCATCACGGACTTTTCCGCGACCGCCGGCGACATGCTGGACCTGCGCCCGCTCCTGCCGCTCGACTTCAGCGGCAATCCGTTCGGCCAAGGTTACCTCAAGGCGCAACAGTCAGGCAGCGACGTCAAGCTGTACGTCGACCTCGACGGCGGCGGCAATGCCTATACCTTGTTCGCGACCCTCACCGGCACCACGCTGGCAGCGCTGCCCGCCTCGGCCTTCCTCGACGGCTACAACCCGACCGGCACGAGCAAGGGTGTGACGCTGACGGGTACGGCCGACGCCGACACGCTGGCCGGCAGCGCCCTCGACGACACGCTCACTGGCGGCACCGGCAACGACATCCTGCACGGCGGCGGCGGCGACGACCTGCTCGAGGGCGGCGACGAGACGGCGGGCGGCGGCGACATCCTCGACGGCGGCGCGGGCAACGACGTCCTGCACGGCGGTGCCGGCAACGACACCCTGGACGGCAAGACGGGCAACGATACGCTGGACGGCGGCGCGGGCAACGACTTCCTGAGCGATAACCTGGGCGTCAACGTGCTGAACGGCGGCGCCGGCAACGACATCATCGACGACAGTACGTACCAGTACGGCGAGCATGGCCACAGCACGCTCGACGGCGGCGACGGCGACGACGTGCTGATGTCCTCCCGGGACGGCGACGTCGTGCATGGCGGCGCCGGCAACGACACCATCGAGGCCAGCGTGACCCACCTGGACTCCAGCCAGGCGTTCCACCTCACCCTCGACGGTGGCGACGGGGCCGACTTCATCAGCGTCAGCCGCGCCTACACGGGGGATCATGACGTCGTGACGATCAGCGGCGGCGCCGGCATCGATACCTTCCGCATCTCGACCAGCACGCCGCACGGCGATGCCCCCGTCATCAACGACTTCAAGGCCGGCCAGGGCGGCGACGTGCTGGACGTGCTGGCCATGCTCTCGTCGACGCCGACGGTCAATCCGTTCGGGCCGCAGGGCGTCCTGCGTCTCGTTCAGGACGGCACCAACACTGTCGTCAAACTGCTCGCGACGCCGTCGGCCAAGGACGGCACGATTCTTGTCGTGCTGCAGAATGTGGCCATCAAGGATCTTACGAGCGACAACTTCCCGCTGGGCATCCACCCGGACGGTTCCTCGGCCGGCATGACGCTGCAGGGCAGCGAAGGGGCGGATACGCTCCAGGGCGGGTTCCTCGACGATACCATTCACGGCGGTGGCGGCGACGACCACATCTACGGTAGCGGCGGCACCAACGTGCTGTATGGGGACGCCGGCGCCGACACCCTGGACGGCAGCTTCGGCAGCGGCCCGGACCATCTCCTGGGCGGCAGCGGCAAGGATGTCCTTCGGGGCGGGGGAAAGGACACGCTGGAAGGCTGGGACGGCGACGACAGCCTGGAGGCTGTCGGTGGCGGCAATCGCCTGGATGGCGGCGCAGGCCACGACCGCCTGAACGCCAGGAACGACGACCTGCTGCTGGGCGGGGAAGGCAACGACTCGCTGCAAGCCAGCGGTTTCGGCGATACGCTCGAAGGCGGCAGCGGCAACGACGTGCTGAACGCGGCAATCTCCTATGGGGTCACGTCCGGCTCCGCCAGCGGCACACTGGTGCTGGACGGCGGCGACGGCGACGATACCTTCGTCTTTGGAGTCCACGTCACGAACCCGACACTGATCCAGGCGCACGGCGGTGCGGGCCACGACACCTTCACTGTCATGGACGTGCAGGCGGCAACCGTCATCACGATCGACGATTTCCAGACCGGCGCCAGCCGCGACATCATCGACCTGACCGGTATCGCCCGCACCGACACCGAAGGCCAGTCGCCGTTCGGCGCCCACGGCAACCTCAAGGTCGTGCAACGCGCTGCCGACACGGTGCTGCAGGCCGACCTGGACGGCAACGGCCCGGGCGGTTTCACCGACGTCATCATCCTGAAAAACGTGGACAAGTCGACGCTCGGTGCTGTCAACTTCTGGCATGGTTTCAACCCCGACGGCAGCAACACGGGCGCGAACCTCGCGGGCACCGGCGGTCCCGACCGGGGGTACGGCGGCTTCCTCGACGATACGCTCTCGGGTGGCGCCGGCAACGACACGCTCACGGGCAATCTCGGCAACGACAGTGTCGACGGCGGCGACGACGACGACGTCCTGAGCGACGACGGCAGCTACGGCACCAACGGCCAGTACGACTACCGTCTGAACGGCAACGACACGCTGCACGGCGGCGCCGGCAACGACACGCTGACCAGCTCGTACGGCAACGACATCCTCGACGGTGGCAGCGGCGACGACACGCTGCAGATCGACGTCGGCTTCTTCCGCGGCGCCGATACCGTCCACGCGGACGGCGGCGACGGCAATGACCATATCGACGTGACCGTCTATTACGAGTCGCGCATGGACATCCAGCTGTCCGGCGGCGCCGGCAGCGACACCTTCGTCATTGCCGCCCCGCCGACCGCGAACGCCATCACAATCACCGACTTCCAGGCAGGCGCCGGCGGCGACGTGCTGCAGGCCTTCAATGCCGGCTGGACGGGTACGACGCCGCTTGCGGGCGACTACTACCGCCTGGACCAGCGCGGCAGCGACACGGTACTCGTCCACGATGCCGACGGCCCGGGCGGTACGCAGACCTTCCATGACCTCGTCATCCTCAAGAACGTCGACAAATCCAAACTCGTGGCCGACAACCTGGGCGGCTGGCCGGCGGACGGCTCCACGACCGGCAAGGTCATCGAAGGCACACCGGTCGCGGACGCGATCGAAGGCACGCCGCTGGACGACACGATCCACGGCGGCGACGGCAACGACGCCATCACCGGTGCGGGCGGCGACGACCAGATCGACGGCGGTCCCGGCGCCGATCTGCTGGACGGCGCCGAAGGCAACGACGTCGTCACAGGCGGCCCCGGCAACGATTCCCTCGAAGGCGGCGAAGGCGACGACACGGTGACGGGCGGCGACGGCGACGACCTGCTGGGCGCCCTCCTCGGCGGCAACGACCTGGTACAGGGCGGCGCCGGCAAGGACCATCTCATCGGCGTCGCGGGCAACGCGACCCTCGACGGCGGCGATGGCGACGACCTGCTGGACGCCGTGAACGCCGCAGACCATGCGCATCTCGTCCTGCTGGGCGGCGCCGGCAACGACACGTTCCGCAATCTGGGCAATCCCTGGCTGAGCGCGGTCGTCACGGCGACGGGCGGCGCCGGCCGCGACGTCTTCGAAGCGTCGGTCCCGGGCGCGCTCTACACGATCACCGACTTCCAGGCCGGCGCGAACGGCGACCGGATCGATATCAAGCTCGACCTCGGCACGGACAAGAACCCGTTCGCCGACCACCACCTGCTCCTGCGCCAGGTCGACAACGACGTGTTCCTCGAAGCCGACTTCGACGGCACGGCCGGCGATGGCCGCTTCTACCATTTGGTGAAGCTGTCGAACATGACCATCAGCCAGCTCACGGCCGACAATTTCGTGCAGCACTACGATCCGCAGGCGGCCGTGACGCCCACGCCGCCCCCGACACCGACGCCTACTCCAACGCCGACGCCTGCACCGACGCCGACGCCAGCGCCGCCCTCCCAGGGCTCGACGCAAACCGGCACCACCGGCACCGACCAGCTGCCCGGCACCGCGGGCGACGACAAGCTCGACGGCGGTGCCGGCGACGACGTCCTGCACGGCGGCCGCGGCAACGACCTGCTGATCGGCGGCAGCGGCCGCGACACCGCCACCTACGAGGGCAAGGCCACCGACTACAAGGTCACGCACGACGCCGCCGGCTGGCACGTGACCGACCAGCGCAGCGGCGGCACCGACGGCGCCGACGTCCTGCAAGGCGTCGAACGCGTCACCTTCGCCGACACCACGCTCGCGCTGGACACGGACGGCGCCGCGGGCCAGGCCTACCGCTTCTACCGCGCCGCGTTCGATCGCACGCCGGACCTGCCCGGTCTCGGCTTCTGGATCGGCGCGATGGACAAGGGTTCGTCGGTGCAGGATCTCGCGGCCGGCTTCGCCACGTCGAAGGAGTTCAACGACATGTACGGCGGGGCGAGCAATGCCGACATCGTGGGCAGGCTGTATCACAACGTGCTGCACCGGGCGCCCGAGCAGGGAGGCTACGACTACTGGCTGGGCGTCCTGAACGACAAGAAGGCGAGCCTGTCGGACGTGCTGGCCGCGTTCAGCGACAGTGCCGAGAACAAGGATGCGGTCGCCGAGCTGATCGCCAGCGGCATCCTGTTCACGCCGTGGCAGGGCTGACCGTCATGCGTGCGCGGCCAGCCAGGGCACGATGACGTCGAGCAGGCGCGCCGGCGCCTCGAGCGGGATCATGTGGCCCGTATCCGCGATGACGGCGAGCGTGGCGCCGGGGATGGCGGCCGCCATCTCCTGCGCATCCGCCAGGCTGCGCAGCTGGTCGTTTTCCGCCGCCACGACGAGTGTCGGGCAGCGGATCTCGCCTGAGCGTTCGAGGTCGCCCGGCCGGTCCAGCAACGACTGGCGCCGGAACACCTCGCCGCCGAGGCGCATGCCCATCGCGCGGATCCGCTCGATCAGCGCCTCGTTGTCGCGCTCTTTCGGGTGCAGCGACGTCGCGACGGCGGTGCGACTCAGGCCGCTGAAGGCGATCGATGGCGCCGCGTTGCCGATCGCGCCCTTGCGCTTCTGCAGCGCGGCCGTGTCGCCGCGGGTGGAGGTCGAGATCAGCACGAGCGCACGCACGCGGTCGGGCGCCTGGCGCGCGATCGCGCGCGCGACGTAGCCGCCCATCGAAAAACCCACGAGCTGGAAGGTTGGAGGCGCCGTCTCGAGGACGCGGCGCGCCATCGCCTCGACCGACGTGTCGTGGCGCAGGTCGGCATGGACGACGGGGCCGAAGCGCGCCAGCGCCGGCACCATGTCGTCCCACAAGGTTTCGTCGGCCATGAAGCCGGGCACAAGAAGGATAGCCATGCCGGCATCCTAACCGAACTTCACCCGTGCCGGATGGGCATGCCATCTATCCGGCACTGTCCTGAGTCGCCTCAAGGCGGACCGGCCCCATTGCGATTTTCATTGACTCTTGTTGCCCGGAAAAAACAAGGAGCCCCATGAAACCCTTCGCCACCATCAGCGTGCGCAACCAGCTCAGGTTCGCGTTCGCCGTCGTCATCGTGCTGTCGTCCCTCGCGACGGCCATCGCCATCTGGCGCCTGCAAGTCCTGTCGGACGACACGCAAGCCCTCACGCAGCGTCCGCTCGTGAAGGAACGGCTGATTTCCGGCTGGCTGCTGAATACGTCGGTCGCCGCCAAGCGCACCGGCGCCATCGCCCGCTCCGCCGATCCGGAACTCGCGACCTACTACGCCGCCGAAACGCAGGACTCGACGACGCGCACCACCGCGCTGCAGAAGCAGGTCGGCGACCTGCTCGACTCGCCGGAAGAACGCGCCGTGTTCGAGCGGATCGGCACGGCGCGCCAGCGCTACATCGTCACGCGCGACCGCGTCATGGCCCTCAAGAAGGCGGGCAGCGACGCCGAGGCCCGCAAGTTCTTCGACGACGAGTTCGTGCCCGCCGTGACCGCGTATCTGGGCGCGGTCAAGGCGCTGCTGGAACTGCAGCAGAAGGAGATCGACACGCGTGTCGCCACCGTGCTTGCATCCGCGGACCGCAGCAGCCACGTCCTGACCGCGCTGTGCCTCGCCACGCTCATCTTCAGCATCGGCGCCGGCACGTTGTGCGCGCGCGCCCTGTTCCGGCGCCTGGGCGGCGAACCGGCGCGCGCGGCGCAGGCGGCGGCCGAGATCGCGGGCGGCAACCTGTGCGTGGCCGTGCCGGTTGCCGCCGGCGACAGGGACAGCCTGATGGCCGCCCTCGAGCGCATGCGCGCGAGCCTGGCCGGCATCGTCGCCGACGTGCGCGCTGGCACGGGCACGATCGTGTCCGCCGCCACGACGATGGCCGGCGAGGCACAGGACCTGTCGCACCGCACGGAAAGCCAGGCGCAGGCGCTGGAAGAGACGGCGTCGTCGATGGAAGAACTGACGCAGGCCGTCGGCCAGAACGCGACCAACGCCGAGGAAGCCAACCGCATGGCCGGCGACGCCGCGCGCGTGGCGCAGCAGGGCGGCACGATGGTCGGCGAGCTGGTCGACACGATGGGCGCGATCAACGCGTCGTCCGCGCGCATCGTCGACATCATCGCCGTCATCGACGGCATCGCCTTCCAGACGAATATCCTGGCACTGAACGCCGCCGTGGAGGCCGCGCGCGCCGGCGAGCAGGGACGCGGGTTCGCCGTCGTCGCCGCCGAAGTGCGTGCCCTCGCCCAGCGCTCGGGCGCCGCGGCGAAGGAGATCAAGGACCTGATCGACGCCTCCACCCAGCGCGTGGCCGACGGCGCGACCCTCGCGGGCCAGGCCGGGCAGACGATGCGCGACATCGTCGACAGCATCGGCCGCGTCACCGGCATCATGAACGAGATCGTCGCCTCCAGCCGCGAACAGGCCAGCGGCATCGGCCAGGTCAATCAGGCGATCGTGCAGATGGACGGCGTCACGCAGCAGAACGCCGCGCTCGTCGAGGAATCGGCGGCCGCGACGCGGGCGATGCACGAACAGGCGCAGGCGCTGGCCGGGCTGGTGGAGGTATTTCGTGTCAAGACGACGTCCCAACCGGCGGCGGCACCGAAACCCGCGCTGCCGCCGGTCCGCCGGGCGCCGCCTGCCCCCGCGGCCAAACCCGCGCGGACGGCAGCAGCCCGCAAGACGCCTGCCACCGTGGAGGCGGACTGGGAAGAGTTTTGACCGCAGGCAGGGGGTTGTTGCCGCAACCGGGTTTCTCAGGCAACATCTTCCCTATCCTTTATCTTTACGCTCGACGCCATGAACCTGCCAGCCCACCAACTCACCATGACGGTCCTGATGACCCCGGACACCGCGAACTTTTCCGGTAACGTCCACGGCGGGAACATCCTGAAACTGCTCGACCAGGTGGCCTATGCCTGCGCCAGCCGCTATGCGGGCACCTATGTCGTGACGATGAGCGTCGACCAGGTGACGTTCCGCCAGCCCATCCACGTGGGCGAGCTGGTGACGTTCCTGGCCGCCGTGAACTACACGGGCCGCACGTCGATGGAAATCGGCATCAAGGTCGTGGCCGAGAACATCCGCACCCAGCAGGTGCGCCACGTGAACAGCTGCTTCTTCACGATGGTGGCCGTGGGCGACGACAAGCAGCCCGTCCCCGTGCCGCCGCTGCGCCCGTTCGGTCCGGACGAACTGCGCCGCTACGAGGAAGCCAAGGCCCGCAAGGAACTGCGCCTGGCCCTCGACCGCCAGCATGAAGAGCGCGCCGCAGTGCGCTCTTGAACAAAAATTAGGGGTTTCGCGCAACCCGTGCTATACTGCGCCGCCTTGGCCTGGTAGCTCAGTTGGTAGAGCAGAGGATTGAAAATCCTTGTGTCGGTGGTTCGATTCCGCCCCGGGCCACCAAGAATACTTCAGCAAAAACGCCAACCCTCACAGGTTGGCGTTTTTCGTTTCCGGCGCAGGAACTTAGTTTCCTGCCTCCCGTCTTACAGGTTGCGCTCCAACGCCGTGCCTGATACCGCCGTCGAGCGATGACAGCCCGACAATACGAACGGCCGACCGGCCGCAGATCGTGGAGCGACAGCGTGACGATGGACAACGGATCAGCAAGCGGTGCACAGCCCGGCGCGTGGAACCGCCAGCAGTTGATCGAATGGCAGTTGGCCGAGGTCCAGAGCATCGGCCACGTCGGCACCTGGGAATTCCACCTTGACCCCGCAAAGCTCGTCTGGTCCGCCGAGACCTGCCGCATCATAGGGCTCAGCAAAAACAGTATTGACGGCAGGATCGAGACCTTCCTGTCGCTGGTGCATCCGGACGACCGGGACGCGGTCGAGACCGCGATCCGGGACAACCGGCAGCAGCCGCGTCCGATCCAGCTCGAACACCGTATCGTCCGGCCGGACGGTACGGTACGCCATGTGCGCGTGCACGGTGTACCGTACCGCGACGAGTCCGGCAGGCTGGTGCTGGCCGGCACCGTGCACGACATTACGGAGATACGGCAATCGACCGAAGAGTTGCAGGCGATGTCGCGCAAGCTCCTGGAAACGCTGGAAGCCATGGCCGATGCGTTCTACACGCTGGATGAGCAATGGCGGTTCACGTACCTGAACGGCGCCGCCGAGCGCCTGCTGCGGCGGCCGCGTCATGAGTTGCTCGGCAAGGTCCTCTGGGACGCGTACCCGGACCTGGTGGGGTCGCATTTCGGGGCGCAGTACGAACTCGCGATGGAGCGCCGGCAGCCGCTTGCGTTCGAGGAATACTATGCCCCGCTGCAGGCATGGAAGGACGTGCGCATCTACCCGACCGAGGAAGGCCTGGCCACCTATACCTCCGATATTACCGAGCGCAAGCGGCTCGAGGAGATCGAACACGAAACCACCGAGCGCTTCAGGATGGTGGCCAAGGTGACCAGCGACATCATCTGGGACTGGGACGTGCCCAATGACCGCCTCTGGTGGAACGAGGGGATGCAATCCGTATTCGGCTACAGCGAGGACGTCCTCAGTGACGGCATCGACGACTGGGTGTCGCGGATCGCGCCGGAGGACCGCGAGCGCATCGTCAGCGGATTGTACGCGGCAATGGATGAAGGGCGGGACACGTGGAGCGCGGAATACCGCTTCCGGCGCGAGGACGGCTCGTACGCAACCGTACGCGACCAGGGCGTGTTCATGCGCAACGCCGACGGCGCGACGGTCAACGTGATCGGCTCGATGGTCGACATCACCGCCGAGAAGCAGGTCGAAGCCGAGCGCCGCGAGACCGAAGCGCGCAACCGGCTGCAGGCATCGTTGCTGGACAAGGCCCACGATTCGATCTCGGTGTCCGGCATCGATGGGCGGATCACCTACTGGAACCAGGGCGCCGAACGCCTGTTCGGCTGGACCGCCGCCGAGGTCATCGGCAAGACCAAGGCCGAGCTCCTGATGCTCGGCAAGGAATACCTGGAACACGCGCATCGCCAGCTCTTGCTCAAGGGCGAGTGGCACGGCGAAGTCGCCAAGCGGCGCAAGGATGGACGCGAGGTGATGGTCGAATCGCACCTGACCCTGGTGCGCGACGACGATGGCCAGCCGCAACGGGTGCTGGAGATCGACATCGACATCACGCAGCGCAAGCACGACGAGCATGCGATCCTGAGCCTTGCCTTCTTCGATCCCCTGACGCGCCTGCCGAACCGGCGCCTGCTGCTGGACCGCCTGCGGCATGCGGTCGCGGCGACAAAGCGCGACGGCCATGGCGGTGCCCTGCTCTTCATCGACCTGGATAATTTCAAGACCCTGAACGATACGCTCGGGCACGACAAGGGCGACCAGCTGCTGCAACAGGTCGCGCGGCGGCTCGAAGCACGGGTCGCACGCGACAGCGACACGGTCGCGCGGCACGGCGGGGACGAATTCGTCATCGTGCTGGAGGACCTGAGCCCGGACCGGGAAAAGGCGGCCCTCCAGGCCGAGCTGGTCGCAGAGAAACTGCTCGGGGCATTCAACGAACCGTTCCAGCTGGATGAGCATCTGCACCACACGAGCCCGAGCATCGGCGTGGCCCTGTTCGACAAGGACATGAAGGACATCGACGAACTGCTCAAGCGCGCAGACCTCGCGATGTACCAGGCCAAGGCGGCCGGCCGGAACACGATCCGGTTCTTCGACCTGCGGATGCAGACGGTGATCAACGCACGCGTCGAGATGGAAGCCGACCTGCGCCGCAGCTTGCAATCCCATGGATTTACCTTGAACTACCAGCGCCAGACCGACAACAGCGGCCACACAGTGGGGGCCGAGGCGCTGCTGCGCTGGCAGCGGCCGAGCAGCCAGCAGGTGTCGCCGTCCGTGTTCATTCCGCTTGCCGAAGAGACCGGGCTGATCTTGCAGCTGGGCGCGTGGGTGCTGGAAGCCGCATGCCGTCAGCTCGTGTCCTGGGACAGCCGCCCGGAAACAGCGCACCTGACGATGGCGGTCAATGTGAGCGCGCGCCAGTTCCGCCAGCCGGCGTTCGTCGACCAGGTACTGCACGTCATCGAGCGCACCGGCGCGGACCCGCGGCGGATCAAGCTCGAGCTGACCGAAAGCCTGCTGGTGGCGAACATCGAGAACACGATCGACACCATGCACGCGCTCAAGGAAAAAGGGATCGGGTTCGCGCTCGACGACTTCGGCACCGGCTATTCCTCGCTCGCTTACCTGAAGCGCCTGCCGCTCGACCAGCTCAAAATCGACCAGTCGTTCGTGCGCGACGTGCTCACCGACCCGAATGACGCCGCGATCGCGCGCACGATCCTCGGGCTGGGCCACACGTTGGGACTGGATGTGATCGCGGAAGGCGTGGAAACGGCGAACCAGCGCGACTTTCTCGCCATGCACGGATGCCGTGCGTTCCAGGGTTACCTGTTCGGGCGGCCGGTGACGGCGGAGCAGTTTTGAAAGCGGCTTTCCTAGGCAGGCGGTGCGCCTTCGCGCATCGCCTGCTTCAGCTGGTCGCGGAGCGCCGGGGTGTCCTGGTGACCGTGCTGTGCCACGGCGTGCTGGATTGCCACATCCAGCAACTCCTGTTCGCTGTCGGCCGCGATCGTCACGCTGCAATGGGTCGTACTGGGGATTTCGCGGCAATCGATATATTTGCGTGCCATGATGCGCTCCTGGTTGCGCCTGATTGATTGGTACCTGCATCGAAGTATAGGCACGCGCCCCCCGGGTTCAAGCGAACCCGAGGTGGCCCGTGCACGAATCGAAGTGCTGGAGACAGCAAGCCCCTTGCCGGACTCGTCGCGACGCAAGATCGAGCGGCATGGCACGTCCGGAAACGACGTACGCCAGGCACTTGGCAGCCTGCCATCCAACCGTTATGATCCATGCCTCCGGCTCAAACACACTGTCATGACGACCTTCCCGCCCTGCCCCGCCTGCAGCTCCACGCTGACCTACGAAGACGGGTCGGGCAACTACGTCTGCCCGGAATGCGCTCACGAATGGCCCGTCAAGGCCGAAGCGTCTGCTGAAGAGACGGCCCGCGTGTGGCGCGATGCGGGCGGCAACGTGCTGCAGGACGGCGACACCGTCACCGTCATCAAGGACCTGAAACTGAAGGGCGGCGGCGGCGTCGTCAAGCAGGGGACCAAGGTCAAGAACATCCGCCTCGTCGACGGCGACCACGACATCGACTGCAAGATCGACGGCTTCGGCGCGATGAGCCTGAAGTCGGAATTCGTGCGCAAGAGCTGAGCGGGCGATATCCGATCCGGTATCGACACCGGAAAAACCGTCATTGGACGGCCCTCGTGGATCGGCCTAGCATCATGCCATCGGACCGATCTACGAGAACAACAATGAAGAGACACCTCGCCGCCCTCCTCCTCGCGGCCTGCGCGCCGCTGCACGCCGCCGAACCTTCCACACCGGAGCAAGTCAGGCTCACCGTCGACGCCACGCGGGCCAAGGGGCCCATGACGCCCATCTGGGCCTGGTTCGGCTACGACGAACCGAATTACACGACGGCGCCCAACGGTAAAAAGCTGCTGAGCGACATCGCCGCGCTGAGCCCCGTCCCCGTGTACGTGCGCGCGCACAACCTCATGACGTCGGGCGACGGCAGCTACGCGCTCAAGTGGGGCTCGACGAACATGTACAGCGAGGACAAGGACGGCAAGCCGGTCTACGACTGGACCATCATCGACGGCATCTTCGACACGTACATCGAACGCGGCATGAAACCGCTGGCGCAGATCGGCTTCATGCCGGAAGCGCTGTCGCAGCGCCCGCAGCCGTACCGCCACCACTGGAAGCCGGGCACGCCCTACCAGGAGATCATGACCGGCTGGGCCACGCCGCCGAAGGACTACGCCAAGTGGTCGGAGCTCGTCTACCAGTGGGTGAAGCACAGCGTGGCGCGATACGGGCAGAAGGAAGTCGAAAGCTGGTACTGGGAAGTGTGGAACGAGCCGGACGGCTTCTACCTGATCGCGCCGGACACGAAGCGCGAGTACTTCAAGATGTACGACTACGCCGCGGATGCCGTGAAACGCGCACTGCCCACGGCGCGCATCGGCGGGCCGCACACGGCCGTCGCGGGCCGGTTCATGGACGACTTCCTGCAGCACTGCCTGCACGAGACCAACTACGCGACCGGCAAGACCGGCACGCCGCTGGACTTCGTCGCCTTCCACGCCAAGGGCGCGCCGAAGGTCGTCAATGGCATCGTGCGCATGGGCATGGACGCGCACTTCCGCCACCTCGACGAAGGCTTCGCGCTCGTCGAGAAATACCCGGAACTGAAAAACGTCCCCGTCATCATCGGCGAATCCGACCCGGAAGGCTGCGCCGCCTGCGGCATGCAGACCAACCCGGAAAACGCCTACCGCAACGGCACGCTGTACGCCAGCTACACGGCGGCCTCGATCGCGCGCGAGTACGACCTGGCCGCGCGGCGCGGCGTGAACCTGATCGGCGCGGTGAACTGGTCGTTCGAGTTCGAAGACCAGCCGTGGTTCGCGGGTTTCCGCGACCTGGCGACCAATGGCGTCAACAAGCCCGTGCTGAACGTGTTCCGCATGCTCGGCAAGATGCGCGGCGAGCGCGTGGCGGTGACGGGCGACCGGGCCTACGACGCGGCCGGCATCCAGGCCGCCGGCGTGCGCGGCGCGCGCACCGACATCGATGCGCTGGCGGCGAAGGATGCGCACAGCGTCGCCGTCCTGGTCTGGAATTACCACGACGACGACATCATCGACGCCGGCTCGCCGGTCGAACTCTCGATCGCCGGCATCCCGGCAAGACAGGTGCAGATGCGCCACTACCGCATCGACCAGGACCACAGCAACTCGTACGCCGCGTGGAAGCGCATGGGCTCGCCCGCGCACCCGACGCCGGCCCAGGTGGCCGAGCTGCAGAAGGCGAGCGAACTCGCGGAACTCGGCCCCGCGTCGACGCTGCAAACGACGGACGGCACGGCCACGGTCAGGATGCAGTTGCCGCGGCAGGCGGTGTCGCTGCTCCTGCTGACCTACTGATTTTATCTTTCCAGCCAACAACCCACTCTTGAGGGGGTAGTTCCACAAAGAACTTCGTGAGGTAATGACGCATCTCGTCGCCTTCGGCGATACAACCATTAACAAGATTGCGAGAACAGCGTATGGCGAACATTGTCTACTTCACGGGTACACGGGGCGGTTACGACACGGTGTGGTCGGTCGCGGCGTTTGGCACGAAGACGTCCACGAAATTCGATCTCCTGGACGACAACTTCATTGCAAGGCAAAGCCATGACGGTACCGGCTTCACCTACAGCGGCAATACCGTCACGGCCGGGAAGATCACGGCGACGTCGCTGTTCTCCTCGCGCGGCGAGCCGATGGTCGTGTACACGGGGCTGGACGTGGCCGTCACGGAGCGGACCAAGCTCCTGGGCGCGGCGACGTCGGGCTACGCCTACGAACAATATGTCCTGCGCGGCAACGACACGGTCCGCGGTTCCGACTGGGACGACACCCTGATGGGCTCGAAGGGCAGCGACACGCTCGACGGCGGCAAGGGCATGGACCTGCTGAGCTTCAAGGGTTTCGCCGAGGCCGTCACCGTCAACCTGGCCACCGGCCAGGCGATCACGACGAGCGGCACGTCGAAGCTGCTGAACATCGAAGACGTCGAAGGCACCGCGTTCACCGACACGCTGACGGGCAACGCGGGCGACAACCAGTTCCAGGGTTACGCCGGCAACGACAAGATCAACGGCGGCGCCGGCTTCGACAGCGCGCTGTACACCGACGCCACGGCGGCGGTCAAGGTCAATCTCGCCACCGGCATCGTGACGGGCGGCAGCGGCAGCGACGTGCTGACCTCGATCGAGCGCGTGGTGGGCTCGCGCTTCGGCGACGTACTGACCGGGTCCAACGCGGACGAGTTCTTTTCCGGCGGCCTGGGCGACGACACGATCGACGGCGGCGGCGGCACGATGGACACGATCGAGTACGGCACCGCCACCGGCGCCGTGGACGTCAACCTGGCGACCGGCAAATCGTCCGGCGCCGCGGGCGTCGACACCATCACCAATATCGAGAGCGTCATCGGTTCCGCCTTCAACGACAAGCTCACGGGCGATGCCGGCATGAACATGCTGATCGGCGGCTATGGCGACGACGTGCTCAACGGCGGCACCGGCATGGACATCATGGTCGGCGGCGACGGCAACGACACGTATTACGTGGACGACCAGTTCGACATGATCACCGAACTCGGCACCGGCGTGGCCAACGGCGGCATCGATACCGTGTATGCGGGCATCAGCCATGTCCTGAACGCGAACGTCGAGAACCTGCGCCTGAATTCGACCACCAGCATCAACGGCACCGGCAACACGCTGAACAATCTCATCGTCGGCAACGCCGGCGCCAACGTCCTGAACGGCCTGACCGGCAACGACACGCTGACCGGCGGCGCCGGCAAGGACATCTTCCTGTTCAATACCGCGCTGGCGAAGAACATCGACACGATCACGGATTTCTCGGCGGTCGACGACACCATCCGCCTGGAAAACGCCATCTTCACCAAGCTGACGACGGGGAACGTCACGCTGGCCGCCGCCAACTTCGTCGCGAACACGGCCGGCGCGGCGGTCGACAGCAACGACTACATCGTCTACGACAGCGATTCCGGCGCCCTGTTCTACGATGCCGACGGCAACGGCGCCGGCGCGGCGGTCCAGTTCGCGACGCTGACCGGCCACCCGGCGATCACGGCGGCCGATTTCTACGTCGTGTAAGCCGCCGCGGCTCAGGTCACGACGAAGTCCGCGTTGGTCAGGGCCAGGTTCGTGCCGAGCACGGCGATCCTGACGGCCAGGCCGGCGCCCGAGCCGTCCGCGTCGTAGCTGAGCGCACCCGTCGCCTTGTCGTACAGGATGTAGTCGTTCGAATCCAGTGCCGCCGAGCCGATGATCTTGAAATACGCCACGTTCAGCGTGCCGGTGGTCGTCAGCTTCGTGAAGATCGCGTTCTCCAGGGAGATCGTGTCGTCCGCCACGACGAAATCGGTGATCGTGTCCACGTTGGTCGTGGCGTTGAGCGCAGTGCTGAACGCGAAACTGTCCTGGCCGGCACCGCCGGTCAGCGTGTCGTTGCCCGTCATCCCGTTCAGCACGTTGTTGCCCGCGCCGCCGACGATCAGGTTGCCAAGCGTATTGCCGGTGCCATTGATGGCGGTGGCCGCGTTGATGCGCAGTGTCTCCACATTGGCAGACAGCGTGTACGACACGGAGGCGTACACCGTATCGGCACCACCTGCCGCACTCGCATTCGACTCGGTGACGACGTCGCCCGCATTGTCGACGTAATACGTGTCGTTGCCGTCGTCGCCGATCATGCGGTCCGCCCCCAGGTTCCCCGTCAGTACGTTGGCACCGGCGCTGCCGATCAACAAGTCATTGAACGCCGAGCCCTTCACGTTCTCGACGTCGAACAGCTTGTCGTTGCCCCCACCGCCGTTGGCCTGGCCGGCAATGCTGGTCGCCCCCGGCGTGTAACCGGGCGCGGCGTCGAACTCGGTCGGGTAGCCCAGGCCGCCGGCGTTGTCGCGCGTGCCGGTCGACAGCATGACTGTCACCCCCGACAGCGCGCCGGCATAGTCGACCGTATCGGTCCCCGTGCCGCCTTCGATGGTGTCGTTGCCGAGATGGGCGACGAACGTGTCGTTGCCGTCGCGGCCATCGAGCAGGTTGTTGCCGGCGCCCCCGTTCAGGTTGTCGCTCCCGCCATAGCCGCGCAGGATGTTGTCGAGGGCGTCGCCGGTCAGGCTGTCGTTGCTGTTCGAGCCGAGGATGTTCTCGATGCCTTTCAGGGTATCGATGCCGCCGCCCCCGGTGTTCTGTGCGACCTGCAACGCCAGATTGACCGAAATGCCCGTGCTGGACGAATAATAGTCGGCCGTATCGACACCGCTGCCGCCCACCAGCACGTCGTTGCCGGCCCCGCCTTCCAGGAGATCGTTGTCGGCGCCGCCGTCGAGCTGGTCGTCGTCCAGCCCCCCCTTCAGCACGTCGCTGTCGTCGCCGCCGGCGACGACATCGTTGCCGGCGCCGCCATCCAGGCGATCGTTGCCGCCGTTGCCCAGCAGGGTGTTCGCGCCGCTGTTGCCCGTCAGGACGTCGGCACCGTCCATCGAACCGGACACGTTCTCGATGCCGGCCAGCGCCTGGCTGCCGGCACCGCCCGTGGCCTGCGCCGTCGTCACGGCGAGGTTGATCGTCACCCCGTCATTGTGGTCGTAATACACGGTATCGGTGCCGAGTCCGCCATCGATCGTGTCGGTGCCGCCGCCGGAATGAATGCCGTCGTCGCCGGCGCCGCCGAGCAGGCGTTCGTTGCCGGTCCCGCCGAACAGCAGGTCGTTGCCGTCGCCGCCATCGAGCGTATCGTTGCCGCCCCCGCTGACGAGAATGTCGTTGCCGGCCAGCCCGGCCAGGTTGTTCGAGCCCCGGTTGCCGGTGATTTGGTTGTCGAGCGCGTTCCCGGTGCCGGTGTAGCCGACGGCCCCGGTGAGCGTGAGGTTCTCGACGTCGGCGCCCAGCGTGTAGCTGTTGTTGGAGACCACCACCTCGTCGATGCCGCCCCCGCCGCTTCGACCACCTTGTCGCCCGCATTGTCGACGATGTAGGTATCGTCGCCCCCCAGGCCGATCAGCGTATCGGCACCGGCGGCGCCGTCGAGCACGTTGTCGCCTGCCGTGCCTGTGATGCTGTTGTTGAGGCCATTGCCGATCCCGCCGACGTCGATATTGGCACCCTGGGTCGGATCGGCGACCAGCACCAGGCTCTCCAGGTTGGCCGCCAGCGTGTAGTTGGTCTGCACGCCGGCGTAGACCGTGTCGTTGCCCTGTCCGGCCAGTTCGATGACGTCCGCGGCGTCCCCGTTCACGTAATACACATCGTTGCCGGTGCCGCCGTACAGCTGGTCGTCGTTGTTGCCGTAGTAGTAGCCTACGGCCTGTACGCCATTGTTCGCATGCAGCGTATCGTTGCCGTCGCCGCCGACCAGGGTGTCGGTACCCAGGCCGCCGATCAGGATGTTGTCGCCGACATTGCCGGTGATCCGGTTGTTGCCCTCGTTGCCGGTGCCGTTGATCGAATCGATCCCCATCAGGGTCAGGTTTTCGATGCCGGAGCCGATCGTATGGCTGACCGTGGTGAACGCGGCGTCCGTACCGCCGCCGCCATCGTAGGTCACGTCGCCCGCATTGTCGACGTAATAGGTGTCGTTGCCCTGGCCGCCGTTCATGGTGTCGGCGCCCGCCTTGCCGTCCAGCGCGTTGTTGCCGCTGTTCCCGGTGAGGACATTGTTCAGTTCATTGCCCGTGGCGGAATAACCTGCAGTGCCCGACAGCGTCAGGTTTTCCAGGTTGGCACCCAGCGTGTAGCTGAAGCCGGCATATACCAGGTCCTTGCCGCCGTCCGCCAGTTCGACGATACGGTCCTTGGCGTCGACGATATACGTATCGTCACCGGCACCGCCGGTCAGGACGTCGGCGCCGGCGCCGCCGTCGAGCATATTCGCACCGGAATTGCCGGTAATCTGGTTGTCCAGCGCATTACCGGTACCATTGATCGACTGGCTTCCCGCCAGCTTCAGGTTCTCGACATTGGCGGCCAGCGTAAGGCTCACGGTGCTGCTGACCGTGTCGGTACCGGCGCCCTCGGCTTCGGTCACGACGTCGCTTCCGGAATCGACGACGTACGTGTCGTCGCCGGCACCGCCGGCCATCGTGTCGGCCCCCGCGCCGCCGTTCAGGACATTGCTTCCCGTGTTGCCGGTCAGGAGGTTGCCGAGCGAATTGCCGCTCAGGTTATAGCTGCCCGAGCCCGTCAGCAGGGCATTCTCGATGTTGCGGTCGAGGGTATAGCTGGCGCCGATCCGGACGGTGTCGATACCTTCATTGGCCGCTTCGCTGATCGTATCGAGGACGTCGGCAAGGTAGATGTCGTTGCCGGAGCCCCCGGCCAGCGTATCGGCACCGCTGCCGCCGTCGAGGATGTCGGCGCCGGCGCCGCCGGTCAGGGCATCGTCGCCGCCGCCGCCGGTAAGCCGCACCGCTTGCGTGCCGGCGAAGTAGATCGTGTTCGGCCCGGCGTCGCCGGTCATGGAATACAGGACCGGCAAGCCCGCCGCATCGTAACGCGCCGTGTGGATGTGGTTGTCGGTCCCGGTCCAGGTGACGACGAACCCGCCGCCCGCCTGCGCCGCGATGTCGAGCTGGCCGTTACCCGTCGCGGTGACGGGCAGGACGATGTCGCTGCCGACCATGACGCCTTTCGCGTCGAAGCGCTGGGCGTGGGCGGCACCGGTGCTGTAATAGCCCGTCTGCCAGGCGACGAGATAGCCGCCGTCGCTCAGGCTGGTAATGACCGGACTCGAACCGATGTTGTTGTAGTCATTGCCGCCGAGCTTGACGGCGGTGCCGGCCGCGACACCCGAGGCATCGAAACGCTGCGTGTACACGCCGCCCTGCGTCCAGGTCACGGCAAAACCGCCGTCGGCCAGGGCTGCGACGGCAGGATCCTGGGCGCCATTGCTCCCCAGCGCGACCAGTTCGATCTCCGCGCCGTTCTTCGTGCCATCGCTGTTGAACCGTTGGGCATACAAGCCCTGCGTGTACAACGCGTCGCCGCTGCCCAGGTACGTGGCGACAAAACCGCCCTTGGCCAGCGCGGCGACGTCCATGTTCACGTTCGACGTATCGTCGCTGCGGGCGGTGGGAGCAAGCGACCCGGTCCGGTTGCCGGACGCGTCGTACGTGACGAGTTGCGGAACGGCGCCCACGTTGTTGACCGCGTCGCGGTCGTAGCCGATCATGAAGCCGCCGTTCGGCAGCGCGGTCACGGTCGGCGAATAGAAGAAGCCGTAATTCTCGGCGGGATACACCGTGATCTGTGCGCCGACGGGCGCGCCGGACGCATCGAAGCGTTGCGCATACAGGCCGCCCTGGTTGTACTCCAGTGTAAACGCCACCACGAAGCCGCCGCCTGCAAGGGCGCCGACGGCCGACACGCCCGGATAGCCCGATCCCAGTGTGCCGATCGTGTACGGCGCGCCCAGGCTTTCGCCGGCCGCGCTGAAACGCTGCACCATGATGCCGTCGTAGCTGGCGAAATCCCAGCTGACCACGTAATCGCCGTTGGCGAGCGTGGCGACGACGGGCGACTTTTGCGTACCGGTGCCCGCCGCATTCAGGGTCTGGATCCCGCCGATCCCGAGACCGATCGTCGAGTCGAGGAAGTTGACGGTTTCGATGCTGGCCAGCGTATCGACGCCCTGGGTGCTGGTCACGATCCAGCGTCCGGTGCCGTCCAGGCTGAACATGGTCATCGGTGTCGCGGTGGCGATCACCGCAGTGTCGGGACCGGTGCCTCCGGTCAGGGTGTCATTCGAAGAGGTACCGTTAAGAGTGGCCATGTTTGCAAAAGAAGGATGAAAACGGATCGCGTAGGGAGGTATGTCGTGCGCATATCGCACTTGGAGTTATCGCAACGATTATTTCAGATTGTCACTATTCCGAAAAGCAAGATCGAATGGCTGTTGTGACAAAACCTTGAAACAAAAATAACTTTTATGCAATGTGCAATCTTTCCCCGCGATTGCATAACCCGTTACCCGACCTTCTTCAGTGCACTCCCCTTGTGCGCCGCTTCCGCCCCCGTCTTGTCGCTGACGACAAGGTATTCCGGATGCTCGGGCGACGCGGCGACCTCGTGCTGCTTGATCGCCGTGTGCGCCGTCAATTTTTTCTTGACCGTGCCACGCACGGTTCCCTGCGACGAGTGCCACTCGACCTTGTCGCCCGGCTTGAATTCGTTTGTCATGCCTGTCTCCTTTCGCGATATCGACGCGCCATTTCAGCACACCTGACACGCCCGCCCCGCACGCCAGCGTCGATTAAGCGGAATCAGGCCAGTGCGCGGGCGTTCTGCTGCAATGGCAGGGTTGCGCGTTGCGATCGCGTCTCTCTCGTTCGTCCTGTTCCGGCGCTGAAGTCATACGCCCGTAACGTGCCCGTGCGTATGATGAGGCAACGGAATCCGGCCACGACGCACATGTACAAATCCAGGAAACGCCTGCTGATCCTCGACGCGGACGGCACCACCATCGACGCCTTTTCCGCCATCGAAGCGGCCTTTTCGCGGCACGGGCTGGACATCGGCGACGAAGCGCGGTTCCAGAAGCGCCACAACCTGTTCAAGTATCTCGGCGGCCTGAAGGAATTCCCCTCGATCATCAAGAAGAACCTACGCAAGAACAGCCGGACCAGGCTCGTCGACAGCCTCACGGAAGTCTACCGCCAGGAAGCGGCCATGTACGACGGCATTCCCGACCTCGTGCGGGAACTGGTCGCCGCGCCGGACGTCGTCGTCGGCATGGTCACGCGCAACATCACGAACGAACCCCTGGAGACGCTGCGCCAGCTGTTCCAGCGCCACGACATCGACATCAACGCGCTCGACTTCCTCGTCCACATTCCGCTCTCGGAAAAGAAGACGAGCCAGTTCCGCGCCATCCGCGAACAGTTCGGCATCAATCCCGCGCGCGCCTACGTGTGCGGCGACGAGCACAAGGATTTCGCTGCCGCCATCGGCACCGGCATGCATCCGTTCATGGTGTCGTACGGCTTCGAGGACTACGACCGGCTGACGGAGAAATTCGAGATCCCGCACGAACTGATCTCGCGCACGTCCGGCGAACTGTGCCAGCGCATCCGCCACGCGCTCGACCTGGGCAACCGTCGTGGCGGCCGGGTCAGTACGCGTACCAGAACAGCAGCGCGCTGACGGCGCCGAACATCCAGTAATCGACAGGCGCGCCCGCAAACCAGCGCTTGTGCCACGGGACCAGTTCGCGTTTAAAACGGCGCCAGCCGAAGGCGGGATTGACGACGAACCACAGCCAGTCCTCGACGATCCAGAACAGCATCACGGCGCCGAGCGCGCGCGCTTCGAGCTGCGGCGACCAGAGCCCCATGAAGGCCATCGGAATGTGAAACATGACGCCGATGAAGGAAAACATCCACGCGTGGTAGCCCGTCAGCGCGCGGCCGCCCCAGAAGATGTCGAGCAGCGGATGCGCTTCGATGCGCCAGGTGGGCAGGTTCGCGGCCCAGCCGGCGTCGCCTTCGATCTCGACTTCGACGCGGGCAAAAAAGTAAGCGGCAACGACGACGGCGGCCAGGGTCGCAACGAACTGGCCGGCATGGGAGAGTTCAAACAAAGGCATCGATGGGTTCGGTCTGCTTCAGGATGGCGGCCAGCACGGCGGCCGCGGCATGGGGACGGCCCAGCGCGAGGGCGCGGGTACGCATGGTGGCGAGTTCGGCCGGATGCGCCATCAGGTAGCGCACGCGGTATTCCAGCGACGGCGCATCGAACGCCTTCATCGCGGCGCCATGTTCGAGCAAAAAATTGGCGTTTCTCTCTTCTTGGCCGGGGATCGACGCGTTCACGATCATGGGCAGGCCCAGTGCGAGACACTCCGCCGTCGTCGCCCCGCCCGGCTTCGTGATGGCCACGTCGGCGCAGGCCATCAGGCGCTCGACGTTGTCCGTAAAACCCTGCGGCACGAGCCGGCCCGGATACGCGGCCGCCAGCCGCCGCAGCGCCGCCAGTTCGGCCACGTTGCGGCCCGCCAGCGCGATCAACTGGAACTGACCGGGAATCGCCAGCAGGCGCTGCGCCAGCGTGGACAGGCCGCCCAGCCCCGCGCCGCCGCCCATCAGCAGGAACGTCATCCGGTCGGGATCGATGCCGAGCTCGCGCGCACACGCTGTGCGGTCCGGCCGGCCCGTAAAGGCCGGCATGACCGGGATGCCGGTGACGTGGATGCCGTCGCGCCCGATGCCGTGCTTTTCCATCAGGAACGCCACCTCGTCATTGCCCGCGAAATAGCCGGCCATGTGCCGGTGCACCCACATGCGGTGCAGGTCGAAGTCGGTCACCTGCACCCATACCGGACACCGCAAGGCGCCGGCGGCAACCTCGCGCGACAGGATCTCGGCCGGCAGGAAATGCGTGCAGACGATGGCATCCGGGCGCAGCCCGGCGATTTTCGCCAGCAGCGGCGCGCAGTCGCGGCGTTCGATGCGGCGCCGCAGCCGGTGCGCCCAGCCGTCCGGCGCGGCGGTGTTGGTGGTGTGATAGAGCCAGCTCCACACGGCGGGCGCGCGTTGCACGAGCATGATGTAGAGGTCGGCGTAGACCTGGCGCAGGCGCGGCGTCGCGTAGGCAGTCGCGTCCAGGTGGATCACCTCGCCGATGCCGGGCACGGCGGATGCGGCGGCGCGGATCGCCTCGGCCGCGCGCGTATGGCCGGCACCGGCCGGCACGCTCAGCACGAGGATGCGCTTGCCCGACTTGCCTTCGCCCTCCAACCAACGCCCACCCATCGCGCTCGCCTTGCCGTGCATATCGATGAGGGCAATGTAGCGCTTGAATGTGACGGTGCCGTGACGGCGCGTGCGCCCCTTGCCAAGCGCGGCCATGCACGCGATCATGGGTCCATGAACCCGCACACCCTACCTCGCACCCTCGCCCGCCTGGCCGGCCTGACCCTGCTGCTGGCGAGCAGCGCCTGCCGCAGCGATGCGCCGCAGGCACCTTCCACCGCCACGGGCAGCGCGCCCCTGCTGGCCCGCATCGAGGCCGCGCGCGGCAACCTCGCCTGCGATTCGGACGACCAGTGCCACACGATCGGCGTCGGCCACAAGGCGTGCGGCGGCCCCGAGCGCTACCTCGCATGGTCCAGCAGGAACGACGACGGCACGCGCCTGCGCGCGCTCGTGGCCGAGCACGCGGCCGCGCGCCAGGCCGAGGACACCAAGAAGGGCATGATGTCGACCTGCTCCGTCGTCCCCGATCCGGGTGCGACGTGCGCCGCCGGCCAGTGCGTGCTGCGCGCCACGAACAACGGTCCCGGCGGGATGGCCCCTGTGGCCCGCTGATACTTCATCACAAACGACAAAGGCCGCGGCATGCACCGCGGCCTTTGTCATTGAGGGCCGCTCGTGGCGACCCCTGCCAGGACGATTACTCGACCTTCGCCTGCTTGTTGCCGGCGTTCTGGAACAGCGGGATCGGATCCGTCGTGTCGACTTCGACGATCGTCGTGCCGACCGTGGAACCGCCGGTCACGTAGGCGACCGAACCCAGGTGACGCTTCCCGGTCGCGAGACCGGACCACGACAGTGCCACCGACGCCGTGCCGCCCAGGGCGACCTGGCTCGGTGCGACGGCCTTGAAGTTGCCGCCGGTCACGGTCGGGCTCAGCACCCAGCTCGACAGCTTGTACGTCGCGCTGCCGCCCACCGGGTCATAGCCGACGACGCACACCTTGTACTCGCCTGCCGGCGGATTGGTCAGCGTGACCATCTCGTTGGACGTCTGGCCGCCGCTGGTGCCGACGACGGTCGTGCCGCGTGCCACCACCAGGTCCAGGTCGGACAGGCCGTTGCCGGTGCCGACCGTGTCGCTGTCGTACAGCGCGAAGCGGGCCGTGGTCGTGCCGGCCGGGATGGTGACGGTGTGGACGTTCACGCCCGTACCGCCGCCGCCCGTGCACACGCTGTTGGCCGTGTTCGTCGCGGTGACCACCGTCGAGCTGAACTCGGTGGCCGGGATCAGGCCGGCCTTGGCGAGGGACAGCGAGCCGGCGTAGCCGGTACCGATGGTGACGACCTTGGTGCCGGACGTCGCTTCGCTCTGCACCGTGGCCGGTACGGCGATCGTGGAGGCGCGCGCCGTCAGCGGGCTGCGCACCGTGTGCGTGCCGTCGCTCCAGGTCAGCTTGCCGTACACCCATGTGTTCATCGGCGCGCTGGTGCGGGTCAGCTTGACGGTGTACGTGGCGCTCGCGCCCGGTGCCAGGTTCAGCGTGGCCGGCTGCACGTCGACCGTGTAGCCCGGCAGCGTCGCGTTGACGTTGTACGTCGCCGCGCTGCCGCCCACGTTCTTCACGGTGCGGGTCAGCGTCTGGATGCCCAGCACGTTGGCGGCCGTCAGCGACGGCAGGTTCAGGTTGTACGGCTGGATCGTGCCGACGGCCGCGCAGGTGCCCGGGCTGAACACGTTGGTGATGCCGAGGCCGCACAGGAAGCGCGCGTAGTCGATCGTCGCCAGGTCGTACACGAGGCCCGGATCGACGGCGGTGGACGGCGCCACGTGGCCGGCGCCCTGGCCCCACGGCAGCGTGCCGGTCGTACGCGCCGAGCTGTCCCAGGACACCGCGCCGTTCTGGCCGTCGTTGAAGGTGTCATACGCGGTCGTCATCAGGGCCGACTTGATCATCGCCGGCGTCCAGTCCGGATGGCGCTGTTTCAGCAGCGCGGCGATGCCGGCCACGTGCGGCGACGCCATCGAGGTGCCGGTGTAGAACGCGAAGTCCTTCGACGGTGCGGGTGCGCCGGCGGCGACCGCGTTGCGCTGGGCCTTGGTCAGGTCGGCGCTGACGGCCGCCAGGATGTCCGTGCCCGGCGCGGTGACGTCCGGCTTCATGATGTTGGCGTTGGCCACGTTCGGGCCGCGCGACGAACTGCTGTTCATCTGCGGTGCGACGATCTTCGGATCGACGATGCCGCGCAGGTTGTTCAGCGCGGCGGTGGCGCCCGGCGTCGAGGCATAGTAGGCCTTGAGCGTCGCGCCGTCCGTGCTCGAGATGTGGACGGTCGAGATGCTGTGCGCCTGGTTCAGCGTGGTCTGCGCGCTGGTCGGCGTGTTGGCGATGATGACGCCCACGGCGCCGGCCGTCTTGCCGTTCGCGCTCTTGTTGACGAGCACGTTGCTGCCGCGGTCGCAGACGAGGATCTTGCCCGTCACCTTTGCCGGATCGAGGTACGTGGTCGGACCGTCGGCCGGGCCGAAGCACAGGTTCAGGCTCGGGTCAGCCGGATCGACGCCCGCCAGGCCGGCATCCTTGGCCAGGATGAGCGGCGACGACGGCGTATTCGCATTGCCGGACGCGCCGGTGACGGTCACGCCGTTGCCCAGCGCGACGTCGCCCGCATAGGTGCGGTTGTGCGTCGAGTTGCCGACCGTGGTCAGCCACGGGCTGATGTGGGCGACCGGTGCCGTCGCCGGGCCGGAGTTGCCGGCCGATGCCGCCACGAACACGCCGGCCGCGGCCGCGCCGAGGAAGGCGACTTCGGTCGGTTCGTTGAACGCGCCGCCGCCAGCGTTCGGGCCGATCGAGAAGTTGATGACGTTCACGCCATCCTTCACGGCCTGTTCGATCGCGGCCACGCTGTTCGACGTGGCGCAGCCGTTCAGGCCGGTGCCGCCGTCGGTCCAGCAGACTTTATAGGCGGCGATGCGGGCGCGCGGCGCCATGCCGGTGATCTTGCCGAGCGAGAGCCCGTTGGTCGTGGCCGTCACGTGCGCATTGCCGCCGGCCGTGCTGGCCGTGTGGTCGCCGTGGCCGCCGTGGCCTTCCGCGCCGGCGACCGAGTCGCGCGCCGACAAAAATTCGGTCCAGTGCAAGGTCTGCGTCGGCTGCTTGAAGTAGCGCGCACCGATCAGCTTGTTGTTGCAATCGGTGACCGCGAAACCTTCACCGACCTGGCAGATGCCTTTCCAGGACGCCGGCGGCGCCGTGTAGGCGAGCTTGGAGCCGTCGCGGCTCGGATTGCCGTTCTCGTCGACGCGGTCGGCGAAGCTGTCATGCTCCGGCCAGATGCCGCCGTCGACGATACCGATGATGATGCCTTCGCCGGCCTTGTCCTGGCCGCCGAGCTGGTCCCACAGGCCGCCCGGTTTATCGAGGCCGAGGAACGTCGGGGTGTAGCTCGTGTCGAGCTGCAGGATATTGTCGGCCGAGATGCTGGCGACGCCCGGATTCTTCTTCAGCGCGCGGACCTCGGCGTCGGTCAGCAGGGCCGAGAAGCCGTTGAAGACAACCTTGTATTCGTTGGTGACCTGGGCCTTGTTGACGGTCGACAGGACGTCGGACTGCTTGGTCTCCAGGTAGGTGATGTAGTTCTGGACGCTGGTCGCGTCGACGTTCAGGCGCTGCCCGGCGGCCGGCTTGGTGGCCGTGAGGCCGCTGACGCCGCCGTCATAGGTGGCGACCGGCTTGTCGGCCAACTGGACGATGTAGGAGCGGCGGACTTCGCCGTCGGCATAGGCGTGGGTGGCGGCCGCGACGGTCAGCGCGAACAGGACGGCCGAAGTGATGGGACGCAGTTTCATGGTCGGTACCTCGGCGGCTCAGATGGTGTTGGACGAAGGGGCGGACTTGCGGCGGCGCGCCAGGAACGCGCCCATGCCCAGGCCGATCAGCGCGAGGCTGCCCGGCTCCGGCACTTCGGCCAGTGCGAGGTTGTCGATGGCGAACTGGGCCTGGTAGATCGACGGATCGGAAATGTCCGGCGCCACGGTGCAGCCGCCGTTACCGTCGAACAGGCAGGCGCGGATCGTCAGGCCCGTCAGCTCAGCGTAGCCGAAGCCCGCCGGCAGCGTGGCCGAGTCGAACAGGGGATCGCCGTTGCTGTCGGTGCCCGGGAAGTTGAGCGACCAGCCAACCGTGCCGCCGTTCGCGAGGGTGCCGGTCAGTTGCAGCTGGCCGTACGAGAAGTTCGCCAGGCCGCCGAACGGGGCGACGAAACCGAAATCGAGGCTGCGCAGGCTGAACCGGCCGCCGTCGTCCTTCTTGATGGTGACGCCGCCGTCGTTCAGGCCCAGGTAGGAATGGCTCGTGTTGTTGGTCGGGCAGCCGCCCAGCCAGCAGCTGGTCGGGTCCATGCCGTTGAGGAGCAGGCCGACGACGCCGCTCGTGCCGCCGTGGTTGTCGACCGCCTGCAGGGTGTAGCCGGCCTCGCCGACGGTGTCGCCGTCGACATAAATACCGTCGGGGCTCAGGGATTCGAAGTTCACCACGGCAGCGGTGGCGGTTGCCGAGCCCAGCAGCGCGAGCGCGGTGGCTACGCCGAGGACCAGTTTGTTCAGCCCGGGTTGGGCACGGGATACGCAAGAAGTCGGATTGGTTGTCATGTCTCTCGCCTTGAAATGGAAGCACCGATGGGTATCGGACCTACGTGTTTTTTTACCAACAGCACGACTTTTCAATGTAGCAAGAAAACAATATTTATTCGAAAAAAAATATCCGAATTAACTATTGTGCTGATCTCTTGATATTGAACAAAATTTGGATTTCCCTATGAAAACAGCCATACCGAAACGCAAGAAATTGTCGTTTTTTAATTACAAGTCGCTACAAATACAAAAATTGCTAGACGGACATCATTGCGTGTGCTAATCCTTTGCAAATATATCCTCATGGAAATATGACAAGGTTTGAACGCGTCGGTGCAGACACTTTGCCAAGAACCGTTTCAGTCCTTGCAAATGTTCATGCTTGATTGAAAACTTGGGTACAAAAGGATGACGCCATTTGGTTGCTCACAGGCCACAAACGTTCGCTGGAGACACTCTGACAGAGTATGATTACGCTTCCCCGCAGCAGACTCGAGAGACCTATCCAGGATGAATGTTCCCGCGCACACCGATGCTTTGTTCCGCCAGGCCGAACGTGGCGTGCTGCCGCTCGGTGAACTGTTCCAGGGTGCGCAGACGCTGGTCGAGCTGGGGTTGCAGCAGGAAGCCATCCGGTTATACGAATCCTGGATCGCGCACACGGCCTCCCCGGCCGCGTACGCCGCCTGCTTCAACCTCGCCGTCGCGCGCGGCAATGTGGGGGACGATGCGGGCGCCGCCCGCGATTACCTGAAGGCGATCGAACTCGCCCCCGGCTTCGTCGAGGCGCGCCTGAATCTCGGCACGCTGTACGAACGCATGAACCGGCCCGACGACGCGCTGGCCGCATGGCAGGGCATCCTCGCCGACATCCCGGACCTGGCCGCGAAGCCGGCACTGCACGTGCAGGCCCTGAACAACCTGGGCCGCCTGTGCGAAATCCGCAAGCGCCTGCCGGAAGCGCTGGACTATCTCACGCGCAGCCTGGAACTCGACCCGGACCAGCCCAAGGTCATCACGCACTGGGTACACCTGCGCCAGAAGCTGTGCGTGTGGCCCATCTACGCGGCCTTTGCGGGCGTCACGGTGGAAGAACAGCGCCGCCACACGTCGGCGCTCGCGATGCTGGGCGCGTCGCCCGATCCGGCCGAGCAACTGGCCGCGTCGCTCAACTTCGTCGAGCGCAAGGTGCACGCGGCGCCCGAGCAACTGGCGCCGGCCGGGGGCTATGCCCACAAGCGCATCCGCATCGGCTATCTGTCGTCCGACCTGTGCTCGCATGCGGTGTCGATCCTGACGGCCGAACTGTACGAACTGCACGACCGTTCCCGCGTCGAGGTCTACGCGTTTTCCTGGAGCCGCGAAGACAATTCGCCGCTGCGCGCCCGCGTGGTCGGCGCGATGGACCACTATATCCGCATCGACCGCATGACGGACGAGGAAGCGGCGCGCTGTATCCGCTCGCACGAGATCGACATCCTCGTCGACCTGCACGGCCTCACCTTGGGCGCGCGCGCCGACATCCTCGGCTGGCGTCCCGCCCCCGTGCAACTGACGTGGCTGGGCTTTCCCGGCCCGACGGCGGTGCCCGGCATCGACTACGTGGTGGCCGACGACTTCGTGTTCCCTTTCGCACTGGAGCCGCACTTCACGGAACGGCCGCTGCGCATGCCGCACACGTTCCAGATCAACGACCGCCGCCGTGCCATCGGTCCCACGTCCACGCGCGCGGCGAACGGCCTGCCGGACGGCGCGTTCGTGTTCTGCTCCTTCAACAGCAATTTCAAGATCACGCCCGAAGTGTTCGACAGCTGGATGCGCATCCTGAAGCAGGTGCCGGACAGCGTGCTGTGGATGGTGGCCGACAGCGACGCCACCCGCGCCAACCTCGTGCGCGAGGCCGAGGCGCGCGGCGTGCAAGGCAGCCGCCTGCTGTTCGCGGGACGCGTGGCGCCGGCCGATTACCTGGCCCGCTTCCGCCTGGCCGACCTGTTCCTCGACACGAACCCGTTCAACGGCGGCACCACCGCCAGCGACGCCCTGTGGGCCGGCCTCCCCGTGCTGACGTGGGCCGGCCAGACCTTCTGCTCGCGCATGGCGGGCAGCCTGCTGCGCGCGGTGGGCCTGCCGGAACTCGTCACGCACGCGCTGGAAGACTACGAGGCGCTCGCCATCGCCCTCGGCAACGACCGCCCGCGCATGGACGCGCTGCGCGCGCGCCTCGCGGCCAACCGCGACGCGAGCCCCCTGTTCGACACGCCGCGCTTCGTGCGCGACTACGAAGACCTGCTGGCCACCGTCGTCCGGCGTCCGGCAGGCGTCGAACCGGTCGACGAGCCGACGGTCGCCCGCATGCAGGAAGTACCGCCGCCCGCGCAACTGACGCTGCAGCAGGAGAGCATGCTGTCGCTGCTGCGTCCCGGCATGCACAGCATCGTCGAAGTGGGCGGCGCGACACTCGCGCAAGGCTGGCGCTCGCGCGCACCGCTGTCGCATTACACGGCCGTCGGTGCCCCCGCCGGATGGAGCACCGCCGCCATCGAGCGCGACGCCGAACAACTGACGGACGCCGACTGGCAGCAACTGGCCGCGGCCCAGTGCTGGCTGTTTCCGGAAACGCTGGAACGCCTGCGCGACCCGTGGGCGTTCCTCGCGCGCCTGCGCCGCCAGGCACTTGGTCCCGTGGAGCTGGTCGCGTGCGTCAACAACGGCCAGCACTGGCTCGGACAGGCGCTGCGCGCCGCGGGCAACATGCCGGACCGGCGCAACCTGCACCTGTTCACGCGCGCGTCGCTCGCGGCGCTGCTGGCCGAAAACGGCTTCACGCTCGTCGCCATGACGACCGTGAACGCACAGCAGCCGCCGCAAGTCGTGCTGGACGCGATCCGCGCCCTGGCCGCTGCCAGCGGCGCCGATCCCGAGCTGGCCGTGCAGGATGCCCTGCCCTATCAATACCTGGTGCGCGCCATCGCCGCCTGACTCACCGGAACAACCGGAAAACATGGACAACGCCATCGCCAACATCCCCGTCGTCACGGTCTCGTACAACTCGCCGGACCTGATCGAAGCCCTGCTGCGCACGTTCCGCCAGTTCTATCCGAACAAGGTGTACGTGATCGACGGCTCGCGTCCCGAGATCGCCGAACAGATCGCGCCCGTGACGGCGCGCTTCCCGAACGTCGAATTCATCCCGTTCGGCTACAACATCCACCACGGCCCCGGCATGACGTGGGCGATCGAGAACCTGCCGCTGTCCGGCCAGGTGCTGTTCCTCGACTCGGACGTGGAGATCAAGCGCGCCGGCTTCCTCGAGTCGCTGCACTCGCACCTCCAGCCCGGCATGTGGGGCGTGGGCGGCATCCAGCAGGTCAACGAGCAGGGCTACGACCGTCCGGACGACGGCGAGGTCGCGTACCTGCACCCGGCCTGCATGCTCGTCGACATCGACGTCGTGCGCCGCTGGCCCCTGCCGATCAAGCACGGCGCGCCCCTGATCACGACCATGCTCGCCATCCACCGTGCCGGCCGCCATGACCTGATCGGCCACGTGGACTGGGTCAAGGACGATTTTCATTCGCCCGACGCGATCCACTTCATCAGGCATCCGTGGCAGGGCACCGTCAAGCGCACGGGCGGCTATCACTACGACCTGCCGTCGGCCGGCAGCGAAGTCAATGCCTACCTGCTGCACTTCATGCCGGAAGATGCGCAGCGCGTCGTCGACGTCGGCTGCGGCGACGGCACGTTCGCCAAGGCCTACCGCGCCCGCTTCCCGATCGTGCGCTACACCGGCATCGAGAAGGACGCGAAGCTGGCCGACCTGGCGCGCCCGCATTGCGACTACGTGTTCAACGCCGACGTCGAAACGGCCGACTGGCGCCTCGGCGCACACACGGCCGGCGCCGACTGCTGGGTGCTGGGCGACGTGCTCTCCCAGGTGCGCGACCCGGCCGCCCTGCTGGCCATGGTGCGGCGCCAGATCGCGCCGGGCGGCAAGGTGGTCCTGTCGATCCGCAACAGCCAGCACTGGAGCGTGTTCGCGCGCCTCGCGCTGGGCGACCTGCACTACCGCGCCGACACGCCGGTGGCGCCGGGCGACCTGCACCTCTTTACGCGCGCGACGATCCTGGACCTGCTGCGCGCCGCCGGTTTCAATTTCATCGGCGGCTCGCCGGTGGTACGCGACGAGCCGGGACGCGACGCCTTCCTGCCCGCCATCCGCGCGCTGGCCCAGGCGGGCAACACCGACGGCGAACTGGCCGTGCAGGATGCCCAGGCCTGGCAATTCGTGATCGTGGCGCAAGCCACCTGACGGGAGATCCCCATGCACTACCCCAAAGTCAGCATCGTCATCCCGTCGTACAAGGCCGAGCACTTCGAGCAATGCCTGCGCTCGGCCATCGGCCAGACGTATCCGAACACCGAGATCGTCGTCAGCGACAACTGCAAAACGGAAGCCATCCGCGACATCTGCGCGCGCTTCCCCGGCGTCATCTACCAGCGCAACAGCGCCATCCGCGAAGCGAACGTGCTGGCCGCGTTTTATTCGGGCAAAGGCGAGTTGATCAAGCCCCTGTTCGACGACGACATCCTGCATCCGTTCTGCATCGAGCGCATGGTCGCCGCGCTGCAGGACCGGCCGGACGTACAACTCGTGTTCTCCGCCAGCCAGGTGATCGACGCCGCCAACCGCCGCGTCGAGACGCGCCGTCCGTACGAAGCCACCGGCAGCATGACGGGCCGCGACATGCAGCGCGACATGACGCTCGGCATGCGCAACTTCGTCGGCGAGTTCTCGACCATCCTGTGCCGGCGCGACACGCTGTGGAACATCGGTCCGAAGGCGCTGTTCGCCGTGGGCCCGCACGACTGCACGCACGGCCTGGCCGACGTCGCGGCCTACATCAACCTGGCCGCGGGCGGTTCGGCGTTCTACATCGACGAGGAACTGAGCTACTTCCGGCGCGATCCGGTGCTGCAGTCGAACTCGAACCCGAACGCGAACCCGAACTTCGGCTACTGCTTCTCCGACTACATCGACCTGCTGTGGGCCGCCCATGCGCAGGGCGTGATCACGACGGCGGAACTTGCCGGCACGCGCGACCAGGTGCACGGCGTGTTCGAGACGCTGCGCGGCGTGTTCGCGCAGATCCCGCCCGCGTACGAACGCTACCTCGCTTA